>NZ_JACIFA010000001.1 GCF_014197135.1 Sphingomonas zeae
GTAGCAAACGCGCTCCTCAGCAGGGACGGTTCTCCGCGACTTTCGGCCTGACGATAAGCCATTTTCCCGTAGCAATGTAGGGTAGCAAACGCTCTCGGGAGACCGTCTTTTCGACGATCTCCGTGCATTTTCAATGCTTTGAGAACAAATGGTGCCCAGAAGAGGACTCGAACCTCCACGACCTTGCGATCGCCAGCACCTGAAGCTGGTGCGTCTACCAATTCCGCCATCTGGGCACGGGGTAGGCCCGCGCCTTTAGGGTAGGCTTCGAATCCTTGTCAACGGCTTTTTTGCGGGGCAAAGGGGCGTTGCACAAAAAATCTGGCGAATAAGGACGGTCATGACGAACAAGCTGGTGACGCTGATCGGCGGCGGGGGCTTTCTGGGTCGCTATGTCGCACGCGAACTGATGCGCGACGGGACGCGCGTCCGAGTGGCGCAGCGCGATCCGCGCCAGGCCTATTTCCTGCGCACCCAGGGCGGACTGGGCCAGACCCAGTTCGTCGCGGCCGACATCGCCCGGCCCGAGACGGTCGCGCGCGCGGTCGAGGGGGCGGACGCGGTCGTGAACCTGGTCGGCGTGATGGGCGGCAATATGCAGCGCATCCATGTCGACGGTGCGCGTGCCGTGGCCGAAGCCGCTCGCAATGCCGGTGCTGGCGCGCTGGTCCATGTCTCGGCGATCGGCGCGGACGCGAGTGGCGCGGCGGCCTATGCCCGGTCCAAGGGGCAGGGCGAGGCGGCGGTCCGCGACGCCTTCCCGAATGCCACCATCCTGCGCCCCTCGATCGTGTTCGGGCGCGAGGATCAGTTCGTGAATCGCTTTGCGGGCATGATGGCCGCGCCGATCGTCCCGGTGCTTCGCGCGGGCGTGAAGTTCCAGCCGGTCTTCGCCGGAGACGTGGGCGAGGCGGTCGCCAACGCGCTGCGCGATCCCGAATCGTACGGGCACAAGACCTATGAACTGGGCGGGCCGGACGTGCTTTCGATGGGTGAGCTGCTCCGCTGGATTGCGCAGGCGCTGGGCCGCAAGCCCAACTTCCTCGAGATTCCCGATTTCGCGGGGGCGCTCCTGGCGCGGCTGCCGGGCTCGCCGATCAGCTGGGACCAGTGGCTGATGCTGCAGCAGGACAATGTCGTCGCCGCCGGCGCGCCGGGTCTGGCCGCGCTGGGCGTCGAAGCTGAGCCGCTCGCGGCGGTCGCCCCCGAATATCTGATCCGTTTCCGCAAGTCGGGCCGGTTCGGGCGTCGGGCGGAGACGCTGGCGGCCTGAACCGTCCCGACCTGACAGTCTTTATCATTTCGCTGACAGCCCCGTCGCCCTATGGCGGCGGGGCTGCCTTTGCTTGTGGGGGACTCGTGTGAACGATCTGATTGCCGCCATCATCCTCGGGATCGTCGAGGGTGTCACCGAATTCCTGCCGGTGTCCTCCACCGGCCACCTGATCCTCGCGGGCGCGCTGCTCGGCTATGACGATGCGCGCTGGCAGATGTTCAACATCGTCATCCAGCTGGGCGCGATCCTGGCGGTGGTGGTGCTCTACTGGCGGACCTTCTGGACGGTGATGGTCGGGCTGGCCAAGCGTGATCCGGGTTCGATCCGCTTCGTGCGCAACCTGCTGATCGCCTTTATCCCCGCCGCGGTGATCGGCGTGCTGGCCAAGAAGCACATCGAGGCGCTGCTGCTCCAGCCCAAGGTCGTCGCGATCGCGCTGATCGTCGGCGGCATCGCGATCCTGGTGATCGAGCGGGTGGTCAAGCCCGGCACGACGCGGGGCATTGCGGCGGTTCCGGCCAGGACGGCGCTGGGCGTCGGTTTCCTTCAGTGTCTGGCGATGATCCCGGGCGTCAGTCGGTCGGGCGCGACGATCCTGGGCGCGTTGACCCTGGGCGTCGAGCGGCGGACCGCCGCGGAATTCAGCTTCTTCCTTGCCATTCCCACCATGTTGGGCGCCAGCGTCGTCGAGACGGCGGGGCATATGGATGCCATGCGCGCCGGAAACAGCGTCGGGCCGCTGGAGATCGCGATCGGTTTCGTCGTCGCCTTCATCGTCGCACTGCTGGTCGTCCGCTGGTTCGTGGGGATCGTCGGACGCCATGGATTTGGTCCCTTTGCCTGGTACCGAATCGTCGCGGGCAGCCTCGCGCTGGCCCTGCTGACCCTGCATTGATACCGGATCGGACCCTTTTTGTTGCGGGTTTGTCGCAATAAAAAGGTGGGGGCCTCGAAATCCCATTTTAGTTAGTCAGTAATGCTGACCTATATGTCGATTTCGAGGTGACATCAGGGCGTTCGCGCAATATCCGCATCTTCGGAGGCGCATATGGCGAACGATTCTATGCTGAAGTTTGTGGGTCGCGAGCAGGTTTATCCTGCCAAGCGGGCCGCATCGGACCGTGCGGATGATTTCCGCGAGATTGCCGAACGCTATGCCCCTCCGGCGGCGGAGGACCAGGCGGGGCGCTGCTCGCAATGCGGCGTGCCCTATTGTTCGGTCCATTGTCCGCTGCACAACCATATTCCCGACTGGCTGCGCCTGACCGCCGAGGGGCGGCTGCGCGAAGCCTATGAACTGTCCAACGCCACCTCGACCATGCCGGAGATTTGCGGCCGCATCTGTCCGCAGGACCGTCTGTGCGAGGGCAATTGCGTCATCGAATTTTCGGGCCACGGCGCGGTCACGATCGGCTCGGTCGAGAAATTCATCACCGACACCGCCTGGGAAGAGGGCTGGGTCGAGCCGCTGGTGCCGGGGCCGGATCGGGGCCAGTCGGTCGCGGTGATCGGCGCGGGGCCTGCGGGCCTGACGGCGGCCGAATATCTGCGCGTGTCGGGTTATGAGGTCCATGTCTATGACCGGCACGACCGCGCCGGGGGCTTGCTGACCTATGGCATCCCCGGCTTCAAGCTGGAAAAGCCCGTTGTCATGCGCCGGGTCGAGCGCCTGAAGGCGGGCGGTATCGTCTTCCATGAGGGCTTTGCGGTCGGCGAGGATGCGACGCTGGAGGAATTGCGCCGTCGCCATGACGCGGTGCTGATCGCGACCGGCGTGTACAAGGCGCGCAACGTCGATGTGGACGGCGCGGGCGCGAACGGCGTGATCGCTGCGCTCGACTATCTGACCGCGTCGAACCGCAAGAGCTTCGGCGACACGGTCGAGGCGTTCGAGAATGGCTCGCTGAACGCCGAGGGCAAGAACGTCGTCGTGATCGGCGGCGGCGACACCGCGATGGACTGCGTCCGTACCGCGATCCGCCAGGGCGCCAAGTCGGTGAAGTGTCTCTATCGCCGCGACCGCGCCAACATGCCGGGCTCGCAGCGCGAAGTCGCCAATGCCGAGGAAGAAGGCGCCGAATTCGTCTGGCTGTCCGCGCCGCTCGGTTTCGAGGGCGGCGATACGGTGACCGGCGTCCGCGCCGCCAAGATGCGGCTGGGTGCGCCCGACGCCAGCGGCCGCCGTGCGCCGGAGGCCGAGCCGGGTGCCGACCATCTGCTCGAGGCGGACATGGTCATCAAGGCGCTGGGCTTCGACGCCGAGGACCTGCCGAGCCTGTTCGGCACCGCCGAGTTGGGCGTCAGCCGCTGGGGTACGGTGCTGGTCGACGGCCGCACGCTGATGACCAGCCTGGACGGCGTGTTCGCGGCGGGCGACATCGTGCGCGGTGCGTCGCTGGTGGTGTGGGCGATCCGCGACGGCCGCGACGTGGCCAAGACCATGCACCAGTGGCTGAAGGCGCGGGCGAAGACCGGCGCGCGTGAGAAGGTGGCCGCGTGATGCGCCTGCTCGCCGCGCTGGCCCTGCTACTCGCGGCCCCGGTCGCGGCACAGACGGGACCGACCGAGCCGACGCCCGATGCGGGCGGCCGGATCGAAACCGCCCGCGCGCTGGTCGCCAAGATGAAGCTCGATCAGATGCTGGATTTCCAGTTCGCGAACTTGATGCCGTTGGTAACGGGAAATCTGCTCGGTGCGATGCAGACGATGTCCGACGCGCCGAACGGGGTTAGGCCGCTCTTGGTGACTCCGGAGGGCAGGGCCAAGGTCAGCGCCATCGTCAGTGAGGAAATGATGGCGGCCATGCGCGCCCGCTATCCCGACATTCGCGAGGCGGCGGCCGAGGAATATCGCCGAAATTTCTCCGAAGACGATTTGAAGGCGATCACCGCCTTCTTCAACACGCCGGCAGGGCAGCACTGGCTCGCCCTGCAGCCGCAATTGCAGCAGCGTCTGGCCGAGTTCGGCAAGGGGATGGGCCGCGATGCCGGCATGGCCGCCTTCCCCAAGATTCGCGCGCGCATTGAGGCCCTGGCCAAGACTCAAGCCCCCGCCGCGACCAAGCAGGATAAGAAGTGATGACCGACCAGCGCCAATATTTCGCCGAGCATGGCATGTACCGCCCCGAATTCGAGGGCGATGCGTGCGGCGTCGGCATGGTCGCGGCCACCGATGGCCAGCCCTCGCGCCGGGTCGTCCAGTCGGCGATCGATGCGCTGAAGGCCGTGTGGCATCGCGGCGCGGTCGATGCGGACGGCAAGACCGGCGACGGCGCGGGTCTGCACGTCGACCTGCCGCACCGCTTCTTCGACGATGCGATCGCCGCGTCGGGGCATAAGGTCCTGCCCAACCGGCTGGCGGTCGGCATGATCTTCATGCCGCGCACCGACCTGGGCGCGCAGGAGACCTGCCGCACCATCGTCGAGAGCGTCATCATCGAGGCGGGCTACACCATCTATGGCTGGCGTCAGGTGCCGGTCGACGTCTCGGTCATCGGCTTGAAGGCGCAGGCGACCCGCCCCGAGATCGAGCAGATCATGATCGCCGGGCCGATGCCCGACGAGGTCGATGCCGCCGAGTTCGAGAAGAACCTGTACCTGATCCGTAGGCGGATCGAAAAGCGGGTGATCGCGGCGCAGATCAGCGGCTTCTATATCTGTTCGCTGTCCTGCCGCTCGATCATCTACAAGGGGCTGTTCCTGGCCGAGAGCCTGTCGGTCTTCTATCCCGACCTGCAGGACCACCGGTTCGAGAGCCGCGTGGCAATCTTCCACCAGCGTTATTCGACCAACACCTTCCCGCAATGGTGGCTGGCGCAGCCCTTCCGCTGCCTAGCGCATAACGGTGAGATCAACACGATCCGTGGCAACAAGAACTGGATGCTCAGCCACGAGATCCGCATGGCCAGTATCGCGTTCGGCGACAATTCGGAGGACATCAAGCCGGTGATCCCGGCGGGTGCGTCCGATACCGCCGCACTCGACGCGGTGTTCGAGGCGATCTGCCGCTCGGGCCGCGACGCGCCGACCGCCAAGCTGATGCTGGTGCCCGAGGCGTGGCAGAAGGACCTCGACACGCCCAAGGCGCATGCCGAGATGTACCAGTATCTGGCCTCGGTGATGGAGCCGTGGGATGGTCCGGCCGCGCTGGCCATGACCGATGGCCGCTGGGCGGTGGCGGGCATGGACCGTAACGCGCTGCGTCCGCTTCGCTATACGCTGACTGCCGACGGCCTGCTGATTGTCGGCTCGGAAAGCGGCATGGTCGTGGTCCCCGAATCGACCATCACCGCCAAGGGCCGACTGGGTCCGGGGCAGATGATCGCCGTCGATCTGGCCGAGGGCAAGCTGTACGACGATCGCGCGATCAAGGATCAGATTTCGGGCGAGCAGGACTATGCCGCGATGATCGGCGAGTTCCTGACCATGGACCAGCTGCCCCAGCCTTCGGAGGAAGAGGCGCTGGTACGGATGCCGCGCGGCGAAATGCTGCGCCGGCAGGTTGCGGCAGGCCAGACCATGGAGGATATGGAGCTGATCCTGTCGCCCATGGCGGAAGGGGGCAAGGAAGCCATCGGTTCGATGGGCGACGACACGCCGCTGGCGGTCATCTCCGACAAGCCGCGCCTGATCAGCCAGTTCTTCCGCCAGAATTTCAGCCAGGTCACGAATCCACCGATCGACAGCTTGCGCGAACGCTATGTGATGTCGCTCAAGACCCGGTTCGGCAATCTCGCCAACATCCTCGACACCGAGGATCGGCGCGAGCGTGTGCTGGTCCTGCCGTCCCCGGTGCTGACCGGCGCCGACTGGCACCGGCTGAAGGCGCATTTTGGCCGTTCGGCGGCCGAGATCGACTGCACCTTCGAGGCGGAGGGCGGCCCCGACCGTCTGCGCGCCGCGATCCAGCGCATCCGCAACCAGGCCGAACAGGCGGTGCGTGAAGGCCGGTCCGAGCTGTTCCTGACCGACGAGCATGTCTCCGAGGGCCGTGTCGCGATTGCGGGCGTGCTGGCGGCGGCGGCGGTGCATACGCATCTCGTCCGCCGGGGGCTGCGCTCTTATGCGTCAATCAACGTGCGGTCGGCCGAGTGCCTCGACACCCATTATTATGCGGTGCTGATCGGCGTCGGCGCGACCACGGTGAATGCCTATCTGGCCGAGGCCGCGATCGTCGACCGTCATGGCCGTGGCCTGTTCGGCGATCTGACCATCGAACAATGCCTGGCCAATCATCGCACCGCGATCGAGGACGGGCTGCTCAAGATCATGGCCAAGATGGGGATCGCGGTAATCTCCAGCTATCGCGGCGGCTATAATTTCGAGGCGGTCGGCCTGTCCCGTGCGCTGGTCAACGACCTGTTCCCCGGCATGCCCGCCAAGATTTCGGGCGAGGGGTATAACTCGCTCCATTACTCGGCCATGCTCCGTCACGAAGCGGCCTGGGACCAGCATGTCGCGACGCTGCCGATCGGTGGCTTTTATCGCCAGCGCGACGGCGGCGAGACCCATGCCTATTCGGCGCAGCTGATGCACCTGCTCCAGACGGCGGTCGCGACCGACAGCTACTCCACCTATCTGCAATTCGCGCGCGGCGTCGGCGACCTGCCGCCGGTCTATTTGCGCGACCTGCTCCAGTTCAACTTCCCGAACGAGGGCGTGCCGGTCGATCAGGTCGAGGCGATCACCGAGATCCGCAAGCGGTTCGTGACGCCGGGCATGTCGCTGGGCGCGCTCTCGCCCGAAGCGCATGAGACGCTGGCGATTGCGATGAACCGGATCGGCGCCAAGGCGGTGTCGGGCGAGGGCGGCGAGGACAAGCTGCGCTATCAGCCCTACGACAATGGCGACAACGCCAACTCGACGATCAAGCAGATCGCGAGCGGTCGCTTCGGCGTGACGGCGGAATATCTGAACGCCTGCGACGAGATCGAGATCAAGGTCGCGCAGGGTGCCAAGCCCGGTGAGGGCGGGCAGCTGCCCGGCTTCAAGGTGACCGAGTTCATCGCCAAGCTACGCCACGCAACGCCGGGCGTGACCCTCATCTCGCCGCCGCCGCACCACGACATCTACTCGATCGAGGATCTCGCGCAGCTCATCTATGACTGCAAGCAGATCAACCCGCGCGCGCGCGTCTGCGTGAAGCTCGTCTCCTCGGCGGGCATCGGCACGGTCGCGGCGGGTGTGGCCAAGGCGCATGCCGACGTCATCCTGGTGTCGGGCCATGTCGGCGGTACCGGCGCTTCGCCCCAGACGTCGATCAAGTACGCCGGTACGCCCTGGGAAATGGGCCTGTCGGAGGTCAACCAGACGCTGACCCTCAACGGCCTGCGCGGTCGTATCCGCCTGCGCGCCGATGGTGGCCTGAAGACCGGCCGCGACATCGTGATCGCGGCGATCCTGGGGGCGGAGGAATTCGGCATCGGTACGCTCAGCCTCGTGGCGATGGGCTGCATCATGGTGCGCCAGTGCCATAGCAATACCTGCCCGGTGGGCGTCTGCGTGCAGGACGAACGCTTGCGCGCCAAGTTCACCGGTACGCCGGAAAAGGTCATCAACCTGATGACCTTCATCGCCGAGGAAGTCCGCGACATCCTGGCGCGTCTCGGCGTACGGTCGCTGGACGAGGTGATCGGGCGGACCGAGTTGCTGCGCCAGGTCAGCCGCGGGGCCGAGCATCTCGACGATCTCGACCTCAATCCGGTGCTGGCCAAGGTCGATGCGACCGATGCCGAGCGGCGGTTCAGCCTGTCGACCTTCCGCAACGAAGTGCCCGACAGCCTGGATGCGCAGATCATCAAGGACGCCGCTGCCGTCTTCTCGCGCGGCGAGAAGATGCAGCTGACCTATTCGGTGCGCAACACGCACCGTGCGGTCGGCACGCGCCTGTCGTCGGAGATCACCCGCACGTTCGGGATGAGCAAGCTGGCCGATGGCCACGTCACCGTGCGTCTGCGTGGGAGCGCGGGCCAGTCGCTGGGCGCGTTCCTGTGCAAGGGCATCACGCTGGAGGTGTTTGGCGATGCCAATGACTATGTCGGCAAGGGCCTGTCGGGCGGGACCATCATTGTGCGGCCCGCGGTCAGCTCGCCGCTGGCCAGCCAGAACAATACGATCATCGGCAACACCGTCCTTTACGGCGCGACCTCCGGCAAGCTGTTTGCGGCGGGCCAGGCGGGCGAGCGTTTCGCGGTCCGCAATTCGGGCGCGACCGTGGTGGTCGAAGGCTGCGGCGCGAATGGCTGCGAATATATGACCGGCGGCGTCGCCGTAGTGCTGGGTCAGGTCGGCGCCAATTTCGGCGCGGGCATGACGGGCGGCATGGCCTTCCTTTACGATCCCGAGGAGCGCTTCGCCCGGCGCGCCAATCCCGAGAGCATCGTGTGGCGGCGGCTGGCCTCGGCGCACTGGGAAGGCGTGCTCCGCGACCTGGTCGAGGAACATGCCGCGCGGACCGACAGCAAATGGTCCAAGGGGCTGCTGGAGGACTGGGAGCGTGTGGCCGGGCATTTCTGGCAGGTGGTGCCCAAGGAAATGCTGACCCGGCTGGCGCACCCGCTTGACGACTCGATCGAGGCCGTGGCGGCGGAGTAAGCAGACGGTCCTCCCCGGCGGGGAGGACCGGGCTTCCCTATCCGTGACATCACCGTCATTCTCTTAACCCAGATCACGGAACCGTTCCGACGCCGTGACGGTTGGGGCGCGATGCGGAAAGGGGATAGCAGCATGACCATCGATCGCGACAGGATCGAAAGAGGGGGATTCATCCTCTTTCTGGCGCTCATCACCGTCGGGCTGGTCGCGGTCGTGTCCGGCTTTCTGGTCGCGATGCTCTGGGCGGCGCTGGCGGCGATCCTGTTCCGGGCGCTGTTCCACTGGCTGCTGGACAGGACCGGCGGACGACGCAATCTCGCCGCCGGACTGACCATGCTCATCATCACCTTTGCGGTGGTGGTGCCGACCTTGCTGATCGGCAGCATGGTCGTCGATCAGGCATCGGGCGTCTATCTGAAGATGCGCAGCGGCCAGATCGATTTCGCGCAATATTTCCAGCAGGTTCGCGATGCGCTGCCCACCCGCTTGCGGCAGGCGATGGACAATTGGGGCGTCGGCAGCATCGAAGGGCTGCAAGCCCGCATCTCGCGCACGCTCAGCAGCAGCGTCAGCCAGATCGCGTCCCAGGCGCTGTCGATCGGCCGCAACGCCTTTGCCTTTGCGCTGGCTTTCGGCGTCGGGCTCTATGTCGCCTTCTTCCTGATTCGTGACGGCGATCGGCTGGGTCCCGCCTTTGTCCGCGCGCTGCCGCTGGAGCAGGGCGTGGCGGCGCGGCTGGTCGATACTTTCGTGGCGGTGGTGCGGGCGACCATCAAGGGGTCGGTCATCGTCGGGCTGGTGCAGGGCGCGCTGGGGGCGATCACCTTCTGGATCGTCGGGGTACCCGCCGCCCTGCTCTGGGGTGTGCTGATGGCCATCGCCGCGCTGCTGCCTGCGATCGGCCCGGCGATCATCTGGGGGCCGGTCGCCATCTATCTGCTCGCGACCGGTGCGGTGTGGCAGGGCGCGGTGGTCGTCGCCTCGGGCGTGCTGGTCATCGGATTGGCCGACAATCTCCTGCGCCCCATCCTGGTCGGGCGCGACACCGGATTGCCCGACTGGATCGTGCTGCTGACCACGCTGGGCGGGATCGACCTGCTCGGTTTGAGCGGCATCGTCGTCGGCCCGGTGGTCGCCGCGCTGTTCTTGGCGGGATGGCGCATCCTGAGCGAGGAGCGCGGCGTGGTACCTGGAGAAGGCGAGGCGGCGGCGTAAAGGCTGGCCCAGATCGAGCCGTTCTTACCCACAAAGCCGGTTTGCGCTGCAACATCGTGCTGCCTATGGTCCGCGCCGTGCGGACCGCCCGGGGGGATCGGGCCGGATGATGGGGTAGCAAGATGCGATTGCCTTTGGGGGCCTGGAAATTGACGGCCGGGCTGGCTTGTATGCTGGCGGGGTGCGGCGGTGATGATGTCGCGCGCCAGGCGGGGGCCAATGGGGCCTCGATCGAAATGCCGGTGCCCGCGCCGTCTCCCTCGAAAGCGCCTGCCAAGGCCGACACCCTGCCCGGCGAGATCGCCGCCAACCCGGGCGCCAGCCTGACCACCATCGGCTTTCCGCAAGGCGGCGGCGGACTGAACGACGTCGCAAAGGCGGCGCTCGACCGGCTGGCGGCCGATCCGGCGGTCAAGGGCGGCAAGCTGATCCTGCGGGGGCATTCGGACAGCGAGGGCGATGACGAGGCCAACCGCATCATGTCGCGCAAACGGGCCGAGGCGGTGCGCGAGTATCTGGCTCGCAAGGGTTTGGAGCGGAGCCGGATGCGCGTGATCGCGCTGGGCGAGACCCGCCCGATCGCGCCCAATGCCAAGCCCGACGGCAGCGACGACAGCGCAGGCCGCGCGCGCAACCGCCGGGTGGAGATCGAGCTGGACCGCGCGGGCTAAGCCGATTGCCGACCCGGCCGCCGCGTCTTAAGGCCGGGGGATGGCCAAGGGTGATCGACTGGCGCGGCTCGACGCGCACCGCGAGGAGATGGAAAGCGAATATCGCGAGGCGCTGATCGCGGCGCTGCGGACGACGGCCGCTGGCAAATGGGGATTGTTTGACCATCGCAAGGACCGGGTCGCGCGCGCGGCGGCGGCTCCGATCGTAGCGCAACTGACCGACATGGGCGAGGAGATCGACGCGGCGCGGGAACAGCTGGGCCTGCCGCCCTTCGCGCTCCACGCCGAATTTCTCGCCTCGCGCGGGCCGGTGGGACCGGAAGCGGTGGGGGAACCGAAACAGGCCCAGGCCTGGCTCGATCGGCTGAGCGCGGAGGACTGAAAATCATTCCTCCTCTGCAAGGGGAGGGTGTGCTGGCTTTGACATGCCCCTGGCACGTCAAGATGGTGCCGGGGGCACCATCTCGCCCGCACACATGCGCAGCATGGTGGAGGGGAGTGGCAGGTCGAACCCGCCCTGCGGGTTCGAGGATTGCCGGGGGCAATCCGACCTGCCGCTCCCTCTCGATAGCGGGGCACCCCTCCGTCAGGCCTCCGGCCTGCCACCTCCCCTTACAGGGGAGGAATATTTGCCCTTACGCCGCCTGCAACGCCTCCGTCGCGACCTCGGCGATAGCGTCGCCCAGTTCGTCGACCCGCGCCGGATCGGCGTCCCAGGCGAACATGAACCGCGCCCCCCCGCCGATGAAGGTATAGAAGCGCCAGCCGCGTGCACGCAGGCCGTCGAGCACAGCAGGCGGGGCGCTGAGGAACACGGCATTCGCCTCGACCGGGAACATCGGGGCGATGCCGGGCAGCCCCGCCACCCGCGCCGCCAGCCGCTGCGCACAGGCATTGGCATGGGCGGCATTGGTCAGCCATGCGCCGGTGTCGAGCATCCCGATCCAGGGCGCGGCCAGATAACGCATCTTGGACGCCAGCTGCCCCGCCTGTTTGCAGCGATAGTCGAAATCCTCCGCCAGCACGGGGTCGAAGAACAGGATCGCCTCGCCGACCGCCATGCCGTTCTTGGTGCCGCCGAAGCACAGCACGTCGACGCCGGCGCGCCACGTCATATCGGCGGGCGAGCAGTTCAGCGCCGCACAGGCATTGGCGAAGCGCGCCCCGTCCATGTGCAGCCGCAGGCCCAGTTCGCGGCACACCGCCGACAGGGCATGGATTTCGGCCAGCGTATAGACCTGCCCCGTCTCGGTCGGCTGGGTGATCGTCACCGCACGGGGCTTGGGGAAATGGATGTCCGACCGGCCGGTGGCGAGCGCGCGGACGGCGTCGGGGGTCAGCTTGCCGTCCTCGGTCTGCGCGACCAGCAGCTTGGATCCGTTGGAGAAGAATTCGGGCGCGCCGCACTCGTCGGTCTCGACATGCGCGGAGGCCGAACAGATGACGCTGTGATAGCTCTGGCAGAGCGCGGCCAGCGCCAGCGAATTGGCCGCCGTGCCGTTGAAGGCGAAAAAGACCTCGCATTTGGTCTGGAACAGCGTGCGGAAGGCGTCGGCGGCGCGGTCGGTATAGGGGTCCTCGCCATAAGCCGGGACATAGCCCCGGTTCGCCTCGGCCATGGCGGCCCAGGCCTCGGGACAGATTCCGGCATAATTGTCGCTGGCAAATTGCTGGGGCATGGCCGTTTCCATCACAAATCCTTCTTGCCTATGGCGAGCCAGGATGAGGAAAGTGGCGGTTCGTCCCGTTGTTGCCGGTTCGGCCACATCCCTCTCCATCTGGAGAGGCACCACCTTGCCGGGGGGCAGGTTGGTGCCGGGCGACGGCCCGGCTCTTGATGCTGGCGCCGTCTTTAGCGAGACAGAGTGCGACGGGCAAGAGGACGCCGCAGCTTCGCAAAGCATTGCGTATCGCGGACGAAAGGTAGAAGCGTAAACGTTATGAGCATCAGGACTTCGCGCCGCGGCAGCAGCGCTCCCACGATCAGCGATGTCGCACGCGCGGCAGGCGTGTCATTGATGACCGTTTCGCGCGTCATCAACAACGAGGCCAATGTCCGCCCCGTCACCCGCGAAAAGGTTGAGGCGGCGATCGCGCAGCTCAACTATGCCCCCAACCCGGCGGCCCGCAGTCTGGCGGGCGCGGCGCAGATCCGGATCGGGATGCTCTACAGCAACCCCAGCCAGGGCTTCCTCAGCGAGTTCCTGCTTGGAACCCTTGATCAGGCGTCGCGGCTGGACGTTCAGATGGTGGTCGAGAAATGCGAGATCGGCGACCATGAGGTCGAGGTCGCGCGCCACCTGATCGCGGGGGGCATCGATGGGGTCGTCCTGCCGCCGCCGCTATGCGAGGCGGAAGCGGTGCTGACCCTGTTGCGTGAGGCGGGGGTGCCCGCGGTGGTCGTCGCGACCGGCCGTGCGCCCGAGGAGATGCCCGAATCGGCGATGGCGGTCCAGATCGACGACCGCGCGGCGGCCGAGGAAATGACCCGCCATGTAATGACTTTGGGCCATCGTCGGATCGGCTTCATCTGCGGCAACCCCAATCTGACCGCCAGCGCGCGCCGTTATGAGGGGTTCCGCGCCGCGCTGGAGGCGGTGGGCGTGCCGTTCGACGCGGAACTGGTCGCGCCGGGCCTCTATACCTATCGATCCGGGCTGGACGCGGCGGAGCGGCTGCTCGACCTGGCCGAGCCGCCGACCGCAATCCTCGCGTCGAACGACGATATGGCGGCGGCGACCGTGGCGGTGGCGCATCGCCGCGGACTGGACGTGCCGAGCGACCTGACCGTCTGCGGTTTCGACGACACCACCTTGTCGACGACGATCTGGCCCGAACTGACCACCATTCACCAGCCGATCGCCGACATGGCGCGCGCGGCGGTGGAGATGATGGCGACCGTCATCCGCCAGAAAAACGCCGAGCCGCCCGCGCATCGTATGCTCGACTACAGCCTGATCCGGCGTCAGTCGGACGCCGCACCCCGGCGCAGGCCACGCGGGATTTAGGCAGCAGTTCTTCCCTCGCCCCTCGCAGAGGGGAGAGGGTTGCGCAGACTTGGGCTTTGCGTAGCAAAGGCTTAGTCGGAGCTGGGTGAGGGGTGCTGCGCTCGCTGGGCGAGCGCGCGAGCCAAAGGCTGGCTCAACCCCTCACCCAAGCTGCGCGAGCCAGCCAAGCTGGCAAGCTCCGCTATCCCTCTCCCCTGTCCAGGGGCGAGGGGAAGAGTTGTTGCGCCCGGAACCGGGCGTCGCTCTGCGGCGAAGTGGGACGAACCACGCCTACAGGTGCTTGACGGCGCGATGTTTTAAGATAGCGTTACCATCATGGCTGGCCGTGCATCTTGCCCGGTGACAGGACATTGCCGTGCGGATAGGCCAAGATGCCACGCACGGATCAGGAGAGGGCCGGAAGTGACCGACACAAGGGGATTGGACGCCGCGCGCGTCAATCATGGTTTCATCGCCGCGATCGTCGTTGTCGCGACCATCGGCGGTTTCATGTTCGGCTATGACTCGGGCGTCATCAACGGCACCCAGAAGGGGCTGGAGGCTGCATTCGACCTCGGTCGCCTGGGCGTGGGCGTCAATGTCGGCGCGATCCTGGTCGGCTCGGCGATCGGCGCGTTCGGTGCAGGGCGGTTGGCCGACGCGATCGGCCGCCGCAATGTCATGATGTTGTCCGCCGCGCTATTCCTGGTCAGCGCGATCCTGGCCGGTGCGGCGAGCGCGTCGAGCATCTTCATCCTGGCCCGCATCATCGGCGGCCTGGGGGTCGGCGCGGCCAGCGTCATCTCGCCCGTCTATATCTCCGAAGTGACCCCGGCCTCGATTCGCGGGCGCTTGTCGAGCGTGCAGCAGGTGATGATCATCACCGGCCTGACCGGCGCCTTCGTCGCGAACTTCGCGCTGGCGCGCTATGCTGGCGGCTCGACCGCCGAGTTCTGGCTGGGCTATCCGGCGTGGCGCTGGATGTTCTGGCTTCAGGCGATCCCGGCGGCGATCTATTTCGCAGCGCTTTCAATCATCCCGGAAAGCCCGCGTTTCCTGGTCGCCAAGGGTCGCGATGCCGAGGCGCATACCGTGCTGACCAAGCTGTTCGGTGAGGCCGAGGCGACCCGCAAGGTGGCCGAAATCCGTGGCAGCCTGTCCGCCGATCAGCACAAGCCCAAGCTGTCCGACCTGATCGACAAGACCACGGGCAAGATCCGTCCGATCCTGTGGGCGGGCATCGGCCTGGCCGTGTTCCAGCAGCTCGTCGGCATCAACGTCGTCTTCTATTACGGCGCGACTTTGTGGGAAGCGGTCGGCTTCTCGGAAGATTATGCGCTTCAGACGAACATCCTGTCGGGCGTGCTGTCGATCGCGGCCTGCCTGTTCACCATCGCGACGGTCGACAAGATCGGTCGCAAGCCGCTGCTGCTGATCGGCTCGGCGGGCATGGCGGTGACGCTGGCGATCGTGGCCTATGCCTTCTCGACCGCCGTCACCGGCGCGAATGGCGCAGTGAGCCTGCCCGGCAACAATGGCGTGATCGCGCTGGTTGCGGCGAACCTGTACGTCATCTTCTTCAACGCCAGCTGGGGGCCTGTAATGTGGGTCATGCTGGGCGAGATGTTCCCGAACCAGATTCGCGGATCGGGCCTGGCCGTCTCGGGCTTTGCCCAGTGGATCGCCAACGCCGCCATCTCGGTCAGCTTCCCCGCGCTTGCCGTGTCGCCGGGATTGAGCGTGACCTATTTCGGGTACGCCTTCTTTGCGGCGGTGTCGTTCTTCTTCGTCCGCGCGATGGTCAACGAGACGCGCGGCCGCGAGCTGGAAGACATGGCGGGCTGATACAAGAATAGTCCCCGAGAGCCTGACAGGCCCGCTTCCCGATGGGAGGCGGGCCTTTTCTTTTGCCGGAACTCTACCGCCCTTCCGCCCGAACACAGTCGAAGGCTGAACGGCGGTCGGGAAGGCGGGAAGCTTTACCCGCGCCCGGCCTGGATCAGGATCGAGTCGGACGGCAACAGCCGGTCCATGAAGGGCAGCATCGCCGCGCCGATCGCGGGCGCGTCCTGCGCGGTGCGGGCGGGGCGGATCGCCGGGCGGACGGGCAGCTCGACCCCGGCCAGCCCCTCGCTCAAACCGTCCGCCAGCCGGCTCAGCAACCGGCCGGGCAGCCGGCCGCCGATCAGGATCGCATCGGGATCGAACAGGGTCGTCACCGCGACGATGGGCTGGAGCAGCGCGGCGATCGAATCCTCGATCCACTGGTCGATGATCGCGGCTAGTATCGGGTCGTCGCCGTCGGCCAGCGTCTCGGGCGAATCGAGCCGATAGCCCGCCGCCTTCAACCGCACCTCAAGGCCTGCCAGCGACACCGTATCCTGCACGATCGCGCCGGGCCGCCCCGCCGTAGGGTCGGGCATCAGCCCGATTTCGCCCGACCGGCGATGCGCGCCGCGATGATAGGTCCGGTCGATGACCAGCCCGCCGCCCAGCCCGGCGGTGATGAGCAGGTAGAAGAAGCTGGGGCAGGCGAAATCATGATCATGCTGCGCCTCACCCAGCGCGGCGGCCGCGGCGTCATTGTCGCGGTAGAGCGGCCAGGGGAGCAGCGGCGCGAGCAGCGCCTCCAAATCGACCCCGACCCAGGCGTCATAGCCACGCGTCTGGTTGGGCAGAGAGCGGTCGACGCCGTCCGGCATCGCCACCCCGACGCCTAGCACGCGCGAGCGGTCGACCTGCCCCTCGGCCAGCGCAGGCTCCAGCGTGTCATGGATAAAGGCCAGCACGTCACCGGGCGTCGCAAAGGCGATCTCGCGTTTCGCACGGGCTCGTACGGTGCCGCCCAGGTCGAGGATCGCGATGGCCAGGTGGTCGCGGTCGATGGTCAGACCGATGCCGAACGCACCGCTGGGGCACAGCTCGATGCGGAGCGCAGGCTGGCCCCGCCCACGATGCAGCCGTCCGGCGGTGCGGACCAACTCCATCTCGATCAGTCGCCCGGTGATATTGGCGATGGTCGCCGGGGTCAGCCCCGTCTGGTTGGCGATGGCGATCCGCGTCGTCTGGCGGTGGAAGCGGATGACCTGGAGCACGGTGCGCAGATTATAGTCGCCCGCCCGCTCCAAATTGGTGCCCGACAGGCCCCGCGACAGACGGGACTCGCGCGAATGCGCCTCGACGACAGGCCCCCGCTCCGATGACATGGGTTGCGATGATGACATCATCTGGTTGCGTCTCCTGCAGGTGGAGCGAACCTGGATCGCCCGTCTTTGCCACAGGATCGGCGCGGGGCCATGGCCGGTCAAGGCCCATCACGGTACCAGAGCATACCACCCTGAGCATTGGTCTTGTTTTCCAAGACTTAGCCCAGGGCGGTTTGAGATCAGGCGGGCGTCAGCTTGATGAGCCGCCCTTGCGAATCGCCGCCATCCTCCAGCACATAGATGGCGCCGTCCGGCCCCTGCTCGACCTCGCGGATGCGGGCGCCCATGTCCCACTGGTCGCCCTTGGCGGCGTTGGTACCGTTCAGGTCGACGCGGATCAGCGCCTTGCTCGAAAGCCCGCCGATAAAGACGTCGCCGCGCCATTGCGGGAAGAGCGAGCCCGAATAGATCATCAGCCCGCCCGGTGAAATCACCGGGTTCCACCAGACCTTGGGCGCTTCATAGCCATCGCCCGCGCGGTGATCGGGAATGTCGCGCCCGTCATAATGCGATCCGTTGGACGCATTGGGCCAGCCATAATTGCGGCCAGGCAGGATCAGATTGACCTCGTCGCCGCCCTTGGGACCCATTTCCTGCTCCCACAAATTGCCCGCGCCATCGAAGGCGATGCCCAGTAGGTTGCGATGGCCATAGGACCAGACGGCCGGATCATATCCTTGCGCTGCCAGCGGATTGCCGGGGGCGGGCTGGCCGTCCGGGGTCAGGCGCAGCACCTTGCCCAAAGTCGCCTTGGGGTCCTGGGCAGGCGTGAATTTCTGCCGATCGCCCGCCGTGAAGAACAGATATTGGCCGTCGGGCGAAAAGGCGATGCGGCCCGAATAATGGCCTTCGCCGGTGACGGCGGGGCTGGCGGCCCATAAGGTTTCGATGCCGGTCAGCTGCGCAGTGCCGTTCGCCTCCTGCAATCGCCCGCGCGCCAGCACGACGCGCTTGCCGCCATCCGCCGCCGCCGAATAGCTGAAATAGACGCGGCCGCTCTGCGCGAAATCGGGAGCCAGGACCACGTCCATCAGCCCGCCTTGCCCTGCCGCATCGACCGCGATCCGCGCGATCGTCTGCCGCTGCTGCCCGTCCGCCGTGACGAGCAGCATCCGCCCGTCCTTCTCGGTCACCAGCATCCGCCGGTCGGGCAGGAAGGTCATCGCCCAGGGCGCGTCGAAATCGGCGATGACGGTTCGGCCGAAGGGCTGCCCGTCCACGACCGTCGCGGGTGGCGTGGCCGAGGCGGACGGCGAGGGGCTGGGTGTGCCGCCGGGCGTGACCGTCACCGGGGGCATGCTGCCCGTCTCGTCGGGGCCGGGTCCATTGCCCGAACAGGCGAGAAGGGCCACCGGCAACGCGGCAAGCAATGGCAGTTTCATCTTATATTCTCCCGGTAAGGCCCCTGACCGGCCCGATGGGCCGACAACGCCTTGGCATGGATGCTTGTTTCGTCTGCGGTTCCTGTGTATAGACTGCACCATTCTCTTACATCGTCGGGTGAAAGAGGCTGCGGGACGGGTTCCGCGGCACCGATCCGGCACATCTGGAGCTTTCATGGCGGATATCGCCCTTCTGACGCAACTCATCGAACCCGAGGCCAAGGCGCTCGGCTTCGAGCTCGTGCGCGTGAAGATGTATGGCGGCACGTCGGACCCCACGCTCCAGGTGATGGCCGAGCGTCCCGACACGCGCCAGCTGAACATCGACGATTGCGCCGACCTGTCGCGCCGTATTTCCGACGTGATGGATGCGCTGGAGGAGCAGGGCCGCGACCCGATCGACCATGCGTACCGGCTGGAGGTGTCCTCGCCCGGTATCGACCGTCCGCTGACCCGGCTGAAGGACTTCGCCGACTGGGCGGGGCATGAGGCGCGGATCACGCTGGCCGAGAAGCTCAATGGCCGCAAGCAATTCAAGGGCGATCTGGCCGGGGTCGAGGGCGCGAATGTTGTCATCGTCGATGGGGAAGAGGTTCGCCACGAACTGCCTTTCACCGCGATCGAAGACGCCAAGCTCGTCATGACCGACCGGCTGATCGCCGCGACGGTGCCGCTGTCTCCCGAAGGCGCGGAAGAGGTTTATTATCAGGATGCGCCCGAACAGGACGGCGCCACCACGGAAGGACGGCACTGATGGCTACCGCCATTTCCGCCAACAAGGCGGAACTGATCGCGATCGCGAATGCGGTCGCCTCGGAAAAGATGATCGACAAGGGCATCGTCATCGAGGCGATGGAGGACGCGATCCAGCGCGCCGCCCGCGCCCGCTACGGCGCCGAGAACGACATTCGCGCGAAGCTCGATCCGAACTCGGGCGATCTGCGTCTGTGGCGCGTCGTCGAGGTGGTCGAGCAGGTCGACGACTATTACAAGCAGATCGACCTGAAGGGTGCCGAGAAGCTTCAGAAGGGTGCCGCGATCGGCGACTTCATCGTCGACCCGCTGCCCCCGATCGAATTTGGCCGCATCGCGGCGCAGGCGGCCAAGCAGGTCATCTTCCAGAAGGTCCGCGATGCCGAGCGCGACCGTCAGTTCGATGAGTTCAAGGACCGCCAGGGCGAGATCATCACCGGCGTCGTCAAGCGCGTTGAGTTCGGTCACATCGTCGTCGATCTGGGCCGCGCCGAGGGCGTGATTCGTCGCGACCAGCAGATTCCGCGCGAAGTCGTCCGCGTGAACGACCGCATCCGCTCGCTGATCCTGAACGTCCGCCGCGAAAATCGCGGGCCGCAGATCTTCCTGTCTCGCGCGCACCCCGACTTCATGAAGAAGCTGTTCGCGCAGGAAGTGCCCGAAATCTATGACGGCATCATCGAGATCAAGGCCGCCGCGCGCGATCCGGGCAGCCGCGCCAAGATCGGCGTCATCAGTCACGACTCGAGCATCGATCCGGTCGGCGCCTGCGTCGGCATGAAGGGCAGCCGCGTTCAGGCCGTCGTGCAGGAAATGCAGGGCGAGAAGATCGACATCATCCCCTGGTCGCCCGACACCGCGACCTTCGTGGTGAACGCGCTCCAGCCCGCGAACGTCAGCCGCGTCGTGATCGACGAGGAAGAGGACCGGATCGAGGTCGTCGTCCCCGACGATCAGCTCAGCCTCGCCATCGGTCGTCGCGGTCAGAATGTCCGTCTGGCCAGCCAGCTGACCGCCAAGGCGATCGACATCTTGACCGAGGCCGACGCGTCGGAGAAGCGCCAGAAGGAATTCGTGGCCAACTCCGAACTGTTCCAGAACGAACTGGACGTGGACGAGACGCTGGCGCAGCTGCTGGTCGCCGAAGGCTTCGGCGCGCTGGAAGAGGTCGCCTATGTCGAGCTGGACGAACTGGCCGCGATCGAAGGGTTCGACGAGGACCTGGCGCAGGAGCTGCAAAGCCGTGCGCAGGAAGCGCTGGACCGCCGCGAACAGGCCGCCCGCGACGAGCGTCGCGCCCTGGGCGTCGACGACGCGCTGGCCGAGATGCCCTATCTGACCGAGGCGATGCTGGTCACGCTGGGCAAGGCGGGCATCAAGACGCTCGACGACCTCGCCGATCTCGCGACCGACGAGCTGGTCGAGAAGAAGCGGTCCGAGCCGCGCCGCCGTGGCGACGATACCCCGCGCGCTGCCCCCAAGGGCGGTATCCTGGCCGAATATGGCCTGAGCGACGAGCAGGGTAACGAGATCATCATGGCGGCCCGCGCGCACTGGTTCACCGATGAGGAGGAACCCGTCGCCGCCGAAGCCGGTGCGTCGGAAGCGGAGGGCGAGGAAGCCTGATGCCGTTCGTCTCGATCCGTCTGGCGGGCACCGCCTCCAAGCAGCAAAAGGCCGAGATCGTCGCCGACGTGACTCGTTCGCTGGTGGAGCGGCTGGGTAAGAACCCGGCCGCCGTCCAGATCGTGATCGAGGAGGTTTCGACCGAAAATTACGGCGCGGGCGGCCAGCTGATCGCCGACCGTGATGCCCCCACCTCTCAACCCCGGGGAGACGCGCATGCGGAACCGGGACAATGAGCGTGGCGACGTAAAATCCTCTCCGGCCGCCAAGGGCCGGAGCCCCAGAGCCTCGGCGAAGGCCGCCCGCGACTCGATCGACGGGCCGGTCCGCCGCTGCGTCCTGTCGGGCGAGCATGACGCACGCCCGCACTTGATCCGTCTGGCGCTCGCGCCCGACGGGCGGGTGCTGCCCGATGTCCGCGCCAAGGCGCCGGGACGGGGCGGCTGGATCGGCGTGACTCGCGGCGAACTGGAAACCGCGATGGCGAAGGGCAAGTTGAAGGGGGCACTGGCGCGCGCGTTCAAGACGGGCGAGTTTTCCATTCCCGACAATCTGCCCGACCTCATCACCACGGCGCTGGAGCGTAACGCGCTCGATCGGCTGGGGCTTGAGTCGCGCTCGGGGATGCTGCTGACCGGATCGGACAAGATCGCGACGGCGGCGCGCTCGGGCCAGTTGCACGCACTCTATCATGCGTCCGATGCGGGCGAGGATGGATGCCGCAAGCTGGCGCAGGCATGGCGTGTGGGATCGGATCGTGAAGGTTCCGATCTCAAGGGGTTGGCACTGCCCGCCACACGCCCCATATTGTCAATGGCGTTGGGCCGCGAAAATGTGGTACACATCGGCCTGACAGATCGTAACGCGGCAAAGCGGGTGAGCGAAGCGCTCGACCGCTGGCTGCATTTTATCGGACCCGACCCTGTGGCAACGCCTTGCGAAACGGCCTCGCAAGGCGCATCGGCGTCCGACATTACCGGTGACCGAACGGCCGTGACCGTACACGAGGATTTTGAGTGAGCGAGACCGACAACGACAAGCCGAAACTCGGAATGCGCCAGCCTTTGGGGCTGAAGCGCACGGTCGAGACCGGCAAGGTGAAGCAGAGCTTCAGCCACGGCCGCTCGAACACCGTGATCGTCGAGACGAAGCGCCGTCGCGTCCTGGGTCCGCAGGGTGGCGCGCCCGAAACGGCCGCCCCTGCGCCGACTCCGGCCCCGGCCACGGCCGCCCCTGCGGCGGCGCCGGTCGCCCCGTCGCGTCCCGTTCCGTCGAACGAGACGGCGCAGGAGCGTCAGGCCCGCCTGTTGCGAGAGGCCGAGGAACAGCGCCTCGCCATGCAGGAGGAAGCACGTCGCCGTGCGGATGCCGAGCGTCAGCAGCGCGCCGAGGACGATCGTGCCCGTGCCGAGGAACGCGCCCGTGCGGAAGCGGAAGCCGCCGCTGCGGCTGCCGCGCCCGCTCCGGAGCCGACCCCGGCACCGGCACCGGCTTCAAACCCGGTCGCCGAAGCGCCTGTGCAGGCCGAAGCGCCCGCTGCGCCGACCATCTCGGTCCAGCCGCGTCCCTTCCGTCCGGTCGAGCGGCCGGTGATCCCGGCGCCGGAACCCAAGGCCGAGGAGCCCGCCAAGGAATCCGCAGTTGAGGCACCTGCCCCGGCGCCTGCGCCGACGCCCGCCCCGGCTCCGGTCGCGGCGAAGCCGGCGCCCGCTCCGGCCCCTGCGCCAGTGGTGACGACGCCCCCGATCCTGGGTCGCGATCCGTCGATGCCCGCGCCGCGCCGCTTCTCGCCGGTGCAGCGTCCCGAGATTCCGAAGCCCGCGCCCAAGCCCGCAGCGGCTCCCGCGCCCGCTGCGACGGCCAGCACGCCGAGCGCGCCAAGCAACAACGCCGCGTCCGCCCCGTCGGGCGGTGCTCCGCGCTCGATGCCCTCGGGTCAGCCGACGCCGCGTAACGCGCCTCCGGGCCGTCCGCAGCAGCGTGACCGCAAGGGCGACGAGCGTCGCGGCGGCAAGCTGACCGTCACGCGCGCGCTGAACGAGGACGGCGCCCGCGCCCGCTCGCTCGCCGCGCTCAAGCGTGCCCGCGAGAAGGAGAAGCGTGGCTTTGGCGGCCCGCGTGAGCCGCAGATCAAGCAGGTCCGCGACGTGCAGGTGCCGGAAGCGATCACCGTCCAGGAACTGGCCAACCGTATGGCCGAAAAGGGCGCGGATCTGGTCAAGGCACTGTTCAAGATGGGCATGCCCGTCACGATGACGCAGACCATCGACCAGGATACGGCCGAGCTGCTGGTGACCGAATTCGGCCACAACATCGTGCGCGTGTCGGACAGCGACATCGACCTGGCGCTCGACACCACGGAGGATGCGGTCGAATCCTTGCGTCCGCGCCCGCCGGTCGTGACGATCATGGGCCATGTCGACCATGGCAAGACCTCGCTGCTCGACGCGCTGCGCGGGACGGACGTGGTGCGCGGTGAGGCCGGTGGCATCACCCAGCATATCGGCGCCTATCAGGTCACGCTGAAGGACAAGTCGAAGGTCACCTTCCTCGACACGCCGGGCCACGAGGCCTTCACCCAGATGCGCGCCCGCGGTGCCGACGTCACGGATATCGTGGTGCTGGTGGTGGCGGCCGATGACGGGCTGATGCCGCAGACGATCGAGGCGATCAACCACACCAAGGCGGCGGGCAAGCCGATGATCGTGGCGATCAACAAGATCGACAAGCACGACGCCAATGCCCAGCGCGTCCGCGAGCGTCTGCTCGAGCATGACGTGCAGGTCGAGGACATGGGCGGCGAGACCCAGGACGTCGAGGTGTCGGCGCTCAAGAAGATCGGTCTGGATACGCTGATCGAGAAGATCCAGCTTCAGGCCGAACTGCTCGAGCTGACCGCCAACCCCGATCGTGCGGCCGAGGGCAGCGTGGTCGAGGCCAAGCTCGACAAGGGCCGTGGTCCGGTCGCGACCGTGCTCGTCACGCGCGGCACGCTGAAGGTCGGCGATGTGTTCGTCGTCGGTGCGGAAAGCGGCAAGGTCCGTGCGCTGGTCGACGACAAGGGCCGTCAGGTGAAGGAAGCGGGTCCGGCGATGCCGGTCGAGGTCCTCGGCCTGTCGGGCGTGCCCCAGGCGGGCGACCTGCTCCAGGTCGTCGAGAACGAAGCCCGCGCCCGCGAGGTCGCCGAATACCGCCAGAGCGTGCTGCTCCAGAAGCGCACGACCTCGGCCCCGGCCAGCCTGGAGTCGATGTTCTCGGCTTTGAAGGCGAACCAGGCCAAGGAATATCCGCTGGTCGTCAAGGCGGATACGCAGGGCACGGTCGAGGCGATCGTGGCGTCGATCAACAAGATCGCGTCCGACCTCATCAAGGCGCGTATCCTGCACTCGGGCGTCGGTGGCATCACCGAGTCGGACGTGACGCTGGCCGCCGCGAGCGGTGCGCCGATCATCGGCTTCAACGTCCGTGCGAACGCCAAGGCGCGTGAGATCGCCGAGCGGAACAAGGTGGCGCTCAAATATTACGACGTCATCTATGACCTGATCGACGAGATTCGTGCGGGCATGGCCGGCGAGCTGGGTCCCGAGGCTTTCGAAACGGTCGTCGGCCGCGCCGAAATCCGCGAGGTCTTCTCGGCGGGCAAGATCGGCAAGGCCGCCGGTCTGCTGGTCACCGAGGGTGTCATCCGCAAGGCGCTCAAGGCGCGCATCACGCGCAACGACGTCATCATCTACCAGGGCGAGATCAACTCGCTCCGCCGGTTCAAGGATGATGTCGCCGAGGTTCGCGCCGGTCTGGAATGCGGTGTGACGTTCACGCAGAACTTCACCGACATCAAGCCGGGCGACTATCTCGAAACCTTCGAGGTCGAACTGCGCGAGCGTTCGCTCTGATGATCGCGGGGCGGCGGGACAGGTCCTGCCGCCTACGCATCATGCCGGAATGGATCGCGGTCGCCTGCCCGGCGGCCGCGATTTTCGTTTGAGAAGAAACTGAACATGGTCCAGTCCAAAAACCCCGCCGAACCCTCGGTCCGCCTGCTGCGCGTCGGCGAGCAGGTCCGCCACATCCTGTCCGAAATCCTCGCGCGCGGCGACGTGCATGACGAGACGCTCGCCAAGCACATGGTCAGCGTGACCGAAGTGCGCATGTCCCCCGACCTGCGCCACGCGACCGTCTTCGTGAAGCCGCTGCTGGGCAAGGACGAGGAGGTGGTCATCAAGGCTTTGCGCACCAACACCGCGTACCTGCAGCGTGAGGTCGCGCACCGGGTGAAGATGAAATATGCCGCCAAGCTGAAGTTCCTGGCGGACGAGAGCTTCGACGAGGGCAGCCATATCGACTCGCTCCTCCGCTCGCCCAAGGTGTCGCAGGATCTGGACGAAGGAGAGCAGGCGGAGGGCTGACACTCGCCCTCTGTTCAGCGAAGGCCACGTTGAGACGGCCGGGAATAGGGTTCACGCGAAGCCGCGAAGCCGCGAAGGTTTTTGGTTCGCGCAGAGGCGCAAAGAGCGCAGAGAAGAAGACCCTGCGTCCGATAGGGCACCCCGCCCCGGCGAAGGCCGGGGTCCAGTATCTTCCGGGTCAATGGAGCGCTACGCCAAGGCGGGGAGGCAAATGCCTCGCGCCATCGTATATCCATCCCAACTAGACCCCGGCCTTCGCCGGGGTGGTGCAGTAGGTGGCCGTTTGGCGAAACCTTCTCTGCGTCCTCCGCGCCTCTGCGCGAACCAAGATCAAACCGTTTCCCTTGGCCTTCGACTTCGCTCAGGCTGAACGGGGGTAGGGGTTACCCCCCGACCGGCAGCAGATCCGCGTCGATCCCGATCGTCACCAGCCGCCCGACGATCAGCGGATAGGCCGTCATTCCGAAGTCCCGCCGGTCGATCCGGGTCGTGGCGGCGATATGCACCGACTCCCGCCCCGTCATCGCGGCAAAGTCGCGCGAAAAGTCGACCGCCAGCATCGCCGGCCGGGTAACACCCCGGGCGGAGATCGTACCCGTTACCGTCGCGCTGTGCGGCCCGGTGCGGGTCAAGCCGGTCGCATGGAAGGTGACGCGGGGATAATGATCGACATCGAAAAAGTCCGGCCCCCGCAATCGCGATCGGGTGAGCGCGTCGCCCGCCTCCAGCGTCTGGGTATCGATCCGCACGTCGAGCGTCACCGCCTTCGCATCGCGGTCGGACAGGGCGACATGCCCCTCGATATGGGGGAAGCGCGCGGTCTTGCTGCCCAGGCCGAAAAAGCCGACCTTGGCCTGTACGCGGGCATGGGCGGGATCGATGGTGTAGCTCATCGCGCCGGTGCCGCTGGCCGGGGCCATCGTCCCCAGCGTCGCCATCGCGACCGCCACGACTTTTGCAATTCTCAACCCACGCACCCCATGCTCGATATGACGGCGTCCTTCCGATAAGGGCGGCGCATGGCCAAGCTCTATTTTTACTATGCCAGCATGAATGCCGGGAAATCGACCATGCTGTTGCAGGCTGATTTCAACTATCGCGAGCGCGGAATGAACACGATGCTGTTCACCGCCGCGATCGACGATCGCTTCGCCTATGGCACCATCGCTTCGCGCATCGGCCTGTCGCAGCCCGCGACGCCGTTCCACGCCTCGACCGATCTGGAGGCCTGTGCGCTCGACCAGCACGGTCGCACGCCGCTCGCCTGTATCCTGGTCGATGAAGCGCAGTTCCTGACGCCGGACCAGGTGGATCAGTTGGCCCGGCTCGCCGATCGGCATCGCATTCCGGTGCTGTGTTATGGCCTGCGCACCGACTTCAAGGGGCAGTTGTTTCCCGGATCGGCGCGGCTGCTGGCGCTCGCCGATGCGCTCAGCGAGATCAAGTCGGTCTGCGTGTGCGGGGCCAAGGCGACGATGAACCTGCGTGTCGACGGGCAGGGCAAGGCGATTGCCGAGGGCGCGCAGACCGAGATCGGGGGCAATGACCGCTATGTCGCGCTGTGCCGCCGCCATTTCGGCGAGGCGCTGGCGGGGGAGCCGGTGCTTGAGGGGAAAGCGAAGCCCGACTAACGCCTTGGCAATGCATGGATGGATCATTCTCGACAAGCCGCTGGGGCTGGGTTCGACGCAAGGGGTAAGCGCGGTCAAGCGCTGCTTGCGCCAGGGCGGCTATGGCAAGGGCATCAAGGTCGGGCATGGTGGGACGCTCGACCCGCTGGCGATCGGCGTGCTGCCGATCGCGGTGGGCGAGGCGACCAAGCTGGCGGGGCGGATGCTCGACAGCGACAAGGTGTATGACTTCACCATCCGTTTCGGCGAGCAGACCTCCACGCTGGATGCCGAGGGCGAGGTGGTGGCGACCAGTGACGTTCGCCCGACTCGCGCGGCGCTGGAGGCGGTGCTGCCGCGCTTCACCGGGCCGATTAACCAAGTGCCGCCCGCCTATTCCGCGCTGAAGATCGACGGCGAGCGGGCGTACGACCTCGCCCGCGCCGGGGAAGAGGTGGTGCTGGCGAGCAGGGCGGTGACCATCCACAGCCTCATATCCTCCCCGGAACGGGGAGGGGGACCGTTCGCGCCAGCGAATGGTGGAGGGGGAGAGCCTCTAAGTGATTCCGTGGAGGAAGCCCCCCTCCACCATCCTGCGGATGGTCCCCCTCCCCGTGCCGGGGAGGATATATTGGAGAACATCACCCTTACCGCGCATGTCTCCAAGGGCACCTATATCCGCTCGCTCGCCCGCGACATCGCGCTGGCGCTTGGCACGGTCGGCCATGTCACCATGCTTCGCCGCATCAAGGCTGGGCCGTTCACCCTGGCCCCGGCGATATCGCTGGACAAATTGAACGAAATGGGGCAGGCGCGCACCCTTGAACAGATACTCCTGCCGCTGAGGGCGGGGCTGGACGACATCCCGGCTCTTGCTCTCGACCCCGACCAGGCAGGGGCGCTCCGTCAGGGGCGTGTGCTGGCCGGGATTGCCGTGGACGATGGCCAATATTTCGCGATGCTGGGGGAAACCCCGGTGGCGCTGGTAGAGGCGCTGGACGAACAGGTCCGGGTCGTTCGGGGTTTCAACCTCGATTAAGAAAGGATCACGATGTCGATCACCGCTGAACGCCGCCAGGAAATCATCAAGGATCATGCCCGCGCCGAGGGTGACACGGGTTCGCCCGAAGTCCAGGTCGCGATCCTGACCCAGCGTATTCAGAACCTGACCGAGCACTTCAAGACTCACGCGAAGGACAACCATTCGCGTCGCGGCCTGCTGATGCTGGTCAACAAGCGTCGCTCGCTGCTCGACTATCTGCGTCATAAGGATGGCGATCGCTATCTGGCGCTGATCGCCAAGCTCGGCCTGCGCAAGTAAGCCACGGGCGAACGCCACGAGAAAGGGCACTCCCATCGGGGGGTGCCCTTTTTTGTTGGCTGGTGTATGAAGCACCGGGCCGACCGGATGCCGCAAGAGCGCATCCCCAAAGCCTCTATGTCATGAAACCCGTCGAACGCGGCGGGTAGGATCGGAGGATCGGCAATTCGGCCGAACTCCAGAGCCAATCTTGGCTCAACCCATAGGCCCCGGCGGGATAGGCCCGTCGGAGTGAAGGATATTCCATGTTCAATACCAAGAAAGTGGCCATCGAGTGGGGCGGCAAGACGCTGACCCTCGAAACCGGCAAGGTGGCCCGTCAGGCCGACGGCGCGGTGATCGCGACGCTGGGCGAGACGGTGGTGCTGTGCGCCGTGACGGCCGCGAAGACCGTGAAGGAAGGGCAGGACTTCTTCCCGCTCACCGTTCACTATCAGGAGAAGTTCTCGTCGGCGGGCCGTATCCCCGGCGGTTTCTTCAAGCGCGAGCGCGGTGCGACCGAGCGTGAGACGCTGATCAGCCGCCTGATCGATCGTCCGATCCGCCCGCTGTTCCCCGAAGGTTTCTACAACGAGATCAACTGCATCTGCCAGGTGCTCTCCTATGATGGCGAGAACGAGCCCGACATCCTGGCGCTGGTCGCCGCGTCGGCCGCGCTCACCATCTCGGGCGTTCCCTTCATGGGTCCGATCGGTGCGGCGCGCGTCGGCTATGTCGATGGCGAGTATCAGCTGAACCCGACCGACGCCGAGGCGCTGGCCGGTGACCTGGACCTGGTCGTCGCCGCGACGCACGACGCGGTGATGATGGTCGAGTCGGAAGCCAAGGAGCTGTCCGAAGAGGTGATGCTGGGCGCCGTCATGTACGCGCACAAGGCATCGCAGCAGATCATCGACGCGATCATCGACTTGGCCGAGCAGGCCGCCAAGGATCCGTGGGAGCTGAAGGTCGGCGACGACCAGAAGGCGGTCAAGGCCGAGCTGAAGAAGCTGATCGGCAAGGACATCACCGCGGCCTACAAGCTGACCGACAAGCAGCAGCGCCAGACCGCGCTGGGCGAGGCCCGCGCCAAGGCGAAGGCCGCCATGGCCGACCGTACGCCGCAGGAGCAGCTGGTCGCCGCCAAGCTGGTCAAGAAGCTGGAAGCCGAGATCGTCCGTACCGCGATCCTGAAGGACGGCCGCCGCATCGACGGTCGCTCGACCACGCAGATTCGTCCGATCGAGGCCGAAGTTCACTTCCTGCCGCGTTCGCACGGCTCGGCGCTGTTCACGCGCGGCGAGACCCAGACGATCGCGACCACGACGCTGGGCACCCGCGATGCCGAGCAGATGATCGACGGCCTGAACGGCCTGTCCTACCAGCACTTCATGCTGCACTATAACTTCCCGCCCTATTCGGTCGGCGAAGTGGGCCGCTTCGGTGCGCCGGGCCGTCGCGAGATCGGCCATGGCAAGCTGGCATGGCGTGCGCTGCACCCGGTGCTGCCGACCAAGGAAGAATTCCCCTACACCATCCGCGTGACCAGCGACATCACCGAGTCGAACGGCTCGTCGTCGATGGCCACCGTCTGCGGCGGCTCGCTGTCGCTGATGGACGCGGGCGTTCCGCTGAAGCGTCCGGTCTCGGGCATCGCCATGGGCCTGATCCTGGAAGGCAAGGACTTTGCCGTCCTGTCCGACATCCTGGGTGACGAAGATCACTTGGGCGACATGGACTTCAAGGTGGCGGGCACCTCCGAGGGCATCACCTCGCTCCAGATGGACATCAAGATCGCCGGTATCACCGAGGAGATCATGAAGGTCGCGCTGGCGCAGGCCAAGGAAGGCCGTGCGCATATCCTGGGCGAGATGAACAAGGCGCTGGGTGAGACCCGCACCGAGCTGTCGGCCCATGCCCCGCGCATCGAGACGATGACGATCGACAAGTCGAAGATCCGCGACGTGATCGGCACCGGCGGCAAGGTGATCCGCGAGATCGTCGCCACCACCGGCGCCAAGGTCGACATCGACGACGAGGGCGTGATCAAGATCAGCTCGTCGGATGGTTCGCAGATCGAAGCCGCGATGAACTGGATCAAGGGCATCGTCGAAGAGGCCGAGGTCGGCAAGATCTACAACGGCAAGGTCGTCAACCTGGTCGATTTCGGCGCATTCGTGAACTTCATGGGCGGCAAGGACGGTCTCGTCCACGTCTCGGAGATCAAGAACGAACGCGTCGAGAAGGTCTCGGACGTCCTGAGCGAAGGCCAGGAAGTCAAGGTCAAGGTCCTCGAGATCGATCCACGCGGCAAGGTCCGCCTGTCGATGCGCGTCGTCGACCAGGAAACCGGCGCCGAGCTGGAGGACAATCGTCCGGCCCGCGAACCGCGTGAACCGCGCGGCGATCGTGGCCCGCGCGGCGACCGTGAAGGCGGTCGCGGTCCGCGTCGCGACGGCGGCGACCGTGGTGGCGAAGGCCGTGGCGAGCGTGGCGGTGAAGGCCGCAGCGGTCCGCGTCGCGACCGTGGCGACCGTCCCCGTCGCGAAGGCGGCGAACAGGGCGGCACGTCCGAATTCGCCGCGCCGGCCTTCTTGACCGGTGATCGCGACTGATCCTGATACCATCGGCGTATCAAAGGGAGGCCCGGAGCGATCCGGGCCTCTTTTTATGTCGCCCTGCGGGCAACAGCGGCGAGCGTGAAAATATTTCTATGATGTTAAGTGGCTGATTTATAAACTATTGCGTTTTGCGCTCCCGCTGGTGCTCGCGCGCGTACAATAAGTCGTTAAAACGTCCTGGCCTAGCGACCCTGTCGATACTGAAATTCGAGCGGGGAAACGTGAATGCTTGCGATCAGGAACAAGCTGGAATGGCTGGCCACCCTCTCCAATTATTCGGGCGTTGGCTTATGGGATGCCGTGATCCACGACGGCGACGAGACCCATGCGAAATCGCGCTGGACCTGGTCGTCCGAATTTCGCCGCCTGTGCGGCTATACCTCGGAAGCCGATTTCCCCAATCTGATGACCTCTTGGTCGAATCTGCTCCATCCCGATGACGTTGCGCTGGCCTTCGCCGCTTTCCGCGAGACGGTGGAGACGGGAAACCCCTATAACGTAACCTACCGGCTGAAGGTGAAAAGCGGCTCCTATCGCTGGTTCCAGGCCACCGGCGGGGTCGTCAAGGACGGCAGGGGCAAGGTTCGCCGTGCCAGCGGTTCGCTGGTCGATATCCATGAATCCAAGATGCTCGAACTGGAGCAGCTTCAGGCGGTAACGGTGTTGCTCGACCTGATCCGGGGCCTGGCCGCGGGGAAGCTGACCGGGCGTGTCGGCGACGATTTCCCGCCCCGTTTTGCGGAATTGAAGAACGATTTCAACGCCGCGATGGACTCGCTGTGCGCCGCCATAGGCAGCGTGTCACACACGTCGGGGGTCATTCGCAACGGCACGAATGAGATCCGCGCGGCTTCTGATGATCTGTCGCGCCGAACCGAACAACAGGCCGCCTCGCTGGAGGAAAGCGCCGCTGCCATCGGGGAGATCACCGATACGGTTCGCCGTTCCGCCGAAGATGCCGGTCGGGCAAGCAGCCTGGTTGCGCAGGCGCGCCAGGAAGCGGACGAGTCGGATGACGTCGTGCAACGCACGATCGGTGCGATGCGCGGTATCGAACACACCTCGGGCGAGATTGCCGAGATTATCGGCGTGATCGATGGGATCGCCTTCCAGACGAATTTGCTCGCGCTTAACGCCGGGGTCGAGGCCGCGCGGGCTGGCGATGCGGGCAAGGGCTTTGCCGTCGTCGCGTCCGAAGTCCGCGCGCTGGCGCTGCGGTCGGCCGAAGCGGCCAAGGATGTGAAGCTGCGGATTACCGCCAGTTCCCAACAGGTCGGCACCGGCAGCAAGCTCGTGGTCGAAACCGGCCAAGCGTTGCAACGGATCAGCGGCCGGATCAACGAGATCAGCGGTCTGATGACGGGCATGGCCGTGACCGCCAAGCAACAGGCCTCGTCACTGGAACAGATCAATATCGCGATCGGCGAGATGGACGGCGTGACCCAGCAAAATGCCGCGATGGTCGAAGAGGCCACCGCATCGGCGCGCCAGCTGGCGTCCGAGGCGGGCCGGCTGAGCGACCAGGTCGCGCGGTTCGATGTCGGGGATCTCGGCCGGTATGACGATCGGTCGAGCCATATGGCGGTGCGTGGTGCGGGACGGCCCGCCCTGCGCGCGGTGGGGACGAACTGAAGCCGACTCCCCGCAGAACGGGGCGGCTAATCAGCGCGGCGCCGCCCCCTCATGCGCGCTGTAGCCCAGCCGGGCATGGCCCTGCACCGGCCCGGCGACATCGGCGACCAGATAGAGCGGGCGGCGCTTCGATTCGATATAGAGCCGTCCCAGATATTCGCCGATCATGCCCAGCACGAACATCTGCACCGCGCCCAGGATGACGGTGACCAGCATGGTCGAGGTCCAGCCCTGCACCGCCGAGCCGGTCAGCCAGCCGATCGCGATATAGACGATCAGCAACAGCGACGCCGCCGTCAGCGCCAGCCCGATATGGCTGGCCCAGCGCAACGGCGCGGTCGAAAAGCCCGTGACGGCGTCGAAGGCGAGCGCGATCATCTTGCCCAGGGGATAATGGGTCTCGCCGGCATGACGCTCGGCCCGGTCATAGGGGAAGGGAACCTGGCGAAAGCCGACCCAGGCGACCATGCCGCGAATGAAGCGCGCCTGTTCGGGCAGCGATTGCAACGCGTCGAGCGCCCGCCTGCTCATCAGTCGGAAATCGCCCGTGTCGAGCGGGATCGGCGTGTCGGTCAGCCGGTCGAGCATCCGGTAGAAGACCGCCGCCGTCGCCTTTTTGAACAGCGTCTCGCCCGCCCGTTTGCGGCGTACGGCATAGACCACGTCCGCACCTTGCGCCGCCATGGTCGCGCGCATTTCGGTCAGCAGTTCGGGCGGGTCCTGAAGATCGGCGTCGATGATAAGGATCTGCTCGCCCGCGCACAGGTCCAGACCTGCGGTCAGGGCGAGCTGGTGGCCGTGATTGCGCGACAGGTTGATCGCCACCAGATGCGGATCGGCGGCGGCGAGCCGCTGCATCACCGGCCAGCTGTCGTCGCGCGAGCCGTCGTTGATCAGGACGATCTCATAATCCTCGCCCACCGCCGCGCGCGCCGCGCCGGAAATGCGCGTGTGCAGCACGTCCAGACAGGCGGCTTCGTTATAGCAGGGGACGACGACGGACAGGGCAGGGCGCTTCATGACGCCGCCGGTTTAGCGGCGTCGGAGGCGTCCGTCACCCGTTGACGACCAACTTGACCAAACGACCCGGTGTCAGCGCTTGTTCCGGGTCCAGCCCGTTGAGCGTGATGAACCGTTCGCGCCGCTGATCGGGAAAGGCCATGCGCGCCGACAGGCTGTCGATCGTGTCGCCCGCCTTGACGGTGACGATGCTGATCTTCTTGCCGCGAATGCCATTGGCCTCGGCAGTGGAGAGCGGCGCGACCGAGGCGAGCAGCGGCTGGAACGGCCCGATCCCCGAGCCAGCTGGCGTCACCAGCGTGAAGGTATAGGTTGCCGAGGGGAAGCGGTAGGCGACCACCGTGGCGTCGACCGCACGGTTGTTCGCGGCGGCGCGGGTGGTGACCCAGGCATAGGGGATGCCATTGGCCGTGCCGTTCTGAAGCTGGCCCGAGGGCGTGCCGGTGCCGAGCTGGCCGAAACGCTGGGTGATCGCCTGGCCTAGGTCACTGCCCTGCGCGAGCCGCATCTCCGCCTGGCCGCCCTGGCCGACGATCGTCACCGCGTCGCTGCTATTGGCGATCGCATAGCCGGTCGGAGCGGTGAATTTCAGCTTGAGGCCGGGATGGCGGAAGGTCTGGCCGTCGACAATGCCTTCCTTGGGATCGTCGCCATAGGGCATTCCGTCGAGCATCCGCAGGAAGGCGGTGTCCTGCGGCGGGGTGGTTTCCGGGCGGCCGGTCTGCTTGGCGAGCGCGGCGGCACGGCGCACGCGGTCGGCGCTGTTAGGGTGGGTGGAGGCCCAGGTGGGAATGGCATTGGCGTCCTTGCCCGCCGTCCGTGCCGCCAGATCGCTCGACGCCGCCAGCGAGGCGAGCATGTCGGCCGAGGCATAAGGATCATAGCCCGCGGCGGTCATGTAGCGGATGCCCAGGCCATCGGCCTGATATTCCTGATCGCGGCCATATTTCAGCGTGTAGAGCTGCGCGCCGGTGCCGACCAACTGGGTCGCCAGATTGCTGCCGGTCAATAGACCTGCCCCCGCCGCCAAAATCGAGCCGATGGTCGAGCGGGTGTTGCGGCTTTGCGAATGGCGCGCGGCGACATGGCCGACTTCGTGGCCCAGCACCGAGGCGAGTTCCGCTTCCGAATTCATCAGCGCGAGCAGCTGGCGCGTGACATAGATATAGCCGCCGGGGATCGCGAAGGCGTTCTCGACCGGAGAGTTGAGCGTGGTGACGATGAAGTCGCCTTGCGCGTTGGACAGGCCCGACTGAACCGCGACGCGCTTGCCGACGCGCTCGACAAAGGCCGCCTGCGGACCGGTGTAGCGGCCGCCATATTGCTTGACGAGTTCGGGATTGGCCTGCGCGCCTTGCGCCTTGTCGGACGCGGAGATGGAGCGCGTTTGTTGTGCGGCAACGGGTGCGGCGACAAGCGCGAGCATGGCGGCGGCGGTGGCGAAACGCATCGATGACGGACTCCCTGTTCGCGCTTTTCAAAGCGCGTGACGGGCGCGGGTTCCAGTATTTTGTTACGGGGGCGTCATTTCCATTTCACGATTCCCGTTCCCCGGTGACGGCCGGAATCCAGTTTCTACGCGACCGATGGCGCGCGAAACGCTACGAGGGAGGTGCCTGCGATGGTTCGCGGTAACTGAGTCCCGGCCTTTGCCGGGGAACGAAGAGGATTGGGTTCGCGCGGAGGCGCAGAGACGCGGAGGCGGTTCGTCCCGTGCAGGCGGCAGCCCTTTTCAAACAAGCGGCTTCGTCTTCCGGTCGAAAGGTCGTATTCCGGGATCGGCGAGGCCAGACATCTCCGCGCCTCCGCGCCTCCGCGCGAACTAAACCCGCTCTACCAGACTCACCACATCCGCCGCGCGCAAGGCGGCGATCAGGCGCATCAGATGCTGGACGTCGTGTACCTCCACATCGATCAGGTTGGTGTGGAACCGCGTGTCGCGCGTATCCAGCCGGACGTTGATGATGTTCGCCTTATGCTGGCCGATGATCGTCGCCAGGATGCCGAGCGCCCCAGGCTCGTTCTTGACCATCACCGAGATGCGCGCGGTCGCGCCCTCGCTGTCATCGCCCCAGGAAACGTCGACCCAGTCGGTTTCCTCGTCGGTCCGGTCCGCCAGTTCGGCCAGCACCGGGCACTGGATGGCATGGACTTCGATCCCCGCATCGGGGCGGCGCAGGCCGACGATGCGATCCCCCGGCACCGGATGACAGCATTGGGCAAGGTCATAGGCGACACCCGGCGTCAATCCTTTGATCGAGATCGCGCTCGACTGTGGCGCCAGTGCGGCAACGTCCGCGCCCGCCGATCCGGGCATCAGCGCCTCCATGACGGCGGCGTCGGAAACGGTGCGACGCGCGATGGCGATCATCAGATGTGCCTCGTCGGGCATCTTCAGCCGCTGGAGCGCATGGGTCAGCGCATCCGCCCCGATCTGGGCGGGCAGGCGGCGGACGATATCCTCATAAAGCTTGGTGCCGAGCGTGACCTGCTCGGCGCGCTCGGCATGGCGCAGGTGGCGGCGGATTGCGGCCAGCGCCTTGCCGGTGATCGCCAGGTTCAGCCAATTGGCCTGCGGCGTCTGCCCGGCCGAGCGCAAAATCTGGACCTGGTCGCCATTGGAGATCACGGTCGACAACGGCACGACACGGCCGTTCAGCTTGGCCCCCACGGCCTGATCGCCCAGATCGGTGTGCACGGCATAGGCAAAGTCGATCGGCGTCGCGCCCTTGGGCAACTGGATCAGCTCGCCCTTGGGGGTGAAGGCGAAGATGCGATCCTGGTACATCGCCATCTTCGTATGTTCGATCAGCTCTTCGGGGCTGCCCGAGGTGTCGAGGATTTCGACCAGGTCGCGAATCCAGCTGACCTGCGCGTCGTGGCGCGTCGCCTGTTTATAGGTCCAATGCGCGGCCAGGCCGAAATCGGCCTCGGCATGCATTTCGGGCGTGCGAATCTGAATCTCGATCCGTGCATTGTCGGCATGGATGACGCTGGTGTGCAGCGATCGGTAACCGTTGCGCTTGGGCGTCGAGATATAATCCTTGAACCGCCCCGGCACCATCGGCCAGCGGCGATGGATCAGGCCGAGCACGCGGTAGCAATCCTCCTCGGTCGGCACGATCGCGCGGAACGCCATGACGTCGGACAGCTGCTCGAAATTGATGTGCCGCTCGTTCATCTTGCGGAAGATCGAGAAGGCGGATTTCTCGCGCCCCGTCACGTCCGCCTCCACGCCGCCGCGCGACATCAGCAGCTTCAGGCCCGACGCGATCTTGGCTATCCGGTCGCCGCCGCCCTCCTTCATCTGCGCAAGGCGAAGCGTGATCGATTCATAGGCTTCGGGTTCGAGCTGCTGGAAGGAAAGCATCTGCATCTCCTTCATGAACTCGTACATGCCGATCCGCTCGGCGAGCGGGGCATAGATGTCCATCGTCTCCTTCGCGATGCGGCGGCGCTTTTCCGGCTTCGCGATGTGATGGAGCGTGCGCATATTGTGCAGCCGGTCGGCCAGCTTCACCAGCAGCACGCGGATGTCGTCCGACATGGCGAGCAGGAACTTGCGCAGATTCTCGGCGGCGCGCTCGCTCTCGGTCTGCGCCTCGATCTTGGACAGCTTGGTCACGCCGTCGACCAGCCGCGCGACATTGGGACCGAACAGCCGCTCGATCTCGTCATAGGTGGCGACGGTATCCTCGATTGTGTCGTGCAGGATGGCGGTCGCGATCGTCTCGTCATCCAGGTGCAGGTCGGTCAGGATGCCCGCCACCTCGATCGGATGGCTGAAATAGGGATCGCCCGAGGCACGCTTCTGGCTGCCATGCGCCTTCATCGAGAAGACATAGGCGCGATTGAGCAGCGCCTCATCGGCTTGGGGGTCATAGTCGAGCACGCGGTCGACGAGTTCATACTGGCGGAGCACGAAATCAGATTTGCGGGGTAGGGATACGCATTGCAACATTTTTGATGCGATCAGGGTGATCGGAAGGCCTTCTCAAGCTCTCGCGGCAGGGACCGGCACGTGTTTCGACATCGCTCAGCCCGAACGGGGCCGGGAGGAACGGCTGGGGGGCGGTGTCAGGAAACGCGCATCCTCGCGCACGCTCGACCAAGCCTCACGCCGTTCGCACCTAGCGATGTCGAAGCACATGGCATTCGCGCGCGGGTGGCATCTCGTTTTCCGACGACCCCGCTAGCCATAAGAAAAGGGCCGGTGGCGTCGCCGCCCCGGCCCCTGTTCCGTCGATCCGACAGGCTTACTTCGAGCGTTCGACCTGCTCGAAATCCAGTTCCACCGGGGTCGCGCGGCCGAAGATCGACACCGACACCTTGACCTTGGACTTGTCGAAATCCAGTTCCTCGACCACGCCGTTGAAGCTGGCGAAGGGGCCTTCGAGCACCTTGACCGCGTCGCCGATTTCGTAATCGACCTTGACCTTGTGCTTCGGGGCGGCGGCGGCTTCTTCCTTGGAATTCAGCATCCGCGTGGCTTCCGCCTCGCTGATCGCTTGCGGCTTGCCCATCGCGCCCAGGAAGCCAGTCACCTTGGGGGTGTTCTTGACCAGGTGATAGACCTGATCGTTCATGTCGAGCTTGGCGAGCACGTAACCGGGCATGAACTTGCGCTCGACCGCGATCTTTTTGCCGCGGCGGGCCTCGGTCACGGTCTCGGTCGGGACTTCGATCTGCGCGACGAGATGGTCGAGGCCCAGACGGGTCGCCTCGGCCATGATCGAATCGCGGACCTTGCCCTCGAAACCGGAATAAGCGTGGATGATGTACCAGCGCGCCATGAGAACCCTTTTACTTCGCGAGCGACAGCAGCGCGCGGACCAACGCCTCGAAGAACGAGTCGACCGCCAGGAAGAAGATGGCCAGGATCGTGGTCATCACCACAACCATCACGCCGGTCATCACCGTTTCGCGCCGCGTCGGCCAGACGACCTTCTTGGTCTCGGTCCTGACCTGCTGGATGAATTCGATGGGGGTCGTCTTCGCCACTCGTGCCGTTCCCGCACCTGCGTTGAAATTACTGTCAGCGGGGCATGGGTCCGCCGTCGCCTGCCCAAGGGGCCTGCGACGAAAGGTCCGTCCGCGCTGTTCGGATGGGAACGCGATGTAGCCGTGGCTTGGGTAAAAGGCAAGGGTGGGGGCGGGGTAGGGGTTTGCTGTTCACGCGGAGCCGCGATGGCGCGAAGGTTTTTGGTTCGTGCGGAGACGCGAAGACGCGGAGATTTTGAGGTTCGCGCAGAGGCGCGAAGGACGCAGAGGGGGAGTGGCGGTTTTCACGGTCCCTCATCCAAACCGCTGTTCAGGCTGAGCGGAGCTTGGAGTAGGGGCGCTCACTCTTTCCCTCCGCGTCTCCGCGCGAACCAACCTTCTTCCTCTTCGCGTCCTCGCGGCTTCGCGTGAACAATCAGCAGCAGCGCCCGCCATTCTTCCCGCCATAGCGCGCCTGTTGCCGCTCGCGGAAGAAGGTCACCTCGTCCATCGGCTCGCGGTCGGGATGCTTGGCCGCCATATGCGCCACATAGGCGTCATAGCTCGGCATCCCGACCATGGCATTGCCGATCTCGCGCAGGCGGGACAGCCAGCTCATTCGGCGGCGACCATTTCCGGCGGTACTTCGGTCACGCTCGGCCGGTCGATCCTGCGCGCGATCAGGCAGGTGCGCACGGCATAGATCAGGATCGCCAGCACCACGCCCAGGAAGATCGCGCACAGCCCGGCGTCGATCCGGTCGTTGAACACGATCCGCCCCATCTCCGCCATGGTCTTGGCAGGGGGCAGCACTTTGCCTTGCGCCGCCGCGCTGGCGAACTTGTCGGCATGGGCGAGGAAGCCGACGCGCGGGTCGGCTGAAAAAATCTTCAGCCATCCCGCGGTCAGCGTGCAGGCGAGCAGCCAGACGGTCGGGATCACGGTGATCCAGGCGTAGCGGTCCTTCTTCATCCGGAACAGCACCACCGTTGCCAGCATCAGCGCCACGGCGGCGAGCATCTGGTTGGAGATGCCGAACAGCGGCCATAGCGTATTCACCCCGCCCAGCGGATCGGTGACGCCCTGATAGAGGAAGAAGCCCCAGGCCGCGACGCACAGGGCGGTCGCGATCAGACCCGGCGCGACCTTCGACGATCCCCGAAAGCCGGGAACGACCAGCCCGATCAGGTCCTGCAGCATGAACCGCCCAGCGCGGGTGCCGGCATCGACGGCGGTCAGGATGAACAGCGCCTCGAACAGGATGGCGAAGTGATACCAGAAGGCCTTCATCGCCTGTCCGCCGAACAGGTGGCTGAAAATCTCCGCCATCGCCACCGCCAGCGTCGGCGCGCCGCCCGCGCGGGAGATGATGGTATGCTCGCCCACGTCCTTGGCGACCTGCGTCAGCGTGTCGGCCGAGATGGGGAAGCCCATCGCGGTGACGGCCGCGGCGGCGCTGGCCGGATCGGTGCCCAGCACCGCGGCGGGCGCGTTCATCGCAAAATAGACGCCCGGATCGAGGATCGAGGCGGCGACCAGCGCCATGATCGCGACGGCGCTTTCCATCAGCATCGCGCCATATCCGATGAAGGGCGCGTCCTTCTCGCTGGCGATCAGCTTGGGCGTGGTGCCGCTGGCGATCAGCGCGTGGAAGCCCGACACCGCGCCGCACGCGATGGTGATGAACAGGAAGGGGAAAAGCGGCCCCGCCCAGACCGGCCCGCTGCCGTCGATGAACTTGGTCAGCGCCGGCATCTTGAGCGGCGGCGCCATGATGACGATGCCGATGGCCAGCGCCAGGATCGCGCCGATCTTGAGGAAGGTCGAAAGGTAATCACGCGGGGCGAGCAGCAGCCATACCGGCAGGACCGAGGCGACTGCGCCGTAGCCGATCAGCAGGAAGCAGAGCTGCACCGGCGTGAAGGTGAACAGCGGCGCCAGCACGGCCGACTGCGCGACCGATTGGCCATAGACGATGGCGAGGATCAGGCCGATAAAGCCGATGATCGACACCTCGCCGATCTTCCCCGGCCGCACCCAGCGGGTATAGCCGCCCATCAGCATGGCCAGCGGCACGGTGGCGGCCACCGTGAACAGGCCCCAGGGGCTTTCGGCCAGCGCGCGCACGACGATCAGCGCCAGCACGGCCAGGATGATGACCATGATCATGAAGGCACCGAACAGCGCGATGGTGCCCGCCACAGGCCCCATCTCCATGCGAATCAGTTCGCCCAGCGAACGCCCGTCGCGCCGCATCGACAGGAACAGGACCAGGAAATCCTGTACCGCACCCGCCAGCACGACGCCCGCCAATATCCACAGCGTCCCCGGCAGATAGCCCATCTGCGCCGCCAGCACCGGCCCCACCAAAGGCCCCGCGCCCGCGATCGCGGCGAAGTGATGGCCGAACAACACGGTGCGGTCCGTCGCGACATAGTCGAGGCCATCGGCGCGGCGGATTGCCGGGGTGGGGCGGCTGGGGTCGATGCCGATCACCCGTGCGATGAACAGCGCATAGTAACGATAGGCGATCAGATAGACCGAGACGGCGGCGGCCACGATCCACAGCGCGTTGACGGGCTCGCCGCGAACGCTCGCCACCACGCCCAACGCCCCCGCTCCGACGATTGCCAATGCTATCCAGGGAAGGTGCTTCGTCATGCCGGGTCGGTCCTCCTGTTATGCTCTTGACCGCCTTTCTAACCCTCCAGCGGATGCACACCACCCCGAAAGTCGGCTTCGGCATAGGCGCGTGGGAAAGGATATTTTCCGGTCGGCCTTGTAGATTTAGATCAGGAGGCCCACATCTCATGCTGCTAAAGTCGCAAATCGACGGTTCTCTGCTTTGCGGCTCGTTCCTTCTTTCCCTGCACCGCGGCCCCGAATTCGGCCTCGCACCGGGTTCATCATCATGAAGGAACGAATATGAGCATCACCGGAACCGTCAAATTCTTCAACGCTGACAAGGGTTATGGCTTCATCGCCCCCGAAAATGGCGGCGCAGACGCCTTTGTCCATATCAGCGCGGTCGAGCGCGCGGGTATGATCACGCTGAACCAGGATCAGCGGATCTCCTACGAACTGGAGCAGGATCGCCGCGGAAAGATGGCGGCGGTCAATCTCCAGCCCGCTTGAGTGTCGAAGCGGCAGCCGGACCGGCTGCCGCTTTTTTTATGGCCGAAAGGATAATCCATGTCGCGCGATGCCATTTTCTTCCGCAATCAGGCCGAGATCGAACGGACCAATGCCGCGGACGCGACCTTGCAGAATGTCCGTGAACGTTGCGAGCGTGCCGCCGCTTCCTGGGACGCGATGGCCGTCCGGGCCGAGCGGGCGGAACTCGGACGCGCAGCGGCAGCGGCTCGATCGGCGCTATAGGCCGAAGCGGAATCCGTATCCCAGTCCCAGCGTCGCCTGCATCCGCCGTCCCCGCTCGCGGATCAGAGGCGAGTCGGCGGCGGGGCTGCCCAGTCGCTCCAGGCTGGTGAACAGGGTGATCGCGCTGCGCCGGTCCAGCGGACGGACCATATTGCCGCCCAGCCCATAGGACAGCACGCCACCGTCCGCGCGATAGGGCGTCAGTCCGGTACGCGCCGATTGCGCCGCCGAAATGCCGAAATAGGTCCGCATGAAGGCATCGCTCGCCAGCGTCATGCGCGGCCCCGCGCTGACGATCGCGCGACCGATCCGGGTGCGATAGGCGGCCGAAAGGTCCGCAACCACGCCGTCATGGCCGCCGAACCCCTGCCGCACCTCTGCCCGCGCGCGCCAGGCCCTGCGCGGGCCGAACGCCTTTTCGACAAAGCCGCCGACCTCGCCCGCCGACTTGACATCGCCCATGCCCGCCAGCGCGTCGCTGCCGCCTGCGATCAGGAAGGGCGAGCCGCCATTGCGCTCGTCCCGGCCGAAGCGGATCTTCGCCAGGGGTCCCGCACGCCAGCCGTCGCGGTTGACGGCGTTCCACCCGATCCCGTCGGGCACCGAGGCGAAGATCGTGTCGCCATAATTCACGCGCAGATCGGGAAATAGCGACAATGCCATGTCACGCGATCCCTGCCAGGCCGGACTAAGCACCGGAGCGGCGCCGATGGTGATGCTCCACCCGCCGGGCGCGCCGGTCGCGGCGCCAGGCGGGGGTGCGCTTTGGCGCACCTCCTGCGCTTCGGCCGGACAGGCCAGCAGCATGGCAAACCCCAAGGTCCCTGCACGCATCCTTCATCTCCATGTCATCTGGGATAGGACGGGACCGGCATCGTCGCAATGGAAACGGCTGCGCGAACTTAGCGCTTGCCCCGCCGCGCGGTCCGGGGTGAAAGGCTCGGCATGGCCAGCGCATCCTCTTCCCCGCTCGTCGTCGGCATCGGCGGCACGATCGGCAGCGTCTCCTCGACCGAGCGCGCGCTGCGCACCGCGATGACGGCCGCCGCCGACGAGGGGTTCCGCACCCATGTCTTCGGCGGCGAGGATCTGGCGCGGCTGCCGCTCTACAACCCGCGCGCAGGCGAGCGGACGGAGGCGGAGCGCGTCTTTGTCGAGACGGTGCGCCAGGCCTCGGCGATCATCATCGCCAGCCCCGGCTATCATGGCAGCATCTCGGGCCTGGTGAAGAACGCGCTCGATCTGCTGGAGGAAACGGCCAAGGACGAACGGCCCTATTTCGCCGACCTGCCGGTGGGGCTGATCGCGACGGCCTATGGCTGGCAGGCGACGGGTTCGACCATCGCGGCGCTGCGCTCGATCGTCCATGCATTGCGCGGCTGGCCGACGCCCTTCGCGGCGGCGGTGAACACGCAGCAGACCCGCTTCAATGAGGAAGGCCGGATCAGCGACCCGGCGGTCGAGGGGCAGTTGCGCCTGGTCGGCCAGCAGGTCGCCCGCTTCGCCCCGCTGGCGGGGACGATCCGCGCGTCGAACTGAGCGGCGTCTCCGGAATCTTGGTTCACGCGAAGCCGCAAAGCCGCGAAGGTTTTGTTCGCGCAGAGGCGCGGAGGACGCAGAGATGTATCGCGCGGCAGCGCGCAGTCCTCTTTCCTCGATCGCTCAAGGAAGAAGGGCGGCAAGCGCCGCAGGTACGACACCTCCGCGCTCTCCGTGCCTCCGCGCGAACCAACATTTTCTCTTCGCGCCATCGCGGCTTCGCGTGAGATAAATGATTTTATCCCCCGCCTGGCCTTCGCCGGGGAACAGGTTAGCCCAGGCGCCCCGTCACCAGCGCGGTGATCTCGTCCGCGATCTCCGCCGGGTCACGCAGAGCCCCGTGCGCCACCGTCGACACGGTCGCCCATTCGCCCAGCATCGCGCCGTCCGCCATCGCGGCATAGTTCGCCCGCACACGCGCCTGAAGCCCCAGATCGGCTTCATACGCGTCATAGGTGTCGTCGGTATAACTCCGCTTGTGCTTGCGGGCGATCAGGTCGCGCGCTACGTCGAGCGGCGTGTCGAGATAGACCGACAGATGAGGGGCGGGCAGCCGGAACTGGACCGTCTCCAACTGCTCGATCCATTGCAGCAGCGTCCCGGCCCGCTCGGGCGGAACCTGCGCGGCCTGATAGGCCATGTTCGACGCGATATAGCGGTCGAACACGATGACGTCGTGGGCCTCCGCCAGTTCGATCAGATGCGGGCGCGATTCGAATCGGTCGAGCGCATAGAGCGTCGCGGCCGTCTCGGGCGCCGCCGCATGGGGCAGGCGACCCGCCAGATACTCGCCCAGCGCCCAGCCGCCGACCGTCTCGGCATAGCGCGGAAAGGACAGCGCCGCCGCCGACAGCCCGGCCGCGTTCAGCCGCTGCGTCACCGCCGCCGTCGCGGTCGCCTTGCCAGCGCCGTCCGCGCCCTCGATCGCCAGCAGGAACGCCATCAGCCGCGCAGCCTTTCGTGGTGGCGGATCACCTCGTCGATGATGAAGCGCAGGAATTTCTCGGAAAATTCGGGGTCGAGCTGCGCATCGCTCGCCAATTGGCGCAAGCGGGCGATCTGCGCCTCTTCGCGGCCCGGATCGGCGGGGGGCAACTCGTTTTCCGCCTTGTACCGTCCGACCGCCTGGGTGATCTTGAACCGCTCGGCCAGCATGAAGACCAGTGCGGCGTCGATATTGTCGATCGACTGGCGATAGCCGGTCAGCACGGTGTCGGACATGAGTGGCGTAGCTCCCTCTGGCATGTGCGCGGCACATGAATTCACGCACGCCCTTTCGCGCTTAGGCTTGCGTTCGGCAAGCGTTGTCGCCAGAGGCTCTTACCTGCCCATGACCGTAACCGCCACCCGCCTCGCCAAGCCTGCGCCCTCGCTGGACCCGATGATCCGGCTGGTGGCCAACGACATGAACGCCGTGAACCAGGTTATCGTCGACCGGATGCGGTCGGAGATTCCGCTGATCCCGCAACTGGCCGGACATCTGATCTCGGGCGGGGGCAAGCGGATGCGCCCGATGCTGACGCTCGCGAGCGCCCAGCTGCTGGGCTATCAGGGCACCAGCCACCATGTCCTGGCGGCGGCGGTCGAGTTCATCCACACCGCCACCTTGCTCCACGACGATGTCGTCGACGGATCGGACCTGCGGCGCGGGCGGCGCACCGCCAACATCATCTGGGGCAATCCGGCGAGCGTGCTGGTCGGCGACTTCCTGTTCAGCCGGTCCTTCCAGCTGATGGTCGATGCGGGCAGCCTGAAGGTGCTGAACATCCTGTCGGGCGCCTCCGCCGTGATCGCCGAGGGCGAGGTGAACCAGCTGACCGCCGTGCGGCAGGTGGGACTCCCTGAGGAACGCTATCTCTCGATCATCGACGCCAAGACCGCCGCGCTGTTCGCCGCCGCCTGCCGCATCGCCGCCGTCGTCGCCGAGCGGCCCGAGGCGGAGGAACTGGCGCTGGAGGCCTATGGCCGCAACCTCGGCATCGCCTTCCAGCTGATCGACGATGCGATCGACTATGTCTCGGACGCCGGCACCATGGGCAAGGATGCGGGCGACGATTTCCGCGAGGGCAAGATGACCCTGCCGGTGATCCTGGCTTATGCCCGCGGCAACGAGGAAGAACGGACCTTCTGGAAGGACGCGGTCGAAGGACGGCGCACCTCGGACGAGGACTTCGCCCACGCCATCGCGCTGGTCCGCAAGAGCCGCGCGGTCGACGACACGATGGCGCGCGCGCGGCATTATGGCGGCCTGGCGATCGAGGCGATCCGGGGCTTTGCCGATGGACCGGCCAAGGCGGCGATGATCGAGGCGGTCGAGTTCGCGGTCGCGCGGGCTTACTGAGCGGTTCGACCCCGCATCTTACCCATCCTCCGCTCGGGCTGAACAGAGGGTGGGGTCTGGTCGGACGAGGTCCTTCACCCCGCCCGCCAAACCCCGTATCGCACCGCCATGACCCTGCCCGTCAACGCCGTCCTGCCCGACCTGCTGACCGCGCTCGCCGACGCCCCCAACGCGGTCCTCGTCGCACCGCCGGGCGCTGGCAAGACCACCGCTGTCGCGCCCGCGCTTCTCGGCCAGCCCTGGTGCACAGGCGAGGTCCTGCTCCTCTCCCCCCGCCGTCTCGCCGCGCGCGCAGCCGCCGAGCGGATGGCGGCGCTTGCCGAGGAGCCGGTCGGGCGCACCTTCGGCTATGCGACCCGCATGGATACCAAGGTCAGCGCCGCGACCCGCGTGACCGTCGTCACCGAAGGCATCTTCGTCGCGCGTATCCAGGCCGATCCCGAACTGGCGGGTGTGTCGGCCGTGCTGTTCGACGAAGTGCACGAACGCAGCCTGGACGGCGATTTCGGCTTGGCGCTGGCGCTGGATGCGCAAGGAGGATTGCGCCCCGATTTGCGACTGGTCGCCATGTCGGCGACGCTCGACGGTCGCCGCTTCTCCAGCCTGATGGGTGACGCGCCCGTCATCGAGAGCGAGGGGCGCAGCCATCCGCTGACCCTGCGCCATCTCGGCCGGGCGGCGGAGGCCCGCATCGAGGACTCGGTTGCCGCCGCCATTCGCCGGGCGCTTCAGGAGGAAACAGAGGGCGACATCCTTGCCTTCCTGCCCGGCACCGCCGAGATCGCGCGGACCGCCGAGCGGCTGGCCAGCCTGCCCGCCGACATCGCGATCCACGAACTCCACGGCTCGCTCGACCCGGCGGCGCAGCGCGCGGCGATCCGGCGCGATCCCGAGGGGCGGCGGCGGATCGTGCTGGCCACCTCGATCGCGGAAACCAGCCTGACGCTCGACGGGGTGCGGATCGTCGTCGATTCGGGGCTGGCGCGCCGTCCGCGCTACGACCGTGCGGCGGGGATGACCCGGCTCGTCACCGAGCGTGCCAGCCAGGCCGCCGTCATCCAGCGCGCGGGCCGCGCCGCGCGCCAGTCGCCCGGCGTCGCCTATCGCCTGTGGGAGGAAGCGGCGACGGCGGGTCTGCCGCGTTTCGACCCCCCTGAAATTCTGGAGGCGGACCTGTCGGCGCTGCTGCTCGGCACCGCGCTCTGGGGCGTCGGCGATCCGCGTGCGCTGCCCTGGCTCGACCCGCCGCCCGAGGCCGCTGTCGCCGAAGCCCGCACGCGGCTGACCGTGTTGGAGGCGCTCGACGACACCGGCCGCCCGACCGGGCATGGCAAGGCGATCGCCGCGCTGCCCATGCCGCCGCGCCTGGCGCATATGCTGATCCGCGGCGGCGAACGCGGTCTTGCCGCCGTCGCGGCCGAGGTTGCCGTGCTGCTCGGCGAGCGCGGCATCGGCGGTCAGGATGTCGATATCGAGCAGCGCCTGCGCCGCTGGCGGACCGAGCGCGGCCCCAAGGCGGAGGCGGCGCGGCAGATGGCGAAGCGCTGGACAAGCATCGCCCCCAAGCCTGTCGAACAGGAGACATGGGACCATGCGGCGGGCGTCTGCCTTGCGCTCGCCTATCCTGACCGGGTGGCGCGACGTCGTGACGGCACGGGGGAGAATTGGGCGAGCGTGGGCGGGCGCGGCTTTCGGCTCGATCCGGCGTCGGGACTGGCGAGTTCGGAGTGGTTGGCGGTGGGGGAGACGCAAGGGGCGGCCTCAGGCGCGCGCATTCTGTCCGCCGCGCCGATCGACCTCGCCACGGTCGAAGCGCTGTTCGCCGACCGGATCGAGGCGCGGCGCACCGTTACCTTCAACCCCGCGATCGGCGGCGTCGAGACGCTGCGCGAACGGCGATTGGGCAGCCTTCGCCTTTCGAGCGGCCCCGATTCGGGGGCATCGCCCGAAGCCATTGCGGCGGCGCTGGTCGAGGGGGTGCGGACTCACGGCCTGTCACTTCTCCCATGGAGCGACGGGGCAGGGGCCTACCGCGCGCGCGCGGCCTATGCCGGGGTGGCGTTGGACGATGAGACGCTGATCGAACGGCTGGACGACTGGCTGCCCGCGTTAGTGGCGGGCAAGCGGCGGCTGGACGCTATCGCGCCCGGCGCACTGACCGAGGCGATCCGCAACCTCGTCGACTGGAACGACCAGCGGCGGATCGATTCGATGGCGCCTTCGCACTTCACCAGTCCGGCGGGCAGCACCCATGCGATTGATTATGCGGCCGAAGGTGGCCCTCGCGTCGAGCTTCGCGTGCAGGCGCTGTTCGGTCTGGCAACGCATCCGGTGATCGGGGCCGAGTGCGTGCCGCTGGTCCTCAGCCTCACTTCGCCCGCCGGTCGGCCGATCCAGACGACACGCGACCTGCCGGGCTTCTGGGCCGGAAGCTGGAGCGCGGTGGCCAAGGAAATGCGTGGCCGTTATCCCCGCCATCCCTGGCCCGACGACCCGGCGGCGGCTTCTGCGACGCTGCGCACGAAAAAGGCGGATGCAAGAGCCGCCGGTTCGCGATAAGGGACAAGAATTATGGCCACTGCTCGCATCTTCCAGCGCCCCAAGAACGCGATGCAATCCGGCAAGTACCGGACCGATCGCTGGCAACTCGAATTCGAACCCGTCGAGGCGAAAAAGCCCGATCCCCTGACCGGCTGGGCCGGTAGCGGCGACACGCAGGAACAGGTGCGCCTGACCTTCGCGACGCTGGAAGAGGCGATCGCCTATTGCCAGCGCGAAGGACTCGACCACCATGTCGTGCCGACGCCGCAAAAGACGTTGAAGCTGCAAAGCTACGCCGACAATTTCCGTTGAGTTTTGAGCGCTCCGGTTGAAACCGGGGCGCTTTTTCTTTCCCGCGCGCAGCGCTTGAGAAGATTGGTTCTCGCGGAAGCGCGGAGGTGTCGCACCCGGCGGCAGCCGAACCGCGTCATCATCGGCTTGTTGAAGATTGTCTCTGCTGCCGCGCGCGATACCCCTCTGCGTCCTCCACGCCTCTGCGCGAACCGGCCTTCTCTAGGGCTACTCGTGGGTTCCGGTGTGTCGCCATTGCTCGCGCGAAGCCGCGATGGCGCGAAGAATCAGAATGGGTTCGCGCAGAGGCGCAGAGAGCGCGGAGGCGCCGTGTCCGGTGGCATCGGAATCGCGCCAGAAATGGCTGTTGAAAAGATATTTCGCTGCCGCGAGCACGGTCCCTCCGCGCCTCCGCGCGATAAATCTTCTTCGCGTCCTCGCGGCTTCGCGCGAACTCAAAAGCCCAGGATGCCGCCACCCAACAGCAGAAGCAGCTTGGCATCCATCACCACACCCGCCGCACGGCGCTCCGCGATGAACGCCAGAACCTCGGACAGCTTCACCCGGTGCACGACGATCTGCTCGTCCGAATCGCCACCGCCTTCGCCGACCTTCACCAGGCCGGTCGCACGAACCAGCGTGAACCGCTCCGACGTCATCCCCGGCGAGGAACAGAATTCGCCCAGCGCCTCGATCCGCGACGGGCGATAGCCGGTTTCCTCCTCCAACTCGCGCGCGGCGCCGTCGATCACCGCTTCGCCCTCGGTCTCGTCACCGATCAGGCCCGCAGGCATCTCCAGGCAGGGTGCGCCCAGCGGGATACGAAATTGCTCGACCAGCAGGATATGCTCATCCTCGATCGCCAGGATCACGGCGGCGCGGATATCGCGCGGGCGGTCGGCATATTCCCAGGTGCCACGCTTGCGAAGCGCCAGGAACCGCCCCTCGGCCAGGGTTTCGAGCGGAGCGTCCATGCGGGGATCGGTCATAGCGAGATGGGTCTGTCCGGCAGTTCGTTGGTGTCGGCCGCCGTCTTGGGGAAATGCGCCGCCAGCACAAGCCCGATACGTTCGACCGCCGCGCTCAGCCCTTCGCCGACATTCCCGCGCGCGACATGGGGCAGCATGACGGCCATCGCTTTGCCCCAGGTTTCCGGCCCTACCTTGCCGGTCAGCCCGGAGTCGGCGACGATCTCGGCCATATGCTCGTCCTCGGACAGATAGAGCAGCACGCCATAGCGGCTGTCGGTCCGCCGCTCGGCCGAGACGCGGAAGAGCAGGACCGCGCGCGCCCGAACGCGGGCATGGCGGATGCTGCGGGGCACCAGCGCGATCCGGCGCGTGAAGGGACCGAGCAGCGCGAAGACCAGGCCGAAGACGAGGATTTGTACGAGCATCAACGCCCCCAGGATCAGGTCCTCGCCCGGCGCGCTCCATGCATCATGGACCAGAGCGAGCAGCTTGAGCCCCAGATCGGGAAACAGCGCGGCGAACAGCGGCACCAGCAGCATGGCAGGTACGGCAAACCACAGTGCAACGTCACGATACTCGTCCGACCGGGGTGCGACGATGGTGACGATCTCGGCATCGGTCATCGCCTCGGCGCGCGCGACGGCGGCGGTGACCAGATCGCTATCGGCTTCGCTCAACATCTCACCAATCCCCCGATGCGCCGCCGCCGCCGAAATCACCGCCCCCGCCGCCGGTAAAGCCGCCGCCGAACCACGATCCGTCGCTGCCCCCGCCCGACGATCCGCCCGAACTCCAGCCGCCGCCTGATCCGCCGCCGCTGCCCCAGCCGGGACCCCAGAGAATGATCGGCCAGCCCCCGCCGCCACGACGACCGCCCCCGCCGCCGCGATCGTCATCATCGTCGTCGTGGAAGCGCTGGCCCTGCTTGCGACGCAGGATCGAAAGCACCACGAAGCCGCCGATAAAGATGACCAGCACGATCAGGATCGGAAAGCCGTTGGAATCGCCGCCGCCGCGCCGATGCTGGCGATCGAACTGCTTGGCGGCCTCGGTCACCTTCGCCTGCGCCTCTTCCGGCGACGCGCGGAGCTGCGCGATCACGGCGTCCGCCCCTGCATTCAGCGCCCCCGATATGTCGCCCGACTCACGCAGGCGGGGGATCATCAGGGTGCGGATCATCTGCGATGACCAGGCGTCGGTCAGGATCGGCTCAAGCCCGCGTCCCACCTCCAGCCGGGGGCCGCGCTGCCCCTTGCCTTCATTGGGGGCGACGAACAGGATCGCGCCATTATCGGCATCCTTTAGCCCGACGCCCCAAGCCCGGCCCAGCCGATAGCCATAATCCTCGATCGGATAGCCCTGCAGGTCGGGAATGGTCGCGACGACCAGCTGGCGGCCGGTATCCTTTTGCAGCGACTCCAGCTTCTGCTCGAGCTGCGCTTTGGTCGCAGGGTCGATCTTGTTCGCCGCATCGACGACCAGCCCGTCGAACTTGGGAAAACTCTGCGCCATCACGGGGACGGCGCAGAGGATCAGCCAGAGCCCAAGGACCGGGCGGAGCAGCCGGGTGAACCGGGGCATGGATGTGCGATCAGGCGCCGAAATTCACCTTGGGTGCGTTCTCGGCCCCCGGCGTGGTCGCCTGATAGGGCGCCTTGGGCTTGGCGCCGTAGAACACCTTCGCGCCGATCGCGTCGGGGAAGGTGCGGATGCGGGTGTTGTAGGCCTGCACCGCCTTGTTATAATCGCCGATTGCGATGTTGATGCGGTTCTCGGTGGCTTCGAGCTGGCTCATCAGGGTCTGGAAATTGTCCTGGCTCTTCAGGTTCGGATAGGCCTCGACATTGGCGAGCAACCGGCTGAGCGAGCCGCTGAGCTGGCCCTGCGCCTGCGCAAACTGCTGCATCTTGGCGGGGTCGGACAGGTCGGCGCTGTTCACCTGGACCGAGGTCGCCTTGGCGCGCGCGTTGACCACATCGGTCAGGATCGCCTTTTCCGATGCGGCGGCGCCCTTCACGGTCGCCTCCAGATTGGGGATCAGGTTGGCGCGGCGCTGATAGGCGGCCTGGACGTCGGCCCATTTCGCGTTCACATTTTCCTCCGCCGTGGGCACGCTGTTCATGCCGCAGCCGGACAGAGCGACGGCCATCACGACCGGGGTCAGGGCAAGAACGGGACGACGCATTCGAATATTCCTCCGTCAACTGTCCGGTTCATATAAGACGCCCGGGCCGCTTGGCGAAGGGGAAAAGCGACGATACCCTATCGTCACGGAAACAAAGGGAGCGGCGATGCTCAAGGAATTTCGCGCCTTCATCGCGCGGGGCAATGTCTTGGACCTGGCGGTGGCGGTGATCATCGGGGCGGCGTTCAGCAAGATCGTGACGTCGCTGACCGACGACGTGTTGATGCCGGTGATCGGCAAGGTTTTCGGCGGGCTGGATTTCTCCAGCTATTTTCTGCGCATGGGGCCGGTGCCCGCGACCTATACCGGTTCGCTGACCGATTATGCCGCGCTGAAGAAGGCGGGGGTGCCGCTGCTGGGATATGGCGCGTTCGTGACGCAGGCGGTCAATTTCGTGATCGTCGCCTTCATCATCTTCCTGCTCGTTCGCACGGTGAACCGCGCGACCGCCCTGTTCGAGCATGAAAAGGCCAAGGCGGCCGAGGAGCCCAAGGCCGAACCGGCCGATGTCGCGCTGCTTCGCGAAATCCGCGACGAACTGCGCGCGCGGCGGGGGTAAGGACATCTCCCGTTCCTCCCCTGCAAGGGGGGGAAGTGACGTGTTTATGCCGCCGCCAGCTTTCGGGCGGTGGCGTCCGCCAGGCTGGTGCCGTCGAGAATCCGCGCCGTCTCGTCGCGCACCCGCATCATCGCGTGGCGGATGGCGCAGTCAGCTTCGCTCTTGCAGTCATTGCAGGGGCGATAGGCGGTCCGGCTGACGCAAGGGACAAGCGCCAGCGGCCCTTCGATCGTGCGGATGATGTCGCCCAGCGAGATCAGATGCGCAGGCCGCGCCAGGCGGTATCCGCCCATCTTGCCCCGCTGGCTATCGAGCAGCTGCGCGCCTTTCAGGTCGGCGAGAATCAGCTCCAGGAACTTGCGAGGCACATTGGCCTCGGCCGCAATGCGCGTCATCGATGTCGGCGGACCGGCAGGCGGCATCTCTGCGAGGAACAGCATCGCGCGCAGCGCATAACGGGACCGCTGGGTCAACATGGCCGCTTCCATGGACCCAAAATAGGGCGAGCGAAAGGCATTTGCGTAAAAGCCAGAGGCTACCTATATCCGTCTTGCCGGGTTTCACCCGGCTATGACGATAAACTGCGGCGAGTAATAGACGCAGCGGACCCGGGGGCAGTACCCGGCGGCTCCACCATAAGGTGGTGTATCTGGACACCGTTTCTGACGGGGCCGAACCAGGATCGACGTGTGTTGAAAAGCGCTGTTTTCGTTCGGAATGGGACCACCGCAACGGCCCATTACACACAAGTGCCAACGATAACGAAGCACTCGCGATTGCGGCGTAATTGAGGGCCTCACGGCCTGAGATTACACCAAAATAGCGCGGTCGGACCCCACCGGGCAACAGAAGGGGATTCCAGCGGTACGGGGAGCACCGGGCAACAGAAGCTCCCCACTTTCCCCGATTTTGATGTGATGGTGGGCGCTGGGCACCTTGCCAGCTAGCCCCAACCTCCGTTCGCACTGAGCGAAGTCAAAGTGCGCGGGTTGCGCTTGCGGCGACACGGGGGCGTGGCCTTCGGCGCCGCTCAGGCTGAACGGGGGTTGGGGGTATTTGAAGGGCTAGTTTACCCCTCCCGCGCCAATGCCTTCAGTTTATACAGCGCATCCAGTGCCTCACGCGGCGACAGCGCGTCGACGTCCAGTTTCTCCACCTCGGCCCGGATCGCGTCGCACTGCTCCTCCTCGGCCTGCACGGCGGCGGCGAAGAGCGGCAGGTCGTCCAGCCCCGCCGCCAGCCCGCCCGTTTTGGCGCGGCCCGCTTCCAGCTTCGCCAGCACAGCCTTGGCACGCGCCACCGTCGTCGGGGGCATCCCCGCCAGCCGCGCCACCGCCAGGCCATAGGATCGATCGGCAGGCCCCTCCGAAACCTCGTGCAGCAGGACCAGCTCGCCCTTCCATTCGCGCGCGCGGACATGGTGGAGCGTCAAAGCCTCGCACCGTTCGGCCAACCGGGTCAGCTCGTGATAATGGGTCGCGAACAGGCAGCGGCAGCGATTATCCTCATGGATCGCCTCGACCACCGCCCAGGCAATGGCAAGCCCGTCATAGGTGGAGGTGCCGCGCCCCACCTCGTCGAGGATCACGAAGCTGCGCGGCGTTGCCTGCGCCAGGATCGCGGCGGTCTCGACCATCTCGACCATGAAGGTGGAGCGCCCCCGCGCCAGATTGTCCGACGCGCCTACCCGGCTGAACAGCCGGTCGACCAGCCCGATCCGAGCATGGGTCGCGGGGACATAGGAGCCCGCCTGCGCCAGCACCGCGATCAGCGCGTTCTGGCGCAGGAAGGTCGACTTGCCGCCCATATTGGGGCCGGTGACCAGCCAGAGCCGCGAGGCCTCCGACAACTGGCAGTCATTGGCAACGAACCGCTCGCCCGAACGCGCCACTGCCGCCTCGACCACCGGATGGCGCCCGCCCGTCACCTCGAAACAGCTATGGTCGACCAGTTCGGGCCGGACCCAGCCGCCCTCGACCGCGCGTTCGGCCAGGCCGCTCGCGACGTCCAGCCGGGCCAGCGCGTCCGCCGTCGCGGCGATGGCCTCGCGCGAGGCGAGCGCGGCGGTGGTCAGCTCCTCGAGATGCGCGGCTTCGGCAGCGAGCGCATGGGCGCCCGCCTGCGCCACCTTGCTGGCGACCTCGTGCAGTTCGGGGGTGTTGAAGCGGACCACGCCCGCCAGCGTCTGGCGGTGGGTGAAGCCCGAGTCCGGCTTCATCAGCGCATCGGCCGAGCGCGCGGGCACCTCGACATGATAGCCGAGCACGCCGTTATGGCGGATCTTCAGCGCGGTGATGCCGGTCTTCTGGCGAAACTCGGCCTCCAGCGCGGCGATGGCGCGGCGGCCCCCGGCTCCGGCATCGCGCAGGTCGTCGAGCGCCACGTCATAGCCCGCCGCGATATAGCCGCCCTCGCTCGCCTCGATGGGGGGCGAGGGGACAAGCGCGCGGCGGAGCAGGTCGATCAATTCGCCATGCCCGCGCAGCCGGGGCGTCGTCTCGCGCAGCAGGGGAGGGCCATTGCTCAACTGCTCCGACAACGCCCAGGCCCCGTCCAGCCCGTCGCGCAGCTGCCCCAGGTCGCGGGGGCTGCCCCGCCCCGCCGCGATCCGGCCAATGGCACGGCCGATATCGGGCAGCGCCCGCAACGCCGCCCGCAACCTTTCGCGCAGCGCGGCATCGTCATGGAAATGCTGGACCAGATCGAGCCGCGCCTCGATCGCATCGCGGTCCATCAGCGGCGCGCCGATATCGCCCGCCAGCGCCCGCGCGCCTGCGCCCGTCACCGTTCGGTCCACCGCGTCGAGCAGCGAGCCCTTGCGCTGGCCATTGGCCGTCTGGGTCAGCTCCAGGCTCTCGCGCGTCGCCGCATCGATCGCCATCGCGCCTGCCGCCTGGGAGAGGACCGGCGGGCGGAGGAAGGGCAGCGCGCCCTTGGCCGTATGGTCGAGATAGGCGACCAGCCCGCCTGCCGCCGACAGCCCGGCCCGGCTGAACTGGCCGAAACCGTCCAGCGTCGCGACGCCGTAAAGCCGCTTCAGCCGATCCTCGCCCTGGCCGCTGTCGAACGTCGCGGAGGGGCGCAGCGTGGTGGCCGCATCGGCGTGCGCGGCATTTTCGGCCGCGACCACCTCGGCGGCGGCCAGGCGGGCGAGTTCGGCCCCCAGCGCATCGGCCTTCACGTCGATCACCACGAACCGCCCGGTCGAGATATCGGCGGCGGCCAGCGCCACCGTGCCGCCCGCCTCGCCGATCGCGACGCACCAATTGTCGCTTTTGGCGTCGAGCAAGGCCTCCTCGGTCAGCGTTCCCGCCGTCACCACCCGCACGATGCCGCGCGACACCAGCGCCTTGGACCCGCCGCGGGCCTTGGCTTCCGCTGGCGTCTCGGTTTGTTCGGCGATGGCGACGCGGTGCCCAGCCTTGATGAGGCGCTGCAGATAAGCGGTCGCGGCATGGACCGGCACGCCGCACATCGGAATTTTCTCGCCGCCATGCTCCCCGCGCGAGGTCAGCGCGATGTCGAGCACGCCCGAGGCGATCCGCGCATCATCGAAGAACAGCTCGAAGAAATCGCCCATCCGATAGAAGAGCAGGCAATCCTCGGCCTCGGCCTTCAGCGTCAAATACTGCGCCATCATCGGGGTAGGGGTGGTCATTGAAACGTGTTTTCCAGAATCGGGCTAGGCGGCGGTATGGATAGCGCCGATGCGCTAAGGCGATCGGGCTAGGGAGAACCAACATTCATTTCATTCCTCCCCTGGAAGGGGAGGTGGCAGGCCGAAGGCCTGACGGAGGGGTGTCCCGGCCTGAGGAGTCGGTCAACGATCACGACCGGGGACACCCCTCCACCATGCTGTGCATGGTCCCCCTCCCCTTGCAGGGGAGGAATTGAAGGGGGACTGAATGTCGATCTGCCCGAGGTCAAGGCCCAATGGCGGCCGAAGGGGTAAGCGATCAACTGTTCGCTGCGAGCCATTCGCGAAACGGCACCCGTTCCGGTGTACCCCATGTTTGCAGCCAACGCGCAACGACCGCGTGCTCGTAATAGCGTCCAGCCCCAAAATCCGCCCATGCCCGTAGGTCCGCAGCGTATTCCGCCTGTTGGTCATGGCGCTCGAAAATGCCGGGCTCATGCTCCATGGCCGACCTTATACGGCTGATGGCTTGCCTTGCCTAGGGCAGCAAAAGTCGCGCGCGACAGGGTTGTCAGCCGGAACCGAAAGCTTCAAGAGCCGTAGCGTCCCTCTATCCACAGCATCGAAGGCCGCGCGCATGACCGACGAACCCACCGACCAGTTTTCCGAGCGCGAGGCCCTGCTGTTCCATTCCGAGGGACGCCCCGGCAAGATCGAGATCATCGCGTCCAAGCCGATGGCGACGCAGCGCGACCTGGCGCTGGCCTATTCGCCCGGCGTCGCGGTGCCGGTGCTCGCCATCGCCGAAGACCCCGCCACCGCCTATGACTATACCGCCAAGGGCAATCTCGTCGCGGTCATCTCCAACGGCACCGCCATCCTGGGCCTGGGCAATCTGGGCGCGCTCGCGTCCAAGCCGGTGATGGAGGGCAAGGCGGTGCTCTTCAAGCGGTTCGCCGACGTCGACTCGATCGATATCGAGCTGAAGACCGAGGATGTCGACCGGATCATCGACGCGATCGAGTTGATGGAGCCGAGCTTCGGCGGCATCAACCTGGAGGACATCAAGGCCCCCGAATGCTTCATCATCGAGCAGACGCTGCGCGAGCGGATGAACATCCCGGTCTTCCATGACGACCAGCACGGCACCGCGATCATCTGCGCGGCGGGGCTTATCAACGCCTGTCTGCTGACCAAGCGGCGGTTGGACGAGATCAAGGTCGTGGTCAACGGCGCGGGCGCGGCGGCGATCGCCTGTACCGAGCTGATGAAGGCGATGGGCGTCCGCCACGAAAACGTCATCATGTGCGACCGCACCGGCGTGATCTATCAGGGCCGCGAGGACATCAACCAGTGGCAGTCGGCGCACGCCGCCGCCACCGACCGCCGCACCCTGACCGAGGCGCTGTCGGGCGCGGACGTGTTCCTGGGCCTGTCGGCGGCGGGCGCGCTTAAGCCCGAGATGGTCAAGGACATGGCGCCCTCGCCGATCATCTTCGCCATGGCCAATCCGGAACCGGAGATCCGCCCCGAACTCGCCAAGGCGGCGCGACCCGACGCGATCGTCGCGACCGGGCGTTCGGACTATCCGAACCAGGTCAACAACGTCATCGGCTTCCCCTTCATCTTCCGCGGTGCGCTCGACGTGCGCGCGACCGGCATCAATGACGAGATGAAGATCGCTGCCGCCAACGCCATCGCCGAACTGGCGCGCCAGCGCGTGCCCGAGGAAGTCGCGCTGGCTTACGGCACGCAGCACACATTCGGCCCCGAATACATCATTCCCGCGCCGTTCGACCCGCGCCTGATGGAACTGGTCCCCTCTGCGGTGGCCAAGGCGGCGATGGATTCGGGCGTGGCGACGCGGCCGATCCTCGACATGGAGGCCTATCGCCAGAAGCTGCGCGCGCGTCTCAACCCGACCACCTCGGTGCTGACGCTGGCTTATGAAGGTGCCCGTGCGCATCCCAAGCGCGTGCTGTTCGCCGAGGGCGAGGAGGAAGTCGTGCTGCGCGCCGCCATCGCCTTCAAGGAAGGCGGTTACGGCACCCCGGTGCTGGTCGGGCGCGACGACGTCTATGACCGCCTCAAGGCGCTGGGCGTCACCAACCCCAAGGAATATGAGGTCCACAACAGCCGCACCTCGGAGATGGTGCCGCAGATGGTCGACTTCCTGTACGAACGGCTCCAGCGGCGTGGCTATCTGCGTCGTGATGCCGAGCGGCTCATCAACCAGGATCGCAACATCTTCGGCTCGGTGATGCTGCAACTGGGGCAGGCCGATGCGATGATCACCGGCATCACCCGCACCTATGCCCAGAGCTTCCGCGAAATCCGCCGGGTGATCGATCCGGTCGACGGCAAGGTGCCGTTCGGTATCCATCTGCTGGTGGGTCAGAGCCACACCGTCTTCATCGCCGACACCACGGTCAACGAGCGTCCCTCGGGCGAGGAGCTGGCCGACATCGCCGAGCGCACCGCCGCGGTGGCGCGTCGCATGGGGCATGAGCCGCGCGTGGCCTTCCTGTCCTACTCCACCTTCGGCAACCCCGAAGGCCAGTGGATCGACAATGTCCGCGACGGTGTGGCGGCGCTCGACAAGCGGCAGGTTGGTTTCGAATATGAGGGCGACATGGCCCCCGACGTCGCGCTGAACCCCAAGCAGATGGCGAATTTCCCCTTCTCGCGCCTGTCGGGGCCAGCGAATGTGCTCATCATGCCGGGGCTTCAGTCGGCGAACATCTCGGCCAAGCTGCTGCGCGAGCTGGGCGGCGACAGCATGATCGGCCCGATGCTGATTGGCATGGAAAAGCCGGTGCAGATCGCACCGATGACCTCGACCGCGGGCGATCTCGTCACGCTGGCGGTGCTGGCGGCGGGCGGCATCGCGCGCTGATCTCCGGGGATCGGTAGGAAAGGGGCTGGGCAGCGAGAGGCTGCCCGGCCCTTTTTTTATCCTCCCCGGTACGGGGAGGGGGACCATGCGAAGCATGGTGGAGGGGGATGGCCGCCAGGGAAGCACCTTTACGAAGCCCCCTCCGTCAGGGCTTCGCCCTGCCACCTCCCCGTGCCGGGGAGGATCGTGCCCCCAAAGCCACAACGCCACCCCGTCACAAACCGGTCATTACGCTGTCGCGACGGTGTCACGCCGCGACCCCATGCGCCCGCTCCATTGGGTTAACAAGCCATATGGGGACCAAGTTCATGGTGAAGTTTTTGATCGGTGCCGCGCCGCTGGCGCTGATCGCATCGGGCGCGTCGGCGCAAACGCTGCCCGTGCAAGCCGTCGTCACGGGCGCCGCCGCCGATCCGGTCGCGGCCGATCCCGTGTCCCCCGAGGGCGAGCAGGCCAATGTCCCCGCCGATGTCGTCGTGCTCGGTTTCGGCCAGAGCCGCCAGGTCCAGACCGTCACCGCCGCCGATCTCGACCGCCTGACCCCCGGCACCTCGCCGCTCAAGGCGATCTCGAAGCTGCCCGGCGTCAATTTCCAGTCGGCCGATCCCTTCGGCGCCTATGAATGGTCGACCAGCATCACGCTTCGCGGCTTCAGCCAGAATCAGCTGGGCTTCACGCTCGACGGCGTTCCGCTCGGCGATATGAGCTATGGCCCGACCAACGGCCTGCACATCAGCCGCGCGATCATCTCCGAAAACATCGCCTCGACCAGCGTCGCGCAGGGCGCGGGGGCGCTGGGCACCGCGTCGACCAGCAACCTGGGCGGCACCATCCAGTTCACCAGCCGCGCCCCGTCCGATCAGGCCGGCATTGCCGCCTCGGGCACCTATGGCAGCAACGACACGGCCCGCGCCTTCGTTCGCGCCGACAGCGGTGATCTGGGCGGCGGGCTCAAGGGCTATCTGAGCTACGCCTATCTGACCACCGACAAGTGGAAGGGCTATGGCAGCCAGCGTCAGCATCAGGCCAATGCCAAGATCGTCAAGGATTTCGACGGCCGAGGCTCGATCACCGGCTTCTTCAACTTCTCTGATCGCCGAGAGAATGACTATCAGGACCTGAGCCTCGATATCCTCAAACGGCGCGGCTATTATAACGACAACATCACCAACAATTATCCGCTCGCCATCCTCTATGCCAAGCAGGCGACCAACGGTGCGGCGGCGGCGGCCTATGCCAAGGCCAATAACGGCTCGCTGACGGGCTTCACCGCGCCCTATGCCGGCGTGCAGATCGGCCTGCCGACGGGCATCACGCTGGACGACGGCTATTATGATGCCGCGGGTCTGCGTCGCGATTATCTGGGCGGGATCACCTTCGACGCCAAGCTGACCGAGAACCTGTCGCTGACCTCGACCAGCTATTATCACCATAACAAGGGCCAGGGGTCGTGGATCACGCCTTATAACCCGACCATGGCGGGCGCGCCCAACGCGGACGGCACGCCGATCACCAACCCGGCGCCGCTGTCCTTCCGCACCACCGAATACAGCCTCGACCGGGCGGGGACGATCGCCAAGCTGGCGCTGACCACGGGGGCCAACAAGCTGGAGCTGACCGGCTGGTATGAGAGCAACACGCTGCATCAGGCGCGTCGCCTCTATGGTATGACCGACACCGCGACGCCCAATCGCAACGCACTGGATTTCCAGCAGAACCCGATGTCGACGACCTGGAACGGGAAGTACGATACCGAGACGCTGCAATATTCGGTCGGCGACACGCTCGACATCGGCCAAGTGACGCTGAACGGCGGGTGGAAGGGCGTGCGCGTGCGGAACCAGGCCAATGTGCTGGCGGGCTCGCTGGCGCGTGGCAAGATCCAGAGCGAGGACTGGTTCCTGCCGCAGGTCGGTGCGGTGCTGCACCTGGGCAACCAGGCGGAGGTCTTCGCCAGCTATACCGAAAATATGCGCGCCTTCATCGCCGCCGCGACCGCGGCGCCCTTCTCGATCACCCAGGCCGCGTTCGATGCGGTCCGGAACACCGTGCGCCCCGAAAAGTCGAAAACGGCCGAGGGCGGTGTGCGCTATCGCACCGGCGGGTTGCAGCTGTCGGCGACCGGTTATTATATCGACTTCTCGGACCGTCTGCTGACCTACTCGATCGGCACCGCGATCCAGGGCATTCCGCCGACGCTGAACAATGTCGGCGGCGTGGAAAGCTATGGTGCGGAAGTTTCGGCCTTTTATCGCCTGACCCCGGCCCTGTCGGCGCTGGCGAGCTATTCCTACAACCATGCCACCTATCAGCAGACGGTACGCGACGGGCAGGGCAATCTGCTGGCGGAAAAGGGTCGCTATGTCGTTGGTCAGCCGCAGGACATGGTGAAGGGCGAACTGGTCTATGACGACAGCCATATCTTCGGCCGGGTCGGCGCGGACTATATGTCGAAACGCTACTTCACCTATCTGAACGACCAGTCGGTCGATGGCCGCGTCCTGGTCGATGCCAGCATCGGCTATCGTTTCCCGTCGGAATGGGGCGGCTTCTCGATCGAGGGCAGCGTGACCAACCTGACCGACAAGAAATATATCGCGACCGTCGGCACCAACGGCTTTACCGCCAGCGGCGACAACCAGACGCTGCTGGCGGGCGCGCCGCGCCAGTGGTTCGTGACGTTGAAGAAGGGGTTCTGATAGAGAACCATATTATCCCGTGACGCTCCCCTCCCGCAAGCGGGAGGGGATGGGGGAGGGCAGGGAGGCTCACCGAGCCTGTCGCTCGCGGCCTCGCCCTCCCCAAACCCTCCCCCTGCCGGGAGAGGGGCTTTCACACAGCCCAGGCCCCGATATCCGCCTGCTCGCCGATCAGCGCCAGGCCATGCGCGATCGAGGTGAGTTCGCCGCCCGTCGCGATCTTCCTCTCCCCGAAGCGGGCCTCGAACATCCGCCGGATCGCGGGCATCAGGGAGGTGCCGCCGGTCAGGAACACCCGGTCGATCGCTCCCGCCTCGGTCGCCGCCGCCGTCAGCGCCCGGTCGACCGCCTGCTCGATCCGCGCGAGGTCGGGGGCGATCCAGGCCTCGAAATCGGCGCGTTTCACGTCCGCTTCGATCGACAGGCCACCGCCTTCGAAGTGGAAAAGGGCGTCGTCGGCGGCGGAAAGATCGCGCTTCACCCGGCCGACCGCGTCGTACAGGCGATAGCCCTGCTCCTCCTCGATGATCGCGATCATCCGCCCGATCGCATCCGGATCGATGGCGGCGCGGCGCAATTTCTCCAGCTCGGCCAGCGTCTTGCGATTGCGCATCAGCGCCAGGCGCGACCAGTCGCCGAAATCGGCGAAATAGCCGCGCGGAATCTCCAGTATCTTGTCGAACGAGCGATAGCGCCCGCCCGCGCCCAGCAGCGGCAGGACGAGGTGATCGATCAGCCGCTGGTCGAACCGATCGCCCGCAATGCCGACACCCGCATGGCCCAACGGTTCGCAACGGCGCGCGGCGCCGGGTGCGGCGATGCGCACCACGGAAAAGTCGCTGGTGCCGCCGCCGAAATCCGCGACCAGCACGGTCGCGGGTTCGGTGATCCGCGAGGCGTAGCTGAACGCCGCGCCCAGCGGTTCGTAGACATAGTGAATCTCCGCGCCCAGCCGCGCGAACATCGCGTCATAGCGCTGACGCGCCAGGGCTTCGTCGGGCCGGTGTCCGGCATATTCGACCGGCCGCCCGATGACGATCCGAGCCGCCTTGCCGTCGAGCGCGCCATCGCTGCGCGCGGCCATCCGGTCGAGGAACAGGCGGCCCAGTTCCTCGAAGCGATAGCGTTTGTCGAAGACGGTGGCGTGCTCGAACACGGGAGAGGCGGCGACCGACTTGAACGACTGGATGAACCGGCTGCCAGCTGGGAAATCGAGATATTCGGCGATCGCCCAGGGGCCGGCCTCGACCTCGATCCCGTCATCCTCCCAGAAGCAGAGCGCCGAGCGGAAAACGGGGTCTTCGCCCTGCGGGCTTTTGAGGGGGACGAGGTGCGACTCTCCGCCTGCGGCGCTGGCGACGACCGAGTTGGTGGTGCCGAAGTCGATGCCAAGAATGGGGCGCAGGGAGTCGGTCATGCGGCGTCCGCTACACGATGTTATGCGTCAGGATAGGGCTTTTGTTCCTGTGAAAGGACAAAGGCAATTCATGCGTTTCCCCTCCTGCGAGCCGGAGAGGGGCAAGGAATTCCTTCACATCACGCCTCCATAGCCTCCGCCGCCAGTGCCTCCGCCTCGATCAACAGGTCGTCGTCCGCGCTTCCCGTCGCCACCTTCTCGCGTCCGATCAGCACCAGCACCGGCACGGCGAGCGGGCTCACGCGCTCCAGATCGACATGCAGCATCGTGCCGCCCGCCCGGTCGAGCAGATTCGCCAGCCGCCCCACATCGGTCATCCGCGCGCGTGCATCGTCCCACGCCGCCTGAAGCAGCAGATGACCGGGCTCATATTTGCGCAACACGTCGTAGATCAGGTCGGTCGAAAACGTGACCTGCCGCCCGGTCTTGCGCTTGCCGGGATGCTGGCGGTCGACCAGCCCGCCGATCACCGCCACCTCGCGAAAGGCGCGCTTCAGGAGGTGCGATTGCTGCACCCAGTCGACGAACTCGTTTTCGAGGATGTCGGGGGAGAACAGGCTGGCCGGGTCGGTCACCTTCTCCAGCCCGTAACAGGCCAGCGCATAGTCGCTGGCCACGAAGCCCAGCGGTTTCAACCCTTGCGCCTCCATCCGCCGGGTGATGAGCATCCCCAGCGATTGATGCGCGTTCCACCCCTCGAAGCTGTAGGCGACCATGTAATGCCGCCCCTCGCGCGGGAAGGTCTCGACCAGCAACTGGCCAGGGCGGGGCAGCACCGAGCGGCGGTCCTGCATCTCCAGCCAGTCATGCACGTCCGCCGGAAAGCGATCCCATTCCTGTCGGTCGGACAGGAATGCGCGGACTCGGTCGGCAAGGCTGGTCGACAGCGGCAGCCGGCTGCCGCCATAGGTCGGGATGCGCGCGGGGCGGCTGGTGGCGCGCACGATCAGATCCTCGCCGTCGATCGATTCCACCTCCAGGCTCAAACCGGCGAAGAAGAAGGTGTCGCCCGGCGCGAGCGTCGCGGCGAATCCCTCCTCGACGCGGCCCAATTGGCGGCCGTTGCGGAAGCGGACCTTCAGCATCGTCGCTTCCACGATGATCCCGGCGTTCAGGCGATGTTGCGCGATGAATTGCGGATGGGTGACGCGCCACGTTCCGTCCGCCTGCTGGACCAGCCGCTTGAACCGGTCATAGGCACGAAGCGCATAGCCGCCATCCGCGATGAAGCGCAGCACCCGGTCGAACGTTTCGTCGTCCAGCGCCGAATACGGCATGGCCGAGCGGATTTCATCCAGCAGCGCACCCTGCTCGAACGGCGCGGCACAGGCGCAGGCCATGACATGCTGCGCCAGCACGTCGAGTGCGCCGGGGCGGAACAGGTCGGGGTCGAGCTCGCCCGCCTCCACCGCGTCGAGTGCGGCGCGCGCTTCCAGATATTCGAAGCGGTTGCCGGGGACCAGGATAGCGCGACTCGATTCGTCCAGCCGGTGATTGGCGCGCCCGATCCGCTGGAGCAGTCGCGAAGAGCCCTTGGGTGCGCCCATCTGGATCACGCAATCGACATCGCCCCAGTCGACCCCCAGGTCCAGGCTGGCGGTAGCGACCAGCGCGCGGAGCTTGCCGTCCGCCATAGCCGCTTCGACCTTCTGCCTCGCCTCCAAGGACAGTGAGCCGTGATGGACGCCGATCGGCAGGCTCTTGTCATTGGCCTTCCACAGATCCTGGAAGATCAGTTCGGCCAGGCTGCGGGTGTTGCAGAACAGGATGGTCGTCCGGTTCGCCTCGATCACCCGCATGACCTGCGCGGCGGCATAGCGGCCCGAATGGCCTGCCCAGGGGATGCGGTCCTCGGGCAGCAGGATCGTGATGTCCGGCGGCGCGCCGGGCTCGCCGGTGACGAGGCCGACCGCATCGATGTCGCCATCAGGCGCCAGCCAGGCGCGGTAGCCGTCGGGGTCCGCCACCGTCGCCGACAGCGCGACGCGGCGTAACAAGGGGGACAGACGCTGCAATCGCGCCATGCACAGGGACAACAGGTCGCCGCGCTTGCCGGTGGCGAAGGCATGGACCTCATCGACGACGATCGTCTTGAGGCTGGCGAACATCGTTTCGGCATCCGGGTAGCTGAGCAACAGCGACAGCGATTCGGGCGTGGTCAGCAGGATCTGCGGCGGCTTGACCCGCTGTCGTGCCTTCTTGTCCGACGAGGTGTCGCCGGTCCGCGTCTCGACCCTTATGTCGAGCCCCATCTCCTCGATCGGCGTGACGAGGTTGCGGCGGATGTCGACCGCCAGCGCCTTGAGCGGCGACACGTACAGCGTGTGCAGCCCTTCGGACGGCTGCTCGATCAACTCGGTCAGCGTCGGCAGGAACCCCGCGAGCGTCTTGCCCGCGCCCGTCGTCGCGACCAGCAGCGCGTGCCGCCCGGCGCGTGCTTCGTCCAGCATAGCCAATTGGTGCGTGCGCGGATGCCAGCCCTTGGCGGCGAACCATTCGGTCAAAGCGGGGGGAAGGGAACCGGGGGGCATCCCGAAGGATATAGGTATGATGGTCAAGCTCGGCGACTGGATACAGCCCCATAAACACGGGATTTACGTGGCCCCCGCCGATGTGTGGGTCGATCCGTCCGAACCGGAGGCCAAGGCGCTGGTGACGCACGGTCATGCCGATCATGCGCGCGGCGGCCACGGCACGGTCTGGGCAACGCCGGAGACGCTGGCGATCATGGCGGCGCGCTACGGCCCGCAGAACGGCATCGCCGTCGGTTACGGCGAGACGATCCGGCTGGGCGAGGTGGATGTGAGTTTCGTCCCCGCCGGGCATGTGCTGGGATCGGCACAGATCGTGCTCGATTATCGCGGCGAGCGGGTGGTGGTGTCGGGCGATTACAAGCGCCGCGCCGACCCGACCTGCGCGCCGTTCGAGCCGGTCCCTTGCGACGTGTTCGTCACCGAGGCGACCTTTGCGCTCCCCGTCTTTCGCCACCCCGAAACGGGTGACGAGATCGACAAGCTGATCGCCCGGCTGCACGCCAATCCGACGCGCTGCGTGCTGGTCGGCGCCTATGCGCTGGGCAAGGCGCAGCGGGTCATCGCGGAATTGCGCGTGCGGGGGCATGAGGCGCCCATCTATCTCCACGGCGCACTGGCGCGGCTATGCGCGCTCTATCAGGAACTGGGCGTCGATCTGGGCGCGTTGCGCATGGTGGCGGACACGCCCAAGGCGGAGATGGCGGGGCATGTCGTGCTCTGCCCGCCCGGCGCGCTCAACGATCGCTGGTCGCGGCGGTTGCCGGAGCCCATCACCGCGATGGCGAGCGGCTGGATGCGGGTGCGTCAGCGCGCGCGGCAGAAGAATGTCGAGCTGCCGCTGATCCTGTCCGACCATGCCGATTGGGACGAACTGACCCAGACGCTGACCGAAATCGCCCCACGCGAGGTGTGGGTGACGCATGGGCGCGAGGAGGCATTGGTCCATTGGTGCGAGACGCGGCAGATGAAGGCGCGGGCCTTGGCGCTGGTGGGGTTTGAGGATGAGGATGATTGATTCCCTTGGCCCAGGTCCAACCCTCACGCCAAAGCCATAGGCCGAACCGGCTCCGCCACCTCCGACCCCGGCACCGCGAACACGCCCTTTTTCGCCAGCCGCTCCCCAGGCCGCACCTTGGCCGTCTCCATCGCCAGCCAGGTCGACAGCAACAGACCCAGCGTCACCGGCGACAGCCAGGCCCCCAGCATCGGGTTCAGGAACGACACGAACACCAACACCACGCCGATCCCCAGATGCCAGCGATAGCGCGGCATCGCGTCCGCCGCGGCCAGCCCGTCGCGCACCCGGCTCTGGGGGTTCCAGCCCGATGGTTTGCCGCGCAGGATGTTGATGAGATCGATCGTCTGGGTCAGCGCAATGGCGGGCGCGGTGAGGATCGACAGCGGTACGTCAAGCGCGACCGAGCTGAAAATTCCCGACACCCCGCCATAGCTGGCCCGACGTTCCCGGTCCGCCATCGCCCAGATGATACTGAGGATCTTCGGTCCGAACAGCAGGACCAGCGTCACTGCCAGCACCCGGGCCGAGGTAACAGCGCGCACCGTCGCCGCATCGTCGGACAGGCTCTGCGCGATCGAGGTGGCGATCAGGATCAGCCAAGCGGGCGACATCAGATAGGCGAGCGCGCCGATGAACAGCTGCAACCGGCTGATCCAGTGGAAACCGCTCGACCCCAGCAGCTTGAGGTGCTGAGTGTTGCCCTGCGCCCAGCGGCGGTCGCGCACCGCCTGGTCGATCAGGGTGGGTGGAAACTCCTCGAAACTGTCCTCGACCATCAGCATGTGCAGCCGCCAGCCGCGCCGCCGCAGCAGCGCCGCCTCGACCATGTCGTGGCTCATGATCGTACCTCCGAACGGAGGGCGCCCGGGCAGGTCGGGCAGCCCGCAGCTCTCGGCAAAGGCGCGGATGCGGATCAGCGCGTTATGCCCCCAGAAGGTCGATTCGGACCCCGACCACCAGACGAGGCCGGCCGTCGAGATCGGCCCGTAAAAGCGGCTGGCGAACTGCATCCAGCGCTGGAACAGGGTCGTCGCGCCGATGATCATCGGCACCGTCTGGAGGAGCGCGATCGAGGGGCGCTGCTCCATGATCTGCGCCATGCCCACGATCGTGTCGCCGCCCATCAGGCTGTCGGCGTCGAGCATCAGCATGAAGTCGTATCCGCCGCCATGGTTGCGGATCCACTCGGCGACATTGCCGGGTTTCCGCCCGACATTCTCGGTCCGGCGGCGATAGTAGAGCGGCACGCGTAGGCGGGGTGCCAGGCGTTCCCAGGCGGCGCGCTCCTCCACTTCGGCGGCTTCGCCGGAGTCGGAGAGGACGAAAAAGGCGAATTGCCCGGCGGCCCCTGCCCGGTCGATCATCGTCGCCATGCGCGCGATCCGATCGAAGACGGCGTCGACATCCTCATTATGCACCGGCACCAGCACCGCCGTCCTGGCGGTCGGCGGCGCGCTGCCGCGCGGGGCGGGGGTGATACCGGGATGCGCGCGCGAGATCAGCAGGATGAAGCCGATCGCCGCCGTCACGAAGCCGAAGGAAATCCAGGCGAACAGCGGGAAGAACAGCAGCAGCAACAGCCCGTCGAGCAGGCTGAACCCGTCGCTGAGCAACGCTTCCTTGACTGAGGCGGAGGCGGCGGTCGCCAGCAGCCCGGTCAGCAGCACCAGCAGCAGGCGGCGCGTCAAAATGTCGTCGGGCGACAGGTTGATGCCCTCACGCGGCTCGGGTGCATTGTGCGGCGGCGGCGGGCCGTCGAACCGCTGGGTGGGCATCTCCAGCGGGGCGGGCGGCGGCATCACCATGGGCAGGTCGTTCATGGCAGGAAGACCGGCATCAACACCGTCTCGCTCAGCGCCTTTGCGTTCTGCTTCAGATACAAGCGGACGTCGGCCGGGCCGTTCGCTTCCGGCGCGATATCGGCGGTCACGCGCCAGCGGTTCGACTGGCCGACCACCGGATAGGCGGCCTGGGCCAGCAGCTTGCCGCGCGTCACCGCGATGTCGGCGGTCACGCCGCTCTGCCGGTCGAGTCCCGCGAGGGCCGGGCCGACGAAATCGACGACCAGCTTGCGCGCGCCGGGCGTCGGCTCGGCGCCCGGCCGACCGGCATCGCCCGTCCAGCTGTCGACCGCATGGGCGATCGCGGGCACGACGGTCGGGTCGGTCGAACCCCAGCTCAGCCGATAGTCGAACTGCCGCTTCTGCCCGGCCTTGGGCGCGTCGGCGGGATTCCAGAAGGCGACGATATTGTCGACCGTCTCGCTCGCGGTGGGAAAGGCATAGAGCATCACCTGTCCGCGCCCCCAATCGCCTTGCGGCTGTACCCACAGGTTCGCGCGGCGGTCGTAAAAGGCACCGTCATCCTGATAATGGTCGAAGTCGCGGTCGCGCTGGAGCAGGCCGAAGCCGCGCGGATTGCTATCGACGAAGCTGTCGAGCGTGGGACGCGGCGGATTGACCAGCGGCCGCCACAGCCGCTCGCCGGAGCCGGTCTGCAGCGCGAGGCCATCCGAATCGTGAATCTCGGGCCGCCAGTCACGAGCCGCGGAGCGGTTGCCCTCGCCATACCAGAACATGCTGGTCGCGGGCGCGATGCCCAGCCGTTCGACATCGCGACGGAAGAACAGGACGGCGGAGATTCGCTGCTCGACGCCGCCAGCGCCCCTTTGCGACTCGATCCGGTACGCGCCGCTGACGCTCGGCCCGTCGAGCAGCGCATAGACGGTATAGTCTTGCGTACCCGCCCGCTCGATCCAGAAGTCGGTGAAGGCGGGAAACTCCTCGCGTCCGTCGATGCCGGTGTCGATGGCGATGCCCCGCGCCGACAGGCCATATTGGTCCTGTGCCCCGGCGGTGCGAAAATAGGAGGCGCCCTGAAAGGCCAGCCAGTCGCTCTTGCCGTCCGCCGTCATCGCGCGGAACCCGGCGATGCCCAGCGGCGGCGCATGACCCGCCTCGGCGGTGAACAGCGAGGCAGAGAAGGGGACGGCGCGGGCCTGGCCGTTCTCGACGATATGGATGCCGACCGGGCTGGGGGCATAGCGGCCCAGGGGGAACAGGCGGATGCCGCCAAGCAGCGTCCGGTCGTCGCGGTAGCGGATGGTGCCGACCGCGTCGTAACCGATCGCTTCTGCCGCCGCGACCTTGGCCTGCGGCCGATAGGGCTGCCGCGCCAGCGCTTCGGCCTCTGCTTGCAGGGCGGCCCAGGAAAAGGGCTTGGGCGCGCCGAGCTTCACCCCACCGGTTGATCCTTGCGCGGCGACACGCGCGGCCGCCATCGGGCTCAGCCCCAGAACGGCAAGCGCCGCGACCAGTTCTCGACGATTGGCCTGCATCATCGGTTCAGCTTCTCCCGAAACGGCCCGGAACGGAACGCGCATGACGGCTGCGCGAGGTTCGGCCGGTTGTGCAACGCAGCGTGCGACGATCGGTTGCCGAGGCGCGATTAGCTGGACGATCTACCGCGCCTTCTAATACCGTATATTATATTTGACTAAGGAGGACTTTTTCGTCAGAAGAAACATAATAAAATCAATTGGGGGCGATTTCATGATTGGAAATTACCGGCGCCTGGCCTGTTCGGCCGGGGCTATTGCGATCGCGCTGCTTTCGGTGTCGCCTGCCCAGGCGCAGGACAAGCCGACGTCCGATCAGGTTTCGGACGACAAGGCCGCTTCGACCGAGGGTGAGGCGATCGTCGTCACCGGCACCCGGCTTCAGCGTCCGAACTTCACCAGCAACAGCCCGCTGACCGTCGTCGATGCGACCGAAATCCGCTATCAGGGCGCGATCCAGGTCGAGAATGTGCTGAACCGCCTGCCGCAGGTGACGCCGGATTCGAACGAGAACGGTTCGAACGGGTCGGACGGCACCGCGCGCGTCAATCTGCGCAACCTGGGCAGCAACCGCAACCTCGTGCTGGTCAACGGCCAGCGCATGCTGCCGGTGCAGGCCAACGACCTGAACTTCATCCCGGCCGCGCTGATCAAGCGGGTCGACGTCGTCACCGGCGGCGCGTCGGCGGTCTACGGCTCGGACGCGATTTCGGGCGTCGTGAACTTCATCCTGCGCGACGACCTGGACGGCGTGCGCACTGACATCCAGTACGGCTTTGCGCAGCATCAGAACGACAATGCGTTCGCGCGCGGCGTGCAGAGCCAGGCCAATTACCGCCTGGCCCAGCCGATGATCCTCGACGGCCAGAAGCTGGACGTGAACGTGGCCTTCGGCACCAATTTTCCCGATGGGCGTGGTAACGTCACCGCCTATTTCGGCTATCGCGATACCAAGCCGGTGCTGCAGGGCGATCGCGACGTGTCCGCCTGCGCCTTCGATCCGGCGGGAACCGGCAATTCGACGCTGACCTGCGGCGGGTCGAGCAACAACCAATATGGCCTGTTCGATCCGATCACCGGGCCGAACGCCGATTCGGGGTCGTTCAACAACACGCGCGACGGCAACCGGACCTGGGTGCCGTATGACCGCAGCTTCCGCTACAATTACGCGCCGCTCAACTATTTCCAGCGCAACGACACCCGCTACACCGCCGGGGCCTTTGCCAAGTACGAGATTTCGCCTGCGATCGAAGCCTATGGCAGCTTCATGTTCATGGACGACCACACCAATTCGCAGGTCGCCCCGTCCGCGCTTTTCCAGGGCTATACCTATTCGATCAACTGCGACAATCCGTTCCTGAGCGCGCAGCAGGGCCAGATCCTGTGCGGCAACGCCTATGGCACCAATGCCACGCAGCAGGCCTATATCGGCTATCGCCCCGTCGCCGGAAACGCCCGTCCGCGTCGCGACGACCTGCGCCACACCGATTTCCGCGTCACCGGCGGCGTGCGCGGTGAGATCGCGCCGGGCATCCGCTATGACGCCAACGCGCTGTTCTCGACGGTTCTCTACAACGAGACCTATGAGAACGACATCGACCCGTCGCGCGCCAATCGCGGTATCCAGGTCGTCAACCGCAACGGCACCCCGACCTGCAAGTCGGTGATCGACGGCAGCGACCCGCAGTGCGTGCCGCTCGACATCTTCCGCTATAACGGCATTTCGGACGCGGCGTTTGGCTATATCTACGCACCGACCTCGACCCGCGGCGTCGACAGGGAAACCGTGCTGAGCGGCAATATCAGCGCGGACCTGGGCACTTACGGCGTCAAGTCGCCCTGGTCGGACGACGGCATCGGCGTCGTGCTGGGCATCGAGCACCGGTATGAGAGCCTGGAGTTCAAGGCCGACGCGCTGGCGCTGCAAAAGGGGACCAAGGAAACCCAGGGCCGCTTCGACGTGAACGAGGTGTTCGCCGAAATCGAAGTGCCGATCATCCAGAACAGGCCGTTCGTCAAGGAGCTGGCACTGAACGCGGGGTATCGCGGATCGGACTATTCCAACCTGTCCAAGATCGTGTCGACCTACAAGGCCGAGCTGTCCTGGGCGCCGAGCAGCGACATCCGCCTGCGCGGCAGCTATAACCGCGCGATCCGTGCCGCCAACGTGTCCGAGTTGTTCGGCCCGCAGTTCAACGGTAACGTCAGCGCGCAGGACCCCTGCGCCACCGCGACGCCGACCGCGACCTTCGCCCAGTGCGCGCGCACCGGCGTGACCCAGGCGCAGTATGGACGCATCACCGACTGCCCGGCGGAAACCTGCACCGCGCAGTTCGGCGGCAATCCGGCGCTGAAGCCCGAAACGGCCGACACCCTGACCGCCGGTATCGTGTTCACGCCGACCTTCCTGCGCCGCCTGTCGCTGACCGTCGATTATTTCGACATCAAGGTGCGCGACTATATCAGCTCGATCTCGGTTCCGCAGACGATCAGCCAGTGCATCGCGACCGGCAATCCGTTCTTCTGCAGCCTGTTCAAGCGTGATCCGCGCGGCGGCATCATCTTCGGCGATCAGGGCTATATCGTTTCGACGACGCAGAATACCGGCTCACTGCGTACCTCGGGCGTCGATTTCGGCCTCAGCTATCTCCAGCCGCTGGGCGGCGCGGGTTCACTCGCCGTGGATTTCCAGGGCACCTGGAACCGCAAGCTGGTGAACGAGCCAGTCCCCGGCCTCGGCTCCTTCGATTGCGTCGGCTATTTCGGCCCGACCTGCGGCCAACCCATGCCGGAATGGCGCCACCAGTCGCGCTTCACCTGGACCGATGCGGCCAAGGTCGGCTCGATCTCGCTCAACTGGCGCTATATCGGCCCGACCAAGCTGACCAACAATTCGACCGATCCGAACCTGGCGGGTACGCCGTCGATCTTCAACAGCCGGATCAAGGCGTACAATTACTTCGATCTGGCGGGCACGGCCAAGGTCCAGGACGGCATCGTCTTCCGCGCCGGTGTAAACAACCTGTTCGACCGGGATCCGCCGATCATCGCGCAGGGGCTGCTGGCCGCGTTCGGCAACGGCAACACCTATCCCGGCATGTATGACGCGGTGGGCCGCACCGTCTTCATCGGCCTGACGGCGGAGTTCTGATGCGAAAAGGGGGCGGTCGAGCGCCGCCCCCTGATCCAACGGCTTTACCCAGCCTACCCGTCCGGTTCATGCCGGGCGGGATTTTTTTTTATGAAAAGGCGGCGCTTACTTGGCTTCGGCGAGCAGCTTTTCCGCCTCGGCCCCGGCCCAGTCGAAGCCGCCGGTCACGCGCCAGATTTCCTTGCCGTCCGCGCCGTAGAGGATCGTGGTCGGCAGATTGGCCTTGTAATGGACGCTCAAGGTCAGCTTCGGGTCGAGATAGACGGGTAGCGCCTCCAGTTTCTTGCCCGCGAGGAACGGCTTCACCTTCGCCGCATCGTCCTGCGCCACTGCGATGACCGCGACCTGATCCTTCAGCCGCTGCGCCGTGGCGGCGAGCGTCGGCATTTCCGCGACGCACGGTCCGCACCAGGTCGCCCAAAGATTGACGAGCAGCGGCTTGCCCCGGAAATCGGCGAGGGCGGCCGGCTGGCCGTCCAGCGTCGTGAAGCCGAGCGTCGGCGCGGCCTCGCCCTTGTGGCTGCGGTCGACCGCGCCGGCGGGCTTGGGGGCCTCCGGGGCGGACGTACCGGACGCCTCGCCGCTGGTGACTTCCCCGCTCGAAACTTCCCCCATAGAGGTGTTGGCGGCTTGCTCCGGGGCGGGGCTTTGCCTATCGCACCCGGCGACCATCAGCCCCAGGAGACAGGCGATCACGGTACGCGACGACATGGGCGGCTCCAACGCAATGTGGGGCGGGCGCTTCGCAGAAGGTCCCGCCGCGGTGATGCGCGAGATAAACGCGTCCATCCCCTTCGACAAGCGACTGTGGAAACAGGACATCGCCGGATCGAAAGCGCATGTCGCCATGCTCGGCAAACAGGGCATCGTATCGGCCGAGGACGCCGCGACGATTTCCGCCGGGCTGGACCAGGTCGCCGAGGATTATGCCGCCAACGGCGTGTCCGAGGATCTGACCCTCGAAGACATCCATATGCAGACCGAGGCGAAGCTGGCCAAGCTGATCGGCCCGGTCGCCGGACGCCTGCACACCGCGCGCTCGCGCAACGACCAGGTGGCGACCGATTGCCGCTTGTGGGTGCGCGACGCGATCGACGAGACGCTGGCGGCGCTGGGTGCGCTGCGGAATGCGTTGCTGACCCGCGCCGAGGAACACGCCGACAGCGTGATGCCGGGCTTCACCCATCTTCAGTCCGCACAGCCGGTGACGCTGGGCCATCACCTGATGGCCTATCACGAGATGATCGTGCGCGACGCCAGCCGCTTCGTCGCCGCGCGGGCGCGGATGAACCAGTGCCCGCTGGGTTCGGCGGCGCTGGCGGGGACGGGCTTCCCGGTCGACCGGCACATGACCGCCGAGGCACTCGGTTTCGACGAGCCGACGCGCAATTCGCTCGATGCGGTCAGCGACCGGGACTTCGCCATCGACTATCTCCAGGCCGCGACCAACTGCTCGCTGCATTTGTCGCGGCTGGCCGAGGAGTTCGTGCTGTGGGCGTCGCAGCCCTTCGGCTTCGTGGCGCTGTCCGACCAGTGGTCGACCGGCAGCTCGATCATGCCGCAGAAGCGCAATCCCGACGCCGCCGAGCTGGTGCGCGGTCATGCCGGACGGATCATGGGCTGCATGACCAGCCTGATGGTCACGATGAAGGGGCTGCCGCTCGCCTATTCCAAGGACATGCAGGACGACAAGCCGCCGGTGTTCGAGGCGCACGACCTGCTGGCGCTGTCGATCGCGGCGATGACCGGCATGGTGCAGAGTGCGACCTTCCGCACGGATCGGATGCGCGCGGTGGCGGAGGCGGGTTTTTCGACCGCGACCGATCTGGCCGACTGGCTGGTGCGCGTCGGCGGTATTCCCTTCCGCGAGGCGCATCACATCACCGGCCGCGCGGTGAAACTGGCCGAGGAGAAGGGCGTGATGCTGCATCAACTGTCGATCGACGAATTGACGGGCATCGACGCACGCATCAACGAGAGCATCTATGACGTGCTGTCGGTCGATGCCTCGGTCGCCAGCCGGGTCAGCTTCGGCGGCACCGCGCCCGCCAATGTGCGTGCCGCGATCGCGACCGCACGGGGGCTGCGCGCATGAAGCCCGCCATCGCCCTGCTGGTCGCGCTCGGCCTGACCGGCTGCGGCGCCGCCAACCGGCTGCAACCGGCCAAGGGCGAGAGCCTGCCCGTGGCACCGCGCGGCGCCACCGCGACCCCGACGCCGAAGCAATTGCTGACGGCCACCCCTCAACAACGCCCGCAACGCTCCGATGAACTGATGACCCAGTCGCAGGACCGGCGTTCGGACGAATTTGATTTGCCTCCCCGCTGATGGACCATTTTCATTTCTCGAACGGCGAACTCCATGTGGAGGACGTCCCCGTATCCAAGATCGCGGCGGAGGTCGGCACGCCGGTCTATATCTATTCCGCCTCGACCTTCCGTCGCCATGCGCAGGTGTTCCGCGACGGGCTGAGCGCGCTGCCGCGTGTCCATCTGGCCTATGCGATCAAGGCGAACCCGAACATCGCGGTGCTGCGCGTGCTGGCCGATGAAGGCTATGGCGCCGACGTCGTCTCGGTCGGTGAGATGCGCCGGGCGCTGGCGGCGGGCATGAAGGCGCAGGACATCGTCTTCTCGGGCGTCGGCAAGACGAAGCGAGAGTTGGTCGCAGCACTCGAGGCCGGGATCGGCCAGTTCAACCTCGAACTGGAGGAAGAGGGCGCGGTGCTGGCCGAGCTGGCACACGAGCGCGGGCTGGTCGCGCCGGCCACGCTGCGCGTCAATCCGGACGTGGATGCGGGGACGCACGCCAAGATTTCCACGGGCCGCAAGGAAAACAAGTTCGGCGTGCCGATCGACCAGGCGCTGGGCATGTTCGACCGTTTGGCGGGCCTGCCCGGCATCGACCTGAAGGGTGTCGCCTGTCACATCGGCAGCCAGTTGGGCGATCTCGCGCCGCTGGAGGCCGCGTACAAGCGCGTCGGCGAGCTGGTCGCCGAGCTGCGCGGGGCGGGGCACCGCATCAGCCGCGTCGATCTGGGCGGTGGCCTGGGCGTGCCGTACAAGCCGGGCGATGTGATGCCTGCGCCCGCCGCTTATGGCGAGATGGTGGCGCGCGTGACCAGGGATTGGGACGTCGAGCTGATGTTCGAGCCCGGCCGGGTGATCGCGGGCAATGCGGGCGTGCTGGCGACCGAAGTCGTCTGGGTGAAGCCGGGCGTCGCCAACCCTTACGTCATCGTCGATGCGGCGATGAACGACCTGATGCGGCCCGCGCTGTACGATGCCCATCACGATTTCGTCGCGGTTCGCCCGACCGGCGAGACGATGATGGCCAATATCGCGGGGCCGGTGTGCGAGACGGGCGACACCTTCGCGATGAACCGCGAGATCGACGTGGTGAAGTCGGGCGATCTGGCCGTCTTCCGCACGGCGGGCGCGTATGGAGCCACCATGGCGTCGACCTATAACAGCCGCCCGCTGGTGCCCGAAGTGATGGTCGAGGGCGACCGTTTCGCCGTCGTCGCCGATCGCATCGCCGCCGAGACGATCATCGCCGCCGAGCGCGTGCCGGAGTGGCTGAAGAAGTGACGCCAGCGCCTGCCGCCTTCTCCCCCTGGCAGGGGGGGAGCTGAACGGTGAGTCTTGGTAGTCTGCCGCTGTTCGTCCGTTTGAACGGCCGTCCGGTCATTCTGGTCGGCGAGGGAGAGCCGGCCGAGGCCAAGCGGCGTCTGCTCGATCGGGCAGGCGCGCGGGTGGTCGGCGAGGAGGCGCAGGCCGCGCTCGCCATCGTCGCGATCGAGGATGAGGACGAAGCGCAAGGGGCCATAGCGCGGTTGAAGGCGCGCGGGGTCCTAGTCAACGCGGTGGACCGCCCGGCCGCCTGCGACTTCACGCTGCCCGCCATTGTCGAGCGGGGGCCTGTGATCGTTGCGATCGGCACGGGCGGGGTGTCGGCGGGTCTGGCGGCGGCGCTGCGTCAGCGGCTGGAGACACTGCTCCCCGCCGGGCTGGGCGCGCTGGCCGAGGGGTTGTACGCCGCCCGCGCCGCCCTGCGCGCGCGCTTTCCTGACGGGGCAGAGCGGCGGCGGGCAATCGGGGCGGCGCTGTCGCCCGGCGGGCCGCTCGATCCGCTGGCGGGCGAAACCGATGTCGATGGGTGGCTGTCGCGTGCCCACCGACCGGCGGCGCGGGTCGAAGCGTTCGTGTTGACCTCCGCCGATCCCGACGACCTGACCCTGCGACAGGCGCGTGCCCTGGCGGCGGCCGACCGCGTCTATCATCGCCGCGACGTGCCGCCCGCGATCCTCGACCGCGCCCGCGCCGATGCAGTACGTCTGGAATGCGACGCACCACCAGCGGAACCCGGCGAGGGGCAGATCGTCGACCTCGCCATGGCCCCTGGCGCATGACCGGCTTCGCGTACCGCATCGACGGCGGAAAGGCCGAAGCCGTCCCGATCCGCGACGCGGCGTCGGCGCAGGGGCGGTTGGTGTGGGTGCATCTGGAAACCAATGACGCCGTCGCGCAGCGCTGGCTGCGCGAGTCGGCCCATGTCGCCGATTATGTCGTCGACGCGCTGACCGCCACCGAGACGCGCCCCCGCTGCGAAGCGGTGGGTGAGGGAGCGTTCCTCAACCTGCGCGGGCGGAGCAGCGAGCCGCTCGACGGATCGGACATGCTCGCCTCGGTCCGTATCTGGGCGGTCAAGGGCCGGGTCTATTCGGTGACGCGCCGCCCGCTGCTGGCGGTCGATACGGTGCGCCAGTGCGTCGAGCGTGGCGAGGTGAAGGACCCGGGCGATCTCATCACCGCCTTCGCCACCGCGATTACCAACGACCTTGACCCCGATGTCGCGCGTTTGGGCGACGATCTGGACGATTGCGAGGAGCAGCTGGACGAACGCCGCGTCTTCCAGCTGCGCCGCACGGTCAGCCGGGTACGCGTCGCGGCGATCGGCTATCGCCGCTTCCTCAATCCCCAGCGTGCCGCGCTGGAAAAGCTGGCGGCGCTGCCGGGCGACTGGCTGGCCGATGACGACCGGCTCCACCTGTCCGCCGCCGCCGACCGCGCGGCGCGCATGGCGGAGGAACTCGAATCCATCCGTGAACGCTCGGCGTTGATCCACGAAACGCTGACCGACCTGCGCGCCGAACAGATCGACAATCGCGCGCTGGTCATCTCGATCGTCGCGATGGTGTTCCTGCCGCTGACCTTCATCACCGGGCTGTACGGGATGAACGTCAAGGTGCTGCCCTATGCCGAAGAACCCTGGGCGTTCGATGCGATCCTGGGCGTCTGCGCGCTGATCTCGGCCGGGATCGTCGTTTATTTCGTCCAGAAACACTGGTTCCGGCGGTAAAGGCGCGACATCGTCCCTGCGCTGCGACCTCGCTCTGCGCGCACGGATGAAACGAATCCGCGTGCGGGTTCAGTTGCCCTTCTTCGAATCGTTCATCTTCCGCACCGTTTCCCAGGCTTCGGCGATGTCGGCGATGCTGGCCGCGACGTTGCGGAATATCTGCGCGTCCTGGCCCAGCGAGGCGTCGACGATCTGCTTGCGTGCGCCGCCATAGAGCTTGGCGAAGGTGATCGACATCTCGCCGCCATGCTCGAAATCGAGCCCCGCCTCCAGCGCGAACAGGATCGCGGTGGCGCGCGTCACCCGCTCGCTCTTGCGCGCGAGCTGGCCATGGTCGGTTGCCCAGGCGGCGGAGCGGAGCGCGGAAATCAGTTCCTCATACAGCAGCTGCACCAGCGCGGGGCCGTCGGCCATGGCGGTGCGGCCGACTACGTCGATCTGGCGATAGACGGCGGCGGGATCGGTAAGAAGGGCCGAGGCATAGGTCATATCAGTTGCTCTTCGTCCACATCTTGACCTGCTGATCCATGAAGCTCTGCACCGATTTGTAAGCTGTGACGCGGCTGTTCATGGCCGAGAAGCGCGCGGTCAGCGCGTCGCTGGCCCGTTCGCGATTGTCCGACAGGCTGCTTTGCTGATCCGCCAGATCCTTCTGCGCCTGCGTCAGATTGTTGTAGGAGGCGGTCAGGCCGTAAACGCTGCTGGTCGCCGACAGCTGGACGCTGTTCATCCGCGCCGACAGCCCGATAAGATTGTCGCCACTGGCCTGAAACATCTTCTCGACCGAACTGGGATAGCTCGACAGTGCCTTGGCCAGCCGCGTCTGGTCGATGCTGAGCGTGCCGTCCTTCTCGGTCTTCACACCCAGATCGGCCAGCGTCTTCGGCCCCAGATCGGTATCGTCGCCGGGCACCAGCTTGGTGGTGGTCAGCGTGCGCATCGTCTGGGCCAGCGAGCGCGCCGCCGGGTCGCTGCGCAGGTCGCCGCTGATCGGATCGATCGCCTTGTTCAGCGCGGTCATATTGTCGTTATAGGTCAAGACGAAATTGGAGACGACACTGCTCAGCGCCGCGGTGGGGCTGGAGCCGGTCAGCGACAGCGGCTTGGTCGACACGGCCGACAGCGTCATCGTCACGCCGGGTACCAGGTCGTTGACGGTGTTGCTCGCACGCTCGACCGTGACCCCGTCCATGGTGATGCTGGCATTGGCCGCCGTCGATGAGGTGGTGGTACCGGTCGCCCCGTTGCCGACGTTAAGCCGGGCGAGCCCTGCCGTATCGCCCTCCGTGGCGGTGATGGTGAAGCTGTTGTCCTTGCCGCTGGCCCCGGTGAAGGACAGAAAGGCATTGCCGCTGGCGTCGGTGACGACCGAGGCGGTGATCCCGGTATTGGCGGCGTTGATCTTCGCGGCGAGCAGGTCGGGCGTCGAATCGTCGGCGCCGAAGGACACCGACACGGCATCCTTGGATCCGACCTTGATCGACAGGCTGCCCGTGCCCAGCGATGCGGTCTTCGAAAACGCCGTCGTGGTCGATGAGACCTGCGCGCTCGCCAGCGCATTGATGGTGATCGACTTGGACATGCCCGACAGCTTGGCGCCGGCCGCCGTCGTGACGCTCATCGTCGAGGGGTCGGAACTGGTCGCCTGCGTCGCCAGCGTCCCGCCTTGCGCCAGCGAGGCAAGCGCCGCGGCGAAATCGGTGATCGCGCTCTTGATCGACGACACGTCCGAAATCTGCGCGGTCAGCGTGTCGGACTTCGCCTTCAGGGCGGCGGTCTTGGCGGCGAACTGCGCCTCGATCAGCGAGGGGACGACCGTCGACAGATCGATGCCAGATCCCGTCTGCAACGAGTTGAACAGCGCCTGCGCGGCGGTTTTGGTCGCGTTCTGCGTCGCGCTGCCCGCGGGCGTCGAGCTTGAGGAGGTCGACGTGCTGCTGCTGGTCGTCGCCGTGTTGGGCGATGTACTCGAAGAAACGGTGGTCATCGACGATACTCCGGCGCGCGCTTGTCCTGCTTAACGGCCGCGAACGGCCGGGCTTTAGGGCGATGCGACGAATGGCGGGGCGGGGGAGCGATCACGACGGGCATCAGGGTTGGGCCACGCCGTTCTCGTCGAAGCGCGCCGTGACCGGCACGTCGACCGGCGGCTGCGACGTGCCGCCCGCGCCCGCGTTGAGGCCAAAGACGAAGGCGAGGACGACGGCGATCGCCTGATACAGGTCGGCGCGCACTTCCTGGCCCTCGCGGCTGGTATAATAGACCGCGCGGGCGAGCTGCGGATATTCCAGCACCGGCGTGTCCAGCTCGGCTGCCAGTTCGCGAATGGCAAGCGCGGTCGCGCCGCGCCCCTTGGCGACCACCACGGGCACCTCGTCCTGACCCCGGTCGTAGCGCAGGGCGACGGCGAAATGGGTCGGGTTGGTCAGGATGACATGCGCCTCCTGCACCGCCGCCCGCACCGCACGGCGCGACATTTCGCGCTGCTTGCCGCGGATATGCGCCTTGGCCTCCGGATTGCCTTCGCTTTCCTTATGCTCGTCCTTGACCTCCTGCTTGGTCATCTTGAGCTTGGAGAAGAGTTGGACGATCTGGATCGGGACGTCGAACCCGGCGATCAGGATCAGGCCGAAGCCCATGACCAGCAGGATCGTGATGAAGGTGCCGCCCAGCGATCCGATCGCGCTGTTCAGGTCGGACTGCGCCAGCCCCAGGGTGGCGCGCGACGACTTCCACAGCATGTAGCCGCCGATCGCGCCGAGCAGCACGACCTTGAGCAGCGACTTGCCGAGTTCGGTCCACCCCTGCGCACCCAGGATGCGCTTCAGTCCCGAAGCGGGGTTGAGCTTGGACGGCTTGGGGGTCAGCGCCTTGGGATTGAACTGGAGCGACCCGAGCCCTGCCTGCGACGCGATGGTCGCGACGATCGTGACCGCGAACAGCGAGGCGAGTGAGGGCAGCAGCTTCCACCCCGCCTCCATCAGCGGGCGGAACGGCTCGAAATCCTCGACATCGGCATGGGTGAACTGAAAGCTTGTCGCCATCACCGCCTTGCATGCGCCCAGCAGCGTGGGGCCGGCGAACATCAGCCAGGCGATACCCGCCATCATCACCAGCGCCGCCGCCAGATCCTTACTGCGCAGGATCTGCCCATCTTCGCGCGCTTTGTCGCGGCGCTTTTGGGTTGGGGCTTCTGTCTTTTCGCCGCCCTCCGACATCAGCCGATCACCAGATTCTGCGTGGCGGCGAGGGCCTCGCGGATGATGACGAGCATATAGTCCCCCATCGCGGGGAAGGCGACGGCGATGGCGATGACGCCGACCCCGAGCGCGGCGGGCAGACCCACCGAAAAGAGATTGAGCGAAGGCGCGGCGCGGCTCATCATGCCGACCACCAGGTTCAGGCAGAGCAGCAGGAACCCGACCGGCAGCGCCAACAGCAATCCGGCCAGAAAGGCATAGCTGCCGAACAGCGCGATCGCGCGGAACTGCGCCGGTGCCATCCAGACCTGCCCGGGCGGCAATGCCTCATAGCTTTTCACGATCGTCTCGACGAGGACGAGGTGCCCGTCGACCGACAGGAACAGCAGGGTCAGCATGACGGTGAAGAACTGGCCCAGCGCCTGGGTCGAACGGCCGTTGAGCGGATCGATGGTAGAGGCGAAATTGATCCCCATCGATCCGCCGATCAGTTCGCTGGCCACCAAAGGCGCGGTGAAGGCGACCTGCAGGATCAGGCCGAGCGCCAGCCCCACAATGGCCTCGGCCGCGACCGACATGATGGTGGGTACCGAGAAGATGACGGGTGGCGGCACGACCGGATGAACCGAGTTGACCAGGAAGGCGATCGCGCCCGCTAGGCTGATCCGCACGGGCAGGGGGATCGACACCGCGCCGAACACGGGCGCGGTGATGAAGGCGGCCCCGATGCGGATCATCAGGAACAGGATCGCCCAAGCCTGCGGCTCGATCGAGAGGCCGAAGCCGAGCATGTTATTTCAGCCGAACCCTTACTTCACCAAGTCCGGGATGCGCTCGAACATGCTGACGGTGAAGTCGCTCAGCAGGCCCATGATGAGGCTTCCGAAGATCAGGATCGACGCGGCGACGACGATCAGCTTGGGGACGAAGGACAGGGTCTGCTCGTTGATCGAGGTCGCGGCCTGGATCATGCCGATCACCAGACCCGAGACGAGCACGGGGAGGAGGATCGGCGCGGCGGCGAGCGCCAGCACCCACATGGTCTGGTTGGCCAGCGTCAGGAAATATTGGGCGTCCATGATGCGGTCTTGGTCCCGAATGGGTGAGGTTTTCCCGTGGCCTTCGACTTCGCTCAGGCTGAACGGATCATGCCGCGAAAATGGTTAACGAACACCTGCGGCTCCCGGCCGTTTACGCCGGTTGAAGTCGTCCTAATCTTCCCTCGCCCCTCTCAGAGGGGGAGGGAAAAAGTAGCTATGTCGCGAAACTGTTCGCCAGACTGCCCATGGTCAGCGCCCATCCATCGACCAGGACGAACAGCAGCAGCTTGAACGGCAGCGATATGATCGACGGCGACAACATCATCATGCCCAGCGCCATCAGCACGGTGGCCACCACCAGATCGATGACGATGAAGGGCAGGAAGATCAGGAAGCCGATCTGGAACGCGGTCTTCAGCTCCGAGGTGACGAAGGCGGGAAGCAGTACCGCATAGGGAATGTCCCTGGGGCTGGCATAGGGGCCGGACTTCGCCATCTCGGCGAACATCGTCACGTCCTTGATCCGCGTCTGCTTGGCCATGAAGGCGTGGAGCGGGGCGCCGGCGGCCTTGATCATCTCGGTGCCGGGCAGGCGGCCCTGCGCATAGGGCTCGATGGCGTTCGCATTGATCTGACTGATCGTCGGGGCCATGATGAACAATGACAGGAAGACCGACAGGCCGATCAGCACCTGGTTGGGCGGCGTCTGTTGCAGGCCCAGCGCCTGGCGCAGGATGGCCAGCACGATCACGATCCGGGTGAAGCTGGTCATCATCAGGATGATGCCCGGCAGGATCGTCAGCAGGCCCATGATGATGAGGACCTGGAGCGACAGGCTCAGCGAGCCCGAATTCCCGTTGCCGCCACCGCCCAGTTGGCCGAGTGCCCGGTCGACCGCGTCGCCGACGCCCGGGGCCGGAGCCGCGGCGGGTGCGGCGGCGGGGGCGACAGCCGGGGTCGCCTGGGCAAAGGCGGGCATCGCGATGACCAGCGCCAGCAGCAGCGCCAACACGATCCACAGCGGCTTCAGGCTGCGCGTGGGCATGTCACCGCCATGGGCGCGGATCAGCGCGGGGCCGGTGCCCCGGCGGGTCACGGAAATGCTCATTGGTCGAACTTCTTGGGCGCGAAGCGCGAGACAAAATCGGTGCGGCGCGGGGCGGTCGGCGTCATCGGCGCCGGGTTCGGCGTAGCGGGCGTGGTCCCGTTGCCCTCGACTTTGTCGACCAGCTGGACGCCGCCGCGCCCGACCGAGACGAGCAGGTTGCGCCCCTCGAACTCGATGACCGCCAGGCGCAGGCCGGGGGAGATCATCATCGTCTCGCGGACATGGATCAGCCGCGTCGCGGGCCGACCCGGCATCCGGCTTTCCAGGCGCCGCCAGAGATACAGGCAGCCGATCATCAGGCCGCAGATCAGCGGCAGCAGGACGACCAGCTTCAAGACATAGGACCAGAGCATCGGCGGATCAGCCGCGCTTGTCGGGGTTGACCAGCTCGGTCAGGCGCACGCCGAACCGATCGCCGACCGTCACCACCTCGCCACGCCCGATCAGCGTGCCGTTGACCAGCACGTCGAGCAGTTCGTTGGCCTGACGGTCCAGTTCGATCACGCTCGATTCGGACAACGCCAGCAATTCGCGCAGCGACAGCTGGGTCGAGCCGATCTCCACGGTCAGCTTGACGTCGACATCCTGGAGCAGCCGGAAATTGGCCGCGACCGATGTGTCGACGGGGAAGCCCCCGGCCATATCGTTCATTCTTCGGGTCCTTCGTAAGCACGGGCCAGTCCTTCGACGGACCGGTTGAGCGAGGTAAGCTGGACGGCGGCGCGGCCATTGGCGGTGCCGACCGTGGCCATGCCGAGCAGGTCGCCGCCGACCATCACCGGCACTTCGGGGCCGAAACTGATCGGGATCACGTCACCGATCTTCAGCTCCATCAGGCGGCTGAGCGACACGACGGGCTCGGCCAAGACCGAGCGAACGGGGAAACGCACCGTCATCACCGCGCGGGTCAGATCGCCGCGCCAGGCGGGATCGACCTCGGCCTGCTTGTCGACGACCTTGCCGGTCAGGGCGGAGCCATGCGGCTTCAACGCGCTGACGGGGTAGAGGATGTCGATCATGGTCGGGCGGCGGTTGCGTCCGTCGATGCCGAAGCGGGTGACGATCATGGCGTCGTCGCCCTCGATTCCCGACAGCATGGCGGGTGAGGATTCGGGACGGCCGGCGCGAAAGTCGATACGGGCGAGCGATTCCCAGGCACCGCGCAAGGGTGCAGCCATCATGACGCCGAGCTGACTCACCATCGCCTCGGCGGCGGGCGAGAATTCGGGCGGCAGGATGTCGGGCACCATGCCCGTGCCACCGAACAGCAGGTCGATCAGCGCCAGGCTGAACGCGCCGTCGATGACGATCAGCGCCTGGGCATCGGCGGTGCTGCCGCTGGCCGAGCTCATCGCCATGGGCAGCCACGCGCTCAGGCCGTCGCTGCGCTCGGCCCGGTAATCGGCGAAGCGCTGGACGACCAGCGGCTCCGCCCAGCAGCGCAGTTCCTCGCGAAGAAGGGATTCGAACAGCCCCCGCAGCGACCGCGCGAGACGCGCGGACAGATGCTGCATCGTGTGCAGGTCGCCGAACGGATTGAGCTTGGTCGTGCCCAGCACGCCATGATCGGCGGTCTGTTCACGATCGCGTTCGCGGCGTTCAACCTGGGGGGCGGCGTTAACCATGTCTCACTGAACAACGAAATTGGTAAAGTAGACGTTAGCAACGCCTCCGAATCCCTCCTTTTGGCGCAGAATCTCGTTGATCGCGTCGACCAGCTTGCGTTGCAGCTGGCGCTTGCCCTCGCTGCTGAACACCTGTTCCTCATTGGCATCGCCCAGCGTCATCAGGATCGCCGAGCGGACCGCCAGATCGTTGGTCTTCAGATTGTTGATGACCGTGTCGTCATAGGGGGTCGAGACGGCCAGCCCCACCTGGATGATATGCACCGAGTCGCGCATGTTCGAGGTGAAGTCCTTGGGCAGCTCGTAATAGTTGGAGGCATAGCGTTCGCCGCCGTCGCCCACCGGCGTCGGCATGCCCGTATGCTCCTTGGCCTCGCCGCCGCCTTCGCCGTGACCGCCCTCGCCACCACCTTCGCCGCCGCCGCCATGACCGCCTTCGCCGCCTTCCGCGCCCTCGGCGCCCGCACGCTTCTGCTCGGACTTGGGGACCAGCTTGGGGCCGGGATGCTTGGCCTCGGCTTCGGCCTCGCCATTGTCTTCCTTGGCATGGCCGCCGCCGCCGATCAGGCCGGAATTGGCGGCGTAGAGCCCGGCGCCCACGCCCCCGCCCAAGAGGACGAGCACGCCGACCACCATCACGATGATCTTGCCCAGCTTGCCCTTCTTCTTGGGCGCCTTTTCTTCGGTTTCCTTGGTGTCACTCATGGCTCATTCCTCAGGCGATTCGGGTGGAGGCGGCGACCGTGTCTCCGGCGTCGCTCGAAGGGGAGGCGGCCGCGAAGGCCGGGCGGGTGGGTTGCACGGGGTCGGGGCGGCGTGGCGGCGCCTGTCGCTCGCCGCCTGCGCCCGACTGGCCCAGATCGACCGCCGTCTGGCCAAGCCGCATTCCCTTTTCCTCGGCCAGCCGCGCCAGCGTCGGCTGGGCATCGGCGAGCAGGGTGGCGGTTTGCGCCTGGTCGGCGGTGAAGTGGATATGCGTCGCGCCGCCCTCATGGCGCAGGTTCACCGCGATGCCGCCCAGCGCGTCGGGCGACAGCTGGATACGGGTATCGGCGGTGGCTGCGTCTTCGCGCATCCGGTCGATCCGGTCGATCATGGCTTGCGGCCAATGTGCTTGCGTCATGTCGAGCGGCGCATGTTCGGCGCCCGTCGTCGCGAGGATCGGTGCGGCGGTCAGCGAATCGGCGCGCGTCAGCGTCGCGGCGTCGACCGACAGCGCGGCCTCGTCCTTGCGGCGATCGGTGAGCGGGTTGGAGCCGCCCTGCTCGGCGCGCCGCGCAAGCCCGAAAAGCTCCAGGGCGGGCGCGGTCTGGCCTGGTTGCATCAATGGGGCAGGGGCCGCGATGGGCAGCGGCGCGACGACCGGCGCGGACGCGCTCGTCACCGCAAAGCGGAGCGGCATGTCCTGCCGTGCGGGCATGGCGGCCATGGGACCGGATGATAGGGTGGTGGACGCCACGTCGCCCCGAATCGCAAGGGGGGCGGCCGGAACTGCGTCATGGGCTGCCGGGGCGATCATGATGGTCGGCATATCCGCGCGTGTCGTGATCGGAATCGTTCGGGCTGTATCCGGACCCGTCGGGTTGGTCATGGCGGTCGGCGCATCCGCGCGGGCCATGACGATCGGCGCGTCGGCGCGCATCTCGATGGGATGCGCAGAGCCGGCGCCTTGGGTCGCCGGGGCGCTTATCGTGGTCAGCGTAGCGCCGCGCATCTCGATGGGAATTGCAGGTCCGGTGCCACGCGCCGCGGGGGCGGCCATGGCGGTCGACGCGTCCGGCCGTATCGTGACCGGCATCGCTGGGTCGGCGTCGCCCGTCATGGGAGCCGTCATGGCGGGCGGAACCGGCATCGTCCCCTTTAGGGGATCGAAAGCGACGGGCATGGCCGGCGAGACAGGTGGCTGTTTCGGGTCGGCCGCCATGGCAACGGGCGCAGGTGCCGGGGAGGCCCCGACGTCCGGCAGGGTCGGCGTCGTCGCCAGGAATGTGGTGATCGGCGCGGCCGAGGGGCCGGTCGTCGCGGCGGGGGGTGCAGCGGGCTCGGGTGCCGGAAGCGGCAGGGTCGGAACCGCCACCGGCATCACCGGCAAGGTGGCGGCATCGCTCGGCAAGTCCTTGCCGTCCTTTTCCGACGTGCCGCCGTCTTGGGCCATGCCGTCTTCCGCCTTGGGCTGGCCATCGCCGTTATCCGCCCCGGCGGTCGCATCGCCCATGCCCGGCATCAGCGCGAAGAGCATCGCGAAGGCCGAGGCCATCGGATCCCCCGTGCCCGCCCCTGCCTGCAAGCGGGCGGCGGCGGTGCCGGAAGGCGTGATCGAGGAGAGAGGGGACATCATGACAAGTCTGTCAGCAAGGATCGTGCCGATTCCGACGCGACGCGCCGCCAGCGGCCGGCATATCCTCCAGCGCGCGCATCTCGGCGCGGATCGCGGCCATGCGCGCGCGGTCCATCAGCTTCTCGACGGCGGTCTGGTCGCGCTTGGCGGCCTTGGTCTGTTCGCCTGCATGGGCGGCGCGCTGTTCGGCGGCGCGGATGCGCGCGGCCGCGGCATCGGCCGATTCGAGCAGCCGGTGACGGAAATGCGCATTCGCCATCAGCGAGGCGGCCGACGCCGTTGCCGCCGGTGTGGGCGTCACCGCCTCGATCAGCTGGCCGATGCGGTGCGACAGCTGATGCTCGGAGGCGACCCGCTCCTGCGCGCGCGCCTCGTCGGCCATGGTCAGGTTGAGTTGCAACGTGCGGACCCGGTGGAGCCGGGTCAGCATCGTCTGTTGCCGGGATGCCATGTCTGTTTCCCCCCTTGGAAACGGATCAGCCGAGCGGCTGACCGAAAATGCCCACCAGTTCCTCGACCGCATGGTCGAGCGGCACGACCTCGTCGGCGTCCTGCCGGATATATTCCATCACCGCCGGGTGGCAGGCGATGGCGGCGTCGATCGCGGGATCGGCGCCCGCGCGATACGCGCCCATCAAAACGAGATCGCGATTTTCCTCATAGGTCGCCAGATGACGGCGCAGCGTCCGCGCCGCCTGAGCATGAGGGCGTCCGACGATATCGGTCATCACGCGGCTGACCGAGGGACCGATGTCGATCGCGGGATAGACGCCGCGCTCGGCCAGATGGCGGTTGAGCACGATATGCCCGTCCAGGATGGAACGCGCCGAGTCGACGACCGGATCGTTGCCATCGTCGCCGTCCGCCAGCACCGTGTAAATGGCGGTGATCGAGCCCGGCCCGTGCGCATCGGCGCCCGCCCGCTCGATCAGATTGGGCAGCATCGCGATGGCCGAAGGCGGATAGCCGCGCGCCGAAGCCGGTTCGCCCAGCGCCAGTCCGATCTCGCGACCGGCATGGGCGACGCGGGTCAGCGAATCCATGATGAGCAATACCTTCTTGCCCTCGGCACGGAACGCCTCGGCAATCGCGGTGGCGCGCAGAGCCCCGCGAATGCGCAGCACCGGTGAATGGTTGGCCGGCACCGCGACCACGACCGAGCGCGCCCGGGCCTCGCCCGCGACCTTGGTTTCCAGAAAGTCCGCGACTTCGCGGCTGCGCTCGCCGATCAGGCCGATGACGATCACATCGGCCTTGGCGGCGCGGACCATCATGCCCAGCAGCACCGACTTGCCGACGCCCGAGCCCGCCATGATGCCGACGCGCTGGCCCTGGCCGATGGTCAGCAGGCCGTTGATCGCGCGCACGCCGACATCCAGCGGTTCCAGCACGCGGCCCCGGTCGAGCGGCGATTGCATCTTGCCCGCCAGCGGCCAGTGGTCGGCACCACGAATGGGGCCGAGACCGTCGATCGGCTTGCCCGAGCCGTCGACCACGCGGCCCAGCATCGCCGCCCCCACTTCCGCCTCGCCCGGAGGACCGAGCGGGCGCACCGGCGCGCGCGGGAGCAGGGGGGCAGGGCCGCCCAGGTTCATCATCAGCGTGCGGCCATTGCGGAAACCGATCACCTCGGCCTCGACGCAGTGGCTGCCCTTGTCTCCGATCGCGCAGACGGTACCGACCGGCAGCGACAGGCCGACGGCCTCCATCAACAGGCCGTCATACGACGCCAGCCGCCCCGCGACCGCCGCCCGCGGCGCGAAGTCCGCCTGGGCCAGCGTCTCCAGATAATCGGTCGTGAAACGGTTCAGCATTGCGGGACGGGCACCTTGTCTATCGCGGCGGCCAGTTGGTCGAGCCATAGCGACGGGCCGTCCTCGACGATGGTCGAAGCGCTTTCGAGGACGAAGCCACCGCGCTCCACATTGGGATCGCCGACCGGGAAGACGGTCTGCGGCAGGCGCTCGGCCAGCAGCGCGACATCGTCGGGATGGACGCGCAGCATCGCGGCTTCCTTGGCATCGGACAACAGGTCGATCGCCGCCTCGATCCGGCCAGTCAGCCGGTCGGCATCGACGCCGATTTCGCCCACCAGCTTGCCGACGAGCATCAAGACCGTCTGGCGCAGCTGTTCGGCCATCGCCTGGCGATCGACGCGCGCGGACAAAGCCTCGGCGATCGAGTCGATCATCCGGCCGTCGCGCGCCTCGGCCTCGGCCTGCGCCTGGAACTGTCGCGTGGCGGCGGCCAGCCCTTCGGCATAGCCCTCGGCATGGCCGGACGCATGGGCCGCGGTGATCGGATCCACCGCCGGTTCGGCGACGCCCTCGCACGCGGCAAAGGGGTCCCAGCCCTGGGTCGGGTCGTGATCGCGGCTGGCGGGATGGAAATGGCGCGGATGGCCGGGCGCGGCGTCGTCCGCCGCGGTCGCCCCCAGGCCGCTGGTGGGTGCTCGCGGCCGGAACGAGATCGGCCCCGAATCCAGGTCGATATTGAGGCCCGGCATCCCCGAGGGGGCAAAGCCCCCCGGCGGCGCGAAGGCCTGTTGCAACGCGGCAGCGGCGGCATTCTGGCGTGCGGAAAAGCCCGCGACGAAATCAGACATAATCGTCCTCGCCTCCGCCCATCATGATCGTGCCTTCCTTGGCCAGGTTGCGCGCGACGGTGATCATCGCCTTCTGCGCCTCCAGCACTTCGGACAGCTTCATCGGCCCGCGCGATTCGATCTCGTCGCGGATACCGGCCGCCGCACGTGCCGACATGCAGCCCAGGAAGCGTTCGCGCGCGGCCTCGTCCGCGCCCTTGAGCGCGCGGGTGAGAATTTCGCCGTCGACGTTGCGGATGAGCGTGCCGAGGTTCTTGTCGTCCATATCGAGCAGATTTTCGAAGATGAACAACGCTTCCTCGATCTGCTTGGCGACGTCGCGGTCGATCTTGAACAGCTTGGGCATGACCCGCTGCTCGGTCGCCTTGCGCGCGCTCGACAGGATCTTGGCCGCTTCGCGCGAACCGCCCATCGCCAGGCCCTGGCCGCCGCTGCCGCCCTCGCTCCAGCGCTTGAGCACGCCGTTCAGCGTGTCGATCGCCTGCGGCGTCACCGGACCCAGCCGGGCGACGCGGTGCAGGATATCGGGTTGCATCGCATCGGGCAGCAGTTCCAGCACCTTGCCCGCGACGGCGGGATCGCAATTGGCGATCAGGACGGCGCCGATCTGCGGATGTTCCTTCTCGACGATCTTGGCGATGTCGATCGGATCGAGCCAGCCGAGCATCTCGATCTCGCACTGCGCCTCGGCGGGGACGATACGCGACAGCACGCTGCTGGCACGTTCGGGACCGAGCGCACGGTTCATCAGATTTTCGACCGTCGGCTTGGGCTGAAACGCGATCGAGGCACGGGCGCGGGCACAGCCGACGAAATCGTCCAGCACGAAGCCGACATCCTGTTCGCTGACATCGGCGATCGAATACATCGCCTTGCCGAGTTCGCGGACCTCGTCGGGCTCCAGCTTCTGAAGGATCGCGGCGGCTTCTTCCTCGCCCACCAGCATCATCAGGACGGCGGCGCGTTCGACGCCCGAATAGACGCGCCCCTCTTCGGTCGACGCCATTACTGCTGCGCCTCCGAACGGATCATGTCGCGAACAGCGAGCGCGGCACGCGCCGGGTTGTCACGGGTGAAACCGCGCACCTTGGTAATGCGATCGTTGAAGTTGTTGGTATCCTCGATTTCGTCGAGCGTCACGGCGGGCTGCTGGACCCCGATCGTCCCGGCGACGGGCTGTCCGTCGGGGCCGATCTGCACCGCGTTGGCGCCGGTTGCGCCGTCGCCGGCGCCATCGGCCGCCCCCATGGGCAACGCCTTGGCGGCCTCGGCCTCATCCTTCCTCTTGGTCATCGCCTTGACCAGCGGACGCACGCCCAACAGCAGGACGAGGAGCGCGATGACCAGCGCGGTGGCGTTGCGGGCGACGATGGGCAGCCAGCTATTATCATACCAGGCGCGCTTTTCTTCGGTCGTGGCGTCGGCGAACTTGCGGCTGATGACGGTGACATTGTCGTTGCGCTGCTGATCGAAGCCGACCGCCGACTTCACCAGGTCGGAAATCTGGGTGATCTCCATCTGGCTGCGCTTGCCGGTGGCGGGGTCGCGCAGCAGGACGGCCACGGTGAGCCGCTTGATCGAGCCGGGTGCGGCGCGGGTGACCGAAACTTCCTTGTTCAGGTCGTAAGCGCGCTGGAAGGCGTCGGACTGCTTCTCCGGATTGACCCCGGGGCCACCGGCGACCGGCTTGCCGTCGGCGGGCGGGGCGCCCGAGGCACCGTTGGCGGCCTGCGGCTGCTGCAGCGTGCTGGCGGGCGGCGGCGTGTTGGACAGGGCGCCGGGAATGCCGCCGGGCGTGGTCGGGTCCTTCTGATTGCCGGTCCAGTTGCCGGTTTCGGCCCGGAGCGCACCCTCCTTGTCATAGGTTTCGCGGGTTGCGCTGGTCTCATCCAGATTGACCTCGGTCTGCACCTCGGCGGTGAAATTGCCCGCGCCGACCAGCGGGGTCAGCAGCTGGATCAGCTGGGTGCGGTATTTCTCCTCCAGCCGACGCTGGAATTCGATCCGGCGATCGTCGCTGTTCGCCCCCTCGGCGCCTTTTTTGGACAAAAGACCACCCATCTGGTCGACGATGGTCACGTCCTCCGGCTTCATCCCCGGCACCGAGGAGGCGACCAGGTTGACGATCGACTGGACCTGGGATTCCGACAGCGAGCGTCCGGCATTGAGCTTGAGCACCACCGAGGCGGAGGGCGAGGCATGGTCGCGCACGAAGACCGACGCCTCCGGCATGGCGAGGTGCACGCGCGCCTCGGCCACCGCGTCGATCTCCTCGATCGAGCGGGCCAGCTCGCTCTCGCGCGCCTGGCGAAGGCGTTCGCCCTCGACCGCGCGGCTGACGCCCATCGGCAACTGGTCGAGGATGGCGTAGCCTCCCGGCGCCTGCTTGGGCAGGCCCTGGCCCGCCAACAGCATCCGCGCCTTGGAGTAATCCTCCTCATTGACGGTCAGCGCGCCGGTGCCGTCGTTGATCCTGCTCTTGATGTTCGCGGCCGACAGCGCGGTCGTGACCGCCTGCTTGTCCGCGTCCGACAGATTGTCGAACAGCGTTTTTTGCGGCGGGCTGGACAAAGCCATCCAGGCGAATGCGGCGGCCGCGATCAGTCCGATCAGCAGCACCATCGGTGCCGAACGGCGGACGGCGGGCTGCGCCATCACCGTCTTGATCTGGCGAAGCGGGTTGGCGAACTTTTCCGGCAAGGGCGGCAAGGCCGGTGCGGGATTGGTCGATGCGGGGGTGAGGGCAGTGCTCATCTTACACCGGCATGCTCATGATGTCCTTATAGGCGGACAAGAGTTTATTACGGACTTGCAGCGTCGCCTCGAACCCGACCGACGCCTGCTGGCGGGCCATCATCACCTTGGCGATGTCGACCGTTTCGCCGCGTTCGTAGGATTCGGACAGGCGGGCGGCCTGCTGCTGGCCTTCGTTCACGCCCTTCAGCGCGGACTCCAGCGTATCGGCAAAGCTGGTCGGCGGAGCGACCGGCTGAGTCTGGGCGGCCTGTGCCGCCTGGTTGGCACCGGCCTGGCTTGCCGCCTTGAGCGCCTGATTGCGTTCCAGGATCTGGGCGCGCAGCGCCATCACCCGGTCGACGCTCATCGCGCCGCCGACACCGCCGACGCTCATGCCATCACGGCGCGACTAGAGGGCCGGATGATTTCCTCACCCTGTTCGCGCGCCTTGGCGAGGCGGTAGCGCAGCGTGCGCTCCGAAATGCCCAGGCGCTTGGCGGTCTCGACCCGGTTGCCGCCGCACGCGGCCAGCATCTCACGGATCGCGGCGAACTCGCTCATCTGCACGACCTTGCCCAGAGTCGCTTCCGCGGTCGTCACGGTCAGCGGCTCGTCATCCAGGTCGTTGGCGATCATCGGCCGGTCGAACACGATATGCTCGGGCTCGATCGTCGCGCCGCTGGCGAAGAGCAGCGCGCGCTGGATGACGTTTTCCAGCTCGCGGACATTGCCGGGCCAGTTGTGCTGGGCCAGCTTGTCGATCGTCGCCGCGCTCGGCCACGGAATGGTGGTGCGGCCCGCGGCGTGACGCAGGATCATCGTCGCGGCGAGCGCGGGAATGTCCATGCGACGCTCGGCCAGCGCCTTGGTGGTCAGCGGGAAGACCGACAGGCGGTAGTACAAGTCGGCGCGGAACCGGCCCGCCGCCACTTCGGCCTGCAGGTCGCGATTGGCGCAGGCGATGACGCGGACGTCGACCGACTGCGGCATCGAGGCGCCAAGCGGGATCACCTCGCGCTCCTGGAGCACGCGGAGCAGCTTGGCCTGAAGCTGGAGCGGCATCTCGGCGATCTCGTCGAGGAGCAGCGTGCCACCATCGGCCGCGCGGAAGAAACCTTCGCCTGCCTGCGCCGCGCCGGTGAAGGCGCCCTTCTGGTGACCGAAGAGCAGCGCCTCCAGCATCGATTCCGGCAAGGCGGCACAGTTGATCGCCACGAACGGCTTGGCGGCGCGGGCGGAGCGCGCATGGATGGCGCGCGCCACCACTTCCTTGCCGGTGCCGGTCGGCCCATTGATGAGCACGGTGATGTCCGACTGGGCGACCCGCTCGGCCAGCGTGAAGAGCGCCAGGCTCTCCGGGTCGGCGGCGGTCGGCATGGCGGACCCGGCAAGCAGGGCGCGGACGAAACTGTTGCCGACGCCGGATTCGGCGGCGGAATAGGTCACGCTCGCGGGGCGGTTGCCCATCGCGGGGATGATGGCGGGGACCGGGCCGTCGGTGACGACGACGGTGCGCGCCGGATGCTCGATCACGTCGCCCTCGGCCATGAGGAACAGGTCCCCGGCCTGCGGTGCGGCGCCAGGCTCGGCAAGGGCCATGCCCTGGGCCCGCAACCCGGAAATCAGCGCGTATTTCTGCTTAACGAGCGCAGCGGAGGGGTGAATCGACGACATCTGGCGTGGAGTCCTTTCGTGACTCCGCAATGCCCCCTGTTTGGTAAAACCGTAGTTAATGCGGCAAGCCGGGCGGCAAGTTTTTTCCGGGCGCGACGCGCGCCCGTATGTGTGCGGGCGACGCCCCGGCGCGCGCGCGACCGTTCCGGCAAAACCGGCAAGGCGACCGGCAAAAATTTGCATGGAACCGGCTAAAGCCTGCCGGAAAGCGGCCGTTACTCCATTCGGCGGCTCGGTGGTCCAGAGGGGACACAGACGGATCGCCGAGCAGATATGGAGACATCACATGACCGTTATTTCTAGCAATGTCAGTGCTTTGCGAGCCACTGCTGCTTCGACCTCGGCCTCGCTGGCGCTGAGCACCTCGATGCAGCGCCTGTCGACGGGCAACCGCATCAACTCGGCAAAGGACGACGCGGCGGGTCTCGCCATCAGCAACTCGATGACCGCGCAGATCCGCGGCATGGCGCAGGGCATCCGCAACTCGAACGACGGCATTTCGATGGCCCAGACGGCCGAAGGCGCACTGAACGAAGTCAGCAACATGCTGCAGCGTATGCGTGAGCTGAAGGTTCAGTCGTCCAACGGCACCTATTCGGCCGACGACAAGACGAACATCACGAGCGAACAGGCTTCGCTGGCCGCGCAGATCAGCTCGGTCGTCAAGAATACCAAGTTCAACGGCACCGCCCTGTTCAACGCCGCGTCGACCGTGTCGATCCAGACCGGCGCGACGACCGCCGACACGGTCAGCATCAATCTGCGCGATCTGACCGCCACCTATGCGGCCGGTGCGGCGGGTGCGCCGGACACGGGTTCGAAGCTGAGCGACGTGGTCGACTTCACCGCGGCGACCGACGCGGCCTCGCTGAAGACGGCGGGCGACACGCTGGCGAAATATGACGACGCCATCGCCGACGTGTCGAAGATCCGGGCTGGCCTGGGTGCGGTGCAGAACCGGCTCCAGTCGGCGGTCAACAGCGCGACCTCGAACATGACCAACCTGACCGAAGCGCGCAGCCGCATCCAGGACACCGACTTCTCGGAAGAAACCACCGCGCTCGCCAAGGCGCAGATCCTGAGCCAGGCGTCGACCGCGATGCTGAGCCAGGCCAACCAGTCGCAGCAGGGCGTGCTGAAGCTCCTCGGCTAATCGCCCTGGGCGAATGCCGACCGCGGTTTTCCCCTCGGTCGCGGAAGGTGGACCCCCCGATGCCTTATAATAAGGTGTCGGGGGGCTCCGCCCGAAAAAATGCGCCCATTTCACTTTTTCTCTAAAGCCCGTCTCCAAGCGGTCGTTACCCGTCTTGGCAGCTCGACCTTCGCCTTGGGGGCGGCGGAGAGCTCCGGCTTTGGAGAACGACCATGACGGTTATCGCCAGTAATATTTCGGCGTTACGCGCCTCGAGCGCCAACGGCGCCGCAACGGAAGCGCTGAACGTTTCGATGCAGCGCCTGTCCACCGGCAAGCGCATCAATTCCGCGAAGGACGACGCTGCCGGCCTCGCCATCGCCGCCTCGATGACCTCGCAGGTCCGCGGCATGAACCAGGCTATCCGCAACTCCAACGACGGCATCTCGATGGCGCAGACCGCCGAAGGTGCGCTGGACGAGGTGAGCAACATGCTCCAGCGGATGCGCGAACTGGCGGTGCAGAAGGCCAACGGCATTTATTCGACCAACGACAAGGCGAACATCACGGCCGAGCAGAACGCGCTGGCCTCGCAGGTGTCGAACATCCTGTTCAATACGCAGTTCAACGGTCAGAAGCTGCTGGACGGTTCGGCGGGTACCGCGGGGGTCGTCTCCATTCAGGCTGGCGCGAACACCAGCGACGCCATCAATATGACCTTCACCAACCTGACCACCGATACCGATATCAACGGCGCGATTGCGGTCGTCGACCCCGGTACGGGTCCGAGCACCGTTGCTGCCGCTGCGACGCTCGAAAAGTTCGACGCCGCCATCGGCAAGGTCGCCAATATCCGCGCAGGCCTCGGCGCCACGCAGAATCGGCTTCAGTCGGCGGTCAACAACCTGACCTCGAACGTCACCAACCTGACGGACGCGCGCAGCCGCATCGAGGATACCGATTTCTCGGCGGAAACCACCGCGCTGGCCAAGGCCCAGATCCTGAGCCAGGCGTCGACCGCGATGTTGAGCCAGGCCAACCAGTCGCAGCAGGGCGTGCTCAAGCTGCTCGGACAGTAATTCCCGGATCCTGAGCGCCCCGGCACCGCGCCCCCACTCGGGTGGCGGGGCCGACCGGCCGCGAGATCCTCACGGACCGGTTTGCAGGACAAACCCCGGCGGCAGCCTTGCCGCCGGGGTTTACTCGCGTTCTATCCGTCGGCGCGCAACACCAAGGCCGGCGAAGTCCGCCCCGCGCGCCAGGCGGGATAAAGGCTGGCCAGCACAGACCCGGCCAGAACGCTCAGCCCGATCACCGCCAGTTCGCGTGCCGAAATCCCGATCGGCAGCGACAGGAACACGTCCCATTCCGCCTGCCGCGCCGGGGACAGACGGCGGACGCCGGAGACGATCGCGCCGCGTTGGGTCAACAAGGCGGCGGCCAGCGTCAGGCCGATGCCTGCGCCGATCAGCGCGATGATGCTCCCCACGGTGGCGAAGATTCGCATGATGCTGCCTGCCGACACGCCCATAGTGCGCAGGATCGCGATCTCGCGCCGCTTGGCCCGCGCGAGCAGGGTCATCGATGACAATATGTTGAACAGCGCGACCAGGGTGACGAGCCCGACCGCGATGGTCATGCCGATCTTCTCGGTGACGAGCGCGGCGAGCAGCGCGCGATTGGCCTGTTGCCAGCTGGTGATCGGATAGCCGGGACCCAGCCGCCGCCGGATCGCGGCCGTCACCGCCCCTTCCTGGGCCGCGCCCGTCAGCACCACCGCGACGTGACGGGTGACGACCGAATCGTCGCGAAGGACGGGCAGCGAATCGAGCGGCGCGAACAACGTCACCTGGTCGCTGCCCTTATCGTCGTCCGGATAGAAGGCGGCGACGCGCGCGGGGGTCAGGTCGAGCGACAGGGTGCGGTCGGGGCCGACCCGCACTCGACCGATCGCGATCCGGTCGCCGGGGAACAGGCCGAGTTGCAGCGCGGCACTCTGCCCGATCGCCACCGCGCCCGCCGGATCGGGGCCATGCGCCAGCGCCGAGCGCATCGTCGGCACGAGTCTATAGAGTGTCTGCGGATCGCGACCCTGTAATTTCACAGGCGTGATCCGGCCGTCGATCGACAGCCCGGCGGTGATTTCGCGAATCGGTTCGGTCCGCGCGACGCCTGGTAACGGTGCGATCGCGGCGGCGACCTGCGCCTCGGTCAGCGCGGCGCCGGCGGGCAAGGTGACACTGAGATGTCCGTCGACCGGCGCGACGCTGTCGGCCAGCCTGGTCTGCGCGCCGTTCATGACCGCGATGACCAGCACCAGCGCAGCGACGCCGATCATGACGCCGGTGCAGCCGATGCCTGCGACCAGCAGGACCAGCCGCCCGCCTGCACCCGGCCACAGATAGCGCGCGATCAGATGGCGTTCATGGCGTGCGAGCATCGGCGTCCCCGGTCATCGGGGACGCGCTTAGTCTAAGTGGAGCCTGTCGGGAATTGTCATTGCAATCCTCCCCGGCACGGGGAGGGGGACCAGCGAAGCTGGTGGAGGGGGTTCACCGCGAGGGACGACCTGTGTGGAAGCCCCCCTCCGTCAGGGCTTGCGCCCTGCCACCTCCCCGTGCCGGGGAGGATCAAATTATCGCTGGCTGGCGAGGGCCTTTTTCAGGCGGGCATGGGCCGCGCTCTTGATCTGGCAGACGCGCGCCGCGCCCACGCCTAGCACCTGGCCGATTTCCTCCAGATTGAGTTCCTCGACATAATAAAGCTGGATCACCATCGCCTCACGCTCGGGCAGCGCGGAGATGGCGGCGATCAGCGCGTCGCGCAGGTCGCTTTCGGCCAGCTGCTCGAAGGCGTTGGGCGTGTCGTCCGCGAACCAGGGCAGATCGTCGGCATAGACGTCGTCGATCGCCTCCATGCGCACGGCTTCGGCGGTCTTGTAGTCGGCGCGCAGCCGCTCGACCGTCACGCCCAGCTTTTCGGCGACCGCCTCGTCAGCCGGGGGCTGGCCCGCGGTCTGCGACAGCGCGGTGACCGCCTCATGATACTGGCGGCGCCGCCGCATCGCGCCGCGCGTCGTCGTTGCCTGACGCCGGAGCTCGTCGATCATCGCGCCGCGCAGGCGCGACTTCAGATAATGGCCGAACTCGACGCCGCGCTCTTCGAACGAAGCGGCGGCCTCGACCAGCGCGACCAGGCCGACCTGGACCAGATCCTCGACCTCGATCAGGCTCGACATCGATCCGTGCACATGCCACGCGATCCGGCGGACCAGCGGCAGATGCTGGCGGATGACGGCGTTCGCGTCGCCGCCGGGCATCCCTGCGCGACGCGGCGCGGGACGATAGGTCAGCGGCTGATCGGCGACCGTGGGATTGGCCAGCGCGGGATCGAAATTGGCGGGGTTGAAGGGCTGCGCGTCCATGAACGCGCCGCTCAGGGGATGTGCGCTCATGCGGCCAACGCCTGTTGCTGGGGATGATGGGGAGCGCCGATGACGGCGACGACTTCGACCGCCTTGTCCTCGGGCACTTCGAAGAAGGACAGGACGGGGGTATCGGGCAGGCAGGTGCGCAGCAGCTTGCGCATCGCGATCCGCACGCCCGGCTGGACGACCAGCGCGAAGGGCTTGGCCTCGGCGATCAGCGGCTGGGCGGCCTGGGTCAGCGCCTCGGTGATGCGGCGGCCCAGATCGGGTTCGATCACATGGCGGCGCGCCGTGTCGGCGCGCATGGCCTGGCCCAGCAGCCCTTCGAGCTGACCGTCCAGCGTCATGACGCGCAGCGGTTCGCGCATCCCGCACAGCTTCTGGATGATGAGCGCGCCCAGCTGCGGCCGGATCAGCTCGACGATTTCCTCGGCGTCGAGCGTCTTCTGGGCCGCCACGGCGATCGCGCTGGCGATGCGGCGGAACTCCTTCAAGGTGATATTCTCCGAAAGAAGGCCCTTGAGAACCTGGGTCAAAGTGGTGAGCGGCAGCGGGTTGGGGCTGAGCGAGGCGGCGAGTTGCGCGGCGCGCTCCTTCAGCCCGTCGAGCAGCGACTGGACCTCGTCGGGGCCGAGCAGCTCGGCGGCGTTCGAGGACAGGATATGGTTCAGGTGCGTCGCCATGACGGTGCCCGGATCGACGACCAGGTAACCCATGCCGGTGGCGGCATCGGCGTCGCCCTTCAGGATCCAGGTGGCGGGCAGGCCGAAGGTCGGGTCCTTGACCGGCTTGCCGTTGAGCTCGCCGAACGCCTGGCCGGTGTCGAGCGCCAGCATCTCGTCGGGCGACACCTGATCCTCGGCGGCGACCACCCCGTTGATGAGGATGCGATAGCTATAGGGCGCCAGGTTGATATCGTCGCGGACCCGCGCCTGCGGCACGACGAAGCCCAGATCCTTGGACAGCTGGCGGCGGACGCCGGTGATGCGCGCCATCAGCGGCGCACCGCGACGCTCGTCGACCAGCGGCACCAGGCCGTAACCGATGTCGATATGCACCTGCATCCCGTCGATGACCTCGTCCCAGCCGATGCGCGAGGGGTCGACCGGCTCGGGCGCGGGGGGGGCGGGGGCGATGACCGGGCGCTTCTCGATCTGGCGCAGCTTCCAGGCGGTGAACCCGGCGATCCCGGCGGCGGGCAGCAGCACCAGATGCGGCATTCCCGGCAGCATGCCCAGCAGGCCCAGGATCACGGCAACCGGGATCCAGGTCTTGGACGCACCGAACTGCGACCCGATCTGGCCCGCCAAATCCTTGTCCGACGATACGCGCGTCACGATGGCGGCGGCGGCGATCGACAGCATCAGCGAGGGGAGCTGCGCAACCAGCGCGTCGCCGATGGCGAGCAGGATATAGGTCTTGGCGGCGTCGGCGATGCCCATGCCATGGCTGACCGGACCCAGGATCAGGCCGCCGACGATGTTGGCCGCCAGGATCAGCATCGCAGCGACGGCGTCGCCCTTTACGAACTTGGACGAACCGTCCATCGAACCGTAGAAATCGGCTTCGGTGGAAACCTCGACACGGCGCGCCTTGGCCTGGTCCGGCGTGATCAGGCCGGCGTTCAGATCGGCGTCGATCGCCATCTGCTTGCCGGGCAAGGCGTCCAGGGTGAAGCGCGCCGAGACTTCCGACACGCGCCCTGCGCCCTTGGTCACGACGATCAGGTTGATGATCATCAGGATCGCGAAGACGAAAAGGCCGACGACATAGTCGCCGCCGATCAGGAAGGTGCCGAACGCCTCGATGACATGGCCCGCCGCGCTCTCGCCCTCATGGCCATGGACCAGCACGATGCGGGTCGAGGCGACGTTGAGGCCCAGGCGGAACAGGGTGGCGAACAGCAGCACGGTCGGAAAGGCCGAGAAGTCGAGCGGCTTTTCCGCATTCAGCGCGACCATCAGGACCGCGAGGCTGATCGCGATATTGGCGACGAAAAAGATGTCGAGCAGCGCCGGCGGGATCGGCACGACCATGACCAGCACCAGCAGCAGGATCGCGGCGGGCAGGGCCATGGTGCGGCCATTGGCGAAGATCTTGCCCATCGCTTAGCCACCCATCCGTGCGAGCATCATATAGGCGAGCCGCGCATGATCGGGCTTGGGCCGCAGCACGCTGTCGCCGGTCGCCGCGTTTCCGCGCATCCCCAGCTGGTTCATGGTGCTGTTGGCCCAGGCGATCGCATCGGCGGCGCTTTCGTTGTTGCCGGTGACGACGGTCGCGTCGCCGTTCATGCCCTGCAGCGCGAGCGCCTGCGCGGCGAATTGCAGATTGGCGGCGCGCGTCTCGTCGCTGTCGGCCTGGCTGCCCGCCAGCTTGGCGGAGAAGCGGTCGTAAATGTCGGAAAGCGAACGCGGCTGGCCGTTGGCGGCGTAGAAGACCGAACGATTGGCGCGCGCGGCGGCCGGGAACATGGATGCGCCGCTGGCCTGCGGGGTGCGGGCCATCTTGTCCAGGAACTTGGTCGCGCCGCCCAGGCCGAGGAAATGCGCCATGTACAGGTCGGTGCCGTTCGCCTCACGACCCAGCGTCGATTCCAGCGCGGACTTGTTGTCCGACGCATGTTCGGCCGCCATCAGCGAGGCGGCGGTGGGATCGTTGCGCAAGCCCATCACCGCCGAGCGCGCGCCGCCAGAGACATAATAGCGTCCGCCCGACTGGCCGATCGCATCGGCCGCCCAGCCCAGGCCATGCTCGGCGCCGTGCTTCTTGACGACCGCCAGCCAGCTCTGCTCGACGAACTGATACAGACCCGAGGCCGAGGAAGTGCCGGCGCGGGCATTGGCGTTCAGCCCGGATTCCAGCTTCGCCTGGCCGAGCAGATAGCCGAAATCGACGCCCGTGCGGCTGGATGCCAGCGCGATGGCCGATTGGATTCTGGCGTGAGAGACGGGTTGGACGGTCATGCTGAGTTAGAAAAGCCCTTGTTCGGGCCATACTCAGCAAGGGGCGTGCCAATTTTTGCGGGTGCCGGTTCGATCGTACCGAAAATCGGCGTCGGATATGAAAAAAGCCCGGAAATCCGGGCTCTTGGCTGTTTGGTGGATCAGGAGGTGTAGCCGGTCTTGCCGGGGTCGCCGCCGCCGATCCGGCAAAACGGCAAGGCGCTGCCGCCCGGCAAACGGCAATCAGGCGTAAGCGCGCATCGCGGGGCGGTAGCCCATGCCGGAGTCCCCGGTCAGCGTCTGCAGCCGGCGGCGGACATTGGCCGCCATCAGGTTGACATAGATGCGGCAAGTCTCGTTCAGGCGATTGGCCTCATCGGCCAGCTCGCGCAGTTCGGGGCCTGCGGGGCCGGTGCCGAGCGCAGCGACCTCTTCGATCGCGGCCAGCTTCTCGGTCGTTGCGCGTTCCAGCGCGGCCACGTCGTTGACCTTCAGCGCCGCGATTTCGCGGTGGAGGGCTTCAATGACCCGGATCAGGGCGTCACGGCGCGTCATTTACCATTCCAGTCGAGCTTCAGCGCAATCATCTGGTCGGCGATGGTCGCCGGCAGGATCGGAAAATCGCCATTGGCGATGGCCTTTTTGATCTGGGCGACACGATCCATGTCGACCGGCGGCTGCGCCGCCAGATTGCGGGCCATGTTGCTGACGCCGCTCATCTCGTTGTTCGCCTTGGCCAGGTTCGGCGCGGTCTGTGTAGAGCTGGCGAGCGCGTTGGGACGCGTTACGCCGGCGATCCGCGCGACCCTCGCTTCCCCGGCACTCAGCCTTGTTACATCCACCATGTCCGCACCCTTTGGTTCCGCTGACATGGAGTATAACGGCCAAGGGCCAGGGTTTTTTAGCGGAAAGTTACGCCTCGTGTCGCCTTTTTCGCGGTCACTCGGACCAGCCGGGCAGGGTCGCGCGACCGCTGGCCAGCGCCACCGCCTGGATCGGCTGGCGGGCGGATTCGATGCGTACCGGGAAGTGACCGCCCGGCGCCGCATCGGCCATGGCAACCCCTTCTCTTGTAATGGAAAATCCATCTGATCCGGCTTCGATCACGACCGGGTCGCCGCGCCTGATGACGGGCTCTGCCTTGACCGCGACGGCGGGGATCACGCGTGCCTCGGGCGCGGGCCTGGGGGCCGAGAGCACGGGCACGAAGATGCGCCATTGCGGGCTGGAGCAGGTGACGACCACCGCGTCATGCGCCTCCGTACGCCATGACAGCGCGACCGTCGGACACTGGGCCAGCTTCAACCGGTTGTCGATTGGTGAGCGGGGGCCGCCCTCCACTCCGACCGGGCGGCCGGTGAAGGCGGTGACGGCCGCGTCGAGCGCGGCGACATCCTGGAAACCGGCGGCACCGGCCAGAAGCAGGGACAGGATCATCGTGAGGGTCTCCGTGAAGGCTCACCGGCAAAGACCAGAGTGACCATCGCGACGCGAGGTCCGGACTTCCCGGCGGTGGACAGGATCAGGCGGTCGGTTGCGGCGGGGCCGATCAGCGCGGCCGCGGCGCGGGCACGATCGGCGGCCAGCACGACCGCGCTATGGGTGACGGGATCGACATCGGCGGCGCTGCCATCGGTCGAGCCGACGATCGACAGGCGGACGCGCGGATCGGCCAGCGCCTCGCGCGCCCAGGGGCCGAACAGCGGATCGGGCTCGACCGGCCTGGCCGATCCCTGGGCGAAGCTCAGTGAGGCGGCGGCGACCGGCATGGCGGGCGGCGGGGGAGGCGGCGCCCGCAATGCCTGGTCGACATGGTCGCTGCTGCCGAACTGCGCGCGCAGACCGTTGAGCAGGGCCGGGCGTCGCTCCGCGCCGGTCGCCTGGACCAGAACGAGGAAACCGACCAGCAACAGGGCCAGGTCGGCGAGCGTCATCAGCCAGATCGGGCGTGCGGGTGCGGCCTCGGGGAAAAAGGGTTCGGTCATGCGACGCTGACCAAATTGGGGCCGGACTTGGGACCGGGGCTGGTCCCGCGCGACGGACGCGGTGCCTCGCGCGCGGCGAGGGCGGCCAGCGGCGCGACGATGCGGGTGCGTTCGAACGCCTCGATCCGGGCGGCGCGGCGCAGACGCATCGCGATCGGCTGCGCGATTAGATTGGCGAACAGCGCGCCGTAGAGGGTCGCAAGCAGCGCGATCGCCATCGCGCCGCCGATCCGCTGCGGATCGTTCATCGTCGCGAACATCGTCGCCAGGCCGATCAGCGTCCCTACCATGCCCATGGCGGGCGAAACCTCGGCCGCGCCGGTCCAGATATCGGCGACCGCGACATGCCGCTCGACCCGCGCGGTGCGCGCAAGGTTCAGGCGACTGGTCACGGCCTCGGCCCCTTCGCCGTCTACGATCGCGGCGACCGCCTCGGCCATGTCGGGATCGGTAATGACCGAGCGGTCGAGCGTCAGGACGCCGTGGCGCTTGGCCATGCGCGACAGGTGCGCGATCTGCTCGATCAGCGGCTCGGCGGAGAAGGGGCGCCTGGGCAGCACCGCCAATGCCCGCATCGCCCGCCTGGCATCGCGCCAGGGCGTTCGGAGCAACGTCGCGATCAGCGTTCCGCCCAGCACGATGGCAAGCGCCGCGGAATCGAAGAACTGATGAAGCGGAGGAAATGCAGTCATGCGCGCTCCCACGCAAAGACCGGGCCAAATCGAAGCGCGCCGGGGGGCGGGTGGCCGTGCACGAGGGACGCTGCCGCTTCGTTGCCGCCCACCGGCAAAAACCGGCAGCCGGTTGCCGGAAACGCCGTGCCGGTGGCCCCTCACCCTCCTGTTGGCGAAATTGGCACGGTCATTGCGAGAGCCCGGCCATCGCGAAGTCCCGCGTGGGAAAGGAGGTTGATCGATGGCCGCAGAAACGCTTTTTGGAGTACACGGTGCCGCACTGGAAGTGCGGGCGCAGCGCATGGGTGTGCTGGCGTCGAACATCGCCAACGCCTCCACCCCGGGCTTCAAGGCACGCGACATCGATTTCAAGGCGGCGCTCGCCTCGGTCGAGGACGGTCAGGATCGGGGGCAGGGCATCGGCGATGCGCTGAAGTACCGCGTGCCGACCCAGACCTCGCTCGACGGCAACACCGTCGAACTCAATCAGGAACAGACCGCCTTTGCCGAGAATGCGGTCCAGTATCAGACGACCTTGTCGTTCCTGAACGGTCGCATCTCCACCATCACCCGCGCGCTGAAGGGCGAATAAGCGATGCCGAACGGACCGCTTTCCATCTTCCAGGTCGCCGGCCGCGCCATGTCGGCGCAGATGGTGCGGATGAACACCACTGCGTCGAACCTGGCCAATGCCGGTGGCATCGCCGGGTCGGTCGACACCGCGTACAAGACGATGAAGCCGGTATTCCGCACCAGCTTCGACGCCGCGACCGGCCTGTCCACCGTCGATGTCGAAAAGATCGTGACCGCGGGCGAAGACCCCACCAAGCGCCACGATCCCAATAATCCGCTCGCCGACAAGGACGGCAACGTCTTCGAGGCGGCGGTCGACGAAACCCGCGAGCTGGTCGACATGATGGAGACCGCGCGCACCTATCAGAACAATGTCGAAGTGATGCAGACCGCCAAGTCGCTGATCCTCGATACCCTCAAGCTGGGCCGCTGAACATGACCTCCACCGCGATGAGCTCGACGCTGGACAATCTGGGCATCAAGCGTGCCGGTGCGACCACCACGGCCACGACGACGAAGCCGGCCAAGAAGTCGGCAACGACGCTGGACCAGGGCGATTTCCTCCAGCTGCTGACCGCGCAGCTGAAGAACCAGGATCCGTTCGCGCCGATGGACAATACCCAGATGGTCGCCCAGATGGCGCAATTCTCCAGCGTCGCGGGCATCTCCGAGATGAACACCACGCTCGGCGCCATCGCGACCAAGCTGAACGCGACGACGCCGTCGGACGCGATGAACTATGTCGGCAAGACCGTGCTGACGCAGGGCAACACCGCTTATGGCCGGGCCAGCGGCGGCCTGGCTGGCCAGATCGAGCTGGACGGCGCGGCCTCGGACGTGGCGGTGACGATCGCCGACGCCAATGGCGCGGTCGTCAAGTCGCTGTCGCTGGGCAGCCAGCAGGGCGGCACCGTCGGCTATGACTGGGACGGCAAGACGGCGGACGGCAAGGAAGCCGGGGCCGGTCCCTTCACCATCTCGGTTTCGGCAATGAACGGCAACACCGCCGTCGGTAGCCGCTCGCTCGTCTGGGCGCCGGTCCAGTCGGTGTCGATGCCCGCCACCGGTTCCCCCGTCCTGACCGTCGCCGGTCTCGGCCAGGTCCAGCTTTCCGCCGTCCGTTCGGTCGGTTGATCCCCTTTACGCACCAGGAAGATAGCCCATGTCCTTCTACACTTCGCTCAGCGGCCTTCAGGCTTCGCAGACCGACATGTCGGTCATCTCGCACAACCTCGCGAATGTCGGCACCAACGGCTTCAAGAAGAGCCGCGCCGAATTCGCCGACGTGATGGCGGCCAATTTCTCGACCGACCCGTTCAAGCAGGTCGGCTCGGGCACGGTGGTCAAGGCCAACCGGCAGGAGTTCAAGGAAGGCAATTACACCAGCACGTCGAACGCGCTGGACCTCGCCATTTCGGGCGACGGCTTCTTCACGGTGCAGTCGGGCGGCACGACCGGCACGCTGCAATATACCCGCAACGGCTCGTTCCAGGTCGACACGAACAATTACGTCACCGACACGCAAGGGAACCGGGTTCAGGTGTTCCCGGTCGACAAGGACGGCAACGTCACCTCGTTCGGCAATGACGGCCTGACCAGCCTGCAGCTGCCGCCGACCAGCGGCACGCCGGTTTCGACCAAGAACGTCACGCTCGACATCAACCTGTCGAGCACCGCGGTCGCCCCGACCGGCGCGTTCGATCGGACCAACATGGGCACGTACAACAACACGACCCAGACCAAGATCTACGACACGTCGGGCAATGCCATGACGTTGACCAACTATTATGTCCGCAAGCCATTGCCGCTGGATGCGAACAACAAGCCGATCCAGCCTGCCGACGGCAGCAGCACTTGGCAGGTCTACAGCTACGTCAACGATCAGCAGATGACGCAGAACGGCTCGACCGCGCCGATCGAGATGACCTTCGACTCGGGCGGCAACCTGAAGGCGCCGATCGGGCCGGTCAAATTCGACGACTATACGCCGCGCACCTCGATCACCGCACAGCCGCTGACCATCGACTATACCGGCTCGTCGCAGTCGGGTTCGATCTTCTCGGTCGCCTCGCGCACCCAGGACGGCAAGGCGGTCGGCCTGTTGTCGGGCGTGTCGGTCGGTGACGACGGCCTGGTCACGGCATCGTTCACCAATGGCGAGACGGCCAATCTGGGCAAGGTGGCGGTGGCGACCTTCGTGAACATGCCGGGCCTGCGCCAGGAAGGGAACAGCTATTGGGAAGCGACCGGCAAGTCGGGCGCGGCCAAGTTCGGCACCGCCAATGAAGGCGCATACGGCGCGATCCGGTCGAGCACCATTGAAGGCTCGAACGTCGACATCACCGAGGAGCTGGTCAACCTGATCGCCGCGCAGCGCGATTTCCAGGCGAACGCCAAGGCGCTCGATACGTCGAGCCAGATCTCGCAGACCATCTTCAACATCCGCAGCTAAGCGAGAGCCGGGGGCTAACGGGGAACCGCGATGGACAAGCTGGTCTATACGGCATCGACGGGAATGCGGGCGCACATGGCGGCGCAGACCGCGATCGCCAACAACATGGCCAATGCCTCGACGATCGGTTTTCGCGCCGATCGCGTCGTGTTCGACCGCATCGACCTGAAGGGTGGCGGCGCGGCGTTCGAGGCGCGGATGCCCACCGCCGAGGAAGTGACCGACGCTGATCGCGCGCCGGGCACGGTCCAGCATACCGGCAACGCGCTGGACATCGCCATCGCGACGTCGAGCGCCTGGCTGGCGGTGCAGGCCCCGGACGGCTCCGAAGCCTATACCCGTCGCGGCGACCTGGAGGTTACGGCTTCGGGCGTGCTGCAGACCGGCGACGGCTATCCGGTGATCGGCCAGAACGGCCCGATCACGGTGCCGCCGTACAACTCGATGACCATCGCCCCCGACGGCACGCTGTCGATCATCCCCCTTGGGGCCGGGCCGGATACCCAGCCCCAGGTGATCGACCGGATGAAGCTGGCCGACACGCGCGGCACGCAGACGGTCAAGGGGCTCGACAATCTGCTGCGCGTCAAGGGCGGCGGCGCGATGCCGCAGGACATGGACGCCACCGTCCAGTCGGGCGCTCTCGAAGGGTCGAACGTCAACATGACCCAGACGCTGGTCGACATGATCGAGAACCAGCGCAGCTACGAGGTGCAGGCCAACCTCATGAAAGAGGCCAAGTCGTTGGATGAGAACAGCGCATCGCTGATGCGTCTGCCAAGCTGAGGAATAAAGGGTTATGTCTTCCGCCGCTTTGCACGTCGCGCGCACCGGGCTCGATGCCCAGGATATGCGTATGCGGGTCATCTCGAACAACCTGGCCAACGTCAACACGACCGGGTTCAAGCGCGATCGCGCCGCGTTCGAGACGCTGGCCTATCAGACGATCACCGCGCCCGGCGCCGCCAGCTCGACCGAGAGCAAGTACGCGACCGGCCTGAACCTGGGCACCGGCGTGCGCATCCAGGGGACCGCGCGCATCAACACGCAAGGGTCGATGCAGACCACCAACAACAGCCTCGACCTGGCGCTGGACGGTGACGGCTTCTTTCAGGTGCAGATGCCCGGCGGCACGCTCGGCTATACCCGGGCGGGCAATTTCTCGCGCTCGGCCGAGGGGCTGCTCGTCACCGCCGAGGGTTATCAGGTGATGCCGGGCATCACGATCCCGGAGGGCACGACCCAGGTCACGATCGGCACCGACGGCACCGTCTCGGCAACCCTGCCGGGCCAGACCGCGCCCGCCGAGATCGGCCAGATCCAGATCGCCAGCTTCCCCAACTCCGCCGGGCTTCAGTCCAAGGGCGACAATTACCTGACCGAGACCGCCGCCTCGGGCGCCGCCAATATGGGGGTCGCCGGGCTCGAAGGGCGCGGCCAGATCCGGCAGGGAATGCTCGAAGGCTCGAACGTGAACGTCGTCGAGGAGCTGGTCGACATGATCGAGACCCAGCGCGCCTATGAGGTCAACTCGAAGATGATCAAGTCGACCGACGAGATGCTCCAGTACGCCAACCAGAATCTGTGACCATGACCCTGCGCCTTCCCACCCTGCGTTTCGACTATTGGACCGAGCTGGCGCTGTCGGCGGCGGCGGGCACCATGGTCGCCGTCGCGCTGATCCCCGCGCCCGCTCATGCCAGCCTGTTCGGCCGCAAAAAGCCTGCCGAGGATTTCTCGACCGTGCGTCCCGCGCCGATGCCGATGCAGCCGGTCGCGCAACCCGTCCAGCCCAATGGCGGCATCTTCCAGGTGTCGGACGGCTATGCCGCGCTGTACGAAGGCTGGCGCGCGCGCAAGGTCGGCGACCCGCTGACCATCGTGCTCGTCGAGCGGACGGCGGCGTCCAAGTCGGCCAATTCCAAGCTCGGCTCGAAGGGCGATCTGGGGCTGGCCCCGCCGACCACCGGTCCGCTGGGCTCGCTGCTCAAGTCGACCGATATCGGCATGAGCGGCAGCCGCAACTTCAACGGCTCGGGCGCGGCCGATCAATCCAACTCGCTGTCGGGCGAGATCAGCGTGACCGTCGCGCAGGTGTTTTCGAACGGCACGATGCTGGTCCAAGGACAGAAGCGCGTGACGCTGAACCGCGGTGACGAGTTCATCCAGATCAAGGGGCTGGTCCGCATGGCCGATGTCGGCATCGACAACCGCGTCGAATCGACCCGCGTCGCCGATGCGCAGATCGCCTATACCGGCAAGGGCGATGTCGCCCGCGCCAGCCGCCAGGGCTGGCTCAGCCGCTTCTTCCAAGCCGTCAGCCCGTTCTAAGGCAATAGTACATGATCCTCCGCTTCCTTCTCGCGCTCCTCGCCACTTTCGCGATCGCAGGTCCGGCTTCGGCCGACCGGATCAAGGATCTGGGCGGGTTCCAGGGCATCCGCACCAACCAGTTGACCGGATACGGCGTCGTCGTCGGCCTGCCGGGCACGGGTGATGACAATCTGGAATATACCGTCCAGTCCTTGAAGGCCGTCGTCTCGCGCTTCGGGCTGCAGCTGCCGCCGACCGCCAATCCGGGTATGAAGAATGCCGCGGTGGTGATGGTCACGGCCGAGCTGCCGCCTTTCGCCAAGCCGGGCCAGAAGCTGGACATCACCGTCGCCTCGATGGGCAAGGCCAAGTCGCTTCGTGGTGGCAGCCTGATCCTCACCCCGCTTCAGGGTGCGGATGGCCAGATCTACGCGATGGCGCAGGGCAATCTGGCGGTCGGCGGTCTGGGCGCGGAAGGCGCGGACGGATCGAAGATCGTCGTCAACATCCCCTCGGTTGGTCGTATCCCCGAAGGGGCGACGGTCGAGCGCGCGGTCGCCACCGGCTTCGACACCGCGCCCAGCCTGACCTTCAACCTGGCACGCGCCGACTTCACCACCGCGCAGAATGTCGCGCAGGCGATCAACGCGCGCCTGGGGCTCGGCACCGCGCAGGCGATGGACGCCGTGTCGGTCGCGGTGCGCGCGCCGATGGGCGCCGATGTCCGCGCCACCCTGATGTCCGAGATCGAGAATCTGAACGTCGCTTCGGCCGAACCGCCCGCCAAGGTCATCGTCAACGCGCGTACCGGCACCGTCGTCATCAATTCGGCTGTTCGTGTCGGCCCGGCCGCCGTCACCCATGGCAAGCTGACCGTGAAGATCGACGAGCAACAGCGCGTCAGCCAGCCCGGTCCCTTGAGCGGCGGCCAGACGGCGGTGACGCAGAAGTCCGGCGTCTCGGTCGAGGAGGAGAAGCGTCCGATGTTCATCATGGCCCCAGGGCCCAAGCTGGCCGACGTGGTCAAGGCGGTGAACGCGATCGGCGCGGCTCCGTCCGATCTGGTCGCCATTCTCGAAGCGCTGAAGGAAGCCGGCGCGCTCAAGGCGGAGTTGATCGTCCTGTGACCCAGAGCATCGCACCCACATCGCCAGCGACGGCGGCCTCCGCCATCGCGGGCACCGTGTCCACCGACACCCGCCGCCTGTCGAACGGCGCCAATCTGGACAAGGCGGGCACCCAGTTCGAGGCGATCTTCACCGGCATGATGCTGAAGGCGATGCGCCAGACCAAGCTGAGCGACACGATGTTCGACTCCAAGGCGCTCGACACATTCCGGGACATGCAGGATCAACAAGTTGCCCAGACGATGGCGACCCAAGCCCCGCTCGGGATCGGCAAGGCGGTAACGGCATTCCTGGCGAAATCTCAACCCGCTGTTAACCAGACATAACGTAGTCCGACTCGCATGAGCGACCTGCTCTCTATCGGCGCTTCGGGCGTCCGCGCATATCAGACCGCGCTGACCGCCGTTGGTGAGAATATCGCCAATGTCGGAACAGAAGGCTATTCGCGCCGGACGATCACGATGCAGGAGATTTCGCCGGCCGCAGGGCTCGCGGCGAACAAGGTCTCCGCAGGCGCGGGCGTCATGGTGGTGGGCATCGCGCGTGCCACCGACGTCTATGCCAGCGCTGCCGTGCGCGCGGCCACCGCCGACCTGTCCCGCACTACGACCGGCGCGACCTGGCTCAGTCGGATCGAGGGCGCGATGACCGGCGACCAGGTCCAGACCCGGCTGACATCCTTCTTTACCGCCGCGCGCACGCTGGCGGCAGAGCCGACCTCGACCGCACTGCGCGCCACGATGCTGGAAACCGCGCGCTCGACCGCGACCGCGTTCACTGCGACCGATTCGGCCTTCGATCAGATCAACGCCGACTTCGATGGCCAGGCGCGGCAGGCCGCGCATGATTTGTCGTCGCTCGCCACCTCGCTGGTCCGCGTCAATGACGGGCTGGGCCGAACCCAGCCCGGCACCGCGGCAGCGGCGCAGCTGGCCGATCAGCGCGACCAGATCCTGACCCAGATGAGCGCGCTGTCCGACATCACCAGCACGACCGATGAACTCGGCCGCGCGACGGTGCGGCTGGGCGACCGGGCCGGCCCGATCCTGGCCGCGACCGACACCACCGGCTCCGTCACCTATCAGCGTGGAGCCGATGGCGGCGTGTCGTTTCATGTCGCCTTGCAGGGGCAGATCAGCGATTTCGTGCCCGGTGGTGGCGCGATGGCGGGGATGCTGGACGGGGCCGAGCGGATCAACGCGACGCGCGGTGCCTTCAACCAGGTCGCCAAGAGCTTCGTCGAGACGGTCAACGGTCTCCAGGCTGCCGGGCAGGATCTGAACGGCAATACCGGCCCGGCGATGTTCGGTCTGACCGCCGGGACCGCGCAGATGAGCCTGTTGCTGACCGATGGTTCGACGATCGCGGCAGCGCGGGGCAATCAGGGTTCGCGCAATTCCGACAATCTCGATGCGCTCGAAACCGCGCGCGGATCGAACGGCTTTGAACTCAAGCTGACGCAAATCATCACCGACAATGCGACCACGCTGAAACAACGCCAGACCGTCGCCGACGCGCAGACGGCGATCAGCGACGGGGCCAGGGCGACGCTGTCGGCCGCATCGGGCATCACCCTCGATTCGGAGGCGGTGACGCTGATGCGCTTTCAGCAGGCCTATTCCGCCACGAGCCGGGTGATTCAGGCCGCACGCGAAACCTTCCAATCCATTCTCGAGCTCCGGTAACGGTCATGCAGATTTCCACCAGCGTCTTTTACGACACCGCCTCGCGGCGGATGACCGCGCTGACCGGCAAGGCGAATGCGTTGCAGGTCCAGATTTCGACCGGCAAGAAGCTGACGAACCCGTCGGACGATGCCGCCGCCGCCGCCCAGGTCGCCGAGTTCGATCGCCGCGACGCCGACGATGTGGTCTACAAGACCAATCTGACGCTTGCGGGCTCGTTGCTGCAACAGGCCGACACCACGCTCGGCCAGATCGGCAACCAGGTGCAAAAGGCGCTGGAATTGACCACCCAGGCGGCCAATGGCACGCTGTCCGATGCCAATCGGGCCAGTGTTGGCGACCAGCTGGCCTCGATCCGCGACGCGCTGGTCGGCCTCGCCAATTCCAAGGATGCGCGCGGTCTGCCGCTGTTCGGCGCGGCGGCGGGCACCGATGCGGTGACCATGACGAATGGCCGGTACAGCTATTCGCAGGCCAATGTGTCCGAAATTCCGATCGCCGACGGCCAGACGGTTGATGTCTCGGTCGGTGCGGACCGCGTGTTCAAGGCAGGGGCGAACGACGATACGCTGAACGTCCTCAACACGCTCGTCACGGCTTTGAAGACGGGCGGCAGCGATGTCGGCGCGACGATCAAGGATGCGATGGACAAGCTGCACGCAGCCAACGACAATGTCGCGACCGTGCAGGCGTCGGTCGGCGCGCGCGAGGCGCGGGTCGAGTTGCAGCAGGGGCTGCAACAGGCGGCCAGCACCGACCGGGCGCAGCTCCGCTCTAGCATCGAGGATGCAGATCCCGTCGCCACCATCACCCAGTTGCAACAGACGATGACGGTCCTTCAGGCGACCCAGGCCAGTTTCACCAAGCTGACCAGCCTGTCGTTGTTCGATTATCTGAAATGATCGCGTCCGGGCGTGAAGCCCGGTAACTCTATTTTGACCTTACGCGTCTAGGCCGGTGATCCGACAGGCGCTGAAGCCGGTCTTCGGGAGTTTCGGTTCACCATGTTTCCTGCCATTGGCCTCGTCATTTTGCTCGGCATGGTCTTCGGCGGCTTTGCCATTACCGGCGGTCAGCTGGGGCCGGTATTCCATGCGATCCCGCACGAAATGCTCATCATCGGCGGCGCGGCCGTCGGTGCGCTCGTCATCGGCAATTCCGGCAAGGAGCTGAAGGCGCTGGGCGGCGCGATGGGCAAGATCTTTAAGGGGCCGAAATACAAGAAGCAGGACTATCTGGACGTCATCTTCCTCGTCTCGAAGCTGATGAAGATGCTGCGCACCGAAGGTCCGATCGCGCTGGAGCCGCATGTCGAGGATCCGAAGTCCTCCTCGGTCTTCGCTGAATATCCCCGGCTCGTCGCCGACCATACGCTGGTCAACCTGATCGCCGACACGCTGCGTCTGGTCGTGGTGTCGTCGGGCACGCTCGACGTGCATGCGGTCGAGGAGGTCATGGACAACGCGATCAAGACCCATCACCACGAGGTCGAAGGGCCGCAGGGCACGCTGCAGAGTCTCGCCGACTCGCTGCCCGCGCTCGGCATCGTCGCCGCCGTGCTCGGCATCGTGAAGACCATGGGCTCGATCGACAAGCCGCCGAGCGTGCTGGGCGGCATGATCGGCTCGGCGCTGGTGGGCACCTTCATGGGCGTGTTGCTCGCATACGGTATCGTCAATCCGTTCGCGGGCCGCCTGAAGCAGGTGATCGACGCCGACGCCGCCATCTATCATGTCGTCAAGCAGATCATCATCGCCTCGCTCCATGGCCATCCGCAGCCGCTGGTCATCGAAGCCGCGCGCTCCGGGATCGCGCACAAGGATCAGCCTGGCTTTGCCGAGGTGTTCGACGGCCTGCGGGGTCGCTAAACCATGGCGCGCGCACCGCATGGCAAGAACGAGCCGCCCAAGATCGTCATCGTCAAGAAGATCATCGCCGATGGTCATGGCGGGCACCATGGCGGCGCGTGGAAGGTGGCCTATGCCGACTTCGTGACCGCGATGATGGCGTTCTTCCTGCTGCTCTGGCTGCTGGGCGCGACCACCGAGAAACAGCGCAAGGGCATCGCCGATTATTTCGCGCCGACCCTGATCGATACCAAGTCGACGGGCATCGGTGGCGGTGTGCTGAACGGCGGTCCTGGCGCGGGCCGCCAGCAAAGCGGCATAAGCGGTCGCATCCAGCTGATCGTACCCAAGGCGGCCGAGGATGGCGGCGACAAGGCAGGGACGGGCGACAAGGGCTCGCTGCGCAATCCCAATGCGGTGGCGCAGGACAAGAAGACTTTCGACGCGATTAAGCGCGAACTCCTCAAGAAGATGGACGTCACGCCCGAGCTCAAGAAGCTGGCGCAGCATGTCCGCTTCATCCCGACCCAGGAGGGCCTGCGCATCGACCTGGTCGACAATGCGGATTATTCGATGTTCGCGACCGGCACGACGACCTTGTCCCCGGCGGCGTCAGACCTGATCGGCACCATCGCCAAGACGGTTGCCGACGTGCCCAACACGATCATGATCCGCGGCCACACCGACAGCGTGCCCTATGGCGATCCGCGCGCGATGAACAATTGGCTGCTCTCGTCCAGCCGCGCCGAAGCGACTCGTCGGCGGCTGGCCATCGGTGGTCTGCCCGAGTCGCGGTTCGAGCGGATCGAGGGCGTGGCCGACCGCGAACCGATGATCGCGGGCAACCCTTCGGATCCGCGCAATCGCCGGGTGGCAATCACCCTTCTGTATCGCAAGGGCGTGTTCGGGCAGTGACGCTAAGGAATGTTTGGGGATGGCCCCCGAGCGTTCCTTGCCTCCACCATTTACTCGGGAATGGCGAAGATGCTGCCGTTTCGGGGATTAACGGCCTCGGCCCGTGCGCCCGACGGAAGATTCCCTTGGACAGGTCGCCGCCTATCCCCCCGCATGCGCTGACAAGTCCACCCCAGCAAAAAAGGGCCTGCTCGGCCATCATCCCCTGGGAGTTGGATGACGGCCGGGCAGGCCCTTTTGCGATGCTGATACCCGCTTATTCGGCGTTGGCGGCTGCTTCGCCCTTGCGCGGCTTGCGAGCGGCACCGGCGGCGTTGCGCGGCCCCGGCTTGCGGCCCAGGCCGATCTTCTTGGCCATCGCGCGGCGGCTTTCCGAATAGCTTTCGGCGACCATCGGATAATCCGGCTTCAGACCGTAACGCTCACGATATTCTTCCGGGGTCAGGCCATGGGTGGCCAGATGACGGCGCAGCGTCTTGTAAGGCTTGCCGTCGATCATCGAAACGATGTGATCCTTCGATGCCAGTGACTTGCGGACCGACACGGCCGGAACATATTCGGCGGGGGCCTCGACATCGTTCGCCTGCGGCGCACTGCCGAGAAGCGAAGACACCGTCTCGTGCATCTTGTGAAGGAAGGCTGGAACCTCTTCCGACGAGGTGCGGGTATTGGGATTGCCCAGCCACGCAATGGTCAGTTCAGTTGCCAGTTCTACGGCATTCACATCGATAGGGTCGTCGGCCATGATACGCTCCTGTTGTTTCCACGTGACCTAACGGTCCGTCGCCCGGCGTCAACCTTTGGAAGCAACATAGGATCAAATTTTATTGGTTTATGACTGATTTGATATTTGTGGGATGTTGAAGAACCTACCCGATCAATGCTCGTTTTTTCCGGAAAGATCAGAAGGATCCACCGAAAGTGCTAAGATAATCGGGAATTACGGCTGATTTCGATCAAGACGCGCTGCCTCGACACGTCGGTTGGAGCGGTAACGTCATGTCGATGAGGGCGAATGCAAAAAATGCAACTAAAATTGATGAGGTTGCATTTGTGTTAATCGTCTCTGCTGGACATAAGGATCGGGCCTTTCAGGCATCCTCTCCTAAAAAACTTTCAGGGCCGGTCTTGCGACCGGCCCTTTTTTTGGCTTGCTTCCGCAGCGCATCAGCCTAGGCTGCCCCATCGCCGCGCTTCAACTATAGAAATAAGCAGGAGTGGATGCCGCCGGGAAAACCGGCATCGCGCGTCGGTGCCGGGGGTTGAGCGACTGGTTCGCTCCCCCCGTTTTGCTTTCTACACTGGTTGGGAAAAATCCCATCGTCCCATAACGGAATCCCGCTTCGGGAGACTTACGTCTTCGACCTGTCGTCGGAGGGGGCAGGGCGATTGATGAACTGGTCGAGCGCCGAGAGCGCCATGCCGGCGAAGGCGGCGACGTCGGACACGCCCGAGCGCGTGGTGCCCTCGGTCTTCGGCGACTCGGGCGCTTCCGTCTTCGCCGAATCCGGCGCGGGAGTCGGTTCCTCCGCTGCCCGCCGCCCCGTTTCGCGCGCTAGCGCGGAGGCGGCGACGACCAGTCCGGTCGCCAACAATTGCCGCCCCGCCGGACTACGCGCCTGATCGAGCAGGGCCTGACCAAAGCGGTGTAGCGGCGAGGAACCTTGGGATGTGCCGGGTTGCTCGTCCAGCCTGGCCTTTTTCTGCTTTTTCTTGTGCTTCTTCTTGCCCATCGGCTTGGTCTCGCAACTTGTGTATGTCTGATGTAATACACATGGCGCGGCGTTCAAGCCATGGGCAGGCTCACCCGCCCAGCGCGCGCGCCCGGCGTCGCTGGACCGAACTGCCGATGCCCAGCGACTCGCGATATTTGGCGACCGTACGCCTGGCGATGTCAAAGCCCTTGGCCTGAAGCAGCTCGACCAACGTGTCGTCGGAGAGGATCTTGGCCCCCTCATTGGCGATCAGCGTCCGAATCGCGCTCTTCACTGCCTCCGCCGACACCGCATCGCCACCATCCGCCGCCGCGATGCCGCTGGTGAAAAAGAATTTCAGCTCGAACAGGCCGCGCGCGCAGCTCAGATATTTGTTGCTCGTCACCCGGCTGACCGTCGATTCGTGCATCCCGATCGCTTCTGCGACGCGGGCGAGGGTCAGCGGCTTCAGATGCGCAACGCCGTGGAGGAAGAACGCCTCCTGCTGCTTCACGATCTCGGTCGCGACGCGGATGATCGTCCGCTGCCGCTGGTCGAGCGCCTTCATCAGCCAGTTGGCGCTGGCGAGGCAATCGGCCAGCCACGCCTTGGATCCCTTGTCCTGCGGGCCGTGGCGAAGCTCCTGATAGTAGCGGCGGTTGACCAGCACCCGGGGCAGGGTGGCGGTGTTCAGCTCGATCCCCCATCCCGCCTTGGTCCGGCTGACGAACAGGTCGGGCACCACCGCGCGGGCGGGCTCGCCGCCATAGCGACAGCCGGGCTTGGGATCATAACCGCGCAGCTCGCGGATCATGTCCGCCATGTCCTCGTCATCGACGCCGCAGATCCGCTTCAACCGAGCCAGGTCGCCGCGTGCCAGCAGGTCCAGATTGGCGATCAGCTTGGCCATGCACGGATCGTAGCGATCGACCTCCTTGGCCTGCAGCGCCAGGCACTCGGCCAGATCGCGGGCGCCGACGCCGGTGGGGTCCAGGCTCTGTACGACCTTCAACACCGATTCGACCTTCGCGGGGGCCACCCCCAGCCGCTCGGCGATCTCGTCCAGCGACACGGTCAGATAGCCCGCCTCGTCCATCTGGTCGATGATATGCGCGGCGATGGTCAGGTCCATGCCCGACAGGATCAGCGCGACCTGTGCCTCTAGATGCTCGGCCAGATTGGGTGCGTCGTCGGGCAGCGAATCCCAGTCCGGCCCGTCCTCTCCGCCCAGGCCACCGCCGCTCGCCCCGTTCAGCGACAGGCCGCCGTCCGGCCCGGTGCCGCCATCGGCCACGCTGTCCTGTTGATGGCTCTCGGTCGCATAATCCAGGTCGAGGCCGCGATCCTCGGTGGGCGCGGTTCCGGCGACCAGTTCGTCTGCTCCGGCGGGGGCCTCGCGCTCGGGGCGTTCGGGGGTCGCGACCTCGCGCACGGCGCTGGCATCGAGCAGGGGGTTCTTCTCCACCTCCTCGGCGATGAACGCCTCGACCTCCAGATTCGACAGCGTCAGCAGCTTGATCGCCTGCTGAAGCTGTGGCGTCATCACCAGCGATTGCGACTGGCGGATGTCGAGGCGCGGCGCCAGGCTCACAGCATCATTCCTCCCCTGCAAGGGGAGGGGGACCATGCGAAGCATGGTGGAGGGGTGTCGCCCTTTCGATAGCGGGACACCCCTCCGTCAGCGCTTTGCGCTGCCACCTCCCCTTGCAGGGGAGGAATTGGGGCAAGATTCCTCCGCGCGTCCGCGCCCGCCGCGCCGGTCATGCCATCAGGTGCGGATCGACAGGCGCTGTTCATGCGGTCAGAGCGAGAAGCCCTCGCCCAGATACAGGCGGCGGACATTGGCGTCGGCGACCAGTTCCTCCGGCGATCCGCTGAACAGCACGCGGCCGTCATAGATGATGTAGGCGCGGTCGACGATGTCGAGCGTCTCGCGGACATTATGGTCGGTGATGAGCACGCCGATATCGCGCCGCTTCAGGTCCTTCACCAGATCGCGAATGTCCGCGATCGAGATCGGATCGATGCCCGCGAATGGCTCGTCGAGCAGCATGATCGACGGGTCGGCGGCCAGCGCGCGCGCGATCTCGGCGCGGCGACGCTCGCCACCCGACAGCGCCATGGCGGGCGCGGCACGCAGCCGGGTCAGGCCGAACTCCTCCAGTAGCTTGTCGAGCTTGCGCGCGCGCTCGGCCGGATCGGGCTCGGCCAGTTCCAGCACGGTCAGGATGTTCTTCTCGATCGACAGCCCGCGAAAGATCGAGGTTTCCTGCGGCAGATAACCCAGGCCCAGGATCGCGCGGCGATACATGGGCAGGCCGGTGATATCCTCGCCGTCCAGCATGATGCGGCCCGAGTCGGGCTTCACCAGCCCCATGACCGAATAGAAGCAGGTCGTCTTGCCCGCGCCATTGGGGCCGAGCAGCCCGATCACCTCGCCGCGCCCGACCGACACCGACACATCGGTCAGGACGACGCGCTTGTCATAGCTCTTGGCGATCGACACCACCTGAAGGCCGTTGGCGACCGGCGGCTCCGATACGGGAGCGGTGCGATGGCCCGGGCGCTGATCAGCCTCGCGAATCGGGGTTTCCATGTCCATCGGCACTGTTCTTCCCTTGACTGGTCAGACGTTAGCGCGGGCGTGGCACCCGCGTCACGCCTCAGTTGCGATCGGGGACCGAGAAGGTGCCCGTGACCCGGCCCGATGGCGCACGGCTGACGGTGCCGCCATTGCCCGACGTGGCGCCGCCCGCCACCGACGAGCCGTCGATCACCGCGCGGCCCGTATCCAGGTTGAGTGTCAACCGCCCGCCATTCACCGTGTTGCCGCCCTGAGTCAACGTGACGTTGCCCAGCATGGTGATGACCCGGCGATTGAGGTCGTAGATCGCATAGTTGCTGCGCGCGGTCTGGTCGGGCCGCTTGACGACGACGTTGCCCGACGCCTCGAACCGCGAGACCTGCGGCTTTCCGCCGATCACTTGGCCGGTATAGACGATGACCACCCGCGCCGCGGTCAGGGTCATCTCCGCCTGGCGTAACGAGACGTTGCCCGACAGGACGCCACGGTTCTGCTTGTCCTGCAACTCGATGACGTCGGCGCCGAAATCGACGGGCGCGCGACTGTCATGCTTGACCTGCGCGGCCGCGGAGGCTGCCAGAACGAGAAGGGCCGGAGCCGCGGCGGCGAAGAGCTTGTGCATGAGCGGCTATTTCGGGCTTTACGGCACGATGCGCAAGCGGGCGTTGCCTTCCAGCCGGACGGAGCGATTTTCCAGGTCCGCCCGCATCTTGTTCGCGCTGAAATTGCCCTGCGGTACGCGGCCGGTCACCGCACCGCCCGACACCAGCGTGCGTTGTTGCAGGTCGATGGTCGCGTTCTGCGTCTGAAGGTCGTATCCGCCCGCCGACTTGAAATCGAGCGGCCCGTCCAGCTGCACCTGTTCGGTGCGCATGTCGTAGCGGCCCGAATTGGCGCTGACCGTGGCCGGGCCGTCCGACAGGCGGATCGCGGCGGACAGCTTGTTGAGCTGTACGACCGGCTCGGCGGAACTGCGCTGGATCGCCGACCCCGCGTCGAGCGAGAAGGGCTGTCCCTTGTCGTCGACGCCGCGATATTGTGCGGCCTGGATCTTCAGTCGTTCCTTGGCGACCTCGACCTTCTTCTTGTCGAGCACGAACGACACCTCGTTCGAGGCATAGATGGGCGCCATCACCAGGAACGCGGTCAATACGCCGATCGCGCTGGGCAGCATCCAGCGCGCCACCGTCACGAAACGGTCGTGGCGGCTGCCGGGTGCCGCCCAGATCTGGCGCCGGGTACGGACGCGGTCGGCGATCTCGGACATGATGGCTCCTTACGCGACGCGGGTTCAGGCGTGGGCGAAGATATCGACCTCGGGCCAGCCCGCCAGATCCAGCTCGGCGCGGGCGGGAAGGAAATCGAAACAGGCCTGCGCCAGTTCCATCCGGCCTTCCCGCTCCAGCCGCTTGTCGAGTTCGACCTTCATGCGGTGAAGGTAACGCACGTCCGACGCGGCATATTCGCGCTGCGCTTCGGTGAGTTCGGGCGCCCCCCAGTCCGACGATTGCTGCGCCTTGGACAGCTCGACGCCGAGCAGCTCGCGGACCAGCTCCTTCAGGCCGTGGCGGTCGGTATAGGTGCGGATCAGGCGCGACGCGATCTTGGTGCAATAGACGGGGGCCGCAACGACACCGAGATAATGGCGGATCGCGGCGATATCGAACCGTCCGAAATGATAGAGCTTCAGCCGCGCCGGATCGGCGAGCAGCGCGCGAAGGTTGGGCGCGGCATAGTCGCTATCGGGGGCGAAGCGGACCAGATGTTCGTCCGGGCCGCCGTCGGACAACTGGACGACGCACAGCCGGTCGCGCGGGGTGATGAGGCCCATCGTCTCGGTATCGACGGCGATCGCGGCACCAGCTGCGAACAGATCGGCGGGAATGTCTTCTTCGTGCAGATGAACGGTCATGACGCCTGCCCTAGCGGCGGCGGCGAAAAGCCTCAACCGCGATCGGGCGCGACGGTGAGAAAAGACGCGGGGGGCGGGCCATATGATTCGGCGTCTTTTACAAAGATGTTGTGGAGTTTTGGCCACAATTCCGACGTAATCTGCCTCGTTCGCGCCAAAGCGAGACGGGCTCGCACGATTTCGTTCGCGATGCCTGTCCTTCTGCGTTATGGATCGCCACTAGGCGCAAAAGGTTTGGCGCCAAAAGATCCGCGCTCTTCGTCCGGCGCACGGTTCTTGAGGACAGGATTTGCGGGCGAACCGGGAAGACGAACAGGGCTTATGAGTTTCGATAGAGGTAGCCGGGGCAATCGCGGCTCGCGTGGCCGCGACAAGCGGGACAATTTCGGCGGCGGCGATGAAGGCGGCTTTGGCGGCGGCTTCGGTGGCGGTGATCGCTTCGGCGGCGGCGGCGGCTTCGGCGGCGGTTTCGGTGGCGGCGACCGCTTCGGCGGTGGTGGCGATCGCGGCGGTTTCGGCGGCGGTGACCGTGGCGGTTTCGGCGGCGGCGGCGGCGGTGGCTTCCGTAGCGGCGGCGGTGGCGGCTTCGGCGGCGGTCGTGGCGGCGGCGGTATGCCCCCCCAGGTCGTTGGTGAAGGCACGGGTGTCGTCAAGTTTTTCAACGCGCAGAAGGGCTTTGGCTTCGTCGTGCGCGATGACGGCGGCGAAGACGTGTTTGTTCACATCTCGGCGGTCGAGCAGGCGGGTCTGGCCGGCCTGGCCGAGGGCCAGCCGCTCGGCTTCACCCTGGTCGATCGCGGCGGCCGCATCTCGGCCACCGAGCTGAAGATCGAGGGCGAGCCGCTTCCGGTTCAGGATCGCGCTCCGCGCGAACCGCGTGAAGGCGGCTTCGGCGGCGACCGTGATCGCGGCCCGCGCGGCGGTGCCGCCGGTGGTTTCGGCGGCGCTCCGCAGCGTCAGCTGACCGGTGAGAAGGCGACCGGCACGGTCAAGTTCTTCAATGCGATGAAGGGCTTCGGCTTCATTCAGCGCGACGACGGACAGCCCGATGCGTTCGTGCATATCTCGGCCGTCGAACGCGCCGGCATGGGCTCGCTGAACGAGGGCGATCGCCTGTCGTTCGAGATCGAGGTCGATCGTCGCGGCAAGTACGCAGCGGTCAACCTGCAGAACGAGGGCTGATCCCCCTCGGCTAAATAAGCCATCCCTTTTCGGGCGACAGGGTCCGGCGTTGCAGCGATGCGACGCCGGGCCTTTTCGTTTTCTGGGGTGTTATTGGCGGTTGCTCGCAGGCGGTGGCGTATCGCGATGGTCGAGCGGCATTGTTGCGCGACTCCGCAGGCATCGGCCCTGATCAATGGCCACCACGGTCCGTTTTGGCTCGATACGATGATGGGGTGGCGCGGGCTGTCCGTTTTTTCGTCGGGCATTCTCGTTCGATCCTGCGTCGCGTCGCCCAGCGTCGGGCGACATCGCTCGCGCCAGGAACCGGGATTCGCCGCGACGATCCGGTCTTCCCCGCCACACAGCGGCCCGGCTAAGCTGACATTCAATGCCGCCCCCGTCCTCCATCACCAACGTCCTGTTCGTCTGCAGCCAGAACCGTCTGCGCAGCCCCACGGCCGAGCAGATCTTCGCGTCGCGCCGCGATCTGGAAGTCTCGTCAGCGGGCACGAACAACGATGCCGAAAATCCCCTGACTGCCGAACTGGTGTCCTGGGCCGACGTCATCGTCGTCATGGAGAAGACTCACCGGACCAAGGTTCAGCAGCGGTTTCGCAAGGCCTTGAACGGCAAGCGGATGATCTGTCTGGATATCCCCGACGACTATGCCTTCATGGACCCGGCATTGATTGAGTTGCTGCACGCTCGACTGGCGCGGCATTTTCCTGGCGAGTGACGGGGGCAATCGCGTCCATGCGGAGCACCCGGTATGATATCGTGGCTGAAGACTATCCTGTCCCGTACGCGACCCGTGTCGCGGACGCGTGGTCGGCCGCCGATCCTGCCGGAGGGGGCGGCGGAGCAACGCTATGCGGCTTTGGCCGATCATTGGGCATTGGCCGAACCCAAATTCTACACACCCGCCCATGACGAGGACGGCATTACGGCGCTGGAGATGCGATATGGCATTCGTCTGCCGCCGGAATTCCGCGCCTATCTGTCGATCGCGGCTCCGCGCCACCAGTTCATGGACAACGAAACCATAAGCTGGTGGTCGGTGCGTGACATAAAGTCCCTAGCGGAAGAATGCGCCAGTTGGGAACCCGGATGGGGCGGGGATGCGGTCGAGGCCGAGCAGCACGGCTATCTGGTCTTTGCGGACTACCTGATTTGGTGCTGGGCATGGGCGATATGTTGTGTGGAGGGGCCGCATTATGGACGAATCGCGGTGATTCGTGGCAGTCCGCCCGATACTTTCGTCGCCGACGATCTGAGCGCGTTTATCGGCATGGCCCTGCACGATGATCCCCGAATCCACTGACAGGCGGCCGCCCCATATTGCGCAAAGGCGCCATCTCCTGTACCGATCGATACAGAATCGACTAGCCGGTTTGGAGGTTTCCCGTCATGCGTCAGCCCCTACCGCCTTTCACCTCCGAAACCGCCGCGCAAAAGGTCCGTGCCGCCGAGGATGCGTGGAACAGCCGCGATCCCGAACGAGTCGCGCTGGCCTATACGCCCGACTGCCCATGGCGGAATCGCGATCAGTTTCTGACGGGGCATGACGCGATCGTCGCCTTTCTGCGCGGCAAATGGGCGCGCGAGCGGGATTATCGGCTCATCAAGCAATTGTGGGCGCATCAGGACAGCCGGATCGCGGTACGCTTTGCCTATGAATGGCATGATGCGGGCGGCCAGTGGTTTCGCTCCTATGGCAATGAGAATTGGGACTTTGCCGAGGATGGCCGGATGCGGCGCCGGATCGCATCGATCAACGATCTGGCGATTCGCGAAGACGAGCGGCTGTTCCACTGGCCGCTCGGCACTCGTCCGGCGGATCATCCTTCGCTCAGCGAACTCGGGCTCTGATCATGGCGCGGATGATCGCCGAGCGCGCCGATGCGCTGCCGGGGCTGGCCGAGGTGTTCCGCGAATATGGCTATGCCGGGGCCAGTCTGTCGCTGATCGGCACCGCGACGGGGCTGGGGCGGGGGAGCCTCTATCACTTCTTCCCCGGCGGCAAGCAGGAGATGGCGGCGGCCGTGCTGGCCGATGTCGCAGCCTGGTTCGACGCGGCGGTGTTCACGCCGCTGGAGCAGGCCGACGATCCGCGCGCGGGCATCGATTCGATGATGGTGGCGGTGGACCGCTATTTCGGCTCCGGCCAGCGCGCCTGCCTGATCGGAGCATGGGGGCTGGGGGCGACTCGCGATCCCTTTGCCGAGCCGATCGCGGCCTATTTCCGGCGCTGGATCGCCGCGCTCCAGTCGCTGCTCGTTCAAGCGGGCGTGGCGGAGGATCACGCCGCCACGCTGGCGCAGGATGTCGTCAGCGGCATCCAGGGGGCAGTCGTGCTGGCGCGCGCGCTGAACGACCCTTCGCTGTTCCGCGCGACGCTGGGGCGGCTGACGGCGCGGCTCTATACCGCGCTCGCCGCCGCCTGATCGTTCAGATCGCCGCCAGCGCCTGTTCGCAATCGGCGATCAGGTCGTCGGCATCCTCGACCCCGATCGAGATGCGGACCAGATTGTCGGTGATCCCCAGCGCCGCCTTGCGTTCATCGGGGACCGACAGGTGCGTCATCGCCGCCGGATGGCTGGCCAGCGTCTCCGTCCCGCCCAGGCTGACGGCCAGCTTGGCGATGCGTAAGCTATCGAGGAAGCGGAACGACTCCGCTTCGCCCCCCTTGAGGTAGAGCGAGAAAGTCGATCCGCCGCCGGTACAGTGGCGACGATAGATGTCCGCCTGCCGCTCCATGCCGGGCGTGTCCGCCAGGAAACCGAGATAGCCGACCCGCTCGACCTTGGGATGGTCGCGTAGGAAGGCGCAGACCTTGGCGGCGTTTTCGCCCGCCCGGCTCATGCGCAACTCCAGCGTCTCGAGCGAGCGGAGCAGCATCCACGCCGTATTGGGGTCGCAGATCGTGCCGATGGTGTTGCGCATCGAGCGGATGGTGGCGATGTGCGCCTTCGACCCCAGCACGCCGCCCGCGACCAGGTCGGAATGGCCGCCGGCATATTTGGTCAGCGAATAGACGACCAGATCCGCCCCGTGGCGAAGCGGACGCTGCCAGAGCGGGCCGAGGAAGGTGTTGTCGATCGCGATGGGCGGCTTCTCGTCATGGTCGGCAAATACCGCATCGCGCGCCGCCGCCACTGCCTCGATATCGACCAGCGCATTGGTCGGGTTGGCGGGGCTTTCGAGATAGATCAGCGGCACACGGCCGGTCTCGGCGGCCTTGGTCAGGACCGCGTCGATCCCCTCGCGCGTGGCACCAGCGGGGAAGTCGAGCCACTGCACGCCGAACCGGCCCAGGATACGCCCGATCAGCGTCTCGGTCGCGGCATAGAGCGGGCCGGAATGGACGATGACGTCGCCCGGCTGGACCATCGACAGGAACAGCGTGGCGATCGCCGCCATGCCGCTGGAAAAGGTCAGGGCATCCTCCGCCTCGTCCCAGATCGCCAGGCGATCCTCCAGGATTTCCTGGTTCGGCCCGTTGAAGCGCGAATAGACCAGCCCGTCCGCACCGCCGGGACGCTTGCCGGTCACGCCCTCGAAATGGCGCTTGCCCGCCGCCGCATTGGGGAAGACGAAGGTCGACGTCAGGAAGATCGGTGGCTTCAGCGATCCTTCGGACAGCACGGGGTCGAAACCATGCCCCATCATCAGCGTGGAGGGTTTCAGCTTGCGGTCGCCGATGCTGGTCACATCGCTCTTGGCGGCGGCCTTGGCGGGGTCTTGGGGCGAAACGCCGGTCAGATCGGATTCGGTCGGCATGTCGGTCTCCTTGGGAAGGGATGCCGCTCTGTCGGCGGCCATGTCCCCAGGATAACGCGGCAAATGGCTTTGGCGAGGCTCATATCCTCCCCGGTACGGGGAGGTGGCAGGGCGAAGCCCTGACGGAGGGGGGGGTCCATAAAGGACGTCCCTCGCGGCGCGCCCCCTCCACCACCGCTTCGCGGTGGTCCCCCTCCCCGTGCCGGGGAGGATATTTCAGCCGATACCGATCAGCGAAATCTGGCGACCATAAGAGGGCTCGGCGCGGTGGGTGGCGCGGCGGAAGCTGAAGAAGCGATCTTCCTGCGCATAGGTGTCCTCGCCTAGTGCTGCGACGCGCGATACCCCGGCGGCGGCCAGGCGCTGGACTACATAGGCTTCCAGATCGAACTGATAGTGATCCGCGCGCGTGCCGTCGGCGAAGAAGCGTTCATTATCGGGATCGGCCTCGGCGAATCGGCGCAGAAATGCGGCATCGACCTCATAGCTGGCGCGGGCGATGCACGGGCCGATGGCGGCAGCGATGCGATCGCGGCGCGCGCCCAGAGCCTCCATGGCGAGCAAGGTCGCGTCGGTGATCCCTCCCAATGCGCCCTTCCACCCGGCATGGGCGGCGCCCACGACGCCTGCCTGGACATCGGCGAACAGCACCGGCGCGCAATCGGCGGTCAGGATGCCGAGCAGCAGCCCTGGCCGATCCGTGACCAGCGCATCGCCATGCGGGCGGACATCGTCCTCGGGCGGGGTCAGTATCGTCACCGCCTCGGCCGAATGGATCTGGTAACAGGTGATGAGCCGCCCACCGGGCAGCACAGCATCACGCGCGCGGCGGCGATTCTCGGCGACCGAATCGGCATCGTCCTCCGATCCGAGCCCGACATTCAGTCCGCCATGAATCCCCGCCGACACGCCGCCGCGCCGCCCGAGAAAGCCGTGCGGGATGGGCTCGAGCAGGGGTGTTCGAAGTGTTTCGATGGTCATAGCGACAGCCTCATGATCCGGTCTTCGTCGATCGTCTCGCCCACGGGGAAGTCGTAGCGGCCGATATCGACAAAGCCGTAGCGGGTGTAAAAGGCCTTGGCCCGGTGGTTGTCGACATAGACCGACAGGATCAGCTCGCTTGCACCGCGTGCCCGGGCGGTGGTGATCGCCCAGTCCATCAGTACGGGGCCGACGCCCGCGCCCAGATGGCTGGAGGCGACATAGAGTTGGTAAAGCTCGACTGCATCCTCGGGCCAGTCGCCGGGAAAGCCGACGGGGCCGATCTTGGCGAAACCGATGATCGCATCACCCTCGACCGCCAGGCGGATGATGAAGTCGGGATCGCCGATTTGGGCAGGCAGGCCCTCGGGGCCGAAGGCTTCGTCCAGAAAGGCGTTCAGGTCGGCCGCCGGATAGAGATGGCCGAACGTGTCGGTGAAGGCGGCACGCGCCATCGCGGCCAGCTTTTCCCCGTCTCCGGGCGCGGCGTCACGATAGACGATCATTCGCCATAGCCCGCAGGCACCGGCCAGTCGGGCCGCGCCACCGCCAGCGCGCGGAACAGCGTGCCCATGTCCTGCATCAGCCGGTTGCGGTCGGCGAGCAGCGCGTCGGCGCGGTCGGGATGTGCGCGGGCAAGGCTGGTGGTGCGCTGGTCGATGCCCAGGGCGCCGAGCAGGTCGCGCTGCGTCACCGGACCGAAGGCGGCGAGGCCGGTACTTTGCGCGGCGGCGGCCAACGTCGTGAAATCGACATGCGCGCTCAGATCCTGTTCGCCCGGCCGGTCGAAGGGATTGGCATAGGCATGGCCGCACACCGCCTGCAACGTGTCGGCCAGGGCGGGGCCTTCATAGCCATAATCGACGATCAGCGCCGCACCGCCCTGCGCCGCGATCCGGGCGGACAGGCTGCGCATCACCGCGACGCTGGCGGGGGACACTTCGATCACCGACCCGGCCTCGGCCTCGCGTAAGGGTTCCGGGATGATCTCGGAGGGCACCGGCGGCCCGGCGATCGGCAGGAACAGCAGGTCCTGTGCCGCAACTAGCCGCTCGTGCCAGCCGTCACCGCGCCGGACGAGCTGGCGGATCGGCAGCGCGTCGAAGAATTCGTTGGCGACGACGATCAGCGGGCGGTCGCTGGGCAAGGTCTCGACCGTGTCATGCCACTGGGCGTCCGCCACCCGCTGGGCTTGGGCGGTGCGCAGCGTCGCGCTGGTTTCGACGAGATGGATGGTCGGATGCAAACCCGCCTTGGCCATCGCGCGTCGGGCATCGGCCGCCAGCGTGCCGCGCCCCGGCCCCAGTTCGACCCAGTGCACTTGCGGTCGACCCGCCCGGTCCCACAGATCGGCGCACCACAGCCCGACCAGCTCGCCGAACATCTGGCTGATCTCGGGACTGGTGGTGAAGTCACCGCCCGCGCCCAGCGGATCGCGGGTGCCGTAATAATGCGCATTGGCGGCGGCCATGAACTGCGCCACCGGGATCGGCCCGGCCAGCGCGATGGCGCGGGCGAGCCGTTCGGGCAGCGCGTCCTCGGGCTCGGGCTTGTGATCGGCGGGGGGGATCAGCGGGTTGGTCATGCCCCCGCTCTGCCGCCCCGACCCCGCCGCTGCAAGAGGATCAGGAAACGCTATCGGTCCCCGCGATCGGCTCCACCCGGACGCGGCGCGCCTTGGCCGAGTTCATCAGGTACAGCCCGCCCAGGATCATCGGCACGCACAGCCACTGGCCCATGTGCAGCCCGGTCATCTGCGCAAAGGCGCGCAACTGCTGGTCGGGCTCGCGGAAGAATTCGACGATGAAGCGCGCAATGCCATAGCCGAGCAGGAACAGGCCCGACAGCTTGCCCGGATCATAGCGCGACTTGGTCCGCCAGAAGGCGAAGCTCATCACCGCGAACAGGACCAGACCTTCCAGCCCGGCTTCATAAAGCTGGCTGGGGTGGCGCGCCGGATCGGGCAGGCCGAAGGGCACCGTGCGCGGGAAGATGATCGCCCAGGGCACGTCCGACGGCTTGCCCCACAGCTCGCCATTCACGAAATTGGCCAGGCGGCCCAGGAACAGCCCGACCGGCGCGGTGCAGACCAGATAGTCGAGGATGCGAAGCGCGTTCAGATTGTGCTTGCGCGCGAACAGCCAGACGCCGATCCCGGTGCCTGCCGCGCCGCCGTGAAAGCTCATCCCGCCGTCCCAAAGCCGCAGGATGTGAAGCGGGTGCAGGAACATCTCGGGCGCGTAGAAGATCACATAGCCGATCCGCCCGCCCAGGATGATGCCCAGCGTCGCATAGAAGACCAGATCATCGGCATGCGCCCGCGACATCGGCGCCCCCGGCCGGTCGAGCATCTTGCCCAGATACCACCAGCCGAACAGGATGCCGGTGATATAGGCCAGGCTGTACCAGCGCAGCGTGAAGAAGCCGATCGAGAAGACGTCCGGGTGCAACCCCAGATCCTCGAACCGGATATGGCCGCCCGCGGCCGCAAGCATGGAGAGGATCAAATGCGTTTCCCTTTCTGGCCCGCTTCATAGAGCGGCGGGGCGACAACACCAAGACCATGGGTTGGGTGCCGCCCTTTGTGGCGGCGGGTGGGCATGGCCTTCGACTTCGCTCAGGCTGAGCGGAGGTTGGTGCGCATCCCCAAAGACCCTTTCAGCCTGAGCGAAGTCGAAGGCCACGCCGGACGGTCGCCGATTTTGATTCAGGCGAAGCCGCAAAGCCGCGAAGATTTTTGGTTCGCGCGGAGGCGCGGAGGGCGCAGAGAGGTTTGGCCCGGCCGCAAGGCCAGTCTTCCAACGCCGGGCGCCACGGTCTGCCGGTCGAGACGGAGGAATGGTCGCGCCAATGATCCCCCTCCGCGTCCCCTGCGCCTCTGCGCGCAAAAATCTTCACGGCATCGCGGCTTCGCGCGAACAATCGACCCCTCTCGCTATAAGACAGTGAAACCCCGCGCTTGCCTGACCATGCCTGTCGGCTAAGGCTCGGCCGCGATGGAGTACAGCAGGCGCAACATCTTGGTCGGCGGGGGCGTGGGGGCGGGGTTGGTCGTGGCCTGGGGGCTGTGGCCGCGCGCCTATCCGCCCAGCCTGACGGTCGCGCCGGGCGAGCAGGCGTTCGGCGCGTGGCTGAAGATTGGGCGCGACGGCATCGTGACGGTGGCCGTGCCGCAGGCCGAGCATGGTCAGGGGATCGCCACCACGCTGGCGCAGGTCGTCGCCGACGAACTGGGTGCCGACTGGCGGACGGTCGCGGTCGAGCCCGCGCCGATCAGCCCGCTTTACGCCAATCCGATCGGGGTCGATTCGCTGTTCGAGGGCGCGTTCGACCGGCTGCCCCAAGGTGCGCGCGACGAATGGCTGCGCCGCGACCGGGTCATGCTGACCGCCGGGTCCAGCTCGCTGCGCATGTTCGAGCCGCCCGCCCGTATCGCCGCCGCGACCGCCCGCGCGCTGATGGCGCAGGTCGCCGCCCGCCGCTGGGGCGTGGACTCGCGCGCGTGCGAGGCCCGGGACGGCTTCATCGTCCATGGCAACCAGCGGCTGCGCTTCGCCGAACTGGCCGAGGCGGCGGCGGGCGAGACGGTGCCCCATCCCCCGCCGCTGGGCAGCGGCGGCGCGGGGCGGCTGATGGGCAAGGATGTGCCCCGGCTCGATGCGCCCGCCAAGATCGACGGCTCGGCCAATTTCACCGCCGATATCCGCCTGCCGGACATGCTCCATGTCGCGCTGCGCCATGCGCCGCTGGGCCGGGCCGGCGCCATTCGCGTCGACCGTGCGGCGGCGATGAAGGTCCTGGGCGTCGTCGACGTGATCGAGGGCGACGATTGGGTCGCGGTCGCCGCCGCCAGCTGGTGGATCGCGCAAAAGGGCCTCGATGCGCTTGCTCCGCGCGCGCAGAGTGCTGGGGCGCTGCCCACGTCGCAAGCCATCGTGCAGGCGCTTGACGCCGCACTGAAGGAGGAAGGGCACACCGTCCTCACCCGCGGCGATGTCGCGGAGGGGTTGGAAGGTCCGGGATTGATCGAAGCCAGCTACCGGATCGGGACCGGCGTCCATGCCGCGATCGAGCCGCGTGCGGCGGTGGCGGCATGGCAGGATGGCGGACTGGAGCTATGGGTGCCGACCCTCGCCCCCGAAGCCGCGCGCGCGGTCGCGGCGCGGGCGGCGGCGATCCCCGAGGCGCGGATAATCGTCCACGCCATGCCGATCGGGGGTGGCTTCGGCCTGGGGCTGGAGAATAGCGCGGTGGCGCAGGCGGCGATGATCGCCGCGAAGCTGAAGCGGCCGGTCAATGTCCAATGGTCGCGCACCGAGGATCTGCGCTGCGACGCCTATCGCGCGCCCGCCATGGCCCGGATGACCGCGCGACTGGCACAGGGAAAGCTGGTCGGCTGGCGTGGTCGGATCGCGACGCCTTCGACCGGCAAGGCGCTGGCCGAGCGAGTAATGCCAGCTGGGCTGGTCCGCTGGGGGATGCGGGGTGAGGGGCGGGGCGACGCCTATGCGATGGGCGGCGCGGTTCCTCCTTACGCGATCCCCGCGCTGGCGGTGCATCATCACGATGCGTCGCTCCCCGTCCCGACCGGCCATGTGCGCGGCGGGGCGCATGTCGCCAATTGCTTCATTACCGAATCCTTCATCGACGAATGCGCGCGCGAGGCGGGGGCCGATCCGCTGGCATGGCGAATCGCGATGCTGGGGCAGGAGCCGCGGCTGGCGCGCTGCCTGTCGACCGCCGCGCCGCTGGGCGGCTGGGAAGGTGGCGCGGCGGGCAGTGGGCAGGGTGTCGCCGCGCATGGCTTTCGCGGCAGCTATGTCGCGGTGATGGCCGAGGCGCACCGGGACGAGGGTGGCCGCCCCGTGGTCGACCGGCTGGTCGCCGCCATTGACTGCGGCCGGGTGGTGAACCCCGATATCGTGCGGCAACAGGTCGAGGGCGGACTGATCTTCGGCCTTGCCGCCTTGCGCGGCGGCGCGGTCGGGTTCGAGCGGGGCTGGGCGGTGCCGTCGCGGCTGGGTGCGCTGAACCTGCCGCGGCTGGCCGATACGCCCGACATCACGGTCGAATTGATCGATTCCAACGAAGCCGCCGGCGGGGTCGGCGAACTGGCGGTGCCGCCGGTCGCGCCCGCCATCGCCAATGCGCTCGCCACCCTGCCCGGCGCGCCACGGATACGAAGCCTGCCGATGGAGTTTTCCGCCTGATGCTGCCGCCCGACCATGTGCCCGTCCCGCGTCCGAAGATCGGCGTGCTCCTGATGAACCTTGGCACGCCCGACGCGCCAGAGCCGCGCGCAGTGAAGCGCTATCTGGGCGAGTTCCTGTCCGATCGCCGGGTGATCGAGATTCCGGCTCTGCTGTGGCAGCCGATCCTGCGCGGTATCATCCTGAACACCCGACCGAAGAAATCGGCTCATGCCTATTCGCTGGTCTGGCGCGATGACGGCTCGCCGCTGGCCGCGATCACCAAGGCGCAGGCCGGGGCGTTGAAGGATGCGTTCGGGCCGGGCGTCATGGTCGACTGGGCGATGCGCTATGGCCGCCCCGCCATCGCCGACCGGGTGCAGGCCATGAAGGATGCCGGTTGCGAGCGTATCCTGCTTGCCCCGCTCTATCCGCAATATTGCGCGGCGACGACCGCCACCGCCAATGACCGGGCGTTCGCGCATCTGGCGACGATGCGCTGGCAACCGGCGATCCGCACCCTGCCGCCTTATTATGACGATGCGCTTTATATCGACGCGCTTAAAACCCAGCTGGAAACCCAGCTTGCCGCGCTTGATTTCGAGCCAGATGCGATTCTGGCGAGCTTCCACGGCATGCCGCAACGGACGTTGGAACTGGGCGATCCCTATCATTGTCATTGCCGCAAGACCGCGCGGCTGCTGGCCGAGGCGATGACGGACACGCTGAAGGGTCGCGAACTGCTGGTCTCATTCCAGTCGCGATTCGGGCGTGCCAAATGGCTGGAGCCCGCGACCGACACGGTGCTGGAATCGCTGCCGGCACGCGGTATTCGCAAAGTGGCGATCCTGGCGCCGGGCTTTTCGGCCGATTGTATAGAGACGCTGGAGGAACTGGCCATCCGCGGCCGCGAAAGTTTCGAGGGCGCCGGCGGAACCCATTTCGCCTATCTGCCCTGTCTCAACGACAATGAGGTCGGCATTGCGATGCTGCGCGGATTGATTGAACGTGAACTGCAAGGCTGGTTGCCGTAGCGTAATATTACATTTCGTACCGCCCTTTGTCGTTGCGGATATCGTCTGCCCCTTTTAAGCCACAATCTCATTTGGGAGAGGTCTGATGGCACGGGTCGCGATTGTGACGGGTGGTACGCGCGGTATTGGCGAGGCGATCAGCCTTGCGCTCAAGGAAGCGGGCGCCACCGTCGCCGCCAATTATGCGGGCAATGACGAGCGGGCGCGGGAGTTTTCGGAGCGTACCGGGATCAAGTCCTATAAGTGGGACGTCGCCGATTATGACGCGGTCCAGGCGGGCGTCGCGCAGGTCGCCGAGGAACTGGGGCCGGTCGATATCGTCGTCAACAATGCCGGCATCACGCGCGACGGCACGCTGTTGAAGATGACCTACCAAATGTGGAAGGAGGTCATGGACACCAATCTGGGCGGCTGCTTCAACATGGCCAAGGCGGTGTTCCCCGGGATGCGCGACCGGAAATGGGGCCGCATCGTCAATATCGGCTCGATCAACGGTCAGGCGGGCCAGTATGGCCAGGTCAACTATGCCGCCGCCAAGTCGGGCATCCATGGCTTCACCAAGGCGCTGGCGCAGGAAGGCGCGCGGTTCGGCGTGACCGTCAACGCGATCGCCCCGGGCTATATCGACACCGACATGGTCGCCGCCGTTCCCGCCGACGTACTGGAGAAGATCGTTGCCAAGATCCCGGTCGGCCGTCTGGGCCAGGCGCACGAGATCGCGCGCGGTGTCGCCTTCCTGTGTTCGGATGAGGCCGGTTTCGTCACCGGCTCGACCCTGTCGATGAACGGCGGACAGCACATGTATTGAGGCGGGATGGCATGAGATTGAATCACCCCTCTCCTTCAGGGGAGGGGCTCGCGTTGGCTTAACCCGATGTCATCATTGTCGGACGCCATTCCTCCCTTGGTAGGGGGAGGAATGAGGCAGTGGCAAGAACGCCGACCTCCCTGGGGGAGATCGGCGTTCCGTCCTCGATACGCTACGCGAGAATACTGGGGCGGGTGGGGCAGATACAGGCTCCGCCCGCCCTAACCGTTTAGCGGCAATAGCCGGGACGGCCCGACCGCTCGATCGCGCGGCCCGCCAGTGCGCCGCCTGCGCCGCCGACCAGCGTGCCCAATGTGCGATCGCCGTCGGTATCGATGGTCCGGCCCAGCAGGCCGCCCGCCACGGCGCCGACAATGGTGCCGGTCGTGCCCGAGCGGCGGCACTTGCTCGCCTGATATTCCGCCCGCGCGCCATCGTTATAGCCGCGGTAATAGCGGTCCGAATGAGGCGCCCGGCGATAGCGGTGCGCATCCGCAGCGGTAGCAGGCAGCACGGCGCCGCCGATCATCGCCATCGTGGTCGCCGCCAAGGTCAGGGTCTTCATCATGGTCTCACTCCCGAAACTCGTATCGATCGACGGTCCCGTCCGTCGTCGTTGCACCGCTTCTGGGCGATTCGCGTTGAGCGCTTCCTGAATGCGGCCGTTATCCGCCGTTCATGATGTCGCGTACCGGGTAGGGACCGATCCGCCCCGGCGGGGGGCTGTCGTAGGGCGTCGCAGCGCCTATGAGGCGCCATGCGTATCTTGCTGTCCTGTCTGCTGATCCTGGCCCTGGTACCGGGATGGTCCGGCGAACAGCGTCTGCCGCTGTTCGAGGGCAAGCCGCAGATGGACATGCACCGTGTCGATCTGGACCCGAACGATCCGTCACGGCGCAAGCTCGGCGCGCTGACCTATCTCGGCGGCATCGTACTGACGAGCCGTATGCCCGCCTTTGGCGGCTATTCCTCGCTGGCCGTGGCGGGGGATCATTTCCTGCTGCTGAGCGACGGCGGCAATATCGTGCGCTTTCGCATGGGCGCGGACTGGACGCCGCACGACCTGCATTTCTCCGATCTGCCCGCCGGTCCCGGTACGGGATGGGAGAAACGGGACCGTGACAGCGAATCGCTGGCGATCGACCCGAGCACCGGACGGTTATGGGTGGGGTTCGAGGGGTATAACCAGATATGGCGTTATGCGCCCGGCTTCGCCCGCGCTGGGGGCTATGTTGCCCCACGGGACATGAAGGATTGGCCCGCCAATGGCGGGGCCGAATCGCTGGCGCGGATGCCCGATGGGCGATTCGTCACCATCTCCGAAGAGGCGAAGGTCCGGCGCCGATCATGGCGCGGCGGGAACGAGTCGCGGCGCAACAGTCGCCAGGCGCTGATCTTTCCGGGCGATCCGCTGAAAGGCCATGCCCGCCGCTTCGCCTATCTCGTGTCGCCGAAATACGACGTTGCCGATGCGGCGGCGCTGCCCGATGGGTCGCTGGTCGTTGTCGAGCGGCGTTTCCGGCTGCCCTTCCGGTTCTCGAATCGCATCATGCTGGTCCCCGCCGCCCAGATCACGCCCGGCCGGGTGGCGCGGGGGCGGTTGATCGCGGAACTCGATTCGCCGCTGATCCACGACAATTTCGAAGGCGTCGCGGTGACGCAGGAGGGCGAAGCGACGATCCTGTGGCTGGTGTCCGACGACAACCAGCTGTTCCTGCAAAAAAGCTATCTGCTGAAGTTTCGGCTGGATCGCGCGGCGATCCGCTGATCGTCCGCGTGGCCTTCGACGCGGGCACAGAACGCCCAAGTTTATCCTGAGCGGCTGGCTTGCCAGCCAGCCGAAGGGCTCAGGCCAAGGGTACTCCCAACACCAACGACGAAAACCCACCGCTCCGGGGAGCGGCGGGCTTCAACCCGTCAACCGTCGCGTCGCTGATTAAGCGGCGGCGGCTTCGGTCTTGGCGGCGGCCAGCCTCTTGACGACGTCGCGCTTCAGGCGACGCACGCGCAAGGACAGCTGATCGTCCGAGGTCTTGACCAGCCAGTTGTCGAGGCCGCCATTGTGCTCGACCGAGCGCAGGCCGTGGGTCGAAACGCGAAGGCGGACGCTCTTTTCGAGCGAGTCCGAAATCAGCGTGACGTTCTGCAGATTGGGCAGGAACGTACGCTTGGTCTTGTTGTTGGCGTGGGAAACGTTGTTACCCACCTGCCGGCCCTTGCCGGTCAGCTCGCAAATGCGCGACATGATCGTTATCCTGGTTTCAGGCAGTGCCCGGAAAGGCCGCGCCGATACCCCGTCCGGGGGGTGACGTCAACCGATTCCCCGCAAAGACCGGTGCAACTGGGCCTCGTCGGCTGCGTTGTTACGGCAACGAACCTTTGGGAGCCAGGGTCATGCGCGCTTTTCTCGTCCTGTTGGGCATCGTCCTTCTGCTGGTCGCCGGTGCCATGGCGATGGGGTGGGTCAGCATCGACCAGACCCGCCCGGCGGTCGTCCAGGCCCCGGCATTCCGCGCCGAGGGACCCAAGGTGTCGGTCGGCACCACCCAGAAGACGGTCGAGGTGCCGACGGTCAGCGTCGAGAAGCCCGCCGACAACGCCCAGTAAGGACCACCAAGCGCCCTTGCCCGGATGACGGGCGCGGGGCAGGGAGGGGGGATGTTTCCGCTTCCCACCCCGATGCGCATCGCGCTCGACGCTGCTGCCCAGGCGGGGCTGGCGGGCGAGGTGCCGGTGGGCGCGGTGGTGGTGCAGGACGGCGCGATCATCGCGACCGGCGCGAACGCGCCCCGTCGCCTGCACGACCCCACCGCCCATGCCGAAGTCCAGGCGATACGCGCCGCCGCCACGTTGCTCGGCCGCGACCGGCTGGAGGATTGCGATCTCTGGGTCACGCTGGAGCCCTGCGCCATGTGCGCGGGCGCGATCGCCCATGCCCGAATCGCGCGGCTCTATTACGCCGCCAGCGATCCCAAGGGGGGCGCGGTCGAGCATGGCCCGCGTTTTTTTTGCCAGCCCACCTGCCACCACCGGCCGGAAGTCTATGCCGGGATAGGCGAAGAGGAGGCCGCAAGCTTGCTGAAAGACTTCTTCAAGGCACGACGATAGGCGGGCGTTATCTCTGATCCTCCCGCTTCTGAAAGCGCCGAAGGAGCCGAGATGCCAGGAAGCCGCTCGCTCCGGCGACCACGGCAGCGCGCCATGCCGAATGGGGGGCGATATTCCACGCATTCAGGATCGTCAGCGCGATAAATATGAACAGCCCCGACAACAGGGGCATGGCCCATCGTGCGGTCAACCACCGCGCCATTCCACCATGCGCCGCCATGCCAATCCGCCCTCATGATCGCGAAGACTGCAAGGTTAATCAGATCGCGGCTGACCTGCGCGTTACCGGATGATGTCGTGTCGCCTTATACGATGAAAGGCCCGGACGGCATCCCGTCCGAGCCCTTTTCCGCTTCGCAAATCGCTTGGCGATCAGCGCAGATCGCCCTCGCGAATCGGCACGATCTTGATCTCGACGCGGCGGTTGGCGGCGCGGCCTTCCTCGGTGTCGTTGGACGCGATCGGTTGCGACTTGCCAAAGCCGCGGGTGCCGATGCGGGCGGGCTGCACCCCGCGCGATGCGAGATAGTCGGCGACCGATACCGCCCGCTGTTCGGACAGGCGCTGGTTATACGCATCGCTGCCGGTCGAATCGGTATGGCCATACACGTCGATATAGGTCTGCTTATACTGCGACAGGATGTCGGCGACCTGGTCCAGCGTCTGGCGGAACTGCGGTTGCACCTGCGACGAGTTGTACGCGAAGGTAATGCCCGAGGGCAGGTTCAGCAGCAGGTCGTCGCCCTGGCGGACGACTTGAACGTCCGTGCCTGCGGTGCGGGCGCGCAGGTCGCGCTCCTGCTTGTCCATATAGGCACCGATACCGGCCCCGGCGAGGCCGCCGATGCCCGCGCCCAGGATCTTCTCGGTCCGGTCGCGCCGCCCGCCGACCAGATCGCCCAGCAGATAGCCGCCCACCGCGCCGCCGATACCGCCGATTGCCGCCTTGGACAGTCGCTGCTGGCCCGTCTCCGGGTCGGTGGTGCAGGCCGAGGTGGCGACCAGTGCCGACAGGGCGGCGGCGGTCAGGAACTTGGCAGACAGTCGCATGAACATGATCCTTGTTGGTTTTATCGGCGTCTCGTCCCTCGGAACGCCGTCTTACGCGGCCTTGTTCCGCATGTGAACTGAACGGAACATGACGACGGGAGTTGTCGAAGCCCTGTTCGCCCCGCTATGAGCACCCAGTACCGATGGCACCGCTGCCCCCCTTTCCGTGGATCGACGTCCTCATCATCCTCGCGCTTGTCGCGCTGAACGGCGCGTTCGCGATGAGCGAACTGGCGATCGTGTCGGCGCGGCGTGCGCGGCTGGAGGCGATGGCGCGCAGCGGGCGTAAAGGTGCGCAGGCCGCGCTGACCCTGGCCGCCGATCCGGGCAAGTTCCTGTCGACCGTCCAGATCGGCATCACCCTGACCGGGATCATCGCGGGCGCCTATTCGGGCGCCAGCCTGGGCGCGCCGACTGCCGCGCGGCTGGAGGCGCTGGGCGTGTCGCCCTCCACCGCCGCGACGCTCGGCTTCGCGCTGGTCATCGGCCTCACCACCTATGCCTCGCTGATCCTGGGCGAACTCGTCCCCAAGCAGTTCGCGCTGCGCAAGCCCGAACCGATCGCCGCCTTCGTCGCCGCGCCGATGCGCTGGCTGGCGATCGTGACCGCACCGATCGTCTGGGTGCTCGATTCGACCAGCGGGGTGATCTTCAAGCTGCTGGGCCTGAACCGCGACAATGAGGATCAGGTGACGGCCGAGGAGTTGCACCTGATCGTCGCCGAGGCGTCGAAATCCGGCGTGATCGAGGAGCATGAACGTTCGATCATCTCGGGCGTGGTGCGCCTCGCCGACCGGCCGGTGCGCGAGGTGATGACGCCGCGCACCGAGATCGACTGGCTCGACTGCACGCTCGACGATGCGGCGATCCGCGCCAAGCTGCTGGAAAGCCCGCGCACCCGCCTGCCGGTGGGTGAGGGATCGATCGACGCGGTGGTCGGCGTGGTCCAGGCGCGCGACATCGCCATGGCGCTGTTCCGGGGCGATCCGCTCGACCTCAAGCAGTTGATGCGCAAGGCGCCCGTCGTGATCGACCGGATCGATGCGATGGACGTGCTCCTCGCGCTGCGCCAGGCGGAGGTGCCGATGGCGTTGATCCATGACGAATATGGCCATTTCGAAGGGATCGTGACCCCGTCCGACCTGCTGGCGGCGATCGCGGGTGAATTCGCCTCCGACGCCGATCCGGGCGAAGCGCCCTCGGTGGTTGAGCGCGACGACGGCTCGCTGCTGGTTGCAGGGACCATGGCGGCGGACGCGCTGGCCGACCGGCTGGGCATCGACCTGCCCGACGACCGCGATTACGCAACCGTCGCCGGGCTGGCGCTCGCCGTCTTCCGCCACCTGCCGGGCGAGGGCGAAAGCTTTGTCGAGCAGGGCTGGCGGTTCGAGGTGGTCGACCTCGACGGACGCCGGATCGACAAGCTGCTGGTCAGCGAGGCCTGAGCACGGGCACCCTGTCGTCCAGGCTGCAAGGCCTTCACCTCGCCCAGCGGAACCGGACCAGCGCCATGACGAGCGCAAAGACATAGGCATAGCCGAATCGGTCCAGCCGGATGAGGCGCTGGCCCCGGCGGCGGCGCAGGCTGCCGAAGCTAGGGCGGTGGTAGCCGCCGGACTCAATCGGCCAGTACGATATCTTTCGACGCCACCACCCGCGCGATGTGCGGCAGGATGTTCTCGATCGCAAAGGCGTGGAGTTCGGCCGAGCGCGAAGCACAGGCATCCTCGGCGATGACGATGTCGTAGGACAGTTCCCAGCCCGAGCGGGCGGTCGATTCGACGCCCATGTTCGTCGAAATCCCCGCGATCACCAACGTGCGCACGCCATGGCGCCGCAGGTGCAGGTCCAGGTCGGTACCGGTGAACGCACCCCAATGATGTTTCAACACGACGATATCGCCGGGTTGGCGCAGCTCGGGCACCAGCTCGCTGAATTCGGGCGGAGTGCCCTGGGGCGGCAGGCTGGGGCGGTCGACATTCTGGCTGGGCATCGTCTCGGGCGTGAAGCCGACATGGACGAGCACGACCGGCGCCCCCGCCTCGCGGAAGCGGGTGGCGAGCGTCCTGGCGGTCGCCACGACCTCCGCCCCCAATCGCGGGCCGCCCGCATGGGGCAGGATACCCTGTTGCAGGTCGATGAGAATCAGCGCGGTGGTCTTGGGATCGAGCGTGGTCATCATGCTTCAACCGGCGTTGGCGTCGGCCGTTCCGTCAGAGCCGCCCGAACACCGCCTCGAACCCCTGGCGATCACCGGCCGCCAGCAGACGCGCCTGTTCCAGCCAGCGGTCGCGCGCCATACGGCCGGAAAACGGCCCGAGCTGCGCGTCGAGAGCTTGCGCCTGCGCCTCGCTCAGGCTCGCCATATCGCCAACGGTCGTGATGCCATGTTCGGCGAGCTTCTGGGTGAGCTTGGGGCCGAGACCCTTGAGCAGCGTGATCGGCTGGTCCTCCGGCCGGGCGGTATCGGCGAGGGGCTGCGGCGTGGCCTCGGCGGCGGGGCTGGCATCCATGGGCGCCGCGGCGGCGACGGGTTCGTCGCGCAAGGGATCGCTGGAAGGCGCAGGCTCTTCCGGCTCCGAAGGGGGCGGCATGATCGGGGCAGCGACCGGGGCTGGCGCGGCGACAGGTGCCGGCGTCGTTGCAACGACGGGCTCGGGGGCAACGACGGGCTCGGGCTCGGGCTCGGGCTCGGGCGTCGGTGTCGAAGCCGGGCTTGGTCGCGGCTGTGCCTTTGGCTGCGTCAGTTCGGCCTCACGCAGCGGCGCGGGGTCGGGCTGGCGCAGGTCCATTCCCGCTTCCTGCGCATTTTTATCCACCTGCTGGGCGGCATCGGTACGGCGGCGCTTCAGGCGCATACCGATCAGAATGACCGCGATCGCCGCGATCGCGACCAGCGCGATGAGCGCGAAATGGATGGTCGTGATGGCGGCCACGCCATCGGGGATCAGGCTTTCCGCCCGTGCTGCCGTCGTGTCGTTCATCGCGTTACCCTATTGTCCCATCGCCCCGATCGCGAGCCCAATCGATGGGGTCAACGCACGGTTCCCGTAGCGTCCGCCTCGCGAGCGACTTCTCGCCAGCCGATGTCGCGGCGGCAGAAACCATCGGGGAAGCGAATGGCGTCGACCGCACGGTACGCGGCGGCCTGCGCCTCGCCCACGCTTGCCGCGCTGGCGGTGACAGCCAGCACCCGGCCACCGCTAGCGACCAGTTGATCGTCCTCCATCTTCGTGCCCGCCTGGAACACGACCGCGCCGGTCGCTTCGGCGGCATCGATGGCGTCGATCGCGCCTCCTGCCTTGGGCGTGCCGGGATAGCCCGAGGCCGCCATCACTACGGTCAGCGCGGGGTCGGGCGAGAATGCGGGCGCGGGCAGTTCCGCCAGCCGCCCCTCGGCGACCGCCAGCATCACCGCCAGCAGGTCGCCCTGGAAGCGCAACATCAGCACCTGGCATTCGGGATCGCCGAAGCGGGCATTATATTCGATCAGCTTGGGACCCTGGTCGGTCAGCATGAGCCCGGCATAGAGCACGCCCGAGAACGGCATCCCTTCGGCGCGCAGCGTATCGACGGTGGGGCGGACGATCCGGTCGATCGCCTGTTGCTCCAGGTCTGGCGTCAGCACGCGTGCGGGGCTGTACGCCCCCATGCCACCCGTATTCGGGCCGGTATCGCCGTCGCTGACCCGCTTGTGATCCTGTGCCGAGCCGAAGGGTAGGAGCGCCTCGCCATCGGTCAGGACGAACAGGCTCGCCTCCTCGCCCTCCAGGAATTCCTCGATCACCACCTCGGCGCCGGGGACGGAGAAAAGGTCGGTGATCGCGCCCTCGGCCTCGGCCTTGGTGAAGGCGACGGTCACGCCCTTGCCCGCCGCCAGACCGTCGGCCTTGATGACGACCGGCAGGCCGAAGGTGCTGGCGAGTGCGGCCTGCGCTTCTTCCAGCGTGTTGACCCGGACGTAACCGGCGGTCGGGATGTCGGCGCGGCGGCACAGATCCTTGGTGAAGCCCTTCGACCCCTCGAGCTGCGCGGCGGCCTTGCTAGGTCCGAACACCGGTACACCCGCCGCGCGCAGCGAATCGGCCAGGCCGTCGACCAGCGGCGCTTCGGGGCCGACCACGACCAGGCCGATGGCATGGTCCTTCACGAACGCCACCACGGCGGCGTGATCGGTCGCGTTCAAGGCCACGCAGGTCGCATGGGCCGCGATACCGGGGTTGCCGGGCGCGGCGTAGAGCGTATCTAACCCGTTCGACTGAGCCAGCTTCCACGCCAGCGCGTGTTCGCGGCCACCCGATCCCAGCAGCAGGACGTTCATGCCCGATCCTTATCCCTATGACGAAAGTGCGAGGCTGGTAGCCGAGGAGATCGCCGGCGACAACGCGCTCGCGCTATCGGTGGGCGAACTCAGCCTGAAGCTGAAGCGGATGGTGGAGGGCGAATTCGGCCATGTCCGCCTGCGTGGTGAGATTTCGGGATACAAGCGCGCTACCTCGGGCCATGTCTATATGAGCCTGAAGGACGAGAATGCGGTCATCGACGCGGTGATGTGGAAGGGGGCGGCGAATACGCTGCCCTTCCAGCCGCAGGACGGGGTCGAAGTGATCGCCACCGGCCGCCTGACCACTTTTCCCGGCCGGTCGAAGTACCAGATCGTCGTCGAGCGGATGGAGCTGGCGGGCGCAGGCGCGCTGATGGCGCTGTTCGAGAAATTGAAGGCCAAGCTGGCAGGCGAGGGGCTGTTCGCGCGCGAGCGGAAGAGGCCCTTGCCCTTCATGCCGCCGGTGATCGGCGTCGTCACCTCGCCGACCGGCGCGGTCATCCGCGACATCCTCCACCGGCTGGAGGATCGCTGCCCGACCCATGTCATCGTCTGGCCGGTCAAGGTACAGGGCGCGGGCTCGGCGGAAGAGGTCGCCGCCGCGATCCGGGGCTTCAACGCGATTACGCCCGGCGGTCCGGTGCCGCGCCCCGACCTGGTGATCGTCGCGCGCGGCGGCGGCTCGATCGAGGATCTCTGGTCATTCAACGAGGAAATCGTCGTCCGCGCGGTCGCCGACTGCACCATCCCGATCATCTCGGCGGTGGGACATGAGACGGATACGACCCTGTGCGATTACGCTGCCGACCTGCGCGCGCCGACTCCGACCGCGGCGGCGGAGATCGCGGTGCCGGTGCTCGCCGACTTGCGCCTGACCGTGGCGAGCCATCGCCAGCGCACCGAACGCTGTGCGCGCCGCTATGTCGAGCGGGGCCGCGAGCGGCTGGACGCGATGGCGCGGCTGCTCCCCAAGCGCGACCAGTTGCTGGGGCCACAGCGTCAGCGTGCCGATGAGGCAGGCGCGCGGCTGGATCGCGGGTTGGAGCGGCGGGTGACGCTGGCGCGGGGCGGGCTGGACCGGGCAGGGGCGGCGCTGCGCCCGGCGGTCCTCGAACGGCAGGTGGAGCGAGGGCGCGACCGATTGGCCTCGACCTGGCGGCTGATCCAGTCGCTCAACCCCGATCGCATCCTGGAGCGCGGCTATGCCCGGATCACCGCGCGGCCGGGCGGCGAGACGCTGTCCTCGGCCGAGGCGGCGCGGGCGGCGGACACGCTGACGCTGCGCTTCCGCGACGGAACGGTCGATGTCGCGGTCGATCAGGCCGGGGTTGAGCGGCCCGCCCCCCGAACCTATGACAAGCCCAAGCGGGAGCCCAAGGCCGACCAGCCCCGGCCCGGACAGGCCAAGCCGGACCAGCCGACGCTCCTTTGATCCGAAAGTACCCGAATGCTGATGTCGAATACCGATCGCCCCGCGCGGCTTCTTTATATGGCCAACGGCTTTCGCGTCCTGTCGCCGGGCGACCATGTCGTCTGCGCCGTGACCGGGCGTCGTATCGCGCTGGAAGACCTGAAATATTGGAGTGCCGCCCGGCAGGAAGCCTATGCCGATGCGGAAGCGACGGCCAAGGTGCTCGCGCCGCAATGAAGGCTTGGGCCGGAGGGTTCGCGCTGCTGCTGGCCGGATGCGTCGCGCCTGCCGGGCCGGTGGCGCCACCGCCTACGGCACCGGAACCGCGCCTCGCCCCTGCGCCCGTCGCCATCCCCCTGGCCCCGTTTCGCTGGACAGGGCAGCTCAGTCAGGGCGGCCTGATCCATGGGCAGGCACCCACCGGCGCGGTGTCGGTCACGCTGAACGGAGAGGTCGTGGCGCTGGCCCCCGATGGGGCGTTCCTGGCCGGGTTTGACCGCGATGCGGGGCCGTCGGCGGAACTGGTCGCGACGCTTGACGATGGGCGGGAGGTGCGCCAGCCGCTGGCCATCGCGCCGCGCGCCTGGCGGATCGAGCGGCTGGACCGCTTGCCCAAATACCCCGTCCCCGATCCCGAGTTCCAGCAGCTGCGCCCCGCCGAGCTGCAGCAGATCCGTGCCGCCCGGGCGCTCGAGACGGACGCGAGCGGCTGGCGTCAGACACTGATATGGCCGGTGACGGGGCGCATTTCCGGTCTGTTCGGCGCGCAGCGCGTCTATCGCGGCGAGCCGGGCAGCTATCATTCGGGTACCGACGTCGCGGTCCCCACCGGCACCATCGTCCGCGCCCCGGCCGACGGCGTCGTCATCCTGGCGGCACAGCAGCCCTTCACGCTGGAGGGGCATCTGCTGATGCTCGACCACGGCCAGGGCCTGAACAGCGCCTTCCTGCACCTGTCACGCATCGACGTGCACGTCGGCGACCATGTCCGCCAGGGCCAGCCGATCGGCGCAGCCGGCGCCACCGGCCGCGCGACCGGCCCGCATCTCCACTGGAGCCTGCAATGGAAGGGACGCAAGCTCGACCCATTGCTGGTCACGGGGCCGATGCCGTGAGGCATTCGAAGGGTTAGCGGATGCGTTTCGTGAGGACCGAACGCTGGCCCGTGACTGACAGGCGGTAGCCGCCCATGGCGGCCTTCTGGAGCGTTACCCCCACCCCTGGCTTAGGGGGAAAGGGCAGTGCCTCCAATGTCTGCCACACTGATCCGTTGGCGAGCTGGATGTCAAAGCGGCCATAGGCTTTGGCTGGGGCAATCGCGATGATCTTGCTGGCGAGCTGACGCACCTCCGTGGCCTTGTCTGCGTCGCCGCCGCCGAACATCTCGCTGGTCGGGGTGCTCAGCCCAAAGTGCTGCTGCTTTCGCGCTACGACCGTCTTTCGATCCAGTATCAGAATGTCGCCGGATGCCCGTGCGCCTGCCAATGCTTCCGCTGCATGATCATAGCAGCGTAACCGTGCTGCATCGCCATGAACCTGACGGCAGGCGGTGATCTCATCAATCGACTTTGGGCGATCCTCCACACGCTGCGCTGCGGCAGCCGAAGGCACCCAAGCCGCAAGAATAATCAGGAGTTTCATCAGCTTCGGTTTCCTTTGTACGTTCCTGGTGAGCGCGAGGAAATTATGATGCGCAATATGTGACGGTTATGTCACAGCTCCGATAAACATGAATTTTCCGACATGATATAGACTGCTTTGGGTTTGCAACCGCGGCTAACCCCTTTGTAATAAAATGGCAGCACTCGGATATTTTCGGGTCAAAAACGTCAGGTCACAAGGCCGGCAAAAGGGGTTAAGTCCATGAAAACAAATGCTCGCGTACGCCTGCTGGCGTCCACGTTGCTGATGGGAGCCGGCGTTTTCGCCGCCCCCGGTCAGGCGCAGGTCATTGCGCAGGATCAGGCTGTCGAACAGACGAACAGCGACGGCACGCCTGTTACTACCGAATCTAGCCAAGGCGACATCGTCGTCACCGGCACGCTGATCCGCAACCCCAACCTGGTCTCATCGAGCCCGGTGGCGGTGGTGGGCCGCGAGGAACTGACGCTGCGTCAGACCAACACCGCCGAAGAAGTGCTGCGTCAGCTGCCCGGAGCAGTGCCGAGCATCGGTACCGCCGTCAACAACGGCAATGGTGGCGCGTCGTTCGTCAATCTGCGCAACCTGGGTTCGAACCGCAACCTCGTCCTCATCGACGGAAAGCGCATCGCGACGGCGGGTCTGGGCGGTCAGACCGACCTCAACAATATCCCTCTCGCGTTGCTCGAGCGCATGGACGTCCTGACCGGCGGTGCGTCGACCTCCTACGGCGCCGACGCCGTGTCGGGGGTCGTCAACTTCGTCACCCGTTCGGACTTCTCGGGCGTCGATGCCTCGGCCAGCCAGCAGATCTCGCAGCGCGGTGACGGCAACTATTTCCGTGCCGACCTGACCCTCGGCGCGAATTTCGATGATGGTCGCGGTAACGCGGTGTTCAGCGTCGGTTACCAGGAAGCCGACCCCATCTATCAGGGCGACCGCCCCTATGCGTCGAGCACTATCAGCTCCACCACCGGCCGCGCCGCTGGCGGCTCGCCGACCTCGGTTCCGACTTCACTCGCGATCGCGGGGCAGTCCGGCCTGTTGCAGGTGAACCCGAGCAGCAACCTGCTGGTGACGCCGTACCAGGACTTCAACTTCAGTCCGTACAACATCTTCTTCACGCCGTTTAAGCGCTACAACATGTACGGCGCGGCACATTATGACGTGTCGGACACCGTCACCGTCTATACGCGCGGTTTGTTCTCAAAGAACCGGGTGTCAACCATCATCGCCCCGTCGGGCATCTTTGGTGAGGCGCTGACCGTCCCTGGCAACAACCCGTATCTGCCCGCTGGCATCCGCGATCAGCTTTGCACCGCGGCCGGAATCGCGCTGGGCACGACCTGCAACACCAGTGCCGCCATCCCGATGCCCGAAGTCTATCGTCGGACGGTCGAACTGGGGCCGCGCGTCAGCGAATTTGAAACGACCCTGTTCGACTATACAGCGGGCGTTCGCCTGAACCTGACCAAGTCGATGAGCTTAGATGTCTATGGTGCCTATGGCGAGAGCCAGAACACCCAGACCCAGTCAGGCTACGTGCTGCGCTCGCGCGTGCAGCAGGCGCTGAATGCGGACAACACCACGACCTGCGCGGTGACGACCAATGGCTGCGTCCCCTTGAACCTGTTCGGCCAGGCAGGCAGCATCTCGCCTCAGCAGGCGGCGTTCCTGAACGGCCAGAGCACGATCACCACCAAGACTCAGCTGTCCCAGGTTCACGCGCTGCTGAGCGGTGATTTCGGCTTTGCGTCGCCCGCTGCGAGCACGCCGGTCAGCTTCGCTGCCGGTGCAGAGTATCGCGATTATGGCGCGCAACGCATTCCCGACGCCTATGCGCTGGTTCCCGGCGAACTGGGCGGCGCGGGCGGCGCGGTCCTGCCCGTCAATGGCGGCTTCAACGTCACCGAATTCTTCGGCGAAGTGATCGCGCCGTTGGTCGAGGATAAGCCGTTCTTCCGCAGCCTGACCGTCGAAGGCGGCATCCGCCAGTCGCGTTACAAGATCGACGCCACCGGCAACCCCAGCTTTAATGCCACCACCTGGAAAGCGGGCGGCAGCTGGGAGCCGATTGCCGACCTCAAGCTGCGTGGTAACTATCAACGCGCGGTTCGGGCACCCAACATCTCGGAACTGTTCGATCCGGTGTCGACCTATCTGGTCAACCTGACGGTCGATCCGTGCGCGGGCACCGCACCGACGGCCAACGCCAACCTCCGCGCGATCTGTCTGGCGCAAGGAGCTCCGGCGGCGGTGATCGGAACGATCCAGAGCCCGGCCTCGGGGCAGCCCAACGCCACCGGCGGCGGCAACCCGAACATCCGTCCGGAAGTCGCCGATACCTTCACCGTAGGCGCGATCCTGACCCCGCGCACGCTGGTCGAGGGGCTGACGATCAGCGTCGATTACTTCAACATCAAGATCAATCAGGCAATCACCGCCGCAACCCCGGCGGACATCCTCTCCGCTTGCTTCGGTAACATCACTGCGGCCTCGGCCACGTCGACGGCCTGCACCAGCATACGCCGCAGCACCACGACGGGCCGTCTCAGCGGTTCGTCGGCGACGGTTGCGGGTCTACCACAGCCGCTGACCAACCTGGGTCGAATCGCGACCGACGGCATCGATCTGGGTGTCGACTATCGCCGTGATCTGGGCTTCGCGAAGCTGAACCTGAACTTCCAGGGTACCTGGACGAACAGCAACACCTTCCAGGCCTCGCCGAGCTCGGTCGTCCGCGAGTGCGTCGGCTATTACAGCGCCAATTGCCTGACCATCCAGCCGAAGTTCGCCTGGAACCAGCGCACCACGCTGAGCTTCGGTGATGTCGATCTGTCGCTGCTGTGGCGTCACATCGATACCGTCCGTTATGAGCCGGGCCTAACCCCACTCTTCTCGGGCGTGATCACCGGCACCACGCCGATCGCGGGCCAGAACTGGAACTTCAACCGGATCAAGGCCTACAACTATCTCGACCTGGGTGCGCGCATCCGCGCCACCGAGAATTTCGAGTTGTCGCTGCTGGTCACCAACCTGCTCGACAAGCAGCCGCCGATCGTCGGTTCGAATGCGGGCTCTACCTCGTACAACAGCGGCAACACCTATCCGTCGACCTATGACGCGGTGGGTCGTGGCTTCCGTGTACAGGGCCGCGTTCACTTCTAAGGAACTGTTCTCGATCGCAATCGCCAAGGGAAAGGGCGGTCCGCAAGGGCCGCCCTTTTTTTGGGGAATGCGTTGATCACGCTGATGCTCAACGGTCAAACCCGGCGGGCGGCGCTTGTAACCATGCCGTTTCCACCCGCATAATGGAGCATGACCCAACCGCTTCCTACCTCCGCCATGTCGTTGCTCCAGCAGGCCCAGGCCGCGCAGGCGAGGGGCGACGGGCCGGGGTCGCGTCGCTTGCTGGAACAGGCGCTGGCGCAAGCGGCCGACCATCCAATCATATGTAACGCGATGGGCATGAGCCTGTTGCCGAATGATCCGGCGGCAGCGGCCGGCTGGTTCGAACGGGCGATCCGCGGTGACGCCGATGCCTCGCCCCTGTGGATGAACCTGGCGACCGCCCGACGCGATCAGGGCGACAGGGAGGGAGAACGTGCGGCCTTGCTGCAAGTTCTTCATCGCGATCAGCGGCATGTCATGGCGAATGTCCGCATGGCCGAATGGCACGACCGTGCCGGGGAAGAGTCGCAGGCGCAGTTCCGCTGGCATGGCGTCGCGACCGTGCTGCAGTCCTTGCCCGAGCGTTCGTCAGGGCTCGAACAGTTGCTGGCCCATGCACAGGCGAGGGTGGCTGCGCGTGCGCAGGTGCTAGGCGATCAGCTCGACGCGGCTCTGGCACCGGATTGGGGGGATGTGCCCGCTCACCGGCGGCGGCGGTTCGATCGCTGTGTGGATGCGCTACTCGGGCGGCGGGCCATTTATCACAATGCGTGCCATGGTGTGCATTTCCCCTTCCTGCCTGCCGACGAATTCTTCGATCCTGCCCATTTTCCCTGGTTCGACGAACTGGAGGCGGCCACTCCTATGATCCGCGCCGAGTTGGAGGCCCTACTCGCGCGTCCCGACAGCGGTTTTGCGCCCTATGTCGCGATGGAGGCCGGAACACCGGAGAACAAATGGACTGCGCTCGACCATTCGGAGGCGTGGAGCGCGCGCTATCTATGGCGCTATGGTGCGCGCGATGTCGACATGGCGGCGTCCTGCCCGCAGACGATGGCGCTGCTCGATCGGCTGCCGCTGGCGCATATTTCGGGTAAGGGTCCAACCGCATTTTTTTCGGTGTTGAAACCTGGTACGCGGTTGCCCGCGCATACCGGGGTCAGCAACGTGCGCGCGATTGTCCATTTGCCGTTGATTGTACCACAGGATTGCGGCTTTCGCGTTGGGGGCGAGACGCGCAGCTGGGTTGAGGGAAAGGCCTTCGCCTTTGACGACACGATCGAGCACGAGGCGTGGAACGACAGCACGGCATTACGGGCAGTCCTGATCTTCGACATTTGGAACCCCCATCTCCATCCCGAGGAGCAGGCGATGCTGCAAAGTCTGTTCGTCGCATTGGGCAGGATCGAGGGCGCAAAATCGTTGGGCGAGGTTGCGGAATAGCATGACCTGAGCCCGCTGCTGGCCTGGCCCAGGCCGCGGATCGGTGACAAGCGCCATCTGAGCCGCCCGACCGCGGCTGCCCGTCGCCGTTCGGCAGCTCAGCCGCGATTCGCGGGTCCTGCATCGCCAATGATCCGCGCTTCGTCTGGCCGTCAGACGAAGCGCGACCTGAAGCTTTCACTTCGCTAACATTCGATTGCATGATTTGCAGCAGCTATCATGCCATGTCGTTGCGTGAACGTGAAGCTGCGATCGCCACACTCTATGACGCTGATCGCATTTTCGTATTTTCAAGGAAAACTGGGTCAGCCCTTGTGTCATTTATGCGACAGGTTTCGGCCCTTGATCGCTGAGTGCTTTTTCCTGTCTTTACAATGACCTTCCATCCCATCCATCAAGCAGCATTCAGTAAGACATTGATTTTGTCGGTTCCTGCTGGCGCGTGTCGTCCGAGCCCAAAAGGGCGGATAAGAAGAGAAGGGGTAGATACCATGACCAATTCGTGGATGGGGCCGCGTAAGCTGGGCCTGTTGGCCACCGTTGCGCCGCTGTCGATGCTGTTCGCCGCGCCCGCGCTGGCGCAGAGCGTGCCCGCCGCCAATCAGAATGCCGAGGCCAACGCCCAGGTCGCCCAGGGCGCCGAACAGGCGGACGCGGGTACGGGCGGCGACATCGTCGTCACCGGCTCGATCATCCGGGGTGCCGATGTCGGCCCGTCGCCGGTGTCGACCATCACCGCAGAGAATCTGGACGTGCGCGGCATCAACACGGTGCAGGCGGGCATTCAGGCGCTGGCGTCGAACAACGGCCCGGCGCTGACCAACTCGTTCACGGCCAATGGCGCGTTTGCGAGCGGTGCGTCGTCGGTGTCGCTGCGCGGCCTGTCGACCAACTCGACGCTCGTGCTGTTCGACGGCCTGCGTGCCGCTTATTATCCGCTGTCCGACGACGGCACGCGCAACTTCGTCGACCTGAACACCATCCCCGACGACATTGTCGACCGGGTCGAGGTGCTGCGCGACGGCGCCTCGTCCAGCTATGGCGCCGACGCGATCGCGGGCGTGGTCAACATCATTACCAAGCGTTCGGTGAAGGGCGTGATGGGCCGCGCCGAAGCAGGCATCTCGCAGCGCGGCTACAATGCCAATCAGCGCGTCTCGCTGACCGCCGGCACCGGCGACCTCGATGAGCAGGGCTATAACGCCTATATCAGCGGCTTCTACTATCGCGCCGAGGGCGTCCGCGCGAGCCAGCTGCCCGGGCCGTTCAACTCGAGCGACGAGCGGGGTATCTGCTCCAACCGCACCGGCACTTTGGTCTGCGGCCCGAACGGAATCGCCAACGGGCTGGATCAGAACAACCAGTATACCAACGGCTTTGCGATCGGCACGCCGAACTTCTACGTGCGCCCCGCCGACGCGACCAACACGACCGCGCTCGGTCGCTATCAGCTGCTGAACCCGGCGGCGGGCTGCCTGACCGGTACGCCGTACAATCCGACCGCCGCCGAACTGGCGCTGCCCGCCAACGCCACCGCACCGGGCACCGTCTGCCAGGTCGACAATCAGCGTCTGTACGGCAACATCACGCCCGATATCGAGCGTGTCGGCGGATCGGCGCGCTTCACCGCCAAGATCGGTGACACGTCGGAAGCCTATCTGCAGGTCAATTTCCAGCAGGCGACGACCAGCTATACCGGCACGCCGACGGTGATCCGCGCCAATGCGCCCGCGGGCATCCTGTTCCCGCAATTCTCGACCTCGCAGAACCCGACGCCCGCGATCGATCCGAACTCGGGTATCCTCGCGCTGCCGGTCTATGTCTGTCCGCGCACGACGGTCGGCGCATGCACCGCGACCAACGGGACGCTGAACCCGAACAACCCGTTCGCTGCCGCCGGTCAGGTCGCGCGTCTGGTCGGGGCGCTGCCGAACAGCTTCGAATCGACCCGCACCCGCAGCCGCGTCTATCGCGCTGCCTTCGGGATCAACGGCACGATCTTCGACGATGTCGACTACCGCTTCGACGCGACGGCGATGCACACCGATCTGCGTCTGGAGCAGAACGGCTATGTCTACATCCAGCACCTGCTCGACGTCATCAAGGACGGCAGCTACAACTTCGTCAATCCGGGCCTGAACAGCCAGGCGACGCTGAACTATCTGACGCCCTCCAACATCACCAACGACAGCTCGGACCTGCTGCAGGCGCAGTTCACCCTGGGCAAGGCGATCATGACGCTGCCGGGCGGCGACCTGCGCGTCGCGGTCGGCGGCTCGATCTTTTACGAAGCGATCGACGCGCCCAGCGCCAATTCGGACGAGAACGGCCCGACCCAGCGCTATTTCCGCCTGAACGCCTTCGGCACCAGTGGCAACCGCACTGTCTCGTCGGCCTTTTACGAGGTCAACGCGCCGGTCGTCGATCAGCTGACGCTCAACGCCTCGGGGCGCTACGACCATTATTCGAGCGGCCAGAGCGCCTTCTCGCCCAAATTCGGCGCGATCTTCCGGCCGATCCGTCAGGTTGCCCTGCGCGGCACCTATTCGCGCGGCTTCCGCATCCCCTCGTTCGGCGAGGCGAATGCACTGCCGACCACGGGCTACGTGACGCAGCAGCTGAGCAGCATCCCGGCGGAGTTCCTGCGCCAGTACAGCATCAATCCGGGCGCCAGCCAGATCTGCTCGGCGGCGACCCCGCAATTCTGCTCGGCCTATATCTCCAATTATTCGATCGGGCAGACCACGCTGGCGTCGCAGAATCTGGAGCCTGAAAAGTCGCGCAGCTTCACCGCCGGGATCAAGGTCGATCCGGTGCGCGGCCTGTCGCTGACCGTCGACTACTTTAACATCCGCAAGACCGGGGCGATCACCACCCCCGACCTGTCGCCCGCCATCGCCGCTTATTATGCGGGCGGCGCGATCCCGACCGGGTTCGAGGTCATCCCGGATGCGGTCGACGTCAACAACCCGACCGCCACGCCAAAGATCGCCTTCGTCCGCTCGCAACTGATCAATGCCCAGACGATCAAGTCCGAGGGCATCGATTTCGGGATCAACGGCTTCTACGACTTCGGCTCGTTCCGCTGGAACACCAATCTGAACGCCAGCCTGATCCTGGAACTGAGCACCACGGTCGACGGCGTTCGTCAGACCTATGTCGACACGCTGGGCAACTTTAATCTGACCGCCGGTTCGGGCACGTTCGAGTGGAAGGGCAACTGGGTCAACACCTTCGACTTCGGCGACTTCGCGCTGACGGGGACGGTCAACTACACCTCGGGCTATGACCTGTCGGCCATGGACCAGGGCGATGCCTACAAGGACTGCGGTCAGGCCCCGGCCTATTTCGGTTGCCGCGTGAAGAGCTACATCACCGCGGATGCGAACGCGTCGTTCAAGGTCAACGACAAGTTCACCTTCTATGTGAATGTGCTGAACGTGTTCAACCGCCTGCCTCCGATCGATCCCGTCACCTATGGCGCGTATCTCTACAACGCGGTGCAGGGCGGCGACGGTATCTTCGGTCGCCAGTTCCGCGCGGGCGCCAAGTTCAACTTTTAACCCCAGGGTTCGCCTCGGCGATCCCTACTTCGGGGCGGCTCCTTCGGGAGTCGCCCCTTTTTCATATTGGTCGCCGTCATTGGCGATATGCTGCTATAAATATGCAATACACCAATGATCAGGATTTAGGCATAACGGTAACTTGCTTGCATAATTTTGAAACATACAAGGGGTCAAAGAAGCTTTAACTGTGACTTTCATGCAAATGTCCGGGCTAAAACTGGATAATATATCAAATAGCATTTGAACGAAATGTCATGTCCCTGACATAAATCAGTCGCTCCTCTTTGAGGGGTGTGGCTGGGCCGGAACGGCCTGCAAAGGGGGATTGACAGTGACGCAAGGGGCATTTTTCCCAAAGACCATGCTGCGCCGCAGTGGCGCGTTGCACGCCTTGGCGATGCTGAGCGCGAGTGTCGGAGCGATTGCGCTGGCCGCTCCGGCAGCGGCGCAGGACTATACACAGGTCAATGCGACAGGCCGCGTTCAGGGCACGGATGGCCGACCGATCACGGGGGCGACGGTAACAGTCACGTCCAACGCCCAAGGCTTTTCGCGCACCGCGACGACGACGGCGGATGGCAGTTTTCGTATCCCGGCTTTGCCTCAGGGCAGCTATACTTTCAGCATCAGCGCTGAGGGGTTCCAGACGTTCACCGATGCCACGGTGGTCCTGACCCAGGGCAATGCCGCGAACCAGTTCGCGCTTTCGCCAGAAGGCGAGGCGACCGGCGACGTCGTCGTCACCGCCGGGCGTATCCGCGTTTCGGATTTTGATCGCAACACGGTCGGTGCGGTTATCCCGATCGGTGAGATGGCCGCACGCGTGCCGGTGTTGCGTGATCTGACGTCGGTCGTTTTGCTGGCGCCGGGCACGGCGGCCGGAGACACGGCTTTCGGCAATCTTCCCGCGGTTTCGGGTTCGTCGGTTTCCGAAAATGTGTTCTTCGTTAATGGTTTGAATATTACCGAACTGCGCAAAGGTCTGGGCTCGGTCACGGTACCTTTCGAATTCTACGATACGATCGAAACGAAGACCGGCGCGATTTCTGCCGAATTCGGACGCTTCTCGGGTGCGTTCGTCAATGCGACGACGAAGTCGGGCGGCAACGAATTCCATGGCGGTATGTTGTTCAACTATGAGCCGAACGCCCTGCGCGAAACCCGTCCTAATACACTTTATGATTATAATCGTGCTGACTACCGGGACTCCAAGCAGGTCAACATCTATTTGTCCGGGCCGATCATCAAGGACCACCTTTTCTTCTATGGCCTGTACCAGTCCAATGATACCCGCACAGGTGACACCTATCTGAACGGCAATGCGAACACGGTCATTCCTGTCTTCAACTCGAGCGGAGTGCAAACCGGAACGCAGACGATCGTGCCGTTCAGCACGGGTAATGTGCGGACGACGACGCGCACCACTTCGCCGTTTTTCGGTGGCAAGATCGACGCGGTCATTATTGACGGTCAGCGTCTGGAATTCACTTATTTCAATACCAAACAGCGGCGGTACGACGATAACTACGGGATCGTCGACGCCAATGGCGGCACCTATGACAGCCGAACCGATCCGGCCGGGCCGTTCACGGGACCTTATCTGGCGTCTTCGGTCATCCTGTCGGGCGGTGAAAATTACGTCGCCCGCTACACCGGCCAGTTCACCAACTGGTTCACCCTGTCGGCCGCCTATGGCAAGAACAAGAACCGGGATATCACGACCCCATCCAATACCACGCTGCCGTCGATATCGGACTCCAGTGGCCAGTTTACCCCGGCTCTGATCGGCAATCCGGCCAATGTCATTACCGAAAACTCCGACACCCGTACTTTCTATCGTGCGGATGCCGACCTGTTCGTCAACGTGCTGGGCAGCCACCATTTCCGCGGCGGCTATGATCGAGAGGAGCTGACCAGCGTCGCCATCACCCGTTATACGGGCGGTGTGGGTTGGACCTATCAGTTCTCCGGCGCAAGCGGGACCGATTATGCGCCGCCCAACACGCTGTACGTCTCCGGTCGTACCTTTGTGAACGGCGGCACGTTCAATACCCTGAATGAAGCTTATTATCTTCAGGATAGCTGGAACCTGTTCCAGGATCGACTGAGCTTCAATCTCGGCGTTCGCAACGATCGATTCAGCAATAAGAACGTGGCGAATGAAACCTACTACAAGTCCGGCAACCAATGGGCTCCGCGCCTAAGTTTCGCGTTCGATCCGATCGGCGATCGCCGCACCAAGATTTACGGCTTCTATGGTCGTTATTATCTGCCGGTGCCGACCAACACCAACATTCGTCTGGCTGGTGCCGAACTTGACTATACGCGCTATTTCCGGGTTGCGGGCGTCGGTGCGAACAACGTGCCTATCCTGGGGTCGCCGCTCAACTTCGCCACCGCCCAGCCTTGCCCGGACACACAGGTACGCAATTGCGAACTCATCTCCGACGGTAATCCGACGCCGACGGTGGCAACGGTCGCCAAAGACTTGAAGCCGCAATCGCGAGACGAATTCATTCTTGGCTATGAGCAGCGGCTCGGTGACCGGTGGAAGATCGGTGCGTTCGGCACCTATCGCAAGCTGAACGAATCGCTGGAGGATGCGGCCATCGACGCCGCCGTCCTCAACTATTGCCAGCAACAGAATGTCGCGGGCTGCGATTCGATCTGGACGGGCTTCCATCAATATGTGCTGGTCAACCCGGGTTCGGCCGCACGCATCACCCTGTCCGATCCGATCAATGGGGAAACCACTCTGCGCACGGTGGACTTCACCGCCGCCCAGCTCGGTTATCCCAAGGCCAAGAGCGAGTATAAGGCGGTCACGCTGACCGTCGAACGCGAGTTCGATGGCGTCTGGAGCCTGAACGCCAACTACACCTATGCCAAGAACATCGGTAATATCGAAGGCGGCATCCGTTCGGACAATGGCCAGAGCGATTCCGGCCTGACGACCGCGTTCGACCAGCCGGGGTTGACGCTAGGGACCTATGGCTATCTGCCGACGGATATTCGCCACAACCTGAAGATCTACGGCTCCTACAAGATCGCCGACTGGTTCACGCTGGGTGCCAATGTCATCGCCCAGTCGCCCCGCCATTATGGTTGTATCGGTCGCGTGCCGAGCCGTATCGATCGCTTCGCGGGTGCGTATGGCGCAGCGGGCTTCTTCTGCAACGTGGTCAATGGTCAGATCGTCACCGATCCCGCCGCAGGGTCCGGCACGCCGTCGCAGAGCAATCTGCGCCTGACGCCGCGCGGTTCGGTATTTGCCGGGGATTGGTTGACCCAGACCAACCTGACCATGGCGTTCACCCTGCCTGCCGAATTGTACAAGGCCACACTCCGCGTCGACGTGTTCAACGTTTTCGCCGAAAAGGCGCGGATCAAATTCCAGGAAAACGGGACGCAGGGCAATGGTAACCCGCGTGGCGACTATCGCTACCCGGTTTCCTACCAGGCCCCGCGCTTCATCCGGATGCAGCTCGGCTTCGATTTCTAACCCCAAGGTTCGCCTCGGCGAGCCCCACTGGGGGCGGTTCCTTCGGGAGCCGCCCCCTTTTTCGTCTGTACTTACCCCACCGTCAGCGCCAGTTTCCCGTCGCCCTCGTCGACGGTGACGGTTGCGCCGTCCTTGACGTTGCCGCGCAGGATTTCCTCGGCCAGCGGGTCCTGGAGGTGGCGTTGCACCGCGCGGCGGAGCGGCCTTGCGCCATAGACCGGGTCGTAACCCACCCGGCCCAGCCATTCGCGCGCGGCATCGGTCAGGTGCAGCGTGATCTTGCGATCCGCCAGCAGCTTGGCAACGCGGCCGACCTGGATGTCGACGATCGGACCCATATGGCTCTGGCCCAGCCGGTGGAACAGGATGATCTCGTCCAGCCGGTTGAGGAATTCGGGGCGGAAATGGCCGCGCACGATCTCCATCACCTGCGGCTCGACGCTCTCGACGCTCTGCCCGTCCTCGACGCTCGCCAGATACTGGCTGCCCAGGTTTGAGGTGAGGATGATCAGCGTGTTCGAAAAATCGACCGTCCGGCCCTGGCCATCGGTCAGGCGGCCGTCGTCCAGCACCTGGAGCAGCACGTTGAATACGTCGCCATGCGCCTTCTCCACCTCGTCGAACAGCACGACCTGATAGGGCCTGCGCCGCACCGCCTCGGTCAGGACGCCGCCTTCCTCATAGCCGACATAGCCGGGAGGCGCGCCGATCAGTCGCGCGACGCTGTGCTTCTCCATGAATTCGCTCATGTCGATGCGCACCATCGCCGACGGATCGTCGAACAGGAATTCGGCGAGCGCCTTGGTCAACTCGGTCTTGCCGACGCCCGTTGGCCCGAGGAACAGGAACGATCCGAGCGGCCGGTTGGGGTCCTGTAGCCCGGCACGCGCGCGGCGCACGGCGGTGGAGACGGCGCGAACCGCATCCTCCTGGCCGATGACGCGCTTGCCCAGCACCTCTTCCATGCGGAGCAGCTTCTCACGCTCGCCCTGGAGCATCCGGTCAACCGGCACCCCGGTCCAGCGGCTGACCACGCCCGCGATATCGTCGGCGGTGACTTCCTCGCGCAGCATCGCGCCCTCGGTCGCGGACTGCGCCTCGGCCAACTGCTTCTCCAGTTGCGGGATGCGGCCATAGGACAGCTCGCCTGCCTTGGCGAGGTCGCCCGCGCGCTGCGCCTGGTCGAGTTCGATGCGCGCCTGGTCGAGCTGTTCCTTGAGCTTGGCTTCGCCAGCGATCTTGTCCTTCTCGGCCTGCCAGCGCTGGGTCAGCGCGGCCGACTGTTCCTCCAGATTGGCGAGTTCGCCCTCCAGATGCTCGAGCCGGTCGATGCTGGCGGCGTCGCTTTCGCGGCGCAGGCCCTCGCGCTCGATCTTCAGGCGCAGGATGCGGCGGTCGAGCGTCTCGATCTCCTCGGGCTTGGACTCCACCTCCATGCGGATGCGGCTGGCGGCTTCGTCCATCAGGTCGATCGCCTTGTCGGGCAGGAAGCGGTCGGTGATGTAGCGGTTAGACAAGGTCGCCGCCGCCACCAGCGCGCCGTCGGTGATGCGGACGCCGTGATGGAGTTCGTACTTTTCCTTGAGGCCCCGAAGGATCGAGATGGTGTCCTCGACCGTGGGTTCGCCGACGAAGACCGGCTGGAACCGCCGCTGGAGCGCCGGGTCCTTCTCGACGTACTTGCGATACTCGTCGAGCGTGGTCGCACCGACGCAGTGCAACTCACCGCGCGCCAAGGCGGGCTTCAAAAGGTTGGAAGCGTCCATCGCCCCGTCGCCTTTCCCGGCACCGATCAGCGTGTGCATCTCGTCGATGAACAGGATGATGTCGCCCTCGGCGGCCTTTACCTCGTCGAGCACGCCCTTCAGCCGCTCCTCGAACTCGCCGCGATATTTCGCACCGGCGATGAGGGCACCCATGTCGAGCGCCATCAGCTTGCGGTCCTTGAGCGTGTCCGGCACGTCGCCATTGGCAATGCGCAGCGCCAGGCCTTCGGCGATCGCGGTCTTGCCGACGCCGGGTTCACCGATCAGCGCCGGATTGTTCTTGGTCCGGCGCGCAAGGATCTGGATGGTGCGGCGGATTTCCTCGTCGCGGCCGATTACGGGGTCGAGCTTGCCGTCGCGAGCCACCTGAGTCAGGTCGCGGGCGAATTTCTTGAGCGCGTCATAGCGATCCTCCGCCCCCGCCGTGTCGGCGGTGCGGCCCTGACGCAATTGCTCGATCGCGCCGTTCAGCGCCTGGGCATGGACGCCACCCGCCGCCAGCGCCTTGCCTGCCGCCGTGGTCGAGGCGAGCGCGAGTGCAAGCAGCAGCCGCTCGACGGTGACGAAGCTGTCGCCCGCCTTTTGCGCGACCTGTTCGGCCTGATCGAGCACACGGACCAGATCGTTGTCGAGGCCGGGCGAGGTCTGCGCGCCCGAGCCGGAAACGGCGGGAATCCTGGCCAGCGCGGTATCGGTCTCGCGCTCCACCCGCTTGGCGTCGCCGCCTGCCGCCTGGATGAGGCCAGCGGCCATGCCCTGATCGTCCTCGATCAGCGCCTTCAAGAGATGTTCAGGGGCAATACGCTGATGGCTGTTGCGGATCGCCACGGTCTGCGCGGCCTGCAAAAAGCCTTTGGCGCGGTCGGTGAATTTTTCGAGGTTCATCTGGTCTTCCTGTCGCTTTCCAGGTCAGATGGTGTTGTATTTTGGCAACACAAGGGGTGGGCGGAATTTCCGTTGCGCACAAGATGGGATGGCCGTTTCGATAACGAAAGGGTCTGGCCGCATGGCCTCGAAATTCCCTTTGTCCCCATGGATTGCGGTCCGCTGCGCGGGCGCTATGCTCGGGCCATACACCGAGCGGGGAGAGTCAAAGAAATGCGTATCAAGTCCGTGGCGCTGACCGGCGCCGCTGCCCTTGCGTTCGTCGTGCCGGGACAGGTCGTGCTGGCCCAGGCGGTTGCCAAGGCCGCACCGGCCTCCCGGCCAGCGCCCGTCTCGGCGCTCGTGAAGGCGGTCGACATTCCCTACCAGACCTTCACGCTGAAGAACGGTCTGCGCGTCGTCGTCCATACCGACCGCAAGGCCCCGGTCGTCGCGGTCAGCGTATGGTATGACGTCGGGTCGAAGCACGAGCCCAAGGGCAAGACGGGCTTTGCCCATCTGTTCGAGCATCTGATGTTCAACGGCTCGGAAAACGCCCCGGGCGATTTCTTCGCGCCGCTCAAGTCGGTGGGTGCGACCGACTATAACGGCACCACCTATTTCGACCGGACCAATTATTTCGAGACGGTGCCCACCGCCGCGCTCGACCGTGCGCTGTTCCTGGAATCGGATCGCATGGGCTATCTGCTGGGCGCGGTGACGCAGGGCGTGCTCGACGAGCAGCGCGGCGTCGTCCAAAACGAGAAGCGCCAGGGCGACAACCAGCCCTATGGCCTGACCCAGTATAAGGTGCTGAGCGGCCTGTTCCCCGAGGGGCATCCCTATGCCCATTCGACCATCGGTTCGATGGCCGACCTGGACCAGGCCTCGCTGGAGACGGTGAAGGACTGGTTCCGTGAGCATTACGGCCCGAACAACGCGGTGCTGGTGCTCGCGGGCGATATCGACGTCGCCACCGCCAAGCCCTTGGTCGAGAAGTATTTCGGCGAGATCAAGCCGGGGCCGAAGAGCGTCCTGCCGACCGTCGCCATCCCGACGCTGCCCGCCCCCGTCAACGAGGAGATGAAGGACCGCGTCGCCGCCGTCATGATCAGCCGCAACTGGGCGGTGCCGGGGCTGAACGATCCCGAAAGCGCCCCGCTGGTCGTGGCGGGGTCGATCCTGGGTGGGCTCGCCTCGTCGCGGCTCGACAATATCCTGGTGAAGCAGGAAAAACTGGCGGTGCAGGTGTCGGCGAGCGACCGTCCCTTCGCGCAGGTCGGCATGTTCAACATGATGGCGATCGTCCGCCCCGGCGTCGACCCGGCGTTGGTCAACAAGCGGATGGGCGAGATCCTGGCCGACTTCCTGAAGAACGGTCCGACCGCCGACGAAGTGCAGCGCGCCGTGACCCGTTTCGTGTCGGGTCGCGTCCAGGGCCTGGAATCGGTCGGCGGCTTCGGCGGCAAGGCGGTCGCGCTCGCCGAGGGCGCGCTCTACTCGAACGATCCGGGCAAGTATAAGAAGCAGTTGGAGGCGATCGCCGCGCAGACGCCCGCCACCGTCAAGGCGGCGGCGGACAAGTGGCTGTCGCGCCCGGCCTATACGCTGACCGTCGTACCGGGTGCGCGCGACGCCTATGAAGAGGCCAAGGTGCCGCCGCGCGCCGATGTGCCTGCCGCGCCCGACCAGCCCGCCAAGGGGACGCGTGGAGCTCTGCCCGACGTGGGCCAGGTGAAGCCGCTGAGCTTCCCGGCGGTCCAGCGCAGCCGTCTGGCCAACGGTATCGAGCTGATCTACGCGCAGCGCACTGCGGTGCCGGTGACGCAGATTGCGACTTCGTTCGACGCCGGTATCGCCGCCGATGTACCGGGCAAGCTGGGCACGCAGCGCATGGTGCAGTCGATGCTCGACGAGGGCACGACCCACCGCAACACCATCGCGATCGCCGAGGAGCAGGAGCGGTTGGGCGCCTCGATCGGGTCGAGCGCAACGAACGACCGCACCGTGGTCGGCCTCGATGTGCCCAGCATCAACCTGGCCCCCGCGCTCGACCTTTATGCCGATATCCTTCGCAACCCGGCCTTCCCCGATCCCGAACTGGCGCGAGTGAAGGCGCAGACGCTGTCGAGCATCAAGCAGGAACTCACCAGTCCGCAGGGATTGGCGGGCCGAGTCCTGCCGCCGCTGGTCTATGGTCCGACCAGCCCCTATGCCAAGGCGCAAGGGGCGGGCGATCCGGCTGCGGTGGCGGCGATGACCCGCGACCAGCTGATCGCGTTCCAACAGGCCTGGCTGCGTCCCGACAAGGCGAAGATCTTCGTCACCTCGGATCGTCCGCTGGCCGAGGTGAAGGCCGCGCTCGACCGTGTGTTCGGCGACTGGAAGGGCACCGGAGCGGCGGGTGTGAAGAGCTTCGCCGCGGGCCAGCCGTCGGCGCCGAAGATCGTCTTGGTCAATCGCCCGGACAGCCCGCAGTCGATGATTCTGGCGGGCGCCCCGACATCACTGAAGGGGACCGACGATCTGCTGGTTCAGAACACCGCCAATGATGCGCTGGGCGGCAGCTTCCTCAGCCGGATCAACACCGACATCCGCGAGAACAAGCACTGGTCCTATGGCGTGCGGGGCGGGTTCCAGACGTCGGAATTCGCCGCGCCCTATGTCATCTCGGCGCCGGTTCAGGCGGACAAGACCGGCCCGTCGATCGACGCGCTGCGCACCGACGTCACTGAATTTCTGAACACCAAGCCGATGGATCAGGTCGAGTTCGATCGCGCGATCACCGGCGCGATCCGTTCGCTGTCGGGCAATTTCGAAACGTCCGGCGCGGTCCTGCAGGCGATGCAGACCAACGATCTGTTCCGCCGTCCGGACAATTATTATGCCACGATCACGCAGCGTTATCAGGCGATGACGCTGCCCGAGCTGAACAAGTCGATCGGGGCGGCGTTGAACCCCAAGAGCTTTGTCTGGGTGGTGGTCGGCGATGCCAAGGCGGTGAAGCCGCAGCTCGACACGCTGGGCCTGCCCGTCGAGGTGATCGAGCCGTCGGCGATCGTCGCAACTGCCCCGGCGGCACAATAAGGGAGAGTGAAGATGGCGGATATTGACGGGACCTGGAACTGCATCGTCAAGTCGCCGCTGGGCGACCAGGAAATGACGCTGACGGTCACGACCGAGGGCGACCGCTTCACCGGCTCGGGCGGCGGCCAGATGGGCGCGATGGAAATCGAGGGCGACGTCTCGGGCAACACGATCAGCTGGAAGATGTCGATCAGCTCGCCGATGCCGATGACGCTGGACTGCGAAGCGACCGCCGATGGCGACACGCTGACCGGCGCAGTGGGCGCGGGAGCCTTCGGCAGCTTCCCGCTGTCGGGGACACGCGCGGGGTGATTTCCGCGTCTTGAGTTGGGGAAGGGCGGTGCGTCGGAGGACGGCCGCCCTTTTTCGTTGGCAAGGGGGCAAGGGATGAATCCGACCGCATAACCTATTCAAATCCCGCCAAACCCCGCTACCCTGCCGCCCGGAAAACCAAAAAAGGGGATAGGCATGATCGACCGGCGGCATTTTCTGGGGGGCTCGGCCGCACTCGCCGTCGCGGCGGGCAGCGAGGGCGTGGTTGCCCAGAATACCCCTTCCACCCAGCTGACCACGCTGTTCGACACGTTGGTCCAGGAACAGCTCCGCCGCAGCCCGGAAGGTGCGACCAATCTCGGCCTCGACACCGGCGCCAATGCCGATCTGCGCAGCCAACTCTCCGACCAATCACCCAACGGAATCGCGGCCGCCAAGGCCGCGACCAAGGCCGACCTGGCCCGGCTGGAGGCGATCGACCCCGCCAGTCTCTCGGCCGAGGAGCGCATCGATCTGGAATCGGTCCTCTACACCCGCCGCTCGGCACAGGCCGTGCAGGCGTTCGATTTCGGTGGCTATTCCTACGGTCCCAGCCCCTATGTCGTGTCGCAGCTGTCGGGCGCGTACCAGTCGGTTCCCGACTTCCTCGACACCAAGCACAAGGTCGCGACTGCCGGGGACGCCGATGCCTATCTGATGCGCTTGCGCGCCTTTGCCCGCCAGATCGATGCGCAGACCGACCGGATGCGCCATGACGCCGGACAGGGCGTGGTGCCGCCCGGCTTCATCCTCGACCTCGCGCTCGAACAGATGGGCAAGACGCGCCAGCCCGCCGCGCAGGCGCTGGTCGTTCAATCGCTCGCGCGGCGGACGGCGGAGAAGGGTTTGGGCGACCGCTATGCCGCACAGGCCGTCAAGATCTACGATGCCGAAGTCCTGCCCGCGCTCGATCGCCAGATCGCCTATGCCAGGGCGTTGCGGACCAAGGCCACCCATGACGCGGGCATATGGAAATTGCGTGAGGGCGCGGCCTATTATCCCGTCGCGCTTAAGGCCAATACGACGACCAGCTTCTCACCCGACGAAGTACACCGCTTCGGCCGTGACCAGGCGGCGATGCTGTCCGCGCGGCTCGACGCGTTGTTGAAGAAGCAGGGCTACACCAAGGGTACGGTCGGCCAGCGTATGGCCGCGCTCTACAAGAACCCGGACCAGCTCTATCCCAACACCGATGAGGGCAAGCGCGCCGCCATCGCCTATTGCAACGCCCGGCTCGACGCGATCCGCACCCGCCTGCCGCAGGTGTTCGAACGTATCCCGCCTTATGGTTTTGAGGTGCGCCGCGTGCCGCCCCAGACCGAGGCAGGCGCGGCGGCGGCCTTTGCGCAGGGGCCTGCCATCGATGGATCGCGGCCGGGGCTCGTCTATTTCAACCTGAAGGACAGTGCCGACTGGCCCAAATTCTGTCTGGCGACGACCGTCTATCACGAAGGGCTGCCGGGGCATCAGATGGAGGGCGGCCTCGCGCTGTCCAACACGCGCCTGCCGCTGATCCGCAAGATCAACGGTTTCTCCGGCTATGGCGAGGGCTGGGCGCTCTATGCCGAGCAGTTGGCGGACGAGATTGGCATGTATGACGACGATCCGCTGGGACAGTTGGGTTATCTCAAATTCCTGCTGTTCCGCGCCAATCGCTGCGTCGTCGATACCGGGCTGCACCATCTGCGCTGGACCCGCGAACAGGCGATCCGCCACTTCGTCGAGGCCGAGGGCGAGGCGGAAGGCTTCGCCACGCGCGAGGTGGAGCGCTACTGCGTCAATCCCGGTCAGGCGGCGAGCTATAAGCTTGGCCATTCGGTGTTCGTCGACATTCGCGATTCCGCCAAGAAGCGACAAGGCGACCGGTTCGACTTGAAGGCGTTCCACACCGCCGTCCTGCGCCACGGCCGCGTACCGCTCGACGTGCTGCGCCGGATCGGAGAGGACTGGGCGCGGGCTTGACCTGAATCAGCATCGCGGTGATCCTCGCCAGCGGGAGAACATCGCGATGCATGGGAGCGTTTCGGTCCGGCAGGACAGGGGGCGGCGACGGGCAGCCATTTTTGCGACGATGGCCGTCCATGCCGCGTTCGTGGCGCTGCTGCTCGGGGGCGCGCCAAGCCACCGGCTGACCGATGATTCCCAACCGCCCAGATTGTTGCTGTTTGACGTGCCGCCCCCACCCGAGCCGCCGCCCGTCCCGGTGCCGCCGCCGCCGGTCACGCCCGCCCCGGTCAAGCGCGAAGCGATGGCCATTCGCCCGACCGCCGGGGGTGGCTCACCACGTCCGGTGCGCGAACGCCCAGCGGAACAAGCGGCCCCGAACGCCGTCTCGCCCGCGCGGTTCGATACGGTCGATCTGCCCGCCCCGGCGGCGGATATCAGCGCCGAGCTGCCGCTACGGGCCGGAACCGCGATCTCCGACGGGGTTGGAACAGGCATCGCCAGCGGACGGGGCACAGGCGGGGAAGGGGATGGCACCGGCAACGGGCGAGGAGCTGGCGATGGTCCGGGACAGGGGCGGCTACGCTTTGCGCTGGCCGAATGGATCGAAAAGCCACGCCAGGCCCTGATTGACGAGGCTTTCCCCCGCATGGCCCGACATGGCAGTGTCAGCGGCGTGGCGGTGCTACTCTGCGTCGTGCCGACACCGGGCAAGCCCAAAAGCTGTACGGTCGCGGCGGAACGGCCCAAGGGGCGTGGCTTCGGCGCGGCGGCGCTGGGGCTCTACCCCCAATTCCGCATTCGGCCGGTGATGAAAGGCAATGAGGTCATTCAGGCCCAGGTGCTGGTGCCCGTGACCTTTGCCGTTCGCCGATAGAGGTCAGCGCACCACCCGCGTGATATGCCCCATCTTGCGCCCCGGCCGCGCTTCGCCCTTGCCGTAGAGGTGCAGATGCGCGCCCTTTTCGTTGAGCGCGATCTCCCAGGCGTCGTCGCCGATCAGGTTTTCCATCGCCACCCGCGTGCCGGTCAGCGACGTATCGCCCAGCGGCAGGCCGCAGATCGCGCGGATATGATTTTCGAACTGCGAGGTTTCGGCGCCCTCGATCGTCCAGTGGCCCGAATTGTGGACGCGCGGGGCCATCTCGTTGAAGACGGGGCCGTTTTCGGTGGCGAAGAATTCGCAGGCCAGCACGCCGACATAACCCAGCTCCTTAGCGATGCGCAGCGCCAGCGCGGTCGCCTCCTCAGCCTGGGCGGCGATTTCGGGCGGCGCAGGCAGCGTCGAGGTGCGCAGGATCGCGTCGCGGTGGATATTATGCGGGGGGTCGTAGCGGACCGCCTGGCCGTCCAGCCCGCGCGCGATCAGGATCGAAAATTCGTGGCTGAAGTGGATGAACCCCTCCAGCACGGCAGGTCCCCCGATCGCCTCGAACGCAGCGGGAGCGTCAGCGATATCACGGATCAGCGCCTGGCCCTTGCCGTCATAGCCGAAGCGGGTGGTCTTCAGAATGGCGGGGCAGCCGATCCGATCCAGCGCGGCGGTCAGGTCGGCGGCGCAATTCACTTCGGCCCAGGGGGCGGGGCGACCGCCGACCTTCTCGACAAAGCTCTTCTCGGCGATCCGGTCCTGCGCGACGCGCAGCGCGGCGGGCGCGGGATGGACGGGCAGCCGCTCGGCCAGCCATTCGACCGGCGTGACGTCGACATTCTCGAACTCGTACGTCACCACGTCGCAGGCGGCGACGAAATCGGCCAGCACGACCTTGTTGTGATAGTCGGCGCGGGTCAGCGAGGAGGCGGTCTGCGCCGCCACGCTCTCTTCATCGGGGGCCAGCACCTGGGTACGATAGCCGAGCTGCGCGGCCGCCACCGCCAGCATCCGGCCCAGCTGGCCGCCGCCCAGGATTCCGATCGTCGCACCCGGCTTCAACATTGGCTTACCCCTGCGGATCGTTGGCGACGCTGTCGGTCTGGCGTTCCCGCCACGCCTTCAACCGCTCGGCAAGCCCCTCGTCGGACAGTGCCAGGATCGAGGCGGCGAGCAGGCCCGCATTGATCGCGCCCGCCTTGCCGATGGCAAGCGTGCCGACGGGAATGCCGCCGGGCATCTGGACGATCGAGAGCAGACTATCCATGCCCTTGAGCGCCTTGGACTCGACCGGCACGCCCAGCACGGGCAGATGCGTCATCGCGGCGGCCATGCCCGGCAGATGCGCGGCACCGCCCGCGCCCGCGATGATGACCTTGATCCCGCGATCGGCGGCTTGCGTGGCGTAATCATACAGACGCTGCGGCGTGCGGTGCGCAGAGACGACGCGGGTCTCATGCGCCACCCCCAGGACGTCGAGCGTCTCGGCGGCGTGCCGCATGGTTTCCCAGTCCGACGTGGACCCCATGATGATCCCGATCGAAATCATATCCGCAGTTCCGCCTTGCCCTTTGGCCCCGGTGCCGAGGGAAGCGCGTGACTAGCGGTACCCGGCGAGGGGGGCAAGTTTCCGTAAGCGTATGGGCGTGTCGTCATGGATTTTTGGTTCGCGCAGAGGCGCGGAGGACGCAGAGGGGCGTGGATTTGCCGCACTGACGATCCCGTTTCGACCGGGAGACGAAGCCGTTGCCTTACGACCATGGAGCGCTTTGGCTGGGCACAGCATCTCTGCGTCCTCTGCGCCTCTGCGCGAAGAGGAGGGAACGAGGTGCGGTATTTGCATGCGACCGCCCCCGTCTCCCGATCGCTTACCGTTCCGACAGATAGTATCGATCCGTCGGCGTCAGGTCGTCGGCCAGTTCATAGACGATCGGCTGGCCGGTCGGGATTTCCAGCCCCGTGATCTCGTCGTCCGGGATGTTCGACAGATGCTTGACGAGGGCGCGCAGCGAGTTGCCATGGGCCGAGATCAGCACGCGGTTGCCGTCACGCAGAGCCGGCGCGATACGCTCCTCCCAATAGGGCAGGACGCGCTCGATCGTGTCCTTCAGGCTCTCGGTCGAGGGCACGGGCACGCCCGCATAACGACGATCGCCCGACAGGTCGAACTCACCGCCCGCCTCGGCCGGGGGCGGGGGCACATCGAAGCTGCGGCGCCAGATCTTGACCTGCTCTTCGCCATGCTTGGCCGCGGTCTCCGCCTTGTCGAGCCCGGTCAGCCCGCCATAATGGCGCTCGTTCAGCCGCCAATGCTTCTCGGTCGGCAGCCAGAGACGGCCCATCACCTCAAGCGCGAGGTTCAGCGTCTTGATCGCGCGGGTCTGCAGGCTGGTGAAGGTCAGGTCGAAATCCAGCCCTTTTTCGGCCATCATCGCGCCCGCCGCACGCGCCTCGGCGGCGCCTTGCGCGGTGACGTCGACGTCCCACCAGCCGGTAAAGCGATTCTCCAGATTCCAGGCGGACTGGCCGTGGCGGATCAGGACGAGCTGGGGCATGGAAACTCCTTCAAGATGGTCAGACCCGCATAGAGAAGCAGGCGGACGGGGTCGAGGTCAGCCGCAGAAACGGCTTTGCGTCGAAGCGGGATTGGCCTTCAGCACGCGACCCATCCGTGTCGGCCGGTCGAGCAATTCGCCGCCGCAATCGGGGCAGATCTCGTCCAGTTCGTCGGCGCATTCGGCGCAGAAGGTTGTCTCCAGCGAGCAGATGAACGCGCCGCCCTGGCTCGGGGGAAGGTCCGCGCCGCAGCGCTCGCAATCGGGGCGCATCTCCAGCATCAGGCGGCCACCTCGCGCACCACGTCGCAGATGCGGTCGACCAGCGTCTCCACCTGGCGTTTGTCCTCGCCCTCGGCCATCACGCGGATGACCGGTTCGGTGCCGGAGGGGCGGATGACCAGGCGGCCGCGCCCGGCCAGCTCGGCCTCGGCGGCGGCGATGACCCCCTGCACCTTTTCATGCTCCAGCGGCTTGCCGCCCGCGAAGCGGACATTCTTGAGCAGCTGGGGCAGCGGGTCGAAGCGGTGCAGCACCTCGCTGGCGGGCGCGCCCGCACGCTTCAGCTCGGCCAGCACCTGGAGCGCAGCGACCAGGCCGTCGCCGGTGCGCGCATAGTCGGACAGGATGATGTGCCCCGACTGCTCGCCGCCGACATTGTAACCGCGCGTGCGCATCGCCTCCAGCACATGGCGGTCGCCGACCTTGGTGCGGACCAGGCCCAGCCCTTGCGCGGCGAGATGCCGCTCCAGCCCCAGATTGGACATGACCGTGGCGACGAGGCCGCCGCCCGCCAGCCGTCCCTCGCGGGCATAGCTGGTCGCGATCATCGCCATCAGCTGGTCGCCGTCGACGACCGCGCCGGTCTCGTCGACGATGATGAGGCGGTCGGCATCGCCGTCGAGCGCGATGCCGATATCCGCACCGCTCGCCACCACCGTCTCGGCCAGCGTCTGCGGCGCGGTCGAGCCGACGCCGTCATTGATATTGGTACCATTGGGGGTGACGCCGATCGCGACCACGTCCGCGCCCAGTTCCCACAAGGCGGCGGGTGCGACCTTGTAGGCCGCCCCATTCGCGCAGTCGATTACGACACGCAGGCCGTCCAGGCGCAGCGCCTGTGGAAAGGTCGACTTGGCGAAATGGATATAGCGACCGGCCGCGTCATCGACCCGGCGCGCGCGGCCGATCTTGCCCGAGGGGACCAGCGGCACCTGCTGTTCGATCAACGCCTCGATCGATTCCTCGGCCTCGTCGGACAGCTTATAGCCATCGGGGCCGAACAGCTTGATGCCGTTGTCGGCAAAGGGATTGTGGCTGGCCGAAATCATCACGCCGATGTCCGCGCGCATCGAGTGGGTCAGCATCGCGACCGCCGGGGTCGGCAGCGGCCCCAACATCACCACGTCCATGCCCACGCTGGTGAAGCCCGCGACCAGCGCCGATTCGAGCATATAGCCCGACAGCCGCGTGTCCTTGCCGATGACGACGCGGTGGCGGTGGTCGCCGCGCTGGAAATAGGCGCCCGCGGCCATGCCGACCTTCATCGCCATCTCGGCCGTCATGACCGCGCCGTTGGTCGCGCCGCGAATGCCATCGGTGCCGAAATATTTTCTTGCCATGCGGCCAGGTCCCTGCCGGATTAAGAGGATGTGGAACAATCGGGTTGCGTGCATCCTTTAGCGCGACCTTTCCCAAAGCTCAAAACACGCGAGAAAAGCCCCATGTCGCGCGCCACCCTGATCCTTCTTTGCCTGGCCGCCGGTCTGCTGATCGGTGTGGGGGCGGCCGCCCTGATCCCCTGGGCGACGGCAGGCGCGGTCTTCGCCGCGCGGCCGGTCGGGACCTTGTGGCTCAACGGGTTGCAGATGACGGTCATTCCGCTGGTCGTCACGCTGCTGATCACCGGCGTCGCCTCGACCGCGCAGGCGGCGCAGGCGGGGCGGATCGCGGGCCGGGCGATTATGACCTTCCTGGCGCTCGTCACGCTGACCGCGACCATGGCGGCGCTGGTCACGCCGGGGCTGCTGCACCTGCTGCCCATCCCGCGCGAGGCCGCCGCGGCGCTCAAGGCGGCGCTGGGCCATGCCGAGCCGGTCGCGCCGCCGCCGCCGATCGCCGAGTTCGTCACCGGCATCGTGCCGACCAATATCTTTGCGGCGGCGACCAACAATGCGCTGCTGTCGCTGATCCTGTTCACGCTGGCTTTCGCCTTTGCGATCACCCGGATCGAGGGCGAGGGGCGGGGGCTGTTGCTGCGTTTCTTCACCGCGATCCGCGACGCGATGCTGGTCCTGATCGGATGGGTGTTGTGGCTGGCCCCGCTGGGCGTCTTTGCGCTCGCCTTTGTCGTCGGCGCGACGGCGGGGGGCGGGGCGTTCGGGGCGCTGGCGCATTACATCACGATCATCGCCAGCGTCGGAGTCCTGGTGATGCTGATGGCGTACGGCGTCGCCGGGCTGGCCGCGCGGGTGCCGTTGCCGCGCTTTGCCCGCGCACTGGCCCCGGCGCAGGCGGTCGCCATTTCGACGCAAAGCTCGCTTGCCAGCCTGCCCGCGATGATCGAGGGGACGAAGACATTGCGCATCGCCCCCGCGACCGCCGGGCTGGTCCTGCCGATGGCGGTCGCGATGTTCCGGGCCACCCAGCCTGCGATGAACGTCGCGGTCGCGCTCTACATTGCCGACTGGTTCGGGATCGTGCCCGGCATGGCGTCGATCGCCGCCGCCGTGGTGGTCGCGATCCTGTGTTCGCTGGGCTCCGCCAGCCTGCCGTCGCAGATCACCTTCTTCGCCTCGATCGCGCCGGTCTGCGTCGCGCTGGGGGTGCCCGCTGCGCCCTTGGGGCTGCTGATCGCGGTCGAGACCATCCCCGACATCTTCCGCACGCTGGGCAATGTCAGCATGGACCTTGCCGCCACCGCAACCGTTTCCCGATTGAGCGGCACGATCGACGAGGACACCCCATGAAATATCGCACGCTAGGCCCCGAATTCGAGGTTTCCGCACTGGGCCTGGGCTGTATGCCGATGGCCGGTGTCGGCAAGAATATGTACGGCGAGGCCGACGAGGCGGAGAGCATCGCCACCATCCACCGCGCGATCGAGCTGGGCGTGACCCTGTTCGACACCGCCGAAATCTATGGCCCGCTGGTCAATGAGGAACTGGTCGGCCGCGCCATTCGCGGCAAGCGCGACGCGGTGGTGATCGCGACCAAGTTCGGCTTCCGCTATGACGAGAACGGCATGACCGGGGTGGATTCCACCCCCGCCAACGTCCAGCGCGCGTGCGAAGGCTCGCTCCGGCGGCTGGGCGTCGAGACGATCGACCTGTTCTACCAGCACCGCGTCGACCCCAACGTCCCCATCGAGGAGACGGTCGGCGCGATGGGCCGCCTGGTCGAGCAGGGCAAGGTGCGTCGCCTGGGTCTTTCCGAGGCGAGCGCCGAGACGATCCGCCGTGCCGCCGCTGTTCACCCGATCGCGGCGGTCCAGTCCGAATATTCGCTATGGGAACGCGATGTCGAAGCCGACATCCTGCCGGTCGTGCGCGAGCTGGGCATCGGCTTCGTGCCGTATAGCCCCTTGGGACGCGGCTTCCTGACCGGGCAGATCACCCGGCGCGAGGATTTGCCCGAGGGCGATTATCGCCGCAACGACCCGCGCTATTCGGAGGAGAATTTCGACCGCAACATGAAGGTAGTAGAGGTGGTGAAGTCCATCGCCGCCGCGCATGACGCCAGTGCGGCGCAGGTGGCGCTGGCGTGGTTGCTAGCGCAAGGCGACGACATCGTGCCGATCCCCGGCTCCAAGCGTCGCGTAACGCTGGAGGATTCGATGAAGGCGGCGGAATTGACGCTGTCGCCGGACGAACTGGCGACGCTGGACGCAGCCTCTCCGCGTGGTGCTACGGCGGGGCCGCGCTATGGCGAGAGGGCGATGGCGATGACGCGGCTCTGAGCCGCCTGTCCTCAACCTCCGTTCCGGCTGAGCGAAGTCGAAGCCTACGCTCCGGACTTTCCCGTGCACTTCGATTTCGCTCAGAGCGAACGGAAGTGAGGTGTTTGGCGCGGAGACGCGAAGGGGCGTATCCAGCCGCCAGGCTGGTCTAACACGGCCACGGTGCGGCAAAGCGGAACGCTGAACTGCGCGAGTGCGCCGAAGCGAATCCGAACCTCTCTGCGCCTCCGCGCCTCCGCGCGAACAAAAATCTTCGCGTCTTCGCGGCTTCGCGTGATCGAATCCAATCCGTGCAAAGTCACGCGGATAGGGCTGGGCGTGGGCTTCGACTTCGCTCAGCCTGAACGGCGGTTGGGGTAGGAGAAAGGGGCGGTCAGGCACGCGACCCAACCGCCCCGGCCCATCAATGCGGCTTCTGCTCCAGCCGCGTATCCACACCCGCCGCTGCCGGTTCGGCCAGTTCCTTGTCCCCAGCCAGCGCGCCCTCGGTCTTGAGGAGGTCGAGGTGCATTAGCTTGGCAATGAAGGGCGACACCACCAGCACGACCACGCCGATCCCCATCGAGAACCAGCCGATCCGGCTATAGACGTCGAGCACCTTGTCCGGCCCCGCGCCCTCGCCGCCGGTCGCCTGCGCGATGAGGCCAGCGATGAAGTTGCCTGCCGCCGTCGCCAGGAACCAGGTGCCCATCATCAACCCGGTCATGTTGGGCAGCGACAGCCGCGTCATCGCCGCCAGACCGACGGGCGAGAAGCACAGCTCGGCCATGGTGTGGATCAGATAGACCAGGATCACGAAGATCACCGGCGTCGGCATCCCCGCATAGGCCGCCGCGCCCGCGACGAGCACCATGAAGCCCGCGCCCACGCCGACCAGGCCGATGCCGAACTTGAACGGCGCGCTCGGCTCCCACCCGCGCTTGCCCAGGATCGTCCACAAAGCGGCGAAGAGGGGGGCGAGCAGGATGATGAAGATCGAGTTGACCGACTGGAAGGCGGAGGCCGGAATGGTCCAGCCCAGCAGCGTCCGGTCGACCGAGCGGTCGGTATAGAGGTTCAGCGACGACCCCGCCTGCTCGAACAGCGCCCAGAAAAGCGGGCACAAAGCGATCAGGAACAGCGCGGCGAAGATGCGGTCGCGGTCGACCTTGGGCAGCTGGAACACCGCGCGCCACAGGATGAAGAGGACGGTGGCGGCGGCGAACACGACCAGCAGCGTGCCGACCGCATCCTGATGCTGGATCAACTGCCACACGCCCAGCGTCGCCAGAATCGCGCCCAGATAGATCAGCCATTCGCGCGAGAGGCCTGCGACGACCGGCGCGCGCAGCACCGGCAGCGAGGGCGCTTCGCCCGCGCCGTGCAGTTCGCGCTTCAGCGCGATGAAGGCGATCAGGCCCAGCACCATGCCGACACCTGCCGCGCCGAAACCATAAGCCCAACCCACCGTCTCGCCCAGCACGCCACACACGATCGGACCCAGCGCGCCGCCGGTGTTGATACCCATGTAGAAGATGGAGAAGGCGGGATCGCGTCGCATGTCGTCGCGCGCATAAAGCTGTCCCACCAGCACCGAGATATTGGCTTTCAGAAAGCCCGTGCCGATGACGATCGCGGCGAGCGCGAGATAGAAGCCCTCCAGATAGGCCCCGGTCGCGCCCTTCGGTCCCTCCATGACGGCGATCAGGATATGGCCGAAGGCGATGAATAACCCGCCGACCAGCACCGCGCGTCTGGCCCCCAGATAGCGATCGGCCAGATAGCCGCCGATCACCGGCGTGACATAGACCAGCGAGGTATAGGCGGCGTAGATGCCGAAGGCCGGTTCATCGGTGAACAGGAAATGCTTGGTCAGGTAGAAGACCAGGATGGCGCGCATTCCGTAATAGGAAAAACGCTCCCACATCTCGGTGAAGAACAACAGGAACAGGCCTCGGGGATGCCCCAAAACCGTCTTGCCGCGCGCGGCGGCCTCATACGCAGTCGCCATGCCGGCGTTCACTCCATCGGGATCGCCCCCGGCGCAACCCGGAGGGCGCACGCAGGGGCGTAATGGTTCAGTAACCTAACGCCAAAGCCGCGACTGTAAATATCATGCGCGACGACGTAAGGATCGAAGCCATGACCGACATCGCTTTCAACGACCGCTCGACGCCCCTCACGCTGCTGGCGACCCGCCGTTCGGGCAAGCCGCGCGACCTGATCGCGCCGGGGCCGCGGCCGGAAGAATTGATGCAGATGCTGACGATCGCGGCGCGTACCCCGGACCATGGCAAGCTGGCCCCCTGGCGCTTCGTCATCGTGCCCAGCGAAGCCCGCGCCAAGCTCGCTGAGGTCATCACTTCCGCCTACCGCGCCGAACGGCCACAGGCGGGTGCGACCGAGATCGCCGCGCTGGAGCAGTTCGGACATCAGGCCCCCGATCTGGTCGTCGTCCTGTCCTCCCCCCGTACCGACAGCCATATTCCGCTATGGGAACAGGAATTGTCGGCCGGCGCGGCGTGCATGAACCTGCTCCATGCGGCGCACGCCATGGGCTATGCCGGGGGCTGGCTGACCGGCTGGCCCGCCTTTTCCGACGCAGTGCGCGATGCGTTCGGCGCCGCGCCCGAGCGGATCGTGGGCTTCGTGTTCATCGGAACGCCGGGGCGCCCGCTCGATGAGCGTCCACGTCCCGACATGGCGCGAATCGTTTCGATCTGGAACGGGTAAACCGGGCTTGGGGCGGGACGGATGTGCAAACGTTCTCATCCTTCCCGCTCGACATTCTTTCTCCCATGCTGTATTAACTCGGCATGACAGCTCTTAGCAGCGACGACAGCCCGGTCTATATCCGCCTGCGCGGCACGATCGCGGCTGGCATTCTTAACGGTACCTATCGTACCGGCGACCAGCTTCCGTCGGTGCGCGCGCTCGCCGCCGAACAGGGGGCCAACCCGCTGACCGTCGCCAAGGCCTATCAGAGCTTTCAGGACGACGGCTATGTCGAAGTGCGGCGCGGGGTCGGCATGTTCGTGATGCCCGGCGCGGTCGATCGCCTGCGCGCGGCAGAGCGGCAGAGCTTCCTGGCGGTGCAATGGCCTCGCATCCGCGACCATATCGAGCTGCTGGGCCTCGACGCTGCGGACCTGCTCAACGCCGAGCGCGTCTGACCTTCGGCCGGGTCGCCCAAGCGGCCAGCCCGGTCACGGCGACCCAGGCGGCCACCAGGCCCGTCAGCGCGGCGAGCGGCCGCCAGATCCAGGGCATGGCCTGTCCGGTATGGATTTGACGGATCCCGGACAGCATCGCCGGCACCGCATGAGCGGGCGCGGCCAGCGCCTGGGCGCTGTCGTCGGCGACCTTGATGACGCTCGGTTCGCCGCCCTCGAAATACACTGTCCAGTCTGGCGAGCGCTCGGTCGGCCAGGCGATCGAGCGCAGCGTGCCGTGCGTCCAGCGGCTCGCGCTGGCGACAACCCGGTCGACGGGCAGGGCGGGGCGGTTGACCGGCGGCGCGGCGGGGGCGGTTGTCGCAGCCGGGGAGGGTAGCAGCCACAGGCCGGTCGCGGTCATCGCCAGAACCGGGATTGCTGACCATATTCCGACGCGGCGGTGCATGATCGTCCACCGTGATTCTTGCCGCGCGCGTTTGGCGGGTTTCGTCGATCGCTCGCGGCGGGCTTGCGCCCAGGGGCCGGTGAGACTGGCGAGCATCAGCCCTACGCCGCCCAAGCCGATGATCCACCGGCCGAGGCCCGACAGGAACAGCCCGTCATGCACCCGCCGCGCCGCGCCGATGACGCCGCCGTCCCGCCATGCGCTCGCCAGCACCCGACCGGTCGGCGGGTCGAGAAACAACAGCCGCTGCGCGCGGTCGCTACGTCGGTCGAGCGTCACGACGACCGGCGACGATCCCTGCGCCAGCGTAAGTGCGGCGATCCGCTCACCGGGGCGCAGGCGGCGATAGGCGATGTCGACATAGCGGGAGGCGACCAATCGCTGCTCGCCGCTCACCCGGAAGCGGGCGGGGTCGGCGATCCGCTCGAGGAGCGGCGCGCTGGCGAGGATCGCGCCGGATACGGCCAAGGCGATCGCAATCAGCCCCACCACCAGCCCCAGCCAGCGATGGACCCGTACTCCCGTATCGCGAACGGTAATTCCGGCCACACAAACCCCGAAACAGACGGCGCGCCCTGCTATAGCCGAGGGGCGGCGTCAATCAGGGAGAGCCATGCTGTTCCATCCCCGCCCCTCCGTTCGGGCTGAACGGAGGGGTGGGAAGCGAGGAGGGTTTTTGTTCGCGCGGAGGCGCGGAGGACGCAGAGAGAAGGTTTAAGAGATAGGGGACCGGCCTTGCGGCATTCCCACCTCCGCGCCTTCGCGCGAACCCCATCACCGCCTGAGGAACAACCAGGACCGGATCGCGCTCGCCAGGTTCGGCGGGTCGTCCGCCACGATCCGCAGCGCGTCGATCTCCGCCACCAGCGCCGACAGCGGCAGGCGATGCGCCACCGCCGCCTCTTCCAACGCGGTCCAGAACACGGGCTCCAGGCTGATCGAGGTCTGGTGCCCGGCGATGGTGATCGACCGCTTCACCGGGCCAACGAACCCGTGTGCCGGGGCCGCGATCCGGCTCATTCGGTGTCGAACAGGGCGGCCAGCTGCTCGATGATCGTACCGCCCAGCTGTTCGGCGTCCATGATCGTCACCGCGCGCGCATAATAGCGGGTCACGTCATGGCCGATGCCGATCGCGATCAGCTCGACCGGGCTCTTGCTCTCGATCCAGCCGATGACCTGGCGCAGGTGCCGTTCCAGATAGCTGCCCGAATTGACCGACAGGGTGGAGTCGTCGACCGGCGCGCCGTCGGAAATGACCATCAGGATGCGCCGCTCCTCGGGCCGCGCGATCAACCGGCTGTGCGCCCACATCAGCGCCTCGCCGTCGATATTCTCCTTGAGCAGCCCTTCGCGCATCATCAGGCCCAGATTGTTGCGCGCACGCCGCCACGGCTCGTCGGCCTGTTTGTAGACGATGTGGCGAATGTCGTTCAGCCGCCCCGGCTGCGGCGGACGCCCGGCGGCCAGCCACGTCTCACGGCTCTGCCCCCCCTTCCACGCGCGGGTGGTGAAGCCCAGAATCTCGGTCTTCACCCCGCACCGCTCCAGCGTGCGTGCGAGAATGTCGGCGGAGATGGCGGCGATACCGATCGGCCGTCCCCGCATCGAGCCCGAATTGTCGATCAGCAGGGTGACGACGGTATCGCGGAAATCGGTATCCCGCTCGATCTTGTAGGACAGCGACTGGCCGGGATTGACGACCACACGGGCGAGCCGCGCCGCGTCGAGGATGCCCTCTTCCTGATCGAAGTCCCAGGATCGCGACTGTTGCGCCATCAACCGGCGTTGCAGTCGGTTGGCCAGCTTCGACACCGCCGATTGCAGATGCGCCAGCTGCTGGTCGAGATAGCCGCGAAGCCGCGCCAGTTCGTCCGCGTCGCACAGCTCTCCGGCGGCGATCACCTCGTCATATTGGGTGGTCCAGGGCTTGTAATCGAACTGCGACGCCAGATCGTTGAGCGGGCGATTGGGGCGGGTCGGCTGGCTGCCCTCGTCGCCATCCTCGCCGGGTTCGCCGTCGAGATCGTCGAGCGAATCCTGGCTCTGCTCCTGCGACTCGCCGTCCTCGCTGTCGGAATCGCGCTTTTCCGCGCGCGCCTCGACCTCGCCTTCGCCCTGGCCCTGTTCGTCGTTATCCTCGTCGCTCTCGTCTTGCTGCTGCTCGTCCTCGCCCTCTTCCTCATTGCCGCCTTCATCGGCCTGCTCGGGCTCGGCGGGCGGCTCGGCGAGTTCGAGGTCGGCGAGCATCTTGGCGGTCAGCGACTGGAACGCCTTCTGGTCGTCCATCGCGCCCGCCAGCGCGTCGAGATCGGTCGCCCCCTCCAGCCAGTCGCGGACCAGCGCCAGCGCCGGTGCGGTTTCGGCAGGCGAGGGACGCCCGGTCATCCGCTCGCGCAGCAGCAGTCCCAAGGCGGTCGACAGCGGCACCTCGTCCCGATTGCGCGCCCGCGTCATCGGATCGGAGCGCAACCGCACGTCGAGCGCATGGGCCAGATTGTCGCCGATCCCGGCATAGCCCCGCGCGCCCAGCGCCTCGACCCGCGCCGTCTCGACCGCGTCATAGACCGCGCGCGCCACCGCTTCGACCGGCGCAGCCTTGGCGTGGAGCGCGGTGTCGTGCAGCTTCAGCCGGAGTGCAAAGGCATCGGCGAACCCGCGCGCCTCCGCCACCTGCTCGGGCGGCAGCGCGCGGCCGGGCATGGGTACGCGGATATGCTTGCCCGATTGGGTCGGCGCGTCGGCGGTGAAGGCGAGCTCCACCTCCGGCTCCTGCGCGAGTGCACGCGCCGTGCCGCCGAGGACCGCCTTGAACCGGTCGAGAGGGGTTTCGTTCGCCAACGGAGATCAGGCCCGGCCGACGACGCTTTCGGGCAGGTCCTTGCCGAAGACGCGCTGATAATATTCCGCCACCAGCGCGCGCTCATTCTCGTCGCACTTGTTGAGGAACGACAGGCGGAAGGCGAAGCCCGGATCGCCGAAGATCAGCGTGTTCTGCGCCCAGGTGATGACGGTGCGCGGGCTCATCACGGTCGAGATGTCGCCGTTGACGAAGCCCTTGCGGGTCATGTCGGCGACGCGGACCATGTTCTCGACCAGCTGCTTGCCGTCGGGCTTGTCATATTCGCCGGATTTGGCGAGCACGATCTGCGCCTCGGTCGCGGCGGGCAGATAATTGAGCGTGACCACGATGTTCCAGCGGTCCATCTGGCCCTGGTTGATCTGCTGCGTGCCATGATACAGCCCGCTGGTATCGCCCAGACCCACCGTGTTGGCGGTCGCAAACAGGCGGAACCACTTGTTGGGGCGGATCACCCGGTTCTGGTCGAGCAGGGTCAGCTTGCCTTCGGTTTCCAGCACGCGCTGGATCACGAACATCACATCGGGGCGGCCCGCATCATATTCGTCGAAGACGAGCGCGGTCGGCGTCTGCAGCGCCCAGGGGAGCAGGCCCTCGCGGAACTCGGTAACCTGCTGCCCGTCCTTGAGCACGATCGCGTCGCGGCCGATCAGGTCGATCCGGCTGATATGCGCGTCCAGGTTGATGCGGATGCACGGCCAGTTGAGGCGCGCGGCGACCTGTTCGATATGGCTCGACTTGCCGGTGCCGTGATAGCCCTGCACCATCACACGGCGGTTGTGCGCGAAACCGGCCAGGATCGCCAGCGTCGTGTCGGGATCGAACACATAGGCGGGATCGAGATCGGGAACGCGCTCGTCCGACACCGAAAAGGCCGGAACCTCCATATCGGTATCGATGCCGAACAGGTCGCGCACCGACACCATCTTGTCGGGTGCATCGAGAATCGTCGTATCGCGGCTGTCGGGAAGCGTATTCGGGATATCGGTCATCAGGCCCTCGTCTCGTCGCTCAACGCCTTAAGCCAAGCGCGGCTCCCTACTCAATGGCGCTGATCGCATGAAGTCTGTCTTGTGGCGATTGCAGGTCGATGGCTTCGCGGTCATCCTTCGCGTGTCGAATCGAGTCGAGGCGAAGAGCGAACGGCTTGTCCGTCGGGCAAAGTAGTGGGTGGGGCGATCATGGCGAATTTCATCTGGTACGAATTGCTGGCCGACGACATTGGGGCGGCACAGGATTTCTACGCCCGCGTCATCGGGTGGCAGATCGGCGACAGCGGCATCACGGGAATCGACTATCGCATCTTCGCGACATCCGAGGGCGAGGCGATCGGCGGCCTGATGCAGCGGCCCGAAGGCTCGCCGGGCGGGCCTGTCTGGTTCGGATACCTGCCGGTGGTCGATGTCGACGAATCGCTGGGCGCCATCGTCGAGGATGGCGGAAAGGTGCTGATTCCCGCCTGGACGATGGACGGGGTGGGGCGGATGGCGCTGGTCACCGATCCGCTGGGCGCGCCCTTCTACATCATGGCGCCGCAGGACCCGCAACCGTCGCGCGCGTTCGTCGAACACGGCACTAGCCCGGCCACCGGCCATGTCGTGTGGAACGAACGGATCGCCAGCGATCCCGACCGGGCGCTGGACTTTTTCGCCCGGCATTTCGGCTGGAGCCATCAGGGCGGAATGCCGATGGGGGAGCTGGGCGAATATCGTTTCCTGGCTGATGGACCAGTGATGCTGGGCGCGCTGATGGGCGTGCCGCCCGGCGGTGAGCCAGGCTGGCATTTTTACTTCGCGGTGGACGACATCGACGCGGCGGCTGCACGGGTGCGGGACGCCGGTGGTCGGATCGAGATGGAGCCGATGGAAATTCCCGGCGGGGAGTATTCGCTGTCGGCGCGTGATCCGCAGGGCGCACGATTCGGGCTGGTCGGGCCACGCAAATAATCCTCCCCGGAACGGGGAGGGGGACCGCCGCGTAGCGGTGGTGGAGGGGGCTGGCCGCATAGGACGTCCTCTGTGGAAGCCCCCCTCCGTCAGCGCTTCGCGCCGCCACCTCCCCGTGCCGGGGAGGATCAGGCAAACGCGGGCGCCTGTCGGAGCTGCTGGTACGCCGCGATCACCTTTTGCAGCCGTGCCTCCTGGCTGCGGTCCCCGCCATTGCGGTCGGGATGATAGCGCCGCACCAGCTCGCTATAGCGCCGCCGCAGCGCGCTCCGATCAGCATTCGCCTCGAGCCCCAAGATCTTCAGGCTTTCGCGATCCTGCCCCGATAGCGGCTTTCCGTCCGAGCGTTCGGGCGCGGCTTCACGGCGATAGCGGGCGGCGATGGCATCGAGCGGATCGGAGAAATCGGCCCAGCGCGGCCCCGGATCGGTTCCCCCTTGCGCAAAGGCCCGCGTCTCGCGCTCCCAGCCTGCATAGGGACGCTGCGCCCGGTGAATCTCGTCCGCGCTCATGCCGTCGAAGAAATTGTAGCGGCTGTTGAAAGCGCGCACATGCTCCAGGCAGAACCAGCGAAACTGGCCCGGCCCGTCGCCACTGCGCGCACCTTCGGCGGGAGGCGCACGGAACTCGCCCGCCTCCGCGCAACCGGCGTGATCGCACGCACGGTCGCTATTTTCGACCCGCCCATGAAAGCGCGCGCCGGGTTTGTCCTTTGGGGTATCGCTGCTCGACCGACGCGCCACTGCTATCCGCTTGTCCCGAAAAACGGTCTATATAGGGGCCATGACCGATATCACCACCGCCCCCATTTCCGATCAGATCACCGCCCGCCTGACGGATGCTTTGGCCCCCACCCATCTGGAGGTCATCAACGAAAGCGCGATGCATCGCGGCCATCTGGGCGATGACGGCACCGGCGAAAGCCATTTCCGCGTCATCGTCGAATCGCCCCTGTTCGCCGGAGAATCGCGCGTGGCCCGTCAGCGCCGGGTGAACCACGCGCTGGCCGATCTGTTGTCGGAGCGTATCCATGCGCTGGCGATCAGCGCGAAAGCGCCCGGAGAGTAAGCAAATGCCCTATGACCTGTGGTACTGGCCCGGCCTGCCGGGACGCGGCGAGTTCGTCCGGCTGACGCTGGAGGCCGCAGGTCTGCCCTATCGCGACCGGGGCGTGGAAGCGGGCGCCGAGGCGCTGCTCGCCGATATGGGAAAGGGCGAGCGCCAGCCCTTCGCGCCGCCTTATTTGCGCGCCGAAGGACAGGCGATCGCGCAGGTCGCCAATATCCTCCATTGGCTGACCGAGCGGCATGATCTTGCCCCGGAGGCCGACCGTGTCTGGCTGAACCAATTACAGCTTACGATCAGCGACATGGTGGCCGAGGTGCATAACGTCCATCACCCGGTCGCGATGATGGCCTATTATCACGAGCAGAAAGCCGAAGCGGCCCGCGCCGCCGCGCAGTTCCGTAAGGAGCGTATCCCCAAATTCCTCGATTATTTCGAGCAGGCCTTGGGGAGCCGCGACTGGATGGGGGGCGGGCGCTGGTCGCCCGTCGATACCTCGCTGTTCCAACTCGTCGCGGGGCTTCGCTACATGTTTCCGAAGCGCATGGCGGCGGTCGCGGGCGACTATCCCGCGCTCTTCGGTCTGCACGACCGCGTAAAGACGCTGCCCGGGATTGCGGCCTATCTGGACAGCGATCGGCGACAGGCGTTCAACGAGGACGGAATTTTTCGCCATTACCCGGAGCTCGACGCCGAATGACCCGCTTGCCCCGTCCCGCCGCGCGCATCCTGCTGGTCGATGCGGCCGGGCGGACGTTGATGTTCCGCTTCACGCCGGATGACCGCCCACCCTTCTGGTGCACGCCCGGCGGCGCGGTCGACCCGGGCGAGAGTTATGAGGACGCGGCACGCCGTGAATTGCGGGAGGAAACCGGGCTCGACTGCGACTGCGGACCGCAGGTCGCACGGCGGCAGGTGGAGTTCCGCACCATCGAAGGTGTCGAGGTCGAGGCTGACGAGCGCTATTTCCGGGTCGACATCGATGCGCATGAGGTCACGGCCGCGGGCCACACCGTCCTCGAACAGCGTGTCATGCAGGGTTGGCGCTGGTTTGCCCGCGAGGAACTGGCCGCGCATACCGAACCCTATTTCCCGACCGACCTGATCGCGCTGCTCGACGCCACGGAGCCGACCCCCACGGAGCAAAGCCATGTTTGACGATTTCCTGCTGCGCACCCTGCAACCCTCCAGCCATGACCTGGGCGGGTTCAAGGTCCACCGGACGCTACCCAACAAGGAGCGGACGATGGTCGGCCCCTTCATCTTCTTCGACCAGATGGGGCCGGCGCAGCTGCTGCCCGGTTCGGGGATCGACGTGCGGCCGCATCCGCATATCAACCTGTCGACCGTCACCTATCTGTTCGACGGCGCGATCGGACACCGCGATTCGCTGGGCAGCGATCTGGTCATCGAGCCGGGGGCGGTGAATCTGATGACGGCGGGCCATGGCATCGTCCATTCCGAGCGCTCGCCCGAAGACACGCGGCCGCAGGGGCCGAGGCTGTCGGGCATTCAGACCTGGCTGGCGATGCCCGAGGCGGTGGAGGAAATCGACCCGGCCTTCGAGCATATTCCCGCTGATGCCCTGCCGGAAATCCAGGGGCAGGGCGCCACCGCGCGGGTCATCATGGGCGAGCTTTGGGGCCAGCGCGCGCCGACGACCACCTATGCAGGCACCATCTATGCCGACATCGCGCTGGAGCCGGGCGGGAGCATCCCCATCGATCCTTCCGCCGAGGAGCGCGCCGTCTATTGCGCGCTGGGCGAGGCGAGCCTGGAGGGGATGAAGCTGGAGCCGCAGCGTCTCTACATCCTGAAGCCGGGAATTGCCGCGACCCTGCGCTCGAAGGACGGTGGCCGGGTGATGCTGTGCGGCGGCGATGCGTTCACCACGCCGCGCCATGTCTGGTGGAATTTCGTGTCCTCACGCCGCGAGCGGATCGAGGAAGCCAAGCGAGCCTGGAAGGCGCGCGAGTTTCCGGCGGTGCCGGGGGATGATCTGGAGCGGATCGAGATTCCGGAGATTCCGAAGACGGTGAGTTATCCGTGAGAGGAATGCCTGAGCTTGGGTCTCGGTGAGACCCCTTGCCCTCCCCCAGCCCCTCCCGCCTGCGGGAGGGAGTGAGTAGGGGCGGCTTATCCAACGATCCGTTCAGCCTGAGCAAAGTCGAAGGCCACGGACAGACGTCAGCCACGCAAAAACGGCCGCCAAACAGCGAACCGCTAAAACACCATCAATGTAGGAAAATGGTGCCCAAGGGCGGGATCGAACCACCGACACTGCGATTTTCAGTCGCATGCTCTACCAACTGAGCTACTTGGGCCCACACCGCGATTGCGATTGGAGGCGTGCCTTTAGGGGTGGTTTTCGCCGGTGTCCAGCCCTTCTTCGTCACTTTCTTTGACGGGCAAGCGATAACCGTCGCCCAGCCATTGCAGAAGGTCGCGATCCTTGCACCCGCGCGAACAGAAAGGGGCATGGTCGGCGGCGCTGGGTTTGTCGCAGATCGGGCAGGTGGTCATGAGCGTTCCAGTTGCAGGGGGCGGCCGGTGCGGCGGCTGAGCGCCTCGCGCCAGTCGGGGTTCGCCATCAGGCGATCATGGACAGACGCGGAGACGCGGTAGATGGGCGCGGCACCGGGGGGCTCACGCTCCCATTGGCGCAGCAAGGCGCGGGCGCGGGCGCCCGCCGGGTCGATCCCCAGCCGTTCGGGAATCGACGCTCGCGGCCGTGGGCGCACGATCTGGAGAAAGCCGAAGCCGTTGACCGCCGTCCGCTCGAAGGGGAGGGGAAGGGTGGCGTCCAGCGCCTCCGCCACCGCCTGGCGCGGGCCTTTGCCCTCCAGCGTGGGGAAGTCGATGCCGATCGACCCGCCGATGCCGTGGCGCAGGATCGCTTCCGCGACCGCGCGGGCGGCGGCGATCGACAGCGGCTCGTGCGGGGGCGATCCGTCGACGTCGAACAGCGTCATCGCCGGGGTAGGCGTCATGCGCAGCACGCCCGCGCCGAAACCGATCTCGCCTGTTACCGCTTCATTAAGCAATTCGGACCAGCCCGCCGCTTCCAGATCGTCGGGCTGATGCGGCAGCAACTCCCGGACGGGAATGCCCGTGGCGGCGATTCGCGCGCGCAGATCGGGACCGGGGGCCGGGGTGGTGCCTTCGGGGGCGACCTGCGCCTTGGGCAGCTTGGAGCGACCGCGTTCGGGAATCGCCTCGCGCGTGACGATGACCGTCAGCGCCGAACCTTGCGTCATCCCCTTGGGGACCGGCGCCAGTAGCACGTCGCCACCTCGCGCCAACGTCACCCGGCCCTGCCGACCGGGAAGCAACTCGATCAACCGCCCCTCCGCCACCGTTCCCACGGTCAGCGTATCGGTCAGCTCGATGGCGGCCTGGACGATGCGGCCGTCCTCGACCAGCGCGGCCCGCGCCTCGCCGATCCCGGCCTCATAGAGCCATTCAGACAAGCGGCAGCCCGGCCGCTTTCAGCAGGGCGCGGGTCTCGAACAGGGGCAGGCCGACGACGCCCGAATGGCTGCCTTGCAGGAAGCGCACGAACGCCTCGGCGCGGCCTTGGATGGCATAGCCCCCGGCTTTGCCCAGCCCTTCGCCGCACGCGATATAGGCGTCGATCTCGTCATCGGAGAGCGGCTTGAACGCGACGATCGTGTCGGCCAGCCGGGTGCGGACCTTGCCGGTCGCGTCGATGACGCACACCGCCGACAGCGCATGGTGCCGCCGCCCGGACATCAGGCGCAGCAGCTTGCGCTGGACGTCCTCGGTCTCGGCGGGGGGCAGGATGCGGCGACCGAGCGCGATGGTGGTGTCGCCTGCGACGACGATCTCACCCTCTGCACGGTCCACAGCTTGCGCCTTTTCGACCGCCAGCCGCAGTGCGTACACACGCGGCAGTTCCGCGGAGCGCGGCGTTTCGTCGATATCGGGCGAGGCCACGCGGCCGGGCACGACTCCGAGCCGCGCCAGCAGATCGCGGCGGCGCGGGGAGGAGGATGCAAGGACGAGCGGCATGTTGGGCCGGTCGCTCACTTGAAGCGGTAGGTGATCCGGCCCTTGGTCAGGTCGTACGGCGTCAGCTCGACGAGCACTTCGTCGCCGACCAGCACGCGGATGCGGTTCTTGCGCATCTTGCCCGCCGTGTGCCCCAGGATCTCGTGATCATTCTCGAGCTGGACGCGGAACATCGCGTTGGGGAGGAGTTCCACCACGCGGCCGCGCATCTCGAGCAGTTCTTCCTTGGCCAAAAAATACCTCGGTTCGTCGTGTTATAGGGTATGTCGAAGAGGCGCCGCCATAGCCGCAAAGCCGCCAAAAGGAAAGGCGCGCCGAATGACCTACGGATATGGGGTCGGGATGGGGTTTTGCAATCCTCCCCGGCACGGGGAGGGGGACCGCCGCGAAGCGGTGGTGGAGGGGGAGTGCCGCAAAGGACTCGCTTCGTGGAACCCCCCCTCCACCAGCCTGCGGCTGGTCCCCCTCCCCGTGCCGGGGAGGACCTTTACGCCGGATTATGCTGCGCCAGGAACGCCGCCATCGCCTTCAGGAATTCCAGCCGGTCCTCGGCGCGGGTGAAATGGTGGTCGGCGAGCGGCTGTTCGATGTAATTCACCGACTTGCCCGCGGCCTTCAGCGCGGCGACCATCATCCGGGACTGGTTTACCGGCACGCGCTTGTCCGCCTTGCCATGGACGATCAGCAGCGGGATCGCCATGTCGGCCGCGCCAAAGCGCGGCGAGACGGCGCGATAGTCGGGCGCCTGCTTCTTCAACCAGTCGGAGCGCGTCTTGCCGAACAGGAACTGCGAGTCGTACCGCTTCATTGCGGCAAGATCCGACACGCCCGCATAGGACACCGCGCAGCGATACAGCGCGCTGTTGCGCTGGGCCGCGCGCATCGCAGCATAGCCGCCATAGGAGGCACCGACCATGCAGGCGCGCTTGGGGTCGGCAATGCCTTCCTTGGCCGCCCAGGCGACTGCATCGTCCAGATCGTCCTGCATCTTCAGGCCCCATTCGCCCTCGCCCTTCTTGGCAAAGGCGGTGCCGTACCCGGAGGAGCCGCGATAATTGGGCTGGATCACCACATAGCCCAGCTCGGCCAGATATTGGCTCCACCAGTCCCAGCTCTCGGCATCGCGCGCGAAGGGGCCGCCATGCGGCATGACGATCAGCGGCAGGTTCTTGGTCCCATGTCCACGCGGCAGGGTCAGGACCGCCTCGATCACGGTGCCGTCGCGCGCGGGGTAGCGCACCGTACGCACCGGCGACAGCCGCTGCCCCTTCAACTGGGGATTGGTCCAGGACAGGAACTGCATGTTCCCATAGTCCGTATCCCAGTAATAAAGCGCGCCCGCCGAGGACGGGCTGCCGACCGTCACCAGGAAGCGGGTGCGCGCGGTGTTCCACGACACGATCTCGGCCCGGCGCGGGGCGACCGACTTGTCGAGCGCTTCCTGTATTTCCTTGATGTGCGGGTCGGTCCAGGCGTCGTGATAAGATTGGTCGGTATAGCGGATCGCCGAGATGTCGTTACCCGCCGGATTCCGGATGATACCGTCAATGTCATAGCCGGTGACGGTGCTGAGCTTGCGGCCCAGCTTCAGGTCGGGCAGCGAAACTTCGTACAACGCGTCATATCCGTCGCTGTCGTCGATCGCAAGCGCGGTGCCATCGGCGCGAAAGACGCTGGGGATCAGCACCGACTCGGCTTTGCGGCCATCGGCGCGCGCGATGGTGCGGAAGGATTCGGCGTTGGACTGGCGATAGAGGATGCTCTGCTTGCGGGTCTCGTCGCTGTAGCGCACCCCCATGCGCAGCTGGCCCTGGCCATCGGCATACCAGTCCCACACATCGGTCTGGCCGTTGGCGATCCGCTTGACCCGCCCGGTCGAGACATCCGCCTCGAAGACGGACGGATAGACATCGGCCATCGAATAGATGCCGGTCTGTTTGGCGAACAGGATGCGCGGGGTGCCGTCCTGCGCGGTCCACAGCACCTCGTCGGCGCGGAAGCCCGAATTGTCCCAGTCGATCTTCACCATCTTCTGCATGTCGGCGCGGATGCCGATCAGCCGGGTGACGTAATAATCCTCGCCCTGGATCGTGTCCTGGCTGCCCAGCCCGACGATCAGCCATTCGTCATTGACCCAGCGCCACCAGTTGACGTCGACCTTGTCGCTCAGCGCGGCCAGTGCTGGCTTGCCGTGATCCTTCAGGAGCGGCGCGACCATCAGATATTGCTTGCCGTTCAGCGCCCGCTTGCCCGCGATCCGGGTGCCGTCGGGCGACAGGGCGGGGCGCTCGAACTCGGGTAGCGCGGCAAAGGCCTCGACCGGCTGGGGGCCGACTTTTGCGGCGGCGGGTGCCGGAGTGGGGGGCGTCTTGGCCGCCTCCTGGGTCATGCCTGTCAACGTCATCAGGCCAAGCGCCGCCAACGATGCGCCCAGCATTCTTGCCCCACCCATGTCTTCACTCCCCCCCGTCGGCGACACTCCCCAGTGGCCGACTGATGCAGATTAGCAGCGCGGGAGCAGGAGGAAAGGGGATTCAGCCTTCGGACTGGTGTTCATAACCCCAGCGCGACGGCAGCGCGACTGGCTGACCCCCATCGGTCAGTGTCAGACCCTCACCGGGGGAGAAGGTGCCGACCCGCGTTGCGGCGACCGGCGGCTTCGTGTCGGGGGGCAGCGCGAAGAGCAGTTCGTAATCGTCCCCGGCAGTCGCGGCGGCCAGCCGGGCGGCGTGGTCCGTGCCTCCGAACGCCTGCGCCTCGACCGAAAGCGGGATGGTATCGAGCGTGATCTCCACCGCCAGCGCGCTTGCCCGTGCCATGCGAGCAGCGTCGATCAGCAAGCCGTCGGATACGTCCATCATCGCATGGACCACTGGCCCCAGCATGCGCCCCTCGACCAGTCGGGGCATGGGGCGCCGATAGGCGTCGCGCAGGACGAGGGGGCCGTGACCCTCCCTTGCGATACGCAGGCCGAGTCCCGCATCACCGATCCTGCCCGTGACCCACAGGCCATCGCCCGCCTTCGCCCCGTCACGCGACGGCGCGGCGGCGTCGCGGCCAAAGGCGGTCAGGGTCAGCGTGCGGGGGCCGCGCTTCGACACGGTGTCGCCCCCAATGAGGCGAGCCCCGAAGCGGGTGAGCACCGCCGCCAGCCCGTCAAGAAAGGCACGGTCCCAAGCCGAATCGCCCAGTGGGTAGTTGAGCAACACCCCCTCGACCAGCGCGCCCTTGGCGGCGAGGTCGGACAGGTTGGTGGCGACCAGCTTCCACGCGACATCGCCGGGCGGGTCGTCGGGCAGGAAATGCACGCCTTCGGCCAGCGTGTCGGTGGTGACGACCAGCGGTCCGGCATCGATCACCGCGCTGTCGTCGACCAAGTGCCGCGCGCCGGGATGCAGCGGCATCCGGCGCAACGCGGCGATGAACTCCGCCTCGGTCATCGGTTGATGTCGGGGGGCGGTTGGGGCGTCAGGTCCGCGCGACCTTGGCGATCGCGTCGAGCAGGCCGTTGACGAAGCCCGATTCGCGCTTCTCGTAAAAGGCGTGGGCGACATCGACATATTCGCTGATGACCGCGCCGACCGGCACGTCATGGCGCGCGATCAGCTCATAGGTCCCGGCGCGCAGGATCGCCTTCATCGGCTTGTCGAGCCGGTTCAACGTCCAGCCCTTGGCCAGCTTGTCCTCGATCATCACGTCGATCTCGCCCAGCCGCGCCTGCACGCCCTTTACGATATCGTCGAAGAAATCGATATCGGCCTCGGCATATTCGACATCCTCGATGGTCGCGCCGATGCGGTGATTGTGGAATTCGTGGAGCAGCGCCGCCAGCGGGGTCTGTTCCATGTCATGCTGATAAAGCGCCTGGACGGCGGCAAGGCGCGCGGCGGCGCGCGCCTGGGTACGGGCGTTGGGACGAGTCATTGGCGGGCCTTTACCGGGCTGTCGTCAATTCGTCACGTATTTTGGGAGAGGGGTGGGGCGTGGCCTTCGACTTCGCTCAGGCTGAAAGGCTGTTGGGTAATGGGGCCGATACTCCTTCACTCCGTTCAGTCTGAGCGAAATCGAAGGCCAAGGGCCGAACCCAGGCCGTCCAATAGGCCCCACCCCGGCGCAGGCCGGGGTCCAGTTGCGCGCTGATGGCGTGACTTACTGGCCTCTGCCAAACTGGATCCCGGCCTCCGCCGGGATGGTATATTACGAGGTTTTTTATCCATCCGCTGGCCACGGAAGCAAACGAATCACCGGTTGAGTCGCAACCGCAGCGCCACCGACTTGGCATGCGCGGGCAGCCCCTCGGCATGGGCCAGCGCCACTGTCGCGGGGCCGAGTTCGTTGAGCGCGGTTTCGGTCAGTCCCAGAAAGCTCGTCCGCTTCATGAAGTCGAGTACCGACAGCCCGCTCGCGAAGCGCGCGCGGCGTCCTGTCGGCAGGACGTGGTTCGGCCCCGCGACATAATCGCCGATCGCCTCGGGCGTGTGGCGGCCTAGAAACACAGAACCCGCATGGCGCACGCGATCGAACAGACCCTGCGGATCATCGACCGCGAGTTCGAGATGTTCGGGCGCCAGCCGGTCGACCAGCGGCATCGCCGCCTCCAGCGAATCGACCACGATGATCGCGCCGTTCGCGTCCCATGCGGTGCGCGCGACGCTGGCGGTGGCGAGTTCGGGGATCTGGCGATCGACCGCTTCGGCGACCCGTTCGGCAAAGTCGGCGTCGTCGGTGAACAGGATCGACTGGGTGACGGTGTCATGCTCGGCCTGGCTCAGCAGGTCGGCGGCGATCCAGTCGGGGTCGTTCCGGCCGTCGGCGACCACCACGATCTCGGAGGGGCCGGCGACCATGTCGATGCCGACCATGCCATAGACCTGGCGCTTGGCCTCCGCGACCCAGGCATTGCCGGGGCCGGTGACGACATCGACCCGCTGAATTCTCCCTGCGCCGTACGCCAGCGCGCCGATCGCTTGCGCGCCGCCGACCCGCCACACCTCGTCCACGCCCGCCAGATGCGCGGCAGCGAGGACCAGATGGTTGATCTCGCCCTTGGGAGTCGGCGTGACCATCACCAGCCGCTCGACGCCCGCCACCTTGGCCGGAATCGCATTCATTAACAGCGAGGAGGGATAGGCCGCGCGCCCGCCGGGCACGTAGATCCCGGCCGCATCCACCGCCGTCCAGCGCGCGCCCAGCCGGACCCCCTGCCCATCGAAATAGTCGCTGTCGGTGGGTTTTTGCTTTTCGTGATAGGCGCGGATGCGCGCGGCGGCGAGGTCGAGCGCGGCACGCAGTTCAGGCTCCAGCGCTTCGTATGCGGCGCGGCAGTCGGCCGGTTCGATCCGCCAGCCGGTTTCGCTCAGGTCATGCCCGTCGAACTGCTTGGTGAAGGCCGCCACCGCCGCCTCGCCATCGTCGCGGACCGCGCGCAGGATCACCTGCACGTCGCGTGCGACATCGGCATCGCTCTCGCGCCGCGCATCGACCAGTTCGCCGAAGGCGGCGGCGAAACCCGCGTCTTGCGTGTCGAGGCGGATCATGCGGCTTCCCTTTCGGCCACGGCGCGGCGGAACGCCTCGACCAGCGGCACGACCTGCGCGCGCGTCTTCATCGCGGCGCGGTTGACGACGAGGCGCGAGGTGACCTCCTCGATCACCTCCACTTCGACCAGTCCGTTTTCCTTGAGCGTGCGGCCCGAGGAGACGAGGTCGACGATGCGCGGCGCCAGGCCCAAGGTCGGAGCCAGCTCCATAGCGCCGTTCAGCTTGACGCACTCGGCCTGCACGCCGCGCGCGGCGAAGTGGCGGCTGGTGATATGCGGATATTTGGTCGCGACGCGGACATGGCTCCACCCGCGCGGATCGTCGCTTTCCGCCATGGCGGCGGGCTCGGCGACTGAGATGCGGCAATGGCCGATCTTCAGGTCGACCGGCGCGTACAGCTCGGAATAGCCGAATTCGGACAGCACGTCCGACCCGACGATCCCCAGCTGCGCCGCGCCGTGCGCGACGAAGGTGGCGACGTCGAAGGCGCGGACGCGGATCAGCTCAATGCCGGGGACATCGGTGGCGAAGCGCAGCGCGCGGCTGTCCTTGTCGGTGAAGGCGGCTTCGGGCCGGATGCCGGCGGCGGCGAGCAACGGCAGCGCCTCGGCCAGGATGCGTCCCTTGGGGACGGCGATGATGAGCGGCTGGACCATGAGGATCGGGGGCTTACCGGCGCGCAACCGGGATCGCAATTCTTATCCTCCCCGCATCGGGGAGGGGGACCATCCGCAGGATGGTGGAGGGGGAGTGCCGCAAAGGACGTCCCTTGTGGAAATCCCCCTCCGTCAGGCCTGGCGGCCTGCCACCTCCCCGTGCCGGGGAGGATTTGAGATCACACCTTCGCGGCGTAGATCATCCGGCCAGGGCCGAGATTGGCGAACACGCGGTCCAACTCGTTCTCGCCGACCGCGAAGCAGCCCTGGCTGCGGCCCAGCATCCCGTGGCTGCGGATCATGTCGCGATTGGCGTACCAGGCCGAGTGAATCACGATCGCACGGCCCAGCGCATTGTCGTTGGTGGGGTCGAGCCCAACCAGGCGCTGCGACCGGCCATGTTTGCCGACATAATAATTGTCGGTCAGGAAGGCCCCCTCGCTGCTGGCGTTCGAGTTGAACGCGTTGGAGAAGCGCTGGACATAGCCGCTATGCGACGGGTCCGATCCGCTGCCGTGCGAGACGAGCAGCGACGTGCTTTTACCGCTGATGAGGTCGACCAGGTGAAGGCGCGGTTCCGACGAGCCGACCGCGAAATCGACGATCGCCATCCGGTCGCGCTGCTTCACCTGCGAGCCGTGCTTCTGCAGCGAGGCCATCGCCTGGCGCAGCAACGCCGGGCGAACGACCCGCGACGAGGCCAGGATCGCCTGCGGCACCGCCGGAACGGTCGGACGGCTCGGGATCGGAGGCTGGCGCATCGGGCGAAGGTCGCCCGCCGTCAGCCGCTCCCGAGCGCTCACCGCCCCCGGAACCGCCAATGCCCCGGCCAGCACCAGCGCGTTCTTCAACAGCGCGCGCCGACCCGGCGTCGCGTCCAGATTATCGTGCATTTTGGTCCTTCAACCCCAGAAATCCCGCGACTCCTAGATAGCAAAGGTTGGGCCATTTTTCTGCCCGCCCCAGGATCCGTTGATCGCTTGGTTCCATCGACTCGGCGTAAGTTCCATTCCACCGCAAAAATTTTCGCTTGGCACCAATAGTCGCTTGACGGGTTTAAGAATTTGTGAACTCGCCAAGGAAAAGGGATATGAAGGCTTTCGCTTTTGCCGCCCTGCTGGGTGCAACGACGCTGGGTTTGGCCATGCCGGCGCTTGCCGAGGAGGGGCCGGGCACCGTCGCGGTGGCACAGGCCGCCGCCGCTCTTGCCCCCAACCGGTTCGTTTGGGCCGACCCTCAAATGACTGCGGTCGATCCGGTCGTCCAGCCGGTGACGGTCGTGGTAAGCCTGCCGATGCAGCGTGCCTATGTCTATCGCGGCGACGCGATGATCGCGGCGGCGTCGGTGTCGACCGGCAAGGACGGCAAGGACACGCCCGTCGGCATCTTCCCGATCCTGCAGAAGCGCGAGATGCATCGCAGCAACCTGTACAATGATGCGCCGATGCCGTTCATGCAGCGGCTGACTTGGGACGGCGTTGCGCTCCATGCGGGCAATAATCCGGGATTTCCCGACTCGCATGGCTGCATCCGGCTGCCCGCCGCCTTCGCCAAAAAGCTGTTCTCGGTCACCTCGGTGGGGACCAATGTGATCGTCACCGACCAGATGGTTGGCGATCATTTCGATCCGATGCTGCTGGAAACCGAGTCCTCCCAGGCCAATCAGGCGCAGTTGGCATCATTGGCCCGGTAAGCGTTCAGCCTGCGACCAGTCCCAGTTCGCGCAACTGCGGCCGCAGCGTTGCCTCATCGGTAAAGTGCAGCGCGTGGATCCCCAGCGCGGCCGCTGCGTCGATATTGGCGCGGTTGTCGTCGATGAATACGGCCTGCGCGGGCTCCAGTCCGAATCGGGCGAGCGCGAGCTGGTAGATGGCGGGGTCGGGCTTCACCAGCTTTTCGTCGCCCGACACCACGATGTCGCGAAAGCGATCGAACAACGCCGATTCGCGCGCGCGGAAGGGCGGCCAGAATTCATGGCTGAAATTCGTGATCGCGAACAGCGGCACGCCGCCCGCATCCAGTTCGGCGACAAGTTCGTGCATCCCGGCGATCGGATCGCCGATACTTTCGCTGAAGCGCGGACCCCATGCGGCGATCAGCTCGGCATGGTGCGGATGCAACGCGATCAGCTCCGCCGAAGTGTCGGCGAAGTCGCGTCCCGCATCATGCTGGAAATGCCATTCGGTCGTGACGACATCACGCACAAATGCATCGAGCGCCCGATCGTCTGCGATCAGGCGCCGATACAGGATCCGGGGATCCCAGTCGTACAATACGCGACCGACGTCGAAGATGACGGCGGTCGGCCGATCGATTCGGGTCGCGGGCAGGTCGTCCGCCACGATCGTCTCGATCAACCCCAAGGGTGATTAGCCCTGGCGCGCCTTGAAACGACGGTTGGTCTTGTTGATGACATAGGTGCGGCCGCGACGGCGGATCACGCGGTTGTCCCGGTGACGATCCTTGAGCGACTTCAGGGAATTGCGGATCTTCATGATCGATTCGCTTCTTTTGAACTGGAGGGTGATCTGGAAAGCGTCGCCGCCTAGTGGCAACGGGCGCCCAAGTCAAGGTTGCGGCATGACGGATGGGTCATCAATGCCGTGCCCTCTTCCGCCGCCGGATCATCCCCCATATGTCATGCGTTGCCCATCCGTAACATCCTTGAAGGTGTCGTCGACTCATGAAAGCCCGCTCGCTCCTGATCCTCGCGGCCGCCGCCGGTGCGCTGGCCGCCTGTTCCACCACGGGCGGGCGCCTGCCGCCGACCGAGGTGATCCGCTATCACCTGGGCGAGCCGATTGCGCGCGGGACGGTTCGCGTCGAGCCGCTGTCGAACACCGGCCCGGCCAGCATCGAGTTCAAGACCTATGCCGCCGCGGTCGAGACCGCGCTGCTGCGCAACGGCTACACGCTGCCGCAGGGCGATGCGCAGCCCGATTACGTGGCCACCGTGTCCTTCACCCGTGCGAACCGGCTGGGTCCGCCGCGTCCCTCGCCCTTCTCGATCGGGCTGGGCGGCGGCAGCTTCTCCGGCGGTCGCGGCGGTGGTGTCGGCCTGGGCGGGGGCGTGAGCTTCCCGATCGGCAAGAGCCGCCCGCAGGAGATCATCGGCACCGAGCTGTCGGTCCAGATCAAGCGCCGCATGGACCAGTCGCCCATCTGGGAAGGCAGCGCGCGCAACATCGCACCGGTCGAGGCGCTGGCCAAGATCGATGTCCAGGCTCAGGCGGCCAAGCTTGCCGATGCGCTGTTCACCAAGTTCCCCGGCGAATCGGGCCGCACGATCGAGGTGAAGTAAGGCGATGACGCTGACCATCAATGCCGCGTTCGACGGCGGCAATATCCGCGTCGTGCGTATCGAGGGGGACCGGGTCGATCTGGAGATCGCCCAGGACCGCGACTCGGACTTTTATCAGTGGTTTTATTTCCGCGCCGGCGGGGTGAAGGGGCGGACGCTGACCTTCCGTATCCTGAACGCCGCGGGCTCGGCCTATCCCTTCGGCTGGCCGGGCTATCATGTCCGGGCCTCGACCGACCGGCAGGACTGGCGGATGACGCCGACCGCCTACGCCGACGGCGTCCTCGAATGGCAGTGGACGAGCGAGACCGACCTGGCCTGGTTCGCCTATTTCGAGCCCTATACGATGGAGCGGCACAATGACCTGATCGCGCGGGTCGCCGCGCGGGGCGTTCATCACGAGGAGATCGGCCAGACGCTCGACGGTCAGCCGATCGACTATTTGCGCATCGGCACGGGGGCGAAGCAGGTGTGGCTCTATGCCCGTCAGCATCCGGGCGAGTCGATGGCCGAATGGTGGATGGAGGGCGCGCTCGACTGGTTGACCAGTCCGGCGGCCCAATCACTGCTGGCCGCGGCCACCGTCCATGTCGTGCCCAACATGAACCCCGATGGCACGCGGCGCGGGCATCTGCGCACCAATGCCGCGGGCGTGAACCTGAATCGCGAATGGCATGATCCGACGCCCGAGCGCAGCCCGGAAGTGCTGTGCGTGCGCGGTCGGATGGACCAGACCGGCGTCGATTTCGCGATCGACGTGCATGGCGACGAGGCGATCCCGGCCAATTTCATCGCCGGCTATGAGGGCATTCCGAGCTGGACCGAGGATCACGGCGCCAAATTCTATGAATTCGGCCGCCGCCTCGCTGCGCATACGCCCGATTTCCAGACCCAGATGGGCTATGAAAAGGCGAGCGCGGGCAATGCCAATCTGTCGATGTCGACCAACCAGCTCGCCGAGCGGTTCGGCGCGGTGTCGGTGACGCTGGAAATGCCGTTCAAGGATCATGATCCCAACCCGGACGCTGTGCATGGCTGGTCGGGGGAACGGTCGGCGAAACTGGGCGTGTCATGCCTGGAGGTGCTGTCGGAGATGATCGGGGAGATTTGATTCGCTAAGGGCGGGGGCTTCGGTCCCCGTCCCTGTGCCTTCCCAAGCCCCGGCTACCTGCGCACCCCCACCGCCGCCAGATAACGGTCCAGTTCCGCCAACACCCGTTCCATTCCGGTGCTATCCTCCGCCTCGGCGCGCACGGTCAGTGCGGCCTGCGTGTTCGACGCCCGCAACAGCCACCAGCCATCGGCCGTTCGCACCCGCACCCCGTCGGTATCGTTGACCTCCGCCCCGTCGCGGGTCAGCGCCGCCGCGACCCGGTCGACCATCGCGAACTTGTCCGCCTCTGCCACCGCGATCCGCGTCTCGGGAATGTCGACCATGGCGGGCATGGCACCGCGCAATTCGGTCATCGAGCGGCCTGACAGATAGACCGCGCGGATCAGGCGGATCGCGGCGTAATGCGCATCGTCGAATCCGTACCATTCGCCCGCAAAGAACATATGGCCCGACATCTCGCCGCCCAAGGGCGCTGCGGTTTCGAGCATCTTGGTCTTCATCAGGCTGTGGCCGGTCTTCCACATCACCGGCTGGCCACCCAAGGCTTCGATATGGTCGAACAGCGCCTGGCTGGCCTTCACGTCCGCGACGATCGGCGCGCCGGGATGCTCGGCCAGCGCCGGCCCGGCAAGCAGCATCAGGATCTGATCGCCCCAGATGACGCGGCCCTGTCCGTCGATCGCGCCGATCCGGTCGCCATCGCCGTCAAAAGCGAATCCGAAATCGAGGCGTCTCTCGGCCACAAGCCGTTTGAGCGCCTCTAGATTGGCCTCGACCGTCGGATCGGGGTGATGATGCGGAAAATGACCGTCCACATCGGTGAACAGCGTATGGTGCTCACCCGGCAGGCGCTGGACCAGCTTCTCGATGACCGGGCCGGCCGCGCCGCTGCCGCAGTCCCAGCCGATGCGATAGGCACCCCCGGCATGGCCCGCGACCAGCCGATCGACATAGCTATCCAGAATGTCGACATCCTCGACCTGGCCCGCCCCCTCGGTCCAGTCGCGGGCGGCCGCCATGCGCGCCAGATCCTGCACATCCTCGCCGAAAAAGGGGCGGTGGCGCAGCACCATCTTGAAGCCGTTATCATCGCGGGGGTTGTGGCTGCCCGTTACCTGTACGGCGCCTTCCACCCCTAGGGTCGCTTCGGCGAAATAGACCATCGGCGTAGGGCCGACCCCTAAGCGCACGACATCGACGCCGCTGTCGGTCAGCCCCTCGACCAGCGCGGCCTCCAGCATGGGCGAGCTCAGCCGCCCGTCGCGCCCGACCACGACGCGGCTTCCCCCTGCGCGCCGCACCCGCGTGGCGAAACCGCGCCCGACCGCATAGGCCGCGCCTTCGTCCAGCGTCTCGGGCACCGTGCCGCGGACATCATATTCGCGGCAGGCGCTGGGGTGGATCGCGGCCGCCCGCTCAACCATCACGGCGTGCCAGCAACAAGTCGCGCGCGGCATTGACCCGCCGGGTCAGATCGGCCGATCCGCCGCGATCGGGATGGACCTGCCCGATCAGGCGGCGATGCGCCTGGCGGATCGAATCGGCATCCGCGCCCGGCGGCAGGTCCAGGATCGCCAGCGCGTCCGCCTCGTCACGGGGCAGGCGGGGTGCGAGTTTCGGCTTGGCGGGGCGCGGCAGATAGCGCCACACCAGCCAGATGACCGCCAGCGCGATCAGCCATTTCATGCGGCGGCGTCTGCCTCGTTCACACCGGTCGCCAGGGCTTCGGCCCCCGCTTCGGGAAGCTGCAGCGCCGCCATCATTTCGCGCAGTTCCTGCCGCGCGGCGACATGGCCCAGACCCATAGCGCCGAATTCCTTGGCGTCGATCATGGTCAGGCCGTTGGGGAACATCTCACGATAGATGACACGCTCGCCCAGACCCGGAATGACGCGAAAGCCGACCCGGCGCGACAAATCGACCAAGGCGTCGGACACGCGGCGCATGTTACGCGCCTCGATATGCTGCAGCCTGTTGCGCAGCACGACCCAGTCGATGGTGGTGCCGTCGGCGCGCGCCCGCTGCTTGCGCGCGTCCCAGATCAGCTCCGAATAGAAGCTGGGGCGCGTGACCTGGAACGTTTCGGGATCCACTTGGCCGATCAGGTCGAAGTCGACGAAACTGTCGTTCATCGGCGTCACCAGCGTGTTGGACAGCGCCGCCGCCGTCCGTGCGAAATGATCGTCGCGCCCCGGCGTGTCGACGATCAGGAAGTCGGCATCCTGGGAAAGGCCGAACCAGAGATCCTCGAACCCCTCCTCGGTTTGGCTGGTGTGAGTCGCATGGACCGGCATGGGCAGCTTGTGCCCGGTGCGTTTGATCGTCTCGGCGCGATTGTCGAGATAGCGGCCCACCGTCCGCTGGCGATGATCCAGATCGAGACACGCGACGCGCGCGCCCTTCGCAGCCAGCGCAATGGCCACATGAACCGCCGTCGTCGATTTGCCCGTGCCACCTTTTTCATTGGCAAAGACAATCACGTGCGTTGAAGATAGCCGCTCCGGCAACTCGTCGCTTCCTTATTGATCCCCGTTGCCACCCTACATAGAAGCCCTCGGCGTGGGGAACGAGGGGTAAAATCAGTGCAAGTCATTCGGGATCGCGAAGCCCTGGTCGAGGCGCTCGCCGCTCTGCGTGCCGAGGGCGTGCGCGTGGCGCTGGTGCCGACCATGGGCGCGCTCCATGCCGGGCACATCGCGCTTGTCGAGGCGGCGAAGCGGCCGGGGACGAAGGTGGTCGCGTCGATCTTCGTAAACCCCAAGCAGTTCGGCGCGGGCGAGGATCTGGGCCGTTATCCCCGGCGCGAACAGTCCGACATCCGGATGCTGACCGAAGCGGGATGCGATCTGCTGTGGATGCCCGGCGTCGAGGTCATGTATCCCGAGGGTCATGCGACATCGATCCGGGTGGAGGGCGTCAGCGACGGGCTGGAGGGCGCATCGCGGCCCGGCCATTTCGACGGGGTCGCCACCGTGGTCGCCAAGCTGTTCAACCAGGTCGGCCCCGATGCCGCCTATTTCGGCGAGAAGGATTTCCAGCAACTGGCGGTCATCCGCCGCATGGTCGCCGATCTCGACTTTCCGATCGATGTGGTCGGGGTGCCGACCCAGCGTGACGATGACGGCTTGGCCCTGTCGTCGCGCAACATCTATCTCGACGAGGAACAGCGGGCCAAGGCAGTCGCCCTGCCGCGGGCGCTGGGTGTCGCGGCGCGGGCGATCGGACGCGGCGAGGATGTCGCAACCGTTCTGGCCGATGCACGCGCCACGCTGGCGGCGGCCGGGTTCGAGGTCGATTATGTCGAACTCGTCGATGCCGAGACGCTGTCCCGCGATGCCGATGCGGACCGCCCCCGTCGCCTGGTCGCAGCCGCGCGAATGGGATCGACCCGACTGATCGATAATATCGTTGTCATCGATCCGTCATGAGTTAACGAATTTGTGACCGTTGTGGCCATAGACCGATGATCGGACGAAAAAAGTCCGAACAGAGGGGTGGGATATGGCCAATAGCAGCAAGTCCGCGCAATTCCTGAGGGAAAGTCGGTTCGCCGATCAGGTCGCGAGCGATGACGGCGCGACGATGTATGATCTGGGGGTCGCCTATTCGACCGGGTCGGCGGGCAAACGCCTGGACCTGATCGAGGCGCATAAGTGGTTCAATCTGGCTGCGGTCGCGGGTTTCCTGCCGGCGCAGATCGCGCGGGCCGAAGTGGCCAGCGACATGACCGCGCGCGAGATCGCGGAAGCCCAGCGTCAGGCGCGGGCCTTTCTCTATGGCGATACGCCTCAGATGCGCGCGGCCTGAACGCCCTGACCACCGTGCGCTGACCCACCCGAACGGGGCGGGCCGGGATCAGCACACGGGATCAGCCTGACGTCAGGCGTCGCTCGTCTTCTTGGCCGCGGCTTTCCTTGGCCGGAGCCTTTTTGGCTGGCGCTTTCTTCTCCGCCGTCTTCTTGTCGGCCGCCGCCTTTGCAGGCGCCTTTTTGGCTGCCGCCTTCTTCGCCGGTTTCTTGCGCGCCGGGGCCGCCGCCGCGCGCGCGTCGATCAGTTGCGCGGCTTCCTCCAGCGTCAGCTGATCCTTGTCGACCGTCTTGGGGATGGTCGCATTCGTCTCGCCATCGGTGACGTAGGGGCCGTAGCGCCCTTCCATCAGCTTGATCTCCGCCTCGGTGCGCGGATGCTTGCCCAGCACCTTCAGCGGCTCGCGCGACGCCGTGCCGCGCGCAGCCCGCCCACCGCCCGCCGCCGCTTCGGCCAGCTTGACCACAGCGGCGTTCATGCCGGTTTCGAACACCTCTGCGGTCGAGGTCAGCCGCGCATATTTGCCGCTATGCGCCAGATAGGGGCCATAGCGCCCGATCGACGCGGTGATCGGCTCGCCCGTTTCCGGATGGTTGCCGATGGTGCGCGGCAGGCTGAGCAGCTTGAGCGCCCATTCCAGATCGAGATCGACATCCTTGGGGATCGAGGCGCGCTTGGCGTCCTTGCCCTCGCCCAGTTGGATATAGGGGCCGAAGCGCCCCGACTTGCGCTCGACGGGCAGGCCGGTTTCGGGGTCCTGGCCCAAGGTCTCGGGGCCACTATCCTCGCCAGCCCCTTCGCCGCCTTGGGCGAATCGGCGGGTATATTTGCATTCGGGATAGTTGGAGCAGGCGATGAACGCGCCGAATCGACCGCCGCGAAGGGCGAGCTTGCCCTCGCCGCAATTGGGGCAGAGGCGCGGGTCCGCCCCGTCCGCCCGCTCGGGGAAGAGATAGGGCGCGAGGAACTGATCCAGTTCGGCGGTGATCGCCGAAGGCTGCTGCTCCATGACTTCGGACGTGCGCGGCTTGAAATCGCGCCAGAAGGCGTCGAGCACCGCCTGCCACTGGGCGCGGCCGCCGGACACGTCGTCCAGCTCCTCCTCCAGCTCGGCGGTATAGTCATAGCCGACATATTTCTCGAAAAAGCGTTCCAGGAACGCCGTCACCAGCCGCCCGCTCTCCTCGGCGAAGAAGCGGTTCTTCTCGACGCGAACGTACGCGCGGTCCTTCAGAGTCTTGATGATCGAGGCATAGGTGGACGGACGCCCGATGCCCAGTTCCTCCATCCGCTTGACCAGCGACGCCTCGGAGAAGCGCGGCGGCGGCTGGGTGAAGTGCTGTTCGGCCTTCACCTCCTTCTTGGCGGGCGCATCGCCCTCGCGCAGGCGGGGGAGGCGGCGCGCCTCTTCGTCCTGGCTATCGTCCTGGCCTTCTTCGTAGAGCGCCAGATAGCCGGGGAAGAGCACGACCTGGCCGGTCGCGCGCAACACATGGCGGCCGGTGCCGTCGGCCATGTCGATGGTGGTGCGCTCCATCCGCGCCGAGGCCATTTGCGACGCCAGCGCGCGCTTCCAGATCAGGTCGTACAGGCGGCCATGATCGCCCGAGCCAGCGCGATCGCGGCTGAAGTCGGTCGGGCGGATCGCCTCGTGCGCTTCCTGGGCGTTCTTCGCCTTGGACTGGTACATGCGCGGCTTGTCGGGGACATAAGATCCGTCATAGCGCTCGGCCACCGCCTTGCGCGCCGCCGAAATGGCCGATCCGTCCATCTGGACGCCGTCCGTACGCATATAGGTGATCGCGCCGTCCTCATAGAGCTGCTGCGCGATCCGCATCGTGTGATCGGCCGAGAAGCCCAGCTTGCGCGCGGCCTCCTGTTGCAGGGTCGAGGTGGTGAAGGGCGGCGGCGGGTTGCGCGTCGCGGGCTTGGTCTCGACCGACTGGACCTGGAAACGGCCCGCCTCGACATCCGCCTTGGCCCGCGTGGCGTCGCCTTCATTGCCGATCGACAGGCGGTCGAGCTTCTTGCCGTCCCACTGGACCAGACGCGCGACGAAGGGGGTGCCGTCCTGCTCCATATCGGCGGTGACCGACCAATATTCCTGGGGCTTGAAGGCTTCGATCTCGCGCTCGCGGCTGACGATCAGGCGGAGTGCCACCGACTGGACGCGGCCCGCCGACTTGGCGCCGGGCAGCTTGCGCCACAGCACGGGCGAGAGGGTGAAGCCCACCAGATAGTCGAGCGCGCGGCGCGCGCGGTAGGCGTCGATCAGGTCGGTATCCAGCTCACGTGGATTCTGCATCGCGTGCAGGATGGCGGGCTTGGTGATCGCGTTGAACGTCACCCGCTCCACCTTGTCGGGCAGCGCCTTGCGGTTCTTCAGCACCTCCTGGACATGCCACGAAATCGCCTCGCCCTCGCGATCGGGGTCGGTGGCCAGGATCAATCGGTCGGCCTTCTTGGCCTCGTCGGCGATCGCCTTCAGCTGGCGCGCCTTGTCCGCGTAGTTTTCCCACTCCATTGAGAAGTTCTGGTCCGGATCGACCGAACCGTCCTTGGGCGGCAGGTCGCGGACATGGCCGTAGCTCGCCAGGACGCGGTAGTCCGAACCCAGATATTTCTCGATGGTCTTCGCCTTGGCGGGCGATTCGACGATGACAAGCTGCATGAGTGGTAAAACTACGTCCCTTACGTGTGTACGCGAGGATGGGGAGGGGGCGGAGGGAGGTCAAGCGGGGTTGGTTCGGGCGTGGCGGGGGTCGGGGCGTGGCCTTCGACTTCGCTCCAGCGGAACGGCTAAAGGGATATGTCGCTTTCACCCAAACCCATTCAGCCTGAGCGAAGTCGAAGGCCACGCCCACAGCTCACCCCAGCGCCACCCGGCCGCCCGCGTGGCGCTCCAGCCGTCCGGCGAGTTCCAGTTCCAGCAGGATCGTCTGGACGATGGCGGAGGGACGTCCGCTCTGGCGGATGAGTTCGTCGACCGTCACCGCCACCGGGCCGAGCAGGTCGCTCACCCGTCGCCGGTCGGCGTCGCTGGCGTCCTGCGGTGGCGGGGGCGTATAGCGGCTTTCGGGGGCGCGGACCATGCGGGCGTCGATCGGGCGGATTTGTTCGAGAATGTCGGCCGCCGACTGGATCAGCGTCGCGCCCTCGCGGATCAGCATGTTGCAGCCTTGTGCGCGCGGGTCGGCGGGGTGGCCGGGGACGGCCATGACTTCGCGCCCCGCCTCGCCCGCCAGCCGCGCGGTGATGAGCGAGCCCGAGCGCGGCGCGGCCTCGACCACCACCGTGCCTTGTGCGAGCCCGGCGATGATCCGGTTGCGCGAGGGGAAGTGGCGGGCGAGCGGCTGGGTGCCCGGCGGCTGTTCGGCGATCAGCAGGCCGCGGGTCGCGACATCCTCCTGCAGCCGCGCGTTTTCGGGCGGGAAGGCGATGTCGATGCCGCTGGCGATGACGCCGATCGTGCCGCCGTGGAGCGCGCCGATATGCGCCGCCGTGTCGATGCCGCGCGCCAGCCCCGAGGTGACGGGGACGTTCTGCGCCGCCAGATCCTGCGCCAGCCCGCGCGCGAACCGGCACGATGCGGCAGAAGCATTGCGCGCCCCGACCAGCGCCACGCCGCCGCACTGGGCGAGGCCGATGTCGCCGCGCACGATCAGCGCGGGCGGGGCGGTATCGAGTTCGGCGAGCAGCGCGGGATAGTCTGCGTCGCCCAGCAGGACATGGCGCGCACCCAGCCGCGCCACCGTCTCGATCTCCCGCGCGATCACCGCCGGATCGGCGGCCTTGGGGGCTTCGCCGCCACCACGGCGGGCGAGGTGGGGCAGGGCGTCGAGCGCGACTTCCGCCTCGCCGAATCGCGCCATCAGCTGTCGCCAGGTGACGGGGCCGATGCCATGCGTCCGCAGCAGCCGCAGCTGCGCGAACCGGGCGTCAGTCACGCTTCTTGCCGATGCGCGGCTCGGTGCCCGCCAGCAGCCGCTCGATGTTCGAGCCATGCTTCCAGATGACGATCAGCGCGAGCGCGATCAGCAGCAGGACCAGGTCGAACCGCCCCATCACCGCCGCCGTCAGCGGCGCGCTGACCGCCGCCGCCATGCCCGCCACCGCCGAGATGCGGATGGTCGCCAGCAGCCCCAGCCAGACCACGGCATAGACCAGCCCCAGCGGCCAATGGAGCGCGACCACCACGCCCATCAGCGTGGCCACGCCCTTGCCGCCGCGGAACTTCAGCCAGACGGGATAGCAATGACCGATGAATGCCGCTGCCGCTGCCAGCGCTTCCTCGCCGGGCAGCCAGTGGCGGACGACCAGGACGGCGGCGACGCCCTTCAGCATGTCGAGAATCAAGGTCGCGGCGGCAAGGCCCTTGCGCCCCGTGCGCAACACATTGGTCGCGCCGATATTGCCCGATCCGATACTGCGCAGATCGCCGGCGCCCGCGGCGCGCGTCAGGATGATGCCGAAGGGGATGGACCCCAGCAGATAGCCGATCAGCAAGGCCCAGGTCGGCGGCCCCCAGATGATTTCGGTCGGCAATAGTCTTCCCCTGTGCTCCGCGACAGACATAGAATGTCGCTCCTCGGCTGTCCAATCCGCGCAGCTCTGGTTTCGAACGCGCGCGGCGCTTATGACGCGGCGATGAGCGATGCGCGTCCCATCCTGTTCTTCGATTCCGGCGTGGGCGGGCTGTCGATTGCCGGGCCTGCGCGCGACGCCCTGCCGACCGCGCCCTTCGTCTATGTCGCCGACAGCGCGGGCTTTCCCTATGGCGAGAAGACCGAGGCGGAGATTGCCGGGCGCGTGCCTGCGCTCCTCGGGCGGCTGGCGGAGCGCTACCGGCCGCGACTGATCGTGATCGCGTGCAACACCGCCTCGACCATCGCGCTGCCTGCGGTGCGCGCGGCGCTGGACCTGCCGGTGGTCGGCACGGTGCCGGCGATCAAGCCGGCGGCGGCGATGAGTGAGACGCGGACCATCGGCGTGCTCGGCACCCGCGCGACGGTGCGACAGGCCTATGTTGACGATCTGGCGGCGCGCTTTGCCGGGGATTGCCGGGTGATCCGACATGGCTCGGCGGAGCTGGTCGAACTGGCCGAGGCGAAGCTGCGCGGCGAGGCACTGTCGGCCGAATCCTTCGGAGCGGTGCTGGAGGGGCTGTTCGGGCAGGAGGGGGGAGCGGCGATCGACGTCATCGTCAATGCCTGCACTCATTTTCCGCTGGTGGAGGCGGAACTGAGCGCGGTGGCGCCTCGGCCGATCCGTTTTGTCGATGGCGGGCCGGGCATCGCGCGGCGAATCGCGTTCCTGACGGAAGGGCAGAACTGGCCCGACTCACCCGGGGACGGGGTGGCGGTGTTCACCCGGCTTGGCGCGCGCGAACACGCGCTCACGCCGGGGCTGGCGGCGCGGGGCTTCTCGCGAATCGAGGCCCTCTAACTTCGCTCAGCCCGAATGGCGACGGGATATGGTCCCATAACCGCCCTCATCAGGAACCGATCGGCCCTTGGGACAATTTGTCCACCATGATCGATCACAGTAAGTACAGTTCCCTACTCGATTCATTCACGGCTTCGCCCTACATTCGCTTCCCATGAGCATCGAGGGCACGGACGCGCGCGTGGATTATTCCCGCGTCTTCACCCAGGCGATCGACCGCCTGCACGCCGAGGGACGTTACCGCGTCTTCATCGACATCCTGCGCAACAAGGGCATGTTCCCCAATGCGCGGTGTTTCGCGGGGCATAACGGCCCCAAGCCGATCACCGTCTGGTGCTCCAACGACTATCTGGCGATGGGGCAGCACCCCAAGGTCATCGCCGCGATGGAGGAAGCGCTCCACGATGTCGGCGCGGGTTCGGGCGGCACGCGCAACATCGGCGGCAACACTCATTATCATGTCGACCTGGAAGGCGAACTGGCCGACCTGCACGGCAAGGAGGCGGCGCTGCTCTTCACCAGCGGCTATGTCTCCAACGAGGCGACGCTGGCGACCCTGGCCAAGATCCTGCCGGGTTGTGTCATTTTCTCCGACGAACTTAATCACGCTTCGATGATCGCGGGCATCCGCAATTCGGGCTGCGAGAAGCAGGTCTTCCGCCACAACGACCTGGCGCATCTGGAGGAGCTGCTGGCGGCGGCCGATCCGGCGGTGCCCAAGCTGATCGCGTTCGAGAGTGTCTATTCGATGGAGGGCGATGTCGCGCCGATTGCGGCGATCTGCGACCTGGCCGACAAGTATAACGCGCTGACCTATCTCGACGAAGTCCACGCCGTGGGCATGTACGGCGCGCGCGGCGGCGGCATCTCCGAGCGCGACAACGTCGCCCACCGGCTGACCGTGATCGAGGGCACGCTGGGCAAGGCGTTCGGCGTGATGGGCGGCTATATCACGGCCGATCGGATGATCGTCGACGTGATCCGTTCCTATGCGCCGGGGTTCATCTTCACGACGTCGCTGTCGCCGGTGCTGGTCGCGGGCGTGCTGGCGAGCGTGCGCCACCTGAAGCAGAGCTCGGTCGAGCGCGAGGGGCAACAGGCCGCTGCCGCCAAGCTGAAGGCAATGATGCGCGAGGCGGGCCTGCCCGTCATGCTGGGCGAGACGCATATCGTGCCGGTGATGGTCGGCGATCCGGTCAAGGCCAAGAAGATCAGCGACATCCTGCTCGCCGAGTATGGCGTGTACGTCCAGCCGATCAATTACCCGACGGTACCGCGCGGCACCGAACGGCTGCGCTTCACGCCCGGCCCGGCGCATAACGAGGCGATGATGACGGAACTGGTCGCCGCGCTGGTGGAGATCTGGGAACGGCTGGAGCTGAAGATGGCGGCGTAAAGCCGCGCCGTCTTTTGTGCCTTGGCGAATGTCGGGCCTGGGTGATGCCCAGTATCTCGTTCGCGCGAAGCCGCGATGGCGCGAAGAATAAAGGTTCGCGCAGAGGCGCGGAGGGCGCAGAGAATTATCCGGCATTGAGCGTATCGCTTTGATCGCCGGCCGGTTGAAAAATGTCACGCAGGTTGCGATCAGGCGTGACAGCTCTGCGTCCTCCGCGCCTCCGCGCGAACGAACAATCTTTGCGACTTCGCGGCTTCGCGCGAATCAATCAATCCAGCGTAATCGCTGCCTCGCATCCCGGCACCGACAGGGCTTCGCCGAACCGCACCGTATGGACGCTGCTATAGTCGCCCTCCACCGGATCGGCATAAACATGAACGACGCGGCGCACGCCGTCGATCACCCAATAGGTCGGGATACCCGCCTGGGCGTAGAGCATCCGCTTCAATCCCATGTCGCGGCTTTGCGTTGTCTGCGCGATCTCGACAACGAGCAGCACGTCGTCCGGCGTCAGGAAGCGATTCTCGGCGATCGGCTGGCGCAGCAGCGCGGCATCGCAAGCGACCACCGTCGAGTCGTTCAGAACAACGCCGCTCTCACCCCAGACCAGCGCTAGGCCCATTTTTTGGGCGAGGTAAAATACGACACTGGCCTGCGCGGCGGCATGGCCACCCATTGGCGGGTTCATCCGTTCCAGTTCCCCGTCGATGAGTTCGACCTTCATACCCTCGAACGCGCCGCTTTCGACCATGTGCAGGAATTCGGCGCTGGTGAAGCGGGCGCGGGTGTCGGGGGAAAGGCGGGCCAGTTGGTTCACGGTCGCGATCCTATCATGGCGGCGCAGAGGCGCCTAGCCGCACCTCATTTCCGACAATAGCCCTCGCCCGGCTTCACCGTCAGGCACTGGGTCTTGCCCGCCAGATACTTCAGGCCCGTGGCATCGCCATTCGTCGGGCGCAGCGTTTCGCGCACGCCTCCCCGCTCGAACACGATGGTGTCGCCCACCGCCTCGCCCCGGAATTCGCCCTTGTGATCCAGGTCCCACTGCATTTCCAGGCGATAGCGGCCCGGCGTCGCGGCGTGCCTGATATTAAGGTACATGCCCTCCACGCCGACCCAGCGGCCGACATAATCGGGCGCCTTTTGCTTGGGTACGCCGTTGAACGTCGCGCCATCGCCCGCCGGGCCAGCGGTCGTCGCGGCGCTGGGGCCGCCGACCGAGTCGGCGGCGGTGTTGTTGAGCGCTTCGGGCGTCTCGCGCGAGCACGCGGTCAGGGTAGCAAGGGCGGCGAGGATCAGGATACGCGTCATGCCGCGCAGAACCCCTCAATGCTGGCACACGTTCCGTTACGCCAAGGGGTAGCCATTCGCCCCGCGCGCGCGTAAAGGCGCACGCATTCCATCACCATCCGTCTGGAGCGCCCGTCTCATGCGCATCGCGATCGCATCCGATCATGCCGCCGTCTCGTTGAAGACCGTGCTGGCGGACTGGCTGCGCGAACAGGGCCATGAGGTGCTGGACCTGGGCACGGACGGTTCGGCCAGCGTCGACTATCCCGATTTCGGCCGTGCGATCGGCGACGCGCTGGCCGATGGTCGCGCCGAGCGCGGCGTGGCGCTGTGCGGTTCGGGCATCGGCATCTCGATCGCTGCCAACCGCAACCCCGCCTGCCGCTGCGCGCTCGTGTCCGAGCCGTTGTCGGCCATGCTCGCCCGCCAGCATAACGACGCCAACGCCATCGCCATGGGCGCGCGCGTCATCGGTGAGGAAATGGCCAAGGCCTGCCTCATAGCCTTCCTGTCCACCCCGTTCGAGGGCGGACGTCATCAGCGTCGTGTCGACATGCTGTCCACCGCCGCGCCCGCCCAGAACTGAACGCCCGAGGATTTGCCTTCATGAGCCCGCTTAACGACGTCCAGCCCGCCGGTTTCTTCACCCGTACGCTCGCCGATGCCGACCCCGCCGTCTTTGCCGGTGTCGCGCACGAGCTGGAGCGCGAGCAGACCCAGATCGAGCTGATCGCGTCCGAGAACATCGTCTCCAAGGCGGTGATGGAAGCGCAGGGCTCGGTTTTCACCAACAAGTACGCCGAGGGCTATCCCGGCAAGCGCTATTACCAGGGCTGCGCGCCGTCGGACGAAGTCGAGCAGCTGGCGATCGACCGCGCCAAGCAGATTTTCGGCTGCGACTTCGTCAACGTCCAGCCGCACTCGGGCGCGCAGGCGAACGGTGCGGTAATGCTGGCGCTGGCCAAGCCCGGCGACACGATCATGGGCCTGTCGCTCGACGCTGGTGGCCATCTGACGCACGGTGCCAAGGCGGCGCTGTCGGGCAAGTGGTTCAATGCGGTCCAGTATGGCGTCGATCCCGAGACGCACCTGATCGACTATGATGAGGTCGCCCGGATCGCGCGCGAGAGCCAGCCCAAGATCATCATTGCGGGCGGATCGGCCTATCCGCGCGTCATCGACTTCGCCAAGTTTCGCGCCATCGCGGACGAGGTAGGCGCCTATTTCATGGTCGACATGGCGCATTTCGCCGGGATCGTCGCGGGTGGTTTGCACCCCACCCCGTTCGGCCATGCCCATGTCGTGACGACCACCACGCACAAGACGCTGCGTGGCCCGCGTGGCGGCATGATCATGACCGATGACGCAGCGATCGCGAAGAAGATCAACTCGGCGGTCTTCCCCGGCCTGCAGGGCGGTCCGTTGATGCACGTCATCGCCGCCAAGGCGGTCGCGTTCGGTGAGGCACTGCAGCCCGAATTCAAGACCTATATCGCCGCGGTCGTCGAGAATGCCCGCACGCTGGCGAACACGCTGAAGTCGCGCGGCGCGAACCTGGTCGCGGGCGGTACCGACACGCATCTGGCGCTGGTCGACCTGACCCCGCTGGGCATCACCGGCAAGGATGCCGACGAGGCGTTGGAGCGGGCGGGTATCACCTGCAACAAGAACGGCATCCCCAACGATCCGCTGCCCCCGATGAAGACCAGCGGCATCCGCGTCGGCTCGCCCGCCGGGACCACGCGCGGTTTCGGCACGGCGGAGTTCGAACAGATCGGCCATATGGTCGCCGATGTGCTCGACGGGCTGAAGGCCAAGGGCGAACATGGGGACCCGGAGGTCGAGGCAAACGTTCGGACCCGTGTGCGTGAGCTTTGCGCACGCTTTCCGATCTATCAGGGATAAGGACGTAATCGCATGGCCAAGTTCGACCAGAAGTTTTCCGAGGTGCAGAACGAAATCAAGTCGACGCCCGGCCTCGGCAAGAGCATGGCGAAATGGGGCGCGCTCGGTGCTGTCGTCGCGATCCCGGTGCCGTTCGTTGGCCCGGTCCTGGGCGCGGCGGCGGGTGCCGGTTACGCCTATTTCAAGGCAAAGAAGAAGGCCTGAATGCGCTGCCCCTTTTGTGGCCATGAAGACAGTCAGGTAAAGGACAGCCGCCCCACCGAAGATGGGGCGGCGATCCGCCGTCGTCGCCAATGCGAGGGCTGCGGCGCACGCTTCACCACCTTTGAGCGCATCCAGTTGCGCGAACTGTTCGTGCTGAAGAGCGAGGATCGGCGCGAGCCGTTCGACCGCGAAAAGCTGCTCCGGTCCATCGCCATCGCGACGCGCAAGCGGCCGATCGATCCGGTGCGGGTGGAGAAACTCGTCTCGGGCATCCAGCGCCAGTTGGAAACCAGTGGCGAGGGCGAGGTCTCGTCCAAGCGGATCGGCGAGATGGTGATGGAAGGGCTCAAGGGCCTCGACTCGGTCGCCTATATCCGCTTCGCCAGCGTGTACCGCGAGTTCGGCGAGGCCAAGGATTTCGAGGCGTTTGCCGGGACGGTCGAAGAAGTGGCGCCTCGCGGGGAATGAGATTGCTGGCGGGGATCAGGGACCCCGCCCCAAACGCGAGGGTCAGGAATTCTGTGCGGAGGCCGTTATCGTCATCAGATGACGACCGCTCACCGAAGATGATGGCGAACTGCGTCCTTGCCTCGGACCACTGACGGGGCGGGCGCTGTCACTCCCGAGCGGCGGTTTCGAGCACGAGGTATAGCAGCGTCATTGCGGCGTCGTCACCGGGGAGTAGCCGCGGGTCCGCGCGGCCTGGCGCGGTTTCGAGGTCTAGCGTCATCCGGCCAGCGGCCTGTCGTTCAAGGCCGAATATCGCCACTCCAACTATGAAGGCAGCTATGCCGCCATCAGGCCGTGCTGCGCCTGCCCTTCCTGTTACGCGAGAGCGGGAAGGGCTCCTGCCGGCGTTGGTCAGGACCGGGCGAGCAGGCGCAGGATCTGCGGCCCTTCTACGAGATAGCGGCGCCATAGCCGCCTGGGATTGCTTGCCAGTCGGTGCAGCCACTCCATGTGAAGCGTGCGAACCCATTGCGGCGCGCGGGTCTGGCGGCCGGTCAGGAAGTCGATCGAGGCCCCCACGCACCAGGCGACGCCCGGCTCGGAGCGTAGCGCGCCGACGGCTTGCGCGAACCGTTCCTGCTTGGGCGAACCCAGGCAGATGAGCAATATGTCCCAATGCGCGCCCGCCGCCTCGGCCACGCAACGCTGCCAATTGGGCGAACCCGGCGTCATGATCGGCGGGGAGGGGATCAGGGTCAGCGGCACCTGCGGATAGCGCGCGACCAGCGCCTGCCAGTCCTGTGCGTCCGGGCCAACAACCGCGATGCGCTGTCCCGCGCCGCCCCGTCCCAGCAGATCGGCGACCAGATCCGAACCCGGATAGCAGTCGAGCGCGATCTTCTTGGTCTTCGCCATGACGGTCAGGATCTTGCTGTCGCACAGATGCACGGCGGCACCGTCATATAATGCGCGTATCTCGGCATCGCGCGCCGCCCGGTTAACCAGGTCGACATTGGGGGTGACGACATAGCCAAAGGGGGCGGAACTCATCGCGACGAGGCGCGCGAACAGGTCTTCGCGCGAGCCCTTCTCGAATCGAAAACCCAGAAATTCGGTGGTGGCCGCCATCATTCTCGCCCCTTCATTTCGTCACCGCGCGCGGTGCGCACCCATCCCCGCTGCGGTGCGCGCAGCAGGCGGCGGTAAAAGCCGAGCTTGGCCAGCACGCTGAGCGGCAGCCGCGCCACCTCACCGGGGCTCAGCAGGTCGCGGCCATAACGGAGCCAGGCCATCCCGACCGCCGCGACCAGCAGCACGGTCTGGACGACGCCCAGCACCAGCGGTGCGACCTCACCCGACCCCAGCGCCCAGAGCGCGGCCAGCAGCACCAGCGCGCCTTGCCCTGCGACCAGCAGGCTGAGCGGCGGAATCGCCAGGTCGAGCGCCAGCCCCAGGATCTTCGCATCCCTCCGCATCAGCCCGGTGCCGAACAGGCGCAGCACATAGCGGCGCATGATCGACATATAACCGCCCTCCCAGCGCGCGCGCTGCGTCTCGGCGGCTTCGCGGGTGGCGGGCAGGGGGCTGGTGATCCGTGCCTCGGGACAGAAAAGCGGGGCTGCGCCCTGCAGCGTCAGGTCGACGCCGAGCAGCAGGTCCTCGACGATCTCGCCCGATCCCAGATCGACGCGCGACAGCAAAGCGGTCGGAAAGGCCATGCCGCTGCCGGTCAGCAGACAGGGTATGCCCAGCCGCGAGCCGCCAAGCAGCCGCGCATAATTCTTGACGCGGATGGCAAAGGCGCTGAACCGGCTGGCTCGCGATCCGTTGGCGGCGGCCTCCAGCCGGTAATCGCCCTGCACCGGGCGCCCGCTGCGTGCCGCTCGGTCGGCCAACTGATGAAGCGCGTTCGGCGAGAGCAGGCAGTCGGCATCGACGATGATCGTGACCGGATGCGCCCAGCGCGCGGCATGGGCCAGGCCATGCGCCAACGCATAGCCCTTGCCCCGACGGACGGCGTCCTGGCGTTCGGTCACTTCGGCGCCTTGTGCAGCGGCGATCGCGGCAGTCGCGTCCGAGCAATTGTCGGCAACGACGAGCATCCGGTCCTGCCCGCGCAATTGCGCGGCGATGGCGCGAAGTGTCGGGGTGATGACCGCCGCCTCGTCATGCGCGGGGATCAGGACGGTGAAGGGGGGCGCGTCCGCACCGTCCCGCGGCGCCGGGCGGCGAAGCCCCAGGGCGATCTCGGCCGCGAACAGAAGAACGGCCGGCATCAGCAGCAAAAGCGCGACCAGCAGCAACCCGTTGCCCAATATCGTCATGCATTTGTCCCCCGGCCGATCCCACCCCGGCCGTGGTGCCATCCCGGCACCCGGCTCGCCGAAAAGCGGGGCGCGACGAGCGGAATCGCGTTAGCGCAGGGGTGTTCCTCCGAACAGGCACGACGATCGTGGCGACCGTCCCAAAGTCTGACGCTGCAGTGCGACAAAGCCGTTCAATTGTAGGATGGTGAGCGATAGGGATGCGCTTGGCCGCCCTGGTGCAGGTGCTTGGCCGGGGGGCTCGATGGCAACAGGATCGCAACGACAGGGATGGGGCATGCCTTTTGCGGGCTTCGTGCTCCCGGCGCTGATCCTGCGTCCGGGGCTCGAGACGGCGCTGGGTCTGGTTCATATGAACCTGGGGCCGATTTCGGTCACGCTCGGCTTTCTGTTCAACATCATGATGGTCGCTATTGCGGCGGCGCTGGCGGGCTATGCGTTGCTGGTGGATCGCCGTTATCAGGCGCCGCTCGCCACCGTCGCGATGGTCTGGTCGCCGTTTCTAATCGGCAACTTGATCGCGGCGCTGCACTCTCCGCAACCCGCCTTGGCGATGCAGGTGCTGTTCAATAGCCTTACCTATGCCTCGGTTTCCTATCTGGCCATCAGCTATGCGCCTTCGATTGATCGCGCGACGTTGACCAAGGGTGTTGCCCTGACAGCGGTCCTACCGCTCCTGACCGGTCTTGCGCAGATCGCCACCGGGACTGCCGGGCCTCGACTACAGGCGTCTTTCGCTCACCCCAATATTCTGGCCTTCTTCCTGCTGATCGTCATCACCTTTCTGGTCCATGCTTTGGTCCAGGGGTATGTCCGCAGTCGCCCATGGGTTTTGGCGATCGCCGCCGTTCTGGTGGTGGGAGGGCTGGAACTGCTTCTGACCGGAACGCGGTCCGCCTATATCGCCACTTATATCGCGATCTTTCTGTATCTCTTGTGGCAGAAGCCGGTGTTCATCCTGCCGATGTTCATCCTGCCGTTTGCAGCGCTGATGATACCGGCGGTATCGGATCGGATGCAGGATGTGCTCAACGGCTCTTCCCCGGTATCCTATGACTACATCGTCAGTGCGATGCGTGGCGATGTCGCTGACTCGGGCGAAATCCTGCTCGATTCGGGGACATGGCGAAAATACCTCTGGAAGGCGGCTTGGCCCTGGATTGAGCACCGGCTTCTATTGGGGCATGGGCTTTCGTCCTTCCAATTCTATTCTCGTGATTTCTTCCCTCTGGCGGTGGGTGAAGGAAGTGGTGCCCACAACATTTATGTCCAGATGATGTTCGAGGGCGGCTTGCTTCTTCTGCTCGGATATTTGGTGACCTATGTCGGCGTCATCGCTATGCATTTCCGTAGAATGACGACGGGCGCAGCGGACTCTTATTACGCCATCTTGCTGATGATGGTGTTCGCCGTCGCGTCGTTCTCGGACAATATGCTGTATTACCTTTCGGTTAATATCATGATGTGGGGTGTCGTGTTCGTTCTGCTGGCATCAAAGCGAAGCGAATCCCTAGCCTCTTCTTTGCGGACAGACAGACCCAGACCGTTTGCGTTGGCGGGCGGCTTGAACAGGCGGCCGTGAATTCGGAAGTGTTTGGGGGGACACGGAAGCGACCATGACCACGATCGACATCGGCATTTTCGCGCATAACGAAGAAGCGGGCATCGGGGCGATGCTGCGCGATCTCGCGGGGCAGAGTATCTTGCGCGACGACCGCTTTTCGGTGCGGGTCGTCGTGCTGGCCAATGGTTGCCGCGACAAGACGGCGGCGGCGGCGCGGGACGCGGTCCTGGCCTTTCCCGATCCCGCCATGGTCGAGGTGCTCGACCTGGCCGAGGGGGGCAAGTCGCGGACCTGGAACCGCTTCGTCCATGAATTCGCCCGGCCGGATGCGGATCTGCTCGCCTTTCTGGACGCCGATATCGGTCTGCCGCAACAGGACGTTCTCGCCCGGCTCGCCGCTTTCCTGGACGAGCATCCGGGGGTGGACGCGACGTCGAGCCAGCCGGTCAAGGACATCGACTATCACCCCGTTCCGCTCGGCTTTGTCGAGCGGCTGATCTCCGCGGGCGGGGGCAGCATGGGCAATTTGCGCACCTCGATCTGCGGGCAGCTCTATGTGATGCGGGGGGGCGTCGCACGGTCGCTCCGGGTGCCGATCGGCCTGCCGGTCGAGGACGGCTTCATTCGCCACGCGCTCATTACGAACCGGTTCGCCGACCCCATCCGCTATGACCGGATCGACCAGCCCGAGGGGGCGATCCACCTTTACGAATCGGAACGCAGGCTGGGATCGCTGATCCGGCACCAAATCCGGATCGTGGTCGGGGGGGCGATCAATGCCGCCGTTTTCGGCTATATCATTCCGCTGCGCGCGCGCGATGGAGAGGCGGCGTTGGTCGCGCAACTCGATCAGGCGGCGCGCGATCCGAACTGGCTGTCTGCGCTGCTCCGTCGCGAACTGCCGCGCGCGCGCTTTGGCTGGGTGCCGTGGCCGTTCCTGACCGATCGTACCACCTATTTCCTGAAGAACGGCCCCTATACGCCGCGCAAGACGCTGATGGCGGTGATCGGCTTCGGCTTCGACAGCCTTGCCTTTATGGCCGCGCAAATTCGACTGGCGCGCGGCAAGGGCGCGGGCTTCTGGTGAGCCCGCGCCGTTAAGCGGCGGCTCTCAGTGCAGGAGCCGCTTTTTCTGCTGTGACAGGACATGACGCAACGTCGCCATCTCGTCGGTGTCGACGCTGTGCGTCAGGCGGAACCGGGCAAAGCGGGCCAGCATGACCGGCAGCGATCGGTTGGCCAGCACGTCGCGAAAGGCCAGCTCGCGCCGCACGCCCGGCGTGTCGCCGAAGATACGCAGCAACTGCGCGCGTAAGGAGCGCCATGCCTGGGGCAGCGTTCCCGGCTTTTCCACCGCGCCCAGTTGCGCGCCGTGATTGCAGAAGGGGCGCACCGTCTGCCACGTCTCGTCGTGCCAGGTGGCCAGCAGACGCATCAGATGGTCCGAAATTTGCTCGGAAATCGCCATCTGTGCCTGAAACTTGCTGACGCCGATGCTCATGTCGTGGCGCCGATAGCGGATGAGCGTGTCCGGCAGATTCGCGCACAGCCCCTTCATCGCCAGCTGGGCGAACAGCCAATAATCCTCGGCAAGCGTGCCGACTTCGGGAGACTTCAGGCCCGGTGCGGTCAGAAAGCCATGGTCGTAGCGTGCGCCCAGTGCCTCCAGGACCGACCGGCGCAGCATGACGGTCGGTTGGGCGATGGGATTGTTGAACAGGCATGCGATCGCCAGGCGATCGGCCGCATGGGGCAGGCGACGCGTGCCGAACGACCGCGTCGCCGTCGAGTCGACGACCTCATATTGCCCGCCGACCAGCGCCAGCGATGGGTGTGCCTCCAGGAAGCCCCGCTGCCGTGCCAGCCGTTCGGGCAGCGACATGTCGTCGGCATCATGCAGCGCGATCAACGGCGCGTCCGACTGGTCTAAGCCCAGGTTGCGGACATCCGACAGGCTGAGCGTCGCATCGCATAATGTCTGGACGATGCGCGGATCACGCGCGGCGAAGTCGTCGACGATCTCGGCCGTCCGATCGGTCGAGGCGTGATTGAAAACCAGCAGTCGCCAGTCGCGCTCGCTCTGTGCCTGGATAGAATCGATGGCGTCGGCAATGAACGCGTCGCCATTGCGGACGGGCAGAATGATATCGATCAACGCCAAGATTCGCCCCACTGGAAGTTGCCGGCCGTCGATCCCCTTCGGCGCCGAAACCTGTCTCAATCTGACATTTTTGCGCCATGGCGCAGCGCCGGGGCCAAGGCTAGACCGGATTTCGGTACCGCCGGGGGAACAGCGTGCAAAAGCAGGACGGTTATCGTCGCAAGGTCATGGGTGGCGCGATTACGACATTGATCGCGCAGCTTTTTCGCGTGGGGTCGAGTGTCGGCGCGATTATTGTCGCTTCGCGTATTTTGTCGCCGACCGATTATGGCATCTACGCCATGGCGGCGCCGGTGACCGGATTTGCGATGTTGTTCCAGAATATCGGCTTCGACCATGCCGTCGTCCAGTCGGACGAGGTGTCCGAGGTGCAGCTTTCTTCGCTGTTCTGGCTGAACATCGCCTTGTGCCTGGGGCTGGCCGTGCTGCTGGTGGCGGTAGGCCCGCTGGTCGGCATGTTTTATGGCAGTGCCCAAGCGGGCGTGCTGGTCGCTGTCTCCGGCCTGCTGATTTTGGCGACGGCGCCTAATCCGCTCTACAGCGCGTTGCTCAACCGCCAGATGCGCTTCCATGCCCAAAGTGTCGTGGACATCATCAGCAGCATTACGATGTTCGTCGCGACGGTTATCGCCGCATTGCTGATCCGCTCCTACTGGGCCTTGCTGATCGGCGCGATCGCGGCAACCTTGGTCAATACCGTCTCCTTCATGGTGATCGAGCGGTGGCGCCCGCGCTTTACCTTCCAATGGGGCAGCATTGCGCCGATGGTGGGCTTCGGCGGCGGCGTCTCGGTCTATGGTTTTGCGCTGTTCGTGACGCGCAACATCGACAAGGTGCTGCTGGCGCGCGTTTGGGGACCGGCGACGCTGGGTCTCTATGACCGTGCGTTCAAGCTGATGCTCTCTCCGCTCCAGAATTTCAGCACGCCGTTGTCGCGCACCTTGTTGCCGGTGCTGGCGCGCACCCGCACCGAGCCGGAGCGGTATCGCCGCGCCTATCTGATGTTCATGCAGGGGATCGTCACGGGCGCCGTACCCGCAATCATGGCAGCCTCGGTCGGTTCGGATGCGGCAGTACGCCTGCTGCTGGGCGACGCATGGCAGGCCACCGGCCCGATTTTCGGCTGGTTGTCGGCGACCGCGGCGATGCTGCTGATCAACGAATCCGCGCCTTGGCTATTCATGTCGACCAACCGGTCGCGGTTGATGATGCACTGGGGGCTGTTCGCTTCCGCGACCGTCGTGATCGGCTTCATGATCGGCCTGCCCTGGGGCGCGATCGGCATGGCCAAGGCCTATTTCTTCGGCGAGGCTCTGCGCACGCCGATCCTGTTCTGGCTGGCTGCGCGGGGTACGCCGATTCGCATGTCGGACATCGCGCGCTTACACCTGATCACGGTGGCGGCGGCGGCTGCGACGGCCGGAGTGCAACTGCTGCTGCCAACCGGTCTGCCGCCGGTGCCACACCTGGCCGTTCTGGTGATCGCCGCCTATGCGGTCGCGTTGCCGGTCCAGTTTCTTTCCTCGCCGGGACGCGAGGGCTTGGCGATGCTGTGGACATGGGCTGGCAAGGCGGTGCCTCGCCGGCCGCTGCGACGCGGCCGCGCCTGAAGGATCACGCGCGGGTCAGCCCCCAGCTCGTCGCAAGTAGATGGATCGCCGAACGCCGGGTCGTACGCGGATGGGGGCGGACCGGGTTACGGATCGCCGCGCGGAACGTGCCTTTTCGTACACCCGTGAAATAGGCAAGCGTCTGGGCCAGGTGAAAGGGTTGGAACCGGCGAATGTCCGCTACCCGTTCGGCGGGGGCATAGTCGGACAGGATACGGGCATAGAGCACTTCATGCCCCTCCACGACGGATCGGGGGTTGCGCGAAATTCGGTCCCCTGCGTCGAAATAATATTGGGTCAGCGGCTCGTGACACAGCGCGATGCGCCCGGCCTGTTGGAGTTTCAGCCACATGTCCCAGTCCTGACAGCTGGGCAGCGTGATGTCGAAGCCACCGATATCCACGAAGGTCTGGCGCCGGATCATCGCCGCCGAGCAGCCGCCCAGCGTATTCTCGTAGAGCAGTTCCTCGGGGTTTTCGGCCGTGGGGCCGAACTTACGCGTGCTGCCGCCCAGGCCATCGAGAAACACCGTGTCGCTGAACACCGCGACGACATCGTCGTCGATCAGCGGGATCAGCGACGCGAGCTTGGTTTCGTCCCAGCCATCGTCGGAATCGAGCAGCGCGATCCATTCGCCCGTCGCCGCCGCCGCGCCGACGTTGCGCGCATTGGGTGCCCCCGCCCGCGTGTCGAGCGGAATGACGCGGATGGGTACGGCATCACCTTGGGCGGCCTGCGCCGCGGCGACGGTCGCACCGTTATCATCGGACCCGTCATCGACCACGATGATCTCGATCGGCAAAAACGTCTGGTTATTGGCGCAGGCGATCGCGCGCCCGATCACGGCGGCGCGATTGCGAGCCGGAATAACGACCGATATCGTCGTTGTCATGATACTCGTATCTCCCTCCCCCCTGAACAGTCATCGGTATAGGGTGGACATGCGTTTCAATACGAGGGTTGAAAAGGGACATCGATGATCCATAGTCGTACAGTCGGCCGGGATGATCGCTGCGGCCGCCTGTCCTTTCGTTTCGCCCCATGCCTGGCACTGGCGTTGACGGTTGCGCTGATCGGCGCTCCGTTGCCCGCGCAGCAATACCGTGATCCCGGCGATCAACCTTTTTCGGCCCGAAGCGTCTGGAATACCCCGATCGGGCGCGGAGCGGTTTATGACGCGCCCGATTCACCCGAAAGCCGACTTCTCCATACCGACGATGCGGGCGGGCGGGCGGGATCCTACCCTTGGATCGGCCACGACGCGATCGGTCTGTACACGGCGAAGTCCTCGGATCCGGTGCGGCGCTGGTCCTATGACGTGCGGGCGACGAGTGCGCCGATGTGGCGCGGTGGCCCGCCCATACTCAAGGGCTCGGTCGACCTGCACACGCCCGTTGACATCCGCTTCCTGGGCGGCACCGACAAACATGCTGTCCTGATCGATCCCGAGCATCGCTTTGCCTATGAGGTCTGGCTCGGCGAGGCCAAGGGCGAGGGCTATCACGCTGCCTATCTCGTCCGCACTGACCTGCGCGGATCGGGAATATCGCTGGTCGACGGCCAGTCGCAGGGCATCCGCGCCTTTGGCGGTTCGCTGGCCGGGGGGCTGATCCGTTGCCGCGAGTTGGCGAACGGCGATATTCCTCATGCGCTGGCAGTGCTGTTGTCCAACGATCAACTGCGCAAGGGCTCGACCATGTTCCAGCAGAAGGTCTGGCCAGCCAGCTTCACCGACGAAGGCGGCCGTAACGGCTATGCGGGACGGGTGCCGATGGGCGGGCTGCTCGCCATTCCCGCGGATGTCGACATCGATGCGCTGCCGCTGACCCGCGAGGGCAAGGTGCTGGCGCGCGCCTATCAGCGTTTCGGCGGGTATGTCGTTGATCGGACGTCGAAGACGATGACGCTCGCGACGCTGGAGCAGGGCTGCGACAAGACCGCCATCGATCACCTGTTCGCGGATCGGCGGACGATTCGTGACCGCCTGGTCCGGGTGCTCAACAATAGTCCGCGCCATGTCGGCGGGCCGGGCGAGCGCATCGCCAAGGCACCTCCGCCCCTGGCCCCCGAGCGATCGGGGGAATAGGCCTTACAGCCGTGCGCTCTGCCAGCGCATGCCGTTTTCGGGCGACTGGACGCTGATCCAGCTATAGTCGGTCTGATCGACCCGGCGGACCCAGGGCGTGTCGCTGTCCAGCACCATGTCACCCTCGGCGGTGCGAGCGATCAGGACGGTGTGCAGCTTGGTCTGGCGGCTATAGACCACCGCGAAGCTCAGCCGTTTGCTGTCGAACCCTTGCGCGATCAGCTGATAGCGCTTTTCGATCGCCAGGTCTTCGCAATCCCCCTGCGCACCGTTGCCCAGGCCGCTGCGCGTCCAATGTTCGGCGGTGGCATAGATTTGCATGTCCGGGCGCTGGCGGACACGGCCATTGACCAGCTTGTTGACCGAATCGAGCAGCTTGTCGGCGTTCCGGTCAGGCTCGGTCGGTGCGGGGCCGCGGGCCGGTGCGGTCACGGTCACGTCGGGAGCCACGACGGTCTCGCCGACCAGCAGGGGCATCTGTTGGGTCATCACCGGCCGCACTCGCCAAGGCCGCAGCGCGGTCGCGGGCTCGGGCATGGCGGGGGAAGTGGCGATCCCGCCCGGCGTGTCCGGCATCGTCACGGTCACGAGATTGGCGGGTATTGCAAGGGCGCCGACCGCTCCGGGACGAGGCATCGCCGGATCATCCAAGGAAATGGGCGACAGGCTCGGCACGACCGACAGGTTGGCGCCCCGCGTCACCGCACGAACCCGAAAGGAAACCGCACCGGGCTTTTCCAGGCGGGTGAGGATGTCGGGCATGACCGCCGCGATCATGTTCGTCACCGTCATGGCGAAGGCGGGCAGACCGGTGGCACCGCGTCCGTCGCGGAATGCGGGCGGCGGGCTGGGCGGCGTATCCGCCTGAACCCGGCAGAAGGTCGAGTCGGTCCGGCACATGTCCACGAAGCCCGTGGGTGGGGCCATGACGTCGCCTCGAAGAAGGAAGCGTGATCCGCTGGAATGGGCATGGGCCGGGCTCGCGGCGGCGAAAGCCACCGTGATCGCAGCAATGGTCAAGCCTGCTTGATATCGCATCTTTACCTCCTGTTCGGGAGGCAGGGATGCGGCACTGACGTTTACGCCAGAGTTCAGTGGAAAGGTTTAGGCGTTGTTAACCCATTTATCCGGGCACGTGCCCGCCCGAAGCAAAATCAGCGCAGCGCGATGATGCAGACCGCGATCACGACCCAGCAGAAGGAAGCCGCCGCGCCGATCGTCACCAGATTGACCAGCGAGATCGACTTGGCCGCAACCGGCCGCCCGCGCATGGGCAAACCGCTCGCCGCGATGTCCTCATCTGCGGGATCGTAATGGTCCGTGGCGACGTCGAACTCGTGGTTGTGGATCATGCATCGTCCCTTCCCGAATACTGTAGGGGATGGAGCTTTAAGAACGCTTAAGATTGGGGTTAACGGCGCAGATACCAGCGCAAGGCGCAAAAATCCGGGTTTCCCGAGCCGTATTTCAGGCGTTCGATCCGGTCCTTCTTGATCAGAAGGCAACTGCCCCGCAATGGGATTTTCGCGTCACGGCTGGTCGTGGACGCCCCGAAGCCCAGCCCGGTATATGGCGGCTCAGGGGGTGCTCGGTGCAGATCGTCAGCTTTTCACGAGTCGGAGAAGACGCAGAGGAGGGCGACGCCCGGAGCACGACGCGTGCTCTGCGTCTGCAATATTATGTGGCGATGCTGATCGCCGATGCGATCGCCGTCATGCTGGCGCTGACCCTGGGCAGCCTGTTGCGCTTCGATACGCCCTTCTCGCCGGAAGCGGCGACGCTGATCCTGGGACTGGTGCCGTTCTTCTGCTTCTTCGATCTCGCCAATATGCGACCCGATTATCTGAACGATTGGCGCCGCTCGATCGTGTCGATGCTGATCGCGCTGGGCAAGGCGGTGCTGGTCCTGCTGTTCTTCGGCTTTCTGCTCCATGCGATCGGCGACGCCTCGCGCCTGCTGGTCGGCTATGGCGTGGCGCTGGCTGTGGTCATCGCGCTCGTCCTGCGCACGCTGATCGTCACCCTGTCGTCGCGCGCGTTCCAGGGGGGGGCGGTCAATCATGTCCTGCTGATCGACGGTGTCACGATGGACATCCCGGCGGGGCAGAGCGCGCTCCAGATCGAACGGATCGACGGCAGCGACTTCAACAACCCCTATCTGCTCGACCAATTCGCGCGGCGCTTTGCCGATGTCGATCATCTCACCGTCGCCTGCCATACCGACCGGCGGCGCGACTGGGCGATGGCGCTGAAGGGGATCGGGGTGCGCGCCGACATCATTATCCCCGAACTCGACGACCTGGGCAGCGTCGGCCATGCGATGGTCGCGGGATCGTCGACCATATTGATCTCGACCGATCCGCTCGGCCCCTATGACCGGATCGTGAAGCGCGCCGTCGACCTGGCGCTGGCGATCTCGGCCTTGGCCTTCCTGCTGCCGCTGCTGGTCATCATCGCGATCGCGGTCAAGCTGGACAGCCGGGGTCCGATCTTCTTCCGCCAGCAGCGCGTCGGTTACGGCAACCGCCTGTTCATGATGTACAAATTCCGCAGCATGAAGGTGGAAACCAGCGACGCCAAGGGCGGTCGCTCGGCGAGCCGTGACGATGACCGCATCACGCGCATCGGTCGCATCATCCGCGCGACCAGCGTCGACGAACTCCCGCAGTTGCTCAACGTCCTGCGCGGCGAAATGAGCGTCGTCGGACCGCGCCCCCATGCGCTGGGTTCCTTGGCCGGGGACCAGCTCTTCTGGCATGTCGATGCGCGTTATCATCACCGGCACGCCTGCAAGCCCGGCCTGACCGGCCTGGCGCAGGTGCGGGGGCTTCGCGGCGCGACCCATAGCCGCGAGGATCTGGTCAGCCGTCTTCAGGCCGATCTGGAATATCTTAACAACTGGAGCCTGTGGCGCGACATCATGATCCTGCTGTCCACGGTCAGGGTCATCGTTCATCGCAATGCGTATTGACGGTTCGGTCCGTCCCCACCCGCTGCGTCTGTTGTGGGAGGATCGGCGCGGCGACATGCTGCTGGCCTTTGGTGCGCTGCTATGCGTGATGGTCGCCGGACTGGCGTGGCTGGGCTGGTCACCCTGGCAGGCGGACGGCTATCACCGTACGCGTATGGCCACCGATCCGGCAGGCTATGCCGCCCGCGTCGCGCGGGAGGTCAATGCACTGCCCATCGTGACCGGCATCCCGACGGTAGCGCCGGTCACCAATCTCCAGCTGCCGCCCGATATCGCGCGGCGCATCAACGCGCTGACCCCCTTCGCACGCGGTGCCAACCCGCCCGCGCATCCCTTTTCGCTGGGTGAGGGCCTGGCCGATCGCCAGGCGGCCGAGGCATGCCTGGCGGCCGCCGTCTATTATGAGGCGGGCAGCGATCCGATGGGACAGGCGGCGGTGGCGCAGGTCGTGCTCAACCGCGTCCGTCACCCCGCTTTCCCCAAGACCGTCTGCGGCGTCGTGACGCAAGGGGCGGAGCGCAGCACGGGTTGCCAGTTCAGCTTCATGTGCGACGGATCGCTGCACCGCCGGACCCCGTCGCCCTCCGCGCTGATCCTGGCGCAGTCGACCGCGCGCTGGGCGCTGGGCGGCGGCGTGTTCCGTGCGGTCGGCAGCGCGACCCATTATCATGCGGACTATGTCGTGCCCCGCTGGAGCGGCGCGATGGACAAGGTGCTGGCCTTCCACACCCATCTCTTCTTCCGCTGGCGCGGGCCGGCGGGGGCGGCGAGCCTGTTGCGCGGCGTGGCGCAGCCGGGCGAGCGTCCCGGTGCGCTGGCGGCCTTCCTGTCTACCCGCCAGGTCGGCGAAGGAGCGGGCGGGGCGACGACCGATCCCGCTGCCACCGCCAATGTTCCGGCGACCGGCGGTGGCGATCCGGCCGCCGCCGCCGCCGTTGCGCCCGGCGGCGTGCTGCGCTCGGACGAATGGCGCGGCATCTATTATCTGGTGCTCAGCCCCGATGATTATCCCGGCAGCTATGCGATCAAGGCGCTGCAAGCCTGTGGCAAGCGGCCCAATTGCCTGGTCTATGGCTGGGATTCGGCGCGGCGCGTGCCGCTGGCGGTGACCGAGGCGCGCCCGGCAGGGGTGGTCTTCATGTGGTCGCGGCATGGCAACGAGCAGAGAGCGATGTGGGATTGCGGTCGAACTCCGCGCGACAAGCTCGAACAATGCCTGCCCGGTACGACACCCCGTCCCGCCGCACCGGCGGCCCCCTCGCAGAGCGCTGATCGGGGCTGACGAAAATTTCGCTGTCCTACAGGCAGTGAAACGGAACATAGAGTGAACTTCCGGTCATAGGGAGGGTCGAGAATGAAGGGGATCATGCGAGGCGGCATCGCCGTGCTGGGCGGGGCGATGGCCATGGTGTCGCCGCCAGCGACGGCGCAGCAGGTGCAGGCACCGGCGGGCTATGCGCCGCTGACCGCGCCGTGTGTCGTCCAGGGGGACGGGCGCTGCATGGCGATCTCGGGGGATGCGCCGATGCCGGTGGCGTCCAAGGCCGAACGGCTGGTTCTGGCCAGCAACAACGTCGCCGCGGCGCCTGCGGCTGCGCTGGGCGGCCTCTATATCCTCAACCAGACGTGCAGCGGTTATGGCAGTGTCGTCCTGCGCTATCTGGCGGCAGACGGCAGCACGATGCTGCCGCTGGTCAGCCGCTCGGCGGGGGACGCGGGGGGCGGAACCAGCCTGTATCTCGGAGCGGGGACGGTGGTCGACGTTCAGCTGTCGGGCACGACCGGCTGCGGCGTTCAGCTCGCACGGGTGCCCGCATGATGCGGCGGCTGTTCCTCGCCTGTTTGGCGGCAGCAGTCTTGCCGCCGGCCGCCTCGCCCGCGACCGGGCAGGCGCTGACCGGTGGCCCGGGCGTGTCGCCCGCCACCGTCCTGCCCAGCCCGGATTGGGCGCAGCAGCCCGCCGATGGCGACAAGGCACCGCTGGTCGGCGGGCGGATCCACGAGCGCTATCGGATCGCTACGCCGATGGCGGTGCTGGCGTCGCTGGACCAGACGACGCGGCTGATCTCCGCCCCGCCCGAGGCGAGCGATGTGGTGAGCGACCCGCTTTATGGCGATACGCGGCTGACGCTGAGCATGGCGTCGACCAATGCGCGGCAGCTGCGTCCGCTGGCGGCGATGGCGACGCCGGTCAATGCGACGGGGCAGCTGATCCGCTTCTGGACGAAGCCGATCGCCAATGTCGAACCCAGGCTGGGCGCGTACAAGATTCGCCTCTATTCCGAAGGCTCGCCCGGGTCGCCCGGCGGCAATTACCTGGAGTTCAATGCCGCCGCGCTGATCCGAGAGGGGCAGAAGGGCGGCGAGCAGCGCTGGGGCAGCTTCACCGTGCCGGTCAGCGCCTTCACGGCGGTCGGCTCCGGGGCCAATGTCGCAGCGGTCAGCTGGGCGCTGGTCGAGGTGCAGGCCAACAGCGCCTCGCCGATGACGATCGCGGTCGGCAATGTCGAAATCGTCGCCAACGCCCTGACCAAGGCGAAGATGATCATCGGCTTCGACGATCAGTTCCCCGCCACCATCGCCTATGCCTCGCGCGCGATGGCACGCTATGGTTTTCGCGGCGTGCTGTATCTGTCGCCGGCCATCGATACCGGCAAGGCGGGCAAGCTGGCATCCGCCACGATCAAAAACCTGCACGACAATCTGGGGTGGCAGATCGCCAGCCAGGCCTGGTCGACCGAAGCGGCGACGGGGGCGGGCGGCATCGACATGATGACCGCCGATCAGCGTACCGCAGAAATGGCCAAGCTGCGCAACTGGCAGAATGCGCTGGGGGTGACCGGCGGCGGGCATGGCAGCTATTTCAGCAATGTGGGGGTCGGCGACATGATCGCATACCCCATGTTCCGCCAGCATTTCCGGTCGATGCGCGCTTATTATTTCGGTGAGTTCGCGCAAGTCGAGACCTATCCCTGGGGCGACCCGATGCGCATCCGCGCGATGGGGGCGGGGGAGTTCCAATGGGGTAACAATCCCTCCATCTATTCGACCTACTGGAAGAACCATGTCGATCGGGCGATTGCGCAAAAGGGTGTGGGATTCCTGGTCTTTCACGACGGCCTGGCGGGATCGATGTCGAACTGGCAACCGGCCTTCGACCAGTTGATGGCCTATCTCGATGCCAATCGAGCGAGTATCGACGTCGTCACGGTCGAGGATCTGGAAAACCCGTAATAGGCGATCCGCGGGTCGGGGGCAAATGAGAAGAAAGGTGGAGGGGATGATTGCAGCGGACAGGAAGGTCAGCCTTGCCGCGTCGCTGCTGACCGCCTTGCTGTTCGGCGAAGTGGCGGCGATCGGCGTCGATGGGCCGCTATTGGCGACGATCGCGGCGATGGCCGAACTGCTTGTCGGTGCAGGCGTCCTGCTGGTGCTCCGCCCGAGCATCACCTTTTGGCGCACCTTTGCCTTGCCGCTGGTGGTGGCGGTCCTGGCCTGGGCCTGGATCGCCAGCCCGACCTGGTTCGCGGTCGATCCCTTCGGGCGGCAGTGGAGCGCCCCCGACATGCTGCCCCAGGCCAGCGCCCGGTTTCTGGGTGGCATCGCGGTGCTGACGTCGGCGGCCGCGATCGGCTGGCGTCGGGGTGGCGTCCGCCTGACGATCGATCGCTGGATGCTCTGGGGACTGATCGATATCGCGCTGGCGCTGGCGCTGCGCCACTATAATTCTGACGCGGTCTGGGGGCTCGACAAGGGCGATCTGCGCGACCGCTTCACGGGCACGTTTCTGAACGCCAATGCGGCGGGCTGTTATTTCGCGGTGCTCGCGGTGCTGGCGCTGGGGCGGGGGCTCGCGCTGGCGTTCGATCGCTCGACCCCCAGCACCTTCTTGATTCAGGTGGCCACACCGATCGCCTTTCTGGGCGGGATCGGCGCGTGTGCGATTACCGGATCGCGCACCGCGCTGCTTGCGCTGGTCATCGCGATCATCCTGATGGGCGCGCAGTTCGGGCCGCAATGGATGCGCCAACAGCGTGGGAATATCCGCGCGCTGGCGATCGGGGCTGGCGCGATCGGCCTGTTGCTGGTGTTCGTCCTGCTCGGCGATGCGACCCTCGAACGGATCAGCCTGTTGGGCGAGGACTGGACCGGGCGGACCGATATGTGGAGCCTTTATGGGCGGCTCGCGGGGCAGGCGCCGCTCGGCTATGGACCCGGCGGTTTCGACGATGCCGCGCTGCACGGCTTCGCCTCCATCCATGAGGCGCATGTCGCCTGGTATGTCCATGCGCCGCACAATATCGTGCTGTCGCTGCTGATGACCGGCGGCTATCCCTATCTGGTGCTCATGGTCGCACTTGCCGGGGCGTTGCTCTTTCCCTTTTTCCGCCGCGCACATCGTCTGCGCGAGCCCGCCGTGGTCGCGGCCGTCGTGGCGCTGGGGCTGATCCTGATCTGCGCCAGCACCGATATCGCGCTCGACATGCCCGCCATCGCGGCGATCGCGGCGATGCTGGCCGGGCTGGTCTGGGGGCGCGCCTCCCGCTTCGTGGCGGGGGCGCTGTCGATTCAGGAGGAAGAGGAGGAGAGGCGGCTTCTCACCAACGGTTCGGCAGGCGAACCGGCAACCAGTCCCAGCGCATAGGCATAGGTCCGGCCCGACGCTTCGGCGAGCCAGGCGGTTTCCGACACCAGCCTGTCCTGGGTCTGCGCATCCAGCCGGGGCCAGACCGCGACGCCGAACCGGATCCGCCACGGTGCGCTGTCTCGTAGAAAGGGCGCAGCGCGGTAGCTGGCGGCCAGTGCGGCGATCGCTTGCGGCGATTCGGGACCATGGTCGAGCAACTCGACATAGGCCCGCGCGACTTCCGCCTCGCCCCAGATGGGCCGTGTGGCCAGTGCCTGGGCGACGTCGCGCCGCGCCTCGACGAGCAGGACGCGGGCATGGGCCGGATCGCTTGACGCTTCGCGGGCGCGCATGACGCCGCGGAGCAATGCCGCGCGGGCGGGCAGGGGCTCGGTCCGCGACGTCGAAGGATCGAGCACGCGCAGATCGTCCGAGGTCGCCAGGCCCGCCGCCTGACGGATCGAGGCGTCGCGCATCCGCACGACGCGGCTCTCGTCGCGTACAACCGAAATGGTGAAGATCAGTGCACCGCCCAGCGCCGCCAACGCCAGCGCGTTGACGGCTCGGGCGGCGGCCGAAGTCCGCTTACTCGGCGCGGTAATAGGCATGATATTTGGACGAGTAATAGAGCGCGCCATACGCTTCCTCGCCCGACTCGACCATCGAGAACAGCGTGCCCGCCACGGGCGCAGCGTCTTGCTGCAAGCCCGCCAGCGCGGCCTTCACCGCGTTGACCGGGGTGTCGCCCCACTTGATGACCATCACCACGGCGTCGGCCAGCGCGGCGATCGTCCGGCTGTCCGCGACGCCGAGCAGCGGCGCCGTGTCGACGACGATGCGGTCATAGCGGGCCGCCATCGCGGTCAACAGGTCGCGCATCCCGTCGCCGCTGAACAGGTCGTCGGCGCGGAAGGCGGTATCGGCGACCGGCAGCAGGTCCAGACCCGGCTGCTTGTCCGCCAGGATCGCCTGGTCGACCGGCAGTTGCTGGGTCAGCACTTCGACCAGCCCGACCAGCGGTTCGATCCCGGCCGATTCGCGCAGGCCCGCACGGCGCAGATCGGTGTCGATCAGCAGCACTCTCTCGCCCGCCAGTGCGCAGATCCGGGCGAGTGCCAGCGCGCTGCTGGTCTTGCCTTCGTCGGGCAGGCTGGAGACCAGCGCGACGATCTTGCCGTTCTTGGGCAGGCCGTGACGCAGCACGCGCAGCGTCTCGGCATAGGAGCTCATCGGCTTTTCGAGCAGCAGCGCGGGCGCGGAGCAGCGTTCGCCCGCTGCGTTACGCAGCTTGCTGGTGGCGATGCGCGGCACACTGGCCAGGACCGGCAGGCCCAGCGCCTCGACGTCGCGGATCGAGTACAGGCCGGTCGCCAGCACCTCACGCGTCACCACGCCCAGACCACCCAGCACCAGCGCGCCGAGGCCAGCGAGCGCCAGCAACAGGCGGCGATTGGGCGAGGTCGGCGCCTCGGGCGGCACCGCGCTTTCGATCACCTGCGCCTGGCTCAGCGAGCTGCGCGACACTTGGCTGACCTGCTGTGCCTGTTCGTTCAGGCTGTTGAGTGCGGCATGGGCAGCGTCCGCCTTGCGCTTGTAGCTTTCGGCGGCACCGGTCGCACGGGTGTCGCGCGACTGTTGCGCGCGCAGACGGCCCATTTCGCCGCGCAGGCTGGCGGCGCGGGCCTCGGCGGCATTGGCCTCGCTCTGCAGGCCGCCGACGATGCGATTGGCCTCGTCCTTGATCTGCGCGTCGAGCGCGGTCAGCTGTTCGTTGACCTTGATGCTTTCCGGGTGGCGGGGGCCGTAACGGGCCAGGACTTCGCCCTGACGCTGGATCAGCTGGGCGCGCTGCCCACGCAGATCGGCGATCACGTTCGAGTTAAGCACCGCCGACACCGCGTCGATCCCGCCCGAGGCGATCTGCGCGCGCGCGACGCGCAGCCGCGCCTGCGCCGCTGCCGCTTCGGATTCCGCGGTGGCGAGCTGGGTGGCGAGCGGGGTGATCTGCTGGCCGGTGACGGTCGCGTCGCCGTCGTTCACGATGCCCGACTGCGCCCGGTATTGCGCGAGCTGCGCGTCGGCTTGCGCCGCCTGCCGGTTCAGCTCGGACAGGCGCTGGTCGAGATAGCTGGTCTCGCGCGAGGCGGTGCCGCTACGCTTGCCGATGCTGTAGGCGATATATTCATTGGCGAAGGCATTGGCGACATCGGCGGCCAAGCGCGGATCGCTCGCCGTGTAACCGACATTGACGATATAGGTCATCTTGTCGCGCGCGGTGTCGAGATGACCGAGCAGGCGATCGGCCAGCTCACCCTCACGCTTATCCCGCTCGGCCGGGGTGGCGTTGGCGGGCAGGGGCTTCACCCCTTTGGTGAAGGCGGCGTTGCTGCCCAGATTCAGCTTGTCGACCACCGCTGCGGCGATGTTGCGCGAGCGCATGACGTTGACTTCGGTGTCGAAGATATTCTGGTCCGGCCGCTCGCCGCTCATCTGCCCCAGCGCGGCGTTGGGCGAGGGATCGATCTTCACCCGCGCCACGGCCTCATATTTCCACGGCATCATCAGGATGAGTGCGGTCGCCACGGTGAAGGTGACGATCGCGATCACCGCGAAGATGCGCCAGCGCCGCCGGAACATGCCGATGGTCGCGCCCCACAGCGCGCGGATCACGCCGGGGCCGGTGGGCGGCGCCAGATCGGCGTTCAGTTCGCCAAGTCGTTCGGTAAGCATGGTCTTGGCGCCTTATGGGTGGATGGAGACGCCCGCGAGCGCTCGAAATTCGGAAAGGGCCGGGCCGTTCAGCCCGACATTGTCGCTGTCGCGCCGCGAATAACCCAGGTCGAGCCGCCCGGTCAGCAAACGGCTGGCCAGATAGGAAGCCCCGCCCCCGACCTGCTTCACCCGCGCCTTGCCGGGAACACCGACAAATTCATTCTCGGCATAGCTGATATTGTAATTGAGCAGCAGGTTGCGCAGCAGTTCATGGTCGAAGCGAAGGCCGGCGCCGGTGTTGAAGAAGCCGCTGCCGCCGAAGGTCGAATCCTGAATGTCGCGGAAGGCGTTGAAGGTGACGGTGGTCAGCGCCGTCGGAAAATATTCCAGCTTCGAATCGAACGACAGGCCGCTGACATTCTGATAGATCGGGGCAGTGAAGCGGCGGTCGATATAGCCGATGCCCACCGAGCCGCGCAGCAAGGCGGTCAGGTCCAGCGACACGCCCGTCAGGACGCGGATTTCGCGCGAATCGCGATTGGCGACGTTGGGCGCGAGCTGCTGGTCATAGCTGGTGCCGGTATAGGTCACCTGGCCGAACAGGCCGGTGTCCGGCGTCAGGCCATATTCCATCTGCACCGCGCCGCGTGCGACTTCGCGGTCGCGATTGTCCTGCGAGATCAGGAAGCCGGTCAGCGTGCGGACGGGCATGAAGTTGTACTTGGCATAGTCCAGGCTGCCGACGACGCGGACGCGCGCGAAACGTGCATCGGCCATGAAGCGGGCCTGGCTCTGCTGATAGGGGGTGACGCTGCGCACATTGACCAGCGCCGCGCCCGAGAATTGCGATTCGAACCGCCGCGCGGTGTCCAGGCCCAGGGTCAGCGCGACGTCGCTGGTCGCATCGAAGCGGCCGAGCGAGCCGATCGACCAGCCATTCTGGTTGCGCGGGGTAGCCTCTGCATAGCGATAGAAATCGCCGCCGCCGGTCAGCTGCAGGCTGTGGCGCGACCAGTCCGACCGGGCGAACAGACGGGGGGCGACGCGCAGGAACGCGTCGTCGGTCTGGTTCGACGTGGTCTGATAGACGTTGTCGGTATAGCCGACCTGGGTGTCCAGCGTCGGCAACAGGGTGAAGCCACCCACCTTATAGCCGACGGGGTTGGTTTCCGGGCGGGCGCGTTCGAGCACGCTTTCGTTGCGGCCCCGATCGAACGCGATCGGTACGACCGTGTCGATCGCGTTGGAAACCTGTGCCTCGGCCGCAGCCGACACCGTCAGGGCGCCGACGGCGACGCCCATCGTCCAGAAGCGTAACATTGAACCCCCCATTGAGTTGGGGCCGGTTCTCATGACCGGCCCTGAGATTTTTTAGTTCTGGGTCGTGTAGTTGACGCCGACACCGCCGCCGCCGATGGCGGGGCCAGCGCCCAGCGTGGCGGCCGTAGTGCCTGCGCCGCCGGTACCGCCGGTCCCCGACAGGCCCCGGCGGGCCGCCGACAGCGCATTGGCCAGCGCGCTCTTCACCTTGCGGCTCTGGTTGCCCGGCTGCTTGGCGAGATAGGTCAGCGCGGCCACATTGACCGCCGCGCTCTGCCCCTGCTGCGAAACGGCGAAGCTGATCGCGGCCTCGACATCCTGCTCGCTGGCCGTGGCGGGCAGCGCGGCGATGGCGGCAGTGATCGCATCCGCGACCTTCTGCACCGCAGCCGGATCGGGTTCGTTTGTGACGGTCGCGGGGGGCGTGGCGGGCGCCTGGTTCTGAGCGGCCGCCAGCGCGGGGGCCGTAATGCCCAGCGCCATGACAGTCACGACGGCCAATGTCTTGTGTGCGATGTTCGACATATGATTTCCCCTGCTGCCCCGTCCCCTGGAGCGATCAAAAATAACGTTCGCCGACGCGTACCGTGTCGCCCGGATAGATGGTGACGCCGGAGTCGAGCTTGTATTCCCGCTCCATCGTCTCGCCGAACCGCTTGATGAAGATCTTCTTCTTGTTCGCGCGGTAGGTGAAGCCTTCGGCGCGCGCGACCGCGTTCAGCGCCGACAGGCCGTTGGAATAGGGATATTCGCCCGGCTTGCTGACTTCGCCCAGGATATAGAAGGGCCGGTAAGTCAGCACGTCCATGCTGACCCGCGGCTGGCGCAGATACCCGTCGGCGAGCTTGGCCTCGATGTCCTGGATCACCTCGCGCGGGGTACGGCCGATTGCCTTGACGTCACCGATCAGCGGCAGCGACAGCGTGCCGGAATCGCTGACCGTGAATTCACCCGAGAGGGTGTCTTCGTTGAACACGATGATGCGGACCTTGTCGGCGACGCCCAGCTTGTAATCGACGAGCGGCGCGGCGGCCGTTGCCGTATTGGTGACGGTCGTCGCGGGCGCGTCTGCCTTCGGTGCCACGCCCTGCTGGGCCGCAACGGGCGCCGCCATAGTCAGCAAGGAAAGACACAACCAAAGATCACGCATACGAATGCCCCCAAAAAACCGGCACGCTCTTTATATGTTGTGCTGCATAAGCTAACAACGATCCGTGAATAGCGGCCGGGCCGCGGCTTTCCGTTGCTACGTCCCGATTTTGGACAAGAAGCGGCGCTTCTTAGGCGATCGGGGACGGTGTTTCCCCAGACAGCAGGCGACTCAATTTGGCCGCCTCGCGCATCTGGTCATGGCGCTCGGCGACCAGTGCGCGGCCGGTGCGTCCCATCGCCGCCAGCGTCTCGCCATCGGCGATCGCGCATTCGCGGATCGCTTGCGCGATCGCTTCGATCGAGCCCGGGGTATAGAGCCAGCCGGTCTCGCCGTTGCGGACCAGGTCGGCCATCGCGGCGACATTGGTGGCCAGCACCGGGCGGCCCAGCGCCAGCGCTTCCATCACGACGATGGGCAGCCCTTCGGCAAAGCTTGCCATCACCATGGCCCGCGCGCGGTCCAGTTCGGCCCGCACCTGGCGCTCGTCGGCCCAGCCGGTGATGGTCACATGCGCGCCCAGATCATGCTGCGCGATCGCCGCCTCGATCTCGGGGCGCATCTCGCCGTCGCCGACCAGGGTCAGTGTCGCGGGTACGCCCTGTCGCCTTGCCAGCGCCAACCCCTCGATCAGCAGCAACTGCCCCTTCTGTCCGCTCAACCGGCCGATGCACACGAAATGCGCCGCCTCGGCGGGTGGGGTCAGCGGCACTTCGAGAAAGTCGGGCAGCAGGCCGCAGCGAACGACCTTGACCTTGTGCCAATCCTCCAGCCGCGCCCAACGATAGAGCTGGCTGGCGCAGAAATCGGTGATCGCGACGACATGGGCGGCGCGCGTGATCTTCAGCTGCAGCTTCGTCGACAGCGGCCGGTCGAATTCGTCCGGGCCATGAACAGTGAAGCTGTAGGTGATACCCGCCATGGTCGCACCCAGCATGGCGATCTCGGCAGCATTGGTGCCGAAATGGGCATGGAGATGCCGCACGCCCGCCGCCATCATCTCCTGGGCAAGGCGCGCGCCCTCCAGGAAGCTGACCATGTGGAGGGGGATGGAACGATCCGTGTTGCGGCACATCGCCAGGGTCAGTCGCAATGCGGCGAACCAGCGGGCGGGATGGCGGATAAGCATCGCGATCCCGGCGATCAGCAGCGGGGCGATCCCGCCGCGCAGCAGGAAGCGGGTCCGGTCGCGCTCGGCCAGGTCGACCGGATCGACCAGTTCGGCGTCCCAGCCGCGCAGCGCCCAGCGGTGGACCGTCATGCCCTGCGCTTCCAACGCCAGGATTTCACGCCGCACGAAGCTGTGGCTGACCTTCGGATATTGGTTGATGAAATAGCCGATGGCCATGGGCGTGTCCGATGCGTGAAAGGCGTAAGCGGCCTTTGGAAAGCGGACCCGACGGATGCAACGTGGCATATTGCGCTAACGTATCAATACGGGGCATTCACAATAACGGACGAGGGCGGCAGCGCTTTCACGACCCGCGACATGAACTTATACGGCATGTCATTCGGGCGGGGGGACGATGATCGCATGTATCGCAACGACGTTTCGACGCCTCGTCAGCCAGTTCGTGATTGATGGATAGGGCCGCCACCCCTTTGTCGGGAGGAAATCCCGACATGTCGTCTGGTCATCATCATCTGGCGCGGCTGGATGGTTGCCGGGCTATTGCGATCCTGACGGTGATGATGGGGCATATGCTTCCTGTGGGGCGGGCGGAATGGGGGGGCAATGTCGCTATTTCCGCAATCGGCATGGCGGTCTTCTTCGCGCTCTCCGGCTTTCTGATCGTCAGTCTGTTGCTGCGGGACGATGCGGTTGTTCCGTTCATCATCAAGCGCCTGTTCCGCATCGTGCCGCTCGCCTGGCTGTACACGCTGGTCGTGATCGCCGGCCAGGGCGCGTCCTGGGATGTGATCGGGGCCAATCTTCTGTTCTTTGCCAATGCCCAGAAGGCATGGCTGGCCTATGCACCGCATTTCTGGAGCCTGTCGGTCGAAGTGCAATTCTATGGTTTCGTCGCTTTGCTGGTGGCGATCGGCGGACGCCGCGCGCTGTGGCTCCTGCCGCCGCTGGCGACAGCGGTCACCGCATGGCGGATCGGCGATCATGCGACGTTCGGCAGCCATACCTTCGACCGGGTGGACGAGATCATGGCCGGCGGAACGCTCGCGCTGCTGGTTGCGAAGCGGTGGCAGCCGCCTCTCTGGGCGCGGAGCCCGGCCATCGTGCTTGTCCTTTTCCTGGTCCTGTTCTTCGGCATGTTGAAGCCCGTCGTCGCAGCGTTCCCCGTGATCGCCTATGCACGGCCCTATCTTGCCGCGTCGCTGGTGGGGTTGAGCCTGACCATGCATGACGGTGCGCTGGCGCGGATGCTGGGCGGGCGGGTTCTGGGCTATGTCGCGCGGATTTCCTACGCGTTGTACGTCCTGCATCCGCTGACCTATTCGGGGTGGATGGGCAGCGGGAACACGGCGGTCCGCTATACGAAGCGGATTTTCAGTGTCCTTCTCGCTTTTGCGGGGGCGCATGTGTCGACATTCTATTTCGAACAGCCCTTGACCCGGCTGGGACGGCGGATCGCGGATCGTTGGTCGCGGCCTGCCCAAGGCACGTCGCACAAGATCGCGGAGGCGGCATGAGCCATATGGGAGCATGGGCGCATATCCGGGAAGATCGGACGCTCTATCGTGAGGGCTGGCTGGCGCAGGGGCTCTGGGCGCTGGCCATTCATCGTCTGTCTGCGGGCCGGTTTGCGCGGCGGCGTGGCGTGGTGCGCAGCCTGTGGGGGGTGGCGGCCAAGCTGGCGGGAAAATGGGCCGAGTTCGCATGTGGCATTTCGTTGCCCGAGACCGCGACAATCGGGCGGCGGCTGCGCATCGAGCATTTCGGCGGCATCGTCGTCCATGGATCGACCGTGATCGGCGATGACTGCGTGCTGCGACAGAATGTGACGCTGGGCAATCGCAGCGAGGCGCGCCCGCTCGAAGCGCCGATCCTGGGCAATAGGGTTCAGATCGGCGCAGGCGCGGTGGTGCTGGGCGCGGTGCGGATCGGCGATGGCGCGATCATCGGTGCCAATGCCGTGGTGCTGAGCGACGTGCCAGCCGGAGCGATCGCGGTCGGCAATCCGGCCAGGATCATCGAGCGCGCATCGGTATGATCGTCCCCCGGCGGGGGCGGATCACGGCCGTGATGCATTGGTCGATAAGCCAGTAGGGCAGACTGACGGCGTCAGGGCAAGCGCGATGCGTCGACCGCGATGATGGCTCATGCCACGCCGATCGGCATCGCGGCAAAATGTCCGGGAAATCCACCATGACCGGGCAATCCGCCTTTGTGGCGAGTGCTGCAGACCCCCCTACGAAAAATGTCGGTCCCTATTTCGCCATTGTCATTCCTTCCGCCGCGCCGCCCCCGGCGTCTCTCCTTTCACCATGAGATGACGCCGCTTCATGTCGCCCGTCCGCCGGTGGGCCGGACTCCCGCGCGAGTGGCGGAGAAAAACAGGGGGAGGTCATGCGCGATCGCCGACCGATCAGGCGATCATCGACGGTTCGGCTGTCGATCGGTTCAGCTTGGCGTAGGGTAGTGCGAACTAAAGCGCTGGTCCGACGACGACAGGCCGACGAACAGGGGCTATCATATCCGCATGACCATATTGTCTTTCTCCGTTTCCCACTCCTCGATTGCCCGGCTGCTCGGTACGCTGGCGGCGGGGTCGATGATTGCGACGCCGCTGATGGCGCAGGTTGCGCCGCCGCCGGTGATGGTGCCCGCCGCTCCCGCGCAGACCCAGGTGCCGCCGTCCGCGGTCGTCCAGCCCTTGCCCCCAGCCGCGCCGGCCGTTTCGATGCCGACGCTGTCCGACACGCAGGCGCGTCAACTGGCGACCTTGATCGCGCAAGGCGAGGTCGCGCAGGGGCTGCGGCAGGGGCCGCCGCGCGACCTGTCCGCCCTTTCGCCCACCGCGCTGACTCGCGTGGCGCTGGATTACGCCCATGCAGTGCATGCCGGGCGACTCGACCCGGCCGATTTCACCAAGGACTGGGGCATCCGTCCGCAACCCTATGATCCGTTGCCGGGCTTTGCGGAGGCGGTGCGGCGCGATCGGCTGGCGGCATGGATCGCCTCGCTGCCCCCGCCCTATGCGGGCTATGACGCGCTCGTGAAGGGGCTTGCTCGTTATCGTGCGATGGCGGCGGCCGGGGGCTGGTCGTCCCTGCCCGGTACGACGATCAATTTCGGAACGAGCGGGCCGCAGGTGCTCGCGCTGCGCAAGCGGCTGGCGATCGAGGACCCGGCGGTCGGTGCGACCGGCGAGAAGTTCGACGATGATCTGCTGGCGGCGGTCCGGCGGGCGCAGCGTCGCTATGGCCTGAACCCGGTCGGCACCGTCGGCAGCCAGACCATCGCCGTGCTCAACGTGCCGGTGGCACAGCGCATTCGCCAGATCATGGCGAATATGGAGCGTTGGCGCTGGCTGCCGCAGCAGCTGGAGGCCAAGCGCGTCCAGGTGAACATCGCCGCCGCCGTGCTGACCGTGTTCGACGGCGACAATCCGGTCATGTCGATGAAGGCGGTCACGGGGCGTCCGGGTAACGAGACGCCGATGCTGGTGTCGACGATCCGCAGCATCGTGCTCAACCCGCCCTGGAACGTGCCCAGCTCGATCGCGAACAAGGAGCTGTGGCCCAAGGAGCGTGCCAATCCCGGCTATCTGAAGCGGGCGGGCTTCCGGGTGATCGACAATGGCGACGGCTCCAAGCGGTTGCAGCAATCGTCGGAAAAGAGTGCGCTGGGCCGGTACAAGTTCGACTTCCCCAACGACTTCGCCGTCTATCTGCACGACACGCCCGCCCAGTCGGGCTTTTCCAAGTTCGACCGGCTGGCCAGCCATGGCTGTGTCCGACTGGAAAAGCCCGCCGATCTGGCCTCGTTGATGCTGAAGACCACGCCCGAATGGCAGCAGCCGCAGATCGATGCGGTCATCGCCTCGGGCAAGACGGTGCGCGCGACCATGGCGGAGCCGGTGGCAGTCTATCTGCTCTATTGGACGGCCTTCGCCAATGCCGATGGGCAGGTGGGATTCCGCGAGGATCCCTATAGCTGGGATTCGCAACTCGCGGCCAAGATCGAGGCCCGCTCGGCCGAGCGCGCCCAGGCGACCAAGGACTAAAGGGGATATAGGATGAAGATTGCCACCAAGAGCGCCATGGCGCTGTTCGCGGCCGGGCTGTTGCTGGCGGGCTGTTCGCGCTCGTCGGAGGACCCGCCCGTGCCGGTCGAGAATGACACGGCCGTAGTCGAGGACAACATGACCGTGCCGGACGAGACTCCGGTCATGACCAACGATGCGGAGGTCGTCGCGCCGGTCAACATGGCCGCCGACACGATACCGCCGCCCCCGCCCGAGCGGACGGTCGACCAGCAGATGCTGGACGATGCCTCGGCCACCGGCATGACCTCGCGCGTCCAGCGCACGCCGAGCGGCGATGCGCCTGCGGAGGGTATCGAGCCCAAGGACGGACAGTAACATACGATCCTCCCCGGCACGGGGAGGTGGCAGGCCGCAGGGCTGACGGAGGGGGGCTTCCTCAAGGGACGTCCCTTGCGGCGATCCCCCTCCACCATCCTTCGGATGGTCCCCCTCCCCGTACCGGGGAGGATTTACTGTTCGATCTCGCGGATCAGCGCGGCACGCTGCGCCTCGGTCGGTCGCCATAGGCCCGCCATCGAACCCTGCGCCCCGAACAACGCATCGACCACGGACGCCGCATCGCCGTCGGCCCAAAGCCCGGCCAGTTCCGCCCGACGCGGATCGGGCGAGGCGTCATTGCCCGTGCGGATGAACCGCAGCCACGCCGCCAGCGCGGTCAGCGTCGCAGGCGCGTCCCCGCCATGCGCCGCCAGCGAGGACAGCCAGCGCGGGCCGACCTTTTGCGATCCGTCGCTGGCGATCTGTGACAGGCGATGTTCCAGCGTCGTGTTGGCAAAGCGCGCAAGCAGCGCATCGGCATAGGGCTCCAGCGCTTGCCCCTCGGCGGCGGTGAAGCTGGTCGCCGCCTCGGCGCGCATCAACCGTTCGACCACGGGGCGGATCTGGGGATCGGCGACCGCCTGGTGAACGAATATGTGGCCACGCTCCAGACCCAGATAGGCGAGCGCCGAATGCGCGCCGTTCAGCATCCGCAGCTTGGCGGTTTCATAAGGCGCCACATCGGCGACGAACTGCGCACCACCCGCTTCCCAGCGGGGCCGGTCCCCGGCGAAATCATCCTCGATCACCCATTGGCGGTAGGGTTCGGTGATGACGGCGGCCTCGTCGCGTAGGCCCAGCGCCGCGCCGACGCGGTCGCGGTCGGCATCGGTCACGGCGGGGACGATCCGGTCGACCATCGTATTGGGGCAGCGCCATTCCCGTTCGAACCAGTCGCGATCGGCGGTTTGCCCCTGATGGCCGAGAAAGGCGGCCAGCGCGGCGCGCAGCACCCGTCCATTGTCGGGCAGATTGTCGCAACTGACCAATGTCAGCGGATCCCGTCCGCTGGTGCGCCGCGCGACCACCGCCTGCGCCAGATAATGATAGATGCTGTTGCCGTCCGCGACGATGCCCGCCAGATCGGTCGCGCCATCGGGCCGCCGCCAATAACCCTTTTCGGTGACGGTCAGCGTCACGACGCGTGTGTCGGGCGCGGCGAGCAGGGCGGCCAGACGCGCGGGCGCCTGGGCCGCTACGGTGGTCTCTTGGATCGCGCCGATCAGCCGGACGGCCTCCCCGTCGCTCGATCGTTCGGTGACGGTGTAGAGCCCATCCTGCGACGCCATCTGGTCATGCACGCCCGCCGAGCGCAGCGAAGCCGCCGCGATCGCCCAGTCGCGGTCGCCCGCCGCCATGGCGTCGTCGGTATAGACCGCCTGATGCGCACGGTGGAACGCGCCGAGCCCAATATGAACGATGCCGATCCGCTGAGCCGCCCGGTCATAGCCGGGGCGTGCCACGCTATCGGGCAGAGTCGTGGCGGTCGCTTCGCTCAGCCGGGTCACAGCCGGTACGCCGTACGGACCAGCCCGTTGGTCAGGGCATGGGCCAGTTCGACCGCCTCATCCTCCTCAATTCGGTGCTCGGCGACGAGGCGCGCGAGGAAGCCGCAATCGATCCGCCGCGCCACGTCATGCCGCGCCGGTATCGACAGGAAGGCGCGGGTGTCGTCGTTGAAACCCACCGTGTTGTAGAAGCCCGCCGTCTCGGTCGTCATCTCGCGGAAGCGGCGCATCCCCTCCGGGCTGTCATGGAACCACCAGGCGGGGCCGAGCTTCAGGCACGGGTAATGCCCGGCCAGCGGGGCCAGCTCGCGCGCATAGACGCTTTCGTCCAGCGTAAAGAGGATGATGGTCAGGTCGCGCTCATTGCCGACGACGTCGAGCATGGGCTTGAGCGCATGGACGTAATCGGTGCGCATCGGCATGTCCGCGCCCTTGTCGCGACCATGGCTGGCGAACAGGCCCGCATTATGGTTGCGGAACGATCCGGGGTGGATTTGCATCGTCATGCCGTCCGCGACGCTCATCTTCGCCATCTCGGTCAGCATCTGCGCGCGGAACAGCTCGGCATCGGCGGGCGTCCAGCGGCCGCCGACGATGCGCGCGAACAGCGTCTCGCATTCGGCCGTGGAAAGGTTCGCAGTCGCCGCGGTGGGGTGGCCATGATCGGTCGCGGTCGCGCCCAGCGCTCGGAAGGCGGCACGGCGCTTGGCATGGGCGGCGAGATAGCCCGACCAGCTATAGACGTCCTCGCCGGTCAGCTCGGCGAAGCGCTGCATCGCGCCCGCGAACTGCTCATGCTCGACATCGATGACGCTGTCGGGGCGATAGGTGGTGATGACCCGGCCCGACCACCCTGAGTCGCGGATCGCCTGGTGATGAATCAATGGATCGTCGGCGCCTTCGGTCGTGGCCAGACACTCGATCCGGAACCGCTCGAACAGCGCACGCGGGCGGAAGGCGGGGGTGGCGAGCGCCTCGCCGATCGCGTCGAAATAGCGGTCGGCGGTCGCTTCCTCTAGCGCGACGTCGAAGCCGAACACCTCGGCGAAGACATGGTCGAGCCACATGCGCGACGGCGTGCCCCGGAACAGGTGATAGTTCGCCGCGAACAGCTTCCACGCCTCGCGCGGATCGGTCGCGGGGCGACCGCCGCGATGCGGGATGCCCAGATCGTCGAGCGCTATGCCCTGGCTGTAGAGCATGCGGAAGACATAATGGTCGGGCGCGAGCAGCAGGTCGCTGGCGTCGCGCCACGGCTCGTCGGTAGCGAACCAGCGTGGATCGGTGTGACCATGCGGGCTGATGATCGGCAGGTCGGCGATCTCGGCATAAAGCGTCCGCGCGATGCCCCGCGTCGTCGGGTCGGCGGGCAACAGCCGGTCGGGGTGCAGCTCCAGCTTGCCGGTCATGCGATCATCTCCAGCGCGGCTTCGGTCCTGGCCGCGTTCAGCCCCAGCATATGTACGATTCCCTGCTCCAGCCCGCGCAGCTCGGCTAGCCCGCGCATCCGTCCGAGCAACGAATAGCCGGGATTGGAGATGCGGTGCAGGTCGTCCATCATCCGATGGCCATGATCGGGACGCATTACGATCGCACGGCCCTGCGCGTGGGAGATTTCGACGACTGCCTGCAGGACTTCGGTCATGCGGGCATTGCCGCCCAGATGCTCGGCCTCATGGAAATTGCGCTCGCCTGCTTCCCAGCCGACCGAGCGGAGATGGAGGAAGTCGATCCGGTCGGCAAAGCGCCGGACCATGGCGGGCAGGTCGTTGTCCGGCCGCGCGCCGAACGAGCCGGTGCAGAAGCACAGTCCGTTCGCCATCGACGGTACGGCGGCATAGAGATGATCGAGGTCGTCGGCCGTGCTGACCACACGGGGCAGGCCGAAAATGGGGAAGGGCGGGTCGTCGGGATGGACGACGAGCGTAATGCCGACTTCCTCGGCGATCGGGCAGACCGCACGCAGGAAGGCGATATGGTTGGCGCGCAATGCCTCGGCGTCGATCCCGGCATAGCTGTCGATCGCGCGCAGAAAGGCGGGGGAGTCGAAGCTTTCTTCGCTGCCGGGAAGTCCTGCGATGATCGTGCGTTCGAGCTTGTAGCGTTCCTCCGGCGTCATCGCGGCGAAGCGCTCGGCGGCGGCGGCGCGAACGGCCTCCGAATAATCCGCCTCGGCGCCCGGACGGCGCAGGATATGGATGTCATAGGCCGCTACCGCCGCCCATTCGAAACGCAGCGCGGTTGCACCGTCGGGCAACTCCCAGTCCAGGTCGGTGCGCGTCCAGTCGAGCAGTGGCATGAAATTATAGGTCACGGTCCGCACGCCCTCGGCCGCCAGGTTGCGCAGACTGTCGCCATAAGCCTGAACGAGTTCGTCGGTCAGCTCGCCCCGCTTGATCGCATCGTGCACCGGCAGGCTTTCCACCGTCGACCAGCCGAGCCCGGCCGCCTCGATCATCGCGCGCCGCTCGGCGATCGCCTCGCGCGGCCACACCACGCCGTTGGGAATTTCATGGAGCGCGGTGACGACCTCGGTGGCGCCCGCTTGACGGATATGGGACAAGTCGATCGGGTCGGCGGGTCCGAACCACCGCATAGACTGGATCATCAACACGTCCGCTACCCTCGTCCCATATCGCGTTTTCGCTAGGGTTAGCGGTAGCATTCGACATTCGGATTGACCAGTTACAAATTTTGGCCTTGCCACTATGTCGGCGTGGCGGGGTAGGGCAGGAGATAGGTGGAATGCAGATCGTCGTCGTCGGTGAAGGGATGATCGAATTGTCGCGGGCCGAAGGTGGTCTTTGGCGGCTGGGTCATGGCGGCGACACGCTCAACACCGCGATCCATCTGGCGCGGATGGACCGTAGCGTCCGCTATGTGACCGCGCTGGGCGACGATCCGTTCAGCGCGACGCTGCTCCAGGACTGGGCGGCGGAGGGGATCGATACCAGTCTGACCTTGCGCGATCCGACCCGGATGCCCGGTCTGTACGCGATCACGACCGACGAGGCGGGCGAACGCAGCTTCTCCTATTGGCGCGGACAGAGCGCCGCGCGGCGCACTTTGTCCCTGCCGGGCAGCGAGGCGGTGATGGCCGAGGCCGAACAGGCCGATCTTCTGCTCTTCTCGCTCATCACCCTGGCGATCCTGGACGAGCCGAGCCGCGAGCATCTGTTTGATCTGGCGCAACGGGTCCGCGCGCGGGGCGGCCGGGTCGCGTTCGACGGCAATTACCGCCCCCGCCTGTTCGCTGCCCAAGACGAGGCGCGCGCGCTATGCCGCCGGGCGATCAGCACCTGCGACATCGGTCTGCCGACGCTGGAGGACGAGGCGATGCTGGTCGGCGCGGTCTCGGCCGAGGAGGTGCGCGATCACTGGCTGGCACTGGGCGCGGGCGAGGTCGTGGTGAAGCTGGGCGCCGATGGCTGTCTGGTCACGGGTGTCGGTATCGTTCCCCCGCCGGAGCGCCTGAGCCCTCGCGATACCAGCGGGGCGGGGGATGCGTTCAACGCGGGCTATCTGGGTGCGCGGCTGGATGGTTTGTCGCCGGCGGACGCGGCGGTGCGCGGGCATAGACTGGCCGGGTGGACGGTGATGCGTTCAGGGGCGATCCCGGCGCGGGATGATGATTTGCCGCGTTGAGGAGCGTTTTGGACTGACCAAAATTAAAGGGTCGGTCATGGCATGACCCAATTAGCCCCTCCCCTTCAGGGGAGGGGTTGGGGAGGGGCCTCACCACCAAGCGATCCGCTCGCGGAAGCGCCCCACCCCCGGCCCCTCCCCTGAAGGGGAGGGGAGTGATTTGCACATATCCCACCCCCAAACCCACCGCCGTTCGCACTGAGCGAAGCCGAAGTGCACGGCATTCGCTCGCGGCGAGGTAACGGCGTGGCTTTCGGCTTTGCTCAGGCTGAACGGCAGTAGAGGCGTCCTCGGCACCACATACGAAAAAGAGGCCGGAACCTCGGTCCCGACCCCCAATCCTGTCAGCCTGATAGCTGGCGGCGATTACGCGCCCGGGATTTCCGAGACGTTCACCTTGATGCCGCGGCCCATCGTCGACGAGACGGCGACCTTGCGGACATACTTGCCCTTCGCGCCCGACGGCTTGGCCTTGATCAGAGCGTCGACCAGCGCGTCGAAGTTGGCGCGCAGGTCTTCCGCCGGGAACGACGCCTTGCCGATGCCCGAATGGATGATGCCGGCCTTTTCGACGCGGTACTCGACCTGACCGCCCTTGGCCGCCTTGACGGCTTCGGCGACGTTCATGGTGACGGTGCCCAGCTTCGGGTTCGGCATCAGGCCCTTGGGGCCGAGAACCTTACCGAGGCGACCGACGACGCCCATCATGTCCGGGGTCGCGATGCAGCGATCGAAATCGATGGTGCCGCCCTGGATGGTTTCCATCAGGTCCTCGGCACCCACGACATCGGCGCCAGCGGCGCGCGCTTCGTCGGCCTTCGCGCCCTTGGCGAACACGCCGACGCGAACGGTCTTGCCGGTGCCCTTGGGCAGGGTGACGACGCCGCGGACCATCTGGTCGGCGTGGCGCGGGTCAACGCCCAGGTTCACGGCGACTTCGATCGTCTCGTCGAACTTCGAGGTCGCATGGGTGCGCGCCAGCGAGATCGCTTCGTCGATGCCGTGCAGCTTCTCGGCGTCGATCTGGACGGCCTTCTGCTTCTTGGTCAGCTTCGCCATGATCTTAGCCCTCCACCACTTCGAGGCCCATCGCGCGGGCGGAGCCTTCGATGATCTTGGTCGCAGCCTCGATATCGTTGGCGTTCAGGTCCTTCATCTTGACCTGGGCGATTTCCGCGAGCTTCGAGCGCGCGATCTTGCCCGCCGACACCTTGCCCGGCTCCTTCGAGCCCGACTTCAGATTGGCCGCCTTCTTGATGAGGTAGGTCGCAGGCGCGGTCTTCGTCTCGAACGAGAACGAACGATCGGCATAGACGGTGATGACGGTGGGCAGCGGGGTGCCCTTCTCGACTTCGCCGGTCTGCGCGTTGAACGCCTTGCAGAATTCCATGATGTTCACACCGCGCTGACCCAGCGCCGGGCCGATCGGCGGCGAGGGGTTGGCGGCGCCTGCAGGGACCTGCAGCTTGATATAGCCGGTAATCTTCTTTGCCATGTCACTCTCTTTTCGAGTCTAGCGGTCGTGACGGGCGCGTGGCGTACGCCAGCGCACCCTCCCGCAAGGGTTCCGTCGCATGATGCTTGGGAAGCGTGCGCCGTTACCCGAAAATGGGGGGAATGGCAAGGAGTGGATTGCGCTTGTCAGGGCCGATCCGGCCATGTCACCTTGCGTTCATGATGGACGACTCGGTCGAGGGAGCGACCGGTTCCGCCATCGCTCGAACGGGGGTTCGATACATGCGACGGGGATGGGGCGCGCTGGCCTTTGCGGCGGCGTTGACGATGACTGCGACACCGCTGACGGCGCAGGAAAAGACTGGCAACAAACCCGGTTTCACGCTGGCGCCCGGCACTGTGACCATCGTCCTGATGCGGCCCGAAATCGCGGTCGGCGCGCAGTCGACCGGTGGGGCATACGAACCCAATGCCGACTGGACCGACCAGGCGCGCGAGAATCTGGGCAAGGCGCTGGCCGAGGCGCAAGGGCAGCTGGGCAACCGGGTCGTCACCTATGTCGAGCCGGTCGGGCAGGGCGCGGCCGTGGCGCATGAATATCGTGCGCTGTTCACCGCGCTGGCCGATTCGGTCCAGACCTATCAGTTCTTCCCCGGCAATCGCCTGCCCACCAAGAAGCGCGACGACAGTTTCCTGTGGTCGATCGGGTCCGAGGTGGCCAGCCTGCCGGGCGTGCAGGGCGCGGACTATGCGCTTTTCGTGACGACCGAGGATCATTACGGCTCGACCGGGCGCAAGCTGCTTCAGGTATTCGCGGCCGCCGCAGTCGGCGTCGGCGTCAGCGCGGGCGTGCACAAGGGCTATGCCGGGCTGATCGACCTGAAGACCGGCGACCTGGTGTGGTTGAACGCCGACCTGGCCATGGGAGGCGATGTCCGCACGCCCGAGGGTGCGGCCAAGCGCGTGGCGCAGCTGCTGGAGGGGTTTCCGGGCAAGCCGGTCGAAGCGCCGGTGACGTCCGCCGCCACCAAGACCGCCGCACGCTAAAAGGAGGGGCGGCATGGCCGGATGGATGATCGCCGCCGCGCTCGCGGGCGCGGCTTTGGGCGCGGGCGCGTCCGACAGGCTGGCGCCGCTGCCGCCTTATGGCACGGCCTATACGCCGACGACCGTCGACGAGCGCGGCCTGTGGCAACAGGCGGATGAGGCGGAGCGCGACCTGCGCGACTCGCCCGCCGTGATCCGCGACGCGGCGTTGAACGCCTATATAGGCAAGGTCCTCTGCCGGTCGGTCGGCGAAGGGCGCTGCCGCGGCGTGCGAGTCTATGTGGTGCGCGCGCCCTATTTCAACGCGTTCATGGCGCCCAACGGCATGATGATCGTGTGGACCGGCGCGCTGCTCCGATTGCGCGACGAGGCGGAACTCGCGTCAGTGCTCGGCCATGAGTTCGGGCATTTCGAGATGCGCCACGAGCTGAAGACGTTTCGCCGGGGACGGACGATCGGCGACATCATCGCCTGGACGGGCGTGATCTCGCCCTACAGCACCTTGCCGGTCAGTCTGATCCAGCTTCACTTCTCCTATAGCCGCGCGCAGGAGACCGAGGCCGATCTCATGGGCCTGCGCTATCTGACGGCAGCCGGCTATCGCCCGCTGGCCGCGTCGCGCATCTGGGAGCGGCTGATGGCGGAGGAGGATGCGACCGCGCTGGGCCGCAAACGACGCGTCACCCATCACTATTCCGCAGGCTTCTTCGCCGACCATCCGACCGAACTCGCCCGTGCGACCTATCTGCGCGAAACGGCAGGCACGGATGGCGAGCGCGGTGACGAGGCGCGCGAGGCGTTCCTGACGGCGATGCGGCCGTGGCGCGCGACCTTTCTGGCCGACCAGATCAAGCGCAACGATTTCGGCGGATCGGAATATCTGCTCGGCGAACTGGCGACCGGGCACTGGACGTCCGACCTGCTGCTGACGCGCGGCGAGCTTTATCGCGAACGCGGCAATCCGCGTGACCTGGTGAGCGCGGCGCAATTCTATCAGCAAGCCATCGATGCGGGCTGCACCGATCCGATCGCCTGGCGCGGGCTGGGCCTGTCGTTGCTGCGCGGTCAGCAGGCGGCGGCGGGGCGTGCCGCGCTGAAAACCTATCTGGAAAAGGCCCCGGCGGCGAGCGACCGGGCGGCCATGGCAATGTTGATCGGGGAAGGGGGCGTGCAATGAACAAGTTTGGGAACAAGTTTGGGAACAAGTTTGGGATCGTGGCGATCGGACTGGGGCTGATCGCGGCACCGGTGGCGGCGGGCAATCGCCTGATCGTTCCGGGGCAGCCGGTGGCGGTCGCCAAGTCGATGCTGACGGTCACGCCGGCGGTGGAGTGGAACAAGCTGGGTGCGCGACCGGGCCGCAATTCGGAGACATGGACCTTCGATGGCGACGCGCTGAACGACCTGACCTTCTATGGCGGGATCGAGCCCGAACGCACGTTGTTCCGCGAGGTCAGCAAGCGCAACAAGCCGCTGCCCCGGGTCAAGGCGACGATGCTGGTGACCGACATTCCGACGCTGGTCGAGAACAGCTATCGCATCGCGCTCGACACACCGCTTTTCACCGTCGAGGGGATGGAGCCGATGGCTTTTGCGGGCAAGCCGGGCATCCGCTTCACCTATAGTTTCACCCGCCCCAACGAGGATCTGCCGCGCAAGGGCGAGGGGCGCGGGGCGATGATTGACGGCAAACTGTACCTCATCACCTTCGAGGCGCCGCGCTTGCACTATTTCGACGCCGGGGTCGCGTCGTTCCGACAGGTGGCGGACAGCGCGAAATTGTGACGGAGCGCCTCTCCCTCCTCCCGACCCTTCTCGCCCGCGGGGCGGGGAGGTGACATTCAACGGGCGCTCCGCTCTCCCAAATCCGGCCAGCGCTCCAACATCGCCGCCGTCACGCCGTTGGTCCAGCCAAAGCCGTCCTGCGTCGGATACTCGCCGCCGCCGCCCGGCCGCCGTTCCTCGACGTCATATTTCTCCAGCAGCTTACCCGTCTCGGCATAGGTGCGCGCGACGGTGGCGATCCAGCGGCGGGCGATATCCTTGGCCAGCGTCTGTTCGCCGTAACGCCCGAGCCCTTCGACCGCGACCCATTGCAGCGGCGCCCAGCCATTGGGCGCATCCCATTGTTGGCCGGTGCGGATGCCGGTGGTGCGCAGGCCCCCTTCGCCGACCAGCGTGGTGCGCGTCGTCGCGGCCACCGCGCGCGCCTGTTCCGTGCTGGCGAGCCCGGCGAACAGCGGGAAAAGCGACGCAGCGGTTCGCGCCGCCGTGGGGCGCCGGGCAATCCGGTCCCAATCGGCGAAGCGCTTCTCTCCCGCCACCCAGAGATAGCGGTCGATCGCCGCCTTGCGCCGCGCCGCCATATCGGTGAAGCGGCGCGCCGTCTCTGCATCCCCGGCGGCGGTGGCCCGCGCGGCAATGCGGGTTTCGGCCATCCACAACAGGCTGTTGAGATCGACCGGCACGATGTCGGTGGTATGGATCGTCTCCAGCCGCATCGGATCGGCCAGCCATCGCGAGCTGAAATCCCAGCCCGACTCGGCGGCCGCGCGCAGATCGCGTTGGACGACGGTGGCGGGGCGGGGGGCGGCCCTGGCGGCGGTCTCGCGATCCTCGCGCCAGCTTTCGTCGCGGGGGGTGTCGCGCGCGTCCCAGTAGCGGTTGAGCAGGCTGCCATCGGGCATCCGCACGACATGGCCACACGCGCCGCTCGCATCCAGGCAGTTCGCCCCCGCCATCCAGTAATCATGCTCACGGATCAGCGCCGCCAGCCGCCGTTTCGCCAGAACGGGATCGCGATTGTCCGACAGGTCCATCATCAGCGCGAGGAAGGGCGGCTGCGAGCGGCTGAGATAATAGGTCCGGGTGCCATTGGGGACATGGCCGTAGCGCTCGACCAGGTCGACGAAATCGGCGAGCATCGCCTCGATCAGCGGGGCCTGCCCATCGGCCTTCAGCCCCAGCATGGTGAAATAGCTGTCCCAGTAATAAATCTCCTGGAAACGATCGCCCGGCACGACATAGCCATGGTCCAGGCCCAGCGCCGACGACCCCGCGACGGCCGCGAAGGGCGCGCGGCCCAGGATCGGCCAGAGTTCGCGGATGCGTTCGCGCAACGGCGGGCGGGCCTGCGTGTCGCCGCGTACCGAGAAATGCCGGCGGACGAACGCAGCCAGCGCGGTCTTGCCGACCGGCTTTTCACGGGCATAGGCGGCCATGATCGCTTGCGGAGCCTGACGCGGCACCGCGTCGGCAAAGGTCTTGCCGTCGGGGAACACCTGCGCCTCCTGCACCGCGCCGAACAGCGGGCCGTAGATATCGGCGGGGGAGGGCGGCGCATTCTGGGCCTGGAGCAGAAACGCCAGCACGGGCAGCAGGACCAGCGGGCGCAAGCGGGTGACGATCATCTTCCTCTCCTGACTATTCGGTTCGGGCGGCGCGGGGCAATGTAACAATGGCGGACAGGCCCCCGCCCGGCGCTTCGTCCAGCATCAGCTCGCCGCCGTGCAGCGCAACCAGTTCGCGCGCGATTGCCAGCCCGAAGCCGTGCCCGTCGCCGCCTTCGTCCAGCCGCGCGCCCGCCTGCGTGGCGCGGATCCGGTCGGCTTCGGGGATGCCGGGGCCGTCATCGGTGACGCTGAGGCGGATCTGCCGCCCGTCGGCGACTGCCATGATCGCCACCGCAGTGCGGGCATGGCGTGCGGCATTGTCGATCAGATTGCCCGCGACCTCGTCCAGATCCTGTGCGTCGATCGCGACCATCAGCGCGTCCGTCATATCGGTGGTGATCGTGATTCCCCGGTCGGCGTGAATCCGCGCGATGGCATGGGCGAGATCCTCGATCGCCGGGCGGAGCGCCGTCGCGGCGCGGCTGGTGCCCAACTGAACCCGTGCGCGGGCAAGGTGGTGGCGGATGGTTGCGTCAATCCGCGCGACCTGCTCGGTGCGAGGCGGGTCGTTCGCCAGATCGAGTGCCAGCGTCGCCACCGGCGTCTTGAGCGCATGGGCGAGATTCGCCGCCGAGGCACGCGCCGCCGTGAGCGCGCGTTCGCTATCGGCGGTCAGCGCGTTCAATTCGGCGGCGAGCGGGCGAAGCTCGGTGGGCTGATCCTCGTCGACGCGGGCGCGGGTTCCGGCGCGGATATCGGCAACCTGGTCGCGCATTCGACGGAGAGGTCGCAGGCCCAGCCGAAGCTGTACCAGGCTCGCCGCCGCCAGCAGAACGCCCAATCCCGCCAGCATCGCGAGCAGCGGTACCACAGCCGCCCGGATCGGCCGCGCCACGACCGCGCGCGGCGCGGCGGCGGCGATCGTCACTGGCCCCCGCGTCGAGGCAATGGCGATCTGGCGCGCATGGATGCGGGCGCCCTGTTCGGTGCGACCCTCGGCGGGGTGGGGCGGTTCGACGGGGTTGGGGCCGGGCGGCGGACCCGGCACGGAGTTGCGCGCGATCGGATCCGGCGGATGCGGCGCAGCAAGCGGCGGGAAATCGTCCGATCCGATCACCCCGTCCGGCCCCGCGATGCGCCAGCGCCAGCCGGGTTCGGGTTCCAGCAAACCGCGTCGTTGGGCGATGCGCGTGCGATCCACCGCGCCCTGCTTGTCGACGGCGGAGGCAAGGACGGCGATCTCCGAATCGAGCCGCTGGTCGAGGCCGCGCATGACGATCCCCTCCAGCGCGCTCGCCAGTCCCCAACCTGCGAGGAGCAGCGCCAGCAGAATCGCCGCCCCCGATATCAGGATCATCCGGCCATGGATGGACCGGGGGAGTCTCACGCACGCTCTCCGGCGGTCAGCCGATAACCCAGCCCACGCACCGTCTCGATCAGGTCGGCGCCGATCTTCTTGCGCAACCGGCCGACGATCACCTCCAGGCTGTTGGAGTCGACATCGGCATCGCCCTCATAGACGCGCTCCAGCAGTTCCAGCCGGGGGATGACCGCCTCCTTGCGCAGCATCAACGCCGACAGCACCCGCCACTCGAACGCGGTGAGCTTCAGCGGCAGGCCGTCCAGCTCGAACTGACCCGTCTGGCTGTCGAAGGAAAGCGGGCCGCAGGTCAGACGCGGCTGGGCATGGCCCGCCGCGCGGCGGACCAGCGCGCGCAGCCGCATGACCAGCTCCTCGACGCGGAAGGGCTTGGTCAGATAATCGTCGGCCCCCGCCTTGAACCCCCCCACCTTGTCCGACCAGCCATCGCGCGCGGTCAGGATCAGCACGGGCAGCGCGCGCCCCGCCTCGCGCCATGCCTTCAACAGACTGATGCCGTCGCCATCGGGTAGCCCTAGGTCGAGCACGGCGGCGTCATAGATTTCGGTGTCGCCCGCATGGCCCGCATCGACGCCGCTGGCGAACAGATCGACCGCGCATTGTTCGGCGCGCAAGGCCCGAGCGATGGCGGGACCCAGCGCGGGATCATCCTCGACCAGCAGGATTCGCATGTCCGTTCGTCGTCCCCTTATCGCCCCGCAGGCCCGGCTATCGTCGCACAGCTTAAACCCAATCTGAACCGCGCGGTTCAGCGGGCATCGGGCCGAATCACCTAAAAGCGGGGCATCAACCAAGGAGATCGACAATGTCTCGCTTCAACATCCCGACCCCCCGACTGCAGGGCAAGGCACCGCTGGCCGCCGCGGCGGCTATCCTGATCGCGCTGGGCGCGGGCGGTGGCGCCGCCGCCGTCTCGATGACCCGGCCGAGCGTCACGATGGCGCCGACCATCCCGACGCCGATCGCCAAACTGTCCTCGACCAGCGGCGTCGTCACCGCAAAGGGGCGGGTGGCCGAAGTCTTCGGCGACCGCTTCGTGGTACAGGACGCGACCGGCCGCGCTATGGTCGCTACCAACCGCGATGCGATGCCCTCGGTCGGCAGCAATGTGATGGTGCAGGGTCGCTATGACGACGGCATGATGCACGCGCAGTATCTGGTCGATCCGAACGGTTCGGTCGTGCCGGTCGGCCCGCCGCCGCCGCCGGGAGGTCCGCGTGGCCCCGGCGGTCCGCGGGGTGACGGCCCGCCTCCGCCGCCGCCCGGCGGTCCGGGCGGACCGGGGATGCCGGGTGGTCCGGGCGCTCCCCTGCCGCCGCCCCCTCCGGGTGGCTGCGCACCGGGCGCGGTGCCCCCGCCTCCGCCGCCTGCGCCGGTGAGCGGTATGGCGCCACAGGATGCGCCCGTACCGCCGCCCCCGCCCGCCGGTACTCCGGCTCCTGCCCCCACGGGTGCGGTGCGTCCGGCGCGGTGATCGGGATTTGACGAAGACGCCCTCCGGTTTCGGCCGGGGGGCGTTCTTTGCTTTTGGGGGAGGGGGCGGACGAAGGGAATGGCGTAACCGAGGAACCTTCGCGCCTCCCACTCTTTAGCCCCCCATGCGCTGGCTTCGATCGCTCGACATTCCGGCCGAATGGCTGTGGCTTCAAAATGTGACGATCATTGCGGTCGCGATCCTGATCGCGGTCGTGGTGCATGCCGTCGCGATGCGGATCGCCGGCCATGCCGCGCGGCGGACGGCCAGCCAGAGCGACGATCTTGTTCTCGAACATATCCGCCAGCCGTTGCGCTGGGTGGCGATCGCCATCGCGGTCAGCTTCGCGATGCGGCTGGTGCCGATGACGAGCGACGGGCGCGACATCTGGCGGCAGGTGCTGGGTTTCGGCGTACCGGCGCTGCTGGGCTGGCTGGCGGTGTCGGCCCTCCGCGCGCTTCAGGGCGTCGTTTACCTGCGCGCCGATGTCAGCGTGGAGGATAACCTGCGCGCCCGGCGAAAGCGGACGCGGGCGCAGATATTGGGGCGGATCGGCATCTTCCTGATCGTGTTCCTGACCGTCTGCCTGATGCTGCTGAGCGTGCCGGGCATCCGCACCATCGGCGTCACGTTGATGGCCTCGGCGGGTATCGCCGGCCTGGTCGTCGGTGCCGCCGCACAGCCTGCGCTCAAGAACCTGATCGCGGGCGTGCAGATGGCCTTTACCGAGCCGATCCGCCTCGACGACGTGGTCATCATCGATAACGAATGGGGGCGGATCGAACAGATTCACCTGACCTTCGTCGTGGTGCGCATCTGGGACGAGCGGCGGCTGGTCGTGCCGGTCGCCAAGTTCCTGGAGAACAGCTTCCAGAACTGGACGCGTGAGACCAGCCAGTTGCTGGGGTCGGTCTTCTGGTATCTCGATCCGGCGGCGGATATTCCCCGCCTGCGCGAAAAGATGGGTCAGCTGGTCGAGGCGAGCCCGCGCTGGGACCGGCGGTTCTTCAACATGCAGGTGACGGACGTGAAGCCGGATTCGATCGAGGTGCGCGGGCTGATGACCGCGCGCGATGCGGCGATCGCGTTCGATCTGCGGTGCGAGATTCGCGAGGGGCTGCTGGAATATATCCGGCTGGAAATGCCCGAAGCGCTGCCCAAGCGGCGGCTGGAGCATTCGTCTCCTATTCCTCCCCTTGTAGGGGGGGCGGCAGGGCGAAGCCCTGACGGAGGGGTGTCACCCTCTCGATAGCGGGACACCCCTCCGTCGCGCCCTGCGCGACACCTCCCCTTACAGGGGAGGAATTTAAGAAGCCGCCGCCTCAATCGCCTTGGCTTCGGCCTTTACCGCATCCCCGCGCAGCGCGGTCAGGAACAGCTCGCACCACCAGAAGACATCCTCGCGCCGGACATTGTCGATCAGGCATTCCCAGCGGCGGACGCGTTCCTCGCGCGGCATGGTCAGGGCCTGCACGATGGCGTCGGACATTTCCTCGGCGCTGTAGGGGTTGATGAGGACCGCGTCCTTCAACTGCTCGGCAGCACCCGCGAAGCGCGACAGGATCAGCACGCCGGGGTCTTCGGGGTCCTGCGCCGCGACATATTCCTTGGCGACCAGGTTCATACCATCCCGCAAAGGGGTAACCAGCCCGATCCGCGCCGCGCGATAGATGCCCGCCAGTACTGGCCGGGGAAACCCCTTGTTGACGTAGCGGATCGGCACCCAGTCGATATCGGCAAATTCGCCGTTGATCCGCCCCGACAGCGAATCGAGATTGGCGCGAATCTCCTGATAGGTGTTGACCTTCTCGCGGCTGGGCGGTGCGATCTGGAGCATATAGACCAGGCCTCGCCGCTCCGGGTTCTGCGCCAGGAAGCGTTCATAGCCCAGGAAACGCTCGGCCAGCCCCTTGGAGTAATCCAGCCGGTCGACGCCGACGATCAGGCTGCGGCCGGTCGCCGACATGTACATGCGTTCGCGCGCGAAACGGGCGTCGTGGCCATTCGCCGCTTCCTCGAACTCCTTGGTCTCGATGCCGATCGGCGCGCGGATCGCCTGGATCGTCTTGCCGTTCCACGTCACTTCGCCATTGTCGCCGAGCGTGCCGCCCAGCTCCTTGGTCACATAGTCGCGGAAGCTGTCGAGCCAGTCCTCGGTATGGAAACCCACCACGTCATAGGCGAAGAGCGATTCCACCAGCTTGCGATGGCTGGGCAGCGACATCAGCAGCCGCACCGGCGGCCAGGGGATGTGCAGGAAAAAGCCGATCCGGTTCTTGAACCCGCGCTTGCGCAGGTCGCGGCCCAGCGGGATCAGGTGATAATCGTGGACCCACACCAAATCGTCGGGCTCGATCAGCGGCTGCACCGTCTCGGCGAAGCGCTCGTTGACGCGCGCATAGCCGGAATCGAAATCGCGTTCGAACTCGGTCAGGTCGATGCGATAGTGGAAGAGCGGCCACAGCGTCCGGTTGGCATAGCCGTTATAATATTCGTCGATATCCTGCTCTTCCAGGTCGATGGTCGCGGTCGTCACGCCGCCGCCCTGCTGAAAGTTGATATGGCCGCTGAATTCCTCGGTCGTCTCCCCCGACCAGCCGAACCAGATACCGCCCTGTTCGCGCAGCGCGGCCAGGAGTGCGACCGCCAGCCCGCCCTGATTTCCGCCCGGCCCGGAGGTGGGCGGCTGGACCCGGTTCGAGATGACGATCAGGCGACTCATCGCACGGCACTCCATGGTTTACTCAGCAGGACGGCGCAGTTGATCAGGCCGACCAGCGAATAGGTTTGCGGATAATTCCCCCACAGCTCGCCCGTATTCGGGTCGATGTCCTCGGACAGCAGCCCGGCGGGGGTGCAGCGCGCCACCATCTCCTCGAACAGCGCGCGGGCGTCCTCATGACGCCCGGTGACATATAACGCCTCGATCAGCCAAAAAGTGCATACATTGAAGGCGGTATGCGGCAGGCCGAAGTCATCCTCGGTCGCATAGCGCAGCATATGGCTGCCCCGGCGCAGGCCCTCCTCGACCGCGTCCAGGGTCGAGCGGAAGCGTGGATCGTCGGGCGACAGGAAGCGCAGGTCGAGCAACTGGATGATGCTGGCGTCCAGGTCGTCGCCGCCGAAGGTCGCCGACATGCGCTGGGTTTCCTCGCGCCAAGCGGCCTGCTCGATCGTCTCGCGCATCAGGTCGGCGCGCTCCTGCCAGAAGGCGCGTCGCTCCTCCAGGCCCAGCGCCTGCGCGGCATTGGCCAGCCGGTCGCACGCCGCCCAGCACATGGCGGCGGAATAGGTGTGGACATGGCTCTTGGTGCGCAGTTCCCACAGGCCCGCATCGGGCTGATCGTATTTGGCCCAGGCGCGTTCGCCGACACGTTCCAGCGAGTGGAAATCCTCCAGCCCCGACATGCGGAACAGGCGGGTGTCGAAGAACGCCTGCACGTCGGACAACACGATCTGGCCATAGGCGTCGTGCTGGATCTGTTCATAGGCCTGGTTGCCGACACGCACCGGCCCCATGCCGCGATAGCCGGGCAGCTTGTCCTCGACCCGCTCGATCAGCGTGGGCTCGCCGCCGACGCCGTAGAGCGGCTGGATATGGCCGCCTTTGGCCGCATCGACGATGTTGCGCAGATATTCGAGATACCCCTCCAGCACGTCGAGCGCGCCCAGCCGATTGAGCGCCTGCACCGTATAATAGGCGTCGCGGATCCAGCAGTAGCGATAGTCCCAGTTGCGTCCCGAATCGGCATGTTCAGGCAGCGAGGTGGTCAGCGCCGCGACGATCGCGCCGGTTTCCTCATGCTGGCAGAGTTTCAGGGTGATGGCGGCGCGGATGACAACGGCCTGCCACTCTACGGGCGTGGCGAGGCCGCGCACCCAGTGATGCCATTCATGCGTGGTGCGCTCCAGCATCGCGCGGCTGGCTTCGCTAAGCACGCCCGCGAAGCTCTCGTCCGGCCCCAGGAACATATGGATCGGCCGCTCCAGCCGGAACCATTGCTCGGCGGCGATATGGCCGACCGGCGCATCGGTGGTCAGCCGCAGCGTCTGATGCGTCATCAGATAACGGATATGGTTGGACCCCTGCGTCCGTTGGGTCGGGCTGCCCCAGTCGGTGGCGACGCGAAGCGCGATGCGGATGCGCGGCGAACCGATCGGGCGGACGATCCGCACATAGCTGGTCGGGCGATAGACGCGCCCCTCGCGCGAAAAGCGGGGGCAGAAATCGGTGATTTCGATCCCATTGCCCCGGTCGTCCATATGCGTGGTGACCAGGATCGGGGTGTTGCGTAAGTAACCTTGCGTGGTCGAAACCCGGTCTTCCAGCTCGATCGCCCAATAGCCGGTTTCCGGCGCACCATCGCCGAGCAGTGCGCAAAAGGCCGGGTCGCCATCGACGCGCGGCACGCAGCCCCAGACGAAACGGCCCAGCGAATCGATCAGCGCCGAGACCTGGCAATTGCCGATCGGCCAGAGATTCATGTCCTGTTGCATTATTCGGCATTCTCCAGCGCTCGGGCGAGCCATTGGTGGACGGCAGCGACATCGGGCAGACGGTAATGCGCGGCGGTTTCACGCATCGGACCGACCAGCACGCCCGCACCGCCCAAAGCGGCGGCGGCGGCGAAGCCGTCCTCGTCGGTCACGTCGTCGCCCAAGAAGATCGGAACGGTGCCACGCATCGCGGGCGTTTCCATCAGCGTCTCGATCGCCTGGCCCTTGTCGCCGGGCAGGCGGACCTCGACCATCATCTTGCCCGGTTGCAGGGTCAGGCCGTGGCGTTCGGCGATGGCGGCGGCTTCGCGAAGGGCCAACGGCTCCGCATCGGGGTTGCGGCGATAATGGAGGCCCGCGCCGAAGCTTTTGGTCTCGAAATACAGATCATGGGCTTGCGCGACCGCCTGCATTTCCTCGGTGGCGGTGGCCAGATGAGCAGGTCTTTCGGGCTGGCTATGCCCGTCCTCGGGGGTACGGCGCTCGGCGCCATGACTGCCCGCGAGCGTGAAATGCTGTGCCTGCGGGCCGAACAGCGCGTCGAGCTGCGCGATGGAGCGGCCGCTGACGATGGCGAGGCGGCCGGGCATATGCGCGGCCAGCGCATCCAGCCGGTCGGCGAGGGCAGCACTGACATGCACCGCCTCGGGATTGTCGGCCAGCTCAACCAGCGTGCCGTCGAAATCCAGGAACAGGCTGTCGGTCGCGGACAGGCGGGTAGGGGGCGGGGTAAGGTCGGCCGGCATGGGCGAAAGCATAGCGGATGCGGACATGCCAAGTGAACCCATCCCCGCCGCTGGCGTTCCGCTGCGCTGCCGAAATGATTACGGAAGGAGCGCATGTCTCTTGGCTATGCCCAACGGCATTCGTCCAGGCACGCCCCCTCCCGCAGGCGAGTTTCAGGTAAACGATGCGGGGCATCGTTTACCTGAAACTGGGGATGGGGGGAGGGCCCTTCTACGGGCGGCGTCGCTTGTGGCTTGCCCTCCCCCGGCCCCTCCCGCTTGCGGGAGGGGAGCAGAAGGGCGGTTCGCATCTGTGCTGACGATATATGCCAAACTCACCCCCTCCCGCCTGCGGGGGGGAGTAAGAAGGGGTGTGCTGTCATGCGCAACCCGAAAAAAAAGGGCCGGCGATCGCTCGCCAGCCCCTTCATTCCGAACCGTGAAACCGGGCCTCAGTACACCCGCTTCTTCGGCTTGATATACTCGATATCGTCGGTCAGCGTGTAGTCGTGGACCGGGCGATAGTCGATCTCGACCCCGCCGCCCTGGCCGCCCCAGCCGTCGAAGGTCGCGACGGTGTGCTTCATCCAGTTGGCGTCGTCGCGATCGGGGAAGTCCTCGTTCACATGCGCGCCGCGGCTTTCCTTGCGGTTCAGCGCCGATTCCATCGTCACGACCGCTTGGCTGATGAGGTTGTCCAGCTCCAGCGTCTCGACCAGATCGGTGTTCCAGATCAGCGAGCGATCCTTGATGCCGATGTCCTTCATCCGGTCATAGGTGGCGCGGATCATCTGGCGACCTTCGGTCAGCAGTTCGTCGGTGCGGAACACGGCGCAGTGGCGCTGCATCGTCTTCTGCATCTCGCTGCGCACCGATGCGGTGGTCGAGCTGCCAGCGGCGTTGCGGAAGTGGTCGAGGCGACCCAGCGCCAGCTCTTCCGAACCCTTGGGCAGCGGCGCGTGCGGGGTGCCGGGCTTCAGCGTGTCCTTGATGCGCAGGCCGGTCGCGCGGCCGAACACCACCAGGTCGATCAGCGAGTTGGAACCCAGGCGGTTGGCGCCGTGCACCGATACGCAGGCGGCTTCGCCGACCGCGAACAGGCCGGGGACGACCGAATCCGGGTTGCCGTCCTTCAGGCGGACGACCTCGCCGTGATAGTTGGTCGGGATACCGCCCATATTATAGTGGACGGTCGGCGTGACCGGCAGCGGCTGGCGGGTCAGGTCGACACCGGCGAAGATCTTGCCGGTCTCGGTGATGCCGGGCAGGCGCTCGGCCAGCACCTTGGGGTCGATATGGTCGAGATGGAGGTAGATATGATCCCCCTCCTTGCCGACGCCGCGCCCTTCGCGGATTTCCATCGCCATCGAACGCGACACGACGTCGCGGCTGGCGAGGTCCTTGGCCGACGGCGCGTAACGCTCCATGAAGCGCTCGCCCTCGGAGTTGGTCAGATAGCCGCCTTCACCGCGCGCACCCTCGGTGATGAGGACGCCCGCGCCGTAAATGCCGGTCGGGTGGAACTGCACGAACTCCATGTCCTGGAGCGGCAGGCCCGCACGCAGCACCATGCCGCCGCCGTCACCCGTGCAGGTGTGCGCCGAAGTGGCCGAGAAATAGCAGCGGCCATAGCCGCCGGTCGCCAGCACGACATTGTGCGCGCGGAAACGGTGGATCGAGCCGTCTTCCATGCACAAGGCGATCACGCCGCGGCAATTGCCCTGCTCGTCCATGATCAGGTCGAGCGCAAAATATTCGATGAAGAAGTCCGCGTCATACTTCAGCGACTGCTGGTACAGCGCGTGCAGCATGGCGTGGCCGGTACGGTCGGCGGCGGCGCAGGTGCGCTGCGCAGGCGGGCCTTCGCCCATATTCTGCATCATGCCGCCGAAGGGGCGCTGATAGATCTTGCCCTCTTCGGTGCGGCTGAACGGCACGCCCGCGTGCTCCAGCTCGTACACGGCGGCGGGCGCCTCGCGGCACAGATATTCGATCGCGTCCTGGTCGCCCAGCCAGTCCGACCCCTTGACGGTGTCGTACATGTGCCAGGTCCAGTGGTCGGGACCCATATTGCCGAGCGAGGCGGCGATGCCGCCCTGCGCCGCGACCGTGTGGCTGCGGGTCGGGAACACCTTGGTGATGCAGGCGGTCTTGAGCCCTGCCTCGGCGATGCCCATGGTGGCGCGCAGGCCCGAGCCGCCCGCACCCACGACGACGGCGTCATAGGTATGGTCGATGATCTTGTAGGCGGCAGCGGACATTATGCAGCGGCTCCGAAGGCGATCTTGAGGATCGAGAAGATGGCGACAGCGGCGATCGTGAAGACGAACAGGTTCATGACGACGAGGAGCGCGACCCGGTTCTGGTCCTGCTCATAATCCTCGATCACGACCTGCAGGCCGAGGCGCATGTGATAGAAGATCGAGGCGACCAGCAGCACCATCGGGATGGCGGCCCAGGGGTTGGACAGCCACAGATGCATCGATGCGTAATCGAACGAGGGCTGGCGCAGGATCGAGATCAGCAGCCAGACGACCAGCAGGAAGTTCGATCCCGCCGTCAGGCGCTGGTTCAACCAGTGATGGGTGCCCGACTTGGCCGAGCCCAGGCCACGCACGCGGCCGATCGCGGTTCCGGAACGCATCACTTGATCCCCAGATAGAGCCAGAAGGCCACCGTCATCACGACGGCGAAGACGATGGTGGCTTGCGCCTGACGCTTGTTCGACTTCAGCTCGAACCCGGCGCCGACATCCATGAACAGGTGGCGGATGCCATTGGCCATATGCTGGAACAGGCAGGCGGTCAGGCCGATGCCGACCACATAGCCGACGACGTTCAGACGGCCCGAGTCCAGGGTGAACACGTCGCGGAACGTCGCATAGCTTTCGGGACCGGCGGCCACGGCCGCCAGGAACCAGACGAGAAGCGCGGCACCCACGGTCGCCATGCCCGTACCGGTGGCACGATGCAGGATGGAGACCAGCATGTTGGGACCCCATTTCCAGATCTGGAGATGCGGGGAGAGCGGGCGTGCGGTGTTGCGGGCGGCCAAGGGCAGATCCTCGAACAGTCTAAAGTCAGGCTGGTTTGCGGATACGCCTATGATGAAGACGCCGCCAGGATGCAAGTCGCCAGCGCATCCGGCGGTGCCGCCGATACCGAATCGCGGCCTTCGCGGGCGTGGCGTCACGCCTGCATAAGCACCCTTTAACCCTTTTTGGCGAAGAAGAATGCGAAACCTTGAAGCGATTCCAGGGGGGACCCCGTCTTGAATGCCGATCTGCCGCCGTCCACCGTCATTACGGCCGACATCGACCTCGACGCCCGGGTTCGCGCTTTCGACGGGGGGGATCGCTCGCTGGTCCGACTGGCCGCCGAATTATGGCCGGTGATCGAGCCGCGCGTGGACGAGGTCGTCAACGCGTATTGGGACCACTGGCGGTACAAGAATCCGGACCAGCCCGAATGGGCGCCGCTGGACCGCGAACGCCAGCTGACGGCGGGACGGACCTATCTGCGCAACCGCTTCTGTGATCTGGCGGGCCGCGAATGGCTCGAGTCGCTCGGGCGTGCGATCGCCTCCGCCTATGCCGCTCGGGTCGCGCCGATGGACGTGCTGGCCATGTCATGCGCCAGCGACCGGGCGGCGCTGAAGATCATTCTGGAGGACATGGCCGCCGACGATCCGCGACGCGGGGTCGCGGTCGACACGTTGCTCCGGGTTTATGGCATGGAAACCGAACTCACCGTCGCGCTGTTCTCGGCGTATCGCAGCTGGAGTGACGAGCGCGAGCGCGAGCGGCTGGTCGGGGATTTCCGTAACGGCATCGCCGCGGTCGTCGAAAATGCCACGGTCGAGGGACAGGATCTGCGACGCCAGGCGCAGGATGCGTCGCTTTCGACGCGCGGGATGCTGGGTAAGTCGAGCGAGGTCGCCGCTGCCGCCGAACAGTCGGCGGTCGCGATGCGCGAGGCGGCGCAGACTGCCGCCGGGCTGATCCGCGCGATCGAGGATGCCCGGACCGAAGTCGACCAGGCCGCCGACGTCGCCAATCGCGCCGCCGATCAGGCGGGGCGGGCGGTTGGCATGTCGGAGATGCTGTCCGATCACGCCAAGTCGATCGAATCGATTTTGGGGCTCATCCGGGATATTGCCGGGCAGACCAATCTGCTCGCGCTCAACGCGACCATCGAGGCGGCGCGCGCGGGCGACGCAGGGCGGGGCTTCGCGGTCGTGGCGCAGGAGGTAAAGAGCCTCGCCAGCCAGACCGCGCGCGCAACCGACGATATCGCGACCAAGATCGCCGCGATCCAGGCGGCGACCCGGTCCACGGTCGAGACCAACGCCTCCATCAAGGCGACGGTCCATGAGGTGCAGGTGTCGGCCGAGCGAATCCGTCATGCGATGGAGGCGCAGGCCCAGACCGTCACCGCGATCACCGCCGCGGTAGATGAAACCGCGCTGGCCGCCGACTCGATGTCGCACACCATCGCCGCGATCCGCCAGGATACCGAGCATGTCGCGCAGGAAATCGATCGGGTCGGGCGCGGCTTCGACCATCTCGATACGCAACTCGGCGACCTGAAGGCCAGCGCGAGCCAGTTCGTCGCCCGCGTCGCCGCCTGACGCACCCGATCCTTCCGTGCCGGGGGGATTGATCCCGGCGGTTGACGCTTCGGCGATCGACCGGCACGGCAGTGCCATGACGACGATATTGGTAACGGGCAGCAGCCGGGGCATCGGCGCAGCCATCGCATCGACACTGGGCGATCTGCCCGGCACGCGGGTTCTGGGCCACGCCACGCGCAGCGGCATCGCGGCCGATCTTTCCGATCCGGCCGCCCCCGCGCGCCTGTGGAACGAAGCGCTCGACCAGGCGGGCGGGGCGATCGACATCCTCGTCAACAATGCCGGGATTTTCGAGGCAAGCCCGCTCGACGCCGATGACTGGTCGGACAGCTGGGCGCGGACGATGCAGGTCAACCTGACCGCCTCGGCCGAACTGTGCCGCCTCGCCGTGCTACACTGGCAGGAACGGGGTGTCGGTGGCCGGATCGTCAACGTCGCCAGCCGCGCCGCCTATCGCGGCGACAGTCCGGCGCATTGGCATTATGCCGCATCCAAGGGCGGCATGGTCGCGATGACCAAGACCATCGCCAGGGGCTATGCCGCGCAGGGGATTCTGGCCTTTGCCGTCTGCCCCGGCTTCACCATGACGGGCATGGCGGACGATTATCTCGCCAGCCGGGGGGGCGACAAGCTGCTCGCCGACATTCCGCTCGGCCGCGTCGCCTCGCCGGAGGAAGTCGCCGCCACTGTCCGTTTCCTGTGTACCGACGCGCCCCCTTCGATGACCGGCGCGGTCCTCGACGTGAATGGAGCCAGCTATGTCCGCTGACAGCTGGAAGCTGACCCTGCCCTGCACCCGCGACGAGGCGGAGGCGATCGATGCGGCCGACGATCTGGCGATCGACGCGGTCATCATGACCACCGAGGAGGTGGAGGACGACCGCGAGCATTGGCGGCTCGATGCCTATTTCGAGGCGGAACCCGATCTTGCCACGATCGAAGCGATCCGCGCGCTGGTGCCGAGCGCGGGCGACCATCCCGCCACCGTCGAGCATGTGCCCGCACAGGACTGGGTCACGATGAGCCAGGCGGGGCTCGCGCCGCTGTCGGTCGGGCGATTCTTCGTCCACACCGGCGACGAGGCGGTGCCCGAGGGTCTGCGGGGTTTCCACATCCCGGCGGGCCGCGCCTTCGGCACGGGACATCACGAGACGACCAGCGGCTGCCTCGCCATGTTGGACCGCATGGCGAAGGAGAGGGTGACGAACGCGATCGATGTCGGCACCGGCACCGGCCTGCTCGCCTTTGCCGCGCGCTACCTCTGGCCCGAGGCGAAGGTTGTCGCGACTGACATCGATCCGATCGCGATCGATGTGACGGCCGAGAATGCCGCGATCAACGGTGTCGACGGGGTGGAGCTGATCGTCGCCGACGGCGCGCTCGCTGATCCGATCATGGCAGGCGCGCCCTATGATCTGGTCATCGCCAATATCCTGGCCGGGCCGTTGATCTCGATGGCGCCCGAACTGGCGGCGATTGCCGGTCCGGAGGCGACCCTCGTGTTGGCGGGACTGCTGGAAACCCAGCGCGCGGACGTGGTCTCGGCCTATGAAGCCTGTGGCTGCACGTTCGAGACGGTCGACCGGCGCGGCGACTGGAGCGTCCTGCGTCTGCGTGCGGGGGCGGAGCGCTTCGTGCCGAACGCGCCATTCGATCCCAAGGGGCGTGACGGCTGGGCGCTCGATATCTGATTTTTTGGTGCGTTCCTTCCTTTCCCCTCCTTAAGGCGGGGGGCGCAATCCTGGCGATGATTATTGCCTTCCCCTTACGAAAACGAGAGTGCGCCCAATTGCCGTGCCCCCTGGGTCTCAGGCATAGACCGCTGAAAGACAAAAGAGGATGAGGTCATGGCATCGACGATGTTCGAACTGGAACGCCGCCGTGAAGGTGCGCGCGCCGGCGGTGGGGAGAAGCGCGTCGCCGCGCAGCACGCCAAGGGCAAGCTGACCGCGCGCGAGCGGCTCGACGTGCTGCTCGATGAGGACAGTTTCGAGGAGCTCGACATGTTCGTCGAGCACAACTGCACCGACTTCGGCATGACCGAGCAGGTCATCCCCGGCGACGGCGTGGTCACGGGTTCGGGCACGATCAACGGCCGGCTGGTCTTTGTCTTCAGTCAAGATTTCACCGTGTTCGGCGGTTCGCTGTCCGAGCGACATGCGCAGAAGATATGCAAGATCATGGACATGGCGATGAAGGTCGGCGCACCCGTCATCGGCCTGAACGACTCGGGCGGTGCGCGCATCCAGGAGGGCGTTGCCAGCCTCGGCGGCTATGCCGAGGTGTTCCAGCGCAACGTCCTGGCGAGCGGCGTGGTGCCGCAGCTCAGCCTCATCATGGGGCCTTGCGCGGGCGGTGCGGTCTATAGCCCGGCGATGACCGACTTCATCTTCATGGTGAAGGATTCGAGCTACATGTTCGTCACCGGCCCCGATGTGGTGAAGACGGTGACCAACGAGGTCGTGACCCAGGAAGCGCTGGGCGGTGCGGTGACGCACACGACCAAGACCGGCGTCGCCGACGTCGCGTTCGAGGATGACATCGAGGCGCTTCTCGCGGCGCGCGACTTCATCGACTTCCTGCCCGCCAACAATCGCGAGGGTGTGCCCGAACGGCCGACCGCCGACGCCTGGGACCGCATCGAGGAGAGCCTCGACACGCTGATCCCCGCCAGCGCCAACCAGCCCTATGACATGCACGAGCTGATTTCGAAGGTCGTCGACGAGGGCGATTTCTTCGAGGTGCAGCCCGCGCATGGCGCCAACATCATCACCGGCTTCGGCCGGATCGAGGGGCGCACCGTCGGTTTCGTCGCCAACCAGCCGATGGTGCTGGCAGGGGTGCTCGACATCAATGCCAGCCGCAAGGCCGCGCGCTTCGTGCGCTTCTGCGATGCGTTCGAGATTCCGATCGTGACCTTTGTCGACGTGCCCGGCTTCCTGCCCGGCACCGCGCAGGAGCATAACGGCATCATCAAGCACGGCGCGAAACTGCTCTTCGCCTATGCCGAGGCGACGGTGCCCAAGATCACGGTCATCACGCGCAAGGCTTATGGCGGTGCCTATGATGTCATGGCGTCCAAGCATCTGCGCGGCGACCTCAACTATGCCTGGCCGACCGCCGAGATCGCGGTGATGGGGGCCAAGGGTGCGGTCGAGATCATCTTCCGGGGCAAGACGCCCGAGGAGATCACCGAACGGACGGCCGAGTATGAGGCGCGCTTCGCCAATCCCTTCGTTGCGGCGTCAAAGGGCTTTGTGGATGAGGTGATCCAGCCGCATTCGACCCGCCGCCGGATCGCGCTGGGCCTGCGCAAGCTGCGCAACAAGGATCTCGCCAATCCCTGGAAGAAGCATGACAATCTGCCGCTTTGAGCCGGTCGCAGGCAGCGGAACCCTCCCCCATCCCCTCCCGCCTGCGGGAGGGGAGAGGCTCTGGGCGAACGCTATCCCCAAACACGCCCCTCCCGCAGGCGGGAGGGGATGGGGGAGGGCCAGCGCTCTCGTCGCACAGATCGCTCGGAGGCACGCATGACCCTCGGCCGTCTCAACCATATCGGTATCGCCACGCCTTCGATCGAGAAGACGGTCGAAACCTATCGCCACTTGCTCGGCGCGGACGCGATCGGCGAGCCGTTCGATCTGCCGCCGCAGGGCGTGCGGGTTTGCTTCATCGACGCCCCCAACACCCAGATCGAGCTGATCCAGCCGCTGGATGAAAGCTCCCCCATCGCCAATTTCCTCAAGAAGAATCCGGCGGGGGGGCAGCATCATATCTGTTTCGAGGTCGCCGACATCCCTGCCGCCGTCGCCGCGCTTCAGGCAAAGGGCGCGACCTTGCTGGGTCAGCCGCGCATCGGTGCGCATGGTACGCCCGTCGTCTTCCTCCACCCGCGCGACATGGGCGGGGTGCTGGTCGAACTTATGGAAACGCCGGGAGACGATCATTGAGCGAGACGATGCTGCGCGTCGAACGGCTGGGCGACGTGTTGGTCCTGACGCTCAACCGGCCTGAGCGGCTGAATGCCGCGCCGCCCGCGCTGTTCGATGCGATCCGCGCGGCGTTGGACGAAAGGGGCGATGCCCGCGCGGTATTGCTAGCAGGCGAGGGGCGGGCCTTTTGCTCCGGCGCGGACATTTCGGGCGGCGATGTCGGACCTGAAACCGTCCACCGCGCGCTGGTCGAGCATTACAACCCAGCCATGCTGGCGCTGGCGGATCTGCCGATTCCCGTCGTCAGCGCGGTGCGCGGGGCAGCGGCGGGTATCGGGTGCAGCCTGGCGCTCGCCGCCGATTTCTGCGTTGCGAGCGAGAATGCTTATTTCCTCCACGCTTTCGTCAATATCGGGCTGGTCCCCGATGGCGGGGCGAGCTGGATGCTGCCGCGCCTGATCGGCCGCGCCCGCGCTGCCGAGATGATGATGCTCGGTGAACGGGTCCCCGCCGCCAAGGCGCTCGACTGGGGCATGATCCACAAAGTCGTCGCCGACGATGCGCTCGACGCCGGGGCCTTGGCGCTCGCCGAACGGCTGGCGGCAGGGCCGAGCGTTGCGCTCGGCCTGATGCGGCGGGCGCTCCATGCCGGATTCGAGAGTAACTATGCCGCCGCTTTGGCGCGCGAGGCCGAGGATCAGCGCGCTGCCCGCGCGACGCAGGACGGGGAGGAAGGTGGTCGCGCCTTTTTTGAAAAACGCCCGCCGCGTTTCCTCGGGCGGTGACTTGCGCGGGTATGATAATTTCGTTCTAGTGAAACAAAATAAGTGTGGATGAGGAGTGGCCGATGGCCGAACGCCCTGACCTGTCGGACTGGGAAGCACTTGCGTCGCGCGAGGTGAAGGGCCGCGACCTCGACTGGCAGACGCCCGAGGGGATCACGGTCAAGCCGCTCTATACCGCCGCCGATGTGCGCGAAGACCCCGGCCTGCCGGGCTTCGCGCCGTTCACGCGCGGCGTGCGGGCCAGCATGTATGCGGGCCGCCCCTGGACGATCCGCCAATATGCGGGCTTTTCGACCGCCGAGGAATCCAACGCCTTTTACCGCCGCAACCTAGCGGCGGGGCAGAAGGGGCTGTCGGTCGCCTTCGACCTCGCCACGCACCGGGGCTATGACAGCGACCACCCCCGCGTGACGGGCGATGTCGGCAAGGCGGGCGTCGCGATCGACACGGTCGAGGACATGAAGATCCTGTTCGACGGCATTCCGCTGGATGCCATGTCGGTCAGCATGACGATGAACGGCGCGGTGATCCCGGTGCTGGCCTTTTTCATCGTCGCGGCCGAGGAGCAGGGCGTTCACCGCTCCAAGCTGGAAGGGACCATCCAGAACGACATCCTCAAGGAGTTCATGGTCCGCAACACCTATATCTATCCGCCCGAGCCGAGCATGCGGATCATCTCGGACATTTTCGCCTATACCTCCGCCGAGATGCCCAAGTTCAACAGCATCTCGATCAGCGGCTATCACATGCAGGAGGCCGGGGCGACGCAGCTTCAGGAGCTGGCCTTCACCATCGCCGACGGCATGGAATATGTGAAATACGGTGTCGCCAGCGGACTCGACATCGACAAGTTCGCCGGGCGGCTTTCCTTCTTCTTCGCGATCGGCATGAATTTCTTCATGGAGGTCGCCAAGCTGCGCGCCGCGCGCGTGCTGTGGCACCGGGCGATGACGCAATTGGGCGCGCAGGACGAACGCTCGAAGATGCTGCGCACGCACTGCCAGACGAGCGGCGTCTCGCTGACCGAGCAGGACCCGTATAACAACGTCATCCGCACCACGATCGAGGCGATGGCGGCGATGCTGGGCGGGACGCAATCGCTCCACACCAATGCGCTGGACGAAGCGATCGCGCTGCCCACCGACTTCTCCGCCCGGATCGCGCGCAACACGCAGATCGTGCTGCAGGAAGAGACGGGGATGACCAAGGTCGTCGATCCACTGGGCGGCAGCTATTATGTCGAGAGCCTGACCCAGTCGCTGGTCGACGGTGCGTGGGAGCTGATCGAGCGGATCGAGGCCGAGGGCGGCATGGCCAAGGCGGTCGCGGCGGGCTGGCCCAAGGCGATGATCGAAGAGGCGAGCGCGGCGCGCGCGGCCAAGGTCGACCGGGGCGAGGATGTGATCGTCGGGGTCAACAAATACCGGCTGGCCGACGAAGCGCCGGTCGAGATCCTCGACATCGACAACCATGCGGTACGGGCAGGCCAGGTGGCGCGGATCGCACGCGTGAAAGCCGAACGCGACGAAGCGGCGTGCCAAGCCGCTCTCGATGCCCTGCGCCACGCCGCTGCCACCTCCCCCGCCAGGGGAGGAATGGGAAGCAATCTCCTCGCGCTGGCCGTCGAGGCAGCGCGCGCCCGAGCAACGCTCGGCGAGATTTCCGCGGCGCTGGAGGATGTGTTCGGCCGCTACGGGACCCAGCCGACCCCGGTGTCGGGCATATATGGTGGCGCCTATGCCGAGGACGAACGCTGGGCGCGGCTGCTGCGCGGCGTCGAGGCGGTGGAGCGCCGTCTCGGCCGCAAGCCGCGGCTGTTTGTCGCCAAGATGGGCCAGGACGGGCATGACCGGGGCGCCAACCTCGTCTCATCGATGTTCGGTGATCTGGGGTTCGAGGTGGTGCCCGGGGCGTTGTTCCAGACGCCGGAGGAAGCCGCGCAGATTGCGCTCACCCGGGATGTCGATGTCGTCGGCGCTTCCAGCCTGGCGGCCGGGCATAAGACGCTGATCCCCGAATTGATCGGCCACCTCCGCGATGCAGGCCGCGCCAACATCAAGGTCATCGCGGGTGGCGTTATTCCCGCACAGGACTATCAGGCGCTTTATGATGCCGGGGTGCAGGCGATTTTCGGCCCTGGCACCAACCTTGTGAAAGCGGCCGAGGATGTGCTGAGGCTGCTGGGCCATAATATGCCGCCCGAGACGGGCGAATGACAGGACGAAGGACATGACGACGACTACTGCGCTGAGCCCCCAGGCGACCTTGCGCACCGACTGGACCCGCGCCGAGATCGCCGCGCTGTTCGACCTGCCTTTTACCGAGCTGCTGTTCCGCGCCGCCGAGGTCCACCGCGCGCATCATGCGGCGGACGAGGTGCAGCTGTGTACGCTCTGCTCGATCAAGACCGGCGGCTGCCCCGAGGATTGCGGTTATTGCTCGCAAAGCGCCTCGGCGGAGAGCGACGTGAAGGCCGAGAAGCTGATGGACGTGCAAGCCGTGCTGGCGGCGGCGGCCGAGGCCAAGGCGGCGGGTTCGCAGCGTTTCTGCATGGGTGCCGCCTGGCGCTCGCCGAAGGAGCGCGACATGGACAAGGTCGTCGCCATGGTGGAGGGCGTGAAGGCCATGGGGCTGGAGACCTGCATGACGCTGGGCATGCTCGATGCGCCCCAGGCGCAGCGGCTGGCGCAGGCGGGCCTCGATTATTACAACCATAACATCGACACCTCGCCCGAGAATTACGCCAACGTCATCACGACGCGCTGCTTCGAGGATCGGCTGGAGACGCTGTCCAACGTGCGCGAGGCGGGCATTTCGGTGTGCTGTGGCGGTATCGTCGGCATGGGCGAGACGCGCGGCGACCGGGTCGGCTTCGTCCACGCGCTCGCCACCCTGCCGCGCCATCCCGAAAGCGTGCCGGTCAATGCGCTGGTGCCGGTCAAGGGCACGGTGCTGGGCGACATGCTCGCCGACACGCCGCTGGCGCGGATCGACGACATCGAATTCGTCCGCACCGTCGCGGTCGCGCGTATCACCATGCCGATGAGCATGGTCCGCCTGTCGGCGGGCCGCGAAAGCATGTCGGCGGCGACGCAGGCGCTGTGCTTCCTGGCGGGCGCGAATTCAATCTTCACCGGCGACAAGCTGCTGACCGCAGGCAATGCGGGCGACGATGCCGACGCCGCGCTGTTCGCCAAGCTGGGCCTGAAGCCGATGGAAGGCGCCGAGCCGATGCGGGTTGCGGCGGAGTGATGACCTTACCCCTTACCGCTACCACCCCGGCGAAGGCCGGGGTCCAGTTGCGGTGAACTCTCGATGGCGCGCGCATGGGCCTCCCCCGAGGAGCCACGGCGCGCCATCGGCCAAAAGGAAACTGGACCCCGGCCTTCGCCGGGGTGGGGCTTCCGAAAAGACAGACGGCACGGACCAACGACATAAAAGGAGAGGTATCCCCGTGTTCCAGAAAATCCTGATCGCCAATCGCGGGGAAATCGCGTGCCGGGTGATCCGCACCGCGAGGGCCATGGGCATCGCGACCGTCGCGGTCTATTCGGATGCCGATGCCAGCGCGCCGCATGTCCGGCTGGCCGATGAGTCGGTCCGCCTGGGGCCAGCGCCCGCTGCCGAGAGCTATCTCAAGGCCGAGCTGATCCTCGCCGCCGCCAAGGCGACCGGCGCGGATGCGATCCATCCCGGCTATGGCTTCCTGTCCGAGCGCGAGAGCTTCGCCAAGGCCTGTGCCGAGGCCGGTGTCGCCTTTATCGGCCCGCCGCCCAACGCCATCGCCGCGATGGGCGACAAGATCGAATCGAAGAAACTCGCCAAGGCGGCGGGCGTCAATGTCGTGCCCGGTTATCTGGGCGAGATCGCCGATACCGAGGAGGCGGTGCGTATCGCTGCGGACATCGGCTTCCCCGTCATGATGAAGGCGTCCGCCGGTGGCGGCGGCAAGGGGATGAGGCTCGCCTGGTCCGAGGCGGATGTGCGCGAAGGCTTCGAGGCGACCAAGCGCGAAGGCCTCGCCAGCTTCGGTGACGACCGCGTCTTCATCGAGAAGTTCATCGAGAGCCCGCGGCATATCGAGATCCAGGTGCTGGGCGACCAGCATGGCAACATCGTCTATCTCGGCGAGCGCGAATGCTCGGTCCAGCGCCGCCATCAGAAGGTGGTCGAGGAGGCCCCGTCGCCCTTCGTCACGCCCGAGATGCGCCGCGCCATGGGCGAGCAGGCGGTCGCGCTGGCCCGCGCGGTCGGCTATTATTCGGCCGGTACCGTCGAGCTGATCGTCTCCGGCGCGGATACCACGGGCAAGAGCTTCTACTTCCTCGAGATGAACACCCGGCTCCAGGTCGAACATCCGGTGACCGAGGAGATCACCGGCCTCGATCTGGTCGAGCAGATGATCCGGGTCGCCGCCGGTGAGCCTCTGGCGTTCAAGCAGGACGATGTGACGCTGACGGGCTGGTCGATCGAGAACCGCGTCTATGCCGAGGACCCGTATCGCGGCTTCCTGCCCTCGACCGGGCGACTGGTGCGCTACAACCCGCCCGCCGAGGAGCGGGACGAAGATGTGCGCGTGCGCGTCGATGATGGCGTCGCCGAGGGTGGCGAGGTCAGTATGTTCTACGATCCGATGATCGCCAAGCTCGTCACCTGGGCGCCGACCCGCGAAGCCGCGATCGATGCCCAGATCGCCGCGCTCGACGCGTTCGAGATTGTCGGGCCGGGGACGAACATCGACTTCGTCTCCGCGCTGATGCAGCATCCGCGCTTCCGTGCGGGGACATTGTCGACCGGCTTCATCGCCGAGGAATATCCCGAAGGCTTCCAAGGCGCGCCTGCGTCTGCGGCGCTGACCCGCACGCTCGCCGCCGTGGCCGCTTTCGCCGCCACCGCCGAGGCCGATCGCGCCCGGCGGATCGACGGGCAGCTTGGCCACCGGCTGCAACCGCCCGCTAACTGGACGGCGCGGATCGAAGGCGTCGACCATGCGGTTCACGTCTCGACCGACGGGATCAGCGTCGACGGTGCGGACCTGGACCTCGCCATCGCCTATACGCCCGGCGACCGGATGATCGCGGTCGAGGATGAAACGGGCGAAACCCTCCACGTCCGCATCGCGAAAACCCGCACCGGCTTCCGGCTGACCACGCGCGGGGCGAGCCATTCGGTACGTGTCCTGCCCGCCCGCGCGGCGGCTTACGCGAAGCATCTGATCGAGAAGGTGCCCCCCGACCTGTCGAAATTCCTCATCGCGCCGATGCCCGGCCTGCTGGTCCGGTTGGACGTGGCCGAGGGGGATCAGGTCGAGGCAGGCCAGCCGCTGGCGGTCGTCGAGGCGATGAAGATGGAAAACATCCTGCGCGCCGCCAAGACCGGCACCGTCAAAGCCATTTCCGCCAAGACTGGCGACAGTCTCGCGGTCGATGCGGTGATCCTGGAGCTGGAGTAAGCAGTAGGGGGCCGACTTATTCCTCCCCTGTAAGGGGAGGTGGCGCGCGAAGCGCGTCGGAGGGGTGTCCAGCTATCGAGAGGGTGACACCCCTCCGTCAGGGCTTCGCCCTGCCACCTCCCCTAAAAGGGGAGAAATGAGAGAGAGCTCATGGCCGAGCGAGCGCCAAGATCCGCTCCGCCTCGGCCAGATGCAGACGTTCGACCATCTGCCCATCCAGCCGGATCGCGCCAAGCGCCGCTTGTGCGGGATCGGCGAAGGCTGCCACCACACGCTGCGCCCAGCTAATCTCCGCTTCGTCCGGGCCGAACCCGGCATTCGCGGCTACGATCTGGTTGGGATGGATCAGCGTCTTGCCGTCGAACCCCAGCCGCCGTCCTTCGGCGCATTCCGCCGCCAGCCGATCGGGCGCGTCGAGCGCGTTGCAGACGCCGTCCAGCGCGATCATCCCGGCGCTGCGGGCCGCGACGACGATCTGGACGCGCAAGGGGAGCAGCGCCTCGGGCGCGGGGGGCGAGGGCAGGCGCATTTCTTTTGCCAGATCGTTGGTGCCCGCGACCAAGGCCGTCAGGCCCAGCTCCGTCGCGGCCTGCGCGATCGCACCCAGCGACAGGATGCCGCGACACGTCTCGATCATCGCCCAGAGTGGCACATCTGGTCCCAACGCCGCCCGCGCGGCGGCGAGCGTCGCGATATCGTCGACCTTGGGGATCAGCACCGCCGCCGGATGCGCCTCCGCCAGCGCGGCGAGATCGTCCGCCGCATGGGGCGTATCGAGTCCGTTCGCCCGCACGACCAGCAGCCGCTCGCCAAAGCCGCCTTCGCGCACCGCCGCGACCGCCGCCTCGCGCGCGACGGATTTGGCGTCGGGGGCGACCGCGTCTTCCAGGTCCAGGATCACCGCATCGCTGGGCAAGGTCCGCGCCTTGGCGACGGCGCGAGGGTTGGAGGCGGGGAGAAACAGGGCGCTGCGGATGGTCATGCCGCGACCATAGACGCAAGCGACCTCTGGTAAAACGCCGCCGCTGCTCCATAATCCAACACATAAGGGGGGCGTCATGATGACTGCGACATTATTGCTGCTGGGCCTGACGATGCTGCTCTATGTCTGGCCGGATCTGCCGGTCAGCCGCTGGCTTGCGCCTATGCTGGTCGAGGCTCCGGCGCGGCGGCTGAACCGCGTCCGGCCGGGACATTGGGCGATGATCGTTGCCGGGGTTGCCCTGATCGGCCTCGCCATCTGGTTCGAGATCGATGAAATCCGAATGCTTGCAATGGCGGGCGGGTCGATGGGCGATCTGGTGATGATCGCCTCGACCATCGAATGGGGCGGGGTGGCCGAGCTGGGCATGGCGACGATCCTGTCCTCCTCGATGCTGGCACGCTGGCCCGTTTTCCGCCGCTGGGCGGGGCGGCTGTCCGCCGGCCGGGCAGCTCGCCCGCGCCGGGCGGAGCGGCCCGCCAATGACACCTCCGATGGCGAGGGGCGAAGACTCGCAGCCTGAAACCCGTGCGGGGTCGGAACGAAAGCGTTGGGCCACCGTTCATCGCCTGAATGTTCCGCGACCCGCGCCTCGCCAGAATTTCCGCGCGTTTCGCAGGCCTCGGCCTGTGCGTCGTCCTGGCCGCCTGTGAGCCGGGCATCCTGAATCCCGCCGGCCCGATCGCGGCGGGCGAGCGCAGCATCTTCTTCAATGCGCTGGCGGTGATGCTGGCGATCGTGGTGCCGGTGATCGTGCTGGCCTTCGCCTTTGGCTGGTGGTTCCGCGCAGGCAACACCCGCGCCAAGCATCTGCCCGAATGGGCTTATTCGGGGCGGCTGGAACTGCTGGTCTGGTCGATCCCGGCGTTGGCCATCATGTTCCTGGGCGGCATCGCCTGGATCGGCAGCCACGATCTCGATCCGCCCAAGCCGATTGCCTCGAAAGCCAAGACGATGACGGTCGAGGTCGTCGCGACCGACTGGAAATGGTTGTTCCTCTATCCCGAACAGGGGATCGCCACGATAAACCGGCTGGTCGTGCCGGTGGGCACGCCGGTGAAGTTCCGTATCACCTCGGCAGGCGTGATGAACAGCTTCTTCGTGCCGCAGCTGGGCAGCCAGATCTACGCCATGTCGGGCATGGATTCGACGCTCCATCTGCGCGCGGACAGGACGGGGCGGTATCGCGGCCTGTCGGCGCATTATAGCGGGGAGGGCTTTGCGGATATGAACTTCTTCGTAGACGCGGTGCCGCAGGGCGCGTTCGACCGCTTCGTCGCGACCGCCAAGGCCGGGCAGGGCAAGACGCTCGACTGGAATGAGTTCGTCGCGATGGCGCGCCCCAGCCGCAATGTCCGCCCCGCCAGCTATCCCCGGCTCCAGCCCGGCCTGTACGACCGGATCGTGATGAAGAACGGCGCGCCCGAAGGCGAGCAGGCGAAGGACGGGCGCGAGCAATGAGTTTCACCGGCAAGCTGGGCTGGGACTCTATCCCGTTTCAAGAACCGCTGCCCTTGGTGTCGGCCGCGGTCATCGGCGCGGTGCTGCTCGGCGTCTTCGTCTGGGTCTGGCGGCGCGGGCATCTGCCCTATTTGTGGAAGGAGTGGATCACCAGCGTCGACCATAAGCGGATCGGCGTCATGTACTGTCTGCTCGCCGGCGTCATGCTGCTGCGCGGCTTTTCCGACGCGCTGCTGATGCGGTCGCAACAGGCGATCGCGTACGGCAATGGCGGCTATCTGCCACCCGACCATTACGACCAGATCTTCTCCGCGCATGGCACGATCATGATCTTCTTCGTGGCGATGCCGTTCATGATCGGGCTGATGAACTTCGTCGTGCCGCTGCAGCTCGGCGTGCGCGACGTGGCGTTCCCGACGCTCAATTCGGTCAGCTTCTGGCTGACCTGCAGCGGCGCGCTGCTCATCAATATGAGCCTGGTCATCGGCGAGTTCGCCAAGACCGGCTGGCTGGTCTATCCACCGCTGTCCGAGCTGCGCTTTTCGCCGGGCGTCGGCGTCGATTATTATCTCTGGGCGCTTCAGATTTCGGGGATGGGGACGCTCCTGTCCGGCGTGAACCTTGTCACCACCATCCTGAAGATGCGCGCCCCCGGCATGGGCTATAGCCGGATGCCGATGTTCACCTGGACGTCGCTGGCGTCCAACCTGCTGATCGTAGCGTCCTTTCCGGTGCTGACCGCCGTGCTCGCGATGTTGATCCTCGATCGCTATCTGGGCTTCCACTTCTTCACGCCCGAGGCGGGGGGCAACCAGATGATGTTCGTCAACCTCATCTGGGCCTGGGGCCACCCGGAAGTCTATATCCTGATCCTGCCTGCCTTCGGCGTGTTTTCGGAGATCATCTCGACTTTCTCGTCCAAGCCGCTGTTCGGCTATCGCTCGATGGTCATCGCGACCATGGTGATCTGCATCCTGTCCTTCATGGTCTGGCTGCACCATTTCTTCACCATGGGGGCCGGGGCCGATGTGAACGGTTTCTTCGGCATCACGACGATGATCATCGCGGTGCCGACCGGGGTGAAGGTCTTTAACTGGCTGTTCACCATGTATGGCGGGCGCATCCGCTATACGTCGATGATGCTGTGGTCGATCGGGTTTATCGTGACCTTCGTGATCGGCGGCATGACCGGAGTGATGCTGGCGGTGCCGCCGGCCGATTTCGTGCTCCACAACTCGCTGTTCCTGGTTGCGCATTTCCACAATGTCATCATCGGCGGCGTGCTGTTCGGGGCGTTTGCGGGCTTCACCTTCTGGTTTCCCAAAATGTTCGGCTTCACGCTGGACGAGCGCTGGGGCAAGCGCGCCTTCTGGCTGTGGCTGAGCGGTTTCTATCTCGCCTTCATGCCGCTCTATGTCCTGGGCCTGATGGGCATGACGCGGCGGATGCAGCATTATGACGTGCCAGGCTGGCATCCCTGGCTGATCGCGGCAGGCCTGGGCGCGCTGCTGATCCTGGCCGGGATCGGCTGTCAGATCATGATGCTCTATGTCTCGATCCGCACCCGCAAGGACCGCATCGACGAGAGCGGCGACCCCTGGGATGGCCGCACGCTGGAATGGATCACCACCTCGCCCCCGCCGGCCTTCAACTTCGCGGTGCTGCCCGATGTGAAGGGCGAGGAAGCCTATTGGGGCATCAAGGCCAAGGCGCGCGAGAATCGCCGTCTGTCCGATCGGCCCGATTACGAACCGATCGAGATGCCGCGCAATTCGCCGACCGGCATCGTCAGCGCCTTCTTCGCCACCGCCATGGGCTTCGCGCTGATCTGGCATATCTGGTGGCTGGTGATTCTGGGCTTTTTCGGGGCCTGGGGGACGTTCATCGTCTTCGCCTGGCGCGACAAGGCCGAGTATGAAATCCCGGTCGAAGAGGTCGAGCGGCTCGACCAGGCGCGCCGCCGCAGCAAGGCGACGCTGCTCGATTTGCCCGAAGAGGCGCTGTCATGAGCCAGACGGCCAATGCGCATGATCCCAACAAATGGGGCCGGGATAGCGAACCCAATCCCGACGGCCCCGCGCCCAAGCGGATCGTGGTGTCCTATGGCTTCTGGATTTTCCTGCTGTCGGACTTCATCCTCTTCGCCTGTTTTTTCGCCGCCTATGCGGTCCTGAAGGATGCGACGGCGGGAGGCCCGTCGGGCAAAGACCTGTTCGAGCTGAAGCTGGTCGAGGCGGAGACGGTGTTGCTGCTTCTCTCCAGCTTCGCCTGCGGAATGGCGGGCATCGGGACATTGGCGCGCGACATGCGCTGGTTCCAGATCGCGATGGCGGCGACGGGGTTGCTTGGCGCGGGGTTCCTGGCGCTGGAAGCCTATGAGTTTCTCCACCTGATCGGCGAGGGCGCGGGGCCGGGACGCAGCGCGTTCCTGTCGGCCTTTTTCGCGCTGGTCGGATGTCACGGCCTGCATGTGACGCTCGGTCTGCTCTGGCTGACGACGATGATGGCGCAGGCCTGGTCCAAGGGATTCCGCGAAGACATATTGCGTCGCATCCTCTGCTTCAGCCTGTTCTGGCACGCGCTCGACATCATCTGGGTGGCGTTGTTCACCATGATTTATCTGATGGGAGTGCGCGGATGAGCGAGCGGCCCGACGAGGAAATGGCACGCGACGAAACCGCGCCCGGCGAGGAAAGCGAACACGACTCGATCGTCGGCGGCGTGCGCAGCTATGCGGTCGGACTGGTCGCGGCGGCGATCCTGACCGCGGCGTCCTTTGCGCTGGTGCAGTTCGACATCGTCTGGGGGCCTGCCGTTCCCGCTGCCCTGGTCGCGCTGGCGATCGGACAGATGGGGGTGCATCTGGTCTTCTTCCTCCACATCACCACCGGGCCGGACAACAGCAACAATGTGCTGGCGCTGCTGTTCGGGGTGCTGATCGTGGCGCTGGTACTGTTGGGCTCGATCTGGATCATGGGGCATCTGAACCACAATCTGATGGGACCGATGGCGACGCCATGAGCAAGGGTTAAGCCCCTCCCCTTCAGGGGAGGGGGGGGTGGGGCCTCTCCACCTGCGAACGGCTCGCGGAAGTGCCCCACCCCCGTCCCCTCCCCTGAAGGGGAGGGGAGCGTTTAAGTTCAGCTTTCCAGCATTCGGCCCCGGATGGCAGAGACGCCGCGCTTATGGTCGAAGCGCAGTATCAGGCTCTCGTCGCCGACCGGCAGGTGCAAAGCAAAACCATCGCCTTCCCAGTCTTCCGGCGTCATCGGATCACCGGACAGGTTGCGCCACTCCGCCTTATCCAGCCAGTCCGTCCAGTCGAGCGGCGTCTCCCGGCGAAAGGCGCTGAGCGCCGCAACGAAATCCTCCAGCGTCTCGTCGCGGTTTTCCCAGTCGAGCCATGTCGTTTCGTTATCCTGGGCATAGCCATTATTGTTGCCCCGCTGGCTGCGGCCGAACTCGTCCCCGGCGGTCAGCATCGGGGTGCCGCGCGACAGGAACAGCGTCGCCAGCATTGCCCGGATCGAGCGGATGCGCGCGGCGCGGATGGCAGAGTCGGTGGTCGGGCCTTCCTGCCCATGGTTCCACGATACCTCGTCGCCATGGCCGTCGCGATTGTCCTCGCCATTGGCGTGGTTGTGCCGCGCGGCATAGGCGGTCAGGTCGGCGAGGGTGAAGCCGTCATGCGCCGCGACGAAATTGACCGAGCGGCTGGCAGAGCCGGTAAAGACATCCGCCGACCCCGCGATCCGCGTCGCCAGATCGCCGCTGCGCCCGTCACCGCGCCAGAAGCGCCGCACCTGGTCGCGATAACGGTCGTTCCACTCCAGCCAATGCTCGGGAAAGTTGCCTAGCTGGTAGCCGCCCGGCCCGATGTCCCAGGGCTCGGCGATCATCACGCGGGTCGAGAGGATCGGATCGGCGGCGATCTCTGCGAAGATGGGGGCGTGGGCGTCGAAGCCCGGCCCGCGCGCCAGGACGGGTGCCAGGTCGAAGCGGAAACCGTCCACCCCCGCCCGTGCGAAGTGGCGCAGACTGTCGAGGATCATCGCGCGGACGCTGGGGCGGCTGGTGTCGAGCGTGTTGCCGGTGCCCGCATCGTTGATGAGCGTGCCGTCCGGTGTGCGGGCATAGACGTCCGGGTCCAGCCCCCGGAAGGAGAGAGTGCCGCCCTGCACGTCGCTCTCGCCCATGTGGTTGAACACGAGATCAAGGATGACGCCGATCCCCGCCTCGCGCAGGGTCGCAAGGGTGGCGACCAGTTCGGCGACGCCGCCCGGCACGCGCTCCGGGCAGAGCGCCATCGGGACGACCGGATTGTAGCCCCAGGCATTGTGCAGACCGAGCGGGGGCAGGTGGCGCTCGTCGATCGCGGCGGTGATCGGCATGAGTTCGACCGCCGCCACACCCAGCTTGTGCAGGTGATCGAGCACCGCCGGATGCGCCAGCGCCGCCAAAGTGCCGCGCTGCTCGGGCGGAACGGCGGGATGGCGCATCGAGAAGCCGCGCACATTGAGTTCGTAGATCAACGCGCCCGGCCGGAAGAGCGGCGGGGCAGGAGTGGTCGTCAGCGGCGCGACGACACGGGCACGCGGCACGAGGTCGGCGGTGTTCTCGCCATAGGTCGCGAGCCGTGGAGACTGGACGAAGGGGCGGTCAAGTTCGAGCGCATAAGGATCGACCAGCAATTTGGCGGGGTCGAACCAGAGATTGCGCATCGGGTCGTAACGTCCGTGCGCACGGTATCCGTGGAGGTGGTCGGTGCCGGGGACGGTGACGCTCCACACGTCTCCGTCGCGCGTCATGGCGATGCGGCGTTCGTCTGCGCCATCGAACAGGCAAAGCTCCACCCGCTCGGCGGTCGAACGCACGGCGAAGCGGGTGCCGCCGGGGACCGGCGTCGCGCCGAGGAGCGGGGTGGGCTGATTCGTCATAGCGCGATCACCCTAACTCAACCGGACCACCCCGGCGAAGGCCGGGGTCCAGTTGGGCCAGCCTATCGAGACTTCCACCAGCTTGGTGGCATCTGGGCCCCGGCCTTCGCCGGGGTGGAAGGGGGGGCGGTTAGCCTCTCCCCAAAGGCACTCAGGTCACCACATCGGGTTCGGTGCGGCCGGTATGCTGAGTGATCCCGGCAATCTCATCGGCCGCCGCGATGATGTCGGCGAGCATCTCGGGCGTCTCACGGTCGAGCTGGTCGGCCGAATAGCGTTCCAGATAGACCCGCAGGGTCGCGCCGCTGGTGCCGGTGCCCGACAGACGGAACACGACGCGGCTGCCGCCCTGGAACAGCACGCGGATACCCTGGTTGCGGCTGACTGACTGGTCGGTCGGGTCGGTATAGGCGAAATCGTCCGCCGTCTCGACCGTCAGTCCCGCGAACGTCTCGCCCGGCAGGGTCAGCAGCTTGGCGCGCAGGTCCGCCATCAGCGCGTCGGCACGCTCGCTCTCGACGCCCTCATAGTCATGGCGCGCATAGTAATTGCGGCCATAGGTCGCCCAGTGATCGCGCGCGATTCCGTCGACCGACTTGCCCGAGGCAGCGAGGATGTTGAGCCAGAGCAGCACCGCCCACAGCCCGTCCTTCTCGCGCACATGGTCCGATCCGGTGCCCGCGCTCTCCTCGCCGCAGATCGTCGCCATGCCTGCGTCGAGCAGATTGCCGAAGAATTTCCAGCCGGTCGGCGTCTCGTAAGCGGGGATGCCCAGCTTTTCGGCGACGCGGTCGGCGGCGGCGCTGGTCGGCATCGAGCGGGCGATACCCTTCAGGCCGCCCGCATAGGCAGGCGCCAGATGCGCATTGGCCGCCAGCATCGCCAGGCTGTCCGACGGCGTGATGAAGCGCCCGCGCCCGATGATGAGGTTGCGGTCGCCATCGCCGTCCGAAGCTGCGCCGAAATCGGGCGCGTCCGGCGCCATCATCCGGTCGTAGAGTTCCTTAGCATGGACCAGATTGGGGTCGGGATGATGGCCGCCGAAATCGGGGAGCGGCGTGCCGTTCTTCACGGTGCCGGGCGCGAAGCCGAGGCGCTTTTCCAGGATTTCGGTGGCATAAGGGCCGGTGACGGCGCTCATCGCGTCGAACGACATGGTGAAGCCGCCCTCGACCGCGCGCTTGATCGCGGCGAAGTCGAACAGGCTCTCCATCAGCGCGGCATAGTCGGCGACCGAATCGATGACCTCGACCGTCATGCCGCCCACCGTCACCTCGCCCAGCGTATCGAGGTTGATGTCATCGGCCTCGACGGTCAGCCAGCGGCTGATCGACTTGGTGTTGGCGTGGATCGCATCGGTCACCTTTTCCGGCGCGGGGCCGCCGTTCGAGATGTTGTACTTGATGCCGAAGTCTTCGTCCGGGCCGCCCGGGTTGTGACTGGCCGACAGGACCAGGCCGCCCAGCGCCCCCCGCTGGCGGATCACGTTGCTGGCCGCCGGGGTGGACAGGATGCCGCCCTGACCGACCACCACACGGGCAAAGCCGTTCGCCGCCGCCATGCGGATCGCGACCTGGATCACCTCACGGTTCAGGAAGCGACCGTCCCCCCCGATCACCAGCGTCTGGCCGGTCTTTTCGTCACCCAGCGCATCGAACACCGACTGGACGAAGTTCTCGGCATAATGGGGCTGCTGAAAGACGCGGACCTTCTTGCGAAGGCCCGAGGTGCCGGGCTTCTGGTCGAGATAGGGCTCGGTCGCGACGGTCTTGATCATGGGTTCCCCAGCACGGATCGATAGAGTTCGGCATAGTGGCGGCCGCTATGGTGCCAGCTATAATCGGCGTTCATGCCATTGACCTGCATGGTCCGCCATTGGTCTTGGTCGGCATAGAGTCTCATTGTGCGACGCAACACCGCGACGATATTGTTGGTGGTGACATTGTCGAACTGAAGGCCCGTGGGCACGCCCATGGCCAGCGCGGCCTCGTTGGCGTCGATGATCGTATCGGCCAGCCCCCCGGTGCGTGCGACCACGGGCACGCAACCATAGGCCAGCGCATAGAGCTGGGTCAGCCCGCACGGCTCGAACCGCGAGGGGATTACGATCGCGTCACAGCCGCCCTGAAGCAGATGCGAGACCGGCTCGTCATAACCGATCCGTACCGCGACCCGCCCCGGATGGCGCAGCGCGGCGGTGGCGAAGGCGATTTCCAGCGCCGGGTCGCCGGTGCCCAGCACGACCAGCTGTCCGCCCAGCGCGACCAGATCGTCGATCACCTCGACCAGCACGTCCATGCCCTTTTGCCAGGTCAGGCGGCTGATGACGGTAAAGATCGGGCTGTCATCCTGCTCCAGCCCGAACGCCTGTTCGACCGCGCGCTTGTTGGCGATGCGATCGTCCAGCGTGTCGACGGTGAAGGGTGCGGGAAGGGCGGCGTCGGCCGTGGGGCTCCAGATGGCGGGGTCGATGCCGTTGACGATGCCGCTGACACATTCGGCACGCGCGGCGATCAGCCCTTCCAGCCCCATGCCGTACTGCGCGCGGTGGATTTCCTCGGCATAGGTCGGGCTGACCGTGGTGATCGCGTCGGCGGTGCGCAGGCCCGCCTTGAGATAGCCGATCTGGCCATAATATTCGACGCCCTCGACGCTCCACGCCTCGGGCGGCAGGCCCAGATCGGGGAAGTGATGCGCCGCGAACGAGCCCTGAAAGGCGATGTTGTGGATGGTGACGATGCTCTTCGCCACAGGCCCAGGGCCGGGCGCATAGTGGAGAAAGGCCGGCGCCAGCGCCGCCTGCCAGTCATGCGCGTGGAGCAGGTCGAAATCATAACCCGGCACCGCGCCCGAGGCGAGGTCGGCGCCCGCCCGCGCCAGCACCGCGAACCGCCGCCAATTGTCGTGCCAGTCGTTGCCGGCGGTATCGACGTAAGGCAGCCCCTCGCGCTCCCAAAGCTGCGGCGCCTCGATCACCAGCAGCCGGTGGGTGCCGATCATCGCCTCGCGCAACCAGGCTTCGGTGCCGATGATATGGGTCCAGTGATGGACGCGCGGCGCGTCCTCCCCGATCGCGCGCATCACCTTGGGGAAACCGGGGATCAGCGTGGTGACGGCGATGTCATGGGGCGCAAGCGCCTCGGGCAGCGCGCCCACGACATCGGCGAGACCGCCGGTCTTGATGAGCGGGAACGCCTCCGAGGCGACCGACAGGACGGAGAGGGTCATGGGGACTTTCAGTTGGCCAGACGATCGATCATCGGCTGGGTGATGAGGCATATGCCCTTGTCGGTGCGGCGGAAACGCTGTCCGTCGAGCACGGGGTCGTCGCCGACCACCAGCCCGTCGGGAATCTTGACGCCGCGGTCGAGGATCACGCGCCGCAACCGTGCGCCGCGCCCGATATGGCAGAAGGGCAGGACCACCGCTTCGTCGAGCATCGCGAAGCTGTGGGTGCGCACGCCCGTGGACAGCAGCGAACGATGGATCGACGAGCCCGACACGATGCAGTCGCCCGCGACCAGGCTGGCCACCGCCGATCCACGCCGTCCATCGATGTCATGGACGAATTTGGCGGGGGGCGTGATCTCGGCATAGGTCCAGAGCGGCCAGCTCCGGTCGTACAGGTCCAACTGCGGCACCACATCGGTCAGGTCGAGACTGGCCTCCCAATAGGCATCCACCGTGCCGACATCGCGCCAATAGGCGCCGGGCTCATCATGCGAGCGGACGCAGGAAGCGGAGAAGCGGTGCGCCTGGGCTTTGCCGTGCTGGACCAGATAGGGGATGATGTCCTTGCCGAAATCGCGCGAGGAACCCGGCGTGGCGGCATCGCGGCGGAGCTGCTCGAACAGGAAGGCGGTGCGAAAGACATAGATGCCCAGCGACGCCAGCGCGATATCAGGATTGCCAGGGATGGAGGGCGGATCAGCGGGCTTTTCGACGAAATCGACGATGCGGTCGGTCTCGTCGACATGCATCACGCCGAACGCGCTGGCTTCCGGGCGGGACACTTCCAGACAGGCGACGGTGACGTCGGCGCCACTGTCGCAATGCTGCTGGAGCATCAGTTCATAATCCATCTTGTAGACATGATCGCCCGCCAGGATGACCATGAATTCGGGCGCATAGCTCTCGATGATGTCGATATTCTGAAACACCGCGTCGGCGGTGCCTTCATACCATTGGAATTCGCTGATCCGCTGGCTGGCGGGGAGGATGTCGAAGCTTTCGTTGCGTTCGTCGCGCAGGAAGTTCCAGCCGCGCTGGAGGTGGCGGATCAGCGAGTGCGCCTTGTACTGGGTCGCCACGCCGATGCGACGGATGCCCGAGTTGATCGCGTTGGACAGGGCGAAGTCGATGATCCGGGCTTTGCCGCCGAAATAGACGGCGGGCTTGGCGCGGGTGTCGGTCATCTCCATCAGGCGGCTGCCACGGCCGCCCGCCAGCACATAGGCCATGGCATCGCGCGCCAGCGGTTGTCCGCGCCTCAGGTCCATCGTCCGTCTCCTGTCCGTGTGTTAGTGTCGCAACGCTTGATCTGCGCGTTGGTATTCCAGGCAAAATCGGTTGCGCGTCAGCCGTCGAAGCGCAGGATGACGGTCGCGAGTGGCGGCAAGGTGACCCAGGCCGCGCCGTCACTCGCATCCACGCCGCCCATATTGCCGAGGCCGGAACCCCAATATTGCGTCGCGTCGGAGTTCAGCACCTCGGTCCAGCGGCCGTCATGCGGCAGCGGCAGGCGATAGGGCGCGCGGGCGACCGGCGTCATGTTGGCGATCACCGCGACCGGTTTCTCGCCCGGCGCCTTGCGCAGCCAGGCGAAGACCGAATGCGCGCTGTCATCGGCCACCAGCCACTCGAACCCCTCGCGCTCGCAGTCGCGGGCGTGGAGCGCGGGCGTGTCGCGGTAGAGATGGTTCAGATCGCGGACCAGCGAGCGGACGCCTTCGTGCGAATGGCTGCACCGCAAATGCCAGTCGAGCGGGCGGCTCTCCGACCATTCCTCGCGCTGGGCGAATTCCTGCCCCATGAACAGCAGCTTCTTGCCCGGATAGGCCCACATGAAGGCGTAATAGGCGCGTAAGTTGGCGAATTTCTGCCAGTCGTCGCCCGCCATCTTGGTCAGCAGGCTGCCCTTGCCATGCACCACCTCGTCATGGCTGAGCGGCAGGACGAAATTCTCATCGAAGGCGTAATGGAGGCCGAACAGGATCTCGCCATGATGGTGGCGGCGATGCACCGGCTCACGCCCCATATATTCGAGCGTGTCGTGCATGAAGCCCATGTTCCACTTGAACCCGAAGCCCAGGCCGCCGTCATGCGCGGGGGCGGAGACGCCCGGCCAGGCGGTGGACTCTTCGGCGACGGTGAAGACGCCGGGATGCTGGCCGTACACCTGCCGGTTGACCTGGCGGAGGAACTCAACCGCCTCCCAATTCTCGCGGCCGCCCTGTTCGTTGGGCACCCACTCGCCGTCCTTGCGGCTGTAATCGCGGTACAGCATCGAGGCGACGGCATCCACGCGAAGCCCGTCGATATGATAACGCTCGGGCCAGAACAACGCGTTGTTGACCAGGAAGCTCGCCACCTCGCGCCGCCCGAAATTATAGATGGCGGTGTTCCAGTCGGGGTGGAAACCCTGGCGCGGGTCCTCATGCTCGTAGAGCGCGGTGCCGTCGAAATGCGACAGGCCATGCGCGTCGGTGGGGAAGTGCGCGGGCACCCAGTCGAGGATCACGCCCACCCCGGCGCGGTGGGCGCCGTCGACGAAGCGTGAGAAGCCCTCGACATCGCCGAACCGTGCCGACGGGGCATAGAGTCCCGTCGTCTGATAGCCCCAGCTGGGGTCATAGGGGTGTTCGGAGATGGGCAGGAATTCGATATGGGTGAACCCCATCTCGACCACATAGGGGATCAGCCGGTCCGCCAGCGCATCCCAGCTGAGGTACCAGCCATTCTCGTCGCGGTCCCACGACCCGGCATGAACCTCGTAAATGCTGATCGGCACGCGGCGCGGGTCGATCTTTGACCAATGTTCCCGATGGGCCACGTCCTGCCAGACATGGGCGGGCGGGGCGGTCGTGACCGAAGCGGTCTTGGGGCGAAGCTCGGCGGCGAAGGCGAAGGGGTCCGCCTTCATCGGCTGGTCCGCGCCGTGCGGGCCGGTGATGGCGAACTTGTACGCGCGGCCCTCGCCGATATCGGGAATGAAGATTTCCCACACGCCGACATCCAGGCGGCGGCGCATGACATGGCGACCGGGATTCCAGTCGTTGAAGTCGCCGACCACCGCCACCCGTTCGGCATTGGGAGCCCAGACGGCGAAGTGCACGCCCGCCACGCCCTGATGCTCGATCAGGTGCGCGCCCATCTTGTCATAGAGGCGGAAGTGATTGCCCTCGCCCATCAGGAAATCGTCGAGCGGACCGAGCACCGGGCCGAAGCTGTAGGGATCGGTGATCCACCATTCCGCGCCATGCCCTTTCGCGCAATATTTGACCGGCTGCGGCTCGCCCGACACCGCGCCTTCGAACAGGCCGCGCCCGTCGACCTGTTTCAATTCACCCAGCGTGACGCCCGACAGGTCGAAGACGGTGACCGCCTCCGCTCCGGGCACCAAGGCGCGCAGGAACGTGCCGCCCGGCCCCTGATGAGGTCCCAGCAACGCGAAGGGATCGGCGTTGCGGCCCTCGATCAGGGCTTCCAGAGCGGCACGGGGTGGCTTCACATCACGTTCCAGATTTCCTCGGCATATTGCCGAATGGTGCGATCGGAGGAGAACCATCCGACTTTCGCGACATTGTGGATGGCCGATGTCGCCCAGCCCGCCTGGTCCTGCCATCGGGCGTCGACGCTGCGCTGTGCGGCGGCATAGGCATCGAAATCGGCGGCGACCATGAACCAGTCGCCATCATACAGCCCGCCCATCAGCCCGGCATAACGGCCGGGATCATCGGGGGAGAACACACCGGAGGCGATGGCGGAGACCGCCTGGCGCAGCTCCGGGCTGCCCTCGATTACCGCACGCGGATTGTACCCGTCGCGGCGCTGGGCGGCGACCTCGTCGGCGGTCAGGCCGAAGATGACGATATGATCGTCGCCGACATGCTCCTTGATCTCGACATTGGCGCCGTCGAGCGTGCCGATGGTCAGCGCACCGTTCAGAGCGAACTTCATATTGCCGGTGCCCGACGCCTCCATCCCTGCGGTCGAGATCTGTTCGGACAGATCGGCGGCGGGGATGATCTTCTCGGCCAGGCTGACATTATAATTGGGGATGAACCCGACCTTCAGCAAATGGCCGACACTTGGGTCCGAATTGACCCGGCGGGCGACGTCATTGGCGAGTTTGATGACGAGCTTGGCGTTATGATAGCTCGATGCCGCTTTGCCCGCGAACAGTTTGACGCGCGGCGTCCAGTCGCGCTCGGGATGGCTGCGGATCTGGTCGTACAGCGCCACCGTCTCGATGATATTCAACAGCTGGCGCTTATATTCGTGGATGCGTTTGATCTGCACGTCGAACAGCGCATCGGGGTCCACGCGCAACCCGGTCGACTCTCTAAGATAATTTGCCAGCCCCACCTTGTTGGAACGTTTGATCGTCAGAAAGCGTTCCCGGAAATTCGCATCATTTGCGTAATCCGTGAGCGCTATCAGCTTTTCCGCATCATCCTGAAAACCGGTCCCGATCGCTTCGCGGATCAGGGAGGTGAGCTGCGGATTGCATTGCTGCAACCAGCGGCGCGGGGTGATGCCGTTGGTCTTGTTGTTGATCCGCGTCGGATAGAGGCGGTGCAAATCGGCAAAGACGGTCTGCTTCATCAGTTCGGTGTGGAGCGCGGCGACACCGTTGACGCTGTGGCTGCCTGCAAAGGCCAGGTTCGCCATGCGGACCCGCCGCTCGCCGCCCTCGTCGATCAGGCTGATCGCGGCGATGGCCCGGTCGTCCATGCCCTCCACGGCCCGCGCCTCGCGCAGCAGCTTGGCGTTGATCGCATAGATCAGCTGCATGTGGCGCGGCAGCAGCCGCTCGAACAGATGCAGCGGCCAGCTTTCCAAAGCCTCGGGCAATAGCGTGTGGTTGGTATAGCCGAAGGTGCGACGGGTGATGTCCCACGCCTCGTCAAAGCCCAGATCGTGATGATCGACCAGCAGGCGCATCAGCTCGGCGACCGACACCGCCGGATGGGTGTCGTTCAGCTGGATCGCCGCCTTGTCGGGGAGGGTGCGGATGTCATGGAAATACTGGATATGCCGCCGGACGATGTCCTGGAGCGAAGCGGACGAGAAGAAATATTCCTGCCGCAGCCGCAATTCCTGCCCGGCCGGCGAGCTGTCGGAAGGATAGAGGACGCGCACCAGCGTCTCCGCCGCCATTTGCCCGGCGAGCGCGCCGGTATAGTCGCCCGCGTTGAAGCGATCGAGCCGGATGGGATCGATCGCCTGCGCGGTCCACAGCCGCAGCGTGTTGACCCGTTTCCCGCGCCAGCCGACGACCGGGGTGTCGACCGCGATCGCCTCGATCGCCTCCGCTGGTTTCCAATGGACCGCGCCGGTTTCGGTCCCGATCACCTCCCCGCCGAAACCGACGAAATAGGCGCTCTCGCGCCGTTCGAACTCCCAGGGGTTGCCGTGGCTCAACCAGGTTTCGGGCAGTTCCACCTGCCAGCCATCGTCGATCCGCTGGCGGAACATGCCGTTCACATAGCGGATGCCATAGCCATAGGCGGGCAGGTCGAGGCTCGCGAGGCTTTCCATGAAACATGCCGCCAGCCGCCCCAGGCCGCCATTGCCGAGTGCGGCGTCGGGCTCGATCTCTTCCAACTCGGCCAGGTCGACGCCCAGCGATTGCAGCGCGCCCGCCACCTGCGCCATCACGCCGAGATTGGACAGCGCATCGCGCAGCAGCCGTCCGATCAGGAATTCCAGGCTGAGATAATAGACCCGTTTGGCGCCTGCGGCGTGCGCTTCGCGCGTGGAGGCCATCCAGCGTTCGATGATGTCGTTGCGAACGGTCAGGATCGTCGCGGCCAGCCAGTCATGCGGGCGGGCATTGGCGGCATCCTTGCCGATCCGGTGCACCAGTGTGTCGACAATGGCGTCGGCCAGTGGGCCGGTATCGTCGACATGCAGGGTGGTGATGGTGGTCGTCATTGATTCGGGCGTCCCTATGGGTCCAGTCCCGAACAGCTTAACCGCGCGAGGGGTGAAGTCACGCGGCATTCCTGGGCATGTGCGAAGCGGATCAGCCCGTTGCCAGCCCCCAAAGCAGGGTCAGGTTCAGGCCGATGATGATGGCCGCGATGATCCATGCCAGGATGCGCAGCCAGACCGGGCTGGCAAAGGGACCCATCATGCCCTTGTTCGCGGTGAAGCGGACCAGCGGCACCACCGCAAAGGGGAGTTGCAGGCTGAGGATGACCTGACTCAGCACCAGCAGCTTCGTCGCCCCCGCCTGTCCGCTCGCCCCGACGACCAGCACGGCGGGAATGATGGCCAGCCCACGCGTGATGAGCCGCCGAAGCCAGGGGGCGAGCCGCAGGTCGAGGAACCCCTCCATCACGATCTGCCCGGCGAGTGTCCCGGTGACGGTCGAATTCTGCCCTGAGGCGAGCAGTGCGATGCCGAACACCATGCTCGCCGCGCCCACGCCCAGCATCGGGGCGAGCAGGCGGTAAGCCTGATCGATCTCCGCCACGTCGGTGCGGCCTGCGACATGGAAGGTCGCCGCCGCGACGATCAGGATGGCGGCGTTGATGAAAAAGGCGAAGAACAGCGCCACCGTGCTGTCGATCGTCGCCATCTTGATCGCGTCGCGCTTGTCCTCGGTCGACAGGCCATAGGCCCGGGTCTGCACCACCGAGGAATGGAGATACAGATTATGCGGCATCACCGTCGCGCCGAGGATACCGATCGCGATGTAGAGCATGGCAGGGTCGGTGACGATCCGCGTCGTCGGCACGAAGCCCGCCAGCACCGCGCCGGGATCGGGGCGCGAGGCGATCAGTTCATAGAGGAAACAGCCGCCGATGATGAGGAGGAGCGCGATGATGAACGCCTCGACCTTGCGGAACCCGTAACGCTGCAGCGCGAGGATCACGAACACGTCCAGTCCGGTGATGATGACACCCCAGACAAGCGGCAGGTCGAACAGCAGTTGCAGCGCGATGGCGGTACCCAGCACCTCCGCCAGATCGCAGGCGATGATCGCGATCTCGCAGAGCACCCACAGGATGCGCGAGACGGGTTTGGAATAGGCCGCCCGGCACGCCTGCGCCAGGTCCATCCCCGCCGCGATGCCCAGCCGCGCCGACAAGGCTTGCAGGATCATCGCCATGATGTTGGACAGGAGGATGACCGACAGCAGCGCATAGCCATAGGCGGAGCCGCCCGCGATATCGGTCGCCCAGTTGCCCGGGTCCATATAGCCGACCGCGACCAGATAGCCCGGCCCCGCAAAGGCGAATAACCGCCGCAGGAAGGACGCGCCCTCCGGAATGGCGATCGAGCGATGGCTTTCGGCAAGCGAGCGGGTGGCGGGCGTAGCTACGGTCATCGACCTTGAGATGTGACGGAAATGCGCCAACGCGACAACCCGCCAAAGCGTTGCGGCAGGTCAGTTGTGGGAGGGTTTTCAATTCCTCCCTCCGAGGGGAGGAATTATAGGGACGACCCCACAACCGCACAGGCCAGCGCCATCAGCAAACCGGCGAAACGGTTCGACCGGAACCGGTACAGCGCGCCTGCGCCGTCATCGGGCTTCAGCGTTGCCACCTGCCAACCCAGATGCAGCGCCACCGGCACCAGCGCCGCGACCGCCAGCATATCCGGCCGCACCAGCCAGATCGCCCCCGCCCAGCACAGCACGGCCCCGAGATAGAAGGCACCCACCCCCGGCCTCACATACGCGCCCATGCGCAGCGCCGAGGATCGCACCCCGATCAGCGCATCGTCCTCCCGGTCCTGCAGCGCATAGATGGTGTCGTACCCAATCACCCAGGCGATCGACCCCGCGTAAAGCAGCCAGAGCGGCGCGGAGAGTTCGCCCGCCACCTCGGCCCAGCCCACCAGCGCGGCCCAGCTGAACACCATGCCCAGCCATGCCTGCGGCCACCAGGTAATCCGCTTCATGAAGGGGTAGGCGGCGACCGGGGCCAGGCTGGCCACCGCGACGATCGCGGCGAGCGGGCGAAGCTGCACCAGGACGATCAGACCGATCAGGGACAGCGCGCCCAGCCAGATCGCGGCCAGCTTCACGGACACCAACCCCGAGGGGATGGGCCGCGCCCGCGTCCGGGCCACCTGGGCGTCCAGATCCCGGTCGACGATGTCGTTGAACACGCACCCTGCGCCGCGCATCGCGATCGAGCCGAGCAGGAACCACAGAATCAACGGCCAGCGGGCCGGCAATCCGCCCGCCAGCGCGATGGCCCAGGCGCCTGGCCAGAACAGCAGCCACCAGCCTATCGGCCGGTCGAACCGCGCCAGCAGCGCCAGTCCGCGTGCACGGGGGGGCAGGCGTCCGGCCAGGCCCTTGTGTTCGCTATCGGGTACGATCTCGATCGTCATGCCGCTTCGGGTATGGGCGCGAGCGGTGGCGCGCAAGCCCGTTCGCGGTTATCGTCTCCTCGTGACTTCCCCAGCATATCCTGTTCGATGATCGGCCTGTCGGTCGCGGTCGGCCGTTTCGTCGAGGCATTGTTCTGGGCCATTTTGCGCGTGGCGGGGATGGTCGGGGGCGTGGTGCTGCTCGTTGGCCTCGTGCTCGGCGTGACGTGGTGGGTGATCCGGCGCCGACGATAAGGGGGCAACGGTGATGATCGTGCGAGTGCGATCGGTGCCGATGCACAGGGCAAGGCGCTGTGGGCGATCGAGGCGCGCCCGCTCGCGCATGGCCTGCACGCTCTGGGCCTGATGGAGGTCAGCGAGGGCCTGGGGCCGTCGGCATCCGACAATCGGCAGGTCTATGTCGCGATCTGGAAGCGCCCACCGCCGGGCTGACCCCCGTCGCCGCATCGCTATCTTTGCAGTCGCCCATCCTCCAGCGCCGCCATCTCGAACGGAAACAGGATGTCGGAGTCTGGCGCCTTCACGCCGTCCGCGATGTCGGCAGGGGCGATGTCGTGAAGGATGTGGCGGATGATCGCGATCCGCGCATCCCGCTTGTCGTCGGCACGCACGATATGCCACGGCGCGAAGGGGGTGTGGGTGCGGGTGAGCATCGTGTCGCGCGCCGCCGAATAATCGGTCCATTTGGCCTGCGCGACCTTGTCCATGTCGGAGACTTTCAGCGCCTTCAGCGGATCGGTGCGTCGCGCCTCCAGTCGTTTTTCCTGTTCCGCCATCGAGATGTCGAGCCAGATCTTGACCAGCCGGATGCCGCTTTCGACCAGCATCCGTTCAAAATCGGGGGCGTCGCGCAGGAACGCCTCCTGCTCGGCGGCGGTGGAGAAGCCCATGACGACTTCCACCCCCGCGCGGTTATACCAGCTGCGGTTGAAGATCACGATCTCGCCCGCGGCGGGCAGATGGGCGACGTAGCGCTGGAAATACCATTGCGTGCGTTCGCGGTCAGATGGCTTGGGCAGCGCCACGACACGGGTAGCGCGGACCGAGAGATGTTCGGTGATTCGCTTGATCGTCCCGTCCTTGCCCGCCCCGTCGCGGCCCTCCAGCACGATGACGACCCGCTCGTCGGAGCCCGCCATCGCCATCTGGGTGCGGACCAGCGCCAGCTGCAGCGCCTCCAACTCCTCATGATAATGTTTCGCCATTGTCACCTCCTGCGCCCGAAAACGCACGGCTCGGCAAAAGTGGCATGGGCGACCCTAGCCGTGTAAGCGAAGGCCATGCCCGCTACCCCCGCCTGGCCGCCACAATCCACGCCCCGCCTGTTCGTCGACCGGATGCTGGGCGAAGGACCGATCCGCATCGACGGCCCGGCCGCGCATTATCTGGTGTCGGTGATGCGCACCAGGATCGGCGATCCGGTCAAGTTGTTCGACGACCGCAGCGGGGAGTGGCTCGCCGTCGCCGCGTCTGTGGGCAAGCGCGACCTGACCCTCGACGTGACGGAACGGCTGCGTGAGCGTGAGGCGGTGCCGGACCTGTGGCTTTGCGCCGCGCCGCTGAAGAAGGGCCGGGTCGACTGGCTGGCGGAGAAGGCGTGCGAGCTGGGCGTCGCGCGGCTGGTGCCGGTCGTCACCCGCCGCACCGTCGTCGACAAGCCCAATACCGAGCGATTGCGCGCGCACATGATCGAGGCGGCCGAGCAATGCGGCCGCACCGCGCTTCCGCAAGTCGCCGAGCCGGTGAAGCTGACCGCGCTGCTCCGCGACTGGTCGCCCGAGCGCGCGCTGTTCTTCGCTGACGAGACGGGCGGTGCGCCCGCGCTAACGGCGATGGCCGCGCATCGCGGCCCGGCGGCGATCCTGATCGGGCCGGAGGGCGGCTTCGATGCAGAGGAGCGCGAGGCGATCCGCGCGCACCCCGCCGCCATCGGCATCGGGCTCGGCCCCCGTATCCTGCGTGCCGACACGGCGGCGGCGGCGGCGGTCTCGCTGTGGATGGCGGCGGCGGGCGACTGGGGTTGATTCACCCTATGGCGTACAGCCTCGCGCCCGCGTAAGGCGCGGTTCATGAGCACCAAGACCGCGAGCACCGCCAAGGGCGCCATCATCGAGTCCCGCGACCAGTTGATCGCCAGCTTCGCGCGCGGCGAAAAATCCAGCGATCACTGGCGGATAGGCACCGAGCACGAGAAATTCGTCTATGCGCTGGGCGACCATCACGCGCCCTCCTACGACGAAGCCTCGGGCATTCGCGCGCTGCTGGGCGAGTTGACCCAATATGGCTGGGAACCGGTCATGGAGAGCGGCAATGTCATCGCGCTGACCGGCGCGGATGGTTCGATCAGCCTGGAGCCCGCCGGACAGTTCGAGCTGTCGGGCGCGCCGCTCGACAATCTGCACCAGACCTGCGCCGAGACGGGACGCCATCTGCAACAGGTGAAGGCGGCGGGCGACAAGCTGGGCGTCGGCTTCCTGGGTCTGGGCATGTGGCCCGACAAGACCCGCGCCGAGCTGCCGATCATGCCCAAGGGGCGCTATGCGATCATGCTGCGCCACATGCCGCGCGTCGGAACGCTTGGCCTCGACATGATGCTGCGGACATCGACGATCCAGGTGAATCTGGATTATGCCTCCGAAGCCGACATGGTGAAGAAATTCCGGGTCGGCCTGGCGCTGCAACCGCTGGCGACCGCTTTGTTCGCCAACTCGCCCTTCACCGAGGGCAAGCCCAACGGCATGTTGTCCTTCCGCAGCCATATCTGGTCGGACACCGATCCCGCGCGCACCGGCATGTTGCCCTTCGTGTTCGAGGACGGGTTCGGATATGAACGCTATGCCGACTATGCGCTCGATGTGCCGATGTATTTCGTCTACCGCGACGGCAAATATATCGACGCGGCGGGGCTGTCGTTCCGCGACTTCCTGAAGGGCGAGCTGTCGGTCCTGCCGGGCGAGCTGCCGACGATCGACGATTGGAACGATCACCTGTCGACTGCCTTCCCCGAGGTGCGGCTCAAGACCTTCCTAGAAATGCGCGGTGCCGATGGCGGGCCGTGGAGCCGCATCTGTGCGCTGCCTGCGCTCTGGGTCGGGTTGCTGTACGACAATGGCGCGCTCGATGCGGCGTGGGATCTGGTCAAGGGCTGGTCGCTGACCGAGCGACAGGCACTGCGCGACTCGGTGCCGGAGCTGGCGCTGGATGCGCCGTTGCCCGGCGGCGGGCGGCTGCGCGACATTGCGGGCGAGGTGCTCGACATCGCCCATGCGGGACTTGCGGCGCGGGCGCGGCTGAACGGGGCGGGGGATAACGAAACCGGCTTTCTCGACCCGCTGCGCGAGATCGTGCGGTCGGGCAAGGTGCCCGCGCAGGTGCTGCTCGACCGCTATCATGGCGAATGGGGTGGCGACATCTCACGGGTGTATGGCGAGGCGAGTTTCTGAGCGTGGGGCGTAAGCTTCGACGATGCTCGGCCTGAGCGACGTCGAAGGCCAGGGGCTCACCTTCGCCCCATCACCCACCGAAAGAACCGCGGCACCAACCCGTGCCGCGTCATCCAGTCGGAATAGTCCCGATACGCCGGATCGGCCGACAGATGCCGCTCCTCCGTCTTCGCCCGCCAGTAATAGATTCCGCTGACCACCCCCAGCAGCAACGTGCTCCGCGCCGCGTCCACCCAGGTCCCCGTCGACAGGAGCGGGATCGTCGCGATCCACCAGAAGATGTTCTTCGACAGATAGGCCGGGTGCCGCGACACCGCATAAGGCCCGTGGGTCAGGATGCCTCGGTGGGTCAGGTTGGAAAAGCGGATGCCGAACGCCACGGTCGACCAGGCATAGATGGCGGTCAGCCCGACCAGGACCGCCCCGATCCCGGCCAGCACCACCGGATGCCCGGCAAACCAATAGCTCCACTCGGCGGTCCCCGGCCGATAGTTGAGCGGGCCATTATCGCCCATCAGGATGGTCGGCGGGTAACAGATCAGCGCCGCCGCCCAGGCTGCCGCATAGGGATTGGCCGAACGGATATGCGCATCCAGCGGCCGCATGGTCAGCATGTAACCGATCGTCGCAAAGGCGACGTCGATCAGGAACATCAGCGTAATCAGCCAGTTGGCCAGCGCCACCGGATCGTGCAGCGCGGCGTTCAGGTCGGTCCGCACGAACATCCCGAACCCGCCCGGCACCACGCCCAGCATGAAGGGCAGGAAGAACGCCTTGACCGCCCAAGATCGCAGATGCGCGTAGATCGCCTCCCGATCGACCCCCGGCTGTCCGGTCAGCCATGCGCCCAGCATCCAGGCCCCGTCCTTCGGCTCGACCAGCCGCCGGTCGAGCCAGATCACATAAGGAATGGACAGCAGGAACAGTAACGGCGCGATCCAGCCCAGGCACCACATGGCAAAGGCGAAAATCCCCTGCCAGTAAAAGCGCCCCGTCGCGAAGATCAGCGCGATCCCGCCGAACGTCGCCCATAGCCCGGCGAGCTTGGTCAGGCTGATGTCCAGCGTCTCGCGTGCGGGGCGCGGGTTGGCCCAGTCGATCCCGGTCGAGGCATGGCGATGCACCTTGTCGACCAGCACCGACCAGAGCAGCATCGGCACCCCGGCGCAGACCAGATGCAGCAGCGCCGCATAAGGCCCGTCGAGATGATGCCACCGCGCATAGCCGATCCAGCTCAGCGAACCCGCAAGCCCGGCCAGCCCGACGCCCTGGCTGACGGCGGAGCGAGGACGCGGCGGGCGCGGGACGTGCGGGGCGGAATCGGCCATCAGGTGCGGGCTTTAGCGCAATTCGGTAAGCAAGGCGTTAGGGCGGAGGCATTCAACGATCCCCCTCCGTTTCGGGGAGGGGCTATTCGCTCTTCACCGCCAGAATCAGCTCGACCTCCTCGGCGGTGATGCCGAACGCTGCGGCCAGTCCGGAGAGCGACGCGCCCCGCTTGGACAATTCGCGAATCCGCCCTTCATCGACCACCGTGGCATAACCGCGCGTGTCGCGCTGTTCGCGAACCACATCCTTGCGGCCAGAGCTACGGTGCCGTTTGGCGGCGGCGGCATGGGGGTCCCTGGCGGCGGCGGCCTCCTCGGCCTCGCGACGGGCATTGCGCTCGGCTTCGCGGGCGGTCGTCTCGCGCTCGCGCAGTGCGGCACGCGCCTCCATCCGCCCGGCCATCAACGTGGCCCGCTCGCCCGCCCGCGCCTCGCGCGCCTTGGCCCGCGCGGCGGCACGTTCCTCCAAACTGTCATTCGTCCGGACGCGCAGTCCGCCGCGCGGCGGCGTCACGCCCCAGCTGTCATCGACCATGTCTTGCCCCAAATTCGGAGGCCGCCGTCTATAACGCGTCGCCGGCCGCCGCCAGGGGGCGGGGGCTCTTTCGAAACCGACGGCGATTGGCAACCAGCGGGCGATCTGCTTGTTATTGATCCAGAATAGAAAGGGAGGATAGCGATGAACCCGATGCTCGACCCCGAACTCATGGAGTTCATGGATGACGAGTCGCTCTTACTGGCCTTCGCGATGGCGAGCGCCGAACCCGACGGCGGTGACGCCGAAGTGATCCGGGCCGAGATGACCCAGCGCGGCCTGCGGCCGATCGCGGCCATGCCGGGGCTGCTCGACGCGGCGCGCGGGGATGGGCGGAACGCCTCGCTGCGCCTTTAACCCGAAGCCACATGACTAGACAGCCATCGCCACGGAGGCCGAATCATAGGCAAATTACAGCGTTATCAGAAGGTTGATCTGACGAAATTGAACGCGGAAACGCTTTGGGCCTTGAGCCTCCTATGTTTCGTCACAACCCAGCGTTCACGCTTGATGCGCTGACGAGCAAGGTCAACGAAGTGATGGCAACGAACGTCTAAAACTTCACCGCCATCGCATCAATTAATCGATTGCCACGCTTGCAACGCTTCAATCGTTATGCCGTAATTAGCCCGGCAATTTGAGGGGCTTGCACATGGTCGCTATCCGGCGCGGGGAGCCGCACGACCTGCCGCGATTGATGGAATTCGACTGTTTTTCTGGCGACCGCATCAATGAGATTGTCGAAGGGCGGATGCTGGTGGCGGAGGTGGGCGCTACCGTCGTCGGCTACCTTGCCTGGCAACATGGTGGATGTATCGGCAAGGACTATGTCAACAAACTGGTTGTTGACGGTCGTTATAGGCGAAGGGGGATCGCCCAGGCGTTGACCCAGGCCCTCAGCACGACGCTAAGCGGGCGAGTCTATATATCTGCAGGGGCCGCCAACACGGCGGCGCTGTCACTCATCCATGGGACCGGCTGGACCCCCGCCGGGCGGATTGACGGGCTACTGCCACGGGATGAGCCGGAGCTGTTTTTCCGTCGAGACCTTTAGCCTAGCGCCATCGCCTAGGAGCGACGGCGCTGCTTGTATCGATCGGAGGCCAAGATCAGCATCTAGCGTGCCCAGCTGCGCAGTGGTGTGCGCCGCACGGCACCCTTCAGCAGCTTGCGACCAAAGGCCGCCCGCATCGTCTCCGTGGCAATCATGTTCATCAAAACGACGCGTGTTCCGCCGGATGCCAAAGTCTCGATGGCGCTGACCGTGGCACCGTGACGGGCGCACAGCTTGACGACTTCGGCTTCGGTTGCGTTGACATTGATCGCGCGGGACATGGCAGCTCCTCGTTAAAGCGGGAGCGCAAAGCCGTCTCTCAGCCGGGCCGATGCTCAGTGTGGCAGCCCGATACTGTCAAAATGGGGATGAGGTCACATTCCCGCAAGTGGCATGGCGGGAGTCCGCATGACCGTCTTGCGCGGCGAACTACGACACACCAACTATGCTGCAATGCACAATAGGATGTGTGCGGCAGGCATACCCTATCCGTTGTCCCGCCTCTGCCGAAAAAGGGGCACCCCTATGCGCTCGATTTCCGACACGATCGCCCATCTTCGCGGCCTTGCAGGCTCCGTAGACCGGACGGCTCAGCAAGCCGCCCCTCTCACGCCGATAGATGATTTTGGCGATAACCCCGGCGCTTTGCGGGGGTATTTGCATATTCCGCACGATCTGCCCGCCCATGCCCCGCTCGTCGTTGTGCTGCACGGGTGTACGCAGACCGCAGCCTCCTATGATCATGGCGCGGGTTGGTCGACCCTGGCGGACAGGTTCGGTTTCGCGCTCCTGTTCCCTGAACAGCAGCGTGCCAATAACCCCAATCTTTGTTTCAACTGGTTTTTGTCCGAGGATACGCGGCGGGGCGGCGGCGAGGTCGAATCGATCCGCGAGATGATTGTCGCTGTGGTCGAGCGCCATGAACTCGATCCGGCGCGGGTGTTCGTTACCGGCCTGTCGGCGGGTGGCGCGATGACATCCGCAATGTTGGCCTGTCATCCCGAGCTTTTCGCCGGGGGCGCTATCATAGCGGGGCTGCCGTTCGGCACCGCTCACAGCGTGCCGGAAGCGCTGGAGCGAATGCGCGGTCACGGCCACGATCGCGCCAGCCTGAGCGATCGGGTGCGAGCAGCGGCCGTGCATGGTGGGCCTTGGCCAACGGTCTCGATCTGGCATGGCACAGCAGATACCACGGTGAACCCGGTCAATGCCGGGCTGATCGTCGACCAGTGGCGCGGACTCCACCGCCTAGGCGAGCCGGACATAACGGAACGGATCGATGGTCACACCCGTCGCGCCTGGCGTGACCGGGCCGGACGCGCGGTGATCGAGGAGTATATGATCACGGGCATGGGACATGGGACGCCACTGGCTACCGATGGCGATGAAGCCTGCGGCGTGCCAGGGCCTCATATGCTCGGTGCCGGTATCTCCTCCACATATCGGATTGCCGCCGCATGGGGGATCGCACCTGCAGTGGCGCCGTCCCGACCCGTCGACACCGCTGCAACCGTACCGCAGCGACCCGCGCCGGCGCGGTCGTTGCGCTTCGATCCGACGACGACGATCAATGACGCACTGAGGGCGGCCGGGCTCATGAAGCCATGACGCGGTGCCTCCGGTAAAGCACACGTCGATCGCTATATCAGGGTGGTTCGCTTTCGTGACCGTCGCCTGCTGGTGGAGCAGGCAGATGAAACCTGCTTCCACGACTGGCGGAGCCAAAGGATTGATCCATCTGTTGAACGGCGATGGATGGGGAACGAAAAACCACTGCCGTCGAACGGGCTGACCATAAAATAAGCTCCGAGGTGAATAACGAGCGCGACAGCTGGCCAGTGCGGCTGATTGGCGCGGCCAGCGAGATCGGTGATCAGCCACAGATGCGGACGATTTGCGGCGCTACGGTCGTGGTCGGTATCGCCCGACGGGATATGCATCTCGCTGGCGCGGGCTTGAGGATGCTGGCCGCTCACACCCTGGCGACATGGGCCAAGAGCGGGATCAAAGCCGTGATCAACCGCAGGCGCCCGAAAGACGGTGATGATCCGCGGGTGCGCCAAGGTGATAGCGACCGGCACGAGGATAATTCGTTCCCATCCGGCCACAGCGCCGGTGCGGTCGCGGTCGGAGAAGCGATTGCGCGGGCATATCCAGATCATGCGGTCGCTGCTCGTAGTGTGGCGCTGTCGGTCTCCGCCGTACAGGTGCCGCGCGGAACGCATTATGCTGGCGATGTCCTAGCCGGGATAGCCATAGGCCTGATTGCAGAACGTGTCAGCGACGCGGCGATCGATTTGGCGGTACGATGGGCTAGGCGTGGGCTCGCAGCTCCGCAGCGTATCACTGGTGGTAACGAGGCGACGCCGGCCATCCGTCATACATCGGCACCTTCTTCACCTGTGTTTATTGCATCAACGCATCCATGAGGCCTTTATGTCTCATGGTGGCATGGACCCAAGGATCGAGCCATATGACGTCGTGCCTGCACGTCTGCGAGACAAAATGGCTCGATGACGCTGATGGCTAACACCGACCTGCCTGATGGCATCGACGAACGCCATGTCGCACCCATTCGAGGGATTCGGGCACATGCCAGCCCACTCGCGTTCATCGTGCTAGGCGCGACGCTGGCTATTGCGGCGACTGGTCTTCTTGGCGGCGCGCCTGCGCCCGTAACGTCTGTCTCTGCTCCTGCCGCTTCGTTGGAGCTGAAGGTCGCCCGGCCGCTACGCAGCGGCTTATTCTTCGAGACCCACATCCGGGTCACCGCCCGACAAGCCATTGCCAAGCCCGTCATCGGCGTGGACGCATCTCTGTGGCGCGATCTGACGATCAACAGTCAGGTACCAGCCCCCGCAAACGAGAGGTTCAAGGACGGCCAGTATCGCTTCGAGTATGGCCCCTTGAAGGCGGGGGAGACGTTGGAAGTCAAAATCGACGGCCAGACAAATCCGCCGTTGATCGGGCGTGTATCGGGAAGCGTCACGCTTCTGGATGACGACACCCCCCTGACTGAGGCTCATGTGACTATTCCGGTCCTACCATAATGGACATCGTCCTACGGGCCTCCGTCACATTCGCGGCGCTCTACCTTTTGCTGCGGCTGCTGGGGAAGCGCGAGATCGGCCAGCTGACGCCATTCGAATTGGTGGTCATCGTGGTGATGGGCGACCTGGTCCAGCAGGGCGTCACGCATAACGACTTCAGCCTCACTGGGTCGATCCTGGCCATCGCCACGTTCGCCTTCTGGGCGCTGGTGATGAGCTGGGCGACCTATCTTTCACCCAGGCTCGAGACGCTGCTGGACGGCCGACCACAGGTTATCATCCGGGATGGCGAACTGATCGAGGCGAATCTCCGCCGCGATCGCATCACGCGTGCAGAGGTCGAAGCCGAGATGCGGTTGGCGGGTATCGCCCACATGGATCAGGTCGCCTGGGCTATCCTGGAGACGCAGGGCAAGATCAGCTTCATCCGAAAAGACGGTGGCGAGGTGCAGCCCGACAACGATGACGCTGGTACTGCGTAACGTCATGCACTCCGTCACGATGGCGGCAACCCCGTCTCGGATAAATCGTTCGGTGGGGGTGTAGGAGAAGACCGATCGCCCATGCCAGCAACGTCGTCTATTGCGACGGACCGAACAGCCCCCACGCTTTCGACATCATCCCGCTTCAGCCGCGAAACGGGACCCTGGATGCGAAATGCCCGATCTGTCGGGGATACGGGCAATGGAACACCGAGATCGATCTCGTCAGCTTCCGGTGCAAGCGAGCAATCTGCGATTATTGCCATGGAGCGGGCTGGATCGAAACGGGCAATGACCCGGTCGGGCATGCCGACATCGCCATGTCGCCGGAAGGCTATCCGCAATGGGTAATTGCGTATGAGCCGCATCAGGATCCAGATCGGCCTATCTCGGATCCGGCCGCCCCGCTGTCGCCCAACCAGATCGATCGCTAGCCGTCTTTCTATCGCTCTGGTTCAAGGCCTCAGCAAATTCCGCTTGAGCCGGAGATAGCACCGGTAGACAGGGGCGCAGGGACCGCATTCGCTACCAGGCTTAGCGAATGGGACGCGTTGATCGCCGCCAGAAGATGACAGTGACAGCTGGGGCGACGGCGGAGAAGACCTTTCATCATTCGCGTGAACACACCGGTCTCATCCCAACGCTTCCACCGATGGTACAGCGTCTTGCGCGGGCCGTACTCGCTGGGTGCATCTCGCCAGCGCAGCCCATTGCGGTTGACGAATACGATGCCATTCAGGACCCGCCGGTCGTCCACCCTCGGCTGGCCGTGGCTCTTGGCAAAGAATGGCCGCAGCCGCTCGATCTGCTCATCCGACAGCCAGAACAAGTCGCTCATCGTCCCTTTATTGACCGTTCCAGCCGGCATTTCGTCCCCCGCCAGCAATCACCTTCGCGGGAATTGGGGGAACATCAAGGAAACGCCGGGATGAGCGTACCAGAGGGAAGGGGGTGAACGAAGCTGGAACAGGAGGGCCTAGCGGCGGATATACCGGAAATACCATACCTCATGTCCCTGGCGGCGTGCCTTGCGTTCATAACGCGTCTCGGGCCAGTCGGCGGGGCGGGTGAGGAAGTCGGCGGGCGTGCGGGCTTGCCATTCGAAATCGTCCCGCGCGTTCATGATCATCATCGACCAGTGGCAATAGGTCGGGTCATCGGTCCCTAAGCGAAATTCGCCGCCGGACTTCAACTTGCGCGCGATGGTGTCGAGCGGGCCGTGGTTCATCATCCGCCGCTTGGCATGGCGCGCCTTGGGCCAAGGATCGGGATGGAGCAGATAGACGCGGTCCAGGCTGGCATCGGGCAGCCGCTCGATCACCTCCAGCGCGTCGCCCATGTGCAGGCGGACATTGGAAAGGTCGCGGTCGCGGATATGGCCGAGCGCGCCGACCACGCCGTTGAGGAACGGCTCGCATCCGATGAAGCCGGTACCCGGTGTCGCCTCGGCCTGTCCGGCCAGATGCTCGCCCGCGCCGAAGCCGATCTCGACCTGGAGCGGCCGATCCTCGCCGAACAGGCGCACGGCGTCGAGCGGCCCTTCCTCGGGCACGCTCAGCGTCGGCAGCATCTCCTCGACCAAAGCCGCCTGGCCCTGGCGCAGCTTATGGCCCTGACGCCGACCATAAAGGCGGCGGATCGTCGTCGGATCGTTCATCGCCGGGCCTTTAGCGCGGGTCGCACAGGGAGCCAAGGGTGGGGCCGCTCGTTGCCCATGCACCATGGATGACCACGCTTCCAAACCCGATGGCCCCCAAGAACAGGGGAAGGCGCAGAAAGCGGCCGATGCCAAGGACCTTCACCGTGCGGTGCGCGAGGCGGGGGAGAGCGAACTCGATCGGCCCGCAGGCGCGCTGTTCTGGTCAGGGCTGGCGGCGGGCATCGCGATCCACAGTTCGCTGATCGCCGAGGGAGCGCTCCATGCGGGGCTTCCCGAGGCGCCCTGGCGCGGGCTGGTCGCCTCGTTCGGCTATCCGGTGGGGTTTCTGGTCGTCATTCTCGGCCGGATGCAACTGTTCACCGAAAGCACCATCACCGCGATGTTGCCGCTGGTGACGAAGCCGTCGGGCTGGGCGCTCCGGCGGACGCTGCGGCTCTGGGCCATCGTGCTGGCCGCCAATCTGATCGGCACCGCGCTCGCCGCCGGAATGGTCGCGGCCGGAGCGCTGGGCAGTGCCGAAATCCGCGACGCGATGGTTGCGGTCTCGGCGCGCATCCTGGAGCTGGACGGGTGGCGGACCTTCGTCAACGCCATCCCAGCCGGGTTCCTGATCGCGGTGGTCGCCTGGATATTGCCCAATGGTCGGACCCAGGCCTTCTGGATCATCCTGGCGATCACCTATGTCATAGCCATTGCCGGGTTCAGCCACTCGATCGTTGGCGCGGACGAGGCGTTCCTGTTGTTGTTCACCGGCCATGTCAGTGTGGGCAAGACCGTGTTCGGCCTGCTGATGCCGGCGATCCTCGGCAATCTGGTCGGCGGGGCGGGGCTGTTCACGCTGCTGGCGCATGGTCAGGTGCAGGGCGAGACGCGGGAATAAAAAAAGGGGAGCCGAAGCCCCCCTTTTTCTTTTGCCGATCGCGACAGGATCAGGCGACGGCGGCCTTGATCTGGTCGACCAGATCGGTCTTTTCCCAGGTGAACAGCGCGCCTTCGGCTTCACGGCCGAAGTGACCGTACGCGGCGGTCTTGGAATAGATCGGCGCGTTCAGCTTCAGATGCTCACGAATGCCCTTGGGCGTCAGGCGAACGAGCTTGGGCAGCGCGGTTTCCAGCTTGGCTTCGTCGACGGTGCCGGTGCCGTGCAGGTCGACATAGACCGACAGCGGCTCGGCGACGCCGATCGCGTAGGACAGCTGGATGGTGCAGCGCTTGGCCAGACCGGCTGCCACGACGTTCTTGGCGAGGTAGCGCGCGACATAGGCGGCCGAGCGGTCGACCTTGGTCGGGTCCTTGCCGCTGAACGCACCGCCGCCATGCGGGGCCGCGCCGCCATAGGTGTCGACGATGATCTTGCGGCCCGTGAGCCCTGCGTCACCGTCCGGGCCGCCGATTTCGAACAGGCCGGTCGGGTTGACGTAGATCTGCTTCTCGTCCGGCAACCAGCCTTCGGGCAGCACGTCTGCGAGGACCGACTTCACATAGTCGCGAAGCTTGGCCTGGCCGGCCTCGTTGGACAGCTCGGCCGAATGCTGGGTCGACACGACGATCGCGGTCGCGCGGACGGGAACACCATTCTCATACTGCAACGTCACCTGGCTCTTGGCGTCCGGCTCCAGGAAGGAGGCCGTGCCGGAATGGCGGTCGGCCGCCATCTTTTCCAGGATCTTATGGCTGTAATAGAGGGTGGCGGGCATCAGGCCGGGGGTCTCATCGGTCGCGTAACCGAACATGATGCCCTGGTCGCCGGCGCCTTCGTCCTTGTTGCCGCTCTCGTCCACGCCCATCGCGATGTGCGCCGACTGGGCGTGCAGGTTGTTCGAGAAGTCGAACGTCTGCCAGTGGAAGCCCGACTGCTCGTAACCGATGCGCTTGACGGTATCGCGCACGGTCTGCTCGATCTCTTCCAGCGCGCCTTCGGCCCACTGGTCGTTCTCGAACACGCCCTTGCAGCGGATTTCACCCGCCAGCACGACCTTGTTGGTGGTGGTCAGGGTTTCGCAGGCGATGCGCGCTTCCGAATCCTTGGACAGGAACAGGTCGACGATGGCGTCGCTGATCTGGTCTGCGACCTTGTCGGGGTGACCTTCGGAAACCGATTCCGAGGTGAAGATGTACGAGTTCCGCATTCCCGTCCTCATAAGGATATAAAGATAGCTTTATATGTCCTCTAGCGGCGACGGCGGCGTATGGCAACGCCGATCGCGGCCAGCGCCATGGCGATCAAGAGGGCAAGCATATTGCCGACCCGTGAAAAAACCGTTGGCGGCAGCGCGGCGGGCAGGGGGGCCTGGGCTGCGCCCGCCGTCTCGTGCGGGACGGTGGCGATCAGGCGGCCGTCGGCGGCGATGATCGCCGAGATGCCGGTGGGCGTCGCGCGGATGATCGGCAACCCCTCCTCGATCGCGCGCATCCGCGCCTGGGCCAGATGCTGGGGCGGACCCCAACGGCCGAACCAGGCGTCGTTGGACGGGTTGAAGAGCAGGCGCGGCCGATGCGCCTCGTCGACCACCTGGCCGGAGAAGATGATCTCATAGCAGAGCTGCACCCCGACCGGCCCGAAGCCGGGCACGCGCAGATTGCGGGGGCCGGGGCCGGGGGTGAAGTCCATGTCGCCGGGAACCAATCGCGCCAGGCCCAACGGCTTGAGCAGCCACGGCATCGGCAGATATTCGCCATAGGGGACCAGATGCGCCTTGTCATAGCGGCCGGTGATCTCTGTGCCGGGACTGATCGCGAACACGCTGTTGGTGGCGCTGCTCACCCGCGCGCGATCGGATGAGAAAAGCAGCGCGGTCCCCCCGACCAGCGCGGTGTCGCGCGGGCCGAGCACGCGGGCAATCTGGCGGCGCGTCCATGCGGGCGGCGCATAGTTGAACCCGAAATAGGCCCAGTCCGGATAGCCCTCCTCGATCATGTCGCGCACGACGCCTTCGGGCCAGACGACCAGGCGAGGGCGGGGGCCGGGCCGCCCCGACAGCTGGGTCAGCCGTTCGAGCAGCAGCGGCCCGTCGCTCTGCCCGCGCTGGTCCTGGCTGACATTGGGCTGGACCACGCGGACCAGCGGCGCGTCGGCGGCGGGCTCGGGCGCACGCGTGAGGGGGGCGGACAGCGCGGCCAGTCCGGTTGCGGGCACCATCACCGCCGCCAGATGCCAGCGCCGCCGAAGCGCCAGCCAGATCGCGCCCGCCAGTACTACCGTCAGCCCCGACAGCGCATAGGTGCCGACAAAGGCGCTCATCCGCGCCACGCCGATCACCGGCAGCCATGCGACCGACAGCGGGTCCCAGGCATAGCCGGTGAACAGCCGTGCGCGCAGATACTCGGTCGCGATCCACGCGGCCCCGAAGATCAGCACATATGCCGCATCAGGCCGCCGCCCGCGCAACCGCCACGCGACACCCGCCGCCGCCATCGGAAAGATCGCCAGATAGAGCGCCAGCCCCACCGCCGCAAAATACCCCAGGACGGGGGGCATCTTGTCCTGAAAGTCGAAGGCGTGCTGGAACCAGTTGTTGTTGACGGTGAAATGCCCGACCCCGAATGCCCATCCCCGCCACAACGCAGCCCGGATGGAGGGGGCGTCATGGACCAGCGCCAACAGGACGATGAGGCCGACGAGCAGCAACGGCCAGAGATCGAGCGGCGCGAAACCGCAGGCGGCGACGGCCCCGGCGATCAGGGCGATAAGAGCGGGATATCGGGTCACGGCGGCAGGATATGGCGCGCCCCTGTGACAGGAGCAATGCGGGATGTGGGCGGCGGAGGGGTAATTCCATGCCGCAAAAGGTGGAAAAGCGCGCCCCGCTACCCTAGCTTCCCATCATGACCCTGCGCCCCTTTCACCTCGCCTTCCCGGTCCACGACCTGGCCGCCGCCCGTCATTTCTACGGTGAGATATTGGGCTGCCCCGAAGGCCGCTCGAGCGATCACTGGATCGACTTCGACCTGTTCGGGCATCAGATCGTCGCGCATCTCGATCCCGCCGCCAAGCCGATCGCCGTCGAGAATGCGGTCGACGGGCATCAGGTGCCGGTGCCGCATTTCGGCGTCGTCCTGACCATGGCCGACTGGGAGGCGCTGGCCGCGCGCGTCGAGGCGGCGGGCGTGCCCTTCGGCATTGCGCCTTATGTTCGCTTCAAGGGCCAGCCCGGCGAGCAGGCGACGATGTTCTTCCGCGACCCCAGCGGCAATGCGCTGGAGTTCAAGGCCTTTGCCGATGATGCCATGCTCTTTGCCACGGCGATGACCCGATGAGCGCCCCGATTTCCCTCGATATCCCGCACCAGCTCGGCAAGGAGGGCGTGCGCCAGCGGCTGGACGGCGGCATCGGCAAGATAGGCCGCATGATCCCCGGCGGTGCCACCGTCGAGCATCGCTGGGACGGCGACACGATGCACTTCACCGTCGGCGCGATGGGCCAGTCGATCGGCGCACAGGCGACGGTCTATGCGGACAAGGTTCATGCGGTGGTGAACCTGCCCGCCTTCCTCTCGCTCTTCTCCAGCCAGCTGGAGGCGGTGATCCGGTCCGAAGCGCCGAAGCTGTTGAAATAGTCGTGATCGCACTGGGCGCGGAGCCTGTCGAGCTGACCGAGGTCGATGCCCCCGCCGTGGCGGACCTGTTTGCCCGTTGTGCTGACTATTTCCTGATGCAGGATGGCGTGATGCCGGGGCTTGCTGATGCCCTTGCGCTGTTTTCGGACGTGCCACCCGAGAAAGCGGTCGGCGATCAGGTGATTATGGGCTGGCGCGATGATGATGGCCTGTACGCTGTCGCGGCAATTCTTCGCGATTATCCTTGCGATGGCACATGGTATCTCGGCCTATTGCTCGTGGAAGCTACGCGTCGCGGGCGGGGTCTCGGCCGGACGCTCTATAGCGCCATCGCAGCGTGGGCCGAAGCGCGCGGCGCGTTGGACATGCGGCTAGCCGTACTGGAGGTCAATGCGGCCGGTGAGCGTTTCTGGCGCGCTCTGGGGTTCGAGGAGATTCGTCGTGTCGGCCCTGATCGGTTCCAGGAGAGGTGGCACCGCCGGGTCGAACTGAGCCGCTCTATGGCAGGGCGCTTTCCGGAACGCGATGCGCTCACCTGACCTTCATCGAAGCGATCAGAAAGCTATCCCCGGGGCGACATGGTCATGGGCGGAATTTATCATAGACACGGGCCTTGATGACGCACGTTCTGCCCCAGGTCTGGCAATTCAGCAGCAGCGCATCGTTTGCCACTCTGTACCAAACCTCGCCCTTACCTATGGATAGGCCGAGTGCGGAATGGTTGATAAGCCTATACCGGCGTCGATAAGTACAGTTTTTGGAAAGGCGGTCCTGCTTGCGATAGTTCAGTCTGGGGCAGTTGGGCGGCCATTCGTAGGCGGCCGCCTGAACTGGCTGATCCATAGCATAGGTCTTCCCCCTTTTCACGCCATGGACATGAGTGACGCCAGCCGCGATGCCGATCGCAATCAGAACAAGCACCGTCGAGACGGCGACTTTTGTCGGGATTCCTGTGACGATCGCCATGGCAAAGGGGCGCTTCCTAGAGCGGTGGCTATCGTGCCGCGCTGACCTTCCACACGACATTCCCGACATCGTCCGCGACCAGCAGACCGCCGGTCTTGTCGACGATCACGCCCACGGGCCGCCCCTGGGCCTCGCCCTTGGCGTTGAGGAATCCGCCGACCACCTCGATGGGCTTGGCGTTCGGCACGGGGAAGGCGCCCGCGAAGGGTACGAAGACGACCTTGTAGCCTGAAGGCGGCTTGCGGTTCCACGAGCCATGTTCGCCGATGAACACTCCTTGCGCGAACCGGTCGCCCAGCTTGGCGCCTTGCGCGAACGTCAGGCCGAGCGCGGCGACGTGCGGCCCCAGCGCATAATCGGGACGCTTCACATATTGCTGGAGCGGCGGATTGGTCGGCTGGACCCGGTTGTCGGGATAGCCGCCCCAATAATACCAGGGCCAGCCGAAATGATCGCCGAACTCGACCTGGGTCAGATAATCGGGCGCCAGGTCGGAGCCGAGCATGTCGCGCTCGTTGACGACGGTCCACAGCCGCCCGTTGACCGGGTTCAGCGCCATGCCGTTCGGGTTGCGCAGACCCGCCGCATAGATCCGCCAGTTCTTGTCCTGCGGCCAGACCTGCAGGATCGCGGCGCGGTTCTTCTCGGCGTCGAGGCCGTTTTCGGCGATGTTGCTCGCCGATCCGACCGAGACGAACAGCGTCCGCCCGTCGCCCGAGGCGATGACGTTGCGCGCCCAGTGATTGCCCGCCGGGCGCAGGGGCACGACCTTTTCGGGCGTGGCGGTGATCTTCGTCTCCCCCTCGCGATAGGGGACGCGGACCAGCGCATCGGTGTCGGCGATGTAAAGTTGTCCATCGAACAGCACCATGCCGAAGGGCGAGTTGAGTCCGGCCATGAACGGCGTCTTCACGTCCGCTACGCCGTCGCCATTGGTATCCCGAAGCAGGGTGATCCGGTTGGCTGACGGCACCGCCGCGCCCGCCTGGCCCAGGAAGAAGTTCATCACCCGGTCGACGAGTCCAGCGCTGGGCCGCGGCGGCGAGTTGGTCTCGGCCACCAGCACATCGCCATTGGGCAACTGATACAGCCAGCGCGGATGATCGAGGCCGCTCGCAAAGGGCTGGATGGTCAGCCCCGGAGCAACGCTGGGCTTGGCGCCGTTCGTCCAGCCGACCGGCTTGGCGATGTCGACCGTCGGGATCGTCTGCTCGCGCGGCACCTCGATCTTCGGTCGTGCGCCCGCCACCTGATCGACGCTCAACCGCGCCGTGTCGGGCCAGGCGAGCCACGTGACGACCCCGATGCCGATCAGGACGATGATACCAAGGACGATCAGGACATGTTTGCGCATGACCGGAAACTAGGCGGCGGAGTGCGCGGGGGGAAGCATCTATGCCGCCCGCCTCATAAAAATTTGGCCGCCGGTGCCACGGGGAGCGCACCGGCGGCCGTCAAGGGCGCGAAGGTCAGGGAGTTATTTCGCGTCCTCGAACTTGGGAGCTTCGGCTTCGGTATTCTTGTGCGGCTCGTTCACCGCCATGCGATCCACGTCCTTGTGGGTCTCACGGTCCTCCTCGCTCTTGTCGAGCGTGGCGAGCGCGTCGCGGACGCCTTGCGCATAGGCCGGGTCGACCTTGGCGAAATGGCCGAGCTGACGCTCGATGATGAAGTCGGGAATGCCGTGCATCGCCGCCGCCAGATTGTGGTACAGGCGGCCCTTCTGCTCGTCCGAGAACATCGCCCACAGCGCGCGCGGCTGAACGAAATCGTCGTCGCCGACCGGCTGTTCCCAACGCTTGGCGATGCCTTCGACTTCCATCGGCGGCTCGTTATAGCTCGGGTCCTGCGCGGGGCCGTCAAAGCTGTTGGGCTCGTAATAGGCATCCGGGTTGCCATTGTCCGCGAAGAAGCGGAGCAGGCCGTCCTTGTGATAATGCGCGACCGGCGCCTTGGGCTGGTTGACCGGCAGCGCCTCATAATGCGCGCCCAGGCGATAGCGATGCGCGTCGGCATAGGAGAAGATGCGGCCCTGCAGCATCTTGTCGGGCGAGAAGCCGATGCCCTTCACCACGTTCGACGGCGAGAAGGCGGCCTGCTCGACCTGTGCGAAGTAATTTTCCGGGTTCTTGTTCAGCTCGATCTCGCCGACCTCGATCAGCGGGAATTCGCTGTGCGGCCAGACCTTGGTCAGGTCGAACGGGTTGTAGCTTGTGTGCTTGGCCTGTTCCTGGGTCATCACCTGGACGTACATCGTCCATTTGGGGAAACGGCCCTCATGGATCGCGCCGTACAGCTCCTCCTGATAGGATTCGCGGCTCTTGGCGATGACTTCGCCCGCTTCCTCATTGGTATAGTGCTTGTGGCCCTGCTGGGTCTTGAAATGGAACTTGCACCAGTAGCGCTCACCCGCATCGTTCCAGAACGAAAAGGTGTGGCTGCCATAGCCGTTCATATATTGCGGGCCAACGGGCAGGCCGCGGTCGGAGAACAGGATGGTGATCTGGTGCACCGATTCGGGCGACAGCGACCAGAAGTCCCACATCGCGGTCGGCGAGCGCAGGTTGGTGCGGGGGTGGCGCTTCTGGGTGCGGATGAAGTCCGGGAACTTGTACGGATCACGCACGAAGAAGACCGGCGTATTGTTACCGACCAGATCCCAGTTGCCGTCCTCGGTATAGAATTTGAACGAGAAGCCGCGCACGTCGCGCTCGGCATCGGCCGCGCCCTGCTCGCCCGCGACGGTCGAGAAGCGGAGCAGCAGATCGGTCTTCTTGCCGACCTCGTTGAACAGCTTGGCGTTGGTGTACTTCGTCACTTCGGTCGAGGTGACGGTCAGCGTACCGAACGCGCCCCAGCCCTTGGCATGGACGACGCGCTCGGGAATGCGCTCGCGATTCTGGTGCGCCAGCTTTTCGATCAGCTGGTAATCCTGGAGCAGCAGCGGCCCGCGCGGACCGATGGTGATCGCATTCTGGTTGTCGCCAACCGGCGCGCCGGCGGTCGTCGTCAGACGGTTCTTGGTATCTGCCATCGGAACTCTCCCTTGCAGCGTTCTGGGCTCTGCAACGGACGATAAGGAAGTCGGTTCGATCGGGATAACGTATTAAAATGCGATCTGTGATCGATTGCGTGATTTTCGCGACGGGTGGGGAAAATGCCTGGCCTTCGACCTCGCTCAAGCCGAACGGAGCGCGAGGGACAAGGCCATCGCCACAAACTCAGTTCAGCCTGAGCGCCGTCGAAAGTTACGAGCCGACGCCCTATTCCTCTTTCGCCGCCACTGCCGGATGGAGACGCAGGCGGTGAATGCGACGCTCATCGGCTTCGGTCACTTCGATCCGCCAGCCGCTGGGGTGGTCGATGCAGGTGCCGACCGGGGGCACCTGTCCCGCCAGCACCGCGGTCAGGCCGCCCAGCGTATCGACATCATCCTCCGCCTCTTCGAGCAGCGGGTCGACAGCGCGGCCGACCTCCTCCAGCCCGACGCGTGCATCGGCGTCCCAGGCCCCGCCGCCGAGCGGCACGAGCAGCGCCTGAGGCGCGTCGTCATGCTCGTCCTCGATCTCGCCGACAATTTCTTCGATCAGGTCCTCGATGGTGACGAGGCCCTCGGTCCCCGAATATTCGTCGAGCACGATCGCCAGATGCACCCGCTTCTGCCGCATGTCGGCCAGCAGATCGAGCGCGCCGCGCGACATGGGCACATAAAGCGGATCGCGGATCAGCCCGGCGATGGTCGCGGGATGCTCCGCGCCGGTCGCCAGGATGTTGAACACGTCCTTGATATGGACCATGCCAATGATCTGATCGAGCGTCTCGCGATAGACGGGCAGGCGGCTATGCCCGGCTTCGGCGAAAATCTGGATCAGATGGTCGAAGGTCGTCCGCTCCTCGACCGCGATGATATCGGCGCGGGGCACGCCCACATCGCCCGCATCGCGCTCGCCGAAATGCAGCAGGTTGCGGACCATCTGCCGCTCCAGCGGGGTCAGGTCGCCCTTGGCATCGGGGCCGGGATCGCCCTCATGCCGGTCGATCGCCTCTTCCAGCTGGTCGCGCAGCGATTCTTCCTGCTCGCCGCCGAAGATCAGGCTCTTCAGCCCGTGCCAGATACTGGAGTCGTGGGATTCACCGTTGCCGGTGCTGCTACTCGGGCCGTCGGCCATCGGGGGGTGTCAGTCCTCGCGTATCAGATAGGGGTCGGCGATGCCGAGACTGGCGAGCGCGTCGCGTTCGATCGCCTCCATCGCCTCTGCCTCGTCATCGTTCATATGGTCATAGCCTAGCAGATGAAGCACGCCATGCACCAGAAGATGCGTGGCATGGGTTTCGGCCGAAATTCCGCGCTCGGCCGCCTCGGCAACGCACACGCCGTGGGCCAGAACGATGTCGCCCAGCAGCACTTCGCCATCGTCGGAGTTCTGCGTCACCGTCTCGATCAGGTCGGGCTGGACCATCGGGAAGGACAGGACGTTGGTCGGCTTGTCCTTCTGCCGATACTGGCGGTTCAGCGCCTGGACCTCGTCATCGCTGGTCAGCCGTACCGAAATCTCGATCAGCGCGGACGTGGTCAGCAAGGGACCATAAGGCGTCCGCTCGATCGCGGCGCGGGCGGCGCGGGTGGCGAGCGCCTCCCAGCTCTGCTCGTCGCCGGACCAGGGCTCTTCATGGATCAGCGCAATCTCGATCATCGGGGCCTTTCCGGGGCAGCCAGGTCAGTAAGGGCGAAATCGTCGCCCTTGTACAAGAGTTCCGCGTGGTGGCTATGGGCACAAGCATAGGCGAAACAATCGCCCATGTTGAGGTGGGCGGGGTGGTGGCCCTTGCCGTAGCGGGCATGGGCGTTGAGCGCGGCGTGACTTTCGGCGTCGCCGATCGCGACCATTCGAAAACGAAAGGCGGCGGCTAAGGCATCAACATCGCGTTGCGCATCGGCCAGCGATATATTGCGCGAGCGCCGCAAACCTAGGATGGCTTCATAACGCGACATGGCGGACCAGAGCAGGTTATCCGCTTGGGCAATGCGTCGCTCGAACGCCTCCCATCCCTGTTCTTCAGCCAATATCGCGACCAGCGCCGATGCGTCGACGAACAGCGCCACTATAGGCCACCGGACAGATCGTCATAAAACGCCTTGTCAGCCAACAGACCGGTCGGGGGGGGCAGAGGATGCTGCCGTCGATATTCGGCCAGCCACTCGCGGAGGTTGGGCCGAGGCGGAACGGGTTCCGGCTTGCCTAGAAGCTCCGCCAACGCCCGTCGAATCGCCTCTTCCTCGCTGACGCCCAGCCGCTTGGCGGCGCGGGCGACCTGCTCGCTCGTCTCGGAGCCCAGCGTCAGCGGGGGATAGGGATCGCGTTCGGCCATGACGGCACCTTACCTCACGCGTTGGGTCCTTCATAGGCGTCGACGATGCGCCCGACGATCGGGTGGCGAACGACGTCGGCGGCGGTGAAGCGGCTCATCGCGATGCCCTCCACGCCTTCCAGGCGACGCACTGCATCGGCCAGGCCCGAGGCCGCAACGCCGCCGGGAAGGTCGACCTGATTGGGGTCGCCGCAGATCACCATCCGGCTGTTCTGACCAAAGCGGGTCAGGAACATCTTCATCTGCGCGGGCGTGGTGTTCTGCGCTTCATCGAGGATGACGAAGGCATCGGCCAGCGTCCGACCGCGCATGAAGGCGATGGGTGCGATCTCGATCTCGCCGCTCGCGATCCGCCGCTCCACCTGCTCGGCGGGGAGGCAATCATAGAGCGCATCGTAAAGCGGACGAAGATAGGGATCGACCTTCTCCTTCATGTCGCCGGGCAGGAAGCCCAGCCGCTCGCCCGCCTCGACCGCCGGGCGCGACAGGATGAGGCGCTGGACCGATCCGGTGATGAGCTGTGCTACCGCCTGCGCAACGGCGACATAGGTCTTGCCGGTACCTGCCGGCCCCAGCGCGAAGATCATGTCGTGCGACACGAGCTGCTTCATATAATGCGCCTGGGCGGGGGTGCGCGGTACGATCGTCTTCTTGCGCGTCCGGATCATGATCGGCGGGGCCGAGGTCCGCTCCGCGCTGAGGATGCCGTCGAGCGTGGGTTCGGACGCCATCGCGATTGCGGCATCGACCAGACCGGTGTCGCAATCCTCGCCGCGCTGAATACGGGCGTAGAGATCGTTCAGCACGTCACGGGCCAGCGCCACCTGCTCGGCGGTACCCTCCAGACCGACCCGGTTGCCACGCGCGGTGATGTACACGCCCAATCGATTTTCCAACGCGACCAGATTGCGGTCATATTGGCCGAACAGCTGCGCCAGCACTTGCGGCTTGTCGAAGCTGAGTTCCGCCCGGCTGCGTTCACCGGCCTGGGCGGGGAGGGGCTTGCGGCTCATGCGGTCCTTTCACCGTCAGTGGGTTTCGCCAAGATGGGGTGGAGACGGTCGGAACGCCAGCGAAATTGCGTGACATAAGTATGACGTTTGCAAGGTTTTTGGCGCGCAGAGGCGCAGAGGGCGCGGAGAAGAGCCCGGCTTGGCGATCGGGAGACATTCTTCTTACTCTGCGTCCTCTGCGTCCTCTGCGCCTCTGCGCGACTAAGAAGATTGGTTCGCGCGGAGACGCGGAGGCGCGGAGAGGGTGTGTCCAGCCGCGATCTCGGCCCGTCTGCTTCTGGCGTATCAATAGAGGTCTGCCGGTCGCAAGGACCGGATGAAGCATCGACAGGCGAGACATCTCCGCGGCTCCGCGTCTCCGCGCGAACAAAATCGCGAGAAAGCATGGGCTTCGACTTCGCTCAGCCTGAACGGAGATTGGGGATAGGAACCGGGCGGGGTTACGCCGCCGCCTTCACCTTCGCCTGACCGGTCAGCGAGTTCGGTCCCGCCGCGACCAGTTCGACCTCGACCAAATCGCCGATCTGGTGGTCGCCGATGAGGTGCACGGACTGCAGCCAGGGCGACTTGCCGAGCATCTGGCCGGGCAGCTTGCCGCGCCGCTCCAGCAGGATGGTGCAGGTGCGGCCGACACTGGCGAGATTGAACGCGTGCTGGTCGCGGTTGAGCGCGGCCTGCAAACGCTGGAGCCGGTCGTCCATCACCTCAGGCGGAACCTGATCCGCCATCGTCGCGGCCGGGGTGCCGGGGCGGGGCGAGTATTTGAAGCTGAACGCCTGCGCATGGCCCATTGCGTCGACCAGGCTCAGCGTGTCGGCAAAGTCCTGTTCGGTTTCTCCGGGGAAACCGACGATGAAGTCGCCCGACAGCGCGATGTCGGGGCGCGCGGCGCGTACCCGGTCCATGACGCGCATATAGCTGTCGCGGCTATGCTGGCGGTTCATCGCCTTCAGGATGCGGTCACTGCCCGACTGGACCGGCAGATGGAGGAACGGCATCAGGCTCTCGACATCGCGGTGCGCGTCGATCAGCCCCTGGGTCATGTCGTTGGGGTGGCTGGTCGTGTAGCGGATGCGGTGCAGCCCCGGAATCCGGTCCAGCTCGCGGATCAGGCCGTGCAGGCCGCGATCATCGGCATCGTTCCACGCATTGACGTTCTGGCCGAGCAGCGTGATCTCTCGCGCGCCCGCATCGACCAGCGCCTTGGCCTCGTCGACGATCGCCGAGAAGGATCGGCTGACCTCCGCCCCGCGCGTATAGGGCACGACGCAATAGGTGCAGAATTTGTCGCATCCCTCCTGCACGGTCAGGAAGGCGGACGGGTTCACCTTGCGGCGGCCGGGCAGATGGGCGAACTTCGACTCGATCGGCATGTCGGTGTCGAGCGCGGCTTCGCCCGCCGCCGCCTTGGCGACCAGATCGGGGAGGTTGTGATAGGCCTGCGGGCCGACGACCACATCGACCTTGGCGCGGCGGACGATCTCCGCCCCCTCGGCCTGGGCGACGCAGCCCGCGACGGCGATCATCGGCTTGCGGCCCTGTTCGCCCGCTTCCTTGCGCAGGCGGCCGATCTCCGAATAGACCCGCTCGGTCGCGCGTTCGCGGATGTGGCAGGTGTTGAGCACCACCAGATCGGCAGCGGCGGCATCCTCGGTCGTCGACAGGCCTTGCGCGGCCATCAACTCGGCCATGCGCTCGCCGTCATAGACGTTCATCTGACAGCCGAAGGACTTGACGTGAAAGGTCTTGGGGGATGCGGGCATGACGCGGCCCTTATCGCAAATCGACCGCGCTCGCCAGCGTTCCCCTATTTTGCCCCTCGCACGGGAGGAGTGTTCTTCAGCCCTTGGGCAAACAGACCCGCATTTCGTCCGCCATCTCGCTGCTCTGGCGGTAGAGGTCGGTGAAGGCGGAATAGGCCGCGTCGCGGGCCGCCTGCGGCTTGGTCGCGCCATAGCGGGTGATCGTCACCGCTTCGGTATCGGTGACGACGGGGCCGTCAGTTCCTTTGGTCATCACGCGGACCAGGGTGGTGCGGGTCGCGTCTTTATGGCTGACATACCAGGCATTGTGCGCGGCCACCGCCTTGGCGAAAGTTGCCCACTGGCCCGGCTTGATCTTGCTATGGCGGATCGTCGCGGGTGTGGTGCCGCCGGGACAGGGATTGGCCATCTGCGCGGTGGCGGCGGTCGTGGTCAGCAGGCTGGCGGCAACGAGAATCGTCTTGAGCATGGCGTCCCCCCCGAATGTCGCGCCGATCCTATCCCGAAAGTTCGCCGCTGGCGATGGAGGATCTCAGACGTCGGCGATCCGCCTGCGCGCCTCCGCGGCGATGGCCTTGCGGTCCGGGAACCCGGCGGGATCGAAGGGGTCGAGATAGTGCAGGGACACGATGAACCGCCCCGGCCGCCGCAGCACCCGCTTGGCATGGGCGTCGCCCGGATCGGTGCCGAGCCACGCCAGGTCGTGCGCGGCTGTGCCATAGTCGATCCGCACCGGCTGCACCCGGATGCCCGGCAGGGGCGGTACCAGCGCCGCAAATAGCGCAGGCTTGAAGGGCAAAAGCGAGAGGTCATCGCCCGTCGTCCCTTCGGGAAATACCGCCATCGGCTGGCCGTCGGACAGCGCGGCGCGGATCGCGGCGACCTGGTCGCCGACACCCAGCCGGTCGGCCCGCTCGACGAACAGGGTGCGGTTGAGTCCCGCCAGCCAGCCGACCAGCGGCAGGTCCGCCACCTCGGCCTTGGCGACGAAGCGCGTGCCTGCCGTTCCCGCCAGCAGCAAGATGTCGAACCAGCTCAGATGATTGGCCGCGATCATGACGTTACGGCGCAGCGGCTGTCCAACCACCCGAATATCCGCGCCCAGAATCTCTGCGACCCATCGCAGGAACCGGCCGGGCCAGGGCGAGGCCCGGCCGACCAGCCGCCAGCCGCCATGCAGGGCCAGCGCAAGCAACAGCACGCCCGCGATACACAAAAGGCGACCCGCTGCACGCAGGCCGCCCTTGCTGTCGATGTCCGCTTGGGCCGCGAGCGCCCTCATCCCTTGCGGTCGAGGCTGACGCCGTAGAGCTCCATCCGGTGATCGACCAGGCGGAAGCCCAGCTTTTCGGCGATCGCCTTTTGCAGCTGTTCCAATTCGGGGTCGACGAACTCGATCACGCGGCCGGTTTCGACATCGATCAGATGGTCGTGATGCGCTTCGGGCGAGGGCTCGTAGCGGGCGCGGCCGTCGCCGAAATCGTGACGGTCCAGGATGCCCGCCTCCTCGAACAGGCGGACGGTGCGGTACACGGTCGCGATCGAGATGCCCGGATCGATCTTGGCGGCGCGTTCATAGACCTTTTCCACATCCGGGTGGTCCTCCGCCTCCGACAGGACGCGGGCGATCACGCGACGCTGTTCGGTGATGCGCAGTCCCTTTTGTGCGCACAGCGCTTCGAGATCGATTTTGCGGGCCATGGTAAATTTCAACTCCTCGGGCAGGCCCCTCTCTACCCCCAAAGCCTAATTGCGAAAAGGGGATAGCGACTCGCAACAACCCGGAGACAGTGATCGGATCAGCCGATGGACCGTCGATAGGTATGCGCGTCGTAATGCCGCCCGTCCGCGCCCTTATAGTAATTGCGCCGTTCGCCGCATTTGGCGAAGCCGTGGCGGGCGTAGAACAGCGTGGCGGGATTGTTGGAGCGCACTTCCAGATGCAGCGTCTCGACGCCGTGCGCGGCACAGTCCGCGATCACCGCCTCCACCAGCAGGCTGCCGATGCCATGACGGCGATGCCCCGCCACAACCCCCAGCAGCAGCAATTCCGCCTCGTCCAGCACCGAGCGGGTCAGCGCAAAGCCCGCCGGTTCCTCGCCCGCCTCGGCGATTAGCAGCTTGATGCCGGGTAGGGCCATCACGCCAAGCAACTGGGAGCGGGTCCAGGCCTCGCCCCATTGCGGGTCGAAAGTGGCGGTCATGACCTGTTCGACCACGCCGGCGTCGCGCGCGTCACCGGGGCGAAGCGAGATGCCGACGCTCGCCATCAGGCGACCAGCCCCGAGGGCGTGATCCCGCCGGGCAGCTTGGCATCGGGGGCACGGCCATAGACGGGGCGCGGGGGCAGGGCGATCAGCGCGGGGGGCAGCCGCCACGCCTCGGCGGCGTCGGGCAGCGCCTCGACCACCGGCAGATCGGGCGACAGCGCGGTCAGCCATCGCACGCCGTTGCCGATCGCGGCCCGCCCCTCCAGCGCGGCGAGCGCGGCGTCGGGCTTCATCGAGGCGAAGGGGGCCAGGGGCGTCAGATCGCGGGCAAAGGGCTGGACGAAGACCTCGCCATGCCCACCCTCCAACACCACCGACAGGGCTTCGTCATCGCGCATCGCGAATCCGGCGGCGGCGACCAACGCCAGCGAACTGTAACCCGAAGCGGCGATGCCCCAGCCCAACGCCAGCCCCCGCGCGGCGGCGATGCCGACGCGGATGCCGGTGAAGCTTCCCGGTCCGCAATCGACCAGGATGCGCTCGGCGCGGCCGCCATCGGGCAGGGCGGCGATCATGGGCAGCAGCTTTTCGGCATGGCCGCGCCCGACCACGTCATGCGCGCGCGCGACGGCCCGGTCGCCGTCGAAAAGAGCGACCGAGCAGGCGGCGGTGGCGGTATCGATGACGAGCGTGCGCAAGTTCGGCTCAGACGATCCGGTTGGCCTGCTCGAATGCCAGGCGCGGGTTGCGCGGGTGCAGCTTGGTCGGGTCGCCATAGCCGATGGTCGCGATGAAGTTGGACCGTACCCCCGGCTGATCGGCGAAGAACGCCTTGTCCACCGCGCCCTGGTCGAAGCCCGACATCGCGCCCGTATCCAGCCCCAGCGCGCGTGCGGCGAGGATCAGATAGGCGCCCTGGAGCGAGCTGTTGCGGAAGGCCGACGCCTCGCGCAGTTCGGTATTGCCGTCGAACCAGCTTTTCGCATCCACATGCGGGAAGAGCTGGGGCAGATATTCGTGGAAATTCACGTCCATGCCGATGATGACGGCGGCGGGGGCGGCGCGGATCTTGTCCGGATTGCTCCCCGTTGCGCAGTCGGCCAGCTTGTCCTTTGCCTCCTGGCTCAGACACCAGACCATCCGGGCGGGACTCTGGTTCGTCGAGGTCGGCGGCATCTTCATCAGATCCCACAGCGCGCGAATCTCGTCCTCGCCGACGGGCTTGTCCAGATAATGGTTGAAGGTCCGCCCCTCGCGGAACAGCCGGTCCAGGCTGACATCGTCGATCGGGTTCATCAGACCGCCCTGACTTCGGTCACTTCGGGGACATAGTGGCGCAGCAACTGCTCGATACCGTTCTTCAACGTCGCGGTGGACGAGGGGCATCCGGCGCAGGCACCCTGCATCTTGAGATAGACCTTGCCCTTGTCGAAGCCGCGATAGACGATATCGCCGCCGTCATTGGCGACGGCCGGTCGCACGCGCGTGTCGATCAGTTCGCGAATCTGCGCGACGATGTCGGCATCCTCGGGATCGTCGGTGAACGATGCTTCCTCGGACGGCACGGCAAAATCGGCCGCGCCCTGCTTGAACAGCGGCATCTGCGCCGAGAAATGATCGAGCAATATGCCCAGCAAGTCGGGCTTCACATCGGCCCAGTCCGTACCGGGGGCTACCGTGACCGAGACGAAGTCGCGGCCGAAGAACACGCCGGTGACATCGCCCAGATCGAAGATGGCCTCGGCCAGCGGACTGGCGGCGGCTTCCTCGGGCGAGGCGAAGTCGCGGGTACCGCTGTCCATCACCTTGCGGCCGGGCAGGAATTTCAGCGTCGCCGGGTTGGGCGTCGGTTCGGTCTCGATCAGCATGGGCTCCATGTGGCCCGGCCGGGGGCGCGGATCAAGCAGGTGGCGGGAAAGGATGCGTTTCCCGGCTGCAATCTATCAGGCTATTCCGCCCAGCAGGCGAAGCATGCCGTCGGCGAGCGCGCGGCCCGGCTGGCGCAGAGGACGGGCGAAGCGCAGGCGCAGGACGATCCGCGCGGCTGCCGCCTCGTTCCACAATTCGTGCGGATAGGTGTCGTCGAAGATCAGCGTCTCGCCCTCCGCCCAGCGGACGATCCTGTCGCGCACCCGCATCCGCGCGTCGCCGTCACGCGGCACGGCCAGCCCCAAATGACAGGTCAGCAATGCCTTGGTCGTCCCGCGCCGCATCGCGACATGCGCACCGGGACCCAGCAGCGCGAAGGCCGCGTCGTGAAGCCCGGGCACCTCAGCCAGCGCGGCGGTCGCGATGGGGCAGCGATTCGCCGTCTCGCCCCCGGACGGCAGGGGCACGATCAGGCTTGTCGCCATCGGACCCGTCATCGCCAGCGCCTCGTCCCGGATGGCGCGCCATTGCCGACGCAGGCCGGCGGTCCAGCCGAAATCGCGGACATCCAGCACCGGTGCGTTCGGCACCAGCGACGAGCCGGCGATCGCGCCATCGAACATGCGACACAGACCGGCCAGCGCGGGATGGGGCAGGGCGGGGGGCGAGGGCAGGCTGGGCGTGGCGGCGACCAGGGTCGGGACAGGGCGCGCGGGCCGCTCGGCCCCGCCCGAATTGTGCCATATTGTGGCCGGTCCCTGACGCTGGGCACTGGCCTTGATCGACTTGGTCATCACGTTCCGAACATCCCCGGCCCGACCCTTGGCGCCCTAGGCATCGACGGCCCTTGTGACGCAGGATCAGCGTTCCCCGGCTACCCCGCCACTGGGTCGAAATGATGGCGTTCGGCCGCCCAAGAGCGCCGCATTGGGGCAATTTAGGGGCGGCTGGCGATCCGGTGTCCGGCGGGTTAAGAGGGGGGCATGGCGTTTCCGTCCCGCGCGATGCGCAACCTTGCTCTGCCGGTCCTTCTCGGGCTGGCGATTCCCGTCATCGGCCAGGTGCCCGGCCCCAGCCAGACCGACAATCGGTCGGTGCCCCAGGGGATGCCGGTGCCCGCCAGCGTGGCGCCCCCCCCTGGCGCGACCGCCGATCCGCTGGCTCCGCTGCCGCCGATCCCCGGCGTCGACCAGACTCCCTGGCTCTACAAGGGATCGGACCTGCCGCAGGACAAGATGTGGAAGTTCGGGCGACTGGCCAACGGCCTGCGTTTCGCGGTCCGCCGCAACGGCGTGCCGCCGGGGCAGGTGGCGGTGCGGGTGCGGATCGATGCGGGCTCGCTCAACGAACAGGCGCCCGAGCGGGGCTTTGCCCATCTGATCGAGCATCTGTCCTTCCGCGGATCGCAGCACGTGCCCGACGGCGAGGCCAAGCGCATCTGGCAGCGGCTGGGCGCGACCTTCGGCTCGGACTCCAACGCGTCGACGACGCCGACCCAGACGGTCTATCAACTCGACCTGCCCGGCGCGACCGAGGCGGGGCTGGACGAGAGCCTGAAGATTCTCAGCGGCATGATGGCCGCACCCTCGTTGACCGCCCAATCGCTGAATGCCGAGCGCCCGGTGGTGCTGGCCGAGCGGCGCGAGCAGCCGGGGCCGCAGGTCCGCTATTCGGACAAGCTGCGCGAGACCTTCTTTGCGGGACAGCCGCTGGCCGAACGCTCGCCGATCGGCCAGCTCGCCACGCTGGAGGCTGCGACGCCCGAGACGGTGCGCGCCTTCCACGACCGCTGGTATCGTCCCGAACGCGCGACTGTCATCATCTCGGGCGATATGGACCCGCTGCTGCTGGCCAAGCTGGTCACCAAGAATTTCGGCAGCTGGCAGGGCGTCGGCCCCAATCCGCCCGACCCGGACTTCGGCAAGCCCAAGGCCGATGCGCCGGTCGCGGGTGCGCTGGTCGAGCCGTCGATGCCGCCGGTCGTCGCCATGGCGGTGCTGCGCCCCTGGCAGTATCAGGACGACACCGCGATCTTCAACCAGAAGCGGATGGTCGACATGGTCGCCGCCCGCCTCATCAGCCGCCGTCTAGAGAATCGGGCGCGGGCCGGGGGCAGCTTCCTGCAGGCCGCCGTCGCGCTCGACGACGTGTCGCGCTCGGCCAATATGACGACGGTCAATGTCGTGCCGCTGGGCGACAATTGGGAAGCCGCGCTGAAGGACGTGCGCGCGGTCATCGCCGACGCGATGGCGACCCCGCCGACCCAAGGGGAAATCGACCGCGAACTGGCCGATTACGACGCGATCCTGCGCAACCAGGTCGAGACATCACGGGTCGAGGCGGGGTCGAAACAGGCGGACGACATGGTCGGCGCGCTCGACATCCGCGAAACGGTGACCGCGCCCGAAACCAGCTACCAGATCTTCAAACAGGCGGTGGCGGCCAAGATGTTCACCCCCGACACGGTGCTGGCCTCGACCCGCAAGATCTTCCAGGGCACCGCGACCCGGGGGCTGGTCAACACCCGCACCGTGCAGCCCGATGCGGTCGCCAGGCTGACCGCCGCCCTGAAGGCCGATGTCCGACCGCTCGCCGAGCAGCGCCGCCGACAGGGTGCGGTCAGTTTCGCCCAACTTCCCAAGCTCGGCACGCCGGGTAAGGTCATGTCGCGCGAGACGGTGTCCGATCTGGGGCTGGAGCGGGTGACCTTCGCCAATGGCGTGCGCCTGCTGCTGCTCGCCAATGACGGCGAGACGGGGCGCGTGTACCTGCGCGTTCGGTTCGGGCGTGGTTACGACGCTTTGCCCGCCACCCATGAGAGCCCGGCCTGGGCCGCCGACCTGGCGCTGGTCGCGGGCGGGATCGGCAAGTTCGACCAGGGCGATCTCGACCGGCTGACCGCCGGGCGGACCATGGGGCTCGACTTCGACATCGACGACGATGCCTTCGCGTTCAACGCGCTGTCCTCGCCCGGGGATTATGCCGACAACCTGAAACTGATGGCGGCCAAGCTGGTCGCGCCGCGCTGGGACGCGGCGCCGGTCAACCGGGCCAAGGCGGCGATGCTGGCGGGCTATGACGGGTTCGACTCCTCGCCCGACGGGGTGTTGGGCCATGATCTCGAGCGGTTGCTGCGCGACGGCGATCCGCGCTGGGGCACGCCGCCACGCGATGTGGTGGCGGCGACCACGCCCCAGGCGTTCAAGGCGCTCTGGGCACCGCTGCTCGCCTCCGGCCCGATCGAGGTGTCGGTGTTCGGCGATGTGAAGGCCGACGACGCGATCAAGGCGGTGGCGGCCAGCTTCGGCGCGATCCCGGCGCGCAGAGCGGATACCGGCCCGGTGCCTCCGATCCGCTTCCCCGCGCATGTCACGACGCCGGTCGTCCGCTATCATACCGGCCCGGCCGACCAGGCGGCGGCGGTGATCGCCTGGCCGACCGGCGGCGGTTCCGCGGGCGATCAGGTCCGTAACCGGCTGGACGTGCTGGCGCAGGTCTTTGCCGACCGGCTGTTCGATCGGCTGCGCTCGCAGGCGGGGGCGAGCTACAGCCCGCAGGTCGCCAGCCAATGGCCGATCGGCCTTCCCAGCGGCGGGCGGATGATCGCGATCGGCATGGTCGCGCCCGACAAGGTCGACTTCTTCCTGACGACCGCGCGCTCGATCGCGGCCGATCTGGCGTCCAAGCCGATCGATGCCGACGAACTGCAACGGATCAAGCGTCCCATGGCGCAGCGCTTGGCGCGCATGGCCTCGGGCAACATGTTCTGGATGCAGCGGCTGGGCGGCGCGGCCTATGATCCGAAGCGGATCGAGGCGACCCACCGGCTGGCGAAGGATTTCGTGTCGATCGGCCCGGCGGACCTGCAAGCGGTCGCGGCGAAATATCTGCGGCCCGATACGGATTGGACGCTGAAGGTGGTTCCGAAGGCGAAGTAATCCTCCCCTGCAAGGGGAGGGGAACCGTCGCGAAGCGGCGGTGGAGGGGGGCTTCCTCACAGGACCAACTTTGCGGCACGCCCCCTCCACCAGCCTGCGTCTGGTCCCCCTCCCCGTGCCGGGGAGGAACCACTGGCTTGCCCGCACGTTTTATCCGCCAACGACATTTGTGCGGCGCAATAACCGCGCCGCCCTTTCGCTTTGCTTGGCTTTCGGCTATGGCGCGCGGCGACATACCCTCCGAACAAGAGAAATTTGCATGAGCCTCCGCAACGTGGCGATCATCGCGCACGTCGACCATGGCAAGACGACCCTGGTCGATCAGCTGTTCCGCCAGTCGGGCACCTTCCGCGACAACCAGCGCGTCGAAGAGCGCGCGATGGACTCCAACGACCTGGAAAAGGAGCGCGGGATCACCATTCTCGCCAAGCCGACCTCGGTCGACTGGACTCCGCCGGGCAGCGACGAATCCATCCGCATCAACATCGTCGACACCCCCGGCCACGCCGACTTCGGCGGCGAGGTGGAGCGCATCCTGTCGATGGTCGACGGCGTCGTCCTCTTGGTCGACTCGTCGGAAGGCGCGATGCCGCAGACGAAGTTCGTGACCGGCAAGGCGCTGGCGCTGGGCCTGAAGCCCATCGTCGTCGTCAACAAGGTCGACCGCGCCGACGCGCGTATCCAGGAAGTTCTGGACGAAGTGTTCGACCTGTTCGTCTCGCTCGACGCGAATGACGAACAGCTGGACTTCCCCGTCCTCTACGCCTCGGGCCGCAACGGCTATGCCTCGACCGACATGGACGCGCGCGAAGGCACGCTGATCCCGATGTTCGAGACGATCGTGAACCACGTTCCCGCCCCGAAGGTGGAAGTCGAGGACGTGCCCTTCACCTTCCTGGTGACGCTGCTCGACCGCGACAACTTCCTGGGTCGCATCCTGACCGGTCGCGTCAACTCGGGCACGGTCAAGCTGAACCAGGCGATCCACGCGCTCGACGCCAATGGCAATGTCATCGAGACCGGCCGTGCGTCGAAGATCCTGTCGTTCCGCGGCCTGGACCGCGTTCCGGTCGAGGAAGCCAAGGCGGGCGACATCATCTCGCTGGCGGGCCTCGCCGTCGCGACCGTGGCGAACACCATCGCCGACACGAGCGTTACCGTGCCGCTCCAGGCGCAGCCGATCGATCCGCCGACGCTGTCGATGCGTTTCGCGGTCAACGACTCGCCGATGGCAGGTCGTGAGGGCACCAAGGTGACCAGCCGCATGATCCGCGACCGCCTGATGCGCGAAGCGGAATCGAACGTCGCGGTGAAGGTCACCGAGAGCGACGACCGCGACAGCTTCGAGGTCGCCGGTCGCGGCGAACTCCAGCTGGGCGTTCTGATCGAGACGATGCGCCGCGAAGGCTTCGAGCTGGGCATCAGCCGCCCGCGCGTGCTGTTCGGCGAGGACGAGGACGGCAAGAAGACCGAGCCGTACGAAACCGTCATCATCGATGTGGACGAGGAATATTCGGGCACGGTCGTCGAGAAGATGAACCTGCGCAAGGCCGAGATGACCGACATGCGTCCGAGCGGAGGCGGCAAGACCCGCATCACCTTCTCGGCACCGTCGCGCGGCATGATCGGTTACCACGGCGAGTTCCTGTCGGACACGCGCGGCACCGGCATCATGAACCGCCTGTTCGAGCGTTACGGCCCGCACAAGGGCAAGATCGAGGGCCGCAAGAACGGCGTCCTGATCTCGAACGGCGCGGGCGAAGCGCAGGGCTACGCCCTGGGTCCGCTCGAGGAGCGTGGCATCCTGTTCGTCGGTCACGGCGAGGCGCTCTATGAGGGCATGATCATCGGCGAGAACGCCAAGACGGATGACCTCGAGGTCAACCCGATGAAGGCGAAGCAGCTGACCAACTTCCGCGCGTCGGGCGGCAAGGACGACGCCATCCGCCTGACCCCGCCGAAGAAGATGACGCTGGAACAGGCCATTGCCTATATCGACGACGATGAAATGGTCGAAGTGACCCCGAAGTCGATCCGTCTGCGCAAGCGCTATCTCGACCCGAACGAGCGCAAGCGCGCGGCTCGCGCGAAGGCAGCTTAATTAGGGAACGGGCCGGGCGGAAACGTCCGGCCCCTTTTCTTTGGGCCACGGGCCGGTGCTGCTCGGGACGCGCAATTCCGACCTCGGTTCAGCTTGAGCGAAGTCGAAGCCCACGCCCCGACCTCGCCCAAAATCACCCCCGCATCACGTGCGGCCTTGCGGCGACCTGATCGTACATCCGCCCGGGCTGATCGAGCCAGATCGGTGACAGCTTGGACGAATCGGTGCGCTCCAGGCCGACCGCATAGGCGCAGCGCGCCACGCCCCAGTCGGTGTGTGCGGCGGCAGCCAGAATCGGCACGAACATCGGGCGGCCCGCCGCGTCGATCACATGGATCGCCTCACGCGGGAGGGCGGTGACACCGCGGACGGTCCGGCTCTCGCCCGGCGCCAGTGCGAAAGGCGGGACGATCGGCCGGCCTTGCGGCTGATGGGCGAGTTCGACCAGTTGCGCATCCAGCCCGGCATGCGCGCTGAGCAATCGCAGGTCGACCACGACCCGGCCGATCGGCGTCGCGCCGCTATTGTGCACCGTCACCTCGGCCTCGATCGTCGCGGATAGCATGTTCAGACCGACGCGCAGCGGCCGGGCCTGAATCGACAAAAAGCTGGGTTCGGGCGGTAGCGACGGGACGGCAGGCTGGGGCGGCACGGGTTGTGCGCGCGGAGTTGCGTCGGGAGCCGGCGCAGGCGGGGATCGCGGCTCGACAGGATCGGCGGCGGCGCGCGGGGTAGGTGCCGGAAGCGCCGGAACCTTGCGGCTGCGACGGCCCAGCCAGATGCCGATGGCCAGCGCGGCGAGGCCCGTGCCGATCAGCATCGGCCAGAAAGGCAGGCCGCGATCCGCCTCGCTCCGTTCGGGGGCGACCGTGCCCGGCGCGGCGATGGCGGGGGCCTGTTCGTTGGAGATCATCACGCCGTCCACGCCTGGCACGGTCCCGCTGGCCGGCTGCGCGTCGCGGTCGGGCAGGCGCGTGGCAGGCGGCTCGGGCGAGGGCGCTGGCGTCTCGACCGGAGTCGGGTTGGGCGCCGGTGTGGGCGTGGCGCGCGGGGTTGGCCGGGCGGCCGGGGTGGCGCGCGGCGTCGGGGTCGCGGCTGGGGTCGCCTGGGGCGCGGTCTGGCCGGGCAGGACCAGGCGCGGCGGCGGCGGGGTCGGTACCGGGGTCGGATTGAGCTGCGGATTCGAAATGCGCGGGGTCAGGCTGAACCCGTCCAACCCCCCGGTCGACGGGCGCGCGGCGTCGCTATCTTGCGACGTGGTCTGAAACGGGGCGGCAGCGGCAGGCAGCGGGGCGAGCACCGGCACCAGCGTCAGGGCAAGAAGGCGCGCGGCGCGACGCGGCCCGGACGATGTCATGAAATGCATTCCTCGTGGTAACTACAATCTTCACCGGCCGTCCGGGTTCCAGACCCGGCCGCACCAGCCGTGCCCGGTAGGCCCGGCGGATGCAACCCCATACTGTAACGCCATATGCGGCCAATATGTGGCAAGCGCCACGCCAACGGGAACTTTGATCGCGGCGGCGCGTGCGTCGGTTTGACACAAGGGGGCCGCGTGCCTATATCGCGATCACTCACCAGCATCTTCGGGAAATGACGCGCCTTCGCGCAGCGTGTCGGTCGAATGGAAGATGGCTGGTTCAACGGACGCCGGATGCCGCCGCAGAGACTTGCGCGCGGCCTTTCGGCGTCTGTCGTTGCGTCTGGCCCGGAGGCATCCGGGCAGTGATTTATGGCTGACGAGGCAGACAGACCCATGGCAACCAAGGCGATCGACAGCGGCTCCGCCCCCCGCAAGGGCGATGGCGGCACCGCCAAGCGGCGTATCCGCAAGGTATTCGGCGACATCCACGAAGTCGTGCAGATGCCGAACCTGATCGAGGTTCAGCGCGAAAGCTACGAACAGTTCCTGCGTTCGGACAAGTCCACGGGCCATGTCTCGGGGCTGGAAAAGACGCTGCGCAGCGTCTTCCCGATCCAGGATTTCGCCGGCACCGCCTATCTCGACTTCGACGATTACGTCCTCGAAGACCCCAAATTCGACGTCGAGGAATGCCGCCAGCGGGGCATCACCTATGCCGCGCCGATGCGCGTCACCCTGCGCCTGACCGCGTTCGAGGTCGATCCCGACACGGAAGCCAAGTCGGTCATCGATATCAAGGAGCAGGACGTCTACATGGGCGACATGCCCCTGATGACGGAGAACGGCACCTTCTTCATCAACGGCACCGAGCGCGTCATCGTCAGCCAGATGCACCGTTCGCCGGGCGTGCTGTTCGACCATGACCGCGGCAAGACCCATGCCTCGGGCAAGTACCTCTTCGCGGCGCGCGTGATCCCGTATCGCGGCTCGTGGCTGGACTTTGAGTTCGACGCCAAGGACATCGTCAACGTCCGTATCGACCGCAAGCGCAAGCTGCCGGTGACGGCGCTGCTCTATGCGCTGGGCATGAACTCGGAAGAGATCCTCAACTATTTCTACAACCGCCTGACCTTCGTGCGCGGCGACGGCGGCTGGAAGATCCCGTTCCAGGCCGAGAACTGGCGCGGCGCCAAGCCGATGTTCGACATCGTCGACGCCAATTCGGGCGAGGTGGTGTTCCCGGCCGGCCAGAAGATCAGCCCCCGTGCCGCCAACAAGGCGGCCAAGGACGGCCTCAGCCAACTGCTGATCCCGACCGAGGAAATCTTCGGTCGATACTCGGCCTATGACCTCATCAACGAGCAGACCGGCGAGATCTACGTCGAAGCCGGTGACGAGATCAGCGCAGAGAATCTCGAGGCGCTGGACAAGGCGGGCGTCGACACGATCGAACTGCTCGACATCGACCATGTCGCGACCGGCCCGTGGATCCGCAACACGCTGAAGGCCGACAAGGCTGAGGAGCGTGAGCAGGCGCTGTCGGATATCTACCGCGTCATGCGCCCCGGCGAGCCGCCGACGCTGGAGACGGCCGAAGCGCTGTTTGCCGGCCTGTTCTTCGATCCCGATCGCTACGACCTGTCGGCCGTGGGTCGCGTCAAGCTGAACATGCGTCTCGACCTCGACTGCCCGGACACGGTGACGACGCTGCGCACCGAGGACATTCTGGCGGTCGTCAAGACGCTGGTCGACCTGAAGGACGGCAAGGGCGAGATCGACGACATCGACAATCTCGGCAACCGCCGCGTGCGTTCGGTGGGCGAGCTGCTGGAGAACCAGTATCGCGTCGGCCTGCTGCGCATGGAGCGTGCGGTCAAGGAGCGCATGTCGTCGGTCGACGTGTCGACCGTGATGCCGAACGACCTGATCAACGCCAAGCCGGCCGTCGCCGCGGTGCGCGAGTTCTTCGGTTCGTCGCAGCTGTCGCAGTTCATGGACCAGACCAACCCGCTGTCCGAAGTGACGCACAAGCGTCGCGTTTCGGCGCTCGGGCCGGGCGGTCTGACGCGTGAGCGTGCGGGCTTCGAAGTCCGCGACGTTCACCCGACGCACTATGGCCGCATCTGCCCGATTGAGACGCCGGAAGGCCCGAACATCGGTCTGATCAACTCGCTGTCGACCTTCGCCCGCGTCAACAAGTACGGCTTCATCGAGACGCCGTATCGCAAGGTGATCGACGGCAAGGTAACCGACGAGGTCGTGTACCTGTCGGCGATGGAAGAGCAGAAGCACACCGTCGCCCAGGCTTCGGCCGCGACGGATGCGGAAGGCCGCTTCGTCGAGGAGCTGGTTTCGGCGCGCCAGGCGGGCGAATTCCTGATGGCGCTGCCCGATCAGATCACCCTGATGGACGTCAGCCCCAAGCAGCTCGTCTCGGTCGCCGCCTCGCTCATTCCGTTCCTGGAAAACGACGACGCCAACCGCGCGCTCATGGGCTCGAACATGCAGCGTCAGGCCGTGCCGCTGGTGAAGGCGGAAGCGCCCTTCGTCGGCACCGGCATGGAAGAGACCGTGGCGCGTGACTCGGGGGCGGCGATCGCGGCAAAGCGGGCCGGTATCGTCGACCAGGTCGATGCGGCGCGTATCGTGGTTCGCGCGACCGGCGAGGTCGATGCGGGCAAGTCGGGCGTCGACATCTACACGCTGATGAAGTTCCAGCGCTCGAACCAGTCGACCTGCATCAACCAGCGTCCGCTGGTGAAGGTGGGTGACGTGGTCAACGCCGGTGACGTGATCGCCGACGGTCCCTCGACCGAGTTCGGCGAGCTGGCGCTGGGCCGCAACGCGCTCGTCGCGTTCATGCCCTGGAACGGCTATAACTACGAAGACTCGATCCTCATCTCCGAGCGGATCGTGAAGGACGACGTGTTCACGTCGATCCATATCGACGAGTTCGAAGTCATGGCGCGCGATACCAAGCTCGGGCCGGAAGACATCACTCGCGACATCCCCAACGTCGGCGAGGAAGCCCTGCGCAACCTCGACGAGGCGGGCATCGTCTATGTCGGGGCCGAGGTGGAGCCGGGCGACATCCTGGTCGGCAAGATCACGCCGAAGGGCGAATCGCCGATGACGCCGGAGGAAAAGCTCCTCCGCGCGATCTTCGGTGAAAAGGCCAGCGACGTGCGCGACACTTCGCTCCGCCTGCCGCCGGGTGTGGCCGGTACGATCGTCGACGTGCGCGTCTTCAATCGCCACGGCATCGACAAGGACGAGCGCGCGATGGCGATCGAGCGCGAGGAGATCGAGCGTCTGAAGAAGGACGCCGACGACGAGCGCACGATCCTCAACCGGGCGACCTGGAGCCGCCTGCGCGAGATGCTGCTCGACCAGACCGCCACCGCCGCGCCCAAGGGCGTCAAGAAGGGCATTGTGATCGATGCCGAGGTGCTGGAATCGGTCGATCGTCACGAATGGTGGAAGTTCGCCGTCGCCGACGACGCGCGCCAGAGCGATCTGGAAGCGGTCAAGGCGCAGTATGACGAAGCCGCCAAGCGGATCACGGACAAGTTCCATGACCGTCGCGACAAGCTGGAGCGCGGTGACGAGTTGCCGCCGGGCGTGCTGAAGATGGTCAAGGTCTTCGTCGCGGTGAAGCGCAAGCTGCAGCCGGGCGACAAGATGGCCGGCCGTCACGGCAACAAGGGCGTCATCAGCCGCATCCTGCCGCAGGAGGATATGCCCTTCCTCGCAGACGGTACGCCGGTCGATCTCGTGCTGAACCCGCTGGGCGTGCCGTCGCGCATGAACGTCGGTCAGATCTTCGAGACGCATCTGGGCTGGGCGGCGCGCAACCTGGGTATGCAGGTCGCGGCGCAGCTCGAGGATTGGCGTGAAGCCAATCCCGACGCCAAGCCGGGCGCGGTGCCGGAAGCGGTCAAGGCGCGGCTCGTGGAGATCTACGGCGATCACTATGCCGCAGACATCCAGGCGCGTGACGACGAGGAAGTGGCCGAGCTGGTCCAGAACATCCGCACCGGTGTGCCGATGGGGACCCCGGTGTTCGACGGCGCGCGCGAGAGCGACGTGTCGGAGATGCTGGAGCTGGCCGGTCTGCACACCTCGGGCCAGTCGGACCTGTTCGACGGGCGCACCGGCGATCAGTTCGACCGCAAGGTGACCGTGGGCATCATCTACATGCTGAAGCTCCACCACCTGGTCGACGACAAGATCCACGCGCGTTCGATCGGGCCGTACTCGCTCGTTACCCAGCAGCCGCTGGGTGGTAAGGCGCAGTTCGGTGGCCAGCGCTTCGGTGAGATGGAAGTGTGGGCGCTGCAGGCTTATGGCGCGGCGTACACGCTCCAGGAAATGCTGACGGTGAAGTCGGACGACGTGGTCGGCCGCACCAAGGTCTACGAAGCGATCGTCAAGGGCGACGACACCTTCGAGGCGGGCATCCCGGAGAGCTTCAACGTGCTGGTCAAGGAAATGCGCTCGCTGGGTCTCAACGTCGATTTGAAGTCGATGGAAGACGCCCAGGACGACGGTCTGGCCGAGGCGGCGGAGTAACCTGTGAGACGCGCTTTTGCGTTGACTGTGATGCTGTGCTGTTGCGGCTGTTCTCAGCCGCAACAGCAGGGCGATTATCAGATGGCACTATCATGCGCGCAAGCGATGACAGCGTTATCCGTGCAGCGCATTAGTGAGCACAATCCGTCTTACCCCGCTGTGATCGAAGCGGCGAAAACCTTCGTCGATCGAGCGCTGTACGAGGGTAAGAAGATCGGTAAAGCGGAAGCTCAAGTCGCTGCTGAGTTGAAGTCCGATACGGACCGTTATCTCGACGATCGTAAGCAAGTCCGGGTTCCCGATCAAAAGGTTAGAGATTGTCGCGACCAACTTTGAGTCGCCAATCTTCAGCGGTTAGGATTACATCATGAACGAACTGACCAACTTCGCCAATCCGGTGGCCAAGCCGGAAACCTTCGACCAGATTCAGATCGGCATCGCGTCGCCCGACAAGATCCGTTCCTGGTCGTTCGGCGAGATCAAGAAGCCCGAGACGATCAACTACCGCACGTTCAAGCCGGAACGTGACGGCCTGTTCTGCGCGCGCATCTTCGGTCCGATCAAGGATTACGAATGCTTGTGCGGCAAGTACAAGCGCATGAAGTACAAGGGCATCGTCTGCGAAAAGTGCGGTGTTGAGGTTACGGTGTCGAAGGTCCGCCGCGAGCGGATGGGCCATATCGAACTGGCCGCGCCGGTCGCGCACATCTGGTTCCTGAAGTCGCTGCCCAGCCGCATCGGCCTGCTGCTCGACATGCAGTTGAAGCAGCTCGAGCGCGTGCTGTACTTCGAAGCCTATATCGTCATCGAGCCGGGCCTGACCCCGCTGGAGAAGTATCAGCTTCTCACCGAGGACGAGCTGCTCGACGCGCAGGATGAATATGGCGAGGACGCCTTCTCGGCCGGGATCGGCGCGGAAGCGGTCCGCATCATGCTCGAAAATCTCGACCTGGAAGGCGAGAAGGTCGCGCTGCTCGAAGAGCTGGCGACGACCAAGTCGGAGCTGAAGCCCAAGAAGATCATCAAGCGCCTGAAGGTTGTCGAGAGCTTCCTGGAATCGGGCAACCGTCCCGAATGGATGATCCTGGAAGTCATTCCGGTCATCCCGCCCGAGCTGCGCCCGCTGGTGCCGCTGGACGGCGGTCGTTTCGCGACCTCGGACCTGAACGACCTGTATCGCCGCGTCATCAACCGCAACAACCGCCTGAAGCGGCTGATGGAGCTGCGTGCGCCGGACATCATCGTCCGCAACGAAAAGCGCATGTTGCAGGAAGCGGTCGACGCGCTGTTCGATAACGGCCGTCGCGGCCGCACGATCACGGGTGCCAACAAGCGTCCGCTGAAGTCGCTGTCCGACATGCTCAAGGGCAAGCAGGGCCGCTTCCGTCAGAACCTTCTGGGTAAGCGCGTCGACTATTCGGGCCGTTCGGTCATCGTGACCGGTCCGGAGCTGAAGCTGCACCAGTGCGGGCTCCCGAAGAAGATGGCGCTCGAGCTGTTCAAGCCGTTCATCTACGCGCGTCTGGACGCCAAGGGTCTGTCGATGACCCTGAAGCAGGCCAAGAAGTGGGTCGAGAAGGAGCGCAAGGAAGTCTGGGACATCCTGGACGAGGTGATCCGCGAGCACCCGGTCATGCTGAACCGCGCGCCGACGCTCCACCGCCTGGGCATCCAGGCGTTCGAGCCGGTGCTGATCGAGGGCAAGGCGATCCAGCTTCACCCGCTGGTCTGCTCGGCGTTCAACGCCGACTTCGACGGCGACCAGATGGCCGTGCACGTGCCCCTGAGCCTCGAGGCGCAGCTGGAAGCCCGCGTCCTGATGATGTCGACCAACAACATCCTGTCGCCCGCGAACGGCAAGCCGATCATCGTGCCTTCGCAGGACATGGTGCTGGGTCTCTATTATCTCTCGCTCGAAAAGCAGAACGAGCCGGGCCAAGGCATGATGCTGGCGGACATGGAGGAGGTCCATCAGGCCCTCTTCGCCGGTGCCGTCACCTTGCACACCAAGATCATCAGCCGCGTCCCGCAGACCGATGAGCAGGGCAACCAGTATCTCAAGCGCTTCGAGACGACGCCGGGCCGTATGCTGCTGGGCGAGACGCTGCCGAAGAGCCACAAGGTGCCCTTCGACATCGTCAACCGCGTCCTGACCAAAAAGGACGTCGGCGAGGTGATCGACGAGGTCTATCGTCACACCGGCCAGAAGGAGACCGTGCTGTTCGCCGACGCGATCATGTCGCTGGGCTTCCGTCACGCGTTCCGCGCCGGCATCTCGTTCGGCAAGGACGACATGATCATCGCACCGGACAAGGATCGTCTGGTCGATGAGACGCGCGATCAGGTGAAGGACTTCGAGCAGCAGTATCAGGACGGCCTGATCACGCAGCAGGAGAAGTACAACAAGGTGATCGACGCCTGGAGCCGTTGCGGCGACCAGGTCGCGAACTCGATGATGAACGAGATCAAGGCGGTCCGGCATTACGAGGACGGCCCGATGGCCGGCCGCGAAAAGCCGATCAACTCGATCTACATGATGGCCCACTCGGGTGCGCGTGGTAGCCCCGCCCAGATCAAGCAGCTGGCGGGTATGCGCGGCCTGATGGCCAAGCCGTCGGGCGAGATCATCGAGACGCCGATCATCTCGAACTTCAAGGAAGGTCTGACCGTCCTTGAATATTTCAACTCGACCCACGGCGCGCGTAAGGGCCTGGCCGACACGGCACTGAAGACGGCGAACTCGGGCTATCTGACCCGCCGTCTGGTCGACGTCAGCCAGGACTGCGTCATCATCGAAGAGGATTGCGGCACGACCCGCGCCCTGGAGATGAAGGCGATCGTGCAGGGCGGTTCGACCATCGCGTCGCTTGGCGAGCGTATCCTGGGCCGCACCACGGCCGAGGACATCGTCAACGCGAAGACCGGCGAAGTCATCATCCCGTCGGGCGTCCTGCTCGACGAGCCGATGGTCGCGCGGATCGAGGCGGCGAACACCCAGTCGGTCAAGATCCGCAGCCCGCTGGTCTGCGAATCGAAGATCGGTGTCTGCGGCAAATGCTATGGCCGTGACCTGGCTCGCGGTACGCCGGTGAACATCGGCGAAGCGGTCGGCGTCATCGCGGCGCAGTCGATCGGTGAGCCGGGCACGCAGCTGACCATGCGTACCTTCCACATCGGTGGCGCGGCGCAGCTGAACGAACAGTCGAACCTGGAAGCGGCGGTGGACGGTGTCGTCCAGTTCCGCGACCTGCGTCTGATCGTCGACCAGCGTGGCCGTCGCGTGGTGCTGAGCCGTTCGGGTGAGATCGCGATCGTTGACATGGACGGCCGCGAGCTGTCGGTCGATCGCATCCCTTACGGTGCGTATGTGCTGTTCGACGATGGTCATATCGTCTCGAAGGGCGACCGCATGGCGGAGTGGGATCCGTTCACCATGCCGGTGATCACGGAAAACCCCGGCACGGTGAAGTTCCAGGACCTCATCGAGGGCAAGACCCTGACCGAGCAGGTCGACGAAGCGACGGGCATCGCCCAGCGCGTCGTCACCGAATATCGCGCCTCGACCAAGTCAAAGGAGGATCTGCGTCCGCGCATGACCCTGCTCGACGACAATTCGGGCGAGGCCGGTCGCTACATGCTGGCGCCGGGTGCGACGCTCTCTGTCGAGGACGGTGCGCAGGTGCAGGGCGGTGACGTTCTGGCCCGTGTCGCTCGCGAGTCGGCCAAGACCCGCGACATCACCGGCGGTCTGCCGCGCGTCGCCGAGCTGTTCGAAGCACGCGTTCCCAAGGACTCGGCGATCATCGCCAAGGTCTCGGGCCGTGTCGTGTTCGGCAAGGACTATAAGGCGAAGCGTAAGATCGGCATCCAGCCCGAGGATGGCGGCGAGGTCGTCGAGTATCTGGTGCCCAAGTCGAAGGTGATCGACGTTCAGGAAGGCGACTACGTCAAGCGTGGCGACAACCTGATCGGCGGCTCGCCCGATCCGCACGACATTCTGGAAACGATGGGCGTGGAGCCGCTGGCCGAATATCTGGTCAGCGAAATCCAGGAAGTCTATCGTCTCCAGGGCGTGAAGATCAACGACAAGCACATCGAGACGATCGTTCGTCAGATGCTGCAGAAGGTCGAGATCACCGACGGCGGCGACACCACGCTGCTGAAGGGCGAGCAGGTCGATCGCGAGGAAATGGACGCGATCAACGACAAGCTCGAGCCGAACCAGGCGCGTGCGCAGGGCAAGCCCGTCCTGCTCGGCATCACCAAGGCGTCGCTGCAGACCCGCAGCTTCATCTCGGCGGCGTCGTTCCAGGAGACCACCCGCGTCCTCACCGAGGCGGCGGTCCAGGGCAAGCAGGACACGCTGATGGGCCTGAAGGAGAATGTCATCGTCGGCCGCCTGATCCCGGCCGGTACCGGTGCGGGCATGAACCGTCTGCGCGTGGCGGCGTCCAGCCGTGACGCGGCACTGCGCGCACAGCAGCGCAAGCTGGCCGAGGCGATCATCGCGCCGGTGAGCGCGGCCGAGCAGCGGGCGGCGGAAAACGCACGTTCGCCGCGCGAGGATGCGGGCACGGGCAGCGATCCGCTGGCCGAGGTCGCACCCTCGGGCCACGGCACGGATGCCGATGCCGGTGAGTATCTGAACGACTGATCCAGCTGACGGATCGAAATGAAAGGGCCGCCGTCCGGGCAACCGGGCGGCGGCTTTTTATGGATGGCGTCTTATCGATTGAGGTGGCCGAAACCGGCTCCCATAGGCAGCCCGGCGTTGCGACGAAAATGACGGAATTGCGCCGAATGGAGGGTGCGCAAGGCCGTTGGAATGGAACTGAAACGCCCTCCCAACCATATACGAACATTGGAGAAGATCCCGGAAATGCGCGGGTTATTGGCGCATCGATGGGACCCCGGAGACCTGAAATGACGTCCCCCGAGATTGATGAAGACTATTTCTACCAGCGTGCCGAAACCGAACTCGAACTGGCCCAGAAGGCGACCCACCCGGCGGCGGTTCGAGCGCATTACATCATCGCCAACCACTATCTCGACCGGGTCTACAGCCAGCCCGCAGAGGGCAGCGTGATCGAACCGGCGGAGTGACAGGGAAGGGGGCCATTCGGCTCCCTTTCTCTATGGAAGAAACGCCCGCAAAGACCGTGAAGGTGCCAGCCCCATATCATGCTCTCATCGCCGCGTGATCCGGGCCAGGTCATAGTCGTCGTGATCTTGATCGGGAATCATCCCCTCTCCTGAAGAGGAGGGGCTTGCTCGGACCGATGCGTTGTCATCACGCCCTGAGTGCCCGAAGGTACCGCCCGGCCGATCACGGCGCCTTGGCAGGTGGGATCGGGGTGTATTGCGCGGACACAAGTTGCCAGGCGCCGCGCTCCAAGCGGGCAACATAGCGCGCGCGTAGCGAGCGTGTCGTGCCGTTGGGCAGCGCGATCGAACGCCGCGCGGTGACGAGCGCCATCGACCCCTGGGCGTGGACAACGATATCGGAACTGGTCATGGGCGGCGCCGGACGCCTGGCCTCGGGCGCGTAATAGCCCAGGACGCGCGCGCGGCTGTCGACATCGCCGAGCGGCGAGATTTCCTCATAGTCGGGGGCGAGCGTGCTGCCGAGCGCCGCCGCATCGAACTGGGTCCGCGCGTTTTCGAATCGTTCGACGAGCGCGGGCAAGGGCGCGTCCTGCGCAGCCGCCAAGGGCATCATCCCCGTTCCCGCTACCGCCACCAGCCCGACCGCCCAAAGACTCATCTCTGATCCCCCGTTGAATTGACGCTATTCCAGTCGAGTTCGGGATGGCGCGCAAGGGGCTCGTGATCGGCAATTTCAGCGGGCGAGAGGGGCTGGGCAAGGCGTCGAACGCGTATTCTGCAACGGGCCAAAAGAAAAGGGCGACCCCCGCAAAGGGGCCGCCCTTTCTGTAGCTCGCCAAGCGAACGGGTGCGGGGGTTGCCCCCCGCAGTCCGATTACTTGAGCTCGACGGTCGCGCCGGCTTCTTCGAGCTGCTTCTTGATCTTCTCGGCCTCGTCCTTGGCAATGCCTTCCTTGACGGGCTTCGGAGCGCCTTCGACCAGCGCCTTGGCTTCGGTCAGGCCCAGGCCGGTGATCGCGCGGACTTCCTTGATGACGTTGATCTTCTTGCCACCGTCGCCGGTGAGGATCACGTCGAATTCGGTCTTCTCTTCAGCGGCCGGAGCAGCAGCGCCGCCAGCGGCAGGAGCCGCAGCAACAGCAGCGGCGGCCGAGACGCCCCACTTCTCTTCGAGCATCTTCGAGAGCTCAGCGGCTTCGAGGACGGTCAGCTCGCTCAGCTGGTCAACCAGCGCGTTCAGGTCTGCCATGTTCTTATCTCCAATACGGGCCGGATGAAGTGGCCCGAGTGTGTCAGTTCAAATCGTGTACGCCCGAAGATCAGGCGGCTTCCTTGTCCTTGTCGGCATAAGCCGCGAGGACGCGGGCGATCTGCGCCGCGGGAGCCTGGGTGATGGTTGCCAGCTTCGTGGCGGGTGCCACGATGAGGCCGACAATCTTCGCCCGGAGCTCGTCCAGCGAGGGCAGAGTCGCCAGCGCCTGCACGCCTGCGACATCAAGGACGTTCGCACCCATCGATCCGCCGACGATCTCGAACTTGTCGGTCGTCTTGGCGAAGTCCACGGCCACCTTGGCGGCGGCCACGGGATCGATCGAGCTGGCAATGCCGACGGGACCCGTCAGCATGTCAGCGACACCGGCATAGTCGGTGCCCTGGGCTGCGATCTTGGCAAGCCGGTTCTTCGAGACCTTGTAGGACGCGCCGGCTTCCCGCATCTTCGTGCGCAGGGCCGTCGACTGGGCGACGGTCATGCCGAGGTTGCGGGTGATGACCACCACGCCGACCTCGTTGAAGTTACGGTTCAGTTCGGCGACGGCCTGGGTCTTTTGATCGCGATCCATGCCATTCTCCATGGTTGGAACGGCCGCGAACGACCATCCCGGTTGCTTGACCGGGGGGTGTGACCACCCCTCGGGGTGTCCAGCGATGGGGAATGGGCAACCGACGCGTATGGAAACGCGGGGCAGACCGGGCGGGACCAGCGAGCTGGAGCGACCGGCAAAATCCTTTTCCCCGTCTCGGCAGGAGATTAAGCCAGGGCATATTCCCCGGCACCTGCTGTCTTGGACGGAATCCGAACGGGCAAGCCCATCCGGATGCGGGGCTGCGCTTAGGCGGATCAGGGGTGCGAGTCAAGTCGATCGGCGTCATGAAGTCGGCGTCATCATATGGTCATCCATCCGTCACGGGCATGACGCGGAAATGAAGCCTGTGTGACTTGGTCGCGCGGCAAAGAGCGGCCCGAGGCCGCATTCGACCCAAGCGGCGCCGGGGGATTTTCCATGTCGGATATCAATAGCATGGTCGCCTATGACGATGGCGATATCGATACCAACCGCTCTGCCAACACGCATATGAGCGAGTTGATTGCCACCCGCCTGTCGCGCCGTCAGACGCTGCGTCACGGCGTGTCGGCGATGACGACCGCATTGTTCGGCGGTGCGCTGCTGGCCGGGTGCGACGACGAGAATCCGCAGGCGGTCACGGCTACGGCGGCGGGCAGCACCGCCAGCGTCGCAGCGGGGCGTCCGGTCACGCTGACCGGTACGGTCGCCAGCGGGCAGGTGGCCAATGTCAACTGGAGCCAGACGGCCGGACCGTCGGTCACGTTGACCAACGCCAACCAGCTGGTCGCGTCCTTCCGCGCACCCGCCGTGGCGACCGCGACGCAACTCGCCTTCAACCTCGAGATCACCAGCCGCGATGGCCTAATCACCAACAACAGCGTGACCGTCACCGTCACGCCGATCGCGCTCGACTTCACCGCCGTGCCGCACAGCCTGGCGGATGTGGTGACGGTGCCTGCGGGCTATAGTGTCAGCGTGCTCTATCGGCTGGGCGATCCGATCGCCGCGGGCGTCGCTGCCTATGCCAATAACGGCACCGATACGAACTTCGCTCAGCGTGCGGGCGACCATCATGATGGGATGAGCTATTTCGGCCTGGCGGCGTCGGGCAACAATCCCGATCCGAACAACAGCACGCGCGGCCTGCTGGTGCTCAACCATGAGAATATCAGCGAGCAATATCTGCACGTGAACGGCCCGTCGCCAGCGCCCCGCGCTGAAAGCGAGGCGATCAAGGAGATCGAGTGCCACGGCGTCTCGGTGATCGAGGTGACGCGCACCAATGGCACCTGGAGCTATGTCCAGTCGTCGGCCCTGAACCGCCGCATCACGCCCAACACGCCGATGGCGTTCAGCGGCCCGGCGAAGGGCGCCGCCTGGTTGAAGACCGCCTATTCGACCGATGGCACCAGCGGGCGCGGCACGATCAACAATTGCGCCAACGGCACGATGGCGTGGAACACGTACCTGACCAACGAAGAGAATTGGGTGGGCTATTTCCGTCGCCTCTCGGGCGATGCGGCGGTGCGCACGGCAACCACGCCGAAGCAAAATGTCTCGTTGGCGCGTTATGGCATCAGCGAACCGCGCAACGGCAATTACAACTGGGCCACCGTCACGCCGTCGGACTCGTCTAGCACCATCTATCGCCGCTGGAACGCGACCGCCAATGCCGCGCTGGCGGCAGACGGTACGGCGGACTTCCGCAACGAACCGTTCCAGTTCGGCTGGGTGGTCGAGATCGATCCGTTCAACCCCGCCTCCACCCCGCGCAAGCGCACTGCGCTGGGCCGCATGAACCATGAGGGCTGCCAGAGCGGCCGGATGATCGCGGGCGTCCGTCCGGCTTTCTACATGGGCGACGATGCGCAGAACGAATATATCTACAAATTCGTGTCGGCGACGCCGTGGAGCGCCTCGGACGCCAGCGCCTCCGACCGCCTGGCGGTGGGCGACAAATATCTCGACACCGGCACGCTTTATGTCGCCAGGTTCAACGCCGACGGCACCGGCACATGGATGCCGCTGGTGTTCGGCCAGAACGGGCTGAACGCGTCGAACAGCATCTATCCCTTCGCCGATCAGGCCGATGTCCTCATCAACACGCGTCTGGCGGGCGATGCGCTGGGCGCGACCAAGATGGACCGGCCCGAATGGACCGCGGTCAATCCGGCGACCGGCGAAATGTATTGCACGCTGACCAACAACGCCTCGCGCAAGCCGGTCGCCTCGAGCGGCAACACCGCCGTCGATGCGGCCAACCCGCGCGCCTATGTCGATCCGCCCTCGACCTCGGTCGGCAACCGCAACGGCCATATCATCCGCATCCGCGAAACCGGCGATACGACCGAGGCGACCAGCTTCACCTGGGACGTGTACGCCTTTGGCGCGGGCGCGGATCTGGATGCGACCAACATCAACCTGTCGGGCCTGGACGCGACCAACGACTTCTCCTCGCCCGACGGCCTGTGGTTCAGCCTGCCGAGCAATGTCGCGGGTCAGCAGACGCCGGTGATGTGGATTCAGACCGATGACGGCGCGTTCACCGACGTGACCAACTGCATGATGCTGGCCGCGATCCCCGGCCGGGTCGGCGACGGCGGTACGCGACAGGTGACGAGCAGCGCGGGCGGGGCCTCGGCCACCGTCACCACCCGCATCGGCAAGGCGCCGGGCGTGACCCTGAAGCGCTTCCTGGTCGGGCCGAAACAGTGCGAGATCACCGGCATCCACTCGACGCCGGACGGCACCTCGGTCTTCGTCAACATCCAGCATCCGGGCGAGGGGGCGACCAACCCGTCCGCGCCGACCAGCAACTGGCCCGACAGCCAGTCGGGCAGCGCCGCCGCGACCGTGCGCCCGCGCTCGGCCACCATCGTCATCACCAAGAATGACGGCGGCGTCGTCGCGATCTGATCCGCTGGTCGCATCGTGACCCGGAAGGGGGCGGGAAGTGATTGCCTTCCCGCCCCCTTTGGCGTTCAAGAACCGCCGAAAGGATGGCGCGGTATGACGACGACACGGCGCGAGGTGATGGCGGGAGCGGTCGCGGCCACGGGGCTGGCTGCCATGGGCGAACCGCTCTTTGCGCGGGCGGCGGCGGACCGGTTGATCGCGGGCACCTATGCCCAAGAGGGCGGCAAGGGGCTGTACCCGATCGTCGACGGGCATGTGGCGCAGCCGGTGACGGGAATCGTCAACGCCTCTTACGGCGTCGCGGGCGGGCCGAACGGCAGCGTCTATCTGCTCCGCGAGCAGGCCGAGGGGCGGGTGACCAGCTATGGCCCCGACTGGACGGCGCGGGGCGGGGTGTCGACCGGCGGCGCCGACCCGTGCCATGTCGCGATCGACCGCGCCTCGGCCTGTCTGGCGGTCGCCAATTATTCCAGCGGCTCGGTCGCCTTCTATCGGCTGGACCGGCGGACGGGTGCGCCGGGTGAGCCGCAGCTCTTCCAGCATCGCGGGACCGGTCCCAATGCCGAGCGTCAGGCCGGGCCGCACGCGCATTGGGTGGGGTTCAGCCCCGACCGGCGCTGGCTGCATTCGGTCGATCTGGGGGCGGATGCGATCTTTGCCTATCGCTTCGACCCGGTGACGCGCACGCTCACCGACCAGCGGATCGCGTGGCAGGCTCCGGCGGGCGTCGGGCCGCGCCATATGGTCCGTCACCCGACCCTGCCGCGCGCTTATGTGGTTTGCGAGTTGCAGACGCGGTTTTTCATGCTCGAAGCGCTGCCCGATGGCCGTTTCCGCACCGTAGGCGAGCGCGCGCTGCTGCCCGAGGGGGCCACCGGCCCGTCCTTTGCCGCACATATCGCGATCGATCGCGCGGGGCGGACGCTCTATGTCTCCAATCGCGGGGCGAACACCATCACCGTCTTCGCGCTCGACGCCCGGGGCGAGCCTCGGGTGGTGCAGCATGTCCCGACCGGCGGGAACTGGCCGCGCTTCTTCCTGCTGCGCGAAGGGCGGGGCGAGATGCTGGTGGCGAACGAGCGATCGGGGACGGTAAACACGTTCCAGATCGGCCGGGACGGAAGACTGACCGCGATCGGGCGCAGGCTCACGATTCCGGGCGTGGTGTTCCTAGCCGAAGTCTAAAGCGCGTATAGCTCGCCACAATCCGCTCCCCTCCCGTAAACGGGAGGGGATGGGGGAGGGCCGGTGTCTCACCGAGGCCATCGCGTGCGGCTAACCCCCCACCCCAAACCCCTCCCCCCTGCCGGGAGGAGGGGCTTATCAAACGCCAAACCTCATAGGCCGCCATGCGCTTCTTCCAACCCCTGCTTGCCGGAGCCACGCTGTCCGGTCGTCTGCTCGCCTGTGTCGGGGCGGTCATCGGGATCGCCCTGACCATCATCGTCTGCGGCGGTCTGCCAGCACTCGGTCCCGACCTGCCGATCATCGTCGCGCCGCTGGGCGCTTCGGCGGTGCTGGTCTTCGCGGTGCCCGCCAGTCCGCTGGCCCAGCCCTGGTCGGTGGTCGGCGGCAATGTCCTGTCCACGCTCGTCGGGGTGGCGATGTTCCAGGCCATCCCCTCGCTGCCGCTGGCGGCGGGGTGCGCAGTAGGGGGCGCGATCCTGGTCATGTCGCTGGCACGCTGCCTGCATCCGCCGGGCGGCGCGGCCGCGCTGACCGCCGTCATCGGCAGCCAGGGCATCCATGCGGCCGGCTTTTCCTTCGCCTTCGCGCCGGTGGCGATCAACTCAATCGCGCTGGTGGCGCTGGGCATGTTCTTCCACCGGGCGACGGGGCGGAGCTATCCCCATGAACCCGCGCTCGCCCCGCCCGGCGGCGATGCCTCGCGCATCCGGCCGGAGGATGTCGACGCCGCGCTGGAGGATATGCACGAGAGCTTCGATATTGCGCGCGAGGATCTGGACATGCTGCTCGCCCATGCCGAGCGCCATGCCCGGGCAAGGGCCACCCCTCGTTCACGCTGAGCGAAGCCGAAGCGCACGAGCGAACCTTCGCCTGAAGCCAATAAAAAAGCCCGCCCCTCGCAACGAGGGGCGGGCCTTTCCGTCAAACGATCACACCGATCAGCGATATTTGCCGCTGAACGACACGCCGATGATGCGCGGTTCGTTGAACACCGCCGCCATATAGTTCTCGATCACGCCCTTGAGGTTCTTCTCGTTCGTGATGTTGCGGGCGAAGACCGACAGGCTCCAGTCGTCGTTCGGCGCGGAATAGCCGATGCTCAGGCCGCCCTCGAAATTGCCGTTCGCGGTGAACTCCTTGGTCCGGTACAGGACGAAGTTGGTGTAGCCCTGCAGGTTCCAGTCGGTCGAGATGAACGCCTTGCCGCCATCCGCCAGCGGCATGTCGTACTTGGCCGCCAGGTTGACGTTGTACTCGGGCGCGTTGGGCAGCGGGTTGCCGTTGATCGGCACGAAGAACGCCCTGGAGCCGAAGATCGTGCGCGTCGTCACCGGGCCGTTCAGCACGGTGCAGACCATCACGCCGTTCAGGCCGCAGGTCTGGACGCTGACGTTACGGTCGCGGATTTCGGAGTGGAGCAGGCTGACGCCCGCCGACAGCGCCAGATTGCGCACCGGCAGCCACTGCGCATCGGCTTCCAGACCATAGGCGACCGCCTTGTCGGCGTTGAGCAGCACGCCGTTGCCGTCCGAATCATTGCCGTTCAGCTGGATGTTCTTCACGCGATAGGCAAAGGCCGCCGCGTTCAGGCGCAGCGTGTTGTCGAACAGCTTCGACTTGAAGCCGGTTTCGAACGACAGGTTCGTTTCCGAACCAGCGGTCGAGAAGTCCGAGTTGAACACCGCCGAACGACCCTGAATGGTCGGGCCACGGAAGCCCTGCGCCGCACGGACATAGACGTTCAGGTTCGGATTGACCTCATACATGGCCGACAGGTCCCAGCTCGGCTGGGTGTCCGACAGGCGCACGTCGCGGCGACCGCGATAGGTGGAGACACCGGCGGCACTGTCGGCAGTGCGCAGCAGCTGGGTCCGCTTGGTATCCTCGCTGACCCGGCCGCCAGCGGTCAGGGTCAGGCGATCGGTCGCCCGGTAGCTGACCTGACCAAAGGCGCCCCAGGAGGTGTTGACGTTGTGCAGGCGCACCCAGTTGTTCGGATTGGCCCCGATCAGATAGGCGCGCTGGTAGAAGTCGGTGATGTCGCGGCTGTCGAAATAGATGCCGCCCAGCTGCCACTTGAAGGCGCCGCTGCCGGTCGAGGCGAGGCGGACCTCCTGCGTCCACTGGTCGAGGCCCCGGACCTGACCCTGGCTCAGGCCATAGCCATTCGGCACGCCGTTCACCGGGAAGTTGGTCGCGGCGCCGCCATCGGTATCGCCCCGGCTGTAGCCCGCGGTCGTCTCATAGGCAGTGATCGAGGTCAGCTCGGCCCCGCCCATGTCCCACGCGGCGCGCAGCGAGGTTCCTTGCGTGTCATAGGACTGCGGGTTGTCGCGGCCTTCGTCATAGGCGACCTGGTCGCGCGGCTCGGCCGACACGTCGCGCGAGCCCTTCTTGAGCGCAGCCCGATGGAACAGCGTCGAGGTGCCGTCATACCAGCGGGCATGGCCCGACAGGTTGAACGACAGCGTGTCGGTCGGCGTGAGGAGCAACTGGAGTCGCACGTCGCGCTCGGTGAAGCCGCCCATGGCGTCCTTCTTCGGGGTCAGCGTGCCGTCGGCGCTGGGACCGGAATAGACATTGTCGACCCAGTTGTCGCGGTGCTGCACCAGCGCCGACAGGCGGAAGGCCAGTACGTCGCGGATCAGCGGGCCGCCGACACCCGCGTCCATGCTGATCGTGTTGTAGCTGCCGATCGAGGCGGTCGCGCGGCTCTGGAAGCTCTGGCTCGGCTTGATCGTGTCGAACTTGATGATGCCCGCGGTCGTGTTGCGACCGAACAGGGACCCTTGCGGCCCGCGCAGCACTTCCACCTGGTCGACGTCGAAGATCGGGTTCGACTTCAGCACGACATGCTCCAGGACGACATCGTCCTGAATGATCGACACGGGCTGCGACGCGCCGAGATAGAAGTCGATATTGCCCAGGCCGCGAATGTAGAAGCGCGGAAAGATACGGCCGGTGGTCGTCTCGGCGTACAGGCCGGGGACGCGGCCCGACAGCGCCAGAATGTCCTCACCACCCTGCTGGAAAGCGCGCAGGTTCGACCCGCTGACCACGCCGACCGACACCGGCACACGGTTCAGGCTTTCCGAACGGCGCTCGGCGGTGACGACGACATCGCCCAGGCCCTGCTGCTCGTCCGTCGCAGCGGCGGCGGTGGCCGCACCCTGGTCTGCGGCGGTCTGCGCCATGGCTGGCACAGTCGCCAGCGTTCCCCACGCAGCGCCCAGCAGCGCCGCGGTCTTGATAACCGATTTCATATGTTCCCCACGCTCCGGCGGGCGGTTCGTGCCGCCCGACTGATTGGTTTATCCCGGTGAGGCGGGCCGTTAGAGGCGCATTATGGCGCTTGCGTGACAGAGGTGATGCGGCAAAACCACAGTGGCATGTGAAATCACCATCGGGATCCGGTCATGCCTGCGTCATGCATTCGGTGATCGCGGCATCAGCGGGCACCCGGGGCCTCCCCGAGGGTTGGTGTCACATAGTTGTAACCCAGTTTTGCTTGACGTGGTGCCTGCGTCTGGTCAGGGGGGCGGCATTCGTGCCATCCTCGGTTCATGACCCTTTCACGGTCCGGCGCTTCGCCGTGGCCCGATCGGCCATGGCTAGAAGACGTGTACGCTATCGGATCACTATCGGGGTTTACCGACTGATGTTCGCCTGGTTCCAACGCCTCCTGCCGAAGACGGGAAATTTCTTCGAGCTGTTCGAGGCGCAAGCCGCCACCATCCTTGCGGGGGCCGAAGCCACCGTCCGGCTGTTCGACAGCCAGGGCAATACCGCAGACGAAATCGCCGTCGTCGCCGCGCGCGAGCATGACGCCGACGAGATCACGCGCCAGGTGCTGACCTCGGTCCGCTCGACCTTCCTGACGCCGTTCGACCGCGCCGCCATCACCTCGCTGATCGGATCGATGGACGACACGATCGACGAGATGCACGCCGCCGCCACCGCGATCGGCCTGTACCGGCTGACCAGCTTCGCGCCCGAAATGCGCGAGATGGCGGCGGTAGCGGTCGAAGCGGCCAAGCTGACCGTCGAGGCGATGCCGTTGATGCGCGACGTCGCACGCAACGGCGACCGCCTGCACGCGCTGACCGAGGAACTGGTCCGGCTGGAGGGCCGTGCCGACGAGATGCACGCGGCGGGACTGAAGCGCACGCTGGACGAATGCGGCGAGCGCGACACGCTGCGCTTCGTCATCGAAAAGGAAGTGTACAAGCATCTGGAGCGCATCCTCGACGCGTTCGAGGATGTCGCCGACGAGATCGACGGCATCGTCATCGATCACGCCTGAGGCGGCGGCAATGCACGAACTCGCCTTTCCGCTGCTCGCTGGCCTGATCCTGGTCGCGCTGGCCTTCGACTATCTCAACGGCCTGCACGACGCGGCCAATTCGATCGCGACCGTGGTGGCGACCCGGCTGTTGTCGCCGGTCGCGGCGGTCGGTTTCGCGGCCTTCTTCAACTTCGCCGCCTATTTCCTGACCGTCGCCTTTCCCAGCCTGCACAAGGTGGCGGAGACCGTCGGCAAGGGGTTGATCGACCAGGACGTGGTGACGCCCGCCGTCATCTTCGGCGCACTGGGCGGGGCGATGGCGTGGAACGTCATCACCTGGCTGCGCGGTATCCCGTCGTCGTCCAGCCATGCGCTGGTCGGTGGGCTGGTCGGCGCCGGCGTCGCCCATGCTGGCATGGGCGCGGTGAAGTGGGCAGGACTCAACAAGACGCTGCTCGCCATCGTACTGTCGCCGATGCTGGGCATGATGCTGGCAATGCTGGTCATGCTGCTGAGCAGCTGGGCGCTTCGCCGCTCGACGGCCGGGCAGGCGGAGCGCAGCTTTCGGGCGATGCACCTCGTCTCCTCGGCCGCCTATTCGCTCAGCCACGGGCTGAACGATGCGCAGAAGACGATGGGGATCATCACCGTCCTCCTCTATTCGACCGGCCGCCTGACCGGCCCGTTCGAGGTGCCGCATTGGGTCGCCATCTCCTGCTATGTCGCGATGGCGCTGGGCACCATGACCGGCGGCTGGAAGATCATCGAGACGATGGGCAGCCGCATCACCAAGCTGTCGCAGCATCAGGGGTTCAGCGCCTCGACGGCGGGCTCGATCGTGATCTTCTGCGCCTCGGCACTGGGAATTCCGGTGTCGACGACGCACACCATCACCGGCTCGATCATCGGGGCGGGTGTCGCGCGGCGTGCCTCGGCGGTGCGCTGGGGCGTGGCGGGCAATGTGGTGATCGCCTGGATCATCACCATCCCGGCCTCCGCCGTAATGGGGGCGGGGTTCTACCTGCTAACCCGGTTGTTCTGACGAAGGGGGAGGGCCGGGGCTCTCCCCTTTTTTTATGATCCTCCCCGGTACGGGGAGGTGGCAGGCCGCAGGCCTGACGGAGGGGGGCTTCCTCATAGGTACTACCTAGCGGGACGCCCCCTCCACCATCCTTCGGATGGTCCCCCTCCCCGTGCCGGGGAGGATTATTCTATCATCACGACCCGGTAACCGGCCCGCCAGCGGCCTGGAACAGCGCGACCGTATCGGTCATCCGCGCCGCCTTGGCCTGAATCAGCTGGGCGCGGGCCTGTGCGTCCGTCGCGGTGGCGTTGAGCAGTTGCAGCGTGCCCACATCGCCCAGCGCCAGCTGCCGCCGTGCGAAGGTCAGCGCCTGGCCTGCCGCGTTGCTCGCCCGCTGCGCCGCGTCCAGTGCCTGTGCGTCGGTCGCAAGGCCGGTCAGCGAGTCCGCGACATTGCCGAACGCCTGGAGCACCGCCGCGCGGTACTGCGCCTTGGCCCCCTCCAGCGCGGCCTCCGCCGCCTTTTGCTGATGGCGCAGCGCATTGGCATGGAACAGCGGCTGGGTGATGCCGCCGAGCAGCGCCCAGAAGGGGTTGCCGCTCTTGAACATGTCGCCGAAATCCTGCGCCGAGCCACCGGCATTGGCCGATAGCTGGATGCTGGGCAGCCGCGCGGCGATGGCGGCACCGACATCGGCCCCGGCACCCTGCAACTGCGCGGCCGCCGCCAGCACGTCTGGGCGGCGATGGACCAGCTCGGACGGGACGATCGCGGGCAGCTCGGTCGGCAGATTGAGCTGCGACAGTTCGGGCAGCGGCGGCAAGGCCGACCCCGCCGGACGGCCGATCAGCGTCGCGATGACGGTGCGCTGGGCGGCCTCGGCGCGGACCAGCGGGGGCAGGGCGCCCTCGGCGGTGGCGAGCGCGGCCTGTTGAGTGGCCACGTCGGACGCGCCCACCGCACCCAGCCGCTGGCGCTGTTGCAGCGCGGACAGGATGTCGCGGTTGACCTGCACGGCGGTCTGCGCGGCGGCGACCTGTTCGGCCAGGCTCGCCCGCTCGATCAGCGCGGTGACGAGGTTGGCCGCCACCGTCATCCGCGCCGCATCCAGCTGATGCCGCTCGACCTCGGCGCGCGCGACGGCGGAGCGGACCTGCGCCCGGTTGCCGCCGAACGCATCGACGTCATAAGAGACGCTGACCTGCGCGGTGTGCAGCGTATAGAGTTGCTGGTTCTGGTTGGCGACCGCCGGGGACAGCGCGTTGGACACGCGGGTCCGCTGAACATTGTAGTTCAGCCCGCCCTGCGGAAACAGCAGCGTGCCGCGCGTCGCCCGGGCCTGTTCCTGCGCCTGTCGCAGCGAGGCTTCGGCGACCGCGACATCATTGTTGTGCGCCAATGCCTCGGCGACCAGCGCGTCGAGCTGGGCATTGCCGAAAGCGTGCCACCATTCGGGCGCGACGGTGGCGGACACCGTCTGGGCCGGGCCACTCGCGGGGGCGATCACCGGCGCCGGGGCGAGGGGGGGCAGGCTGGCATGGGCGTCCAGGTCGTGCGGGCCGACGGCGCAGGCCGAAACGCACGCCAGCAAAGGCAGGGTCAGGAAACGCTTCATGCCGGAACCCCGGGTTCAGAGGTGGTGGTATCGCCCTGGTCGTCGACCATCGGGTCATGCTTCTTCTTGCGCTGCGATAGCGGCAGGCGGACCGAATAGCGGCTGATGAGCACCGGCAGGACCAGCAGGATCAGCAACGGGGCCAGCGTCATGCCGCCGACCACGACCAGCGCGAGCGGCTTTTGCACCTGGCTGCCAATGCCGTGCGACAGCGCGGCGGGTAGCAGGCCGATCGCCGCGACCAGACAGGTCATGACGACGGGCCGCAGGCTGTTCTTGACGGTGGTGGCCAGCGCGTTCTCGCGAGGCGCGCCTTCGTCGATCGCATTGTTGAAGGTGGTGACGACCAGGATCCCGTCCATCACCGCGATCCCGAACAAGGCCACGAAGCCGATCGCCGCCGAGATGCTGAACGCCGTTCCGGTCAGGGCCAGCGCCAGCACGCCGCCCACGATCGCCATCGGGATCGCGGAGAAGGCGAGCAGGCTGTCGCGCATCGAGCCGAAATTCGCATAGAGCAGCAGCAGGATGAGCACGAGGCTGATCGGCACCACGATCTCCAGCCGCGAGATGGCGTTCTTCAGGTTATCCAGCTCGCCCGCCCATTCCAGGTGATAGCCCGGCGGCAGGTGGACATTCTGGTTGATCCGCGACCGCGCCTCCTCGACCGCGCCGCCCAGATCGCGGCCACGCACCGAGAATTTGATCGGGACGTAACGCTCCTGATGCTCGCGATAGATGAACGAGGCACCGCTGGTCAGCTTGACGTTCGCCACTTCGGACAGCGGCACCTGGATGGTCCCGTTGCCGTCGGGCGAGGGCGCGCCGATGGTGATGTTGCGCACCGACTCCAGCGAATCGCGCTGCTTGGGCTGCAAGCGCACGATGATCGGGAAATGGCGGTCGGTGCCGGGCTCGTAGAGGTCGGCGGGTGACTGGCCGCCAATGGCGGCGGCGACGGTGGCGTTGATGTCGTCGGGGGTCAGGCCATAGCGCGCGGCCTTGGCGCGATCGACATCGATGCGCACGGTCGGCTGGCCCAGAATCTCGAACACGCCGAGATCCTCGATGCCCTTCACCTTGGCCATCTGCGCCTTGATCTGGTTGGCCAGCTTTTCCAGCGTGACCAGATCGGGGCCGAACAGTTTGATCGAATTGGCACCCTTCACGCCCGAAGCGGCCTCTTCGACATTATCCTCGATGATCTGCGAGAAGGAGAAGTCGACCCCGGGATATTTGGTCGCCAGCCGCTTCGACAGTTCGTCGATCAGCTTCTCCTTGGTCATGCCGCTCGGCCAGGTGTCGAACGGTTTCAAAGGCACAAAGAACTCGACGTTGAAGAAGCCGGTCGCATCGGTGCCGTCGTCCGGGCGGCCATGCGCGGACAGGACCGCCGTGGTCTCCGGGTAGGACGCGATGATCTTGCGCACCTCGTTGGTCACCTTCTCGCCCGCCTCGAGACTGATCGAGGAGGGGAGGGTGGCGCGGATGTACATATTGCCTTCTTCGAGATGCGGCAGGAACTCGATGCCCAGCGAGCGCACGCCGACGACCGCCAGACCCATCATCAGCACCGCGCCGCCGATCGTCACCACCTTGTTGCGCAGCGCGAAGGACGCGGCGGGCTCATAGACGCGGCGTAGCTTGCCGACGATGAACGTCTCGGTCTCGGCCAGCTTGTCCGGCAGCAGCAGCGTCGACAACACGGGTGCGACGGTGAAGGTCGCGAGCAGGCCGCCGCTGATCGCATAGGCATAGGTCTTGGCCATCGGGCCGAAGATATGGCCCTCCACCCCGGTCAGGGTGAACAGCGGCAGGAAGCTGGCGATGATGATCGCGGCGGCGAAGAAGATGCCGCGGCTGACCTCGCTGGACGCGCCCAGCACCGCGCCAAAGCGGCTGGCCATGGTGTAATGGCCCTTGCCGCTCTCCACGGCGGCCGATCGTTCCACCATGTGGCGGAAGATATTCTCCACCATGATGACGCAGGCATCGACCACCAGGCCGAAGTCGAGCGCACCGACCGACAGCAGGTTCGCACTCTCCCCCTGCAACACCAGGATCAGGATCGCAAAGGCCAGTGCGAAGGGGATGGTCGCCGCCACGATGATCGCCGAGCGCAGATTGCCGAGGAACAGCCACTGCAGCGCGAAGATCAGCAGGATGCCCACCACCATGTTTTCCATGACGGTGTGGATGGTCAGGTTGATGAGGTCGGAGCGGTCGTAGATGCGCTCCAAATGGACGCCGGGGGGCAGGACGCCGCTGTCGTTGATATTGGCGACCTCGGCCTGCACGGCCTTGATCGTTGGCATCGACTGGGCACCGCGCTGCATCAGGACGATGCCCTGCACGATGTCGTCGTCGTTATTATACCCGGCGATGCCCATGCGCGGCGCGTTGCCGACCTTGACGGTGGCGACGTCCTTGATGAGCACGGGCGTGCCGCCCGCCTCGCCGACCAGCACGTTCTCGATGGCGTTCGGCGACTGGATCAGGCCGATGCCGCGCACGATCGCGGCCTGTTCGCCGAAATTGATCGTCTGGCCGCCGACATTGCCGTCGCTCTTCGACAGCGCCGCCAGCACCTGCGCCACGGTCACGCCGTGTGCGGTCAGCCGGTTCTGGTCGATCACCACGTCATAGGCGCGCAGCTTGCCGCCCCAGCCGGTGACGTCGATCACGCCCGGAATCCGCTTGAACCGGCGCTGGAGCACCCAGTCCTGCAACGTCTTCAGGTCCATCACCGAATAGCCCTTGGGCGCGACGATGCGGTAGCGATAGATCTCACCCACCGGCGAGGTCGGCGACAGCGTCGGCTGTGCCCCACCGGCCAGCGGGGGCAGCTGCGACAGGCGGTTGATGACCTGCTGCTTGGCCTGTTCGTTGGTATAATCGTAAGTGAACTGGATCTTGATGTCGGACAGGCCGAACAGGCTGATCGCGCGGATCGCGGTCATATGCGGGATGCCCGCCATCTGGACCTCGATCGGGATGGTGACGTTGCGCTCCATCTCCTCGGCCGACAGACCCTGGGTCTGGGTGATGACCTCGACCATCGGCGGAACGGGATCGGGATAGGCTTCGATGTTGAGGTTGATGAAGCCGATGACGCCAGCGACGATCATCGCAAAGAACAGGCCGACGATCAGCAGTCGCTGACGCAGCGCAAAGTCGACGATGCGGTTCATTATTCGCCGATCCCCGCTTCGTTGACGAACAGCGCGCCCGAGGTGACGATCTTCTCGCCCGGCTTCAGGCCGGAGGTGATCGTGACCAGGCCACCCGCGGAGTCGCCGGTCGTCACGTCGCGCGCGACCAGCAGGCCGTCGGGACGCATGATCCAGACGCGGGCATTGTCGCCTTCATGGATGACGGCGGCGGCGGGGACGCGGATCGCCTCGCCCGCGTTCAGATGGCGAATCGCAAAGCTGGCGAACATCTGCGGCTTCAGCGCCTTGTCCGGGTTGGGGATCGAGGCGCGAACGGGCAGGCGGTGGGTTTCGGGATCCAACGCGGCACCAACCAGATCGATGGTCGCGTGGAAGACGCGGCCCGGCACGGCGGGCGTCGTCACCTCGACCGGATCGCCGACGCGGACATTCTCGGCATCGCTCTCGGCCACTTGAGCCACCAGCCAGACGCGCGACGGGTCGGTGATGGTCATCACCGGCTTGTCGCCGCCCTGCGAGACATATTGCCCCGGCGCGACATCGCGCGACGCGACGACGCCGCTGATCGGCGCGACCAGCGTGGTGATGTCATGAATGCCGGCGCCCTGACCGGAATTCTCCAGCCGGTTGATCTCGCCCTGCGACTTGCCGAGGATCGCCAGCTTGTCGCGCGCCGCGCCCAGCGAGGCGGCGGCGGTGCGGGCGGTCGCCTGTGCCGCGGCGAGGTCGGCCTTGGCCTGCTGATAATCCTTCAGCGCGCCGCCTGCGGTCTCATAGATTTGCTGCTGGCGGTCGGCGTTGCGCTGCGCCGCGACCAGTTGCGCCTGCGCGTTCTGGTACGCGGCGCGGGCCGAAAAGAGCCCCGAGCGGGCATCGACGAAGTCGCTCGTCTTGATGAGCAGCAGCGGCTGGCCCTGGCGCACCACCTGGCCCGCATCGGCCAGCACCCGCACCACCTGGCCCGCATAGGGCATCAGCACCGGCGTCGAGCGGGTGCCGTCGGCGGTGATCGCACCTGTCGCCACGGTCTGCGCCCCCGACGCGCCCAAGCCGACGCGCATGGTCGGCATCGCGTCCAACTGCTCCTTGGACAGGCGCAGCGTGCCCGGCGGCGGCGGCGGTGGCGGCGTTTCCTCCTTATGCGTCAGCTTGCCAATGACCGTGAACAGGATCAGCGCCCCGATCAGCACGGCGGCGGCTATGCCAACCCAGCGCCATTGCTGCGCAGAGGAGAGGCGGCGGGTTTCGGGCAGCGTTGCGTCGGCGGGATTGACGTGCATCGGGCTCTTTCGGCGCAAGAAAGCGGATATTCGCTTGGCCGATAGGGGCAAACCCCTGACGCACGACTTACGGGTTCCTTACGAGACGTTCATGATGGAGAGCGGCTGAAGCCGCCAAAAATCCGCGAAAAATGCCCTATTGCCCGTATTTCAAAGCCTTGGGGGGCGGGCCTGCGGGATGACCACCCTGTCACCTTCGAGGAACAAATTTCGCCGTTCGTCGTTCGAAACCAACGGTTCGACATAAGGGAGGGTATAAGATGGCCAGTCACATGCCGCCGCCACGGATTTCTGACATGCCGCGCGAGCAGCGTCTGGATGCGCTCTATCGGCGCGCCGCCGAGGATCGTGCCCGCTATATGGCGATGCGCACCCGCAAGTCCGGCCTGCTCGACCGGTTGTTACACCTGTTCTGATTGGGTCCGCCGCGCCGATCAGCGCGCGGCACGACGTGTACGCCGCCGCGGCAATGGACGGGGGCGTAACCGCTTTTCGCGCCGCATGTCGCTGTGACCGATGGCGATCAGGATGATGACGAGCGAGGACAGCGCCGACACGGTCAACCAGATTTCCACCAGCGCGCCTGCCATGCCGTCTCCCCTGTCTCGAACCGCGCCAACGCGCTTGCCCGCGATCCGATCCCCGGAAACTCTGCAATAGGCCTTGGTCAGGCCGCGCACGGCGCGATATAGCTTCCGGCCATGATCCGATCCGATCGCCGATCCTGGCCGCTGGCGATATGGCTGGCCCTGTTGTCCGGTTATGTCGATGCGATCGGATTTCAGCAACTCGGTGGCTATTTCGTTTCGTTCATGAGCGGCAACGGCACGATGCTGGCGGTCCGGCTGGTCGCGCCGCATGAGCCCGTGTCGGGTGCGGTGGCGGTGCTGGCGATGCTGCTGGCGCTATTCGTCGCGGGCGTACTGGTCGGCACGCTGATCCGGCTGGCGCTGCCTCGTATTGGGCAGGTGGCGGTGCTGCTGCTGGTCGCCTTGCTGTTGGGCGGCGTCGCGGTGCTGGGCCGATGGGCCGCCCCGGCCATGGTGCTGGCGATGGGAGCGACCAACGCCACTTTCGAGCGCGACGGCGAGGTCAGCATCGGCGTCACCTATATGACCGGCACGCTCGTCAAGATCGGACAGCATCTGGCGCAGACCATGGCGGGGCGGGAACGCTGGGCCTGGCTTCCCTATCTATTGTTATGGACCGGCTTTCTGGTCGGTGCGGGGCTGGGCGCGCTGGCCTTTCCGGTCTGGGGATTGGTTTCGCTGATAGCGGCGGTGATGGGGGCGCTGATCGCGGCGGGCGCGGCGTGGCGGCTCTGCCCGGCGGCCTGACGCAAGCGAAAGCAGCCTCGACGCCTTTTTGGCCGACCCGACTTGGATTTCACGCGCGAGCAATATAATTACAAGGGCGAGAGTCGGGCATCAGACCCGAAACAGGAGAGTTTATGCGCGTGATCGACCATTTGGTTGCTGGCGGACAGACCGCAACCAACGCCGCCGGAACCCGCCAGGGTGACGTGTTCGACCCCAATAGCGGTCAGGTTCAGGCCCGCGTGATGCTGGGCGACGCCGCGCTGCTCGAACGCGCCGTTGCCGCCGCGAGTGCCGCGCAACCAGGCTGGGCCGCGACCAACCCGCAGCGCCGGGCGCGCGTGATGTTCCGGTTCAAGGAACTGGTCGAGCAGAATATGGATGCGTTGGCGCATCTGCTCTCCTCCGAGCACGGCAAGGTGATTGCCGACGCAAAAGGCGACATCCAGCGCGGGCTGGAGGTGATCGAGTTCGCCTGCGGCATCCCCCACGCGCTGAAGGGCGAATATACCCAAGGCGCCGGGCCGGGCATCGACGTCTATTCGATGCGCATGCCACTGGGCATCGGCGCGGGAATCACGCCGTTCAACTTCCCCGCGATGATCCCGATGTGGATGTTCGGTGTCGCCATCGCCTGCGGCAACGCCTTCATCCTGAAACCCTCCGAGCGTGACCCCTCGGTCCCCGTCCGCCTCGCCGAGCTGATGCGCGAAGCGGGCGCGCCCGAGGGCATTTTGCAGGTCGTGCACGGCGACAAGGCGATGGTCGACGCGATCCTCGACCATCCCGCGATCAGCGCGGTCAGCTTCGTCGGCTCGTCCGACATCGCGCATTACGTCTATCGGCGCGGTGTCGAGGCGGGCAAGCGCGTCCAGGCGATGGGCGGCGCGAAGAACCACGGCATCGTGATGCCCGACGCCGATCTGGACCAGGTGGTCGCCGACTTGTCGGGCGCGGCCTTCGGCTCGGCGGGTGAGCGCTGCATGGCGCTGCCCGTGGTGGTGCCGGTCGGCGACAAGACGGCGGACGCGCTGCGCGAAAAGCTGATCCCCGCGATCGACGCGCTGCGGGTCGGCGTTTCGACCGATGCGCAGGCGCATTATGGCCCGGTCGTGAACGCGGCGCACAAACGCCGTGTCGAGGACTGGATCCAGACCGGCGTGGACGAAGGCGCCGAACTGGTCGTGGACGGGCGCGGCTTCAAGCTGCAGGGCTATGAGGAAGGCTTCTTCATCGGCCCGTCGCTGTTCGACCGGGTGACGCCCGCGATGCAGAGCTACAAGGAAGAAATCTTCGGTCCCGTCCTGCAGATCGTCCGCGCCCCCGATTTCGAGACGGCGGTGCGGCTGCCCAGCGAGCACCAATATGGCAACGGCGTCGCGATCTTCACCCGCAACGGCCACGCCGCGCGGGAATTCGCGGCAAGGGTCGAGGTGGGCATGGTGGGCATCAACGTGCCGATCCCGGTGCCGGTCGCCTATCACAGCTTCGGCGGTTGGAAGCGCTCGGCGTTCGGCGACGTGAACCAGCACGGCATGGAGGGCGTCCGCTTCTGGACCAAGGTGAAGACGGTGACCCAGCGCTGGCCCGATGGCTCGCCCGATGGCGGCAACGCGTTCGTCATCCCCACGATGGCCTAACAGCACGCCCCTCCCGTTTACGGGAGGGGATGGGGGAGGGCACGCCACAGGCGACGGTCTCGGTGAGACTCCCTGCCCTCCCCAAACCCCTCCCGCCTGCGGGAGGGGCTTAAAGAAGCGAGAGATTTCGATGACCCAATTCGACCTCACCGACGAACAGCGCGAGATTCAGGAGCTGGCGCGCCGCTTCACCGCCGATCGCATCACGCCCTTCGCGGCGGAGTGGGACGAGAAGCACATCTTCCCGCGCGAAACCATCAAGGCGGCCGCCGAGCTGGGCTTCGCGGCCATCTACGTGTCCGAGGAATCGGGCGGCATCGCGCTCGGACGGCTGGAGGCGGCGCTCATCATGGAGGCGATGGCCTATGGCTGTCCCTCGACCTCCGCCTTCATTTCGATCCACAATATGGCGTCATGGATGATCGACCGGTTCGGCGATGCGGATGTGAAGGGGCGTTACCTGCCCGATCTCGTCACCATGGAGCGCATGGCCAGCTATTGCCTGACCGAGCCGGGCTCGGGGTCCGACGCGGCCGCGCTCAAGACGCGGGCGGTGCGCGACGGCGATCATTATGTCGTTTCGGGCTCCAAGCAGTTCATCTCGGGCGGTGGCGAGAACGAGGTCTATGTCACCATGGTCCGTACCGGTGAGGAGGGGCCGAAGGGCATTTCCTGCCTGGTGATCGACAAGGACACCCCCGGCGTCTCGTTCGGCGCGAACGAGCGCAAACTAGGCTGGCATTCGCAGCCGACGCGGCAGGTGATGTTTGATAACGTCCGCGTGCCCGTCGCCAACCGGCTGGGCGCGGAAGGCGAGGGTTTTCGCATCGCGATGATGGGGCTGGACGGCGGGCGGCTGAACATCGGCGCCTGCTCGCTGGGCGGCGCGCAGCGCTGTCTCGACGAGTCCGTCGCTTACGTGAAGGACCGCCGCCAGTTCGGCAAGGCGATCGCCGAATTCCAGAACACCCAGTTTACCCTGGCCGACATGGCGACCGAGCTGGAGGCGGCGCGTGCGCTGCTCTATCTCGCCGCCGCCAAGGTGACGGGCAATGCACCCGACAAGACCCGCTTCGCCGCGATGGCCAAGCGACTGGCGACCGATACCGGATCGTCGGTGGTCGACCGGGCGCTGCAGCTGCATGGCGGGTACGGCTATCTGATGGACTATCCGATCGAGCGTTTCTGGCGCGACCTGCGCGTCCATTCGATCCTGGAGGGGACCAACCAGGTGATGCGGATGATCGTTGGGCGTGACTTGCTGAAGGACTGACGTTCCCTCCAAACGCAACCACCCCGGCCTTCGCCGGGGTGGAAGAAGAGAGTAAGGTATAGGCATGACCCAAGACCTGATCGTCACCCGCGAAGGCCCGGTCGGGCGACTGCGGCTCAACCGGCCCAAGGCGATCCACGCGCTGACCCGCGACATGTGCGAGGGCGTGTTGGCCGCCTTGGAGGACTGGCGCGGCGATCTGTCGATCGAGGCGGTCATCATCGACCATGCCGAGGGACGCGGTTTCTGCGCGGGCGGCGACATTCGCCTGCTTGCCGAAAGCGGGGCTGGCGACGGCGAGGCGGCGCGGGGCTTCTTCCACAGCGAATATCGGATGAACCACCGGCTGTTCACCTATGCCAAGCCGATCGTCGCGTTCATGGACGGCATCACCATGGGCGGCGGCGTCGGCATCTCGGCACCTGCGCGCTTCCGCATCGCGACCGAGAATACCCGGCTGGCTATGCCGGAGACGGGGATCGGCCTGTTCCCCGATGTCGGCGGCGGCTGGTATCTGTCGCGCCTGCCCGGGCGGATGGGCGAGTATCTGGCGCTGACCGGGCACCGGCTCGACGGGGCAGAGGCCTATGCGTTGGGGCTGGCCACCCACTACCTGTCCGCTGCCTCGCTCGACGAGGCCAAGGCTGCGATTGTGTCCGCGCCACAGGAAATCGCCGCGACGCTCGATCGGCTGTCTGTCCTTGCTCCGCAAGCGAAGATCATGGCGCACGCCGCCGAGATCGACCGGCTGTTCGCCACCGATACGCTGGAGGAGATCATCGAGGCGCTGGAGGCGGACGGCGGCGAATGGGCGACGCAGCAACTCGGCGTCCTTCGCACCAAATCGCCGCAAGCCTGCAAAGTGTCGCTACGTCTGCTGCGTGAGGGCAGGCTGACCACGGACTTCGCCGACGAAATGCGCCGCGAATATGGCGTCGCTGCCCATGTCGTACAGCGCCCGGATTTCGTCGAGGGCGTCCGCGCGCTGATCGTCGACAAGGACAATGCGCCGCGCTGGGACCCTGCCACGCCCGAGGGCGTGACCGACACGATGATCGACCATATCTTCGCAGCCCTTCCCGAGGGGCAGGCCTGGACTCCCGATGACCGCTGAAGAGGACGCCGCATGACCGAATACAACACCCTGATCGTCGAGCGCCGTGAGGCAGTGACCCTGGTGACGCTTAACCGGCCCCAGGCCTTGAACGCGCTCAATGCCGAGCTGCTGTCCGAGCTGCTGGACGTGATGCGCGCCTATGACGCCGATCCCGAACAGCGCTGCGCCGTCATCACCGGGTCGCCCAAGGCGTTCGCGGCGGGCGCGGACATCAAGGAGATGCAGGAGATGGACTTCGCCGCCATGTATGGCGGCAATCATTTTACCGGCTGGGACGACTTCACCCGCACCCGCAAGCCGATCATCGCGGCGGTCGCGGGCTATGCGCTGGGCGGCGGGTGCGAGCTGGCGATGATGTGCGACTTCATCCTCGCCGCCGACACCGCCAAGTTCGGCCAGCCGGAGATCAAGCTGGGCGTGACGCCGGGCATGGGCGGGTCGCAGCGCCTGGCTCATGCGGTCGGCAAGGCCAAGGCGATGGAGATGTGCCTGACCGGCCGGATGATGGACGCCGAGGAAGCCGAGCGCGCCGGCCTCGTCGCCCGCATCGTCCCCGCCGCCGATCTGGTCGAAGAGGCGCTGAAGACCGCCGCGACCATCGCGGGAATGGCCCCGCTCGCGGTCCGTGCGAACAAGGAGATGGTCAACGCCGCCTTCGACATGGGCCTGGCGCAGGGCGTGCAGTTCGAGCGGCGGCTGTTCCACGGCCTGTTCGGCTCGGCCGATCAGAAGGAGGGCATGGCAGCGTTCGTGGAAAAGCGCAGCCCCAACTGGACCAACGGCTGATGAGTCCCACGCCCCTCCCGCAGGCGAGTTTCAGGTCGATCATGCCCCCGGCATGATCTAAACGATGCGGGGCATCGTTTACCTGAAACTGGGATGGGGGAGGGCAGGGAGTCTCACAGAGACCATTGCCCGTGGCCTTTCCCTCCCGCGGCCCCTCCCGCCTGCGGGAGGGGGGGAAGAAGAAAAAGAACACGATTGGAGAGAGCATCATGGCGCGGATCGCCTTTATCGGCCTGGGCAATATGGGCGGCGGCATGGCCGCCAATCTGGCGAAGGCGGGGCATGACGTCCGCGCCTTCGACCTGTCGGCGGACGCGCTGGCGGCGGCGAAAGCGGCCGGGTGCCTGCCCGTCGACAGCGCCATCGCGGCGATGGACGGTGTCGAGGCGGTCGTGACCATGCTGCCCGCCGGAAACCATGTCGAGCGCGTCTATGCCGACGCGGTATTCGCCGCCGCGCCGCCGTCGGCAATCCTGATCGACTGCTCGACCATCGACGTCGCCACCGCGCGACGCGTCGCCGAAGCCGCACAGGGCAAGGGCATGATGGCGGTCGATGCGCCCGTCTCCGGTGGGATCGCGGCGGCCAAGGCGGGTACGCTGACCTTCATGGTCGGCGGCCCCCAGGAGGCATTCGCACGCGCCGAGCCCTTCCTGTCGGCGATGGGCCAGGCGGTGATCCATGCCGGTGGCCATGGCGCAGGCCAGGCGGCCAAGATCTGCAACAACATGCTCTTGGGTGCGACGATGATCGCAACCTGCGAGGCATTCGTATTGGCCGAGAAGCTGGGGCTGGAAGCGCAGACCTTTTACGACATCGCCTCGGTCTCGTCGGGGCAGAGCTGGTCGATGACCAAATATTGCCCCGTCCCCGGCGTCGGGCCGGAGACACCCGCCGATCACGATTATCAGGGCGGCTTTGCGGCGGCGCTGATGCTGAAGGACCTGAAACTGGCGATGCAGGCGGCGCAGGAGGCTGGCGCGACCACGCCGATGGGCGAGCGGGCGGCAGAGCTTTACACGGCGTTCGTGGGTGAGGGGCAGCCGCCGGTGGACTTTTCGGGCATCATCCGCACCCTGCGGTAAGCCCCGAGCCCCAAATGCGATTCAGCCGGGGGCCAAGGCGAAGGCCAAGGGAATCCCTTTCGTCTTGGGTTGCACAGAGGCGCCGGGCAATTCCGTCGAACGCCCTAGGACGGAGCCATTTCGGCTCTCCCCCTTAACATATCGCAACCTTTGCCGTCGCAAAGCGATTCCCCCGCATTACCCATGAGGGAGGATGTGATGCGTGCATTGACACTCGGCCTGGTGGCGGCCGCGACGCTGGTTTCCGGTTGTTCGACTTATGGCGGTGGTTATGGCGGCCCGCGCTATGCCTATGACTATAACCGGCCCGATCCGGCTTATGGCGGCTATTATGCCGACCGCTATTATGTCGACAATGCGCGCTATCGCGAACGCCGTCTGAGCCGGAACGACCGCGTCTATGTCGGACAGGACGGCCGCTATTACTGCCGCCGCAACGACGGCACGACGGGTCTGATCGTCGGCGGTATCGCAGGCGGTGCGCTGGGCGCGGCGATCACATCGGGTGGATCGCAGACGCTGGGTACGCTGCTCGGTGCGGCGGGCGGTGCGCTTGCCGGGCGGGCGATCGAGCGGGACAATGTCCGCTGCCGTTGATTCCGACCTTTAAGCTTTGAAAAAAACGGGCCGATCCTTCCCTCGCAAAGGCAGGGTCGGCCTTGTCATGTCCGGCTGAAATAAACGTCACATGAACGGCGTGTCATTTTCTGCGACAATTGGCGACACAATAGCCAAGTGATTGGGATGACTTTGCGATTGCCGCCACCCATATTGTGGATAGGGCCAGTATTTGCCCGCTTTATTAAGGGAGTGTCATCATGAAGGCCATGATCCTTGCAGGCTTGGGTTTCGCCACTATTGCCGTTCCGACGGTTGCCGAGGCGCAGCGCTGGACTCCGATCGCGCAGCGCCAGGGGCAGTTGCAGCAGCGGATCGACCAGGGCATCCGCTCGGGCGCGCTGAACCGGCGCGAGGCCAATCGCCTTCAGTCCGAACTGCGCGGTCTGAGCCAGCTTGAATATCGCTATCGCCGGTCGGGTGGTGGCTTGAGCGTCTCGGAGCGCAATGACCTGGACCGTCGCTATGCCATGTTGACCCGTCAGGTCCGCTTCGAAAAGCACGATCGCAACTATCGCCGCTGATCGGTGACGGCCGCCGCGCCCGGAACATTCGGGCGTGGCGTGCCGGGCCGCTCGATGGGGCTGCCGCTATCCTTCCATTTGTCGAGTATCTGGCCCGAATTGGCCAGCCGGTCGCTGATCCCCGTTTCGCGTGGCGGAGCGGGGGTCGGCGCTTCCCGCGCCGGGGCCGGACGCGCGGGTGCGGGCGTGGCACCAGCGAAAGGTGCCGCGGGCAGGCTCGCCGGGGCGGGCGGGAGAACGTCGCTGCTCGCAATGTCCGGTGCCGGAGCGAGGGCCAGCACGGGCAAGACCTCTCCGCCCGCATAAGCGCGGTTCATCGCGGCGGCGGTCCCCCAATAGCCTTTCCAGCGGTGGAACAGGTGTGCGCCGACCATGTCGGTCATGACCATCGCCCGGTTCCAGGCGGGGGCGACGGCGAATGTGTGATAATGCGTCGCCAGCCCGACCGGGGCATAGACTCCGCCGGACAGCGCCGCCGCGGCGACCTGCGCCGCGCGCGACCAGCCCGTGATGGCGGGCGCGCGCGACAGGGCGCCGTCACAGGCGAAGCTGAACTGGCAATGCGCACGCTCGACCCCCTGATAGACGACGCCGCACACGGTCGCGGGAAAGGCCGGATGGCGCGCGCGATTTAGCACGACCTGCGCCACCGCGCGCTGGCCGTCGATGCTTTCGCCACCCGCTTCGTAATAGATGGCGGCGGTCAGGCACTGCATCGCGCGGGCGCGATCGATCGCGGTCGCACGCCCCCAGGCAAAGGGCCGAGCCGCCACCACGCCGCGATCGGCGACGCTGGCTCCCGGCGGGATCGGCAGGGCAGGGAGGGCGACGGTGCCGGTGCTGCCATCGATGGCGGGAAGCGCGTCGGCGGCGGGGGCGGAGGCTGTCACCGCAGGGCGCGCTTGTGGCGCGGCTATCGCCGCCACCGGCCGCTTGGCCCGCCAGGCCCCTTGCGCGGCCAGCACCAGTCCGAACGTCAGCATCAGGCCGAGCAGCGCCAGCCAGACCTGTATCATCCGCCTTACTGTCCGCTTCGCCACCCGCAATGTGGGGAGTCCTCTCGCCCTGCCGTTATCGGATTACGGCTATACCCAAGAGGGTTAAGGATTTTGTGTAGCGCTGGGCTCTGCCCCTCCACCATCCTTCGGATGGTCCCCCTCCCCAAGCATGGCTTGGGGAGGAATGGGCGGTCAGCGCAGTTTGGGTGAGTCGAGGTTGACCGAGGTGGCCGGAATGACCTCGACATTCGGATGGGCGGCCTTCAGCGCGGGCAGGAACTGCTTGGAATCGCCGACCACGATGATGCTCGCGGCCTTCGGGTCGAGCAGCGCGGCCGACACCGACTCTACCGCCGCCGAGTCCACCGCCTGGACGCGCGGGATATAGCGGCTCAGCTCGTCCAGCGGCACGCCTTGCAGCGTATAGTTGGCCAGGATGTCGGCGATGCCATCGGTCGTCTCGATGGTACGGCCGAAACCGCCGACGAGCACCGCCTGCCGGGTCGCCAATTCCTCTTGCGGCACGGGGGCGGTGCCCAGCTTGCGCATCTCGGCATCGATCAGCCCGACGACCTCGGCGGCCGAAGGGTTCTTGGTCTGGGTGCGCGCGGAAATCAGCCCGATATCGCGCCCGGTCGCCACCGAGCTGCCCGCTCCATAGGCCAACCCGCGCTTGATGCGGATTTCCTGGTTCAGCCGCGACGAAAAGCCTCCGCCGAGCACGGTGTTGGCCACCGCCAGCGGATAATAGCGGTCGTCCGCGCGCCGGATGCCCGAGCGCGCGACGACCACGCCCGCCTGTCCGGCATCGGGCATGTCGACAATGATCACGCGCGGCGCGGGGAAGGGGGATTCGGCTGCCTTGGCCGTGGCGGCCGGGGCTCCGGCGACACGCCAGTTGCCCAGGTAGCGCTCGGCGACCTGACGGGCCTGGTCGGGTGTGACATCGCCAACCAGCAGCAGTGTCGCCTGGCCCGGCTTCCAGCTGCGCGCATAGGCGGCGGTCAGGTCGGCGCGGGTCAGGCCCTTCAGCGACGCGGGCGTGCCCGAGAGCGGCTGGCCATAGGCGCGCGCGCCATAGACGACGCGGTCGGCGATCATCGCCGAAAGCTGCGCCGGGTTCTGCATCGCGACGTTCAGGCTGTCGATCGACTGGGTGCGGGCGCGGTCGATCTCGTCCTGCTTGAACGCCGGGTTGGTCGCGACATCGGCCAGGATGGTCATCGCGGTGCCGAGCTGGGCAGAGGGCACGGTCAGGTCGATGGTCGCGCCGTCATCCGACGCACCCGCCGCAATCGACCCGCCCAGACTCTCGACCGCCCGCGCGATGTCGGTCGCCGAGCGGGTCGTTGTGCCCTTGGTCATCAGTTCGGCCGACAGGCTGCTCGCCCCGGCCTTGCCCGCCGGATCGGTCGCCGCACCGCCCAGCGCGACCAGCGAGGCGGTGACGAGGGGCAGGTCATGCCGCTCGACCGTCACGACACGCAGGCCGTTGGGCAGCGTCGTCGCGACCGGCTGGGGCAAGGAGGGGGCGATGGCGGTGCCGGGGGCGGGCGGCTGGATGCGCTGGCTCTCGGGCGCAGGCGTCACCACCTCGATATTGGCGGGCGGGGTGAGTGCCGCCGTCTGCACCGTGGGCGCGATCTCGATCGGCATTTCGCGGACGTTGGCGGGCCGTTCGCTGTCGGGCAGATAGCGGATGGTCGCACTCTGCCGGTCGCTCAGATACTGGCGCGCGACCCGCTGGATGTCGGCGGCGGTGACCTTCTGCACGGCGGCGATCTGGCGGTCGGCGGCGGTGGGGTCGCCATCGACGATGACGCTGTTGGCGATCAGGCTGGCCTTGCCCTCCGCCGTCTCACGCTGCTTGAGCGCGGAGGTCAGCAACTCGTTCTTTGCCTCGGTCAGTTCGGCGGCGGAGACCGGCGTGTCGCGCAGGCGGGCGACTTCCTTCTTCAGCGCCGCCTCGCCCTCGGCCACCGGCTTGCCGCTCGCCATCATCGCGTACAGCACGAGGTTGCCGGTCGACTGCTTGGTGTCGAGGAAGGTCGAGGCCGACTGGGCCAGCTGGTCGCGGTACACCAGATCCTCGTACAGCCGCGAGCTTTCGCCCGCCGAGAGGATCGCGTTCAGCACCATCAGCGCAGGGGTATCGGCGCTGCGTTCGGGGGGCACGTGGTAGCTGATGAGCACGGCGGGAAGCGGCGTGTTGGGCTCATAGACGGTGCGCGACACAGGCGCCGTCCGCGCCGGTTCCTGAACGGTGACGCGCGGGATCGTGGTCGCAGGGCGCTTGATCTTCGCGAAATACTCGTCGACCCAGCGGTTCAGCTGCGCGGGATCGAAATTGCCCGACACCACCAGCACCGCATTGTCCGGCCGGTAATAGGTGGCGTGGAACGCGCGAACATCGTCGATGCCCGCCGACTCCAGTTCCTCCAGGCTACCGATGCCCGGCCGCGCATAGGGGTGCACCGAATAGGCGAGCTTGGGATAATAGATGGAGAACAGCTTGCCATAGGGCTGGGCGAGGGTGCGCTGGCGCAGCTCCTCCTTCACCACGTCGCGTTCGCTGGCGAAGCTCTTGGGCTCGACGACCAGCGCGGCCATGCGATCCGCCTCGGCGAACAACAGGCGTTGCAGGTGGTTGGCAGGCACCACCTCGAAATAATTGGTGTAATCGTCGGCAGTCGAGGCGTTGTTGTAGCCGCCGACATCCTCGGTCAGGCGATCCATCTGTTCGGGGACGAGGTTGCGCGTCGCCTTGAACATGAGATGCTCGAACATGTGTGCAAAGCCCGAGCGACCCTTGGGATCGTCCTTCGACCCGACATCATACCAGACCTGGACCGAGACGTTGGGCGTCGCGGTGTCGCGAATGGCATAGACACGCAGGCCGTTAGGCAGGGTGCGCGTCGTGAAATCGATGGGCTTTACGCTCTCCGTGCGCGCTGGCTGCGCAGATTGCGCCCCGGCCAGCGTGGGAAGGGCGGCAACGCCGAGCAGTAGCGCGGCACGGAAAAGGCGCATGAAAACCCTCTTTATCGAGTGACGTTACTTGGACTTGTTGCGCGCGCCGTAGAGCACGGCCGCCGCGATGGCCGCCGAACCGATCCCGACGCCCAGACCGATCTTCCCCATCGGCCAGTTGCGCGTTTTTTCCTTCACCGAATCGGCCGTCGCTTCGGCGGCGGCGATGGCGTGGTCCTTGGCTTCCTTGGCCGCGGCGAGGATTTCGTTGGGGGCGTCTTCGGTATGATCGGTCATGTTACTCTCCTACTGGCCACCAGCGTAGCGCGCCCGGAAGTCGTCCGCAAAGGCCGTAAGCCGCCCTTCGCCGATTGCCGCGCGCAGATCGGCCATCATCTGTTGGTAGAACCAGATGTTATGCTCGGTCATCAGCATCGCGCCCAGGATTTCGCCGGCGCGGACCAGATGATGGAGATAGGCGCGGCTCCAGGTCGCGCAGACCGGGCAGCCACAGGCGGGGTCGAGCGGCCCCTGATCCTCGGCGAAGCGCGCGTTGCGGATGTTGATCGGCCCTTGCCGCGTAAAGGCCTGCCCCGTCCGCCCCGAACGGGTCGGCAGGACGCAGTCGAACATGTCGACGCCGCGCTCGACCGCGCCCACGATATCGGTCGGCTTGCCCACGCCCATCAGGTAGCGCGGTTTGCTGGCAGGAAGCTGACCCGGCGCGAAGTCGAGGCAACCGAACATCGCTTCCTGCCCCTCGCCGACCGCCAGGCCGCCGATCGCATAGCCGTCAAAGCCGATATCGATCAGGGCGTCGGCGGAGGATTTGCGGAAACCCTCGTCCAATGCACCCTGCTGGATACCGAAAATGGCATTGTCCTCGGCGTGTTGGCCGCCCGCGTTGAAGGCATCGCGGCTGCGCCTGGCCCAGCGCATCGAGCGTTCCATCGCGGCGGCCTGCACCTCGCGCGTCGAGGTGGTCGGGACCAGCTCGTCGAATGCCATGACGATGTTGCTGCCCAGCAGCCGCTGAATTTCGATCGAGCGTTCGGGGCTGAGCAGATGGCGGGTGCCGTCAAGATGGCTTTTGAAGGCGACGCCATCCTCCGACCGCTTGGTCAGCTCGGCCAGGCTCATGACCTGATAACCGCCCGAATCGGTCAGGATCGGCCGGTCCCAGCCCATGAAGCCGTGCAACCCGCCCAGCCGGTCGACCCGCTCTGCGCCCGGTCGCAGCATCAGGTGATAGGTGTTGCCCAGGATGATATCCGCGCCGCTCGCGCGCACATCGCCGGGTTTCATCGCCTTGACGGTGGCGGCGGTGCCGACGGGCATGAAGGCGGGGGTGCGGATTTCGCCCCGCTTCATGGTGATGGTGCCGGTGCGGGCGCGGCCATCGGTGGCATGGATGGCGAAGGAGAAGCGGGCGGTCATTTTCTGTCTCTTGGCCGAAGCGGGCCGGTCGGCCCATTGGCATCGGCGGGAATGGTACGGATGGTCAGCGCCTCGGGCCGGCTGATCGCGCCGTCATGGTCGCGATCGAAGCGCGAGAACAGGCGCGAGAAATGCGCCTGCAATTCGGCCAGGGTGATGCGGTTGTCGCCGTCCTTGTCGACATCGAACGGACTGGGCAGCGCGTTGCGGTCGCCCAGCCAACGCTCGGCCCAGTCGGCGAACTGGAGATAGCCGATCGACCCCTGATGCGCCGTATCGATCGCGTCATAGCTGCGCTTCACGCCCGCCTCCATTTCGGCGCGAGTCGTCTTGCCGTCGCCGTCGCTGTCGAGCGTGGCGATCATCATCGCTACCGGCTCGACCACCATGGTCGCGGGCGTCTGGGCAAAGGGCTTGGGGCGGGCAGTGACGACGACCGTATTGTCCGCACCCTGATCGGCAGGCGGCGTCGCCTGCATCAGGAGCAGCGCGAGCAGGATCATGCGGCACGTTCCGGCAGCAGCAGCGAGGCGTCGCCATAAGAGTAAAAGCGATAGCCGCCCGCGATCGCATGGGCATAGGCCGCCTGCATCCGCTCCAGCCCCATCAGCGCCGACACCAGCATGAACAGGGTCGAGCGCGGCAGGTGGAAGTTGGTCATCAGCCCGTCGATCCCGCGAAAGCGATAGCCCGGCGTGATGAAGATCGCGGTGTCGCCCTCGAAGGGGCGGATCACGCCGTCTTCTCCCGCCGCGCTCTCGATCAGGCGGAGCGAGGTGGTGCCGACCGCGATCACCCGGCCGCCGCGTTCCTTCACGGCATTCAGCCGGTCGGCAGTGGCGGCGTCGATGCGGCCCCATTCGGCATGCATCTTGTGATCCTGCGTATCCTCGGCCTTGACCGGCAGGAAGGTGCCCGCGCCGACATGCAGCGTCAGCGTCGCGTGCTCGATCCCCGCCGCCGCGAGCGAGTCCAGCAGGCCGGGCGTGAAGTGCAGCGCCGCCGTGGGCGCGGCGACTGCGCCCGGCTCGTTGGCGAACATCGTCTGATAGTCGGCGGCGTCCTGTTCGCTCACGCCCCGCTTCTGCGCGATATAGGGGGGCAGGGGCATGGTGCCCGCCCGCTCCAGCAGCAGCTCGACCGGCTCGTCCCCGGCGAAGTCGAGCGCGAAGCTGCCATCCTCGGCACGGTCGCGCGCGGCGGCGGTGACGCCCGCGCCGAAGTCGATCACGTCGCCGTCGCGCAACCGCTTGGCGTTGCGGATGAAGGCCCGCCAGCGGCGCGTACCCTCGCGCTTGTGCAGCGTCGCGCCGATCCGCGCCTCGCCCCGCACGCCTTCCAGCTGGGCGGGGATGACGCGCGTGTCGTTGAACACCAGCAGATCGCCCGCACGAAGACAGGCGGGCAGGTCGCTCACCCGCCGGTCGCTCGTGGCGCCGCCGTCCAGGACCAGCATCCGCGCCGAATCGCGCGGGACTGCGGGATAAAGCGCGATCTGGTCGGGCGGCAGCGTGAAATCGAAAAGGTCGACGTTCACTTGGTCGCCGTGGCCGCCTTCTTGGCCGGCGCCGTTCTGGTTGCGGGGCGGCGTGCGGGCGTGATGGTGACGGGCTTGGTCGCCGCACCGGGCAGCGTCACCGGCGCGCCCAACCCGGGGGCGGCGCTGGGCGCGGGCGGCACATAGGCCGGGGGATTGTCCGCCGCGACATAGGCATGAAGGATGCGGCTGGGGTTCGTAGGCGGCTCGCCCCGCTCGATCGCGTCGACATATTGCATGCCGTCGATCACCCGGCCGAACACCGTGTACTTCTTGTCGAGCGCGAAGCGCGGCTGGAAGACGATGTAGAACTGACTGTTCGCGCTGTTGGGATCATCGGCGCGCGCGGCGGCCACCGATCCGCGCACATGCGGCAGATAGTTGAACTCGGCAGGCACGTTGGGCAGGTCCGACCCGCCGGTGCCGTCGCCCTTGGGGTCGCCGCCCTGCGCCATGAACCCGTCGATGACGCGGTGGAAGGTCAGGCCGTCATAGAAGTGACGGCGCGTCAGCGTCTTGATCCGCTCCACCATCTTGGGCGCGACATCGGGACGCAGCCAGATCGTCACCCGGCCGCCGGTCGACAGGTCGAGCAGCCAGAGATTCTCCTTGTCGGTGACGGGGGGCGGGGTCGGACGGCCGGTGACATTGTCCTCCAGAACCTGCGCGGCCTTGGCGGGGGAGGTGAATTTGGGCGGAGCTTCGGATTTCTGCGCCTGTGCCGGAACGGCGATCAGGCTGGCCATCATCATGGCAAGAGCGGCGAGAACGCGCATCATATCTCTACGACAAGGGAAGGAATGGGGAGGCTGTAGAGCAAATCGCCCCTTGCGCCAATCTGAACCTTTGGGGGCACCATCTCGCTCGCACACATGCGCAGCATGGTGGAGGGGGCGTTCCACAAGGGATGCCCTTAGAGGAAGCCCCCCTCCGTCAGGGCTCCGCCCTGCCACCTCCCCGCGCCGGGGGGGATATTAGCGGCCCTTCCGCCCGATCGCCTCGACGCGGGCGACGACATCCTCGCGCACCGCGGGCGTCACGAACTTGGCGATATTGCCGCCGTACATCGCGATTTCCTTGACCAACCGGCTGGCGATGGGTTGCAGCGCGACATCGGCCATCAGGAAGACGGTTTCGACCCGCGGATTGATCTGCTGGTTCATCCCCGCCATCTGGTATTCATATTCGAAGTCGGCGACGGCACGCAGGCCCCGGACGATGACCTTCGCCCCTTCGCGCTCGGCAAAATCCATCAGCAGTGAATCGAAGGCGACGACGTGAATCTCGCCCGCGACATCGGCGACCTCGCGCCGGACCATCTCCATCCGCTCGTCCAGCGTGAACATGGGCGATTTGGACGGATTGGTGGTGACACCGATGACCAGCCGGTCGACCAGCTTTGCGCCGCGCCGGATGATGTCCATATGGCCCAGCGTCACGGGATCGAAGGTGCCAGGATAGACGCCGATCCGGGTCATCGGTCGCGCTCCACCACATAGGCGGCGATGGCGCGCAGCAGATCGGCCTCGGGGCCGTAATCGCGCAAATGCTCGATCGCCTGGGCGACCAGCATTCGGCATTGTTCGCGCGCACGTTCGACACCCAGCAGGCTGAGGAAGGTGGCCTTGCCCGCGTCCTGATCCTTGCGCAGCTTCTTGCCCGCCGCCGCCTCGTCGCCTTCCACGTCGAGCAGATCGTCGGCGATCTGGAAGGCAAGCCCCAGGTCATGCGCATAGCCGCGCAGATGGGTACGCCCTTCCGGCGGCACGCGGCCCAGAATCGCACCCGCCTCGACCGCGGCGGAGATCAGCGCGCCGGTCTTCATCTGCTGAAGCCGGGTGACGGTGGCGAGGTCGAAGGTCTGGCGCTCGGCCTCCAGGTCCATCTGCTGCCCGCCCGCCATGCCGCTGGGGCCGGACGCACGCGCGAGGTCGAGGATCAGTTCGGAACGGACGAAGGGATCGGCATGGGTCGACGGATCGGCCAGGATCTCGAAGGCCAGCGCATGGAGGCAGTCACCCGCCAGGATCGCAGTGGCCTCGTCGAAGGCCTTGTGCACTGTCGGCTTGCCGCGCCGCATGTCATCGTCGTCCATCGCGGGCAGATCGTCATGGATCAGCGAATAGACATGGATCGCCTCCAGCGCGGTGGCGACCCAGCCCGCGCAGTTGCGGTCGACCGCGAACAGATGCGCGGTGGCGAAGACCAGCAGCGGGCGCAGCCGCTTGCCGCCGCCGATCGCGGCATGGCGCATCGCAGCATAGAGCGAGGCGCGCGGATCGCCCGGATCGGCGAGCAACTCGGCAAAGCGGCGGTCGATATCCTCCGCGACTTCGGCCAGAGCCTCGGGCAGGGTGGTGGCGGCGAGCGTCACCCTCAACCCGCCTCGAACGGGCGCGTGCCCGCGGCCTTGCCCTCGGCGTCGAGGCGGATCGCCTCGATCCGGGCCTGGGCGGCGTCGAGCCGTTCGGCGCAGCGCTGGCGCAGACGATCGCCGCGCTCATAGAGGCGGATCGATTCGTCGAGCGTCGCTTCGCCGCTTTCCAGTCGGCCGACGATCCTCTCCAATTCCTTGAGGGCGTCCTCGAACGTCAGTTCTTCGATGGGCGTATCCATGACGCCGCTATGCGATACCGACTCGACGCGCGCAAGGATGCTCGCACTCAGCGCAGCCGGTTGACGGTCCAGGTGTAGAGAAACGAGACGCCGAACAGTCCCACATCGACCGCCGCCTGAACCCGGCGCGGCGAATGATCGGTCAGGTCATGGGTGATGAGACGGATATCGGCCCTCGGATGGTGATAGGCCAGCGCGATCAGCGAAAGCCCCAATCCCGCCATCATGATCCGCCGTTCACGCAAAGTCCTTCCCCCCTGGCCGTCGTCTTACGATGGGGGTGGATCGCGGGCAATAGCCCGGCCGGTGATGCGGCGACGATCGGCGGCCCCCAGCAGGCCCGGTCGCGTCCGGCGTGCTTGGCCGCAAACAGGGCCTCGTCCGCCTCTCGGTACAGGCGGCGCCAGTCCGATTCGTCGGCGATCGGGCCGGTGCACAGGCCCAGGCTGGCGGTGACGGTCAGCCCGGACGGATAGCCGGTCGTGCGTAACCGGGCCAGCAGCGTCTCGGGATCGGGGGCGCGTTCGGCATCGGCCAGCAGTGCGAACTCTTCGCCGCCGATCCGGGCGACCAGCATGTCGGGGCCGACCGCCGCCCCCAGCGTGCGGGCAAAGATGCGCAGCACCTCGTCGCCGTCGTCATGACCCAGCGTATCGTTGATCCGCTTGAAATGGTCGATGTCCGCCAGCATCAGCGTCTGCGGCCCGCTGCGCCCGATCGCCTGTTCCAAGAAGGCGCGCCGGTTGAACAGACCGGTCAGCGGATCGGTATCGGCCAGGCGGCGCGCCACCCGCTCGTCGGCGCGCGCCAGATCGCGTTCGCGGCTGAGCAGATAGATTCGATAGGCGACGCCGACGCTGGCGATCAGCGCCTCCACGCCCATGGACAACACCGTCGACTGGTCGATCCAGGGCCGCCATTCGATCAGGTGCAGCGCCTGGAGCACCCGGAACATCGCCAGCCCGATCGGCGCGGCCCAGGCGATCGCAAAGGCCCAGAGGAAATTGCTGCGCCGCCGCCACGCCCGGACCAGCACGGCGATCAGGAAGATCAGCAGCACCATGAAGCCGAGCAGCACCGCCTGGTCGAGCGCAATGATCCAGCGCGGAGCGAGTAGCGCGAAGGCGATGTTGGGAATGGCGATGACAACGAAGCTGATGGCCGCCATCCGGTCCAGCCAGCCCTCGAACACCTTCCGCTCGAAGAAATAGCGCGAGAAGATCACCAGGGTCATCGCGACGCCGCCGAGCATGATCGCGTTCCAGCGATGCCGCTCGTTATTGTCGAGCCAGGGTAGCCATTGGCCGATCAACCCCGACGACGACAGCGCATAGCCGGTGATGAAGAACAGGAGTAGGCAATAGACCGGCTGAAGCGGCTGGCGCAGCGCGGGCCAGAGGGCGAGATTGTACACCGCCAGGCCGACGACTATGCCGATGATGACGCCATAGATCAGCCCGAGCGAGGACTCGACCGCCAGCATGTCGGCATGATGGCTGATCCGCGCGCCGCGCACGACGCCGCGCATATTGGCCGCGCCATGCGCCTCCCACAGGATACGCACCGGTCGCGCCGTTTCGCCGGGAAGCGGCACGGCGATCATCGCACCGAGCAATAGATAGGGGGCCGTCGTCGCGCTGGTGAAGGCGACGGTGCGAATTCGCCCGTCGGCATAGAGGATATGCAGCGCCGTCGCATCCTGCCAGGTGCTGGCGAAGCTGACCGCGAGCCGATCGCGAGGGTCGCCCGATATCGTCGGCAGCGGTTGCGACAGGACCCAATAATCGCCGACGCCGTAAGAGGACTGGTCGCTGGTGCAATCGAACCCCTGGGGTCGGGCCAGCAGGGCGCGGGCATCGTCGCCCGATCGGATCGGGCGAATGCAGGTGGCCAGGGCCTCACCGGCTTGGGCGCGCGCCTCCGCCAACGGCCAGAATGCCGCCAGCAGCGCCAGCACCAACGCAGCTATCGTGATCGGCCCTATGCCCTTCATGATTCTCATCTGTCTGCGAAAGGCCGAAAATCGGGTTAATGGCATTGTAATATGACTGGCACATGTCGCCGGGCCTTACCGATGGAACATGGAAAAAGGGCCGGGTGTCGCCACCCGGCCCTTTCGACAATATTCAGCTTTCCAGTGGCCGATCAGCTCGCGTCGACTGAGGCGGGCTTGCCGCCCTTCTTGCGCGGCTTCTTGGGGGGAGCCGGTTCGATCGCGAAGGACAGCGCGCCGTCCTTCATCTTCACCGTCACCTCGCCGCCATGCACCAGCTTGCCGAACAACAGTTCCTCGGCCAGCGGCTGCTTGATCTTCTCCTGGATCAGGCGGCCCATCGGGCGTGCACCATACAGGCGGTCATAGCCCTTCTCGGTGAGCCAGCTCTTCGCCGCCTCGTCCAGGCTGATATGGACGTTGCGGTCCGCCAGCTGAAGTTCGAGCTGGAGGATGAACTTGTCCACCACCCGCGCCACGACCTCCGGCGGCAGATACCCGAAGGGCACGATCGCATCCAGGCGATTGCGGAATTCCGGCGTGAACATCTTCTGCACGGCCTGCTCATCCTCGCCCTCGCGGGTGAGGTTGCCGAAGCCGACCGTCTCGCGTGCCATGTCGGCGGCGCCCGCATTGGTCGTCATGATGATGATCGTGTTGCGGAAATCGACCGTCTTGCCGTGGTGATCGGTCAGCTTGCCGTTGTCCATCACCTGAAGAAGGATGTTGAACAGGTCGGGATGCGCCTTCTCGATCTCGTCGAGCAGCAGCACCGAATGCGGGTTCTGGTCGACCGCATCGGTCAGCAGACCGCCCTGGTCATAGCCGACATAGCCCGGAGGGGCACCGATCAGACGGCTGACCGAGTGACGCTCCATATATTCGGACATGTCGAACCGCTGGAGCGGGATGCCCAGGATCGTCGCCAGCTGCCGCGCAACCTCCGTCTTGCCGACGCCGGTGGGGCCGGTGAACAGATAGTTGCCGATCGGCTTGTCGGGATCGCGCAGGCCCGCCCGGCTGAGCTTGATCGCCGAGGACAGATTCTCGATCGCGGCATTCTGGCCGAACACCACGCGCTTGAGGTCGGTCTCCAGCGTTTCCAGCTGCTGGCGGTCGTCGGTCGACACGCTTTTCGGCGGGATGCGCGCCATGGTGGCGATCACCGCCTCGATCTCCTTGGGCGTGATCGTCTTCTTGCGCTTGCTGACCGGCACCAGCATCTGCATCGCGCCGACCTCGTCGATCACGTCGATCGCCTTGTCGGGCAGCTTGCGGTCGTTGATGTAGCGCGCCGACAACTCGACCGCCGACTTGATCGCATCGGGGGTGTACTTCACCTGATGGTGATCCTCGAATGCCGAGCGCAGACCCGCCAGGATCTTGATCGTGTCCTCGATCGTCGGCTCGTTCACATCGATCTTCTGGAACCGGCGCAGCAGCGCGCGGTCCTTTTCGAAGTGGTTGCGGAACTCCTTGTACGTCGTCGAGCCGATGCAGCGGATCGTGCCGCCCGACAAAGCGGGCTTGAGCAGGTTCGACGCATCCATCGCCCCGCCGCTGGTCGCGCCCGCGCCGATGACGGTGTGAATCTCGTCGATGAAGAGCACCGCATGGGGCAGCTTCTCCAGCTCGTTGACGACCGCCTTCAGTCGCTCCTCGAAATCACCGCGATAACGGGTGCCCGCCAGCAGCGCGCCCATGTCGAGCGAGTAGATGACGGCGTTGAGCAGCACCTCGGGAACGTCGCCCTCGACGATCTTGCGCGCCAGACCTTCGGCGATGGCGGTCTTGCCGACGCCGGGGTCGCCCACATAGAGCGGGTTGTTCTTCGACCGGCGGCACAGGATCTGGACCGTGCGGTCCACTTCCGGCCCGCGCCCGATCAGCGGATCGACCTTGCCGATCTTGGCCTTTTCGTTGAGGTCGACGGTGAACTGCTTGAGCGCGCTCTCGGCCTTGCCTTTCTCCGTAGGCTTGGCGGGCTTTTCCTCCTCGACGCCCTTGGGCGGGGTCGATTCGGTGGTGGCACCACCCTTGCCGACGCCGTGGCTGATGAAGCTGACGGCATCCAGGCGGCTCATATCCTGCTGTTGCAGGAAATAGACGGCATAGGATTCGCGTTCGGAAAACAGCGCGACCAGCACGTTCGCGCCGGTCACTTCGTCGCGGCCCGAGGACTGGACGTGCAGGATCGCGCGCTGGACCACGCGCTGGAACCCGCTGGTGGGGGAGGGGTCGGTCGCCGCCTCGACCTTCAGCGCGTCGAGTTCGGTGTCGAGATACTGGGCGACCGTCGCCTTCAACTCGCCCGTGTCGACATGGCACGCTTCCATCACCTTGGAGGCATGTTCGTCGTCGATCAGCGCGAGGAGGAGGTGCTCCAGCGTGGCATATTCATGGCGCCGCACGGTCGCGGCTTCGAGCGCCTTGTGAAGCGTGGTCTCAAGCGCGGGGGCGAAAGATGGCATCTACGATACTCCTGGCGAAGCGCAGGGGACGGGCGCTCCGTTGCGACCAATGTCGGGATGGGGAGGCCCCGCATCAAGCGGGTATGGCACGCCGGATCTGAACAAAGCGTGTTCGGCGGCGCGGGCGAACCGGCGGAGGGGGTTGGTCCCGGCCGAGCCCCGCGCCGTCACCGCTTGAACAGGGCGTCGGCGCTGGCGCGGTGGGTGGCGGCGCGATCCATGTGGCGTCGGGTGCGGGTGATCTCGCCCTCCAGCGCCGCGATCCGCGACTCCAGCTCGGCCACCGAGAGCGGGTCGAGATCCTGCTTGGTCAGTGCGGCGAGCGCATCCGGCAGGCGGAGGGGGGAATCATCCGGGTCCATCACGGGATGCAGCGTTGACCCCAACGCCGCCGATGTCAATAACAGGGCGACAGTGGTCGAGAGGGGGGATGGCAACCGGTGTACGCGCTTAGCGAGGGGTTGGGGATCGGCGATATCCCGAAGATGATGACGGCCATCGATCCCGAGGCCGCGGGCGGTCCCGAGGTGCTGGTGCCTGTCCAGCGCCCGACTCCCAGTGCCGGCGAGGGCGAGGTGCTGATCCGCGTCGCCGCCGCCGGGGTGAACCGCCCCGACGTGATGCAGCGCCAAGGCCTGTATCCACCACCGCCGGGCGCCCCCTCCATTCCGGGGCTGGAGATCGCGGGCGAAATCGTCGCGATCGGCGAGGGCGTGGGGCCGGAGATGCTGGGCCAGCCGGTCTGCGCGCTGATCGGCGGCGGGGGTTATGCCGAATATGCCGTCGCGGTCGCCGACCATTGTCTGACGGTGCCCCATGGCCTGTCGATGGTTCAGGCCGCTGCGATCCCCGAGACGCTGTTTACCGTTTGGACCAACGTGTTCGAGCGCGCCTATGCCAGCGAGGGCGATTCCGTGCTGGTGCATGGCGGGACCAGCGGCATCGGCACCATGACGATCGCGCTGGGCCGGATCTTCGGGATGACGGTGATCGTTACCGCGGGCTCGGATGAGAAATGCGCCGCCGCTGAAAAACTGGGCGCGGCCAAGGCGATCAATTACAAGACGGCCGATTTCGTCGAGGCGGTGAAGGATTTCACCGACGGGCGGGGCGTCGACATCGTGCTCGACATGGTCGGCGGCGACTATGTGCCGCGCAACCTGAAATGCCTGGCCGAGGATGGCCGTCACGTCTCGATCGCGGTGCAGCGCGGTGCCAACGCGGAAATCCCGATCTGGGAGATCATGCGCCGTCGCCTGACCCTGACCGGCTCGACGCTGCGTGGACGCGACCGGGCGTTCAAGGCGATGGTCGCGGACGAACTATCGAGTGTGGTCTGGCCGCATGTCGAGGAAGGGCGGCTGCGCCCTGTCATCGACCGGAGCTTCCCCCTGTCCCAAGCCGCCGAGGCGCATCGCCGGATGGAGGCGGGCGATCATCTCGGCAAGATCGTCCTGACGATGGACGATCTCGTGGCCGGCGGACCGCAAGGCCAATCTTGATCCCGCTGCAAAAGATTGCAACGGATCGAACGACCGGATCGGCCGTTTCCCCGCGCTGAATCCAGGAGGGGACGTCGATGTTGCGGGATCGTGGTCGGATCGGGCTGGTTTGCGTGGGGCTGGCAACCGGCACGGCGGTCGCGCCCGCCCATGCCCAATCGGCCCGCGACCTGTTGACCCAGGCCTCTTTCGCCGATGCCGACGAGGCGAGCGCGCTGCGCCGCGTGTCGAGCGCCTATATGGCGGCCGCCAATGTCCTGCGCCGGGCGCCTGACGATCACGAGGCGCTGCTGATGCGGGCCACGGCGCTCGGCTATCGCGCCAAGCTGACCGGCAACCGCGGCGATGCGATCGCCGCGCGGCATCAGTTCGAGGCACTGGTCGCACAAAATCCGCGCAACGCGGAGGCGCAGCTGGCGCTGGGGGCCTGGCATATCGGCGCAGTCAAGAAGCTGGGGGCGATCATGGGGCGCGCGGCGCTCGGCGCGCAGCGGGGCCTTGGGCTTTCCTCGCTCGACCAGGCGATCGCGTTGGGCGGCGACCGGGCGCTGTTTTCGGGGCTGGCGGCGCTGCTCAGGCTGGAACTGGACCCGCGCGATCCGCGTGGCCGAGCGTTGGCGGAGGCGACGGTGCGCGCCGGGATCGTCACGCCGATCGACCGAATCCTGCAACGCGCCTGCGTCGGCGTCCTGGCCTCGCTGCGCGCCGGCGACCTTCGCAAGACCCGCCAGCTTGCCTCGCAATCCTTACCGTTCGGGCGATTCGACGACGACAACTGAGCGGGAACGGATCGACTGGACGCGGACCCCGCCAGCGTCTATCGGGCTCTGTCCCGACAGTTTGTGGCAGCGCACCTTGCTCTCGGGAACGGCTTTCATTAGATTTGTCGCAGCTACGGCCGCTCCGGTGAGGGGCGGCCCTTTTATTTTTCGACTGGAGTGATCCCCGTGGCCCAGCCGCTCATGCCCCATGCGACCGCTTCCTGGCTGGTCGACAACACGTCGCTCTCGTTCGAGCAGATCGCGGATTTCTGCGGCCTCCACATCCTGGAAGTCCAGGCGATCGCCGATGACACGGCGGCGACCAAGCTGACCGGTCGCGATCCCGTCCGCGCCCATGAACTGGACCAGAGCGAGATCGAGAAGGCGCAGGCCAATCCCGATTACCGCATGAAGATGACCAAGGGGCCTGAGCAGGTCCGCCGCACCAAGGGGCCGCGCTACACGCCGGTGAGCAAGCGCCAGGACAAGCCGGACGGCATCGCCTGGATCATCCGCAACCATCCGGAAATCTCCGACGGCGCGATCTCGAACCTGATCGGCACCACCCGCACGACGATCGCTGCGATCCGCGACCGCAGCCACTGGAACATCGCCAACATCACGCCCAAGGATCCGGTGACGCTCGGCCTCACCACGCAGCGCGAGCTGGACTCGGCGGTGGCCAAGGCGGCGAAGGCGACCGGCGGCAACGCCGAAGCGCAGCCGACCGACACCCGCCTGGAAGGCGACCGCGAAGCCTTGCTCGCCTCGCTGCGCGCCGAGCGGGAGCAGGCGAGCCGCGACATCGATTCGATCGGGCACGGGCACGGCGACGACGTGATCGATCCGCACTCGCTGTTCCGCAGCTGATCGCGGGCGACGGTCTGAGGAAAAGGGGCGTCCACCTTGGCGGTGGGCGCCCCTTTTGCGTGACGGGGAACGGCGTCTTCCTTGTTCCGTTAAACGTGGCCAAAGGAGATGTCCGATGTCCGAGCAGGAAAAGCCCTTCGACCATGATCACGGGCATAGCGGTCAAGCCTATCACCGCGACGACGAGCGGGCGATGGGACGCGCCGAACCATCAGGCAGCGTGACGACCACGCCGCCCGCGCCGGGCGGGGGTAATGCCGATACCTCACTGCCCCAAGAGAATGGCAAGCGGGCCTCGGTCGACCCGAAGACCGGTGAAGTGCATGGCAGCGGAGCCGGGGCCGGTGGTGGCCATCGCGGCGACGAGATCGACGAAGTGGACCCCGCGACTCCGCCGGGCGTGGGGCCACGGCCGGTGAACTGACAATCCTCCCCGGCACGGGGAGGGGGACCGCTGCGAAGCGGTGGCGGAGGGGGGCGTGCGGCGAGGTGCGACCTTTGCGGAAGCCCCCCTCCGTCAGGCCTTCGGCCTGCCACCCCCCAGCACGGGGAGGATAAGGACGCGGCTTCGCTCACCGCAAAGGCGGCGCCACCAATCCAACGATGTCATGAAAGTGGCAGGAGTGCACGGACTCGAACCGTGGGCCCTCGGTTTTGGAGACCGATGCTCTACCAACTGAGCTACACTCCTGCGAGGCGGCCGCCATTAGCCCGGCTCGCGAGGCGGGACAAGACCCAAATGTGCGATTTTCGCAGATCGCTCGGAAAGCGCGCGCGGCGGCCTCTTGCGCCGACATTGACCATGGGGCGACTCCCGCGTATAGGCCGCCGCTGCACGAAGGGGATTTCTCGGGAATCGGGACATGTCCGTCGGGCAAGCTTGAACATTGCTGGATGCGAATATGGGCCGGGCGAAAGCTGCGATGGCCCCTTTTTGTATTCCTAAGTGCTGTGATGGCTCCAGCAAAGTAACCTCATGGAAAGGTGAAGGCTTCAATGCCGACGATCAACCAGCTGGTCCGCAAGGGCCGCGAACTGCAGAAGGCCAAGTCCAAGGTCCCTGCAATGGAGCAGAACCCGCAGAAGCGCGGCGTTTGCACCCGTGTCTACACGACGACCCCGAAGAAGCCGAACTCGGCGCTTCGCAAGGTGGCCAAGGTCCGTCTGACCAACAGCCGCGAAGTCATCTCGTACATTCCGGGCGAAGGCCACAACCTGCAGGAGCACTCGGTCGTGCTCATCCGCGGCGGCCGTGTGCGCGACCTTCCCGGCGTGCGCTACCATGTGCTGCGCGGCGTTCTCGACACGCAGGGCGTGAAGGATCGCAAGCAGTCCCGCTCGAAGTACGGCGCCAAGCGTCCGAAGTAAGCCGGTCGGGCCTTTCACTAGGCTCCTCGACCATCCAAGGCTGAAGTTTTGTAAGGAAATACGAGAATGGCTCGTCGTCGTCGTCCCGAAAAGCGGGAAATCCTGCCGGATCCCAAGTTCGGGGATGTGGTCCTGTCGAAGTTCATGAATTCGGTCATGCTGGACGGTAAGAAGTCCGTGGCCGAAGCCATCGTGTATGGTGCTCTGGAAACCGTCGAGACGCGCGCCAAGCGCGATCCGATCGGCGTGTTCCACGATGCGCTGAACAACATCAAGCCGGGCATCGAAGTCCGTTCGCGCCGCGTCGGCGGTGCGACCTACCAGGTCCCGGTCGAAGTCCGTCCGGAGCGTGCCCAGGCGCTGGCCATCCGTTGGCTGATCGGCGCGTCGCGCGCCCGTTCGGAGAACACCATGGCCGCGCGTCTGTCGGGCGAGCTGATGGACGCCGCGAACAACCGCGGCAACGCGGTCAAGAAGCGCGAAGATACGCACCGCATGGCGGAAGCGAATCGCGCCTTCTCGCACTACCGCTGGTAAAGGCCTGGCGGCGGGCGGAATTTATTTCCGTCCTGCCGCAACCTTTTGCACGCTCGGTGCCGGCGGTCTTCCGCTGGTCACGCAAACAGCCTATATGAGGGGGAGCCGGGCCAACCGGCTCCCCCCTACGCTTGAGGAAGATCGATCATGGCCCGCAGCCATCCGCTCGAGAAGTATCGCAACATCGGCATCATGGCGCACATCGATGCCGGCAAGACGACCACGACCGAGCGCATTCTTTATTATACCGGCAAGTCCTACAAGATCGGCGAAGTGCACGAAGGCACCGCCACCATGGACTGGATGGAGCAGGAGCAGGAGCGCGGCATCACCATCACGTCGGCCGCGACGACCTGTTTCTGGAACGACAACCGCATCAACATCATCGACACCCCCGGGCACGTCGACTTCACCATCGAAGTGGAGCGTTCGCTCCGCGTGCTCGACGGCGCGGTCGCCTGCTTCGACGGCGTGGCGGGTGTTGAGCCGCAGTCGGAAACCGTGTGGCGTCAGGCCGACAAGTACGGCGTGCCGCGCATGTGCTTCGTCAACAAGCTCGACCGCACCGGCGCCGACTTCTATTTCTGCGTGAACTCGATCATCGAGCGTCTGGGCGCGCGTCCGGCGGTCCTGTATCTGCCGATCGGCATCGAGGGCGGCTTCAAGGGTCTGGTCGACCTGGTCGAGAACCGCGCGATCATCTGGCTCGAAGAGTCGCTGGGCGCCAAGTTCGAATATCAAGACATCCCTGATGACCTGAAGGAAAAGGCCGCCAAGTATCGCAGCGACCTGATCGAAATGGCCGTCGAGCAGGACGACGCCGCGATGGAATCGTACCTGGAAGGCAACGAGCCGTCGGTCGAGGAGCTGAAGAAGCTGATCCGCAAGGGAACGCTCGACATGGCGTTCGTGCCGGTCGTCTGCGGCTCGGCGTTCAAGAACAAGGGCGTGCAGCCCCTGCTCGACGCGGTCATCGACTATCTGCCGTCGCCGCTCGATGTTCCGGCCATCAAGGGCGTGAAGCTCGACGGCGAGACGCCGGACGAGCGTCCTTCGTCGGACACCGAGCCTTTCTCGGCGCTGGCGTTCAAGATCATGAACGACCCGTTCGTCGGTTCGCTGACCTTCGCCCGCATCTATTCGGGCAAGCTCGAGACGTCGTCGCAGGTCCTGAACTCGGTCAAGGACAAGAAGGAAAAGATCGGCCGTATGCTGCTCATGCATGCGAACAGCCGTGAGGACATCCAGGAAGCCTATGCGGGCGACATCGTCGCTCTGGCGGGCCTCAAGGACACCACCACGGGTGACACGCTCTGCGCGCAGAACGCTCCGATCATCCTCGAGCGGATGGAATTCCCCGAGCCCGTGATCGAGCTGTCGGTGGAGCCGAAGACCAAGGCCGACCAGGAGAAGATGGGCGTCGCGCTCAATCGTCTCGCGCGCGAGGACCCCTCGTTCCGCGTGACCTCGGACGCCGAGTCGGGCCAGACCATCATCAAGGGTATGGGCGAGCTCCATCTCGAGATCCTGGTCGACCGCATGAAGCGCGAGTTCAAGGTCGAGGCGAATGTCGGTGCGCCGCAGGTGGCGTATCGCGAATACCTCAAGAAGCCGGTCGACATCGACTATACGCACAAGAAGCAGTCGGGCGGCACCGGCCAGTTCGGCCGCGTCAAGGTCAAGCTGACCCCGGGCGAGCGTGGTTCGGGCTTCGTCTTCAAGGACGAGATCAAGGGCGGTAACATTCCGAAGGAATATATCCCCGCGATCGAGAAGGGCTTCCGCGAGACCGCGGAAACCGGTTCGCTGGTCGGCTTCCCGATCATCGACTTCGAAGTCCTGCTGTATGACGGCGCGTACCACGACGTCGACTCGTCGGCGCTGGCGTTCGAAATCTGTGCCCGCGGCGCGATGCGCGAAGCGGCTCAGAAGTCGGGCATCACGCTGCTCGAGCCGGTCATGAAGGTCGAAGTCGTGACCCCGGAAGACTATCTGGGCGACGTCATCGGCGACATGAACAGCCGTCGCGGCCAGATCCAGGGCACCGACACGCGCGGCAACGCGCAGACGGTCGAGGCGATGGTCCCGCTGGCGAACATGTTCGGCTATGTGAACGCGCTCCGCTCGTTCACCCAGGGCCGTGCACAGTACTCGATGCAGTTCTCGCACTATGACGAAGTGCCGCAGAACGTTGCGGACGAGGTCAAGGCGAAGATGGCCTAAGGCGTCGATCGCGCCTCCGGCGACCGGGGGCGCGACAACGCTAGGGGCTGGCAATCGCTTCCAACACCCGCTATGGGGCCGCGTTCGCGTGGCCTCGGATGCGGCACCGAATTCGATTCAGAAGGTAGGAAAATGGCAAAGGCAAAATTCGAGCGGAACAAGCCGCACCTCAACATCGGCACCATCGGTCACGTCGACCATGGCAAGACCTCGCTGACCGCCGCAATCACCAAGGTTCTGGCCGAGACGACCGGCGGCACCGCCGTCGACTTCGCGAACATCGACAAGGCTCCGGAAGAGCGTGAGCGCGGCATCACCATCTCGACCGCGCACGTCGAGTATGAGACGACGAACCGCCACTATGCGCACGTCGACTGCCCCGGCCACGCCGACTATGTGAAGAACATGATCACCGGCGCGGCGCAGATGGACGGCGCGATCCTGGTCGTGTCGTCGACCGACGGCCCGATGCCGCAGACCCGCGAGCACATCCTGCTCGCCCGTCAGGTCGGCGTGCCCGCGATGGTCGTGTTCATGAACAAGGTCGATCTGGTCGACGACGAGGAAATCCTCGAGCTGGTCGAGCTGGAAATCCGCGAGCTGCTGAGCTCGTACGAATTCCCGGGCGACGACATCCCCGTCATCAAGGGTTCGGCGACCTGCGCCCTGTCGGGTTCGAACGACAAGTTCGGCAAGGAAGCCGTCCTCGAGCTGATGAAGGCCGTCGACGAGTACATCCCGCAGCCGGAGCGTCCGCTCGACAAGCCGTTCATGATGCCGATCGAAGACGTGTTCTCGATCTCGGGTCGCGGCACCGTCGTCACCGGCCGTGTCGAAACCGGCATCATCAAGGTTGGTGAAGAAGTCGAGATCGTCGGCATCAACGACACCCGCAAGACCACCGTCACCGGTGTCGAAATGTTCCGCAAGCTGCTCGACTCGGGCCAGGCCGGCGACAACATCGGCGCGCTGATCCGTGGCGTTGCCCGTGACGAAGTCGAGCGTGGTCAGGTTCTGGCCAAGCCGGGTTCGATCACCCCGCACACCGACTTCAAGTCGGAAGTGTACGTCCTGTCGAAGGAAGAAGGCGGCCGTCACACCCCGTTCTTCGCGAACTACCGTCCGCAGTTCTACTTCCGCACGACCGACGTCACCGGCACTGTCGAGCTGCCTGAGGGCACCGAGATGGTCATGCCGGGCGACAACGTCGCTCTGGGCGTGAAGCTGATCGCTCCGATCGCCATGGACATCGGTCAGCGCTTCACGATCCGTGAGGGCGGCCGCACCGTCGGCGCCGGCGTCGTCAGCGCGATCGACAAGTAAGTCTCGGGCGAGAGCCTGAAACTTCTTCGGAAAAGGGCCGGCCCCGGCGACGGGGTCGGCCTTTTTTCGTTGGTGGGGGTTAGATGGTCGTCCCCGCAAAACGGCGGGCGGAGCAAAGCCCAAGTGTGCGGGTAAGGGCTCGGCCAAAGCGTCGCCTTTGACGTCGCTCAGGCTGAACGCAGGTCGGGGAGTGGGCGGAATTACGCGGCGCCGTAAGGCGACCCACCACGGGTTCCGCCCCTTTCAACAAAAACCCGTCCCAGCCTCTTGCGGCCCCCGGCCCATCTGCGTATAGGCACACGCCTTGAGGGAATCGGCTGGCACCGGAAACACCGGAGTCGGCCGTTTGCTTTTAGTGAGGGCAGGGGTGGTTTTTCCGCCACTGTCGTAACCCAGAGTTTGTTTCGGCCCAAGGTCGCCTTCACGGCGGATGGTCGAGTGCCTGGTCGGATCGACCGATCGCACTTGCCATCCACCGCCAGGGAAACCGGAAAGCCCGCTCTTTCGCATCGGTAGGGATCATGGACAGCAATATCCGCATTCGTCTGAAGGCGTTCGACCATCGCGTGCTCGATCAGGCGACCGGCGACATCGCCGACACCGCGCGCCGCACCGGCGCTCTTATCCGCGGTCCGATCCCGCTTCCGACGCGCATCGAGAAGTTCACGGTCAACCGTGGTCCGCACATCGACAAGAAGTCGCGCGAGCAGTTCGAGGTCCGTACCTACAAGCGGATGCTGGACATCGTGCAGCCGACCCCGCAGACCGTCGATGCGCTGATGAAGCTCGACCTCGCCGCAGGTGTTGATGTCGAGATCAAGCTGGCGTAAGAGGGCCAGCGTTCCCGTGGTTGACGATTCCGTCCCACGGGATTTTGGCGTTTCCTGGTTGTAAAGCTGCCAGGCAACGCGTCGAGGTCGCTCCCGCGATCCGGCACTCTTTAGGGATACCGCCCGGTGGTCTCGCGCAAGCGAGATGGTGCCGGGGCAGCGTCCCCCGTCTGACCGGCTCGCCGGTCACCAGCCCGGGACGGGGGCTCGTTTCGCTTTAATCGGGCTGGATATGCCCCCCTTGAATGGTTCTTGGGGGCCTCTGTCGAGGAAGGAACAGGATCATGCGTACCGGCGTGATCGCGAAGAAGCTGGGGATGACCCGCCTGTTCCAGGACGATGGTCGGCACGTGCCGGTCACCGTTCTGGCGCTTGAAGGCGTACAGGTCGTCGCTCGCCGCGAGATGGATCGTGACGGTTACACTGCCGTCCAGCTTGGTGCAGGTGTCGCCAAGGCCAAGAATGTTGCCAAGCCGCAGCGTGGCCACTTCGGCAAGGCCGAAGTTGAGCCCAAGCAGGTGCTGGTCGAGTTCCGCGTGAACGAAGACGGCCTGCTGGACGTCGGCGCGGAAATCTCCGCCGACCATTTCGTCCCCGGTCAGTATGTCGATATCCAGGGTCGTACCCAGGGTAAGGGCTTTGCCGGTGCGATGAAGCGCTGGAACTTCGGTGGTCTGCGCGCGACCCACGGCGTCTCGGTCTCGCACCGTTCGCATGGTTCGACCGGTAACCGTCAGGATCCGGGCCGCGTCTTCAAGAACAAGAAGATGGCCGGTCACATGGGTGACAAGAACCGCACGCAGCAGAATCTGGAAATCGTGTCGACTGACGTCGAGCGCGGCCTGATCTTCGTCAAGGGCTCGGTGCCCGGCTCGAAGGGTGGCTGGCTGATCGTCAAGGACGCGGTCAAGGTTTCGCGCCACGCGGACGCCCCGTTCCCCGCCAGCATCAAGGCGGCCGCCAACAATAACGCTTCTGCCGAGCCTGCTCCGGAAGCCACCGAGAGCCAGGAGGGCTAAGTCGTGAAGGTCAAGGTTCAATCCTTCGCCGGCACCGACGCCGCGGACATCGAGCTCAACGACGAGGTCTTCGGCCTCGATCCGCGCGCCGACATCCTGCACCGCGTTGTGACCTGGCAGCTGGAAAAGCGTCGCGCCACCGCGCGCGGCACCCGTGAGCGCGCCGATGTCGCCCGCTCGGGCAAGAAGCTCGGTCGCCAGAAGGGCGGCGGTGTCGCCCGTCACGGCGATCGTCGTGCTCCCGTCTTCATCGGCGGTGGTAAGGCGCACGGCGCCCGCGTCCGCGACTTCAACCCGGGTCTGAACAAGAAGGTTCGCGCTCTGGGCCTGAAGATGGCGCTGTCGAGCCACGCCAAGGCGGGTTCGCTGATCGTGATGAACGATCTGGCCGTCGAGGGTAACAAGACGAAGACGCTGCAGGGCGATCTGGTGAAGCTCGGCTTCGGCAAGACCGCGCTGGTCATCGATGGCGACGCCGTCGAGACGTCGTTCGCACTGGCCGCAGGCAACCTGAAGGAAATCAACGTCCTTCCGGCCGCTGGCGCCAATGTCTACGACATTCTGAAGCATGACACCCTGGTGCTGACGCGCTCGGCTGTCGAAAAGCTGGAGGCCCGTTTCAATGGCTAAGCAGCAGAAGGCGGTCGATCCGCGTCATTACGACGTGATCGTTGCGCCGCACATCACCGAGAAGGCGACGCTCCTCAGCGAGCACAACGCCGTGGTGTTCAAGGTCGCTTCGGGCGCTACCAAGCCCGAGATCAAGGCGGCTGTCGAGGCTCTGTTCGACGTGACCGTCACCGGCGTGAACACGATCGTCCAGAAGGGCAAGACGAAGCGTTGGAAGGGTGCTCCCTATCAGCGTTCCGACATGAAGAAGGCGATCGTCACCCTCAAGGACGGTCAGTCCATTGACGTGACGACGGGGATCTGAGGCGATGGCACTCAAGCATTATAACCCGACGAGCCCGGCCCGCCGCGGCCTGATCCTCGTCGACCGCTCGGCGCTCTGGAAGGGCGCGCCTGTCAAGGCGCTCACCGAAGGCAAGCGCAAGACCGGCGGCCGCAACAACAAGGGCCATGTGACCAGCCGCGGCATCGCGGGCGGCCACAAGCAGCGCTATCGTTTCATCGACTTCAAGCGTCGCCAGTGGGACGTCGAGGGCACCGTGGAGCGGATCGAATATGATCCCAACCGCACCGCCTTCATCGCGCTCATCAACTATGGCACCGACGAAGCCGGCAAGGTCGACCAGTCCTACATCATCGCTCCGCAGCGTCTGGCTGTCGGCGACAAGGTGATCGCGGGCAAGAAGACCGACGTGAAGCCGGGCAATGCCATGGAACTGGGCCAGATGCCGGTCGGCACGATCGTCCACAACGTCGAGATGAAGCCCGGCAAGGGCGGTCAGATCGCACGTTCGGCCGGCACCTATGTGCAGGTCGTGGGCCGCGACAAGGGCATGGTCATCGTCCGTCTGAACTCGGGCGAGCAGCGCTACATCCATGCGAACTGCATGGCGACCGTCGGCGCGGTGTCGAACCCCGACAACGGCAACACCAACCTGGCGAAGGCTGGTCGCAACCGTTGGAAGGGCCATCGCCCGCTGACCCGCGGTGTTGCGAAGAACCCGGTCGACCACCCGCACGGCGGTGGTGAAGGCCGGACCTCGGGCGGCCGTCATCCGGTCACCCCGTGGGGCAAGCCGACCAAGGGTGCGCGCACTCGTCACAACAAGGCGACGGACAAGATGATCATCCGTAGCCGCCACGCCAAGAAGAAGGGCTAACACGCAATGGCTCGTTCCGTTTGGAAGGGTCCTTTCGTGGACCTCCATCTCCTGAAGAAGGCCGAAGTGGCTCAGGATGCTGGCAACCGCGCAGGTCCGATCAAGACCTGGTCGCGTCGCTCGACCATCCTGCCGTCGTTCGTCGGTCTGACCTTCAACGTCTACAACGGTCGCAAGTTCGTTCCCGTCTCGGTGAACGAGGACATGGTCGGCATGAAGCTCGGTGAATTCGCGCCCACGCGCTACTTCCCCGGCCACGCTGCCGACAAGAAGGGTAAGCGCTGATGTCGAAGCCAGCATCCCCCCGCAAGGTCGGTGACAAGGAAGCGCTGTCGGTCGGCACGCAGATCCGTGGTTCGGCGCAGAAGCTGAACCTGGTCGCGGGCCTGATCCGCGGCAAGAAGGCCGGCGACGCGATGAACATCCTCGCCTTCTCGACGAAGGCGATGGCTGTCGACGCGCGCAAGGTGCTCGCCTCCGCGATCGCCAATGCCGAGAACAACCACAACCTCGACGTCGACGCGCTCGTCGTCGCCGAGGCGTCGGTCGGCAAGTCGATCACCATGAAGCGTTTCGCGACGCGCGGTCGCGGCAAGTCGACGCGCATCCTGAAGCCGTTTTCGCGGCTCCGCATCGTCGTCCGCGAGCAGGAAGAAGCATAATGGGTCAGAAGAGCAATCCGATCGGCCTGCGTCTCCAGATCAACCGTACCTGGGACAGCCGCTGGTTCGCCGAAGGCCATGACTATGGCCGCCTGCTGCTGGAGGATCTGAAGATCCGCCAGTACATCATGAAGACGCTGCCCCAGGCTGCGATCTCGAAGGTCGTCATCGAGCGTCCGGCCAAGCTGTGCCGCATCTCGATCTTCGCGGCGCGTCCGGGCGTGATCATCGGCAAGAAGGGCGCCGACATCGAAAAGCTTCGCAAGAAGCTGGGTTCGATGACCTCGTCCGACGTGTCGCTGAACATCGTCGAGATCCGCAAGCCCGAAATCGACGCCAAGCTCGTCGCACAGGGCGTGGCCGACCAGCTGGAGCGCCGTATCGCGTTCCGCCGCGCCATGAAGCGTGCGGTGCAGTCGGCGCTCCGTCTGGGCGCCGAAGGCATCCGTATCACCTGCGGCGGCCGTCTGGGCGGCGCGGAAATCGCGCGTACCGAATGGTATCGTGAAGGCCGCGTTCCGCTGCACACGCTGCGTGCGAACGTCGACTATGCCGAAGCGCAGGCCCACACCGCTTATGGCGTGTGCGGCGTGAAGGTGTGGATCTTCAAGGGCGAGATCCTGGGCCATGACCCCATGGCGCAGGACCGGCTGATGATGGAGGCTCAGACCTCCGGCGTGCGCCCGGCGCGCGACGATCATCGCCGCTAAGGATCAAAGAACATGCTGCAACCAAAGCGCACCAAGTTCCGCAAGGCCTTCAAGGGCCGCATCCACGGCGATGCGAAGGGCGGCACCAGCCTGAACTTCGGTTCCTATGGCCTGAAGGCCATGGAGCCGGAGCGTATCACGGCTCGCCAGATCGAAGCGGCTCGCCGCGCGATCACGCGTCACATCAAGCGCCAGGGTCGTCTCTGGATCCGCATCTTCCCGGACGTGCCCGTCTCGTCGAAGCCTGCCGAAGTCCGCATGGGCTCGGGTAAGGGTTCGCCGGAATTCTGGGCCGCCCGCGTGAAGCCGGGTCGCATCCTGTTCGAACTCGACGGTGTCGACGGCCCGCTGGCCGCCGAAGCGTTCGAGCGCGCCGCGATGAAGCTCCCCATCAAGACCAAGGTCGTTGCCCGTCTGGGCGACACCTCGCACCTCGGAGGCGAGTAATGGCCAAGACTGAATATACCGGCCAGAGCGACGACCAGCTCGTCGAGGCGCTGGGCAACCTGAAGCGTGAGCAGTTCAATCTGCGCTTCCAGGCGGCCACGAGCCAGCTCGAAAAGCCCAGCCGGGTCAAGGAAGTCCGTCGCGATATCGCGCGGATCAAGACCATCCAGGCGCAGCGCACCGCTGCGGCTGCCAAGTAAGGACCGAGACACATGCCGAAGCGCGTGCTGACCGGGGTGATTGTCTCGGACAAGACCGACAAGACGGTCGTCGTCAATGTAGAGCGGAAGGTTAAGCACCCCCTCTACGGCAAGATCATCCGTCGGTCGAAGAAGTACCACGCCCATGACGAGGCGAACGAGTACAAGGCCGGTGAGACGGTGCGGATCGAAGAGACCGCCCCGATCTCGAAGCTGAAGACCTGGAAGGTCGTCGAGCGGGTCGATACCCACATGACGCCGGAACGGGCCTCGGCCGAAGGCTGAACCCTTTGACGTCCAGCCCCGCTCCTCCGGTTCGGAGGGGCGGGGTTCGGATCAAAGGGTGCCCTTCGGGGCGACGAGCGGATTGGTCAAAGGGCGGCAGGCGACTCGCTTGCCATTCGGACCAGGAGTGGCTATGGGGCCTCTCCCCCTGGCGCGGTAGCCCGCGCCGGGGGTCGTTTTTTAAAGGCGGGGTTGGGTCGGAATCCACCCCAGAAGAGAGAAGGAAGCGGATCCATGATCCAGATGCAGTCCAATCTCGACGTCGCTGACAACAGCGGCGCGAAGCGGGTGCAGTGCATCAAGGTGCTGGGCGGCTCGAAGCGCCGTACCGCATCGGTCGGCGATATCATCGTCGTCAGCGTCAAGGAAGCGCAGCCGCGTGGCCGCGTGAAGAAGGGCGACGTTCACCGCGCGGTGATCGTGCGTACCGCCAAGGACATCCGTCGCGCCGACGGTTCGGTGATCCGTTTCGACGGTAACGCCGCCGTTCTGGTCAACAAGAACGAGGAGCCGATCGGCACCCGTATCTTTGGCCCGGTCGTGCGTGAGCTTCGCGGTAAGAAGCACATGAAGATCATCTCGCTGGCGCCGGAGGTTCTGTAATGGCCGCTGCACGCATCAAGAAGGGCGACAAGGTCATCGTCCTGTCCGGCAAGGACAAGGGCAAGACCGGCACCGTGTCGCTGGCGATGCCGAAGGACGGCAAGGTCGTCGTGGACGGCGTCAACATCGCCACCCGTCACCGCAAGCCGACCCAGGCGAACCCGCAGGGTGGCCTGGAGCGCACATCCGCTCCGCTGCACATCTCGAAGGTTGCGCACGTGACCGCCGATGGCAAGCCGACCCGCGTCCGTTTCGAGACGCAGGATGGCAAGAAGGTCCGCGTGGCCGTCAAGACCGGGGAGAAGATCGATGGCTGATTACAAGCCCCGCATGAAGGCTATCTATGACGATAGCATCATCAAGGCGATGACCGACAAGTTCGGTTACAAGAACGTCAACGAGATCCCCCGGATCGAGAAGATCGTGCTCAACATGGGCGTGGGCGAAGCGACGCAGGACAAGAAGCGCGTCGACCAGGCCGCCTCCGAGATGGAGCTGATCGCGGGTCAGAAGCCCGTCATCACCAAGGCGAAGAAGTCGATCGCGCAGTTCAAGCTGCGTGAAGGCATGCCGATCGGTGTGAAGGTCACGCTGCGTCGCGAGCGCATGTACGAGTTTTTGGACCGCTTCATCACGATCGCGCTGCCGCGCGTTCGCGACTTCCGTGGCCTGAACCCGAAGTCCTTCGATGGTCGCGGCAACTATGCCTGCGGCATCAAGGAACAGATCATCTTCCCCGAAATCAACTATGACCGCATCGACAAGGTGCGCGGCATGGATGTGATCGTGACCACCTCGGCGAAGACCGACGACGAAGCGCGCGAGCTGCTGCGTCTGTTCGGCTTCCCGTTCCCCAAGGAAGACGCTGCCGACGAGAAGAAGGCCGCGTAACCGGACTGCCCCCTCTCCACGCCGGGGAGGGGGTCCTTACAGAAAGAGCTTAAGTCCATGGCGAAACTGAGTTCAATCAACAAGAACGAGAAGCGTCGTGCTCTCGTCAAGAAGTATGCGGGCAAGTACGCGAAGCTGAAGGCGATCGCGAACGACCAGAGCCTCGATGAGACCGAGCGTCTGATCGCGCGCCTGAAGATGGCCGAGATCCCCCGCAACGGCAATCCGACCCGTATCCGCAACCGTTGCGAGATCACCGGTCGCCCGCGTGCGTATTACCGCAAGTTCCGTCTCGCTCGCGTCATGCTGCGTGAATTGGCCAACAAGGGCCAGATCCCCGGCGTCACCAAGTCGAGCTGGTAAGGACCATTTGAGATGGCAGTGACCGATCCCCTGGGTGACTTGCTCACCCGCATCCGCAACGGCCAGCGCGCGCGCAAGGACTCCGTCCTGACGCCTGCGTCGAAGCTGCGCGTCCGCGTGCTCGACGTGCTTCAGCGCGAGGGCTATATCCGTGGCTACAGCGAAGAGCAGATGGGCCCCGCGGCCGGCATCCGCATCGAGCTGAAGTATTTCGAAGGCCAGCCCGCGATCAAGCATGTCGCGCGCGTGTCGAAGCCCGGCCGCCGTATCTATTCGGGCGCGCAGGATCTTCCCCGCGTTCGCAACGGCCTGGGCATCACCATCGTGTCGACGCCGCGTGGCGTTCTGTCGGACGCCGAAGCGCGTGAGCAGAATGTCGGTGGCGAAGTCCTGGCGGAGGTGTTCTGATGAGCCGCATCGGTAAGAAGGCGGTCCCGGTTCCGGCCGGCGTCACCGCGACCATCGCCGACAAGGTGCTGAGCGTGAAGGGTCCCAAGGGCACCCTCTCCATGCCGCTCGCCGACGAGATCACCTATGACGTCCAGGCGGACGCCATTGCGGTGCAGCCTGCCAACGCCACGAAGCGCGCCCGCGCGTTCTGGGGTATGCAGCGTACCATGGTGCAGAACCTCGTCACCGGCGTGACCGCAGGCTTCTCGAAGAAGCTGGTCATCACCGGCGTCGGCTACCGCGCCGCCGCGCAGGGCAAGACCCTGAAGCTGCAGCTCGGCTACAGCCATGACGTCAACATCGACGTGCCGGAAGGCCTCGAAGTGAAGACGCCGGACGCCACCACCGTCGAAATCAGCGGCGCGGACAAGCAGAAGGTCGGCCAGCTGGCCGCCGAGATCCGCCGCTGGCGCAAGCCCGAGCCGTATAAGGGCAAGGGCATCAAGTACGACGGCGAGTTCATCTTCCGCAAGGAAGGGAAGAAGAAGTAATGACCAAGGGTCTCTCTCTTTTCGAGAAGCGCCGTCGGCGCAACCGTACCGCGCTGCGTGCGCGTGCGGGCACCCGTCCGCGCCTGTCGGTGCATCGCTCGGGCAAGCACATCTATGCCCAAGTGATCGACGACGAGGCAGGTCGTACCGTGGCTTCGGCCTCGACGCTGGAAAAGGATGCACGCGGCCAGTCGGGCGCGAACATCGCAGCGGCGAGCGAAGTCGGCAAGCGCGTGGCCGAGAAGGCCAAGGCCGCCGGCGTCACGCAGGTCGTTTTCGACCGTGGCGGCTTCCTGTTCCACGGTCGCGTCAAGGCGCTGGCCGAGGCGGCACGCGAAGCGGGATTGGAGTTCTAATATGGCTGACGAGAACAACGTGGCCGTTGCCGGTGCCGAAGGCGCCGTGCAGGACGCGACCCAGGGTCGCGGTCCCCGGGGCGGCCGTGGCCGTGGTCCGGGCGGTGGTGATCGCGGCCGCGGTGGCCGTGACGGCAACCGTGGTCGTCGCGACGACCGTCGCGGTGGCACCGAGGAGCAGGGCGAAGAGCTGATCGAAAAGCTCGTCCACATCAACCGCGTCTCGAAGACCGTGAAGGGCGGTAAGCGCTTCGGCTTCGCCGCGCTCGTCGTGGTCGGCGACGGCAAGGGACGTGCGGGCTTCGGTCATGGCAAGGCGCGCGAAGTGCCGGAAGCCATTTCGAAGGCGACGGCTGCCGCCAAGAAGGCGATGGTCCGCGTTCCGCTGAAGGACGGTCGCACGCTGCATCATGATGGCAACGGCCATTTCGGTGCGGGCCGCGTGACGGTTCGTTCGGCGCCGCAGGGTACCGGCATCATCGCCGGCGGCCCGATGCGCGCGATCTTCGAATCGCTCGGCGTCGCCGACGTGGTGACGAAGTCGATCGGTACGTCGAACCCGTACAACATGATCCGTGCCACCTTCGAAGCGCTGGGCGACCAGACTTCGCCGAAGGCGGTGGCGCAGCGTCGTGGCAAGAAGATCGCCGACCTGCTGGGTCGCGGTCACGGTGCCACCCAGCAGACTGCCGAGGCGGAAGCCGCGGCCGTCGTGGAGTAAGCGACCATGGCTACCATCAAAGTCAAGCAGACCGGTTCGCCGATCCGCCGCACCAAGGACCAGCGCGCGACTCTCGTCGGCCTAGGCCTCAACAAGATGCACAAGGTCGCCGAGCTTCAGGATACCCCTGAAGTCCGTGGCATGATCCGCAAGGTGCAGCACATGGTTCAGGTGGTGGACTGAGCCCTGTCGTCACGACAGACTCACATCCGTCACATTGAACAGTGACAAATACGGGGAAGGGGGCTATGCGGCCCCCTTCCTTTTATCTAACGGCCGTGATTCTTCCCGAGTCACGGTCATGCGCGAAACAAGCGAAAGCGAGTGCAAATCATGAAGCTGAACGAACTTTTCGACAACCAGGGTGCCCGCAAGTCCAAGATCCGCGTCGGTCGCGGTATCGGTTCGGGCAAGGGCAAGACCGGTGGTCGCGGCGTCAAGGGCCAGAAGAGCCGTGAGGGTGTGTCCATCGCGGGCTTCGAGGGCGGTCAGATGCCGCTTCACATGCGTCTGCCGAAGCGTGGCTTCAACAACATCTTCGCCAAGGACTATGCCGAGGTGAACCTGGGCGCGATCCAAAAGGCGGTCGACTCGGGCAAGCTGAAGACCGACGGCACGATCGACCACGCCGCGCTGAAGGCCGCTGGCTTGGCGCGTGGCGGCAAGGACGGCGTGCGTCTGCTCGGCAAGGGCGAGCTGACCACGAAGCTGTCGTTCGTCGTGCAGGGCGTTTCGGCGTCGGCGCGTGAAGCCGTCGAGAAGGCCGGTGGTTCGGTCGACGTGCCGCACGTCGTGCCTGCCGCTGAAAAGGCCGCCGCGAAGAAGGGCCAGACCCGCGCCGCGAAGCTCGCCGCCAAGGCCTGAATCGGATAAGATCCGCCGCTGTCGGATGGCTCCGCGCCACCATGACAGCGGCGGATTTTGCATCCGGGTTAGACAAGCGCGTCTTCGCGCCTATATGAGCGGCGGGGCGGTTAAAAACGCATCCCGCCGTTTTTCGTTTCCAGGATAACGCAACAGCTATGGCATCCGCAGCCGACCAGATGGCGCAAAGCATCAGCCTGGCGAAATTCGCCAAGGCCACCGACCTCAAGAAGCGGCTGTGGTTCACCATCGGCGCGCTGATCGTCTTCCGCCTGCTCAGCTATGTCCCGCTGCCGGGCGTCGACCCGACCGCGCTGGGCCTGCTGAGCCAGAAGACCACGGGCGGCGTGCTCGACTTCTTCAACACCTTCTCGGGCGGTTCGCTCAGCCGCATGTCGCTGATCGCGCTCGGCGTGATGCCGTACATCACGGCCTCGATCGTCGTGCAGCTCGCGACCTCGCTCAGCCCGCAGCTCGCCGCCATCAAGAAGGAAGGCGAGAGCGGCCGCAAGAAGCTGAACCAATATACCCGCTACGGCACGGTGCTGCTGACCGCGATCCAGGGCTATTTCATTGCCGTGGGGCTCGAGACGCTGGGCGCCAGCCAGGGCATCCAGGCGGTGATCGAGCCGGGCATGACCTTCCGCATCGCGGCGGTCATCTCGCTCATTGGCGGCACCATGTTCCTGATGTGGCTGGGTGAGCAGATCACCAGCCGCGGCATCGGCAATGGCGTGTCGCTCATCATCATGGCGGGCATCGTCGCGCATCTGCCGACCACTTTGGTCAACCTGCTCGAAGGCGGCCGCACCGGCAGCATCGATCCGGTCCGCCTGATCGGCATCGTCGTGGCGGTCGTCGTCCTCGTCCTGTTCATCTGCTTCATGGAGCGCGCGCAGCGCCGCATCCTGATCCAGTATCCCAAGCGCGCGACGCAGCGCGGGATGCAGGCCGACCGCAGCCACCTGCCGCTCAAGATCAACACCGCGGGCGTGATCCCTCCGATCTTCGCCTCGTCGCTGCTGCTGATGCCGCTGACCATCTCACAGTTCGCGGGCCAGCGCGTCGCGGGTGAAAGCCGCTGGGGCGATTTCATCATCAGCCTGAACCAGTATCTGCAGCACGGCTCGCCGGTCTATATGCTGCTCTATGGTGCGGGTATCGTCTTCTTCTCGTTCTTCTACACCGCGGTCGTCTTCAACCCCGAGGAAACGGCGGACAATCTGAAGCGCTATGGCGGCTTCATTCCGGGCATTCGGCCGGGCAAGAACACCGAGAACTATCTCGATTACGTGTTGACCCGCATCACCGTGATCGGCGCTGCCTATCTGACGATCATCTGTCTGCTGCCGGAATATCTGGTCTCGGCGCTGCAGATTCCCTTCTATCTGGGCGGCACGAGCCTGCTCATCGTCGTCAACGTGACCATGGATACGGTGACTCAGATCCAAAGCCACTTGCTCGCGCATCAATATGGCGATCTGATCAAGAAGGCGAAGCTGAAGGGCGGTCGCCTGCGCTGAGCGCAGGCTGACAGGCAAAAGAGGGGAGATTGACGTGGGCGTGAACATCATCCTGCTGGGACCGCCGGGTGCGGGCAAGGGAACCCAGGCGCAGCGGCTGGTGGCCAATCGCGGCATGGTGCAGCTGTCGACCGGCGACATGCTGCGCGCGGCGGTCAAGGCGGGCACGCCCGTCGGGCTCCAGGCCAAGGCGGTGATGGACGCGGGCGAGCTGGTGTCGGACGCCATCGTCTCGGCGCTGATCGGCGAGCGGCTGGATCAGGCCGAGGCAGAAGGTGGTGCGATCTTCGACGGCTACCCCCGCACCGAGGCGCAGGCCGAGGCGCTCGACGTACTGCTCGCCGAGCGTGGTAAGTCGCTGGATCACGTCATCGAGCTGGCGGTCGATGAGGATGCGCTGGTCGAGCGGATCACCGGCCGCTTCACCTGCGCGTCGTGCGGTACCGGCTATCACGACGGTTTCAAACCGACCCGGGTCGAGGGCGTGTGCGACGTATGCGGCTCGACCGAGTTCAAGCGGCGGCCGGACGATAATGCGGAAACGGTGCGCACCCGTATGGCCGAGTATCGCGCGAAGACCGCACCGATCCTGCCGATCTACGAAGCGCGCGGCATCGTGACGCGAGTCGACGGCATGGCCTCCATGGATGCAGTGGGCATGGCGATCGACGCGATCCTCGATCGCTGATCCTGCTTTACGAATGGAAAGAGGGGCGTTTCCGAAAGGGAGCGCCCTTTTTTTACGTCACTCGGCTTGCGATGGGTCCTAAAACCCCTCCTCCCGCCAGGGGGGAGGGGTTTGGGGAGGGGGCTTAGCCACGGGCGTAGTTCCCGTAAGACTCCTGGCCCCCCCATCCCCTCCCGCCTGCGGGAGGGGAGCAGCGAGCGGCGACGTTTGTATCCGTCACAGGCCTGCTGATGCCGCACTAACCTTCGCTCAGGCCGAATGGAGGGCGAGGGTGGTTCAATCGGATGCGGTGTTGGGCTAGATCAGCGCCATGACCGCGCTGATCGCCGACTATTATCGCCACCTCACGGTCGACCTGCGCCGCTCCGATCATACGGTGCGCGCCTATGTCGCTACGGCGGAGCGACTTTATGGCTTTCTGTCCGGGCATTGGGGTGAGGCGATCGATGGCGCGGCGCTGGCCCGCGTGACCGCCGCCGACCTGCGCGCCTTCCTCGCCGCGCGTCGGGGGCAGGGGCTCACCGCCGCCTCCACCGCGCGCGAATTGTCGGCGGTGCGGACCTTCCTCCACTGGGCCGGGGTCGAGCCGCCGCCGCTCAAAGGCCCCCGCCGCAAGCGCAGCCTGCCACGTCCGCAATCCCCCGCCGACATCATGGCGCTGGGCGAAGACATTGCCGAGAATGCCGCCGAGCCGTGGATCGCGGCGCGCGACTGGGCGGTGCTGCTGCTGCTCTATGGCGCGGGGTTGCGCATCGGTGAAGCGATGGCGCTGCCCGCCGATATCCTGCCGCTAGGAGAGACGATCCGGGTCTTGGGCAAGCGCGGCAAGACGCGGATGGTGCCGCTGCTTCCCGAACTGCGCGCCGCGATTGAGGATTATGCCCGCCAAAGCCCCTATCCGCTCATTCCGAACGAGCCACTGTTCCGCGGGGCGAAGGGCGGACCGCTCTCGCCCGCGATCATCCGCCGCTCGGTGCAGGCGGCGCGGGAGCGGCTGGGGCTGGGCGGGCGGACGACGCCCCATGCGCTGCGGCACAGCTTCGCCACCCATTTGCTGGGGCGGGGGGCGGATTTACGTCAGCTTCAGGAACTGCTCGGCCATGCGAGCCTGAGTTCGACGCAAATCTACACGGCAGTCGATGCCGCGCACCTGCTTGACATCTATCGCACCGCGCATCCCCGCGCCTAGCGTTCCCCGCGCGGTTTCCAGGTGAAGACCCGCCAGAGATAGCCGCCGATCATCAGCACGGTCATCGCGATTGCGGCGGGGCCGACATAGCGGTTGATCGCCTCGAAATTGGCGCCCAACCACAGGCCCGCATAAGCCAGGATCGCGTTCCAGATCGTGCTGCCTGCAAAGGTCCAGAGCAGGAATCTGGCCAGCGGCATCCGCGTGATCCCGGCGGGCAGCGAGATCATCGTGCGAAAGGCGGGCATGAAGCGGAAGACGAACACCACCCATCCGCCATGCCGTACGAAGAACAGGTGCAGCCGCTCGACATCACGCCACTCCATGGTCAGCCAGCGGCCATGTTTGTCGACAAAGGGGCGGAATCGCTCATAGCCGATATAGCGGCCGACCGCATACCAGGCGTAATTGCCGATCGTCGTGCCCGCCGTGCCCCACAGGATCAACGGAACCATCGCCATGTCCCCACGCGCGACCGCCATGCCGCCCAGGCCCATAATGACCTCGGACGGGATGGGCGGCAGGATATTCTCCAGCGCCATCAGCAGGAAAATCCCGAAATAGCCGCCCCAGGCGATGAGGTTGAGGATGAAATCGGTCATGGATGCAGGGATGTACCGATGAGGGGCGGGGCGGTTCCCCCTGGGATGGATTGAGGTTCGAGTGAAAGGTCCACCCATTCCTCCCCTTCCAGGCGAGGAATGGGTGGACGTCGATCCGCCTCGGCAAGAGACCGAGTCGCTCGATAGCGCTACTTGACGACGGGGGCAGCTTGCGCGAACCCGACGGCATGGCCGACACCCCGCAAAAGTCACCTGAAACGTCGCCCGAAAAATCGGAGGCGAAGGATACGTTGCGCTTCTTCCTGAAGCTGGCGCTATTCGTCTTCATCCTGCGCAGCCTGATCGTGACGTCCTTCGTCATCCCGTCGGAATCGATGCTGCCGCGCCTCTTGATCGGCGACTATCTGTTCGTGACCAAGTGGAACTACGGCTATTCGCGCTGGTCCTTTCCCTTCGGTCTGCCGCTATTGCCCGGCCGTATCCTGGGTCGCGACCCGGCGCGCGGCGACGTGGTGGTGTTCCGCTCGCCGGAGCCCGACGATCATGACGTCATCAAGCGGGTAATCGGCCTGCCGGGCGATACCATCCAGGTGACGAACGGCCAGATCATCCTGAACGGTCGTCCAGTGCCGAAGCAGCGGATCGCCGACTTCATCCTGCCGCTGACCCCGAATTTCGGTGCCGACAAGTGCGGCCCCTTCCTCGACACGATCGCGGGCAAGCCGGTCTGCCGCTATACTCAGTTTCGGGAGACGCTGCCCGACGGCAAGAGCTACAATGTGCTCGACCAGGGCAATTTCCCCGAGGCGGACGACACGGGCGTTTACCGAGTGCCGGCCGACCATGTATTCCTGATGGGCGACAATCGCGATGACTCGGCGGATAGTCGCTTCGCACCGCCGCGCGGCATGGGACTGATCCCGATGAATCGGCTTGAGGGGCGCGCCGCCGTGACCTTCTTCTCGACCGACGGCTCGGCCGAGTGGATCAAGCCCTGGACCTGGGTGTCGGCCGCGCGCTGGAATAGGATCGGAGAAGGGTTTTGAGCGCGCTCGATGACTGGCTGGCCGGTATCCTGGGCCGTGCGCCGAACGACACCGCCCCCTTCCACCGCGCGCTGACCCATGGCAGCCAGGCGGCCGAGAATTACGAGCGGCTGGAGTTTCTGGGCGACCGGGTGCTCGGCCTCATCATGGCGGAATGGCTGTGGGAGCAATTCCCCGCCGAGCCCGAGGGGCAGCTGTCGCGCCGTCTCAATACGCTGGTGACGGGCGCCGTCTGCGCCGATGTCGCGCGCGACCTGGGGGTGCGCGAGCATCTGCGGCTGGGCAAGCAGGCGCGCGACGACGGGGCCTCGGACAGCGACAATGTGCTGGGCGACGTGATGGAGGCGCTGATCGGGGCTTGGTATCGCGAGGCGGGGCTGGAGGCGGCGCGCGCCTTCATTCACAAGGCCTGGGGCGACCGGGTGCATTCGCAGGGGAAGGCACCGCAGCATCCCAAGTCTGCGCTTCAGGAATGGGCCGCCGCGCACAACCGTAAGGCGCCGGAATATGTGGTGACCGATCGCTCGGGTCCGCACCATGCGCCGCGCTTCACCGTGACGGTGCGGGTCGGTCGCACGGCGGAGGCGAGTGCGTCGGGGGCCAATAAGCAGGAAGCCGAGACGGCCGCGGCGAAAGCATTGTTGGCGAAGTTGAAGGCTTGAGCGGGTAGGCGAGGTCGAAGGCCACGCCCCGACCTCGCCCGGAAACCGAATTACTTGCCCTTGGCGGCCGCCGCCTGCTTCTTGGCCTGCACCTTCGCCCGGTGATGGCCGATCGCACAGCCTGCCGCCGCGCCGAGCACGGCATGGCCCTTGCCGACGAAATGCCCGCCGACGCCGCCCACGGCCGCGCCCTTCAGGCAACCCTTGGCCGAGGCGGGGCCGGCGACGGTCAGCAGCGCGGCGGCCGACAGGGCGGTGAGAAGGGTCTTCATGGCATCTCTCCTTGCGTCTCAAATCGTGGCCGGAAAAATGCGCGTGGGGCGGTGGCCGTTCCGTGATGCGACCATTACATTCCGTCCATGTGGGCTGGCCGTTGCGGGAAGGGGGCCGAACCTGTACCGCTGGCGGCCATGACTGAACAACGTTGCGGCCTCGTCGCCGTCGTCGGCGCGCCCAATGCCGGCAAATCCACCCTCGTCAACGCGCTGGTCGGCCAGAAGGTCGCGATCGTCAGCCCCAAGGCACAGACGACCCGCGCCAAGCTGCTCGGGGTCGCGATCGAGGGGGATGCCCAGATCCTGCTGGTCGACACCCCCGGCATCTTCGAGCCCAAGCGCCGCCTGGACCGCGCGATGGTCGCCGCCGCCTGGGAAGGCGCGGAGGGCGCCGACATCCTGGCGCTGGTCGTCGACGGCAAGGGCGGCATCGGCCCCAAGATCCACGCCATCGCCCAATCGATCGCGCATCGGCCCGAGCCGAAGCACCTGATCCTCAACAAGGTCGACATCGCCGACAAGGCGCGGCTGTTGACCCATGCCGAAAAGCTGAACGAGGTCGTCCAGTTCGACGAAACCTGGTTCATCTCGGCCCAGACCGGCGACGGCCTGTCCCAGTTGAAGACCCGGCTGGCCTCGCTGATGCCCGAGGGGCCGTGGCATTACCCGGAAGACCAGGTATCCGACGCCACCGAGCGCGCGCTGGCCGCCGAGGTGACGCGCGAGCAGATCTATCTCCAGCTCCACGCCGAACTGCCCTATGCCAGCACGGTCGAGACCGAGGCGTATAAGGAACGCGAGGACGGATCGGTCGAGATCCACCAGCAGATCCTGGTCGAACGCCCGACCCAGCGCGCCATCGTGCTGGGCAAGAACGGTGTGCGGATCAAGGAAATCGGTGCGCGCGCGCGGGCGCAGCTGTCCGAACTGCTGGGCCAGAAGGTGCATCTGTACCTGCATGTGAAGGTCAAGCCGGGCTGGGACGAGGATCGCTCGGTGTACAAGGATATCGGGTTGGATTGGGTGGATTGATTTTTCGGGGGTGGGGCTCGGTGAGACACCTTGGCCCTCCCCCATCCCCTCCCGCTTGCGGGAGGGGCGTGCCCAGCCCTAACGGACATGCGCTTCTGTAAACGATGATCGTGTTGTTTATGCTGAAGATGGGCCAAGCAGCGCCCCCCTCCCGCAGGCGGGAGGGGATGGGGGAGGGCAGGGGACTAGGCCACACCCTCACCAAGCTGCCCCAAGGCCCACTCCACCGCCTCCACCACCACCGGATCATCATCCCCCAGCAACCCCCGCAACACCGGCACCAGCTCCGCCGCTCCGCTATTTCCCGCCGCGATCGCCGCATTGCGCACCATCCGGTTGCGCCCGATCCGCTTGATCGGAGAGCCCGAAAACACCTGTCGAAACCCGGCATCATCCAGTGACAGCAAATCCCCCAGCTCCGGCGCGGTCAGTTCGGCGCGGGGATGGAAGGCCATGTTCGCCTGCGCGGCAGCCGCGAACTTGTTCCAGGGGCATACCGCCAGGCAATCGTCACAGCCATAGATGCGGTTGCCCATCGCCGCCCGGAACTCTTCCGGGATCGGTCCGGCATGTTCGATCGTGAGGTACGAGATACAGCGCCGCGCGTCGAGCTGATACGGCGCGGGGAACGCATCCGTCGGGCAGGCCCGCTGGCACGCATCGCAGCGCCCGCAGGTGTCGCGCGCCACCGCGTCGGGCTCCAGCGCCAGCGTGGTGTAGATCGCCCCCAGGAACAGCCAGCTGCCATGCTCGCGGCTGACCAGATTGGTGTGCTTGCCCTGCCAGCCCAGCCCCGCCGCCTCGGCCAGCGGCTTTTCCATCACCGGCGCGGTATCGACGAAGACCTTGAGGTCGCAAGCCCCCTCCTGCGCCAGCCAGCGACCCAGCGCCTTCAACTGGCGCTTCACGACACCGTGATAATCCGCGCCCTGCGCATAGACCGAGATGCGGCCGATCCGCCCTTGATCCGCCAGCCGCATCGGGTCTTCGGCCGGGGCATAGCTGACGCCCAGCGAAATGATGCTCCTGACCTCGGGCCACAGACTGGCGGGGCTTTGTCGCTGATGCGCGCGGTCCGCCATCCAGATCATCGATCCGTGCCGCCCCTCGGCCAGCCATTGGTGCAGCCGCTCGACCGTCTTGGGCGCGGCATCGGCATGGGTGATGCCGACCGCCGCGAAGCCCAGCTCGGCCGCCTTCGCCTTGATCCGGGTTTCCAGCTTGTCTTGCGCCACATACGCCCGCTACCACAGGCGATCAGGGAGGGACAATCGCGTGGACAATCAGTGGGCGGTCAGCGCCTCGGGCCTCGCCAAACGCTTCGGTGACCGACGGGTCGTCGATGGCGTCGACATCGCGGTGCCGACGGGCGCGGTGTACGGCGTGCTCGGCCCCAATGGTGCGGGCAAGACGACGACGCTGCGGATGCTGCTGGGCATCATCGAACCCGATGAGGGGCAGCGTAGCCTGCTGGGCCATGCCCATCCGCGCGATGCCAGCGATCTGGTCGGCTATCTGCCCGAGGAGCGCGGCCTGTATCCGGCCATGAAGGCGCGCGAGGCCATCGCCTTCATGGGGGCGCTGCGCGGGCTTGACTGGCGGGTCGGCCGCACGCGTGCGGTCGAGTTGCTGGAGCAGGCCGGGCTGGGTCATGCCGCCGACACCAAGATCCGCAAATTGTCCAAGGGTATGGCGCAGCTCGTCCAGCTGCTCGGCTCGGTCGTGCACCGGCCGAAGCTGCTGGTGCTGGACGAGCCCTTTTCCGGCCTCGACCCGGTCAACCAGGAACGGCTGGAGGCGCTGATCCTGGGAGAGCGGGACCGGGGCGCGACGATCCTGTTCTCCACCCATGTCATGGCCCATGCCGAGCGGCTGTGCGATCGGCTCGCGATCATCGCGGGCGGGCGTCGTCGGTTCGAGGGGACGGTGGACGAGGCGCGCGGGACCTTGACCGCACGCGTCCGCTATCGCCCGCGCGATCCGGACCGGGTGACGCCCGAACTTCTGCCCGCCGGTGCGGCGCGCGACGGCGCGGACTGGCGTTTTCCGCTGCCGGATGGCGGGATCGAGCCGATGCTGGGGCGGTTGCTCGCGGCAGGTGCGGGCATCCTCAATCTGTCGATCGAGCGCCCCAGCCTTCACGAAGCCTTTGTCCGGATCGTCGGCGAATCCGTAGAGGAGAAAGCGGCATGAGCCCGACCCGCCGGTTGATCCGTCAGACCATGACCATCGCGCGGCGTGATTTCGTCGCGACCGTCTTCACCCCCATTTTCCTGCTGTTCCTGTTCGCGCCGCTCATCATGGTGGCGTTCAGCACCATCGGCGCGTTGGGCGCGGCGCAGGCGGCGGACCATGGCACCGACCGGGTGCGTATCGTTGCGATCGTGCCCGAGACGGCGGCCAAGGCCTTTGCCGCCGCCGATCGCCAGTCGCGCGCCATCTTCCGCCGCGACGAGGAGCCGCCCGAACTGGTCACGCTGACCCCGACGCGCGATCCGGCGGCCCAGGCGCGCGCCGCATTCGAGTCGCCCGACTATGACGCGGCCGCCGTGCTGTACGGGCCGCTCGACCGGCCGACGATCCTCTATGGTGCGCGGGGCACGCGGGCGGCGGACTATCTGGCGGTGCTGGCGAGCGGCGCGCTGTCGGCCGAGCGGCTGGGCGGCGAACTCCCCCAGGTTACGCCGCGGAAGCTGCCCTTCTCGCGCCAGCGTGCGACGCTGGGCGGACAGAACCAGACGGCGTTCCTGGCGGTGTTCGGTGTCTTCTTCCTGACCCTGTTCCTGGCGGGGCAGGTGGTCGGCACCATGGCCGAGGAACGCTCGAACAAGGTGATCGAGGTGCTCGCCGCTGCGGTGCCGCTGGAGGCGGTGTTCCTCGGCAAGCTGCTCGGCATGTTCGGCGTCGCGGTGCTGTTCATCGGTTTTTGGGGCACCGTGCTGGGCCAGGTGACGAGCGTGCTGCCGCCCGCCTTTGCCGGGATGGTCGGCGAGCTGTCGCCTGCGGTCGGCCTGCCGATGTTCACCGTCTTGTTCGTCACCTATTTCACCATGGCCTATCTGCTGCTCGGATCGGTATTCCTGACGATCGGGGCGCAAGCCTCGACCATGCGCGAAATCCAGATGCTCTCGCTGCCCATCACCATCGTCCAGGTCGGCATGTTCACCCTGACGCTGAGTGGGCTGTCGCGGCCCGACGGCTGGCTGGCGCTGGTCGCGGAGGTGTTTCCGCTGTCCTCGCCCTTCGCCATGGCGGGGGTGGCGGCGGCGCGCGATACGCTGTGGCCCCATGCGGTGGCGTTAGCCTGGCAGGCGCTGTGGGTGGCCCTGTTCGTGACGCTGGGCGCGCGGCTGTTCCGGCGCGGCGTGCTGCAATCGGGAAGCACGCGGCCCTTCTGGCGGCGCAAGGGTGTGTGAGGCGCTTTCCCTCCCCTGACAGGGAAGGATGGCCCAAGACTTGTCAGCGCGGGCGCTCCCCCTATCTTGGGTTGATGACCGCTTCGTCTTCCGATCGCCGCGCGTTTCTATCGCTGATGGGGCTCGGGGTTCTGGGCCTGTCCGCCTGTGGTCATGAGGCCGAGGCGGCGGAGCGCTTTCCGGTCGCGATGAGCGATGCCGCGTGGAAGCAGAAGCTGGGTCCGGCAGCCTATAACGTCCTGCGGCGCGAAGGGACCGAGCGACCCTATAGCAGTCCGCTCAATGACGAGCACCGCAGCGGCATCTTCGCCTGCAAGGGGTGCGCACAGCCGCTATTCTCGTCCAGAACCAAGTTCGACAGCGGCACCGGCTGGCCAAGTTTCTGGGCCTCGCTGCCCCGTGCGGTGGCAACGGAGTCCGACCGGTCGCTGCTGATGGAACGGGTCGAAGTCCATTGCAGCCGCTGCGGCGGGCATCTGGGTCATGTCTTTGATGACGGGCCGAAGCCGACGGGCAAGCGATATTGCATGAACGGCGTGGCGATGACGTTTCGGGCGGGGTAAGGTTTAGACCACCAATAGCCGTTCACGCTGAGCGAAGTCGAAGCGGATGTTCCGCGTGATGGGCTGGGCTTCCCCGATCCCGGTCGATGCAGGCCGGGATTAATCCAAGACTTACTGGATCGGGGCGGCGAAGGTCAGGATGCCGCTGACCCGGCCGCTGTCGCGCGAGGCGATCTGGGTCACGGGCAGGTCGGCGACGCCGCTCTTGTGGCCCGAATAGATGAAGCCCTTGGTCGGATAGGCCGAGGTGCCCAGGCCGCCATTGGGGCCGTACCAGACCTTGACCATCGACCAGTCGTTGTTCGGCGAGACGTCGACGGCGCGGACGTCGCGCTCGATGCCGCCGCGGCGCGACCAGTTGGCGTGGGTGAGCAGGACTTCGCGGTCGCTGACGACCTTGCTGACCATCGCGACATGGCCGACGCGCATCCGGTGGGTGGCTTCAAAGGCAAGGACGGCGCCTTCCTGCGGCGCGTGGCCCCGGTCGTAGCGACCCTGCGCCTGGCTCCACCAGGTGTTGGCGTTACCGTGGAGGTCGATGCCCGAGATTTCGCGGGCATAGGGTGCGCACTGCCAGAACTGCGCGGCAGCGGGGGTGGCCATCATCAGGCCGCACGTTGCCATCAGCGCGAATCGCACTGCGAATACCTTGAACTTCACTGGACCCCCCGGTCGGAATGTCGGTGTGAGTTTCGATTAACCGGGGCCAAACGTGTTGGAAAGCGCCGCCGGAACCATATCGGGTGAACGGTGTTTCGGCGGCGATGACCTGAACAAACCGCGGCGAAACGAAAATTTCGTTCCTCGTTTCGCCGCTCAGAGCACTCGGCTTATCGCCCGAGCAGGCGATCGACCGTGACCTGCGTCACCGAATGATAGCCCGGACGCGCCTTGTCATAGATTCGCTTGGCCAGCGACTTGCCCCATTTGCCCTGTCCCTGAAGCTGCTGGAACAGCGGCGCGACGAACTTGCGGCGGCCCTGCGAGGTCAGGAACTGCTCGGTCGAAGCCTCGGCGGGCGGATAGCGGTTGGAGAGCGCCAGACGCAGCCAGGCGAAACGGATTTCGCTGTTGCCTGTCTCGTTCCAATGGAACCGGCCATCAAGTGCGGCCAAGCGTTCGGCCGACAGCTGGCGGGGCAACTGGTCGAGGAAGCGGACATATTCCTGCGTCGTGACCTTATCGGGCACCGCCGCGACGGGACCACCGGCCGCGAACGCCTTGGCCGCCGCGTCGATCGCGGGGAAGGCATCCGAGCGGACATGGACCGCGTTGGCGGGAATGCCCGGCTGATAGACCCATTGGTCGACGCCGATCTTCGCATCCTCGCCGGGCTTCAGCAGATTCTTGCGCAGATCGGCCAGAAAGCCCGCGCTGGTCTGCGGCTGGAAGGCATGACGGTCGAAATAGCCGCGCAGATAAGCGTCCCAGCGCGCCCGGCCGACCACCGACTCGATGGTACGCAGGAAGGTCGCGCCCTTGTCATAGGCGATCTGGGTCATGCCGTCGTCGGGATCGCGCTTGGCATCCAGATCGAGGTGCAGCTTGGTGTCGGGCGACTGCGGGCCACCCGCTTCCTTCACCGCATTCTGCATGTCGGTCCAGGCCAGGTCGGCCTCCATGGCGGCGCGGCGCTTGCCGTACATGGCTTCCATGATCCGGTTCTCGAAATAGCTGGTAAAGCCTTCGTTGAGCCAGAAATCGTCCCAGGTCGCGTTGGTGACGAGGTTGCCCGACCAGCTATGTGCCAGTTCGTGCGCGATCAGGCTGACCAGGCTGCGGTCGCCCGCCAGCACGGTCGGCGTCGCGAAGGTCAGCATGGGGTTCTCCATGCCGCCGAAGGGGAAGCTGGGCGGCAGGACCAGCACATCGTAGCGACCCCAGCGATAGGGACCGTACAGCCCCTCGGCCGCGGTCACGAACTTGTCGAGCCCGGCAAACTCCCAGGCCGATTTGTCGAGCATGGCGGGCTCGGTCCAGATGCCGGTATGGGCGCTCAAGGGCTTGAACTTCAGGTCGCCGATGGCCAGCGCGATCAGATAGGGGGCGACCGGCTTGTCCATGCGATAGCTGGCGGTGTGACGGCCGTCGTTGCAGGGCGTCTCGCCGATGCGCTCGCCGCTCATCACGACGGTGAGTGCGCAGGGGGCGTTGACCGTGGCGTCCCAGGTCTGGCGGATACCGGGCGAATCCTGGGTCGGAATCCAGCTTCGGTTGAGGATCGCCTCGCCCTGGCTGAACAGATAGGGTTGTTTCTTGCCCGCCGTCTGCTCGGGCGACAGCCACTGCAGCGCCTTGGCACCCGGCGCGGAGGCATAGGCGATCCGGACCGTGCGATTGCCATTCAGCGTGATGGCTAGCGGCGCGCCGTGAACCTTGTCGGCGGTGCCGATCGTATAGGGCAGGGGGCGATTCTGCGCGTCGGTCACAGTGACGATGCGCAGGCCATTGTCGTCTACGACCAGTTGCTTGGCGTCGGGCTTGGCATCGACCAACAGGGTCGCGATCCCGCGCATCACATGCGTGTTGAAATCGGCATAGAGGTTGAGCGAGACATGCGTGACCCGCGCTTCGAGCGGGCGGGCGTGGCTATGTACGTCACGCGCATCGGGGCTGGTCAGGACCGGCGCGACGGCTGGCGTGGGAGCAGAGGACGGGGCGGCGAGCAGCATCGCCAGGGCGGCCAGGGACATGGGCACTCCGAATGGGACAGGAGCATTGCACCATAGCCGGATCGCGCGCGAATGGGAGGGCTCTGGACGCCTGAGCCTCGCATGACCAATTTGGGGTCATGGATGAAATGACGCTAGCGGTGGTCGGGATCGATTTTCCCAACGAGGACAGGGCGCGGAGCAACCGGCGGTTCGAACTGCTCGCCTCGGCGGTGGGCGATCCGGTGAGCTTGCGGCCCGAACCGCGCAATCGGCATGATCCCCGAGCCATCGCGGTATTCAGCGCGCGCAACGTGCAGGTCGGCTATCTCTCGGCCGAGCGGGCGCCGCTGGTCGGCGCGCGGCTGCGGCGCGGCGAGCCGGTGCAGGCGGTGTTCCAAGGGATCAGGGGCTCGGTCGCCTATATCCGGGTACGCTTCGGCGGCGGTGCGCCGACTGTACCGCGCATGGCGGAACCTCTGGCTGAGCGGGACGCGGATGATTTCCATCCCGATCCTGACGGCCCCGACTGGGGAGCCTGACGCCAGCCTATTTATGGGGCAACAAAAAAGGGAGCCGAAATCCGGCTCCCTTTCTGTCCGCCTGAGCGGTGATGGTCCGGACGAGGTTGCCCCCGCCCGCGACGATCAGTTGCTGTCCGAGTCGTCGTCCTTGACGACGGCGACAACACCGATGGCCACGACGCCAGCGGCGATCAGAGCAGCCAGGATGCCACCGCCGGCCAGCTTGTTGCCCTTGGCGGTCGGGGCCGACGCGCGAACCGACTTCGAAACCGACAGGCTGGCAGCCGGGTTGGTCGGAGCAGCGGCGACCGGAGCGGCAACCAGAGCGGTGGCGGCGACAGCAGACAGGAACTTCATCATACTCATTCTCCCATGGCGAACGACCGCCAATACGCGGTGGTGTTCATCGTCCCGATAGCGCAAAAGCATAGCGGCGTAAATTTGTTCCCGCACTGCATCATTTTTTAGACAAAAGCGTGGAACAAATGTCGCAGTCGCTCTGACAGGCTCCATTGTTTCTACGGCTCAATGACTGAAAGCTATCTCGATCAGCGGCGGATCATCGCCGTTGCGAGCCCTGCAAAAATCAGCGCGCCGCCCCCCGCCCGCTGCGCCCAGGCCTGAGCCCGTGGCGATCTCAGCAGACCGCCCGCGCTTGATGCTGCCCAAGCATAACAGGAATCGGTCAGCGCCAAGGTGAGCACGAACGTCACCACCAGAATGCCGGCCTGGGGCCAATAGGCGCGATGCGGATCGATGAACTGCGGCGCGAAGGCGGCGAGGAACAGGATCGTCTTCGGATGGAAGGTGCCGACGCCCAGATTGCCCAGAAACGCCGCGCGTGGCGAGATCATGCGCGGGCGGATCGCCACGGCGTCGGCATGGCGTGCCCGCCACAGCCCCAAGGTCCCGACCGCGATGAGATAGGCCGCGCCCGCCCATTTGAGCAGTGCGAACAGAAAGGTCGAAGCCGCCAGGACCGCGCCCATACCCAGCAGGCTGGCGGTCGAGGCGGCCAGATTGCCGATCATCAGCCCGCCGACCGAAGCAAAGGCGGTCCGCCGCCCCGATCCGATCGCATAGCCCAGGATCGCCGCGACGCCGGGACCGGGGATCAGCCCGATAACCAGGGTCGCCGCGATGAAGGCGAGCCACAGGTCGGGGCGCATCAGCGCCCGCCGTCGCGCCGGGTCAGCGCCGCGACGCAACTCGCCCGGTCGATCGAGCTGCCATCGGGCTCCCGCGCATCCAGATAGGTCACGCGCGGCTCGGCCCCGTCCTTGGGATAGAGATAGGCGTCGAGGACGCAGAAGCGGCCCTGGAATTGCAGCTTGCGTGCGGTGCCTTCGCGGACATCGGCGTCTGGCGTGCCGAACAGCTTGGTCAGCCCGTCGGCGTCCTGGCCGATCACCCGCTCCAGTCCGACACTGGTATAGGGTACCGGGACCGGCGCCATGCCGCCGCGAACGGGGGCGGCCGTCTGCGGCACCGTACAGCCTGCCAGCACGATGAAGGGGAGCAAAGCCAGCGCAGGGGTACGGATCACGCCTGTCGTCTCCTGTGAAAGAAATGGGTCGCCATGCTCGCCCCCAGGACGGGGGCCAGCAGATTGAGCCCCGGAACCACGAACAGGGCGGCGGCGGCAAGCCCCAACAGGAAGCGTCCAGGCCCGGTCGCCTTGCGCCAGCGACGCATGGCGGCGCGGTCCATATGCCGCGCCGCGACCATATCGCCCAGGTCGCGCGACAACAGCCAGGCATTGACCAGCAGGAATGCCGCCGCCGTGCCCACGCCCGTCACGAGCAGCACGACATAGACGGGCAGGAGGATCAGGTTGATCGCGATGACCCTTGTGGCCGAGCCCAGACCCATGGCCATCCCGCGCCCGATGGGCACGGGGCGGGCGCTCGCCAGCGCCTGAGGGTAATGACGCGCTTCCACCGCCGCGACGATATCGTCGGCGAACACCCCCACGACCGCGATCGCGACGGCGCGGAAGGCCAGCCATAGCGCAAGGACCTCGATCACCACGGTCAGTGCCGCCGACCAGGTGCCCGCCTGTGCCCCGGTCCACTGGGCCAGCGCCGCGCGGACACTCCACCACAGCACGACGCCCGCCGCCGCGAAGATCGCGAAGGTGACCGCCAGCGAGTGGATCAGAACCCGGCGGATCGCCGGATCGCCCAATTGGCCAAGCGACAGGAAAAAGGCACGGATCATGGGGCAGGGATGACGCGGGGCCAGCCGCAAAGTCAATCCACGGGGGCCGGGCGCGGCGACCTGGCGGGGCGGGCCGCTTGCGTAGGGGTAGCGCCCTGACTAGGGCGGCGGCATTACCCGCTTTTTTCCCGGAGTCCGTTTCTTGACCAACCCCACTTACGACGTGGTGGCGATCGGCAATGCGATCGTCGACATCCTCGCTTCGGCCGAGGATGATTTCATCGCCGAAAACGGCATGACCAAGGGTGCGATGCAGCTCGTCTTCTCACCCGAGGAGGCCGATGCGCTTTACGCCAAGATGGGGCCGGGCCGCGAGATTTCGGGCGGCTCGGCCGCCAACACGTTGGCGGGCATGGCCGCACTCGGCGGCAAGACCGCGTTCATTGGCCAGGTCGCCGACGATCAGCTGGGCCAGGTGTTCAGCCACGACATCCGCGCGGCGGGCGTTCGCTTCGACACGCCTGCCCGCCCCGGCCAGCCGACCACCGCGCGCTGCATGATCTTCGTCAGCCCCGATGGCCAGCGGACGATGAACACCTTCCTCGGCGCCTCGCACTATCTGCCCGCCGAGGCGCTCGACCGCGCGCTCATCGCCGATGCGGCCTATCTGTATATCGAGGGCTATCTCTGGGATCCCGAAGAGCCGCGCGCCGCGATGCGCGCCGCGATCGAGGTCGCGCGTGAGGCTGGCCGCAAGATCGCCTTCACCGCCTCGGCCGAATTCGTGATCGACCGCCACCGCGCCGATTTCCACGCGTTGATCGACGGCGGCATGGTCGACGTGATCTTCGCCAACGAGGCCGAGATCGTCGCCCTTACCGAGGCGGCGGATGTCGAGGCCGCAATCGCCTCGCTGAAGGACAAGGTCGAGACGCTGGTCGTCACGCTTTCCGAAAAGGGCGCGCTGGCGCAGCGTGGTGACGAGCGGGTGACGGTGCCTGCGCATCCGGTCGACAAGGTCATCGACACCACGGGGGCGGGCGATCTGTTCGCCGCGGGCTTCCTCTATGGCCAGACGAATGGCCAGGACCTCAAGGCTTCGCTGACGCTGGGCGCGGCTTGCGCTGCCGAGATCATCAGCCATTTCGGTGCGCGGCCGCAGGTCGACCTGAAGATGCTGGCCGCCAGCCTGTAAGGTTGTTTCTCCCCGGCTCCGGTCGGGGAGAATGGCCCCAACGAAAAGGGCCGGAGGATCGCTCCTCCGGCCCTTTTTCATGTATGTAGGAGCCCGATCAGCGATCGATCGGCTTGGCGACTTCCGGCTGCATCGCAGGGTCGTCGACCACGTCGATGATACCGCGCCCGACATGGCTGCGCTTGCGGCTGTAGAGGAAGTAGATCGCCAGGCCCACCGCGCCCCAGCCCGGCAGGACGAGGATCGCGACCAGCGGCAGCGAGAAGTACAGATAGGCGCAACCGATCATCGCGGCGGGCGCGACGATGAACACGGCGGGCGTGCGGAACGGGCGCTTGCGGGTCGGGTCAGTGCGACGCAGCACCATCACCGACAGCGCCACCATGAAGAAGGCGAACAGCGTGCCCGAGTTGGAATAGTCCGCCAGCTTGCCGACCGGCAGGAAGGCCGAGGCGATGGTCGCCGCAATGCCGGTCACGATCGTCACGACATGCGGCGTGCGATAGCGCGGATGCACCGAGGCCAGCTTTTCGGGCAGCAGGCCGTCGCGCGCCATGGTGAAGAACACGCGGGTCTGGCCGAACATCATCATCAGCACGACCGAGGGCAGCGCCAGCGTGGCGGCCAGGCCGATCAGGTTGCCGATCTTTTCCCAGCCGATCGTGCGCAGCACATGCGCCAGCGCCTCACGCGAGCAGGACAGCGGCTCGGCCACACCGCTGGCGACGATCGCCTTGCACTGCGCGGCCAGTTCCGACGTGCCCGGCGACAGCACGACACCGGCGGCGTCGCGCACCGGCTGCGCGCCCAGCGGCGAGCCGATCGCACCCGCCGACACCAGCAGGTAGAAGACGGTGCAGAACAGCAGCGAGGCGATCAGGCCGATCGGCACGTTGCGTTGCGGGTTCTTGGTCTCCTCGGCGGCGGTCGACACCGCGTCGAAGCCGACATAGGCGAAGAAGATCGACGCGGCGGCCCCTGCCACGCCGGTCAGGCCGGTGGGCATGAAGGGTTCGAAATGCGCGCCATTCATCACCGGCACTGACAGTGCGATGAACAGGGTGAGGGCAGCGACCTTGATCGCGACCAGGATGGCGTTGACACGCGCGCTTTCGGTCGTGCCGACGACCAGCAGCCATGTGACGAGCAGCGAGATGACGACGGCGGGCAGGTTGATGTAGCCGCCCGAGGAGGGGCCGTTGACCCATTCCATCGGTATGTCGATGCCGAGCAGATTACGAATTTGCCCGACGACATAACCCGACCAGCCAACCGCGACGGCGGATGCGCCGACCGCATATTCCAGGATCAGCGCCCAGCCGACCATCCAGGCGAGCAACTCGCCCATGACCGCATAGGTATAGGTATAGGCCGACCCCGCGACCGGGACCATCGAGGCCAGCTCGGAATAGCACAGCGCGGCCACGGCGCAGACGAAGCCCGCCAGCACGAACGACAGCATCATGCCCGGCCCCGCCTTCTGCGCGGCTTCGGAGGTGAGAACGAAGATGCCCGTGCCGATGACGGCGCCGATACCCAGCATGGTGAGCTGGAACGCGCCTAGCGATCGTTGCAGCCCCTTCTTCTCGGCGGTCGCCAAAATGGCGTCCAGAGGCTTAACGCGCCCGAAAATCATGAATGTCCAATCCCCCCGAGGGAAGGGCGGCCCGACATGGGACGCGCCCGGCGTTTGGTGAATGGTCCGGGAAGTTAGCTGCAATTTTATTACGCGCAATCCCTAAGGTGCGCTGGATGCGGTCGGGAGCGGTTTTAAAGCCCCTCTCCTGGCAGGGGCAAACAGGATTGTCGTCCGGTGGCGCGGTAAGCCCCTCCCGTAAACGGGAGGGGTTTGGGGAGGGCATGGGGTCTCACAGAGACCATGGCCCATGGCTTTCCCTCCCCCATCCCAGTTTCAGGTAAACGATGCCCCGCATCGTTTAGGCCATGCCGGGGGCATGACCGACCTGAAACTCGTTTACGGGAGGGGCGTGCCAGGTGGCTCGGTCAGCGTGTCAGCATCGGGCCGAGCGGCTTGCCCGCCAGGATGTGCACATGGAGATGCGGCACTTCCTGCCCGGCATCCGGCCCGATATTCGCCAGCAGCCGGTATCCCGGCTCGACCGCGCCCGCCTCGCGCGCGACATGGCCGACAGCGCGGACGAACCCCGCAATCTCCGCCTCGCTCGCCCGCGCCGAAAAATCGTCCCACGACACATAAGAGCCGCGCGGGATCACCAGGATATGGGTTGGCGCGTGCGGGGCGATGTCGTGAAAGGCGATCGCCCATTCATCTTCATACACACGGCTGGACGGGATTTCGTCGCGCAGGATCTTGGCGAAGATATTCTGGTCGTCATAGGGAAGGGTGGCGTCGATCGGCATCGTCGATACTCTCCGGTTAAATCAGCGCGGCCGCGCGGCCTTTTCCTCATGCCCCGACACGCCCTCGCGGCGGGCCAGTTCGGCACGGACCTCGTCCAGCGTATGGCCGGTATCGGCCAAGAGCACGATCAGGTGGAACATCAGGTCGGCCGCCTCGGACACGATCTTGTCCGGTTGCGCCATGGCGGCGATGACGGTCTCGACCGCTTCCTCGCCCAGCTTCTGCGCGATCTTGGGCCGCCCCTTGGCGAACAGGCTGGCGGCATAGGAGGTGGCGGCGTCGCCCGCATCCCGGCGCGCGCGGATCGTGGTTTCGAGGCGGTCGAACATGTCCATGGCGGCGTGGGTGGCGCGGGCGGGGCCGCGCGTCAATCCTTGCGATTGCGGCGGCGCATCAGGTGACGGAGCAGCCAGATCGCGGCAATCGCAAAGACGAACAGGCCGATGTCGGACCATTCGGGGTGGCTGCGCGGCTGGGGCGGACCGTTGTGCGCGGTGGCGGTGGTCAGGATGGCGAGCGGCATGGCGGCGTTTTAGCAGCGTGTCGGGCGGTGGTCATCCGGGGGATTTTGGTTCACGCGAAGGCGCGAGGACGCGAAGATTTTTGGTTCGCGCGGAGACGCGGAGGCGCGGAGGCTCTGGTTTTTCGGCGGGCGGTGGCCTGCATTTCGAGGCGGGTGAGTGTCTGCCGATCGACAGGGCGGATTGAGAGGCCTCTCAACCCCCGTTCAGCCTGAGCGAAGTCGAAGGCCAAGGGATAACCGCGCCGCTGGGCAGAGCACCAAGCGTACGCTTCGACTTCGCTCAGCGTGAACAGGGGGAGGGAATAGGTGGCGAGCGGAAGACATGCTCCAGCGCCGTGGAAAGCCCATCGCCAACCCTGTAACCAGACTCTCCGCGCCTCCGCGCGAACCAAAAATCTTCGCGGCTCCGCAGCTTCGCGCGAAAATCAGTGCGCCCGAACCGGCACTCCCGCCGCGGCGAGCGCCCGATGCGCATCGGCGATCGACGCATCGCCGAAGTGGAAGATTGACGCCGCCAGCACCGCCGAGGCGTGGCCGTCGCGCACCCCCGCGACCAGATCGTCCAGCCCCCCGACGCCGCCTGATGCCACCACCGGCACGCTGGTCCGGTCGGCGATGGTGCGGATCAGGTCGAGGTCGTATCCGCCGCGCGTCCCGTCCCGGTCCATCGAAGTGACGAGCAATTCTCCCGCGCCCAGCTCGGCCAACCGCAGCGCATGTTCGACCGCATCGATGCCGGTCGCGCGCCGCCCACCATGGGTGAACACCTCCCAGCCGTCGGCCGTCCGCCGCGCGTCCACGCTGGCGACGCAGCACTGGCTGCCGAATCGCTCGGCGATGTCGGAGACGACTTCCGGCCGGCTGACGGCGGCGGAGTTGACCGCGACCTTGTCGGCACCCGCCAGCAGCAGCGCGCGCGCATCCTCCGCCGTACGCACGCCGCCGCCGACGGTCAGCGGCATGAAGCATACCGCCGCCGTTCGCCGCACCACGTCCAGGATCGTGCCGCGCGCCTCATGGCTGGCGGTGATGTCGAGAAAGCAGAGTTCATCCGCCCCGGCCGCGTCATAGGCGCGTGCCTGTTCGACCGGATCGCCCGCATCGATCAGGTCGACGAAGTTGACGCCCTTGACCACCCGGCCATTGGCGACGTCGAGGCAGGGGATGACGCGCGCGCGGACGGTCATGCGGCCGCCGCCACCGACAGCGCCGCCGCCAGATCGAGCCGCCCGTCATAGAGCGCGCGGCCGGTGATGACGCCTTCGACCCCGTCCTGATGATGGAGCGCCAGCATATGGATGTCGCCGATCCCGGCGACTCCGCCGCTGGCGATGACCGGAATCCGCACCGCCCGCGCCAGATCGACCGTCGCGGGCACGTTGCACCCTTTCAGCATCCCGTCGCGGCCGACATCGGTGAACAGCAGCGCCGCGACGCCAGCATCCTCGAATCGGCGGGCCAGCTCCTCGACAGACACGGTCGACACATCGGCCCAGCCGCGCGTCGCGACCATGCCGTCCTTGGCATCGACCGCGACGACGATACCGCCCGGATAGGCCTTGGCCATATCGCGCACGAAGTCGGGATTCTCCAGCGCCGCTGTGCCGATCACCACGCGCGACACGCCCAGGTCGAACCAGCGCTCGACATTCTGCGGGTTACGGATGCCACCGCCCAGCTGGACATGGCCGGGAAAGGCCTTGACGATCGCCTGCACCGCTTCGCCATTGACCGACTCGCCCGCAAAGGCGCCGTCCAGATCGACGACATGGAGATGCTGCGCGCCCGCCTCGGCGAAGAGCATCGCCTGATGCGTGGGATCGTCGCCATAAACGGTGGCGCGGTCCATATCGCCCTCGGCCAGGCGGACGACCTGGCCGCCCTTCAGATCGATGGCGGGGAAGACGATCAGGCTCACGGGTGCCACTCCAGGAAACGGGTGAGGAAGGAGAGGCCATAACGCTGGCTCTTCTCAGGGTGGAATTGCGCACCGACCACCGTGTCGCGGCCGATCGCGGCGGTGACGGGGCCGGCATGGTCGGTCGTCGCCAGCACATGCTCGCCGGTAAAGGCGTAGCTGTGCAGGAAATAGGCTTCGCCCGGCACGATCAGCGGATGGTCGCGTGTCGGGCGGACATCGTTCCAGCCCATATGCGGAACCTTGGCAGCCGGATCACTTGGGATGAGTCGCGTCACGCGGCCGGGAATCCAGCCTAAGCCCCGATGCTCGCCCATCTCATCGCTGGCGTCAGCGAGCAGCTGCATACCCACGCAAATGCCCAAAAAGGGCCGCGCGCGGGTGAGGGCGGCGTCGCGCAGCGCTTCCTCCAGCCCATCGACCTTGCGCAGATTCGCCGCGCACGCGCCGAACGCACCGACACCCGGCAACACGATGCGGTCGGCCTTGGCGATCACGTCCGGGTCGGCGGTGATGACCACATCGCTCGCCCCCGCCGCGCGCAGGGCATTGTCGACCGAGTGGAGATTGCCCGATTCGATATCGATCAGCGCCAGCGTCACAACATGCCCTTGGTCGAAGGGATGGCGTCCGCCTTGCGCGGGTCGATCTCGACCGCCATCCGCAGCGCGCGGGCGAGCCCCTTGAAGATGCTCTCGGCGATGTGATGGTTGTTGTGGCCGTGCAGCAGCTCAACGTGGAGCGTGATGCCCGCCTCCTGCGCGAAGCTGTGGAACCAGTGCTCGATCATCTCGGTCTGGAGCGTGCCGAGCATCGGATTGGTGAACGGCACCTTCCATACCAGCCAGGGGCGCCCCGAAATGTCGAGCGCGGTGCGGGTCAGCACCTCGTCCATCGGCGACAGCGCCTCGCCGTAACGGCGGATGCCGCGCTTGTCGCCCAGTGCCTTGGCAAAGGCCTGTCCGATCGCCAGCGCGCTGTCCTCGGTCGTGTGGTGGCCGTCGATATGCAGGTCGCCCTCGACCTTGACCGATAGATCGATCAGCGAATGGCGCGACAGCTGGTCGAGCATATGATCGAGAAAGCCGATGCCGGTGGCGTTCTGATAGACGCCGGTGCCGTCGAGATTGACGGTGACGTCGATGACGGTTTCCGCGGTGGCGCGGTGGACGGTGGCGGTGCGCATGGCCTTCCCATAAACACCTATCCGTCCCATGCAATCTTGACCCGCGATCAAAGGCCGTTAGTCCATGGCGCATGACCGAAGGATTGCCCGACAGCCTCATCCCCTATGACGATATCGTGCAGGAGGCCCTGCGCGCCGTGGTGGGGCGTGTGCTCGGCCCGGTGGCGGAGACGGGGCACCTGCCCGGCACGCACCATTTCTACATCACGTTCAAGACGCAGGCGCCGGGTGTCGACATCCCGCAGCGGCTGGTCGAGCGATTCCCGGACGAGATGACCATCGTCCTGCAGAATCGCTTCTGGGACCTGACGGTGGACGAGAATCGCTTCTCGGTCGGCCTCAGCTTCAACCAAGTGCCGTCGAAGCTGGTGATTCCCTATTCGGCGATCACCCGCTTCCAGGACCCCGAGGTCCAGTTCGAGCTGGGCTTCCACGTCGCCGACGATCCCCAGAGCGATCCTGACCCGCACGGCTCAGCCGAAAATGACCAACCGGTGGCGAAGCCGGTCGAGGACGGCAGCAACGTCGTCGCGGTGGACTTCAAGCGGAAGAAGTAAGGGGGCGCTAATTCCTCCCCTGTAAGGGGAGGTGGCAGGGCGCAGCCCTGACGGAGGGGGGCTTCCACACAGGATATTCCTTGCGGCACGCCCCCTCCACCACCGCTTCGCGGTGGTCCCCCTCCCCGTGCCGGGGAGGATCACTCCTCCCCGCGCAACGCCTTCAGGAAGAAGGCATATTGCCGCCGCATCGCGTAAGCGACCGGCCCGGTGCTGCGGCCGGCGGTGTGTTCGCCGCCGGGGATGACGAGCAGGTCGAAATCCTTGTCCGCCTTGATCAGCGCATCGACCACCTGAGTCGTGCTGGCGGGATCAACGTTCGAATCCTGCTCGCCGACGACCAGCATCAGCTTGCCCTGGAGCTGGTGCGCATGGACCACGCCCGAGGCATCCGGATAGCTCTGGTCGACCGGATAGCCGAGCCACTGTTCGTTCCAGTCGATCTTGTCCATCCGGTTGTCAAAACACCCGGCATAGGCGACCCCGGCCTTGTAGAATTCGGGGTGGAAGAGCAGCGCATTGAGCGTGCTTTGTCCGCCCGCCGAGCCGCCATAGATACCGACGCGGGTGATATCGACGCCGGGGTCCTTGGCCGCCAGCGCCTTCATCCAGGCGATTCGGTCGGGAAAACCGCTATCCGCCAGATTCTTCCAGGCGACGTCGTGAAAGGCTTTCGAGCGGTTCGCCGTGCCCATGCCGTCGATCATCACCACGACAAAGCCCAGATCGGCGAGCTGCTGCATCCCCATGACCTTGTCGCCGCCGGAGAAGCCGCCGAACGGCCAGAACGCCTTGGGCACGAAACTGTCGTGCGGTCCGGCGTAGATATTCTCGATGACGGGATAGCGTTTGGCGGGATCATAGTCGCGCGGACGGACAACTAAGCCGTAAATGTCGGTCTTGCCGTCGCGCCCCTTTGCGGTGAAGCGCTCGGGCGGGCGAAAGCCGGCGGCGGTCAGCGCGGTAATGTCGCCCTTGTCCAACGTCTGGATCAGGCTGCCGTCACGCGCGTCGTGGAGCTCCATCGTCTCGGGGCTGTCGGTGCGCGAGAAGACGTCGACATAGGTCGTCATGTCGGGGGAGAAGCGGACCTCGTGCGTCGCATTCTCCCGCGTCAGACGAGTCAGGTTGCGGCCGTCGAAATCCACCCGGAACCAGTGTTTGTAATAGGGGTCCTCACCGGGCACGAAGCCGCTGGCCGAGAACCAGATCTGGCGCTTTTCGTCATCGACCTTCGCAATGTCGCGGACCAGCCAGTTGCCCTTGGTGATCTGGCGGAGGGCGCGGCCGGTCGCGCCGTCGATTAGGTAGAGGTGTCGCCAGCCGTCCCGCTCGGATGCCCAAAGGATTTCGCGGCCCAGCCCCTTCACGTCATGCGACCAGATGCGGTCGCGGAAGACGAAGGTCTTCGCCGTCTCGGTGACGGCGGCGTGCGCGCGGCCGGTATCGGCGTCGACCGCGATGATCCTGGCCTCGCCGAAACCGCGTTTCAGGTCGTCGAACGCGAAGCTCTTGCTGTCGGCGCGCCATTCGGGGGCGGACAGGGTATAGGCATTCGCGAACAGGCTCGGGTTGATCTCGGTGCGCTTCCCGTCCGCGACTCGGAAGAGGACGGGCGCTTCCTCATCCACCGTGTCGCCCGGCTTGGGATAGAGTTGCTGGACGACCTCGGGTTGGACCTTGCCCGGCGGGGCGGCAAGGACGCGCGTGACCATGCGGGCATAGCCGGGGCGAACGCGCTGGAGCGCGATATGCTGGCCGTCCGGGCTCCAGGCGATGGTTTCGGGGTCGTAGAAATCGCCTGGCGTCCCGTCCTGGCTGCGCCAGACTTCCTTGCCGCCACCCGCCCCGCGAACGACCAGATTGTCGTCGAGGACCAGCGCCTCCAGCCTGCCGTCGGGCGATAGGCGGGGGTGGTTATCGGCGGGAACCCGCAGGTCGCGGACCACGCCGAAGCCACGCGGGCGGCTGGGATTCTCTCGCGGAACTATCCGGCACGCCGGTTGCGCCAGGACGCAAGCGTAGGTGACGCCGTCCTCATAGCCGATGGTGAAGCGGATCGCGGAGCGGTCGGGCGTATAACTGAAATGGTCGAAGGGCAGGCGGAGTGGTTCCACGGCCCTGCCCATCACTTTGGTCAACGCAGGCGCGAGCGCGACCGCGTCGAAGGCGGGGGCCTTGGCGCGAGTCGCGGCGTCGACATCGACAAAGGCGAAACCGCCCGCCACCGTCTTGCGATAATGGAAATGCCGTCCGTCGGCATCCCATTCGGCCGGAGAGGCAATGTCGCGGGTGAGCCACTGCCATTGCTCGCGAAGGGCAAGCGACTTTGCGATCCGGTCCGGCACCGACTGCGCCGCGACCGGCGTGGCGGTCAGCAACAGGGCAAGGGTGAACAGTCTCTTCAACGCGCCGCTCCGATGGTAAAACTATAGGTCAGCGGCTGGAGCGCGATGCGGTAAGGCATGTGCGCGCGGCCATCGAGGTTCCAGCCGGTATCGCCGCCCACCCCGGCCTGCGCGGCGTCGATCAGCAGCGTGCCGTCGCCATGCGGATAGATGTCCGAGCTGTGCGCCTGCGCGGGCGGCTTCATCGCCAGGTCGCTGTACGGGAAGGGCAGGGCGTTGACCGACAAGGGTTGCGCGCCCTTCACACGAAGACCCGTGCCGGTGCCGGTCAGCTGGATCCAGCGGACATCGGTCTTGTTGCCGCTCTCCTGCGGCCGGGCATAGTCGTGATACTGGTCGGCCAGCTTGCCGTCCCAGCGGGCGATCATCGCGCCGGTCTTGCGGTCGGCATAGCTTTCCCAGGGACCGCGCCCGAACCAGCTTACTTGCGTGAATTGCTGCCCCGGCGTCGCGAAGGCGAGGCCGATGCGCAGCGGATCGGGCAGTGTCATGCGTAGCGGCGTAAAGCGCACGGTCGCGGTTGCCGCGCCGTCCGGGGCCATGGTCCAACGGGTCTGCATCTTTACCGAACCCACGCCCATGTCGTGATCGACGACAATGGCGTTGCCCTGTTGTCGGATCGCGTCGAGGCGACGATGGTCGGAAAAGGTCTGCCACACCGCATGGCTCTTGGGCACGCCCGCGCCGACGTCATTGTCGGTCGGCGCGCGGGTAAAGTTGGGCGCGCCGCCGGTCAGCAGCGTCTTGCCGTCACGGGCATAGCGGCGGACGAGGCCGGTGGTCCGATCGATCTCCAGCACGGCGTTCCCGGCCTTCAGCGTCATCGCATCGGCGCTTTCCTCCGGCGCGACTGATCCGGCCGGGGCAGCGACGAAGACGGGGGCGGACAGCGCGAACTGTTCCCAGCCGACGACATGCCCCGCAGGCAGCGGTGGGATCGCGCCCGCCCTGGTCCGCGCGCGCAGGATCAGCGAGCGCTCGGCCGTAGCATCCTTGGCCGGGGGCAGGGTGAAGGACAGCGGCGCGGTCTGCCCGGCCGCGACCGAAGGCGCCGCGATGCTGCCGCGCGCGGTTTCGACGCCATTCTCCAGCACGGTCCAGTCCAGCGTAAAACGTGACAGGTCGATATGGTCGTGGCGGTTGACCACCTGCCAGCCGCCGCCTGCTTGCGTGAAGGTGATCGGCGACTGGACATGCGCCATCTCATAATATTCCGGGTCGGGGGTGCGGTCGGACTGGATCACGCCGTCGCCGACCGGGCTGTCGTCGCCGTGCAGCCCGGCATCCTTGGGATCGGGATCATAGTCGAGGCCCTGACCCCAATAGGGGCGACCCTGCTTGTCCTTCAGGATCATCGTCTGGTCGACCCAGTCCCAGACGAAGCCACCCTGCAGCTTGGGATATTTGCGGAAGGTGTCCCAATAGCCCTGGAAGTCGCCCAGGCTGTTGCCCATCGCATGGGCATATTCGCACAGGATCAGCGGCTGGGTGAATTCGGGGCGCTGGGCGTAATCGGTCAGCTTCTCGACATCGTCATACATGGGCGCGAAGATATCGACGTACGAATTGGTCGGGTGCCGCCATCCACTCATGCTATAGCCCAGGAAGTTGATAAGCCGGGTCTTGTCATGCGCGCGGACCCATTTCGCCGCCGCCTCGAAATTCGGCCCGACACCGCTTTCATTGCCCAGCGACCAGAAGATGACTGAGGGGTGGTTGCGGTCGCGCTCGACCATGCGCTGCACCCGGTCGAGATGCGCGGCGGCCCATTCGGGCTTGTGGCCCAGGTTCAGGGTCGGGTCGCCCTTCTCTTGGGTAAGGCTTAGATAGCCATGGCTCTCGATATTGGCCTCGTCCATCACGTACAGGCCGTACTCGTCGGCCAGGTCGTACCAGCGCGGATCATTGGGATAATGCGAGGTGCGGACCGCGTTGATGTTGGCGGCCTTCATCAGTTCGATATCCTTGCGCATCGTTTCCTCGGACACGATGCGGAAGCTGTGCGGGTCATGCTCGTGCCGGTTGACGCCGCGGATCATGATGCGCTTGCCATTCACCCGCACCTCGCCGCCCGCCACCTCGACGGTACGGAAGCCGATGCGGCGGCTGGTCGCCTCGATCAGCTTGCCCTTCGAATCGAGCAGTTCGACCAGTAGCGTGTAGAGGTTGGGATCCTCGGCGCTCCAAGTTTTTACGCCTGGAACCTCCGCCGTGATCGTCGCGCTGGTGCCGGTCGGCATGGCGGTGCGGGTCAGGACCACCCTCTTGCCGTCGAGCAGCGTCGCGCGGAGGCTGGTCGCCTGTGCCGCGCCCGCCAGGTCGACCTCAGCCGACAGCGTGCCGTCGCGATAGTCATGGGTCAATCCGGCATCGATGGCGAGGTCGCGAATATGAGTCCGCGGCGCGGCATAAAGAGTGATCGACCGCTCGATCCCGTTGACCCGCCAGAAATCCTGATCCTCGAGATAGCTGCCATCCGAGTGACGATAGAGTTCGATCGCGATGACGTTCTTGCCGGGCTTGGCAGCGTGGCTGATGTCGAATTCGGTGGGGAGCTTGGAGTCCTCCGAATAGCCGATCTTCTGGCCGTTGACCCACAGATAATAGGCCGCGCCCGCCGCCCCGACGTTCAGCAGCAGACGCCGCCCGGCAAAATGGGCGGGAACGGTGAAATCGCGGCGGTACGAAGCAACCTCGTTCAGCCGGTGCTCGATAAAGGGCGCATTGCGAGGGAAAGGATAGCCGCTGCCGACAAAGACGGGGCGGCTCAGCCCCTGCGCCTGCAGGATGCCGGGGACCTTCACCTCCGTCCACGTGGATATGTCGCGGGCGGGGTCCTCGAAGCCGATCGGTCGCGCCTCGGGATTGGGCGACATATGCACCTTCCACATCCCGTCGAGCGAGAGGTGATCGCGCGACTTGGCGACATCGCCCGCCAGTGCGGCGGCGCGCGTTTCGAACCCGGCGAAAGTGGAGTGCATCGGCTCCGCGCCGATATGATTGACCGCCGGATTTTCCCAGTCGGGGCGGTCTGCCGTCTCGGCCGCCGTCTGCGCCAGGGCTTGTCCTGCGATCAGCGCGGACAGGCCAGCGCATATCAACAGCCGGGTGCTCGCCATATCTTTCATCCTCTTTCGCTTTACGGCGCAGCGTAGATTATACGGAATACAGTTTAAAGAGGCTGTGTCGGCGAAAGGTTGAATATTATGATATAAAGTTACATATGAGTGTGTGGGGGTCAGCGATAAGGTAATGACGGATGATCGACAGCAACACGGCCAAAGCGGAGGCTATCGGCGTCGCACCGCCCCCTGCGATGCGCGAATGGCGGCTCGATGGGCTCGCCATTTCCGCCTCGATGTTGTGCCTGATTCATTGTCTGGTCCTGCCCGTTGCGATCGCCTTTCTGCCCGCGCTGGTCGCCTGGGCTGATGGTGGCGAGCTGTTCCACATCATCATGCTCGCCATCGCCGTTCCGCTGAGTGGTGGGACGCTGATCGCGGGATGGCGGCGGCATGGAGCGGTCGCGCCAGTCGCAATCGGAGCGGTCGGGCTGGCGCTGCTCATGACCGGATTGGGCTATGAGGGGCGAACGCTGGGCACCGGCCTGACCGTGGCGGGCGGCCTCTTCCTCGCGCTGGCGCATGTCCGTAACGTCCAGGCACGCCATATGGCGAATCTTGCTGCCTGGTGAATCGGGGCTTTTTCCACCCCCGCCCTTGACCCGGACAGGCCGTTTCGCGCAGTCGCGAGGTTCGAGATATCCCGAAAAGAGGGGCGGAGACAGGAATGGCCGAGGCTGAGGATCGGATCGTTGCAGGAGTCGAGCTGGGCGGTACGAAATCGATTGTATTGATCGGTCGGGGACGCGACATCCTGGTGTCCGAACGTCTGCCGACGACGAGTCCGGCCGTGACCCTCGCCGCGCTGCGCCAGCGACTGGCCGAGTGGCGTGAGCAATATAAGCCCGAGGCGCTGGGCATCGGTAGCTTCGGCCCCATTGCGCTCGACAAGACGGGCATGGACTATGGCCATATGCTTGCCACCCCCAAGCCCGGCTGGGCGGGGGCCGACGTGGCGGGCGCGCTGGCTGAGGGCTTTGGCGAGCGGGTCGCGATCCATACCGACGTGACCGGCGCGGCGCTGGCCGAGGGGCAGTGGGGCGCGGCGCGCGGCCTGTCCGACCATGTCTATGTCACGGTCGGCACCGGCGTCGGCATGGGTATCATCGTCAACGGCCAGCCGGTGTCGGGCCGGATGCACCCGGAGGCGGGCCATGTCCGCGTCCGCCGCGTGGCGGGCGACGATTTCGCGGGCGCCTGCCCGTTCCATGGCGATTGTCTGGAAGGGCTGGTCGCGGGGCCGGGCATCGCGGCGCGCGTCGGCCGTCCGGCGCAGGAACTGGCAGCGGACGATCCCGCCTGGACCTTCGTCGCGGATGCGCTGGCGGAAAGCTTTGCCGGGTTGTTCCTGACGTTGGCGTGCGGGCGCATCGTGATCGGCGGCGGCGTGGGCGTGGGCCAGCCGCAGCTGCTCGACATGGTGCGTGCCGCGACGGTCGAAAAGCTGTCGGGCTATCTGCCCTTCGTCAACGCAGCCGAGATCGCGAACCGGATCGTCCATGCGCAGCTGGGAGACCAGGCCGGGCCGCTCGGCACGCTGGCGCTCGCGCGGACGGTATTGGACTGACGGCCATTCTATTCCTCCCCTGCAAGGGGAGGTGGCAGGCGTAGCCTGACGGAGGGGTGTCGCCCTCTCGATAGCGGGACACCCCTCCACCAGCTTCGCTGGTCCCCCTCCCCTTGCAGGGGAGGAATGCTAAAAAGCGCTGTCCTACAGCGAACCGATATGGTTCCTCCTTTCCCGCAACCGGGGGAGAGCATCATGGGGCAGGGGGACGAAGCGCGCGTCGATGCGCTGATCGCGCAGGTCATCGCGCGCGAGGGGAATTATAGCGACCATCCCGCCGATCGCGGCGGCGCGACCCGGTTCGGGATCACCGAGGCGGTGGCGCGGGCCGATGGCTATGCGGGGCCGATGCGCCGCCTGCCGCTGGCCCGGGCAGAGGCCATCTATCGCCAGCGCTACTGGGCCGCGCCCGGCCTCGACCGGGTGGCCGCCCGCGCACCACGGCTGGCGGAGGAGCTGTTCGACACCGGCGTCAATATGGGGCCGAACGTCGCGAGCGCCTTTTTGCAACGTGCGCTCAATGCGCTCAATCGCGGGGCTCGCGACTATCCCGATCTTGCGGTGGACGGGCGGATCGGCGCGGCGACGCTGGCCGCGCTCGACGCCTTCCTGCGCCATCGGGGTGCCGCAGGGGAGGTCGTGCTGCTCAAGGCGATCGAGGCGCTTCAAGGCGAACGCTATCTCGCTTTGGCCGAGCACCGCCCTGCCAATGAGGCGTTCCTGTATGGCTGGCTAGCGGACCGGCTGTCATGAGCGGCGAGGATAGCGCAGATGCCTGGACCCGCCGGGCGCGACCGACCTTTCTCTACGTCATGTATGCCCTGCTGCTGTGGAGCATTCCCATGGGGCTGCTCGCAGGGCTTCGGCCGGCCATGGCGGCGGCGATGGTGCGCGGCATGGCGCAATATCTTGCCGCTATCCCGGAGCCGCTCTACGCGCTCTTCGGCACGGGCTATCTGGGCTATACGGTCGCACGCGAATGGGGAAAGCGGCGTCAGTAGAATTGCTTGAGCGTCAGCACCCGATCCTGTCCGTCGCAGGTCCGCAAGGCCACGACCGTTCCCGGCCTGCCCACCGTCCAGCGGGCGAGCGGACTGTCGACATAGTCGCGCGGGATCGGCTGCCCGTCGATGGCGCAGATCGTGTCGCCCTCGCGCCAGCCGCTCGCCGCCGCCGGGCCGCCGCGCATGACGTGCAGCACGCGCAGCCGGTCGCCGGCCACGCCCATCAACAGCCCGGCGGTCGATCGTTGGGCGGGGCTATCGGCATGGGGGCCGGGCTTCAGGATCATCCGCCCCGCGCCGGGGTCGAGCAGCACGCGGTAGCGTTGCAGAAGGCCCGAACCGATCCGCCCGGCCGCGCCCACCGACTCACTGAAGCCCTGTGGCGGCTCGATGCGGACCTCCACCTCATGCGCGGTCAGATTGCCCAGCCGCACGCTCGGCGCGATCGCCAGCTCGTTGACCGATGGCCCCGCCAGCCCGAAGCCGATCGCGGTGGTGGTCGGCAGCGTGGTCAGTCGGGCCGCGCGCCAGCCCGCCTGGGTGACGGTCAGTGCGGAGCCGTCGCCGGTATCGACGATGATCGGTGACAGCTTGGCCGCGCCCAGCCCGACCATGCTTTCATAAACCCGCCGCTCGGCCGAGACGGTCAGCGGCGCGGTGGCGCCGGTAAAGGGCATCCGCCCCGACGGGATCAGGCGAAATCGCTTGGCGGCATAATCGATGTCGAGCGCGTGCGGGGCGAGCAGATCGCGTCCGACCAGAAGGTCGACCGGCGTCGCTTCCCCCGTCGCCAAGGCGGGCAGCGGTGCGACCACCACCCCGCCGCCCTTGCGGGTCAGCCCGCCGAGCGACAAAGCGCGGGTCGGCATCCACCCGATCGCCACCGCCCCGCCGATCGCGCTGGCCTGCCCGCCGGGCCGCACCTTGGCCTTGGCGGCGACCGGTGAGCTTTGCGAGAGCAGCGTGAAGCTGACCCCGGTGTCGAGGATTGCGCTCACCTTTTGCCCGTCGATGGTCATGGCAAAGCGGATCTGGTTGCCCGGTGTCAGCTGGAACGGAATCCAGCGCGCTTCCGCATCGGGGGAGAGCGTCGAGACCCCCGGATCGCGCGCGGCGGCGGCGGCGACATCCTCCTGCACGGGCGCCGCCTTGGGCTCGCGGGGGGGCGACGGGACCATCATCGCGGCGGTCAACAACAAGGGAATGGGGGCGAAATAGAGCAGCGGACGCATCACACCCCAATGCCTAGCCGAACCGGAGGCTGCGCGCGAGGTGATGACGGTGATCTTTCGTAAAGCGCGTGCTCATTTGATTAGCCGCTTTTTGGGCTAATATTGAAATTAGCCCATTTTTGGGTTAAAGAAAGAATTAGCCCGTTTTCGGGTGAACGATATGGGGTGAAAATACGGCCGATGTCTTATTACGCTGTTCTGATGGGCGATCTGGTCGATAGCGAGGGCTATGCCGATCCCGAACAGCTTCACGCCGCGTTCAATGCGGCGATCGAGCGGCAGAATGCGGCCCTTGCCGCCGAAATGATGTCGCCGTTGACCATCACCCTGGGGGATGAGTTTCAGGGGCTGCTGACGTCGCTGGTCGCCGCCGCATGGACGGCGCGGCAGATTCGTTTCGACCTGCTGCGCCAGGACATCGATTGCCGGTTCGTCATCGGCATGGTCGACCTGAAGACCCCGATCAATACCGAACGCGCCTGGAACATGATGGGGCCGGGCTTTGCCGCCGCGCGCGAACGGCTGGGCGAGAAGCGTGCGCCTAGTCGCTATCGCTTTTCCCTGTCTCAGGACCCGCTTCTGGAAACCATGCTCGAGGCCATCGGCGCGAGCCTGACCGCGATCGAGCGCGGTTGGTCGAAGGCGCAGCGGGAGGACATCATCCACCTGCTGGACGGGGCCTCGGTCGCCGATGTGGCCAGCGCGCGCGGCGTCGGCGTTCAGAATGTTTACAAGGTACGGAGCGCGGGCGACTATGATCTCTACACGACGCAATGGGATGCGGTGCGAGCGGCGCTGATCGAACTCGATAAGCGCCATGACCTGCCGGGGGCCGATACATGGTGCACATATTCCTTTACACCGGCGTAGCGCTGATCGCGCTGATCTGGCTGGGCAATGAAATATGCCGGGGTATTTTCAGCCTGACCGGGCTGAAGGATTCGATCGCGCATCTGCCGACTCCGGTCCATAGCGCGGGGCGCTGGATCGGAGCTTTCGAACGGCTGATCCTGGCGGTCGGGATCATCGCGCATAGCTGGGAAATCCTGGCCGCCGTCATCGCGCTCAAGACGGTGGCGCGGTTCAAAGACATGGATGAACGCGCCTTTGCCGAATATTTCCTCGTCGGCTCGCTGTTCAGCATCTTCTGGACGATGCTCGTGACCAGCGCCTGGCTGGCCTATGACCATAAGGTCGGCGGCGACGTTCGGAAGCACGCCGACCAATGGATGAGGATCGAGGCCAGGAAGGACTGATCCCCTACAGGCACGCCTCCAGCAGCGCCTTGTCGAAGCCGAACTGCTTGGCCTTGTCGAGAGTATAGGGGCGCAGGCCCGCCGAGCGATATTCGCCGATGATCTTGCCGTCGGTGCCTTCGTCCAGATACTCGAAGGCGAACAGCTCCTGCGTCACGATCACCGGGCCTTCCATGCCGATCACCTCGGTGATGTTGGTCACGCGGCGGCTGCCGTCGCGCAGGCGCTTGACCTGGACGACCATGTCGACCGAGTCGGCGATCTGGCGGCTGATCGCTTCCTTGGGCACCTTGATGTCGGACATCATCACCATATTCTCCATGCGGGCCAGTGCCTCACGCGGGGAATTGGAGTGGAGCGTGCACATCGACCCGTCATGGCCGGTGTTCATGGCGGCCAGCAGGTCGAAACACTCCGACCCGCGGATTTCGCCCAGGATGATCCGGTCGGGCCGCATACGCAGCGCGTTCTTCACGAGGTCGCGGATGCTGATCTCGCCTTGGCCTTCCAGATTGGCGGGGCGGGTTTCCAGCGGCAGCCAGTGCGGCTGTTGCAGGCGAAGTTCGGCCGCATCCTCGATGGTCAGCACGCGCTCGCCCGGGTCGATCATCTTGGACAGCGCATTCAGCATCGTCGTCTTGCCCGAGCCGGTGCCGCCCGAGATCACGATATTGAACCGCGACGCGCCCGCGATCTTGAGCAGCGTCGCCATGTCCTGGCTCATCGATCCGCCGTTCGCCATCATGTCGAGCGTGATCGGCTTGGCGGAGAATTTGCGGATCGAGATGGCGGTGCCGCGCAAGCTCAGCGGCGGCACGATCACGTTGACGCGGCTGCCGTCCTTCAGGCGGGCATCGGCCAGCGGCGTGGTCTGGTCGACGCGTCGGCCGACCGAGTTGACGATGCGCTGCGCGACCTGGAACAGATGCTCCTCGTCGCGGAAGCGGATATTCGCCAGCTCCAGCTTGCCCTTGCGCTCGACATAGGTCTGCTCGGGGCCATTGACCATGATGTCGGTGATATCGGTGTCGGCCAGCAGTTCCTCGAGCGGCCCCAGCCCCAGCAGCTCGTCGACCAGCACCTTTTCCAGCGCGAACTGTTCGCGCCGGTTGAGCGTCAGCTTCAGCTCGGCCAGCACCTCGCCGATGATCGGGCGGAATTCCTCGGCCAGCTCGTCCTTGCCCAGCGTCGCGGCGGCTTCCGGGTCGACTCGTTCGAGCAGGCGGGGGAGGACCTGTTCCTTGATCCGGTGGATCGACGCCTCGAAGCCCTCGCCGCGCGCCGGGGTCGGATCGACCGAAGCGGCCTGACGTTCGGCCAGTCGCTGCATCGCATCGGCGGCGGTGCCGGGCGCGGCGATCGCGCCTTCCAGCGCATTCAGCGGCGGGAATTGCGAGCCGCCGCCGGGGGCGGGCGAATCGGAGTCGGGGCGGGTGATGGGGCCGGGGCCGTGCATCGGGCGCGCGACGCCAAAGGCCGGGCGACCTCCGCCCGCGCTTCCCAAACCCTGACGGCGACCGAACGCACTCATCGCGACATTCCCCATGGCATTCGGCCATTCCCTAAATGCCAAGATTTACCATATGCCTAACCGATCCCGGTTGCAGGCGATGGAAAGGGCGGGATATGGCCCTGTCCCGATGCTCAGCCGGTTCGTCCTTGCCGTCCTCCTGACCCTGGTCGGACTGTCGCCCGCGCTGGCCGGGGCGGACGACATCGCCGCGACCGCGCGTGGGGTGGTGCGGGTCGTCACCATCGCCATGGTCGACGACCAGGTGGCCGGATTCGGCCATGGCTCGGGATTCGCGGTCGCGCCCAACCGCATCGTCACCAACGCGCATGTCGTCGAACTGGCCGAGCGCTATCCCGACAATGTCGTGATCGGCGTCGTGCCGTCGGAGGGCAGCAAATCCTATCAGGGCCGGGTCATCGCCTATGACGCGCGCCGCGACCTGGCGCTGATCGAGGTGAGCGAGGCGAAGCTGCCGCCCGTCGCGCTGTTCACCGGCCCGGTGACCGAGGGGGATCAGGTCATCGCGCTGGGCTATCCGGGCAATGTCGATCTGGCGACGGCGCAGTCGGCGGCGGACTATATCCGCCCGCTCTCGCCCGTCCGGTCGCAGGGCGTCGCCTCGGGCCGCCGCGCGCTGACGGGCATCGAGGTGCTGCTCCACACCGCCAGCATCGCGCGGGGCAATTCGGGCGGGCCGCTGCTCGATCCGTGCGGGCGGGTGATCGGGGTCAATTCGGCGCTGACCCGCGCCGATGACGGCGATTCGACCTTCGGCTTCGCGATCGCCGATACCGAGCTGATGGCGTTCCTGCGCGAGGCAAAGCAGCCCTATGCTTCGGTCGGCGTCCCCTGCACCTCGATCGAGGAGCGGCTGCGCGAGGATAGCGCGGCGGATGCGCGCGCCATCGCCGATGCCGCCGCCGCCAAGCGCGAGGCCGCCAATGTCGCCGCCCTGCGTCGCGAAGAAGCGCTGAACGCCGCGCGGGAGCAGGCGGAGCGGCTGCGCGAGAATGTGATGGCGGTAGCCGCGCTGCTGCTTGTCGGCGGCGCGCTGGCGGTCGGCGCGGCCGGGCTGCTCGAATCGCGCGGATCGCGACGGGCGGCGATCTGGACCGTGTCGGCGGGCGGGGCCGCGATCGTCGCGGCGGTGGTCGTCTTCCTGCTGCGCCCCTCGGCCGAGATTCAGTTGCCGCGCGAGACGCTGGCTACGGCCATGGGTGCTACGCCCTCCGGCGTCGGCGCACCCGGCACGGCGATCGGCCCGATGATCTGCACCCTGATCCCTGATCGCAGCCGGATCACCGTCTCATCCACCGCCGAGGCGCGGCTGGACTGGGGCGCCAATGGCTGTGCCGATGGCCGCGTCCAGTATCTGGAGGGCGAGGGGGGATGGCAACGGATCATCGTGCCCGAGGAGGAGCCGACCGTGACCGTCGCCCGCTTCGATCCGGTCACGCGCACCTATACCCAGACCCGCTACATGCTGCCCGCCGCGACGATGGACGCGATCCGCAAGCTGCACCAGCCCAGCACGCCGACGGCTTGCGTCAAGACCGACAAGGCGCTGCAGAATCTGGAGGGCGAACAGGCCCAGATTCGCCAGCAGCTGCCGCCGCTGCCCAATGAGAAGCTGGTCTATAGCTGCCGTTCGGGCCGCTGATCGCCAAGAAGGCCGGGGGGGCTTGCGTCCCCGCCATCGTTTCGACGACATAGCCAGCCTGACTGATGCGGCTTGGGAGGGCCGGAGATGACCAAGGGGGGAAGACGCGCCCGTCGCTGGATGGCGGCCGCGATGATGGCATGTGCAGGCTGGCTGGCGGCGGCACCAGCCCAGGCGGAATGGCGCGAGGCCCGGGCGAAGCATTTTGTCCTCTATGGCAACATGTCCGACGACGCGATCCGCACCATGGCGACGCGCCTCGAACAGTTCGACGGCGCGATCCGCTATCTCTATCACAAGCCCGAGGTCGACGGGCAGGAGAGCAACCCCGTCACAGTCTATGTCCTGCCGACCGTAGCGGCGGTGCGGCGCCTCTATGGCAAGGGCGGGGACCATATTGCGGGTTTTTATGACGGCCGCGTCTCCGGCTCGGTCGCGTTCACGCCGATGCGGGGCGAGGATGAAGGCCCCAATGCGCTTCAGCCGCAACAGGTGCTGTTCCACGAATATGCCCATCATTTCCTGCTCGGCAATTTTCAGATCGCCTATCCCGCCTGGTATTCCGAAGGGGCGGCCGAGTTCGTCGGCACCGCGCGGTTCGAGCGCGAAGGGATCATGCTCGGCGTCGCCGCCCAGCACCGCGCCTATGGTCTGCTCGATGCGGCCAAGCTGCCGATCGAGACACTGTTCGATTCCTCGCGGCGCAAGCTGAGCGATATGGAGACCGAACAGGTCTATGGCCGGGGTTGGTTGCTGACCCATTATCTGAGGTTCGATGCCACGCGGGCGGCGAATTTCGCTCGCTATCTGACTTTGCTCAATGAGGGCAAACCCAGCATCGAGGCGGGTAACGAAGCGTTCGGATCGTTGAAACAGCTCGACCGCGACCTGGGGCGCTATCTGGGTCAGAGCAAGATTCCCGGCCTTCTGGTCCGGTTCGACCGGCTGCCCAAGGTCGAGGTGTCGGTGCGGGTGCTGAGCCCGGGCGAACAAGCGATGATCCCGTTCCGGATGCAGTCGGATCGCGGCGTCGACCGTAAGACGGCGGGTGAGGTCTATGCCCGCGCCTCGGCCGCAGCGGCGGCCTATCCCCAGGACGCGGTCGCGCAGGGCTGGTTCGCCGAAATGGCCTATGACGCGGGACAGGATCAGGCGGCCGAGGCGGCGGTTGACCGGGCGCTGGCGGTGAAACCCGATCTGCAGCAGGCCCTGCTTTACAAGGGCATGCTCCATCTGCGTCGCGTCGCCGGCGACAAGAGCAAGGACCCGGCGCGCTGGGCCGAGGCACGCAGCTGGATCGTTCGCGCCAACCGCGCCGATCCGAATGCCGCCGAGCCGCTGGCGGTCTTTTACAGCAGCTTCCGTCTGGCGGACGAGCGTCCTCGCGAATCGGCGGTGAAGGGGCTGGAGCGTGCCTTCGAGCTGGTGCCGCAGGACAAGGGGCTGCGCTTCATGCTGGCGAGCCAGCAGATTTCGGCTGGTCAGATCGATCAGGCCAAACGCACGCTCCGCCCGCTCGCTTATGATCCGCACATGCCGCCCGACAATCCGGCGGCGGCGCTGCTGGCGCTGCTCGACAGCGGCAATCAGGACGCGGTGAAGGCGGCGCTGGCGGCTGCGTCGGCGGGCGAAAAGAAGGACTAGCGTCTGGTCAGCCCGCGTCCAGCAGTGCCCGCGACACCGCCTCGATAAAGGAGAGCCGCCGTGCGGGTTCGGCGAGTAGCGGGTCGGGGGCTTCGGTGGCGGTGACGATCCGGGCGATGCGGTCGCGTGTGGGCGTGTCCGCTGGGCGAAGCTCGGCGGCGGGCAGAGACTGGCTCAGCGCTCGTTCGTCATCCTCGAACGCGACCCGCGCGAGGCCCCGTTCGGTCATGGCCACCAAAAGAGGCCCCATCGACGAGGGGGCGACGGTCCAGACGATGCTGACCCCCTCGCCGCCGCGTCGCCATTGTCCCGGCGCCATGCCCAGCCGTTGGTCGCTATCCGCATAGAAGCGGCTGGGCGCGGCATAGCCCGCCTCATAGAGCGCGGCGGTGACGCTCGGTTCGGCGGCCAGCGCCTGCGTCGCGCGGGCGGTGCGGCGGGCTCGCGCATAGGCGGCGGGCGTCACCCCGGTCGCGCGTTTGAACAGCCGGTGGAAATGATGCGGGGCATAGCCGACCTGCGCCGCCAGCCTGTCGAGCGGGGGCGGGGTCTCGGCCGCGTCGATCGCGGCGATGGCGGCCGCCACCGCCTGCCGGTCGCGGGCCACGGCATCGGGCAGGCAGCGCAGGCAGGCGCGAAACCCGGCCGCCCGCGCCGCCTGCGGGCTGTCCAGGAAGCGGACATGTTCGCGCCGGGGCCGCCGGGCCGCGCAACTGGGTCGACAATAGATGCCGGTCGTCCTGACCGCGACGACGAACCGGCCATCGGCAGAGCGGTCGCGAGCGTGAAACGCCTCCCAGGCGGCGTCCTCGTCAATGGCGTGCAGGGCAGGGGCGGGCGCGATGTCGATCATTACGACGGTTCTGGCAAAATTCATTGTGGCTTTCATCCCACGGCTTGCGGCCAAAGCCGTTACTTTGGCGTCACTGACCTGTCACAAGATGCGCCGTGCAGCTTGCATCAAAAGGTTCCCGATGCTAACCGCCCGCCAACCCATCGGAGGCGCGTTTTTCGCGCCCCGTTCCCCATGGGGCCAACCCGTTCGTTGTTCGAGGAATTCGCATCCGTGGAGATGTCCGGCGGTACTATAAGCGGCACAGGCGGCATCCAGGCGAGCCTGGGTGGTCGTTATGCGCTCGCGCTTTTTGAAACGGCCGAACAGAGCCGTTCGATCGACACGATCGAGGCGAGCCTCGTGACCCTTCGCGATGCGCTGGCCGCCGATGAGGATCTGGTCGCGCTGACCAAGAGCCCGGTCGTGGCGCGTGGCCAGGCGGTCAAGGCGATCCTGGCGGTCGCCGACACGCTGGGCCTGGACGGGGTGACCAAGAATTTCCTCGGCGTTCTCGCCGAGAATCGGCGCCTCTCGGCGCTGCCGCAGATCATCCGTGCCTTTCGCCAGCTGGCCAGCCGCCATCGCGGCGAGGTCGCGGCCGAAGTGACGAGCGCCCACCCGCTGACCGAGACCCAGGTCGCCGAGTTGAAGCAGCAGCTGCGCACCCGCGTCGGCCGCGAAGTGTCGGTCGACCTGTCGGTCGATCCCGACCTGCTCGGCGGGCTTGTCGTCCGCATCGGTTCCCAGATGATCGATAGCTCGACCCGCACCCGTTTGAATGCGCTCGCCAGCGCGATGAAAGGCTGACGTTCCCATGGATATCCGCGCCGCAGAAATCTCCAAGGTCATCAAGGACCAGATCGCCAATTTCGGCACCGAGGCCCAGGTCAGCGAGACCGGCCAGGTGTTGAGCGTCGGTGACGGCATCGCGCGCATCTACGGCCTCGACAATGTCCAGGCGGGCGAGATGGTCGAGTTCGCCAATGGCGTGCAGGGCATGGCCCTGAACCTGGAAGCCGACAATGTCGGCGTCGTGATCTTCGGCTCGGATGCCGAGATCAAGGAAGGCGACACCGTCAAGCGCACCGGCACCATCGTCGACGTGCCGGTCGGCCGTGGCCTGCTGGGCCGCGTCGTGGACGGCCTGGGCAACCCGATCGACGGCAAGGGTCCGATCGAGTCGACCGAGCGTCGCCGCGTCGAGGTGAAGGCGCCGGGCATCATCCCGCGCAAGGGCGTGCATGAGCCGGTCCAGACCGGCCTGAAGGCGATCGACGCCCTTGTCCCGGTCGGCCGCGGCCAGCGCGAGCTGATCATCGGCGACCGTCAGACCGGCAAGTCGGCCGTCGCGATCGACGCCTTCATCAACCAGAAGACGGTCAACGCCGGCACCGACGAGTCGAAGAAGCTCTACTGCATCTACGTCGCCGTGGGTCAGAAGCGCTCGACCGTGGCGCAGCTGGTCAAGACGCTCGAAGAGAATGGCGCGATGGAATATTCCATCGTCGTCGCCGCGACCGCTTCGGAGCCTGCACCGCTGCAGTTCCTGGCGCCCTATACCGGCACCGCGATGGGTGAGTATTTCCGCGACAACGCGATGCACGCGCTGATCGTGTTCGACGATCTGTCGAAGCAGGCCGTCGCCTATCGCCAGATGTCGCTGCTGCTGCGCCGTCCGCCGGGCCGTGAAGCGTACCCTGGCGACGTCTTCTATCTGCACAGCCGTCTGCTCGAGCGTGCGGCCAAGATGAACGACGCCAACGGCGCCGGTTCGCTGACCGCGCTGCCGATCATCGAGACCCAAGCGGGCGACGTGTCGGCGTACATTCCGACCAACGTGATCTCGATCACCGACGGCCAGATCTTCCTCGAAACCGACCTGTTCTTCGCGGGCATCCGCCCGGCGATCAACGTGGGCCTGTCGGTCAGCCGCGTCGGCTCGGCCGCGCAGACCAAGGCGATGAAGAAGGTGTCGGGCTCGATCAAGCTCGAGCTGGCCCAGTACCGCGAAATGGCCGCCTTCGCGCAGTTCGGCTCGGACCTCGACGCCTCGACGCAGAAGCTGCTGAATCGCGGTGCGCGCCTGACCGAGCTGCTCAAGCAACCGCAGTTCAACCCGCTGCCCTTCGAGGAGCAGACGGCGTCGATCTTCGCAGGGACCAACGGCTATATCGACAATGTGCCGGTGGCGCAGGTCGTCCGCTACGAAGCGGCGATGCTGGCTTACCTGCGCAACGATCACGCCGATGTGCTGACGATGATCCGCGACACCAAGGATCTGGGTGACGAGGCCAAGAGCAAGCTTAAGGCCGCGCTCGACCAGTTCGCGAAGATCTTCGCGTAAAGCAGACATAGCCCTCTCCCCTTGTGGGAGAGGGTTGGGTGAGGGGGCGCCGTAAGCGACCCCGCCCGTGGCAAACCCTCACCCCGACCCTCTCCCTCGAGGGGAGAGGGAGGCAGAAGGACGAAGATGGCGAGCCTCAAGGCCCTCAAAATCCGGATCAACTCGGTCAAGTCGACCCAGAAGATCACCAAGGCGATGAAGATGGTCGCCGCCGCCAAGCTGCGCCGTGCGCAGGAAGCGGCGCAGGGCGGTCGTCCCTATGCCGAGCGTCTCGAAGCGGTGATGGCCGGTATGGCCGCGCGCGTGGGCGGCGTCGGTGCGTCGCCGCTGCTCGCGGGCACCGGCAAGGACGATGTCCAGTTGCTGGTCGTCGCCACCTCGGAGCGTGGTCTGGCGGGGGCGTTCAACACGAACATCGTCCGCGCCGCGCGCCGCAAGGCCGAAGAGCTTCACGCCCAGGGCAAGACGGTGAAATTCTACATTGCGGGTAAGAAGGGACGCGTGCTGAAGCGCTTCTTCCCGAACGCGATCCTCGCCGATCACGACATGAGCGCGATCAAGGCGCCCAAGTTCGACGACGCGCGCACCATCGCCGACGACCTGATCGCGCGGTTCGAGCGCGGCGAGTTCGATGTGGCGCACCTGTTCTACTCGAAGTTCGTCTCGGCGCTGGTGCAGGACCCGGTCTCGCAGCAGCTGATCCCGGTGCCGATGCCCGCGCCCAGCAAGGACGAAGCGTCGATCGAGGCGGTCGCCGAGTTCGAGCCGAGCGAGGAGGACATTCTCGAAGCATTGCTGCCGCGCAATGTCGCCGTGCAGATCTTCCGCGCGCTGCTGGAAAATCAGGCCGGTTTCTACGGCTCGCAGATGAACGCGATGGACAATGCCACGCGCAATGCGGGCGACATGATCCGCCGCCTGTCGATCCAGTATAACCGCACACGCCAGGCCGCGATCACCACCGAGCTGGTCGAGATCATCTCGGGCGCCGAGGCGCTCTGATGCGTCTCGTGCTCCTATTGGGCCTGACGGTCGCTCTGGCCGGATGCGGCCGGGCGTCCGACCAGCCGAAGGAGACGCCCAAGACAACGCCCGCGCCGTTCGTGAAGGGCGGCTGGGCCACCATATTCGGCAATGCGCCCGAGACGGTCAGCCTGCTCGACCGGATGGGCTTTCGCATGAGCGGCTACGCGCCCGTCCGGGGCCAGTATCGCGCGATCGCGCAAGCCACGCCGATGGCCGATCCGTCGGTGTCGCCGGTCAACATGGCCAATCTTATGGTCGAGGGCGATGCGAAGCGGCTGAACGAGATTCGCTTCTCGCTTGACCTCGTCAATCTCGACACCAGCCCGTTCGCCAAGACGCAGTTCATCCGCTGGGTCACCAAGCCGATGGATCAGCTGGGTCTGGACGGTAAGGATGCGGTCACGGCCGCGATCCAGACCGAAAGCGCCACCACCGGCCACCTGACCGGCGCCGATTACCGTGTTACCCGTGACAAGATCGACGGTGGCCGCCGTCTGGTCGTGACCTTTACCCGCCCCGAAGCTATGTCGGGCTCTACCGAACCAAGGAAGCAATGATGGCAACCGCCGCTGAGGACATCCGGCCGACCACGGCCACCAACAATGTCGGCACGATCGCCCAGGTCATCGGCGCGGTCGTCGACGTTTACTTCCCCGAAAACCTGCCCGCGATTCTGTCGGCGCTGGAGACGGACAATAACGGCAACCGCCTGGTGCTCGAAGTCGCGCAGCATCTGGGCGAGAACACCGTCCGTACGATCGCGATGGACACGACCGAGGGTCTGACCCGCGGCCAGACCGTGACCGACACCGGCAGCCAGATCCAAGTTCCGGTCGGCCCCGCGACGCTCGGCCGCATCCTGAACGTCGTCGGCGAGCCGATCGACGAGCGCGGCCCGGTCGCCACCGACCTGCGCGCACCGATCCACGCCAAGGCGCCCGAGTTCATCGAGCAGTCGACCGAGAGCGCGATCCTGGTCACCGGCATCAAGGTCATCGACCTTCTCGCGCCCTACGCCAAGGGCGGCAAGATCGGCCTGTTCGGCGGCGCGGGCGTCGGCAAGACCGTGCTCATCCAGGAACTCATCAACAACATCGCCAAGGGCCATGGCGGTACCTCGGTGTTTGCGGGCGTCGGTGAGCGGACCCGCGAGGGCAACGACCTGTATCACGAATTCCTCGACGCGGGCGTGATCGCCAAGGACGCCGAGGGCAATGCGATCAGCGAGGGCTCGAAGGTCGCGCTGGTCTATGGCCAGATGAACGAGCCGCCGGGCGCCCGCGCCCGCGTCGCGCTGTCGGGCCTCGCCATCGCGGAATATTTCCGCGACCAGGAAGGCCAGGACGTGCTGTTCTTCGTCGACAACATCTTCCGCTTCACCCAGGCGGGTGCGGAAGTGTCGGCGCTGCTCGGCCGCATCCCGTCGGCCGTGGGCTATCAGCCGACGCTGTCGACCGACATGGGCGCGCTGCAGGAGCGCATCACCTCGACCAACAAGGGCTCGATCACCTCGGTGCAGGCCGTGTACGTGCCTGCCGACGACTTGACCGATCCGGCGCCGGCCACCTCGTTCGCCCACCTGGACGCGACGACCGTGCTCAACCGCGCCATCTCGGAGCTGGGCATCTACCCGGCCGTCGACCCGCTCGACTCGACCAGCCGCGTGCTGGAGCCGCGCATCGTCGGCCAGGAGCATTATGAAACGGCGCGTGCCGTTCAGTCGCTGCTCCAGCGCTACAAGGCGCTGCAGGACATCATCGCGATCCTGGGCATGGACGAGCTGTCCGAAGAGGACAAGCTGACCGTCCAGCGCGCCCGCAAGATCCAGCGCTTCCTGTCGCAGCCCTTCCACGTCGCGGAAGTCTTCACCGGCATCTCGGGCAAGTTCGTCCAGATCGAAGACACGATCCGCTCGTTCAAGGCGGTGGTCGACGGCGAATACGACCATCTGCCGGAAGCGGCCTTCTACATGGTCGGCGGCATCGATGAAGCCGTCGCCAAGGCCGAGAAGCTGGCCCAGGAGGCCTGATGTCCGCGCTGCGCCGCGAGGACGCCGTGAATGACGTCTGTCCCTGGTCGGGCAAGCCGATCAGCGACAACGGTTTGACGGTCTATCGCGGCGCGGTGGTCGGCTTCTGCAATCCTGGTTGCCGGGACAAGTTCGACGCGGCGATCACCGCGTTCGACCGCGCGATTGAAACGAGACTCTGACATGCTGCACTTCGAACTCGTGACCCCCGAAAAGCTCCTCCGCTCGGAGGAGGTGCATATGGTGGTCGTCCCCGGCACCGAGGGCGATTTCGGCGTGCTGGAGGGCCATGCACCCTTCATGTCGACCATCCGCGACGGCGCGATCCAGGTCTATCGCACCGACAAGGGCGAGCCGGAATCGATCCAGATCCGTGGCGGCTTCGCCGAGGTGGGGCCGAAGGGCCTGACCGTTCTGGCGGAACATGCGGGGTAAGGCTGTTCGGCTTTTTTCCGGGTTGTGAAACGGTCGTGGCGGAAGCCGCGGCCGTTTTCGTTTGTGGGCAGGGGCGGGGCGTGGCCTTCGACTTCGCTCAGGCTGAGCGGGGGGTGGGCCTACCCCTCTTTCCCGCGTGCCATTCAGCCTGAGCGAAGTCGAAGGCAAAGGGGAGCCGTCAGCCCCAAGCACGCCCCTCCCGCAGGCGGGAGGGGATGGGGGAGGGAAAGCCACAGGCGATGGTCTCAGTGAGACCCCATGCCCTCCCCCGACCCCTCCCGCCTGCGGGAGGGGGGAAGAAAGCAGCACTCACAAAAAGCTGTACGGGTCGACATCTACCGCGACGCGCACCTTGGCGGACCATTCGACCCCGCCGAGCCATTCGCGGATCACGTCCTGCACCGCCAGCGCGCGCCGGGCATGGACGAGCAGCCGGAACCGGTGGCGCCCGCGCAGCATCGCCAGCGGCGCAGGTGCGGGGCCGAAGACGTGCATACCGTCCACCTTGGGCGCCGCCCGCGCAATCATGCCCGCAGCCGATTGTGCCGCGCCCTGATCCTCGGACGACACGATGATCGCGGCATAGCGGCCGAAGGGCGGCGCATCGGCATCCCGGCGCGCCTCGGTTTCCGCCGTATAGAACGCCTCGGCATCGCCCGTGACCAGCGCCTGCATCACCTGTGCCTTGGGGCTGTGCGTCTGGATGAAGACAAGGCCGGGCTTGGCGCCACGCCCGGCGCGGCCCGACACCTGGCGGATCTGCTGGAAGGTCCGCTCCGCCGCGCGCAGGTCGCCGCCGTCGAGCCCCAGGTCCGCGTCAATCACGCCGACCAGGGTCAGGTTGGGGAAGTGATAGCCCTTGGTGATAAGCTGCGTGCCGACAACGATGTCGATATCGCCGGCTTCCATCCGCCCGACGAACTCGGCGGCCTTGGCGGGGGACCAGATGGTGTCGGAGGTGACAACGGCGATCTTCGCTTCGGGGAACAGCGCGGTCGCCTCGTCGGCGATGCGCTCGACGCCGGGACCACAGGCGACCAGCGTATCCTCCCCGTCGCATTCGGGGCAGGCACGCGGGGTGGGCAGGACATGGCCGCAATGATGGCAGGCCAGCCGCCGCACCAGCCGATGCTCGACCATCCAGGCGGTGCAATTGGGGCATTGGAACCGGTGCCCGCACGTCCGGCACAGTGTCAGCGGGGCATAGCCGCGCCGGTTCAGATAGAGCAGCGACTGTTCGCGCTTCTCCAACGTCTCCTTCATCGCCGCCACGAGTTTCGGCGCGATCCAGCGGCCCCGCTCGGGCGGGTTCTGGATCAGGTCGATCGCCTCGATCGTCGGCATCTGCGCGGGGCCGAAGCGGCCGGGCAGCTTGACCTCGGTGTAGCGGCCCAGCGCCACCTGCTGCCGGGTTTCGATGGCGGGCGTGGCGGAGGCGAGGATCACCGGGCACGGCTCGAACTTGCCCCGCATCACCGCCACGTCGCGCGCGTGGTAATGGACGCCGTCTTCCTGCTTGAAGCTCGTTTCATGCGCCTCGTCGACGACGATCAGGCCGAGATTGGCATAGGGCAGGAACAGCGCGGAGCGTGCGCCGACCGTCACCAGTCCCTGGCCGCTCGCGATTGCGCGCCAAGCGCGGCGCCGCTGCGAGGAGCGCAGTCCCGAGTGCCACGCCACGGGTTCGCAGCCGAAACGATCGTGGAAGCGTTTGAGGAACGGCTCGGTCAGCGCAATTTCCGGGAGCAGGACCAAAACCTGCCGGCCTTCGGCGATCGCCTGCGCCACCGCCTCGAAATAGACTTCGGTCTTGCCCGACCCCGTCACGCCGTCGAGCAGCACCGGCTGAAAGACATGGGCGGTGACCCCCGTGACCAGCGTGTCCGCCGCCGCGCGCTGATCCTCGGACAGGTCGGGACGGTGGTGGTTCGGATCGGGCAGGGGGAAGGGGCTGTCGATGTCGACTTCGACCCCCTCGATCGCGCCGTTCTTGACGAGACCCCGGATCACCGCGTCGGAGACATCGGCCATCGTCGCCAGCTCGCGGATCAACCCCTGCCGGTCGCCGATCCGCTCCAGCGCCTGGGCACGCTGTGGGGTCAGGCGGTCGGGGACATGGCCGGTGACGCGGTACTCGGTCACGGTCCGTGTGCCCTCCAGCGCGGAGGTGGAGGACAGCGCCATGCGCACCACGGCCGCTGGCGGGGCGAGATAATAATCCGCCGTCCACTCGATCAACCGGCGCAAGGGCGCGGGTAGAGGCGGCGCGTCGGCTACGCCCAGCAGCGGGCGCAGGCGATTGTCGCCCACCTCGGCATCCGACGGCATCCGCTCGGGTTCCCACACCACGCCGAGCAACTGGCGGGGACCGAGCGGCGCTACGACGATCGACCCCGGCTCGACCGTCATACCCTGGGGCACGCGGTAATCGAGGGGGCCGAGCGCGGAGTTCAGGACGAGGACGCGGGCGCGCGAAGACATGCCCCCGCTATATGGGGCGGTACGTCGGAGAGGAAAGGGGCTTAGCTCGCCCGCCGCCGGTCGCCGCGTCGCCGTTCGCCGACCCGGTCGCGCTTGGCGCCGTAGAGGCGGCTGTCGGCGTGATGCATGAAATCGCGGTTGGTATGACAATCATCGGGGCGCAGCGTCACGCATACCGTCCCGGCGCAGCTCATGGTCAATCCGTCGATCGTGATGGTGATGGTCAGCAATCTCTCGATTCGGATGCGCAAGGCATTGGCATCGGCAAGCAGCGCCGCGTCGCGGACGATCACTCCGAATTCGTCCCCGCCCAGCCGCGCGACGAAGCTGCCGTCCAGCCAGTCGGATCGCAGCCGCTGGCCGACGATGCGCAGCACCTCGTCCCCCGCGGGATGGCCCAGCGTATCGTTGATGAGCTTGAAGCCGTCCAGATCGATCAGGACCAAGCCCAGCGGCTCGGCGCTCTTTGCGGAATCCGCGATCGCGGCTTCCAGCGCCCGGTCGAATGCCGCGCGGTTGGACAACAATGTCAGCGCGTCGGTGTCGGCATTGCGGCGCAGCTGGGTTTCCAGCGCGTGACGCTCGGTTACATCCTGGAACATGCCCACCAGGCCGTGCGGCTCGCCATCCAGCATCTCGCGCTCGCCCATCACGCGGACGCGCCGCTTGCGCCCCAGCGCGGTGACGAAATCCAGTTCGATATCGAACGGATCGCCGGTTCGCACCGTCTGCCCCATCGTCTTGCGCAGTACCTCGCGCGCAGCGGGGGGGTAATAAGACAGGCCTTGTTCGATCGTGAAATCCTGGCCTGCGGGCAGTTCGTGAATCCGATACACGCCCTCGGACCACATGGCCTGGCCGTCGGCCAGGGTGATCCGCCACGACCCCATCATCGCCAGCCGCTCGACCTGGCGGACGGTGCGCTCCTTGGCACGCAGATCGGCGGCCTGATGTTCGCTGAGCTCCGCCATGGTGTTGGCCCGCCGGGCGATCGCGCGCGCGGCGATCAGCGCCTCGGCCAGTCGCGCCAGATGTCGCAGGGTCTGCTCCCCCGCCGGGCTCAACGAACGGGGGGACGCATCCATGACGCATAGCGATCCGATTGCCTGAGGCGATCCGTCCAGGTCGGGTACGCGGATCGGCATCCCGGCATAGAAGCGTGTTCCCGCCTCGCCCACGACAAAGGGATTGACCGCGAAACGCGGGTCGCGGCTGAGGTCGGGAACGACGGTCACATCGCTGGACTGGATGGTATAGTCGCAAAAGGCGGTCGCCCGCGGCATCTGTCGGGGCAGGGCGCCGATCGCCGACTTGACCCAGAATCTGTCCCGGTCCGCCAGCGTCAGCGCCGCGAGCGGACAGCCGAGCATGTCGGCGGCCAGTGAAACGAGCGCATCGAACTCCGCTTCCGGCTCGCTGTCGAGCAGGGCATGGGCCTGGAGCGTGGCGAGGCGACGCTCCTCGTCAAACGGCGCGGGGACGGTGAAAGGGGCTGCCTTCATGATGTGCGGATCATAGCGAAAAGAGTTATCAGAACCTTAAAGATGGCCGGAAGTATAAGTATTTGTGCGGCTTTTTGTTCGCGCTGGCTGGCGGAACACGACCGGCCGAACCGGAGACGAGGTGGATGACGCATTTGTCACATTCTGGTCACGCCCGGGTATCCCAAAGCGCTGTAGCCCTTGGACCACGGAGTTCGAAGAGCTCGGCGCCCGTTACTCCCGGGGGCGCCGTCGAGGCCGGCGGAGACATGCTTTCCGCCGGCCTTTCCTTGACGGCGGCAGCGGTGGACCGGGCTCGCGCGATCCCGACCGACGCCGCTATAATGAAGGTCGCCCAATGACGGAGCAGACGAGCCGATGAGCCGCAAGATCCTGATCGTGGAAGATGACGCCTCAACCGCCGCCTATGTGGCCAAGGGGCTGGCCGAGGCGGGCTATGCCGTCGAGCAATGTGGGGACGGCCGCGATGGCCTGTTCCTGGCGAGCGAGGGCATATTCGACCTCATCATCGCCGACCGGATGCTGCCGCGTCTGGACGGGCTGGCCATGGTCAGCGCGATCCGCGCGGCAGGCATTTCGACGCCGGTGCTGATCCTGTCGGCGCTGGCCACGGTCGACGACCGAGTCGACGGGCTGAAGGCGGGGGCGGACGATTATCTGTGCAAGCCCTTTTCCTTCGCCGAACTGTCCGCGCGGATCGAGGCTCTGGTCCGCCGGTCCGACCGCGCCGCGTCCGAGCCGACCCGTACCAAGCTTTCCGTCGGCGACCTTGAGATCGACCTGCTGGCGCGCACCGTGACGCGCGCGGGCAAGATCATCCCGGTCGGCGCGCGCGAGTTCAACCTGCTGGAATTCCTCGCACGTCATGCGGGCCAAGTCGTCACCCGCACCATGATGCTGGAGAAGATCTGGAACTATCATTTCGACCCCGGCTCGAACGTGGTTGACGTCCATATCGGGCGGCTCCGGCGTAAGCTCGAGGAAGGATTCGGCACCCCGATCCTGCATACCGTGCGCGGTGCAGGCTATCGGCTGGCCGTGGAGGGGTGAAGCCTCGTCTGACGATCTCGGCGCGGATCGCGCTTCTGTCGATCATCCTCGCGCTGGTATCGAACCTGGCGCTGGTCGGCTTCATCTGGAAGCAGACCAGCGCCGATGCGGTGGCGGCGCTCCACCGCGAGATCGTCGAGCAGGCCGATGCGCTCCGGGCGGTGTGGCGAACCGGCGCGCTTCCCGCCTTGGCCGATGCGATTACCCAGGCGCGCGAGCCGGGCGACGTGTCGCTCGTGCTGGCGATCTTCGATTCGCGGGGGCACCGGATCGCGGGCTATGCGCCCGAGCATCTGGCGGTGCCGTTGGCCGACACGCCGTTCCGTATCGCGGTGCTGGGGCGCGACGGAGTGTGGAACGTGCGGGAGGCGGGGTATACGCTGCATCCGATCGGCACCGACTGGTTGTTGGTCGGGCGTCCGCTCGATCTGATCGAGGCGCAGCAGGTCGCGATCGAGCGGGCGCTGGCGCTGGCGGTGTTCCTGTCGCTGATGCTGGGGGCAGGTACCGGTCTGGTGCTCGCGCGCTATGTCGCGGGGCGGCTCAACAGCATCGTCGCGGTGATCGACGCGGCGGGCGAGGGCGATCTGTCGCGCCGCGTCTCGCTGGTGCGGGCGGGCGATGATGAGGGCGATGCCTTTGACCGGCTGGCCGAACGGCTGAACGCGATGCTGGGCAAGATCGAGCAGTTGATGGCCGAACTGCGCGTCGTCACCGACAGTCTGGCGCATGATCTGCGCTCGCCGCTGGCCCGCCTGCGCACCAAGACCGAACAGGCGGTGCTGATCGCCGATCCGGCGCAGCGTGAGGCGGCGCTGGGCGGCCTGCTGGTCGAAACCGATCTCATCATGCGGATGCTGACCATGGTGATCGAGATCAGCCGATCCGAATCGGTGACGCGCGACCGCTTCACCCTGGCCTCGCCGGTCGAGCTGGCCGAGGAGATCGGCGAACTCTATGCGCCGGTCGCCGAGGAAGCGGGCCTGCGTTTCCTGATCGAGGTGGAGGCGCGGCCCGCCCCGTTGCCGCTGCACCGCGAGCTGATGAGCCAGGCGCTGTCCAACCTGATCGACAACGCGTTGAAACATGGCGCGTCGGGCGGACAGGTGACGTTGCGGCTGCGCGAAGGCACGGAGGGCATCGTCTTCCAGGTCGAGGATCACGGCCCCGGCATCGCCGAGGCGGACCGAGCGCAGGCATTGAAGCGCTTCGGGCGGCTCGACACCGCGCGGACGACGCCGGGCGCGGGGCTGGGCATGGCCCTGATCGAGGCGGTGGCACGGCTGCACGGTGGGCGGTTCGAGCTGGGCGACAATGCGCCGGGGCTGGTTGCGCGGTTGGTGATTCCCTGATCCTCCCCGAAACGGGGAGGGGAACCACCGCGAAGCGGTGGTGGAGGGGGTGTGCGGCCAGATACGCCGCTTCTGTAAGCCCCCCCTCCGGCAGGCTGCGCCTGCCACCTCCCCGTGCCGGGGAGGATCGGACTTGCCCCGCCGCCTCAGCGCTTTACATCCCGCCGCATGGACACGCTTTCCCTGTTCGGTCTGATCGCCGTCTCGTTCACCCTGGTCTGCTATGCGATGGAATCGGGTTCGCACTGGTGGACGCTGGGCTTCTGCCTGGGGTGTGTCGCGGGATCGGCCTATGGCTTTCTTCAGGGCGCATGGCCTTTCGGGGTCGTGGAGATCGTCTGGGCGATCGTGTCCTTCCGCCGCTGGCTGACGCTCAAGCGCCTTCAAGCGATGAAGTTTGTGGAACCGATCGCTTGACACGGTGTTGCGCGGGGCCTAACTGACCGTCCTTCCAACACCATCGGTTGAACGACGCGCGACTTGCGTGCGTCGCGCTTCCGCGTGGCGGAACCATCGCGTTGAGATGGAGCATGTGCGGCCATGCCATGCTTCGTGGAGCTAGGAGAACAAGTTTCATGGCACGTATCGCGGGTGTTAACCTCCCGACCAACAAGCGCGTTCTGATCGCGCTGACCTATATCCACGGCATCGGCCCGGCCAAGGCGAAGCAGATCGCCGACAAGCTGGACATTGCCGCTGACCGCCGCGTTCAGGACCTGTCGGATCAGGAAGTGCTCCAGATCCGTGAGACCATCGACGCCGATCACACGGTGGAAGGCGATCTCCGTCGCGAAACCGCGATGAACATCAAGCGCCTGATGGACCTGGCCTGCTATCGCGGCCTGCGTCACCGCAAGGGCCTGCCGGTCCGCGGCCAGCGCACGCACACCAATGCGCGCACCCGCAAGGGCAAGGCAAAGCCGATCGCGGGCAAGAAGAAGTAAGATTTTCGCCCCTGGCGAAATTCAATTCTTCTCCGCCGGAGGGCGGCGCGAGGCAGACGGCTTCCCGCTCTTCGCATCAGAGATACAGGTCAGGATAGAATTCAATGGCACGTGAACCGCAGCGCATTCGCCGTCGCGAGCGCAAGAACATCACCGCCGGCGTCGCGCATGTGAACGCCAGCTTCAACAACACCATGATCACCATCACCGACGCGCAGGGCAACGCCATTTCGTGGTCGTCGGCCGGCATGATGGGCTTCAAGGGCTCGCGCAAGTCGACCCCGTATGCGGCGCAGGTCGCAGCGGAAGACGCGGGCAAGAAGGCCGCCGAGCACGGCGTCCGCACCCTGGAAGTCGAAGTCAAGGGTCCGGGTTCGGGCCGTGAGTCGGCGCTGCGCGCGCTGCAGGCGGTTGGTTTCCAGATCTCCTCGATCCGTGACGTGACCTCGATCCCGCACAACGGCGTGCGGCCTTCCAAGCGTCGCCGCGTCTGATGCTTCCCATGGCCGGCTGACGAGTCGGCCATGCCTCTCTCCACGGCTGGAACCGTCCCCGTTCCGGCCCATAACTCAGGGGAACCACGTGTCTGTCAACGCAAAGAACTGGCAGGAACTGAAGAAGCCCAACGCGCTCGAAAAGAAGGGCGGCGATGGCAAGCGGAAGGCGACGTTCGTTGCCGAACCGCTGGAGCGTGGCTTCGGCCTGACGCTGGGCAACGCGCTTCGCCGCGTTCTCCTGTCGTCGCTCCAGGGCGCGGCGGTCACCTCGATCAAGATCGAGAACGTGCTGCACGAGTTCTCGTCGCTGGCCGGTGTGCGTGAAGACGTCACCGACATCGTCCTGAACGTCAAGCAGCTCGCCATCCGTATGCAGGGCGAAGGCCCCAAGCGGCTCCAGCTGTCGGCGACCGGCCCCACCACCGTCAAGGCCGGCGACATCGCCGTCTCGGGCGACATCGAGGTCATGAACAAGGACCTGGTGATCTGCCATCTCGACGAAGGCGCGACGTTCAACATGGAACTGACCGCCGACATCGGGAAGGGCTATGTCCCCGCCGCGTCCAACCGTCCGGCCGATGCGCCGATCGGTCTGATCCCGGTCGACGCGCTGTATTCGCCGGTGCGCCAGGTGTCGTACAAGGTCGACCCGACCCGCGTCGGTCAGGACCTGGACTATGACAAGCTGACGCTCTCGGTCGAAACCGACGGCACCGTCACCCCGGAAGACGCCGTGGCCTATGCTGCGCGCATCCTCCAGGACCAGCTGGCGCTGTTCGTGCACTTCGACGACTCGGCGCTCACCCGCGCGGCCCCTGTCGGCCAGGCGGCGATCCCGGTCGCCGGTGGCGAGCCGCAGAGCGACGCGCAGCAGATCAACCGTTACCTTCTCAAGAAGGTCGACGAGCTGGAACTGTCGGTGCGTTCGGCGAACTGCCTGAAGAACGACAACATCATCTATATCGGCGATCTGGTCGGCAAGACCGAAGCCGAGATGCTGCGCACTCCCAATTTCGGCCGCAAGTCGCTGAACGAGATCAAGGAAGTGCTGTCGTCCATGGGGCTGCGCCTGGGCATGGAAATCCCCGGCTGGCCGCCTGAGAATATCGAGGAAATGGCCAAGAAGCTGGAACAGGAAATCATGGGCTGAGCCGCACGCGGATAGCCATGCTATCCGCGCGACGGCAAAAGCCCGGCCGGCGGGTCGCCCTAGGGCGGCCCGTTCGACGTCAGGATCGCGGCTTCGCCGAGATCCGGTCCGGTCCCTCCAGCAGCTTTGCTGAACCGCTTCCCGGCGAGAGCCGGAAAGTACAAGACAGGCGAAGGTGACGGCCTCGACGGTCACCAGGTCTGGGGTACCGTCAAACGGCCCCTTAACGAACGAAGGAACTACCCATGCGTCATCGCGTCGGCGGCCGTAAGCTGCAGCGTACCTCGGCTCATCGTATTGCGCTTTTCCGCAACATGGCGGCCGCGCTCATCAAGCATGAGCAGATCACCACCACCGTCGCCAAGGCGAAGGAACTGCGTCCCTATGTCGAAAAGCTGGTGACGCTGGCCAAGAAGGGCGGTCTTTCGAACCGCCGTCTGGCCCATGCCCGCCTGCTCGACGACGCGCAGCTGGTGAAGCTGTTCGACGTTCTCGCGTCGCGCTATGCCGACCGTAACGGTGGTTACACCCGCATCATCAAGGCTGGCATCCGCGCGTCGGACGCCTCGCCGATGGCGATCATCGAGTTCGTCGACCGTGACGTCTCGGCGAAGGGCCAGGATTCGGGTCCGGTCATGAACGAGGAAGATTTCGACGAAGCCGCCTAATCGCGCGCTTCATCGAAGACCTTCGAGGGAAGGGCCGCTCCAGCGATGGGGCGGCCCTTTTTCGTATGCGCCGGGCTCCCCCTCCTGCAAGCGGGAGGGGGTTGTGGGGAGGGCAGGGCGCCTCACCGAGACCATCGTTTGGGGCTTTCCCTCCCCCATCCCCTCCCGTTTACGGGAGGGGCGTGCCAAGTGTTGTCGTTCAGCATTCTGCAAGCCGGGTGGTTTCTTCTCTTACCAACAGGGGGAGAGGAACATGGGGAAAGCCTGCATTGCGTTGAGCCTTGCGACGATCGGGACGCTGTCGGGTTGTTCCACGCCCGATCGCAACTGGAACAAGGGCGTCGCCAAGCCCAGCGCCACCTGGCTTCATTATCACGCGAACAGGCCAAGACGAGCGCGGGCGGTGTGGCTGCGATCGTCGGGGCCGCCCTGGGGTTGCAGGCCGCAGGCTATGACCCGAACCGTCCCAGACCGCCCGCACCGCGCGCCGCCGATCCGCTCGCCCCGGTGCGCGGGACCGAAACGCCCGCAGTCTTCCGTGCGGACATCGATGAGGAGGCCGCCACCCGGGCTTGCAAGCTGGCGACGGAGGACGAGGCACAGCGCCAATATCCCCATGCGCTCCTCGAAGCCGTGGAGGCGGCCGAGCCGCTGAAGGATGTGCTGCTGGTGCGCGGGACGATCCGGCTGCGCGCGAAAAAGGCCGATCCCGGCGAGTTGCGCGCGTTCCGCTGCCGGGTCGATGCGCAGGCGGTCCGCATGGTCGCGATCGACCCGCCCGAAACGCGCGCACCCCGGTAGCTTTTCTGACAGGACATCGCTATCGGACCGCCATGGAGCACCCCGACAGCATCCTCATCGTCGATTTCGGCAGCCAGGTCACCCAGCTTATCGCACGCCGCGTGCGCGAGGCGGGGGTCTATAGCGAGATCGTGCCCTTCCAATCCGCCGGTGAGGCGTTCGCGCGGATCAAGCCCGCTGCCGTCATCCTGTCGGGTGGTCCCGCCTCGGTCGTCGACGAGAATAGCCCGCGCATTCCGCAGGCCATCCTCGACAGCGGCCTGCCGATGCTGGGCATATGCTATGGCCAGCAGGCGCTGACCGAGCAGCTCGGCGGCAAGGTCGAAAAGGGCGACAGCGGCGAGTTCGGCGAGGCGTTCATCACCGTCGAGGACGAATGCACGCTGTTCGACGGCCTGTGGGCGAGGGGTGAGCGCCATCAGGTGTGGATGAGCCATGGTGACAAGGTGACCGCGCTGGCCCCCGGCTTCCGCGTCGTCGCGACCAGCCCGGGCGCGCCTTATGCGATCATCGCCAATGACGAGCGCCGCATCTACGCGATGCAGTTTCACCCGGAGGTCGTGCACACGCCGGACGGCGCCAAGCTGATCGCCAATTTCGTGCGCCATGTCGCGGGGCTGACCGGCGACTGGACCATGGCCGAGTTCCGTGCTGCCAAGATCGCCGAGATCCGCGAGCAGGTGGGCGACGGGCGGGTGATCTGCGGTCTGTCGGGCGGGGTCGACTCGTCGGTCGCGGCGCTGCTGATTCACGAGGCGATCGGCGACCAGCTGACCTGTGTGTTCGTCGATGGCGGCATCCTGCGCCAGGGCGAGGCCGAACAGGTCGTCAGCCTGTTCCGCGGCCATTACAACATCCCGCTCGTCCATGTGGACGCCCAGGACCTGTTCATGGACGGCCTGGCGGGCGTCACCGACCCCGAGGCCAAGCGCAAGTTCATCGGCAAGACCTTCATCGACGTGTTCGAGGCCGAGGCCAAGAAGATCGGCGGTGCCGAATTCCTGGCGCAGGGGACGCTCTATCCGGACGTGATCGAAAGCGTCAGCTTCACGGGCGGTCCGTCGGTGACGATCAAGAGCCACCACAATGTCGGCGGCCTGCCTGAGCGCATGAACATGAAGCTGGTCGAGCCGCTGCGCGAGCTGTTCAAGGACGAGGTTCGCGTGCTTGGCCGCGAGCTGGGCCTGCCGGACGTGTTCGTCGGCCGCCATCCTTTCCCCGGACCCGGCCTGGCGATCCGCATCCCCGGCGAGGTGACGCGCGAGCGTTGCGATATCCTGCGCAAGGCGGACGCCATCTATCTTGAGGAAATCCGCAAGGCGGGTCTGTACGACGCGATCTGGCAGGCGTTCGCGGTGCTGCTGCCGGTGCGCTCGGTCGGCGTGATGGGCGATGGCCGCACCTACGACTCGGTGCTGGCACTGCGCGCGGTGACCTCGGTCGACGGGATGACGGCGCAGGCGTTCGACTTCCCAGGTGATTTCCTGCCGCGCGTAACGACCCGGATCATCAACGAGGTGAAGGGCATCAACCGCGTGGTGTACGATTATACCAGCAAGCCGCCCGGCACGATCGAGTGGGAATGATTTTTACCCATCCGGTGGTATCCGTCTGTACGCCATGGCGCTACCTAACTCGCTGAATAATATCAATAAATACTGCGTCGTCTATCATCATCTATCGAGCAGCAGTGCCTCGGCTTGACGGTATAGCGGACGGCATAGGGAAACTTGTTCGATGCCGGATTTCTCTATACCGTCACAGCTAAGAGAGCTGCTGACGGTATAGTTTTTGGCCGTAAATAGCTAGAAACACGAGGGAAAAGCGCGTTCAGCGTCCCCTGTTTCGGCCTGACGGTATAATTGGCGCCTCTCTGCTGTTTTTGAACAGAATTGGAGGCATCAATGCTTACTGACACAGCAATTAAGGCACTGAAACCACAGAAGAAATTGTACAAGGTAAGCGACCGTGACGGTATGTACGTCGTGGTCCAGCCATCAGGTGCGATCGTGTTCCGGTACGACTATCGACTCAACGGCCGGCGCGAGACGCTGACGCTCGGTCGATACGGCCCTGACGGCCTCTCGCTTGCCAGGGCGCGCGAGAAGCTGATCGATGCGAAGCGGACCATTTCAGAGGGACGGTCGCCTGCTCAAGAGAAGCAGCATGACAAGCGTCGACTGAAAGAGGCGAAGCGGTTCGGCGAGTTCGGCGAAAAGTGGTTCCAAGAGTCGCGTATGGCCGATAGCACGCGGGCTATGCGGCGCTCCATCTACGAGCGCGACATCCTGCCGATATTCCGAAACAGGCTCCTGACGGAGATCACGCCCGACGATCTCCGTATGATGTGTGGGAAGGTGAAGGATCGCGGCGCTCCGGCTACGGCCGTCCATGTGCGCGATATCGTGAAGCTGATCTTTGCATTCGCGGTCTTGCATGGTGAGAAGGTCGCCAACCCGGCGGATGAAGTTGGGCCCGCGTCCATCGCGACCTTCGTACCAAAGGATCGGTCGCTATCACCGGCGGAGATCCGCGTCATGCTCGGTCAGCTTGAGCATGTGCCGACGCTGCCGACCATACGGTTGGGAATGAAACTCTTCCTCTTGACGATGGTCAGGAAGAGCGAGCTCCAGGATGCCACTTGGGATGAGGTCGATTTCGAGAACGCCGTCTGGTCGATACCCAAGGAAAGAATGAAGCGGTCGAAGGCACACAACGTCTACCTGTCACAGCAGGCCGTCGACATCTTCATCGCGCTGAAAACCTGCGCGGGCAATTCGCGCTATGTCCTCCCGTCGAGATATGACGCTGACGCGCCGATGTCGCGGGCGACGTTCAATCGGATTACGACTGCGGTGGTTGTTAGGGCGAAGAAGGAGGGGCTGCCACTCGAACCCTTCACTGTTCACGATCTTCGACGCACCGGCTCGACCTTATTGAATGAGCTCGGTTTCAACAGTGACTGGATCGAGAAATGCCTGGCGCATGAGGACGGACGGTCCTCGCGCGGTGTCTACAACAAGGCGGAGTATGAGCATCAACGCCGGCACATGATGCAGGAGTGGTCCAATCTGGTAGACGCATGGGTCGTGGGTCGGAAGTATGTGCCGACCTTACTCCCGGCCACGATGGAGCTGCTTGAGCTCGAGCCTAGTGTTTGACCGGCCGAGAACGACGCAATCTCACATCGGGACTGGGAGCGCGCTTAACGGTGCTAGCCCGAGAGGCATGGCGTCGAGCGTCGAGCCAGGCTTCGACCTCTGCCAAGTCCCAGACGACGCAGCGCGAGGTAAGATAGAAGCGCTGCGGGAATTCTCCTCGCTGCTCCATGTCGTAGATCGTGCTGTCGGCAAGCGGCACGATCTCTCGCAACTGCTGCCGGCGAATTGTCCTGCGGGCGACATGGGGCGCAGCACTCATACTCTATCTCCACGTTTTTACTTTTGTGAAGATAGAAGACGATAGATCGCCCACTTTGAAGCCCGCGCGTAAACGTGTGCGGTAATATCGGGGCATAGCGTACACATCGGACGGGTAGTCCCAGCGAGCAGGTGTCGCCTAAGAGCAACCCCTAAGCCTTCGCCCCTGTTTGAAAAGCCGCCGCCCGTAGAAATTTAGCCTGGTCGAACGCACGATTCACTTCATAATCCGCCGGAGCAATCCATGTCGGTTCGAGTCCGACCGCCCGCACCATCGCTCAGAACCGGCTTTAGCAGAAGGGCTGCGTAGCTCTGGACGCCACGCGACGACGGGCGTGGGCGCATGTCCGGCGGCGCCGGCTACCGTTGTCCAATCTCTTGCAGGGTCAAGGCAACCATGATGCGAGTGGAGCACAGTGCCACGCGCAGGACCGTTTTGAGCGGCGACTGCGGAAACCGACTGTCCGCTGAGGCGGGCCGAGTCAGTAGCGCGAGAAGGTCAAGCTCGTCTCGAGCTAGAGGATGGTGGTGACCTGCGACAACCGGACGTCCAAGGCACGCCTCGAAGCTTGAAAACAACGCGTCGAGGACGGGTGCGAGGACTTCGCAGGCGCATGGTGCGAGTAATCGGGCGAGGTGCGGTTGGACCAGCCGGGTTTCCCGCCGTGCTAAACACCAGCAGCGCATAGCTTTGACGAGGAAAGCACGTTTCGCAGCGATCGGGCGCTGAGTGTGGCCGACGCACACATGCATTGTATGGCCCTTCTCGCGCCCCTCCGGTCCCCGTTTGGTATCGAGCGATCTTATATCTGCTCAGGCGATGGAAAGGGTGCGACCCGAAGGCTCCGCGTCCGAGCTGGCTGTCCTATTCCGAGGTTGGGTCCAACAGCGCGGTCTCTGCCGTCTTGCTGATGTCCCTGAGATAGTCCTGGAACGCGGCAAGGCGTGAGCGGACGAACTCCGCCTGAAGATCTGCCGCCTCTTTGAAATCTCGAACCTGCATCAGGCGCGTCAGATGCTCGGTGCTCGCTGCGGCGGTCGCCTGCGAGTAGGCGATGGTTTTCGTAGTCGTTTCCACCGCCAGCTTGCTCGCTCGCACGCCGTTTGCGCGCGCGGCACTCAGGGACGACTGTCCCGACTTCATGGCCACGTCGAGGACTTGGTGCATCCGATCGAGGTTCGCGGCGGCCAGCGTCCGCGCGCCAACGTCGCTATCAGGAGGGCTGTCGTTCGCGGTCATGACTCGTCCTACGTCGCTTCGGTTTCGGCCATGTCAGTAGACCTTCAACCGACTAGAGTCAACCGAACCGTTCGGTTGACTCTAGGGCATCTCGGGGAGTAGTCGGTAGACGGCAGAAGCAGCTCAGAATGTGGGCCACAGGTCAGTTTCAATAGGAGAACTGTCCATGGATTTTGATGAGGTGAGGTCGCGGGCGTTTGCGATGCCTGTATGTAACCCGGCGTTCCCGCGCCCGCCCTATCGGTTCTACAACCGCGAATACATCGTCATCAAATACCGAACCGACCCAGAAGCGTTGCGGGAAGTGGTTCCGGCACCGCTCGAAATAGACGAGCCGGTTGTGAACTATGAGTTCATCAGGATGCCGGACTCGACTGGGTTCGGCGACTATACGGAGACCGGGCAGGTTATCCCGGTGCGCTTCAACGGCGTGCCGGGGGGCTATGTCCACTCCATGTATCTGGACGACGATGCGCCTATCGCCGGAGGGCGAGAAATCTGGGGCTTTCCGAAGAAGCTCGCCACGCCTTCAATCGCCCATGAATCGGACGTGATCGTTGGCAAGCTTCACTATGGAAGCGCGCTCTGCGCCCTGGGCACGATGGGCTACAAGCACGTCATTCTCGATCATGAACCGATCCTTGCGGCCATGCGGCAGCCCAACTTCATGCTCAAGGTGATCCCTCACGTCGATTGCACGCCGCGCATCTGTGAACTGGTGCGCTATCATCTTGAGGATATCGACCTGAAGGGCGCGTGGGGCGGCCCCGCCGCGCTCGATCTCTACCCGCACGCTCTCGCCGACGTCGCAAGGCTGCCAGTGCGCGAGATTGTCGCGGCAACCCATTTCATCGCGGATCTCACGCTGGGATTGGGTGAGGTCGTCCATGACTATCTGAAGGATGATCCGCGGGTATGATCCGGTGCCAATCGCGCACGCAGCGTCGAGACGCCGCCTCAGTCCCGGACATCCAGCGGCGACCGCGCTTTCGAGGCGAGGCCGCGCGCCGTGGCAAGTGAGAGATTCGATTTCCTGCTGCTGGGCGGCGGTTTGGCCAGCGCGACAGCGGCGGAGACGTTGCGGCGCGAGGGCGCCATTGGCACGATCGGCATCCTCTCGGCTGAGGAATTCCCGCCATATCATCGTCCCAGACTGTCGAAGCAATATCTTATCGGAACGTCGACGGACGTCGATATCCTCGTCCATCCTGTCGACTACTATCGCCAGCAGAACATAAGCCTCGTCCTCGGCGCCGAGGTGACAGCCGTCGATCCGGCGTCACGGACGGTTCGGACAGACGACGGCGACTCATTCGAGTATGGCAAACTGCTGATCGCCACGGGCGCCGCCCCGCGTCGCCTTGACGTGTCGGGCGCGGATAAGGAGGGGGTCTTCTACCTTCGGCGCAAAGTCGATTGCGACGTCGTGCGGAAAGCGGCTCAGCCAGGCCGTAAGGTGGTGGTACTCGGTGCGAGTTTCCTCGGCATGGAAATCGCGCTCTCGCTGATCGAGTTGGGCCTGGAGGTGACGATGCTCGACATCGCCACGCGGGTGTTGCCGCATCTGGAAGCGCCGGCGATCTCGACCTTCTTCCAGGGATATGCTGAAGGGAAAGGGGCGACGATCCTGCTCGACGACACGGCGGTCGAGGTGATCGGGGACGGCCACGTGGCGGGGGTCCGCACGCAAAAAGGGCGCGAAATCCCGTGCGACATGGTGATCGTCAGCGTCGGAGTCATGCCGGCCACCAGTTTTCTCGATGGTAGCGGTATTCTGCTTGAGCATGGCTTCGTCGCCGTTGACGACAGACTGCGCACGAACACCGAGGATGTCTTTGCGGCAGGCGACGTTACGTCCTTCTACGATCCAGTGTTTCGGCGTAGGCGCCATATTGAGCATTGGGACAATGCTGTTCGCCAGGGGCGCCTTGCCGCCCGGAATATGATCGGACGTCGGCTCCGGTACGATGAAGTTTCCTACTTCTATTGCGAAATGGGCGAGTTGGGCTTCGACATGCTTGGCATTCCGGAGAACGCCGAGGATTGGATCAGTCGAGGCGACCTGAAGGATGGTTCCTATGCGCTCTTTTATCTGCGCGACGACGTTCCGCAGGCCGCCTTCTCCATGGGCCGCCCGTCAAGCGAGATCCGGGTAGCCGAGGGGCTGATCCGATACCGGGTCAACCTTGAGCGATATCGGGACCAACTCGGCGATCCGGCATACCTGCTCGAAACCATTCCCGCGCAGAAGGTGCTCGTCTTGCAGGGCGGAGGCGCGCTTGGTGCGTTCGAGTGCGGCGTCGTTCACGCGCTGGAGGAAGAGCATATCTTCCCAGATATTGTCGCGGGCGTGTCGATCGGCGCGTTAAATGGCGCCATCATCGCCGGAAATCCCCGCCACTCCACCGAAGCGCTCCAATCATTCTGGAATGACCTTACAGTCGTCGCGCCGCCGTTGCCATTTGCGGAAATGCGTCGCGCCGCCGTCGGGGCTCAGATCCTGGCCTTTGGCGTGCCAAAGTTTTTCAAGCCCCGCTGGATGCCGCCCTTCGATTTCCTGGCCCCGTGGACCGGCTATTACGACACGTCGCCTATGCGGAGGCTCATTGCGCAGTATGTCGATTTCTCGAGCCTCAAGAGCAGCCCGGTCAGACTGCTGGTGGGCGCGGTCAACGTGACAACCGCGCAGTTGGAAGTCTTCGACAGCTACATCGACGATCTGACGCCGGATCATGTTCTGGCGAGCGGAAGCTTGCCGCCGGGCTTCTCCTGGACGGTGGTGGACGGCACGGCCTATTGGGATGGTGGTATCGTCAGCAACTCGCCGCTGGATCTGGTGCTCGATCGGTGCGGCCCGGACGGGAAGCGGATCTATATCGTCGATCTCTTCGCGGGCGACGCGCCGCTTCCGACCAACATGATCGAGGTTCTCGCGCGGCGCGACGAGGTCGTCTATTCCGAACGTGTGCGCAGCGATCTCCGCATTCGCGAAATGACCGACGCGTACCGCAGCATGATCAACATTATTCTGTCGGGCATCGATCAGGTCGAGCGCGCGAAGATTATGCGGCATCCCCGCTTCATTCAGTTGATGGGCGACGGCTTCACCAACGAGATCACGCGGTTCCAACGCCCTCGCAGACCGGGCGAAGCGTCATCTCGCGACTATGACTTCTCGGACGAATCGATCCGACGGCTGCAAGCCGAAGGCTATGATTTAGTAAAGCAGACGCTGGTCAAAACCAGCAAGGCGGGCGTGTCAGCCACGCCCAAAGCCAGTTCCGCGCTCGAAGAAATCAAGCACGCCGAAGCGGCAGCAGGCACGGCAGCCGGCCGATCGCTCTCGGGCGCCGACGCGGTTCTCCAGACGATTGCGCAGGCTGCGCCAGTTCTTGGCACCCCGCGGAAACGGAAAAGCAAAAAGGAGTCTCCATGATGCTGTCAGGCAAGGTCGCGGTCATTACAGGTGCGGCAAGCGGAATCGGCAATGACATCGCGCTCGAGTTCGTGCGCCACGGGGCGAAGGTCGTGATCGCCGATCTCCAGCTCGAGAAGGCCGAAGCTGCGGCGGCGGTGCTCGATCCCAAAGGTGAGGCAGCGATGGCCGTCGCGATGGATGTCGCCGACGAGCGCCAAGTGGAAGCTGGCGTCGAGGCCGTCATAAAGCGCTTTGGCTGCGTTGACATTCTGGTTTCGAACGCAGGAATCCAGATCGTCGCACCGCTGGATGAGTTCAAATTTTCGGACTGGAAACGGCTGCTCGCGATCCATCTCGACGGCGCATTCCTGACGACGCGGGCGTGCCTCAAGCACATGTACGCCCAGGGCGGCGGCAGTGTCATTTACATGGGCTCCGTCCATTCCAAGGAAGCGTCCGTACTGAAAGCGCCCTATGTGACGGCGAAGCATGGACTCATCGGGCTGGCGAAGGTCGTTGCGAAGGAGGGCGCGGCGCACGGTGTCCGCGCGAACGTGATATGCCCCGGCTTTGTCCGCACGCCCCTAGTCGAAAAGCAGATCCCGGAGCAGGCACGGGAGCTGGGGATCAGCGAGGAAGACGTGATCAAGAAGGTGATGCTCAAGGAGACTGTGGATGGCGAGTTCACGACCGTCGAAGACGTCGCCCGCACCGCGGTGTTCCTCGCGGGGTTCCCGAGCAACGCGCTGACGGGTCAGTCCATCGTCGTCAGCCACGGTTGGTTCATGCAATAAGGTTCTTCCGATGCCTCAGCCGGTCTCCGGGTGTCGATCGCTGCACGACGCTAGGTGATGCCTATTGATGCGACTGCGGCGCGGATGCTCCTGATCTCCGGCCGTAAGCGGCCGCGAACGCCTCAACTGCTGAGTCGACCAAGTAGTTGATTTCGCCGCTATCCGGGGCCTCGCGGACACAGAGCAGAAACTCGAGCCAGATATCCGCCTGGCAAAGGCGAACGAACTGAGACGCTGCGAGTGAGACATCTGGAATCGCGAAGTGACCTTGCTCGACGCAACGATGCAGGAAAGCTGTGAGCTTATCGTGTGCGGCCTTCGGGCCGCCATCGTAGAATAGCTTTCCAATCTTCGGGAACCGGCTTGCCTCTGCGATGACTAGGCGCAGGATCGCCGAGACGGTCGGATGAGTGGTCAGCTTCAAATATCTGACACCTAGCTCGCGTAGAGCCGCGGCCGGATTTTCGGTATGTTCTGGCAGCTCAAAGACGAGGTTCGCCCGCGCCTCGATTTCCGAGTGCATGAACTCGTCGAACATCTGCTCCTTGCTATCGAAGTAGGTGTAGAGCGTGCCTTTCGAGCCGGCCCCTGCTTTCGCGATATCGCCCATCGATGTACCAGCGAAACCGTTCTCGAGAAACAATCTTCCCGCGACATTGAGAATGTGCGTGCGTTTATCGCTGGATTGCTGGCTCGCCATCGTCATTCCTGCGTTTTCTCTGCCCGACATAGCTCCGCTCCAAGCCACTGGCTCTGGGATTCGTGTCATACCGAACGGTTCGGTTGACAGCGTAGTGGGTTCCATAGCGGAACACTCGGTCAATATGAAGCGAGCGGCGGGATGCACATTTCGTTTCGTGCCAGCTTGCCGTGCTGGCGGGCGCACGTCGAAATTTCCCGCGCGACGGGGGCGCGCGCGAGATTGAGCTTATCGGTTTCCAGGTTTATTGGACTGGCTATGCCGAAGCGTGGGTTGACGCCTTCATGTGGTGATCGCGTGCTGGATGCAGCAATTGATCAGTTCGGACGGCACGGGATTTGCGGTGCTAGTACGCGAGCGATCGCGGCGGCTGCCGGAACTGCGATGTCGTCGATTACCTATCACTATGGCGGAAAGGAAGGCATCTACCTCGCTGCGGCCTATCACATTGCAGAGCGCTGTGAGCGTGTGCTTGCTCCAACCCTAGAGAGGGCAAGCCTGGACGGCGAACTGGACGGAGAGGCAGCTATCGAGAAGATCGATGAACTCGTCGTCGATCTCCTTCATCTGATGCTGGATGACCAAAGTGCGCCGTGGGCGAGATTCATTTTGCGCGAACAACTGGAGCCGACGGATGCGTTCGATATTCTCTACTCCGCCGTATTGGAGCGTGTGGGCGACCGGCTGATTGACGTAATGGCGCAGCTCGGCCGGGGGCTATGGAGCAGCACCGAAATTCGCCTAAAGGCCTTTACAATCCTCAGCCAGGTGCGGATGTTCCGTACGGCACCTGAGATGCTGCAGCGTATGACCGGCCTCGATCCGACGAAGTCGGAGAATGCGGACGCTATCGAACAATTTGTGCGCCGGATTTGTAGAGCAACCCTGCTGGCTTAAATCGCTATACGAGCCCGCTTCCATTCTTCCATTTAACCGGCCGTCGATTGCGCCGCCTTCGCCGGGAGAGCGGTCATGCTCGAGATAGATCGCGCCTTCAGAATGGTTCTGAGGTCGTCCGCGCGCTGATGGATGCGTTGGATTAGGTGTGCGCCTCTTCATGAGTTTGGTCACGCTCGATCTTGTTCCGACCTGCATGACATTGCACCTCGCTCTCTGCCGTCCGTGTCACGACTTGTCGCGCGATCATCGCGCGCGCCGCGGACGAATCTCTTTACAGTCGTGCGCGCCCTCAGATCGAGTTCAGCAGGCGTCGGAATCCGGCCGATCTGAAGGACAGCTTGCAAATGGACGTCTCCACGGAGCATCGCGAGGAACCGCCGGGCGCCGGCTTCGCAGTCGACGAGATCAATGTGGCCGTCGCAGACGGCCCTGTCCAAAATCCTGGATACGACAGCGATTGCGCGTTTGGGGCCGTGTTCCGCGTAGACTCGTGTAGCGGCGGGATAACGCTCCGCCTCAAGGATGGCAGTGTAGCAGACCTCGATAAGCGAGGGAGTCATCATCGCCTCGAGCAGGTTGCGCCCGATGATCGTCAGAAGCTCCTCTAAAGGAAGCGATAGCTGATCCGCGCTCACGGCGAGCGCGTCGGCGGAATGCTGGCTGATGACTCTCGTGAATTGCTCGACGAGGAGATCTTCGACATTCTCGCGACGGGTTGACGTCTCTCTAAGCAGGCGGCGGAAGAGCCCGTGGGGTGTCCAGGTCCAGCTCCGGCGGCCGAGGACGAATGCAGTGAGAACGGCGCAATTCGACCAGCCGCGGAGTTGGCTGGCGTGTCCGGGCACCGCTTCACGAACCCTGAGAATGTCGCCGGTGCCGCCCCAGCGCAGGAACTTGACGGCGTCTGCGGGCGGCAGAATTGTCACCATCATGCGCGTCCACCACGGCTCAACGAGGAGCCAGCTTCCGGTGCTTGTTGGTCGCATTGCATAGACGTGCTTGTGTTTGCTGAGCACGAAGCGGTGCCACCACTGCGACTGAAGCCCGGGAACGAAGCAGACGATCCAGTCTACGGGCGGAACGGTAACGAGGGAGCCGTTCTCGTCGATGCTGTTGGCAAGGTCGCGGGGGACGCCTGGTACCGCCTTCTGATGGAGGGTAGGATGGTCCCGGCGCCGAAATCGGGCGGCTCGTACCTGCGCGGTTTCGTCGCTTGGGATCACGGCGCCCGCCTCCGCTTGCAGCCGTCTAGAATGAGGTCCACGCTCGCTGCGACCGCTCCGGAACCGTCGCATGCAGAGGCGGCGGCGGGATTCAGCACAAGCGCCTCATAAAGCGGCTCTCTGAGCATGCCGAGCAATTGCTCGGCGGCCAGACCGGCCTGCGGAACGTTGAGGACGCCTGCTCTATGCGCCTTGGCGAAGAACTGGCAGAGTTCGAAAGCGACTGAGGACGGACCGGCCTCGTAGACGCGCTTTCTCAGGTCGGGGCTGTGCGCCCCTTCAGCGACCATCAAGCGCACGAGAGCGATGATGGATGTGGAATATTCTTTCCATGCCAAAATGCCAAAGTTCGTCAGGACACGACGCGCAAATTCCACGTCGATGATCTGCCCGCAGTTGACGAGAGGATCGGAGAGCAAGGCTGCCTTGCGCTCCGCGATCGTGACGAGGAGATCGTCGATGCTACCGAAGGCCGAGAGGATTTCCTGCTTGGAATACCCTCCACGTTTGAGGACGGGGTCGATGCCGTTGAGCGTCTCGCTCGAGTCGTCGAGCTTCGCGCTGAGCGTATGCAGCATGTCATCCTGCTGTCCGCTTCCGCCTGGGGAGTCCTCGGTCCTTTCGCCGTTCATGCCATGCTCCTTCCGGTATAGAGAGGGGCGCGCCGCCGACAGTCTTGAGAAGATGCCGTGTCGCCTTGTGGCGCGCGGCGTGACGTGCCGCGCTATCTCGCCGATCTGGGCGGCTTCAAATCCTGCTCGTCTGATCAGGTCATATTCATCAGCATCATCGGGTGTTCGCAGGTGCCTTAGGACGACGAAGCGACGAAGAGCCTCAAGACGCGGATCCGCCAGACGATTGGCTTGTCGGGTCCCAAAGAGGATTCGAAGACACCTGCGCAGCCTGGATTCGTCCAATATGCTTGCCAAGTTGTCGGTCAGGGCGAGCTTTAAGACTGTCCATTCGAGTGATGACAGCTCGCTGGACCTTACAGACGTCTCTTCCCGTTCGACTTCCTCTTCATCGCCTGCTGCGAAACTCTCAGAGGAATTGCGTGCGGCGATCTCATTGTCGTTCGCGACCGGACTGCGACACCAAAGGTAGCAACGCCGATGGCGGTCGGAGGCCGAGTCGGATGGAGCACCGACATGATCGCCCGGCGGCTGTTCCGAGTCCGCAGCCATTGCTCACCGTCCTTTGGGCCGGCCGGCGCGATCAATGCCATAGATGCCGTGCAGGAAGATCCCGACGGCGGATGTCACCGCTGCTTCGGCCTCTGCCGGCGACGGCGGAGGCCGCAGACCGAGCACCACGCGCAGGTGGAGATTGTCACGGAACATGCCGACGAAATGGTCCGCCGCTGCGTGACAATCATCGAGATCGATTTCGCCGCGATCCCTTGCCTCTGCCAAGACTTCCGCAAGGCGGTCTGAAGCTCGGCCAGGTCCCTTGTCGAAGAAATCCTTGGCGAGTTCAGGGAAGCGCAACGCCTCAGGCATGATCGAGCGATAGACCCCGATCAGGCCCGGTGACATGTAGATTTCAAGCAAACGCCGGCCGAATTCGAGCAGAACCTCGTTCAGGCTGCGGCCCTCGAATCCGCCGACGGACAGCGCAGAAAGCGCGGTGTCGGCGCTTTCAGAAACGAGCGCAGTAAAGAGGCCCTCTTTGTTCCCGAACTCATTGTAGATGTTGCGCTTTGAGCCCCCGATGCGCTCGATGATCGCGTCGATGCTCGTCGCCGCATAGCCCTGCTCAAAGAAGACCTGCGCGGCTGCTTCGAGGATGGCGGTTCGCCGGCTATCCTGGGACGGGCGCTTCGCGCGGCTATCGGCAACCATTGGCAACTCCGTTCGCTTTTCCCTCTTGACTGGTAATGTACGTTACCTTACCAGTCAAGCCGGTAACGAGCATTACCGGCGGTGGACGATGCGGCGAATAGCGATTCTTGTGCTTGTGGGTGGGTTAGGCGGATGCGCGACTGTCCCGGACTTGGGACCTCGGCCTGATCCAGCCCAGCCCGGCGCCTTTGCAGCGACGCGCTCACTTGCCGGTACGTCCCAGGCCTGGCCCCAGGACGATTGGTGGCGGACGTTTGGAGACACGCAGCTTGATACACTGGTGGGGGAGGCCTTGCAGGGTTCACCCACAGTCGCGCAAGCAGCCGCACGCATCCGGATAGCTGTTTCTCAAGCAGATCTTGCGCGAGCCGCGCTCTTGCCAAGCGTCGGCGCCACCGCGACCGCGCGCGACTCTCGTCTCACGCAAAGTATCGGACTCCCTACTGATGGCGATTGGCACTGGCTGCTAGCGGGCCTGGTGAACATGAGTTGGGAGCTTGATCTTTGGGGAAAGAACAGTTCGGCATTACGCGCAGCCGTGTCGGCGAGAACGGCGGCCGAGGCGGATGAGGCGGCGGCGCGATTGGCCCTAGCTTCAGCGGTGTCCACGGCTTACGTTGACTTTGCTCAACTGCTGGTCCGTCGCGACGTCGCCGCAGATGCGGTCCGAATACGTCGTGAGACACGGGACTTAGTCGTGCGGCGGTTCGATGCTGGTCTCGAGCCGCGCACATCTGTGGAGCAGGCCGAAGGCGGTGTCGATGCTGCTGAAGCTCAGCTCGCGGCGATCAACGAGGCGATCGGACTCGGCCGAAACGCCCTTGCGGCCTTGGTTGGCGCAGGACCGGATCGCGGACTGGCGATTGAGCCGCCGTCGCTGACGACGCGGCGTCCCGACGCTCTACCCGCGAACATTCCTATCGAACTTGTCGGCCGGAATCCCGAGGTCGTATCTGCAAGGTGGCGTGTTGAGGCTGCGGCTGAGCGAATCGGTGTAGCACGCGCGGGTTTCTATCCGAACGTCAACATCAGCGGCTTGATAGGCCTTGCGTCGTTCGGACTCGACAATTTGTTCAGGTCCGAATCGGTGATCGGTTCGGTCGGGCCGGCGATCAGCCTGCCTATCTTTGACGGTGGCCGGTTGAGCGCACGATATCGCGGCGCTCGCGGTGAGTACGATACTGCCGTCGCCACCTATAACGAGACGCTTCTTCAAGCCTTGCATCATGCGGCTGACGCCGCGACGTCCCTGCGCGCGCTGCGCGAACGAGTGGATCGGACCAACGCCTCCGTCGCGCGTCAGGAGGCGGCGTATCGCCTCGCGAAAATGCGCTACGAGGGCGGGCTGTCCGACTACCAGAGAGTGCTCATCAGCGAGGACGCTCTTCTGAGTGCTCGTGAGCAAGCGGCCGCCCTGCGTCTACGGGGCTTCATCCTCGACATTGCCTTGGCGAAAGCCCTGGGCGGCGGCTTCAGAGCGGCTGTTCCAGCCCGTGACACCAATTCATGACTGGGAAAAGCCGATGACGGACGTCACCCTCGATCAAGATCACAATACTCCCGAAAACCCCCCATCGCCCAAGAGCCAGAAGCGAAAGCGGCTTTTCCTCTTTTTCGGAGGGGGCCTCGTTCTTATCGCCCTATCTTGGTGGATCTGGGCGACCTTCATCGCGGGTGACACCGAGTCGACGGAGAACGCCTACACGAATGTCGAGGTGGCGCAGGTCACGCCTCTCGTCGGCGGCCCGGTCAAGCGGGTGCTGGTCGTCAACACGCAAGCTGTTCGCGCTGGCGACGTCTTGGCTGAACTGGATGATACGGATTTGCGCCTTGCCGTCGCACAAGCTGAGGCAGCCTTAGGGCGGGCGCGTCGGCAGGTCCGGCAGGTCCAGGAGACCGACGCCAATCTGGCTGGGCAGGTAGCCGTGCGAGCTGCCGACGAAGCGACTGCACGCGCCGATTTGGTTCGCGCACAGGCCGATCTCGACAAGGCCCAGCTTGACGAACGCCGGCGGCGCCGGCTCGCGGGCCCTGGCGCGATTTCGCAGCAGGAATTGAGCGATGCACAGACTGCGGTCCGGGTCGCGCAGGCGGCCGTGGAGCAAGCAAGGGCGCGCATTGCAGCCGCGGAAGCGGCCCGGAATGCGGCCTCTGGCGCTCGTCGCGCCAATCAGGTCCTATTTGAGGACACGACCGTCGAGACAAATCCGGAGGTCCTTGCGGCTACGGCGCGGCTTGACCAGGCGCGTGTCGACCTCTCGCGAGCGGTGATCCGGGCGCCCGTCGATGGGGTAGTGGATCAGCGCCATGTCGCGGTCGGGCAACGCGTCCAGCCGGGCGTGCCGATCATGGTCGTTGTTCCCGTGCAGAACATGTACGTGGATGCCAACTTTAAGGAGGGGCAACTCAGTCAGGTTCGACCGGGACTCCCCGTGACGCTGACGTCGGACCTCTACGGCTCGGATGTTGTGTATCACGGTCGCGTGGAAGGGTTCGCGGGTGGCTCGGGGTCGGCTTTCGCGGCGATCCCGGCACAGAATGCGACCGGCAACTGGATCAAGGTTGTACAGCGGCTCCCCGTCCGCATTCGGCTCGACCCGAGAGAGTTGCAGGAACACCCGCTGCGCGTGGGGCTCTCCATGCACGCGACGATCGACTTGTCGGGGGCGCATTGAGATGTCCGCGAAGGGTGGAGAGCACGAAGGGAGCGGTTATCCGCCGTTGACGGGCGCAAAGCTCGTCATGGCGGCGGCCGCTTTGTCCTTCGGCAACTTCATGGTCGTGCTCGACACGACGATCGCCAATGTCGCGATGCCGACGATTTCGGGCGACCTGGGCGTTTCGACGACCGAAGGGACGTGGATCATTACGGCCTATGCGGTCGCCGAGGCCATCACGGTTCCGCTCACGGGCTGGCTCTCGCGCAGGTTCGGAGAAGTGCGGCTGTTCACGGCCTGCGTCGTAGCCTTCGTGATCTGCTCGATCCTGTGCGGGCTGTCGGGTTCGCTGGGCTTCCTCGTGCTGTTCCGCATCCTCCAGGGCTTCGCGGGCGGTCCGATTATCCCGCTTTCCTCCACGCTACTGATTTCTATATTTCCCAAGGACAAGGCCAACATAGCTTTGGCGATCTGGGGCATGACGACGGTGGTTGCGCCCATCTTCGGCCCGATCCTCGGCGGCTATATCTCCGACAATTATCATTGGGGTTGGATCTTTTATATCAACATCTTCTTCGGGATCGCTGTCGGCAGTGTTGCCTGGTGGCTCATGCACAATCGGGAGACGGCCATCACGCGCAGCCGGATTGACATTGTCGGCCTTCTCCTCCTCGTCGTATTCGTCAGCGCCTTCCAGACAATGATCGACAAGGGGCGCGAACTGGACTGGTTCTCGTCTTCGTTCATCGTCTGGATGGCGATCGTTGCTGGCATCGCGCTCGGCGCGCTGATCCTGTGGGAGCTGACCGACGATGACCCGGTGATCGATCTATCGGTTTTCCGAAACCGCACCTGGCTCGTTTCGACCCTTTCGCTGGGACTAATGTTCGGGCTGTTCTTCGGAAATATCGTGCTGACCCCACTTTGGCTCCAACAGATGATGGGCTACACCGCGACATGGGCGGGCTTTGCCACCGCTCCGATGGGAATTCTGGCCGTTTTGACCGCGCCTATTGTCGGTCGGTTGATGTCGAAGATCGACCCGCGCCTGATCGTCACCTACGGCATGGTGGTTCTGGCCATCTCCTTCTTCATGCGCGCTCATCTGAACGCGCAGGCCGATTTCATGTCGGTCGCAATTCCCATGTTCGTGCTCGGCGCCGGCGTCCCGGCTTGCCTTGTCACGCTCACGTCGCTTGGGGTGTCGGAACTTCCACCCGAAAAGATTGCGAACGGATCTGGGTTGCAGAACTTCATTCGCATCATGGCGATGGCCGTCGGCGCGTCGTTGACCTCGACTTATTGGGAGAATGCGACGAAAGGAAACCGCGCCGAGCTGGTTGCGATCATCGACCCCTCGACGGCTCCCGCGGCTCTGCCTGGGTTGCAGTCCGGTTCAGGGCTCGCCGCCTTCTCGAGAATGGTCGATATGCAGGCTGTGATGCTCGCCACCAACGACTTCTATGCGATGGCGACGATCCTGATCCTGGTCTTCGCTGCCGTGGTCTGGCTCGCGAAGCGGCCCAAAGGACCGCTGAAGCAGGTGAGCCACTGAGGCGGTCTCGTGTCGCGCATCATCGCTGGAGACAGACGGGCCGGCTCGGACCGGCCTGCGGATCGGGCAAGTGCCATCGGACGAGTGTAATGGTGCGCCAAGGAAGTTCGCCGAGGTCTGGAAGGGTCAATCGGCGTCACGACAAGCGCGGAGAGCGCCGCTCGGCGATTGTGGCGATCGCACAGCAGGCGTTCAGCGAGCAGGGATTTGGCGGCACGTCAATGTCGGCCATCGCCGCGCGGATGGGTGGGTCTAAGGCTACGCTCTGGGCCTATTTCCCCTCGAAGAAGGACTTGTTCGCGGCAGCGCTCACCGCTTGGATCGAAGAGAGCACGCCGGTTCGCAGGCCAGACTGGTCGGGTGATCCGAGAAGCGTACTAATCTGCTATTGCGCCGAGTTCATGCGGGCGATGCTTTCGCCAACGGCGGCTACGCTGTTTCGTCTCATGGCGGCCGAAGGTCGGCGCTTTCCGGAGCTTGGCCGCGAGTTCTACAAGTGCGTCCCGCGCCGCCAGCACAGCGTGCTGGCCGGTCTCCTTGAGGACGAAATCCGCGCAGGCCGGCTTCGCGCGTCGGATAGCCTGCGAGCGGCGGAGCAGCTTCACAGCTTATGTATATGCGGCTTGGTCATGCGGCACATGTGTAGCTGGCAGCCAGGCGCCTCTGAAGTTGAGATTGAGAGAGAAGTGGTCGATGCAGTCGACCTGTTCCTCAACGGCTATGGCGTTCGGCCGAAACGAGGCGATCCGCAGAAAGACCATTGAAAGGAGAAGGCCGCGACTGATGTCCTCTCCGGCGTCCGGCCGATAAACAAACTTAAGGAGGGGAAATGCCGGACCTGTCGCTCGACCTTCGGAATCTGCGATATGCGATCGCAGCCGCGCAGCACCGAAGCTTCAGGCGTGCCGCAGCCGCTCTGAATATCTCGCAATCAACGCTGACGCGGCGGGTTCAGCTCTTGGAGCATCGCATCGGCTTTCGCATTTTCGATCGAAGTCCGAGCGGGGTTCAGCTCACCAATGCTGGACAGCTCTTCCTTGAAGAGGCGTCCACGGGCATGCATCAACTCGGTCAAGCCATCCTGCTCGCTGCTTCCGTTCACAAAGGGGAACGGGGCGAGTTGCAGGTGGGAGTGGTCGTCCCTTTGGCGGCAGGCCGCCTTCACCTCGCGCTCAAGGAATTTCACCGGCGTTACCCGCGTATCCGTGTCTGCCTCCACGAAGGATCTTCGGAGCAGGATCTCGCCCGCGTGATGACCGGCGAGCTCGACATCTCATTCCTAGCCGGAACGCCGAAAACGAGTGGGCAAGATGTGCAGTTGCTCTGGACAGAGAGCATCTATGTCGCACTGCCCTCGAGCCATAGGTTGGCGAAGCGCGAGGAGCTGCACTGGCGGGATATTCGCGACGAAGTTTTTGTCGTCACTCAACGTGGCGCCGGCCCGGAGATCCGCAACTATCTGGTCCGGAAGCTTTCAATGCCTGGCTTCAGCCCAAAGATCGATGTTCACGATGTGAGCAGGCAAAGCCTCCTTAGCGTCGTCGCAATGGGATACGGGATCACGCTCACGAGCGGTTCCATCGTGGACGGCATGGCGGAGGGTGTCGCGTTCCGCCCTATCGGCGGCGATCCCGAGCAGCTTCGATATTCCGCAGTCTGGTCGCCGTCCAACTCCAATCCCGCTCTGGGTTGCATGCTGCGGCTCATCAGGGATGTGGCGGCCGGGCGGCGCGGCTTGAATGGCGCCGTGAGGGCCTAGCGCTCGCGATCAGCCTCCAAGGGATTGCGCATCTTGTTCTTGCGGGCTCGGGCAAATCCCCTATCGGTCTGTATGAAGCGCTGCACCATCGCGACAATCAGCCTGCTCGGCTCCGTCGCTGGCACGCCCTCCTGTTGCGCGAGGATCTCGCTATATTCCTGGAGGTCGCGGAACAGCGCTCCAGGCAGTTCAAGGGAGACCTTGACCGGCTTGTCTTCAGTGATCGCTCCGAGTTTCAGCTTGGCCACGCTCAGCCTCCATACGGTTCGAGAACGAGATCGCGCGTGACGATCACGCGGACCGGGAAGCCCGGCCGGATCGTCAGCGTCGGGGCGATGTTGAGCTGTCGGCGGACGATCTCCTGGCCCGCCTGATTGAAGGTGTCCTGGCCGCCGTTGCGGATAGCGCGCAGAAGGCGGTCATCATCGTCGATGGCGAGCTCGGAGCCGATGCTGAGCAGCGTGGACAGTCCCGCGGCCTTGGCAAGTTCAAACCAGTGGTAATCAACGCCGTCCTGAAGACCCGCAAATCCCTCGGAATCGGCGCCGGGCTGTCGCTCGAGCACGATCGAGCGACCATTCGGAAAGATCAGCCGATTCCATACCAGCAGCACGCGGCTCTGCCCGAACTGCACGTTGTTGTCGTACTGGCCGACAACGCGCGTGCCCTGGGGTACGAGAAGGACTCGGCCGGTTGGGCTGTCATAGATGTTCTCCGTCACCTGGGCGGTGATCTGCCCGGGAAGGTCGGAGCGGATGCCGGTGAGAAGAGCGGCCGAGATCACGGCGCCGGCCTGGAGGACATAGGGGGATGCCGGCGCCACGACGCGATCCGGTGCCACGGTTCGGCGATCGGCGGCGGCGTTGAGGAAGGCGTTCTGCCGATCCTGGGCGGTCGGCGTCGCCGGCGGCGGGGCGAGGCCGAGATTTGTCAGGGTTGGTGGCGGCGAAACAGCGTCCGGCGCCGCTGGAGCGGCTACAGGACCAGCGGATCTCGTCTCTGTCGAGGCAAACAAGCGCGCGGTCCTCGCGGCCTCCAGCTCCTGAAGACGGCGCTGCTCCGCGGGGTTTGGACCAGGATTGGGCGCGGCGACACCGGGCGCAGGCACGGGCTGACCCCGGTTCTGCGCGCCGAGCATCGGACGGCCGAGGTCGCCGGGCAGCGGTGGGCCGAGCTGCGGCACGCCGCTATAGTCGCGCGGCAGGCCGGAAATCCCGTCGGCGGTCGGACGGTTCTCGGTCGAGTAGAGTTCTTCATTCGGTCGGCTGCCGTCCCGGGTTTGCAGCGCGTAGACGAGCGCGCCGCCGATGCCGACGCTCGCGACCAGAGCGAGTCCGGCGAGAACCTTGCGCGAGAGCCGTGTCACGCGCGGCGGCTCGGCGCGCAGGCGCATCGCAGCCGGGCTCGGCGGCTCACCGGTCAGCGGCCGCGCCTCCTCCTCTGGACTTTCCTCGCTGCGGGGATCGGTGTCGCTCACGAGGTCGGCCTCCCGTCGGTCCGGACGATGCGGACGCGCTTCTGCTCGCGGCCGGCACCGAAGCGCAGCTCGGCGGCGGCGAAGAGGCGGTCGACGATCATGTAGTTCGAGCGGACCCGGTAGTTGACGAGTTCGGACGTGTTGCCTTCGGCACCGACGACGAACAGCGGCGGCATCTCACCCTGGCCAATGCCGCGCGGGAATTCGATGAACACCTGCCGTCCGTCATCAAAGGCCCGAAGCGGCCGCCATGGCGCGCGATCGCCTTCGATCGCGTAGCGGAAATTGACGTTGGTCAGATCGACGCCGGTGGCGACGGGACGGGTCGCCTCGGCCTGCGCATTCTGGCGACGCAGCGCTATGAGCTGGTCTTGGGGATATTGCCAGGAAACCGACGCCATGTAGGTGCGCTCGGTCGAGCGTAGCTCCATGTGGTAGGTTCGCAGAGTGGTGTTGATGATGAGGTTCGTCATCAGCTCCGGCCGCGTCGGCTTGACCAGGATATGGACCTGTTGCGTCGCGCCCGAGCCGCTTAGCGTGTCGCCGATAATCCAGCGGACGGTGTCTCCGGCGGCGACCGGGCCGGACCCGACGAGCTGCTCACCGGGCTGAAGCGCGATATCGGTGATCTGCCCGACCGCGGTATACACCTGATAGAGCGCGCCCTGGGTGAACGGATAGACCTGCATCGAATTGATGAAGCCGTCGCGCACGGGCTGCACGCGCGCCGCGGCATTGGCCTGGTTCACCCGTGCAGCCGGATCGGCGGGTTCCGGCGCTTGCCGGGAGCGCTCGACCGGCTTCATCTGGCCGGGAAGCGGAAGCGGCCGGGGTAGCTCCACGACGGTGACGGGCGCCGGCGGATCGACCGTCTGCACGGCGGGGGCGGCATTGTCGTAGGAGATCTCCGGCGGCTTGTGCGTGGTCGCGCATCCAGCGAGCGCCGTCGTGGCGAGCAGAATGACCGGCAGCGTGCCGATCCGTGGATGCGCACATGCTTGGATGCGTGAAGCCGGCATTCCGGCTTTACGGAACGACGGCCTCATTGCCCAAGCTCCCGTGACCAGTTGATGGCGTTGACGTAGATGCCGAGCGGGTTCTTCCGCAGGACATCGGCATTGCGTGGTGTCTGGATCACGATCGTCAGGATCGCGGTCCATCGTTCGGTCGTGGCGAGCTGGCCGTTCTCGTAGCGGCGCTCGACCCAGGCGACGCGAAAGCTGTCGGGAGATGCGCGGATGACGCTGGAGACCTCGACCGCGACCTGCTGGCGTCCGACATTGGTGAACGGGTCGTTGGCGCGTGCATAGTCGTTGAGGGCGGCAGCGCCTCGATCGGTCGTAAAGTCGTAGGCCCGCAGCCAGTTCTGGCGGACGATGATGGCGTCGGCCGGGATTGAACGGACCTCCTCGATAAAGCGCGCCAGATGGAAAGCGATCTGCGGATCGGTCGGGCGATAATCGGCCATGGCCGGCGCCACCGCCTGCGCCTGTCCGAGCCGATCGGTCTGCACCACCCAGGGCACGACCGTTCCCCGGGCGGACTGCCAGACCAGGGCCGCGGCGAAACCGGCCGAGAGGAAGAGCGAGCCGAATGCCATAAGACGCCAGTTTCGCGCCTGGACGCGGGCCGAGCCGATGCGGTCGTCCCAGATCTGGCCGGCGCGCTGGTAGGGCGTCTCGGGCTCGGCTGTTTTGCCGTAGTGGGTGGCGGGTCGTTTGAACATCAGCGGTCGCCTTCGGACAGGTTGACGGAGGAGCCGCCGCCATGGGCATCACCCGAGCGGACGGCATGGGCCGTCGCCTGGACGGCATGGGACATTTGCTGGCGGCGGCGCATGCGCTGCGCCCAGGCGGGTGGGCCTCCGCCGCCTGCCGTAGCAGCCGCATCTTCGGACCCCGGTCCGCCGGCGCTCGGTCCACCGGTCGTGGAGCCGCCCGTGGCTCCAAGAACCGCGCGGCCGCCGGCATTGAAGCTCGAGCGCATGCCTTCAGCGGCGCGGGAGGCGGCGCGACGAAGGGGCGAGATCGCGGCACTCCCGCCGGCCCGGGCGACGCCGCCCAGACCGGCGGCGACGCTAGCAGCGCCCGTCTGCCCCGCGGCCCCGAGGCTGTAGGCGGTCGATGCGCCGCCAGCGAGGGCAGCGCCACCGCGGGCGGCGGCGGCGGCCCCGCCTGCCAGGGAGGCGCCGCCTGTCGCGGCGGCGCCCACGGCGCCGGCTCCGAGCGCGACCATGCCGCCGGCGGCGAGACCCGTGCCGACGGCAGCGCCGGCGCTGAGCTGCGGACCGCCCGAGACGATGCCGGACGCGATGCCGGGCCCGAAGATGCCAAGGCCGAGCAATGAGAGGGCTGCGAGGACGATGGCCATCGCCTCGTCGACCGATGGCGTGGCGCCCCCGAAGCCCGCCGTGAATTCGGAGAACAGGGTCGATCCGATCCCGATGATGACCGCGAGGACGAGGACCTTGATGCCGGACGAGATGAGGTTGCCGAGCACCCGTTCGGCCATGAAGGCGGACTTTCCGAACAGGCCGAAGGGGATCAGCACGAAGCCGGCGAGCGTCGTCAGCTTGAACTCGATCAGGGTGACGAAGAGCTGGATGGCGAGGATGAAGAAGGCGAGCAGCACCAGCGCCCAGGCGAGGAACATGCAGGCGATCTGGATGAAGTTCTCGAAGAAGCTCCAATAGCCCATCAGCCCGGAGATCGAATCGAGCAGCGGCCGTCCCGCATCGAGCCCGGTCTGCGCGACCTTGCCGGGGCGAAGAAGATCGGCCGTGGTGAAGCTGGTGCCGCTCGCCTTCAGGCCGAGACCGGCGAAGCTCTCGAAGATGATCCGGGCGAGGTTGTTCCAGTTGCCGATGATGTAGGCGAAAACGCCGACGAACAGCGTCTTCTTCACCAGTCGGGCGATGATGTCGTCATCGGCGCCCCAGGACCAGAAGAGCGCCGCGAGCGTCACGTCGATCACAATCAGCGTCGTGGCGATGAACGTCACCTCGCCGCCGAGCAGACCGAAGCCGCCGTCGATGTAACGGGTGAAGACCTCGAGGAAATGGTCGATGACGCCGGTGTTCCCCATGCCTATCGCGCCTCGCCCGGCTGCGCGTCGGCAGGCGCTGGCTCAGACGGAGCCGTCGCGTCCGGCAGTCTCCCGGCCGGTCGCGATCCGGGGGCGAGGAAGCGACGACGGTTCTCGGCCCAGGCGCGCAGGCAGGCGGGATCGCGAGGGCCGGCCTCGCCGAGCGCCTGGCAGCGGAACAGTTCCGTGCGCAGCGGATCGTTCGGCGTCGGGACCGGCCGCGTTGTCGCCCAGCTCTCCGCCGTTTCCTCCTTCCGGCTCATCTCGATCGCGGTCGCCGTGATCGCGACCGCGACGAAGACGATCGCACCGATGCGTGCGAGCGATTTCCCGTCCATCGCCGCGTCCTCAGTTGCCGCTGTTCGGGAACATCCGCGCGTTGCCCGGCTGATAGCCGCTGCCAGGCGTAAGAAAGCGGCGACGCTGTTCGCGGCCCTGTTCGGCGGCCGCCGCGCGCTCCGCGACGGCGAGCGCCTGGGCGCGGCCGTTGGCGGAAACGACGGCGGTGAGATCAGCGAGCTGCTGCGCCTGGAGCGCGAGAAGCTGATTTCCTGCCTGCGTCGCCTGAAGCGCTCCGGTGGCGCCTTGGCTTTGGCCGACCAGCGCAGACATCTGAATGCGGTTTGTGTCGATGTTGCCGACGACGCCGGCTTGCACCCGCATGGCGTCTTGCAAGCCGCCCACGGTGTTCTGCCAGCGTTCGCGCGCATCGGCGACGAGTTGCGTGTCGGATGCCGACATCGAGGCATTGCCGTAGGTGGTCCGGAACGCCTGATCGATGTTCTGGACATTGTAGGCGATCCGCTGCGCCTCGCCGAGGAGCTGCTGGGTCCGCTGCACCGACTGCTGGAGCTGCTGGAGCGAGGAATAGGGCAGGCTCGTGAGATTGCGGGCCTGGTTCATCAACATGGTCGCCTCGTTCTGCAGCGAGGTGATCTGGTTGTTGATCTGCTGAAGCGCGCGGGTCGCCGAGAGCAGGTTCTGCGCATAGTTCGTCGGATCGTAGACGACCCACTGCGCCTGGGCCGGCGTGGCGAGGTATGGCGCTGTGGCGAGGGTGGTGGTGAGCAGCGCGGCGGCAAGGCGCACCGCGCGCGTGCGGCGCGAGGTCATGAGGAGGTCTCCAGAGTTTCGAGGTTGGGGATGAGTTGGGCCGCCCAGCCGAGATCGTGGCGATCGAGCCAGGCGGTGAGGAAGCCGTCGCGGCCATGCTCGGCGACCGTACTGGCGATCGCTGCCTGATCGGACTTGGAGGACGCGGCGCAGAGCGCCAGCGCGACGTCCGACAGGCCCAGCTCGAAGAGGCGATTGCCCCGGCGCGACTGGCAATAATAGTCGCGCTTCGGCATCGCCCGGGCGAGGATCTCGATCTGCCGGTCGTTGAGCCCGAACCGTCGGTAGATGGCAGTGATCTGCGGCTCGATGGCGCGCTCGTTGGGGAGCAGGATGCGGGTCTGGCAGCTCTCGATGATAGCGGGCGCGATGGCCGACCCGTCGATGTCGGAAAGCGACTGGGTAGCGAAGATGACCGACGCGTTCTTCTTGCGCAGCGTCTTCAGCCACTCACGGAGCTGGCCGGCGAAGCCCTCGTCGTCGAGCGCGAGCCAGCCCTCGTCGATGATGATGAGTGTGGCGCGGCCGTCGAGGCGATCTTCGATCCGGTGGAAGAGATAGGCGAGCACGGCGGCTGCGGCCCCGGTCCCGATCAGTCCTTCGGTTTCGAAAGCCTGGACGGTGGCCTCGCCGAGATGCTCGGCCTCGGCATCGAGCAGCCGGCCATAGGGTCCGCCGACGCAATAGGGCCGTAGCGCCTGCTTGAGGTCGTTGGACTGGAGCAGCACCGACAGGCCGGTCAGGGTGCGCTCGGCGGGCGGCGCCGAAGCCAGCGATGTCAGCGCCGACCAGATATGCTCCTTGACCTCCGGGGTGATCGCAACGCTCTCGCGGCTGAGGATGGCGGAGATCCAGTCGGCGGCCCAGGCGCGTTCTGCGGCGTCATCGATCCGGGCGAGCGGCTGAAGCGAGACGCTGTCGTCCGCACCCTCGGTCAGCCCGCCGCCGAGATCATGCCAGTCGCCGCCCATGGCGAGCGCCGCGGCGCGGATCGAGCCCCCGAAATCGAAGGCGAAGACCTGGGCGCGATCGTAGCGACGGAATTGCAGCGCCATGAGCGCCAGCAGCACGGACTTGCCGGCCCCGGTCGGACCGACGACGAGGGTGTGGCCGACGTCGCCGACATGGATGGACAGCCGGAATGGGGTCGAGCCTTCGGTCTTGCCGAAGAGCAGCGGCGGCGCTGCGAAATGCCCGTCGCGCTCGGGCCCGGCCCACACCGCCGACAGCGGGATCATATGGGCGAGGTTGAGGGTCGAAAGCGGCGGTTGGCGGACATTGGCATAGACATGCCCCGGCAGGCTCCCGAGCCAGGCGTCGGCGGCGTTGATCGTCTCGGGCATGGCGGTGAAGTCGCGGCCCTGGATGACCTTCTCGACGAGGCGCAGCTTCTCGGCGGCGATGCGCGGATCGGCGTCCCAGACGGTGATCGTCGCGGTGACGTAGGCCTGGCCGGCATAGTCGGCGCCGAGCTCCTGCAGCGCGAGATCCGCGTCCGCCGCCTTGTTCGCGGCGTCGGTGTCGACCAGCACCGACGCCTCGTTGGTCATCACCTCCTTCAGGATGGCGGCAATCGATTTGCGCTTGGCGAACCACTGCCGACGGATCTTGGTCAGCAGCTTGGTCGCGTCGGTCTTGTCGAGCAGCACGGCGCGGGTCGACCAGCGATACGGGAAGGCGAGCCGGTTGAGTTCGTCGAGGATGCCGGGTGTCGTCGCGGTCGGAAATCCGACGATGGTGAGGATGCGCAGATGCGTGTCGGCCAGGCGCGGTTCGAGCCCGCCGGTGAGCGGCTGATCGGCGACGAGAGCGTCGAGATACATCGGCGTCTCGGGCACGCGGACGCGGTGCCGCGTCGTCGAGACCGTGGAGTGCAGATAGGTCAGCGTCTCAGCGTCATCGAGCCAGGCGCATTCCGGCATGAAGGCGTCGACGAGCTGGAGGATGCGGTCCGTGCGGTCGATAAAGCCGCGCAGCACCTCATGGGCATCGACGCCGCCGCGCTCGCGGCCCTCATAGAGCCAGCTTTCGGCGCGGGCGGCGTCTTCCGCCGGCGGCAGATAGAGGAAGGTCAGGAAATAGCTGGACTCGAAATGCGCGCCGGCCTCCTCGAAGTCGGCCTTGCGCTCGGCGTCGACCAAGGCCGATGCCGGGTCGGGAAAGCGGCTTGTCGGATAGGTCGCGGCCTCATGGCGCTGCGCCTCGACGAAGATCGCCCAGCCCGAGCCGAGGCGGCGGAAGGCGTTGTTGAGGCGGCCGGCGACCGCGACAAGTTCGGCCGGCACGGCGCTGTCGAGGTCCGGACCGCGGAAGCGGGCGGTCCGCTGGAAGCTGCCGTCCTTGTTCAGGATCACGCCCTCGCCGGCGAGCGCGACCCAGGGCAGGAAGTCGGCGAGCCGGGTGTTGCGATTGCGATATTCCGCAAGGTTCATCATGGCGACGCCCTCAGACCGTCAGATAGGCCGGGATGCGCAGATGCCGGCGTCCGACGTCGACGAATTGCGGATCGCGCTTGGCGGCCCAGACCGCGGCGAAATGACCGATCGCCCAGAGCGCCAGGCCAACCAGCCAGAGGCGCAGACCCAATCCAAGCGCGGCGGCGAGCGTGCCGTTGAGGATGGCGATGGATCGGGGCGCGCCGCCGAGCAGGATGTGCTCGGTCAGCGCGCGATGCACCGGCACTGAGAAGCCTGGGATTTCGCCGACGTAATCCGCGCCGCCTGCCATCAGACGAGCGCTCCGCCGCCGAACGAGAAGAAGGACAGGAAGAAGCTCGACGCCGCGAACGCGATCGACAGGCCGAAAACGATCTGGATGAGCCGCCGGAAGCCGCCGGACGTGTCGCCGAAGGCCAGGGTCAGGCCGGTGATGATGATGATGATCACGGCGACGATCTTGGCGACCGGCCCCTCGATCGACTCGAGGATCGACTGAAGCGGCGCTTCCCACGGCATCGAGGAGCCGGAGGCGTGGGCCGCCGGTGCGAGCGCCAGACTGAGAAAGGTGACGGAAACGGCCGTCGCGATATGGCGGCGGATTCGAAGCGCGTGCTGGATCACGGGATCTCTCCTTCGGGGGGCTGGGTTGCGGGGGTGACGCGGTAATCGCCGTCAGGGCCGAGCCCCTCGATGCGGGCGAGTTCGGCGAGCCGGCGCGAGGCGCCGCGGCCGGAGAGGATGGCAACAAGGTCGATGGTCTCCGCGATGAGCGCCCGCGGCACCGTGACGACGGCTTCCTGGATGAGCTGCTCAAGCCGGCGCAGCGCGCCGATCGCTGTGCCGGCGTGGATCGTGCCGATCCCGCCCGGGTGCCCCGTTCCCCACGCTTTGAGCAGGTCCAGCGCCTCGCTTCCGCGTACCTCGCCGATCGGGATGCGGTCGGGCCGCAGGCGGAGCGATGAGCGCACCAGTTCGGACAGCGTGATCACGCCATCCTTCGTCCGCATGGCGACGAGGTTGGGCGCCATGCATTGGAGTTCGCGCGTGTCTTCAATGACAATGACGCGGTCGGAGGTCTTGGCGATCTCCGCCAGGAGCGCATTGGTGAGCGTCGTCTTGCCGGTGGATGTGCCCCCGGCCACGAGAATATTGCGCCGCTCGGCGACGGCGGCGCGGAGCAGCGCGGCCTGTCCGGCACGCATGATGCCGGCGGCGACATAATCCTCGAGCGTGAAGACGGCGACGGCCGGTTTGCGGATGGCGAAGGCAGGCGCGGCCACGACGGGAGGGAGCAAGCCTTCAAACCGCTCTCCCGTTTCCGGAAGCTCGGCCGAGACACGCGGAGCGCCGGCATGGACCTCGGCGCCGACATGGTGCGCCACCAAGCGGATGATCCGCTCGCCGTCTGCGGGAGAAAGGCGCTCGTCGGTTTCCGAGAGGCCGTCGGAAAGGCGGTCGATCCAGAGCCGCCCGTCAGGGTTGAGCATCACCTCGACGATCGTGGGGTCTTCCAGAAACCCGGCGATCGCAGGTCCGAGCGCGGTGCGCAGCATGCGCGCGCCGCGGAGGACTGCTTCGGATCTCTGCTGGGGGTTTGCCACGTCGTCCCCGTTCTCTTGCGGGCGCGCCCACGCGCGGCCCTGGATCGGGGACGAGTAGAAGAGGCAGAAATCAGGGCCTGACAACAACCGAAATGTGGTCGTCGTACTGTGGCGTACAAAGACAGGGAAACGGCGGAACGCCGCTATACTTCAAGGCAATGGCAGCATGACTATCTCGCGCGCGCACGATGCTGCGGCGCGATCGCGCGGAAGCGCCGAGTCGACTTGCCGCATCGTCACCGCGCGGGCGGTGCGGTCGTCAATCAGCCTCGCCGGTGTGATTGAGATCCTCCGAGATCTCCTGCCTGAGCTTCGGACCGTTCGCGAGCCTGCGGCCCAGGGTGTTGATGAAGGCCTCGTAGCGCTCGGCGGACTTGGCGCGTGCCGCCTGGGCCGCATGCTCCGGCAGGGCGGGCGTCGTGTTGAACCAGAAGCGCACGAAGATCGCGAGGGTCTCGACCGCGATGCCGACGTCCCGCTCGACGCGCGTCAGGCGTCGGTCAAGCTGATCCAGTCGCTTCGTGATCGCCGCTTCCTGGCGCTCTGCGGCGTCGGGCGAAAGGAACGACGCAATGCCGGCCTCGGCGACAAGGGATAGCGAGTGGCCGCGCCGCGCCGCATGCGCCGATAGCGCCTTCATGACCTCCGGTTCGAGATAGACGGAAAGCCGCTGCTTCTTCGGAGGCTTCGCCATGATCGCCTCCTACAGCTCGATGCCATCGCCGGGGTCGAGGGAAGCCTGTCGCGCGACCTGGCGCATCGTGTCCCTCAGCCGGCTATTGCGGGCAGCGTCTTCGTCAGCATCCTCAATCGGTTCGAACTCGAACTCGTTTTCGATCGGAACCGTCTTCTCGACCGGCTTCAGGCGGCGTAGTTCAGGCTGGCGTCGGCGCTCGGACTCGGTCGTGTCTTCCTCGTCCTCGGTCGAAGGCGCATCGGCCGCGGCTCTGGCGAGCGCGCCGCCGATCTCGGGAACTGGCGGAAGGTCGAGACCGCTCCAGTCGTTCGCCGGCGGCTTGCCAGGTTTGCTCAGTGGGGGCGGCGGCAGGATCCGCTCCTGGTATCGGCGGTCCTCGTAGTAGCGCGCCTTCTTGGCCCGGATCGGCGGCGTCCCCGCGACCATGACGATCTCGTCGGCTGGCGGGAGCTGCATGACTTCGCCGGGGGTCAGCAGTGGCCGCGCCGTCTCCGAGCGCGAGACCATCATGTGGCCGAGCCAAGGAGATAGCCGATGGCCGGCATAGTTCTTCATCGCCCTCATCTCGGTCGCGGTGCCGAGGGCGTCGGAGACCCGCTTGGCCGTCCGTTCGTCGTTGGTCGCGAAGCTGACGCGGACGTGGCAGTTGTCGAGGATGGAGTTGTTTGGCCCGTAGGCCTTCTCGATTTGGTTCAGCGACTGCGCGATCAGGAATGCCTTGATCCCGTACCCGGCCATGAACGCGAGCGCGCTTTCGAAGAAGTCGAGGCGCCGAAGCGCGGCGAACTCGTCGAGCATCATCAGCACCCGGGGGCGCCTGGGATTGGCGTGAAGGTCCTCGGTCAAGCGTCGTCCGATCTGATTGAGGATCAGGCGGATCAACGGCGTGGTCCGGCTGATGTCGGACGGGGGCACGACGAGGTAGAGGGTCGTCGGATTGCCCTCCGCCACAAGGTCGGCGATGCGCCAATCGGACCGGCCGGTCACCTGCGCCACCACGGGATCGCGATAGAGGCCGAGGAACGACATGGCGGTCGAGAGCACGCCCGATCGCTCGTTGTCCGACTTGTTGAGCAGCTCGCGTGCGGCGCTGGCGATGACGGGGTGCGGGCCGGCCTCGCCCAGATGAGCGGTCTTCATCATCGCCGCGAGTGTCGACTCGATCGGGCGTCTGGGATCGGATAGGAAGGCAGCGACGCCGGCGAGGGTCTTGTCCTTTTCGGCGTAGAGGACATGGAGGATGGCGCCGACCAACAGGGCGTGGCTGGTCTTTTCCCAGTGGTTTCGCTTCTCGAGCGATCCTTCCGGGTCGACCAGGATGTCGGCGATATTCTGGACGTCGCGGACCTCCCATTCGCCCCTGCGGACCTCGAGCAGCGGATTGTAGGCGGCGGACTTCGGGTTGGTCGGGTCGAAGAGCAGCACGCGGCCGTGCCGGGCCCGGAAGCCGGCCGTCAACGTCCAGTTTTCCCCTTTGATGTCGTGAACGATCGCCGAGCCCGGCCAGGTGAGCAGCGAGGGCACGACCAGCCCTACGCCCTTGCCGGATCGGGTCGGAGCGAAGCACAGCACATGCTCGGGCCCATCATGACGGAGATAGTCGCGATCGAGCTTTCCGAGCACCACGCCGTCGGCGCCGAGCAGCCCTGCGGCCTTCACCTCGTCGGGCCTGGCCCAGCGCGCCGACCCGTAGGTCTCGACGTTCTTCGCCTCGCGGGCGCGCCACACGGACATCCCGATCGCGACGGCGATCGAGATGAATCCGCCCGAGGCGGCGATATAGGCGCCCTCGACGAAGATCGGCGGCGCGTAGGCGTCATAGAAATACCACCACCAGAAGAAGGCCGGGGGATAGTAGACCGGCCAGCCGGCGACCTCGAACCACGGATGGCCGAGCTGCGGTTGAAAGCCGAGCCGGTAGGCCGTCCACTGCGTGGCCGTCCAAGTCGTGAAGAGCACGATCATGAACACGGTGAGTATCTGGCCCCAGAGGATTTTCGTCGCGGACATGGCGGCGTTCCCTTCTTGATCTGCGCTAGAGGCCGAGGCCCCGCTTGCGCCCGAAGCTCCAGTCGACGCCGCCGTCATTGCGGGCGACGCCGGAGACATGCTGCCCGAGCTGGCGGTCGAGGGACGGCGTCCAGGGCACGAGTTGAAAGCCGAGGCCATCGTCGATCATGGCGAAGCGGCCCGATGCGAGCGTGAGCCGCTGCCGATAGGTGCCGGCGACGTATTCGCCGCTCCCAGCCTTGGCGAATGTCCGGCCGGTCTCCGCGGCGAGCTTGTCCGCCAGCGCGTCAAGCTCGCGTCGGCGCAGCGTCTCGATGAGATTGCGCGAGAAGATGACGCTCTGGCCGTGCCGTTCGGCGAGCCGCTGGTCGATCAGATGCTCAGCGCGCCGATCCATGGCGTCGCGAACTTCGACGCCGAAGCCGCCGCCTCCCAAGGCGGCCGGCTCGCGCGCGATCGCCTGCCGGTCAAGCCAGGTGGCGCCCGTGGCGGTGACTTGCCGGGAGATGTCGAGATCGGAGCGGACGGCGAGCGCGACGCGGCGTTGACCGCGTGCATCGTCGAAGCGGCGTAGCTCAACGATCGATCCCGGCGCGCTGTCGCCGGCGGCGTCGAGGTCGGGCAGCTTCATGTGATGGGTTCGGCCGTCGACGCCGTCAACAACAGCAAAGGCCGTCCCCTTCAATTCGTTGTCGAGGCCGCGCGCGACCAGCCGGCCGACGATTGGATCGTCGATGTTCTCCGCGGCAAGCACGTAACTTGCCGCGCCACGGTCGATGCCGCGCTCGGTCAGCCCGCGATGGATGCGCTTGATGATGTCGCCGCGCTCGCCGAGCTCGCGCAGCGTCGTCTCCGCCCGCTCGGCGATGACCCATTGGCCTGGGCCAATCTCGTTGGCGAGGCCGAGCGTTTCGAGCTTGCGCAGGCGGCCGACCTTCAGCGCGTGAAACTCGTCGGGTTGTCGATCCGGGCGCGGCGCGAGATCGACGACGCCGGTCCGGTAGCCATCACGGGCGAGCTGCCGATCGAGGCTGGTCCAGCGCTCGGCTTCGATCTGGCGCTCGAGGCTACGGCGGATGTCGTGATCGGTGCGCGGGCCCAGCTCTTGGGTGATGAGATCACGGGCGCGATCGCGCATGCCCTCCCTGATGTAGTCGCGGGAGATGACGAGGTTCTCGCTGTCGTCGCGCACGCCGCGCACGATCAGATGGACGTGGGGATGCTCGGTGTTCCAATGGTCGACGGCCGTCCAGTCGAGCTTGGTGCCGAGATCCTTCTCCATCTGGCCGACGAGACCGCGGGTGAAGGAGCGCAGGTCCGACATCTCCAGCGCGTCGTCCGGCGAGACGATGAACCGAAAATGGTGGCGATCATCTTCGCAGCGCTCGGCAAATTCCTTCGGGTCGAGGTCATCGCCGCCCGGGCCGAACAGCCGGGCCTTCTCCCCATCCCGGGTAACGCCCTCGCGGCGCAGATAGCCGAGATGGGTCGCGAGCGGGGCGGAGCGGCCGCCGCTGCGGACGACACGCGCCTTGATGACCGCCCCGCGCGAGCGGGCGGTGAGGAAGCGATTGGCTTGCACCGCGGCGCGCTGACCGCGCCCGAAGCGCGAGCGGTTGCCGGGGCCGATCTTGCCTTTCCGAGAGACCGAGCCGCCCGCCTTCTGGGCAGCGGCGAGCGCCTGCGCGATGAAAGGCCGGGCCTGCTGCGCCTTGGTCGAGCGGATGCGGCCGGGCCGGATGCGGAAGTCGTCCTCGACGCTCATGGTCGAAGCCCCGCACATCGCGCAACGGCGCGGAAATCCTTGATGAAATGCGCGTCGCGCACCTTGCGCCGATCAGGCGCACATCGCGCAAACGCGCCATAACCCCTTGAAAAACCACAACCGCCCAAGGCCGCACATCGCGGCCCTTTATCCTGCCATCGTGCGGTTGTGGTGCCTGTGCTTCCCTCCGCTCCCGCCAATCCTATCCCGGAGCCCGACAACGCCGCCTGGAGTGCCACCGTGCTCATCGCGGCCCCGCACTGGCGGTTTGGACGACGAAGAGGCCGCCGGTTTGCGGATCGGCGGGCGCAAAATCCCGTTCTCGACGCTGCGATGATGCTGCAGCCGGATCGCCGTCATCGTGCCGAACCTCTGCGCGCGGCGGCGCCTCGGCCTGTGCGATGAACAGCGGCGCGCGTGTCCAGGCCAGCGGATCGGCGACTGCGACGATGACAGGGGATGGCAGGCCGGCCCCATCGATGACCGGCACAAGCATGGCGAGGTAGGCGCGCGTTTCCGCCGGCAGGGTGCGGCCGCGATCGCGATAGTCCTCATAGCGGCCGGGACCGGCGTTATAGGCCGCCAGGAAGCCCGGCGAGCCGTAGCGGTCGTGCATCTCGCGCAGATAGGCGGCGCCCGCCAGAATGTTGTCGCGCGGATCGTAGGGGTCCGGTCCAAGCGCATAGCGGGTGCGCATTTCCGTCCAGGTGGCCGGCATGACTTGCATGAGGCCGATTGCACCCTTGGGGGAGATGGCGCGCGCGTCGCCGCGGCTTTCGACGCGCATGACGGCGCGAATCCAGAGCTCCGGGATAGCGAACCGGCGGGCGGCTTCGGTGACGAAGCCGGCATGAGGGTCGGCCGCGTCGATGCGCGCCGGGGGCATAGTCTGCGCGCTGGCAGGCAACGCCGGAAGCGCTGCGGCGGGCAGGCCGGGAAGGAAAAGGAGGGCCGTCAGCCGGACGGCGGCGGACCGCCCGGCGACAGCGTGATAGCGGCGGGACGGCACCGCTCAGTCCCGCTCGCCGCGCTTCGGCGGCCGGTTCCAGTGCAGGCCCCAGGCGGACTTGTCGTCGGCCGACTGGAAGAGGTTCGCACGGATCGGATGTCCGAAGGTGGGATCGTCGAGGTGAAGCGAGACGTAGTCACCGGCCTTCTCTCCGGTGCGCTTCCAGCCCGCGCCGATCTCGGCGCCGGTTTCGTTGTTCATGCCGTCGAAGACATGGACGCGGTAATCCGGCGCGTTGTCGGCGTCGGACGGTTCGGCGGGAACGATGATGATGTCCTGATGCAGCGCGAGCGTCTGCAAATTGCCGATGAAGCCGGAACCGTCGCGCGTGAATTGACCGATCAGGGACATGATTGCCTCCGTGGATGTGCGGTGAGGTTGGACATGGGACGCACCGTCACCGCGTCGGTGCGCGCCAGACGAAGCGGCCGTCGCGGTCCTCGTCGGTGTAGAGAGGGATGGCCCGCCCGATCACGGCGGACGCGGGAAGCGGCCCGAAGTACCGGCCGTCCAGGCTGTCGCGGACCTGCCAGTTCATCAGGAACAGCTCGCCGGGCGCGACGACGCGGCAGCCCTTCCAGACCGGTAAAGGATTGCCGCGGCGATCGTGATCCAGCGCGTCGCCCATCGGCACGGCGTCGACCGTAATGGCGAGGCCGGTTCGACAGACCCGCTGCCCGGGAAGCGCGGCGACCCGCTTCAGGAGCGGCACGCCGCGCGGCAGATAACCGCCATCGGCAAGGAAGCTGGCCAGCGGTTCGGGCGGGCGCACGGCGACTAGGTCGGTCACTTCGGGTGACCGGTCCGGCTCGACGCGGTAGAGACCGATCGGCGTGCTCGCCGAAGCGTTCCAGATCAGCTTCGGCGCGAACGAGACGATCGACAGGATGCCGAGCAATGACACCGCGCCCGTCGTGGTGATGGCGTAGCCGAGCCGGGTCATGCGCCGATCTCCCGGCGCAGGAGGAAGGCGCGGTGGTGCGCCGGCGTGTAGGTCCGTGGCGTCTCCCCGGCTGCGAGGCGGTTGTGGACGTGGCGCCAGTGATCGGGCGAAACATCGCCGGGATCGATCCCGGCCGCCTCGATCGCGTCGACGAGCTGGAGCACGCGCTCCACCTTCGGCCAACCGTCGACACGAAGCAGAAAGTCGCCGCCGGGCGTGACGGTCGGCACCGTCTGGCACGCCGCGCCACGCGCAACGGCGCGCATGATGTCGAGCCGCGAGAGCACGGTGCCGTGCTCGTTCGCCGCCCAGCGGACCAGCGCGAAGGTCGCACCAGGAGGGAAAAAGAGGAGCCGTCTGCGGCGATCGAGGATCTGTTCGCGCAGCTCGCGACCGAAGCGGATCCAGTGCTCGGTCTGCTTCTCGATCCAGACGAGTTCGACCTGGGTGAGGTGCTCGGACGGCTCGGCGCAAGCGCGGCCGACGCATGGGGGCGCGGCGACGAGGCCGGTCATTGGCCCTCTCCTGACCGGGGCGGGAACTCACGCTCGAACAGGGCGCGCAGCATGTCGGCGACGGTCAGGCCGCGCTGGAACGCCGCGATCTTTATACGGCCGCGCATGTCGGAGGTGACGTCGATCGTCAGCCGGGCCGAGAAGTCCTCGGCGGGCTGGCCAAGGGGGGCGTGGCGGTCGGGCGCCTTGATCCAGCCTTCGGGATCGGCGGGACGCGCCGCAAAGCTGCGCTTCGGGGACCGCTCGCTCATGCGCCGATCCCCGCGACTTCCGCGGCGAACGCGGCGATCTCGCGCGCGCCAGGGCAATCCTCGTCCTGCTCGGCGGCCAGCCGACCGGTCTGAACGACATCGGCGAAGACGATGCGCTGGCCGATGGTCGTCGCGAGCAGCGGCGGATCGTGATCGGCGAGGGTCTCCGCCGTCTCGCGAGCGAGCACCGTGCGGGCTGCGCAGCGGTTCAGCACGAAGCGCGCGGCGAGCTCCGGGCGGTAGATGCGCGCCTCGCCGAGCAAGGAGAGCATCTCGGCCGAGGCCCAGCCGTCGAGCGGCGACGGTTGCACCGGAATCAGCACGAGGTCGGCCGCAAGGAGCGCCGAGCGCATGAGGCCGGCGACGCGCGGCGGCCCGTCGATGACGACATGGTCGGCGTCGCGGGCCAGTTCCGGCGCCTCGCGGTGCAGGGTGTCGCGCGCCAGGCCGACGACACCGAACAGCCGCCCCAGCCCCTCCCGGCTGCGCTGCTGCGACCAGTCGAGGGCCGATCCCTGCGGATCGGCGTCGATGAGCGTGACGCGCTTGCCATGGCGCGCCCACTCGCCGGCCAGGTGCAGCGCGAGCGTCGTCTTGCCCACGCCGCCCTTCTGGTTGAGCAGCGCGACGATCATGACGGTCTCGCGGGACAAGGGGACTCGTCCACAGCGGCCGAAAAGCGCCGGTCCGTTAGAAAGATTCCGAAGGAATCTAGGTTAGAGAAGTTAGGGGGCGCGCAAGCTACTGATTTGGCGAGCAGAATCGACGATTCTGGTCCCCGATAGCACGAGGATCGGGTCCTCGATGGCACGATAGCGCCGGTCCCTGATAGCACGAGACGATTCACAGCTTTTCCCCAGAGCGAGTGGTCGACCGCCGACGTCGGCGCGGGATGCCGAGCGCGTCGGGCTCGGTCGGTACGAAGGACAGGATTTCGGGCCCGCCGACGCATTGCTCGATGGTCAGGCGATAGCCCGGCAGCGGCTGGCGCTTGACGATGTCGCGCAGGTCGTAGGCGAAGTGCTTGAGCGGCGAGAGGCTGCCGGATTTGGCGTGGAGGTGCGGGAAGTCGAAGCTCCAGCCGAACTCCTGTTTGCCGCCGTGCTTGCGCACCAGGCGGTACAGCCACCGCTCGAGCCCGCCGGTCAGCCTGAAGTAGGTGCGATCGATGGTGAGCACGAGCGCGTCGTCCAGCACCGCGCCGTAGAACCAGTCGGGCACGATCAGCTCGAGGCCGAGCGGCCGGCCGCGATCATCCGCGCGCTCCTTCCACTCGTTGATCCAGGAGAAGCGATGCATCCGCCGCTCGGTCGGCTGGCGGATGGACGTCGCCACGGTGGTCGACTGCAGCCGGTCCAGCGCCGCCTTCAGGCGGTCGTAGTCGCGTAGGGATACGCCGCGACCGATGAAGTTCAGAATCTCATAAGGCGTCGTCGCCATGAGGCGCGACGGGCGCAGGCCGACGTCGCGCGCTTCGACGATCTGCGATGCGGCCCAGATGAGGACGTCGGCGTCCCAGATGGTCGCCATGCCGTGCTCCGGCACCGCCTCGACGCGGATTTTGACGGAGCCCGATTTGAAGTCGATCGGCGCGAGGCGTTTCGACTTCCCAAGCGAGAAGAACGGATAGGCCATGAGGTCCTGCGCGTCGCGCGGCGCGAGATCGCCGGGCAATGCCCGGAACAGATCGAGCTGGGCGCGCTCGTCGCGTTGCTGGGGGCGGGACGACATGGGGACCGGGGTCAGCGCAGAAGGCCGCCGTTGGCCGACGCGGGCTGACGTTTGGCGGGCAGTACCGTGCCGCTGCGCGGATCCGAGGTCGAGGTGACGAGACCCCGATCCGCCCAGGCTTGAAGGTCATCGACGGAATAGACGACGCGTCCGCCGAGCTTTCGATAGGTCGGACCGGTTCCGTAGGTGCGGTGCTTCTCGAGCGTGCGTTCAGAAAGGCCGAGGAAGCGCGCCGCCTCCTGCGTTCTCAGGTAGCGTGTCGGTAGATTGGCGGCTGTCTCGGCCATGATCGCACCTCCGTGGTCTCGCGGGCGGCCGCTGCGAACGAGCGGCGCATTGCGAGCACGGTGGCGCGAGGACGGCGCCTCGGACGATGTCGAAGTAAGGATTCTAAATTCGACACCTTGCGCGGCGTCAGCGATCCCGGCGTGGTCGCCGGAGCAGCGCGAGATAGCCGCCGCGTACGAGCTTCATCCCGTCGCGGGCCATGCGGATTGTGGTTTCGCGGATCGCGCTACCGACCCACGTCGCCGCATCCTGGTCATGCTGTGGGAAGATTTGGTCGGCGATCGCGCGGTAGGTGGCGCCGGTGGCGCGCGCGTCGACGACGCGCAGCATCTGCTGCGCGCGACGCCGCCGCTGCGGCGTGATACGCGGATCAGGCGCGACCGTCTTGCCGGTGAGGGCTGCCCAGAATCGGCCGAGCGCCGTCAAGCGATCGGGCGTCAGTTCGTCGAGCGTGATGAGCGCGGCGAGCGGCTTCCCATCGCCAATCGCGGCCAGGTCGACGCTGTAGCGCTCACCGCCCAGGCGGAGCTGCGATGGGACCGCTTCGTGCGCGAAACTGGCGTGCGCCCGGATTTCCTCAACAGTGAGCGGTTCGCCGGATCTCGGTGTCGGGCCGCTGCGGAAGAGAATCACGGCCGGATCTATCTGGGCCGACCAGGAGACCGGTTGGGAAGTGGCGGGGATTTCGGGGTCGGCGGCGAAATCGCAACCCCCAACGAGAAGCGAAATTCGTCGCCGCTTCCCAGGTCATATGACCGGCTGACAGTAATTCATGATAGCCAGCGCGGTACTCGGGATTTCGACGGAGGAACTCCCAAGCGAGCTCCTCCGCATTCAACTGATCGATATAGGTATAGGCGGATTCAGACCGCCAGCTTTCTTCGTCGGGCATTTCCTACCGCCTTCCCGCCTTATCTTTGACGCGAGCGTTGCGGACGGTACGATTCCAAGTTGAGAGGCGGTGGGGAAGAACGGACTGGGATCAGCGTGATGCATGATCCGCATCACGGGGCTAGTGGAGCTGAGGTCTCAGGAGCTGTTCGAAGCCGTTCTCAGTCATCCAGCGCGCTCTCGCCAAGTGGGTGGAATAGACGAGCGACGCCCGCTCCGGATCGTCTTCGGCACTGAGACCGAACAGCACTTCCACCACGTCCTGCCAAGGCGCTCCCTGGGTTTCGGCGTCGAGCAGGCGGAGATATACGGTTGCGTGAGCCTTGTCGTAGGCCGTCAGCTCGGCGTCACCGGGTGGCTGATCGAGAAAATTGTGCTTGGTCACCTTCATCCCCCGGGGCACAGGTTCTATCCATTCTGGAGGAGATTGTTAACGCTGATTTGACCATAGCCCAGCGGCCCGGCGACTCCAGCAAGACCGAGCGCCCTGACAGTGCCGCGAGCTGTCAGCTCTCCGTCTTCGCATGAACCAGCATCACTCCCATGCCCTGGTCGGAACTCAGGAAAACGATGCCGGCTCGTTCGAAGGCTCGTCTGACCTCGTCGCGCGTGCTCTCGTAGACCTCGAGACCGCTCGGCGATTCGAGGCGCTTCAGCGCGGTCAGTGATACTCGGGCCCTGTCAGCGAGCGTCTCCTGTGTCCAACCCAGCAACGCGCGTGCGGCCCGCGATTGTCGGGCGGTGATCATGCATGATCACCTCCCACTCGGACCTACGCGCACGCCAGAACTACGACTATAATAGTCGCTCCTTCTTCGCCTGGCCACCCATTTGCCGTTCTGCGGGTGCGCGTTCGGCGAATTCGCCGCCGACTGATTCGGTCGCCTTGGACGTCAAAGGCCCCGGCCTTTCGGCCGGGGCCTTGCGCGGGGGCCTTAGTCGCCGCGCCGCCCGTTGGGGCGGGACCAGATCAGCGAGAAGGTATCGCCGTCCTCGTCGTCGAAGAGGTTGGCGTAGATCGGAGCGGTGAAGCTCGGGTCGTCGAGCTTGAGGCCCAGATAGTCGCGACCCTCGTTGGAGCGCTTGGACCAGGCGGCGCCGATCTCGGCGCGGCCGACCAGAACCCGGTGGCTGGGGGCGTTCTCGCCGGTGGCGCGGGTGTCGGGAACAATGCGCACGCCCTTGGCCTGGACGCTGAGGGTGACGATTTCGCCGGTGAACTCGTTCGAGCCGGTCTTCTTGAAGGTTCCGATGGTCGCCATTGTAAGTCTCCGTTTTCCGTATTCGAGCCCGCACCATTGCGGCCTCGATGGCGATCGACGGGTCGGAGGCGATCGACGGCGCACCCCGCAGGGGCTGGACAGCAAAGGAGGGCTTTCTTGCCTCGCGAGGAATGACGGCGCAGCCGGCAGGGGAAGAAAGTTTGACGCCGCTGTTGCGCCATAGGCGATCGAGGCTTTAGCCGCCCTTCGGCCAGATCAGGCCATTGAAGAGGCCGTTTGGAGCGGTCGAGGCACGGGTCAGATAACGGAGATGATGGCGGCCACCCTGGATCGGCAATCCGGCGCGGACAAAGGACTTGCCGGCCTTCGCTCCCTCGTCCAGGCTGCTTGCTGCATCCTCGGCTTAGACGCCACCGCAGAGAGCGCCGCGCCCGATCATAGGTCTGCCCCGAGACCGTGCAGCCGCCGGTAGCGCTCCAGCCCCGGTCGTGACCCCGGCCCAGCGTCGAACCGCGCGGCACGCTCCACCGCATCCGCCCTCATACGATGTGGATGTCTCGTGCGAACCGCTTTCCGGTCCGCCGCATGAGGCTGAGCGATCAGGCCTGTGCGAGGCTCTGGCCGGACGGGGCTGGCGCCGTCGCCATCCCCGCGACCCGCACCAAGGCGGTGACGCCGACCGCAATTGCGCCGATGACGGAGAAGGTGATCTGCCACGCGTCGGACGGCATGAGATGCTTGACGATGCCGTGCGTTGCGTGGAACCCGGCGATCGCCGCCGGGGCGACGAAGGCGATGGCCACGATCAGCTTCAGCCATAGGGGCCGCACGAACAGGATCGCGAGCTGGCCGACCGCGAGCGTGACGGCAGCCGCGACGAGGCCGGCGAGAATGGCGCCTGGCAGGCCGGCGCCGGTCCCGTGGGCCCAAGCGCCCACGGTCGCGCCAACGAAGGCCGGAAGGGCGAAGACGGCCAGGGTGAACAGCAGCCAGCACAGCACGCCGATGGCGGCGAGTGAGGCGAGGATTGCGAGAATGATCATGGTGGTGGCCTCCATGACGATAGGTCTGACGGTCGCGCCTGCCACCACCACCACGGCGCACCCGGACTATAGCGGAATATGGCCCCAGCCGGGAGCGGAAATCGCAAGCGACTCCCGCTCGGCGCGGCCTGCTGCGCCCGGTCAGGGGGCGAAGGGGTCGATTTCATGAACGATCTCCGAGGCGTCGCCGTCGTATTCGCTGGCGGGCATGACCGAGAGCGTCCCGTCGCCGGCCTGGAAGATGACGATGGCCGCCATCAGGGTGGTGGCGAGGCTGAAAGCGTAGGCGTGAGCGTCGTTGAGGGACATTTGCTGGGCTCCTGCTGGAGCGGGGGACCATCCCCCGCCGACAGGCGCCCGACGTGTCCGGCCGTGGACTGCAATCACCGCGCAGGCGCAGCCGCAGCGGCGGCATGCTCGCATAGCCGACCCTTTACGGGTTGATGGCGACAAGTCCGCGGTCGGACCAAGGATCAGCGCTGACAGGCGGAGGTGGTTCTCGCGTCAGGAACCCACATCACTCGCCTCGATGCTCTGCTCTGCTTTGCCTGCACCATGTCCCACTCGGCGCGGCTATTGGCTATGCTGCTGGCGGCAGGCTTGGAGTCGCGAGGAACGAACAATGGCGGAGTTCACAGGCAGAGACCTGCATCTCGTGAAGAAGGCCCTCGCGATCGCCGTGCTGGCCATCGAACGTCAGCCGGGTCCATTTCAGTCGGCCTCCGACCAGGCGGACATGAAGGTGCTGCTCGATGCGCTGATCGAGAACGACACCGAGCTCGCGCACTATGCGCGATCCGCCCGGATCGCCGTGACGGGCGAGCCGGATTGAAAAGCGCGTTTGCGGAAATACGCCGATACGCATCTGCGTAATGGCGACAGTGAGAGAAAAGCGAAGGCGGCGCTCACGCGCCGCCGAACTTCCAGACCGGGATGCCGAGCTTCTTGGCCTTGTCGGCAAGGTTGTCGTGGATGCCCGTTCCCGGGAAATGCATCACGCCCTTTGGCACGATCTCCAGCATCTGGTCGTTGCGCTTGAACGGCGCCGCGCGACCGTGCTTCGTCCAGTCGGGCGCGAAGCCGATCTGCGGCACGTTGCGGTTCTTGGCCCACAGCGACGCAATCTTGTCGGCGCCCTTCGGCGACTTGCCATGGACCAGCACCATGTCCGGATGCTTCTCATGCACCTGGTCGAGCTTGGCCCAGATCAGCCGGTGATCGTTGAAATCGAGACCGCCGGTCACGACGATCTTCGGGCCGGGGGGTAGCAGCACCTCCTGATCGGCGCGCTTCTTCGCCATGAGGAAGTCGCGGCTGTCGATCATCGCCGAGGTGAGATTGCGGTGGTTGACCTTCGACCCGCTGCGCGGCAGCCATGCCTTGCCGACCTGGCGTTCGTAATGCTCGGCCGCCTGGTCGCGCATCAGCTCGAAGGCGTTCTGGCGTTCGATGAGCGTCTTGCCCTCGGCGATCAGGCGCTCCAGCTCGACCGACTTCACTTCGCTGCCGTCCTGTTCCCGCTGCGCGCGCTTCTGCGCCTGCTCGTTGTCGTCGAGCTCGCGTGCGACCCGCTCGGTAGCGCGGTGGAAGAGGTTCACGGTCGACCAGAGGAGATCGTCGAGGTCGGGTTCGAGGCGCGTGTCTTCCAGCGTGACGATCAGCGCGTCGAAGATGTCGGCGACGGCGCCCGCCACCGCGTTGCCGTCGGGCAGGAGCCGTTGATCGGGTTCATCGGCAAAGGGCCGATAGCCATGAAGCTGAAGTTCGTTGAGGACATGGTCGGTTTGAGAGGATTCGTGGTGCGGTTCGAAGTCGTCATGCGCGTCCATGGGATGCTCCGTCGATTGGACCGCGACCGTCGCGGCCTTCATGGCGACGAAGCCCACGGGCCGGACGGCTCGGCACCCGGAGCGCAGCGCAGGGCTCGATGGCTAAGGCCGGCTATTTTGTCTCGCGATGGAAAGGCCCGCAGGGCCGCCGGAAAATAGTCGGCCGCCGCCATTGCCGGGCTGGCCGGCTTGTGGGCCGATCGCCCTCTCGAAGGCCGAGGCGCGGTCCCTTAGACGGATCGATGCATCCGGGCGCGCACGGCGGCGCAGCCGTCACGCCCGTTCCTTGCCGGCTATGCCGCCAACGCCAGGAAGCGTGCGACGTCCTGCGGCCCGATCTGAACCCGAGTCTGACTGCGGAGGGCAGCGCGGCCGAGGGTGCGGAGATCCTCGTTGAAGTCGCCGAGCTGGGGCGAGATGACCATCGCCTCGATCCCGGCCGCGTTCGCCCGTTCGACCAGGCTGTCCCGCGCACCATCGCCGGCCGGATCATTGTCGCGCAGGATATAGAGCCGGCGCAGTGTGTCGGGGAACAGGATGGCGGCGAGATGGGCTGCCGAGAGCGCCGCCATCATCGGCATGTCGGGCAGGACTTGCCGGATCGACAGAACGGTCTCGATGCCCTCGCCGGCCGCCATCACCTCGCTGCCGAGACCGAAGCGGACTGCATGCCCAAGAAGGTCACCCATCGCCCGGCGCGGGGTGTCCAGAGGCGCCTTGTCGCGGCGTCGCGGATCGAGCCAGGTGCGATGCGCCCCGGTGATCCTGCCACGCAGGTCGGTGACGGCCGCGATCATGGCGGGCCAGGTCTCGGTCGGTGAATAGTCGTCGGGCCGGTAGTAGCAGCGCGGATGGAAATGGAGATTTCCGGTTCCGCGCAAGTCCGTGATCGCGCGTTCGCGCAAATACGACTGCACGAGCGTCCCGGCGATTGGCTGGGACATTGCGACAAGACGGCGTGCCGCTTCCGGCGAACCGTGCGGCGCCGGGCCCTGACGCAGGAGCGCCGGTCTCGGCTCTGGCTGCGGCATGCTGAGGAAGGTCCGGGCCTCGTCGGCGACGTCCTTGAAATCTACAAGGCCGCAGCTTTCGCGTATCACGTCGAGCAGATCGCCATGTTCGCCCGTGGCGGCGTCGGTCCACTTGCCCGCGGGACCCTTGGGCGAATCCTTCAGCCGCACATACATCGAGCGGCCCGGCGTGTTGCGTACGTCGCCGACGAGCCAGTAGCGGCCCTCGCGCCGGCCTCTGGACAGGTAGTGGCGGCACACCGCCTCGGCCTGACGGCCGAGACGCTGTGCGAGATCGGATGCGTCCTGGCGAGCCATCACGCCGCCTCCCGCTCGGAGATGCGCGCCACCGGATAGGTGTCCAGCAGCTTCGCCAGCACAGCCGGACCGTTGGCGTCGGCGGGGACGAAGAAGCGTAGCTTCCATGAGATGATCTCGCTGAACAGGCCATAGGCCCGCAGCCGATCGCGCATCGCCTCGGAGAAGCCGGTGAGCTCCAGGCGATGCGCGCTCATGACCCTTGCGCGTCGAAGCTGGAGACCTTCCGCAAGGTCGAGGATCGTCGTCCCGTCCATCAGAGCCGTGAAGGCGTGCGCGGGCGACAGCGATGCCGCGCCTGTCGTCGCGGCGTTCGCGGCGTTCGCGGCCCAGGCCGGGGAGACCCGGCGGCCGATGATACGCTCGCCGGCGTCCGTCTGGAGCCGGTAGACCCGGGTCGACTCGTTGGGGAGCCGCTTCCAGATCGGCAGGAGCAGGCCAGCGACGATATGGATCGTGCTGTCGGAGAATTCAGGCAGCTCGGCGAGCTCGGCCTCCCAGGCGGCGGCGAAAGCAGCATCGGCGACTTCCTCCCAATGACTCTCGTCCATCATGCGGAGCGGCGCATAGTGCTGCTCCATCGGTCGGATGAGGCAGACGCGCCGTTCGATCTCGCCGTCGTCGAGCATCATCGACGGCGCGGGTATCTGCACGGCGGCGCGGCCGGAACGGCCGTTGACGAGGAGCCGCGCGCGGGGGTCAGCGAGATGATGGAGTGCATCGGCCAACGGGGTCGGACGGTTGCGTTCGCGCCGCATGATGGTCAGCAGGCGCGTCTCTGCGGAGGTGCCGGGATGGGTATGGATCACCTGGCTGTCGGTGACCACGAAGCTCTCCGCCTGGAGCGTCTCCAGTCCGACGTCATAGTGGCCGCTGTGGATCGCGCCCTCGATCTTCGCCGTCAGGAGCTGCTCAAAGGCCGTGAAGAGAACACCTTGTAGGTCGATGGTGAGCGCCAGCAGGCGATTGAGGAAGGTGGTGATCGGCGGCAGCTCGTCCTTGATGCCGTTGTCGTCCGTCAGCTTGAGGCCGGTGGCGGACTCGAAGCGGTCGAGCGAGCAGCCGTCGACCTTGCCGCGCACGAGCAGAAGATAGAGCTGGCGCAGCGCATCGCGGGCATATGGGCTCTCCAGATTGTCCTCGGGCCGGAACAGGCCCTGGCCCCCGGTCTGGCGTTGGCCGCGCGTGATCGCGCCGAGGGTGTCGAGCCGCCGGGCGATGGTCGAGAGGAACCGCTTCTCGGCCTTCACGTCGGTGGCGATCGGTCGGAAGAGCGGCGGCTGCGCCTGATTGGTGCGGTTGGTGCGACCGAGGCCCTGGATCGCCGCGTCGGCCTTCCAGCCAGGCTCAAGCAGATAGTGGATGCGCAGGCGCTGGTTCCTGGCGGCAAGGTCGGCGTGGTAGCTGCGGCCGGTGCCGCCGGCGTCGGAGAAGACGAGGACGCGCTTGTCATCGTCCATGAACGCGGCCGCCTCCGCGAGATTGGCGGACGCCGCCCTGTTCTCGACGGCAAGGCGCTCGCCGCGTCGGACGACGCGGCGCGACCGCCCTGTCACCTCGGCGACAACGTCCGTGCCGAAGCGCTGGACGATCTGGTCGAGCGCCCCTGGGACGGGGGGCAGCGAGGCGAGCCGTTCGATCAGTTCGTCGCGCCGGGCCACGGCCTCTCGGCTCTCGACGGGCTGGCCGTCGCGATAGACCGGCCGCGACGACAGATTGCCCTCGCTGTCCGAGAACGGCTCGTAGAGCAGGACCGGGAAGGATTGGGCGAGATAGTCCAGCACATATTCGCGAGGGGTGATGTCGACGCGCACGTCGTTCCATTCCTCGGTCGGGATCTCGGCCAGGCGACGTTCCATAAGGGCTTCGCCCGTAGAGACGATCTGGATGACGGCGGAGTGGCCGTCCGTCAGGTCCTGCTCGATCGAGCGGATCAGCGTCGGCGTTTTCATGCTGGTCAGGAGGTGGCCGAAGAAGCGCTGCTTGGCGCTCTCGAAGGCTGAGCGCGCAGCCGACTTGGCCTGCCGGTTCAGCGTACCGCTGTCCCCGGTGATGTTGGCGGCCTGCATCGCGGCGTCGAGATGATTATGGATGATGGCGAAGGCGCCGGCATAGGCATCGTAGATGCGGGTCTGCTCGGGCGTGAGCTGGTGCTCGACCAGCTCGTATTCGACGCCGTCGTAGGAGAGCGAGCGGGCCGTGTAGAGGCCGAGTGAGCGCAGGTCGCGGGCGAGCACCTCCATGGCCGCGACGCCGCCATTCTCGACCGCTTCGACGAATTCGGCGCGGTTGGCGAAGGGGAAATCTTCGCCGCCCCACAGGCCGAGCCGCTGGGCGTAGGCGAGATTGTGGACGGTGGTGGCGCCGGTCGCCGAGACATAGACGACGCGGGCATTCGGCAGCATGTGCTGGAGCCTCAGCCCCGCACGGCCTTGCTGCGATGGGGCGACGTCGCCCCGTTCTCCCTTGCCGCCGCCGGCGTTCTGCATCGCGTGGCTCTCGTCGAAAATGATCACTCCGTCGAAATCGGAGCCCAACCATTCGACGATCTGCTTGACGCGCGAAAGCTTTTCGCCGCGGTCGTCGGATCGTAGCGTGGCGTAGGTGGTGAAAAGGACGCCTTCCTCAAGCCGGATCGCCGAGCCCTGGGGGAAACGCGACAGCGGGGTGACCAGCAGGCGCTCCATGCCGAGGGCCGACCAGTCGCGCTGCGCGTCTTCGAGCAGCTTGTCGGATTTGGAGATCCAGACCGCCTTGCGGCGGCCCTGAAGCCAGTTGTCGAGAATGATGCCGGCCGACTGGCGGCCCTTGCCGGCGCCGGTGCCGTCGCCGAGCATGAAACCACGACGGAAGCGGACCGCCTTCGGCGCGTCGTCCGGCGCGGCGGTGACGAGATCGCCGGTCTCGTCCACGGTCCAGGCACCGGCGAGATATTCGCTATGGGCATCGCCAGCGTAAATCACCGTCTCGAGCTGGGCGTCGGAGAGGATGCCGTCGGTGACGATCGGCGCCGGCAGCGTCGGTCGGTAGCTCGGCTTTGGCGGCGCGACCGAGGCCATGGCGGCGGACTGGACCAGCTTGGTCGGATGCGGCTGCGCGCCGGCGATGCGGATCGACTGGAGCGCATAGGCCTCGTAGATCGAGTCCGACAGGCGGCCGCTTTCCGGGGGCGTCCAGTCGATGGTCTCATAGGCGAGCGGCACGCCTTGAACCTCAGCGATGCGGCGGGCGGGTTGGGCCGTCGCCGTGCGGGCGAGATAGCCCCGCACCGTGCGCGGGGTGGGGGCCGCCGTCGCGGCGGGACGCGCGATCGAGACCGGCAGGCGCGCGGGGATCTGCGCGCCGATCCAGCCGAGCAGCGTCGCGACATCGGGCGCGGTGCCGGCGGAGGCTGGGAACCGCTCGGGGTCGTCGGCCGGCGCCTTGTCGATGACGGTCAGGCGGGTCTCGATGGTCGTGCCGTGCTTGGCATAGACCGAACCGGCGACCGCGGCGGTGAACACGACGCGCCCACGCCCCTGCAGACGGACGAAGGCGTCCCGCCAGGCCGGAAGCTCGGGCGAGAAGTTCGCGCCGGTGATGGCGACCAGGCGCCCGCCATCGGCCAGCCGGGCGAGCGCGGAGGCGATATGCCGGTAGGCGGCGTCGGCGACGCGGCCGGAGACGTTCGCCATCACGGAGAATGGCGGGTTCATGATGACGATGCTCGGCGCGGCGGCCGGATCGAGATGGTCGTCGATCTGGGCCGCGTCGAAGCGCGTGACGGACACGGCCGGAAAGAGAGAGGCGAGAAGATCGGCGCGGGTCTCAGCCAACTCGTTGAGGATGAGCGATGCACCCGCAGTCTCGGCGAGGACGGCGAGCAGCCCGGTGCCGGCGGAGGGCTCGAGCACACGGTCGGCCGGCATGAGTGCAGCGGCCGTCATCGCAGCGAAGCCGAGCGGGACCGGCGTCGAGAATTGCTGGAAGGCCTGGGCCTCCTCGGATCGGCGGGTATGGGTCGGGAGCAGTCCGGCGATCTTGGCGAGCGCGGCGAGCCGCGTAGCCGGCGATGCGGATTTGCGGAAGATCGCCTTTCCGTATTTGCGCAGGAACAGGACCGTGGCGGCCTCGCACGCGTCGTAGGCGGTCTTCCAGTCCCAGGCGCCGGCTGCGTCGGACGCGCCGAACGCCGCCTGCATGGCGGTGCGCAGCGTCGCCGCGTCGACCGATCGGCCTTGTTCAAGATGCGGGAGGAGATGCCGGGCGGTGGCGAAAACGGCCGCAGCAGGAGCGCAACCGGAGACAGACAGAGGCGTGGCGGCCGGTTCGGCCGCGACAAGCGGAGCTTGGAGCATGGAGGTCACTTTCAGGAGAGCGGGACACGGATGAGCCGCGTCGGCGCTCTCTCTGGACCGGACGGGCTCAAACCCGTCCCGGCCATCCTCTCACTCTGACTTGGTGCCCTCCGGCGCGGCCTTGCCCTGACGGATGGGGCTCGATGCCGGCGGACCGCGTCATGCCGCGCGGGCGTCGAGAGCGTTGCCGTGGTCTTGAAGGTGATCGGCCATCGCGAGGAACCGACGTCGATCCTCAGCGCCGCGTTTGACGCGAAATGAGGCGTCCACGACATCGTTGACGCGCACCCATTGGTTCCAGGCGAAACTCCGGCCGAGGCCGACCGTGGTCGCGGTGCTGGGGAAGCGATCGGCCGAGCGGACGAGATCTTCCCAGGAGGCCCCGAACTGCACCTCGCTGAAGCGGCTATGCCGTCCTGTCAGCGCGTTGCGCTCCAGGACGAGGGCACGCTCGAGAAGATCGGGATAATGGGCGGCCAGCCAGTAGAGCTCCCAAATCTTCGATGCTGGGCAGAAGAAGCAGGCCGACTTGATCGGCACCATGTGCGCGCCAAGCGTCTCGGCAATGACGCGGATGCAGTCTGGGCGATCCCATCCGAGCATCTGGAGCGGATAGGCGTAGTCGAAATCCGCATCCGCGGCTGACAGGCGTCGTGACCGCCGCAGATCGGCGCGCCCGCAATCATAACCGATGAGCTTTACGATCCGCGCGCCGCGGCGAGCGGCTTCCAGCCAGATCGAGTGCGGCTCGGCCGCGTTCGGGCCCGATGCGGCGCCTTTGATGGCCTGGTCCTGAGGCTTCTGCTTCCACTTGATCGAGCAGGACTTCAGCCCGAAGGCCAGCGATGGGAGGGTCTCATTGGCCAGGCAATTGCCATAGAGATCGCCATAGGCGGTGCCAGGAAGAGTTTGCTTCCGGCAACGAACGATGGCCGGCCAGGACCAGCGCGCGAGCACGGCGTCCATCCGATCGAGATGATCGAGCGTCGGGGGCTTTTCCGCGGAGGTGTCGGCGAAGGTGATGATGTGCGGGCGCAGCCCGGCGAGCTTCAACGCGATGAGCATGGCGGTTGAGTCGACGCCGGCGCCATAACAGACGGCAAGCAGGCGGTCGGCGAGCGCAGCGCGCAGCCGACGGCGTTGGTCGAGCATAAGTGGCATGTGCGGCTCCGGAAGGGAGAGCGGTGGGAGGGCGAGCCGGCTCCTCGCTCTCTCGACGGGCGGGCTCAACGCCTCCCCGCCGATCCTCTCGCTCTGGCGTTCGCGGAGCCCGGCTCGCCGCGCAGCCTTTCGGCGGCGAGGTGGGAACGCTAGACTTCGCCAGGAAAAGAAACGGGGGCGGCTCGCCGCATGCGAGCTGGTCCCGCAGGCTGGAGATCGGGAGGCGATATGAAAGGCAGCGCAATCGGCATCACGGGGGCGGTGTGCCTGGTGATCGGATTCGGCGCGGGCTTCGCGCTCCGGCCGGTGCTGTCACCCGTCGCGGCATCGCCGGCAGCGGCGGCCGGCGTGGCGCAGCCGACCGAGGAAGAGGCGACCGCCGCCGTGCGGCGTCATCGCCTCTTCACGGGTACCTCGCTGGCGAACGCGACGCTGAAGCTGGGGGACTGTTCTCCGGGCGGTGTCGGCCCCGGGGTGACCTGCATGACGCAGCTCGTGATGGACCCGACCCGTCCCAACGCGACGCCGCAGAATCGGCCGATCGGCTTCGCCCGCGTGAACGGTCAGTGGGAGGTGGCGGTCTGGTAGGGCCGGCTATCCGAACCGGCGCCCGCTGCCGGTGAAGGTGTAGCCATTGGCGAGGATCGCTTCATCGATCACCTCATCCGAGGTCAGATAGTTATATTCGCGTTCGAGCTGGCGATAGAGCCAGCGCGCGAGATCGCGCAGCGGCTCGATCACGAGGTCCTCGGCGTCCGCCGTCATGTCCTGCCAGGTCGGGCTGTCGCGCTCGACCGCGATCGCCATGCAATATTCGTGATAGTAGCGGTCTCGGTGCGTGATGCTCACGCGGAGCTGATAGAAGTTGCGGCGCTGAACCGCCTGAAGCGCATCGGCGATGCGGTGAAGGTCCGCGTCGTCGGGCGCGTGGTCGCGGATGCGGCGCGCGGCGCCTCTGGCGTGATGGTAGCGGCCCTCGAAGCAGGCGCCGTCGCCCTGGTTCCAGAAGCCGGAGAAGTAGATGCACGGCTGCTGCCGCGTGCCGCCGCCGTAGAGGCGCACCGGCACCGTGCGCAGCTCGACGCCGAGGATGGCGCAGATGCGCTCGAAATCGTCGAACACGAACTCGAACCAGTCGTGGTCGATGCCGGCCTCGCGATACCAGGCGCGGGCCCTTTCCTTCGCCGCGTCCGAAAGCTCGTCGAGGCGATAGACGGTGGTTTCGACGATTTCAGGCATCGGGATCGCCTCCGTCGAGCACTTCGGCGAGCCAGCCATTGGTATAGGTCCATGCGAACGTGGCGCCGGTCGCGAGATCGAGGACGTGCGCGCCACCGCCGAAGGCGTTGACGCGCGGGCGCGAGCAGGTGTTGGCGTATTGAAAGCCCCATAGCCCCGTGAGGCCGAAGGCGGCGGCGCAGCGCCTGACGAACTGGATCAGCCGCTCGGGGTCCCCCGTCATGTCGTCGCGCATCCAGAGCTGGGTGCCCCCATGCTCCGGTTCGATGGAAAGGAGGAAGCCGTCGGAGGGCGGCTCCTCCGATGCTCCCTCCTCGGAGAGCGCGTTGTAGAGGTCAAGCGCACGGGCGGCGTTGTCGGGCGTGCCGACGTCGAGCAGGCACGAGAAATGAGTGAAGTAATCGGCCATGTCAGGCTCCTTGAAACGCAAGTGCCCGGCGCGATGGCCGGGCTTCGGAGTTGCGGGTCGATGGGTGAGGATCAGGCGGCGGGCGGCCTGTGGATCCGGTCGTCGTCGAACTCGATGTCCTCGATCACGGTTTCTCGGCCGTCGCCCGTGCAGCGGTCGATGAAGGCGATGACGCCTTCCCGGCGCTCGTCGGTATCGATGTGGTCTGGAGAGGCCGTCGACTCCACGACGACGGCGGCCGCCGTCTTGGCCTTCTCGATCGCTTCCGCGTCGCTCGCGGCCTGGACGGTCAGCGTGTCATAGGCGCGAAGCCAGAAGCCGATCTTGACGATGTAGTCGCTCATGACGGGCCTCCCGCGTCGGGATCGCGCGCACCAGCGACGATCGCATTGGCCTTGCGGACGGCGGACTGCGCCGCCGGCAGCCAGCGCCCGAAGTCATGGGCGGAGAGGCCCGTAGGCTGAGCGACCGAGGAAAGCTGCGCGAGCAGCTCGGCGAAGTGGTCGGCCTTGCGCTGGACGGTTTCATCGAACTGGCTCGGAATAGGCAGCAACGGCACGCTGTAGGGATCGACCGCGCCGGGCCAGGCGCCGGTGACATGGGTCTCGCCGGCGCATTCAAAGTCTTCCCTGGAACCCTCCCAGTCGTCGTCCTCGATGGCAAGGCGGCAGGCTTCGGCGAGGCTGTTCGCGGCGTAGCGACGCTGCCGATAGACGGGAATCCGGTAGCTGGTTTCGATGGTGAAGCTGGGCATGCTGATCTCCTGAAACGAAAGGAGCCCGGCACGGGGCCGGGCTCGTGGGTCGCATGGCGGTGGCGACGGCTAGTAGCCGAACCGCCAGGACGGCCAAGCTTGACCGTCATCGGCGGCGCGAACGGCCTCGGCGAGATAGACGGCGTCGCCGTCGACCGCGATCGGATCGCGGACAGGCGTTTCGTCGATGACAGTCACCCGGCAGACGAGGCCGTCTTCGACTTCGACGTGGACGGGTACGAGATACTGGAAGACGACGCGGCGGGGCGTCGTGGAATCGGGCTGATCCATGGTTCGGTCCTTCGGCCAGGGAGATGCGGAGCGGCCGAAGCCGCCCCGCTGGTCCGTCACTCGGCGGCGGCGAGGTGGCGTTCCTCGTCGTCCGCGTCGGTCGAGACCTCGTCCTCGTCGTCGCCGTTGAGGAATGCCGGCAACGCGGCGCCCTCGTCGTGCCCAGCCTCGCTATCGGCGGCGAGTTCGGCGTCGAGCAGGCGGAGCGGCTCGGGCAGCCAGCCGGCATCCGCCAGCAACCGCTCGGCCTCCTTGGCCATGTCGCCCTTCTTGAGGTGATCGATGAGCTGCGCGGCCTGCTCGCCGGCGCCCTCGCGCACCGCCTGCAGGATGCGGGGCTTGGTGACGCGCCCGAGATAGTTGTCGACCGTAGGGCGCCAGCCGACGTCCACCATGTCGAGCCCGGTCGCGCGCGCCAGACGGTCGGCCTGCGCGAGCCGCATGTCGAGCGTGTGCTGCGAGACGCCGCTGGAGCTGTGCGGGTTCGGCCGCTCGTAGAGCGCATTCACGCCAAAGCTGACGCAATGCGCCAGGAGCGCCATGCGGCTGGCGTCGTCGAGGCTGGCGAGCCAGTCCCAGAGGGCTTCGTCGTCCTTCGGAACGTCGGCGGCCCAGGCATCGTGACGGTCTTGCACCGCGCGCGCGGAGGGGCTGTCCTTCAGGTCGGTATCCTGAACGGGGAAGTAGATATCCCTCACCGACGCCTCCAGGGCGCCGTTATACATGCGCGTCATGAACCTGTCGGAGACGAGCTTGTGGAGCAGCGCCGTCATGGCGATGTGCGGATTGTCCGCCACCGCGTTGCGCAACGCGAGCGTCCGAGACGCCGTCAGCTCGACGATCAGGCGCTCGTGGAGCGGCTTGATCGCGTCCTCCTCGTCGTCGTCGGGCTCGGCCGACTGTCCGCCGATGGTGATGACGGCGCGCTGCACGGCCGGCGACGCCGGGTCGTTGGCCGCGCCGGACGCGGCCGGGGCATCGTCGCCTTCGGGCTCCGCCGGAGCCTCGTCCTCGGGACGGACATAGCCGCAGTCCACCGCGAGCGATCCGTCGGCGTCGATGCTGATGAAGACGCCCGCGCGGGCGATCTCGGCGGGATCGTAGATCACCGGACGCTGCTCGAAGGCGTCGAGCGCCTGTTCGATCTCGCCGAGCCGCTGATCGATCTCGTCCGGCAGTTCGTCGGCTTCCGCATATTCGGATTCGAGCCGATCATATTCGTCGCGCAGAGCCTCGCGCGACGCGCGCTCCTCGTCGGTCAGATCGATCGTCTCGCCGGCCAGCTCGCGCAGCCCGTGGTCGTGGCCATAGGGGAAGCTGACGGCCACCTCGATCCACTTCCAGCCCTCGGCCGCGATCGTCTCGGCCTCGGCCTTGAGCTTTTCGGCCACCAGGCGATCGAGAAGCGCCGCGTCCTGCAGCCAGCCGCCGTCATCGGCCTGGAACAGGTCGCGGACGATGCATCCGCCTGCGGCCTCATAGGCGGCGACGCCGACGAACAGGGCGCGCTTGTCCGAGGCCCGCACGGTGGTCTCGTTCAGCATGCGCCGGATCTGATAGGGCTCCTTCGACCAGCTCTTGCTGATCGCCTCCCAGACCTGTTCCTGGCGGGCGTGATTGTCGGTGACGGTGAACGCCATGAGCTGCTCCAGCGTCATGCCGTCGTCGGCATAGACGTCGAGCAGAGTCGGCGAGACCGCGGCCAGGCGCAGGCGCTGCTTGACGACCTGCACGGTCACGCGATGGGCGGCCGCGATGTCCTCCTCGGGCGTGCCCTTGAGGCGCATGTCCTGAAAGGCGCGGAATTCGTCTAGCGGATGCAGCGGCTCGCGATCGGTGTTCTCGATGAGGGACACTTCCTCATCGAGGATGGGATCGCCGGCGGGGCGGACGACGCACGGCACGAGGGCCGTCTTGGCGAGCCGCTTCTGCTTCACCAGCAGCTCGAGAGCCCGAAACCGGCGACCGCCGGCCGGCACCTCGAACAAGCCGGTCTCCTTGCCCTCCTGATCCACCACGGGGCGGACGCTGAGGCTCTGGATGAGGCCGCGACGGGCGATCGAGACCGCCAGGTCGTCGATCGAAACGCCGGCCTTCACGCGCCGGACGTTCCTCTGGCTCAGCACCAGCTTGTTGAAGGGAATGTCGCGCGCCGGCGACAGGATGATCTTCTGAACAGTAGTAGCCATCGGGATTTACTCCGCGACGGGCGGTCGAGAGACTCTCTCTCAACCTCCAACCCGTCACGAAATCCCGGCCCTCCTCTGCCTCTCTTCTGCCGGCGCGGCGACCGTGATCCGGCAGAAGATATCGCCGCCGGACGTCCTGTGGCATAGGGCAAGGGCGACTATAATAGTCGCCGTGGGCGCCGGCATTGGGCGGGCGCCTTTCAGCACGAGGGTGGTGGGACGTATCGAGCAGGATGGTCGTCGCGTCACCACAGGCCGGCCGGGCCGTAGCGCAGGCGGGTCGCGGGAGATGTCATGAAGACGGCCATTGCCGAGGAGCGGCGCTCAGCGCCCTGGGGTTGGATCAGGAACTTCGCGGGATGGCGGCCACGACGGCATCGCGTATCGAGCGCCGATCGCGCGCTCATTTGCGCCCAGGGCAAGGCGTTGACGCTGCTGCTCACCGCGCTCCAGGCGCGCGGCCATCTTCAGGTCGGCGAGTTCGCCGATATGCTCGGCGTGTTCAGCGTCGTCGTCGGAAAGGACGACGATCTCGAAGGCGATATCCTGGCGGTCTGGGCGGCAATCAGGAAGGAGAGCCTGTAGGGACTGGCGCGCAGGCGCTAAGCCGGAAAGACGTCATTGCGTCTCTCCGGCCTCCCGGGTCCTGCCGCTATTCAAACCCGTCCGCAGAGCGGATTGACGCGTCGGACGATGACGGGACGCGTGTCGGCCGCCTGCGCGAGCCGCCGGATCAAAGAAAGATCCGCTTCGGAGCAATCCCCGCGCACCTCGATGTCGACCCAGTGGCCGGCCCGACCGACATGGGAGTCGCGCAGGCGATGATTGGACGAGGTGTAGAAGCTCTCGTTCGGATCGATCAGGCGTACCCGCGACGTCAGGAAGAGGATGCCGGAGCCGAGATTGCCGCAGAAGAGCAGCTCGTCGGCCGGGGTCGTCTTCGGCCCGCCGCCGACCGACTTTCGTCCGATCTGGCGAAAAGCCTCCTCGAAAGTGGCGGGATTGGCGGTGATCCGCGCCTGGGTCTGTTGATGAAAGAGCCATGGCGGGCGATCGGGATCGAGACGGCCGATGGCGATCTGATGGAGAAAGTCCGCGAAACTCGCGGGGTCGGCGGGGTACGGGCAGGTACGCCACAGGGCGCGAACCTTGCGCCGGAGCGGAGCGGGCAGCGCGAAGAGCCTGGCCCGGGCCTCGCGCCAGCGAGCCGCGCGTTGACGGCGCTGTTCATGCTCGCGGTCGATCCACCAGACATGACGGCGGGCCATCTCCTCGTCGACATCGCGCTGGCCGGCGGCGATCGCGTCGGCGAAGAGCGGCAGGGCGTCGCGCTCGCGGCGCTGCTTGCGGAGGAGCGCCGCGCGTTTGCGCGGCGTCTCCCGATAGGCGGTTGGGCGCGGCCAGCGACGGAAGCGCATCATACGTCCTCCCGGCTGGCGTGATGAACCGCATGAAGCACGCGCTCGGCGGCTCGAATGCTCCCGGTCCTGCGCGCCGCCTCGGCCCAGGCCGAGATCGGGAACAGGCCCTCGAACAGGATGTCGCGCTCGATGCCGAGGCCGAACGGCAGGCGCACCGCCGCGAGTTCCGACAGGCTGAACGACCCGAGCTCAGGCTCGCCAAGATCGGCGAGACCGAACAGGGTGTCGCCGTCGGCGTCGAGTTCGGTGGCGAGCCAGACGCCTTCGCCCAGCGGGTTGAAGAACTTGACCACGGGCATAGGGTCGGCGTCCGCCTGCCGGCCGTTCGCCAGCAGGCGCTGGCGCAGCTCGGAAGTGAGGAGGATCATGCCGCCCTCCTGTCGGTCGAAGGTGCGGCCTGGTCGTCCGCGGGCAGGAAGGCGAGCAGCCAGTCGGCCGCCTTGCTCGCCTGGCTGGCGGCGCGGACAATGGCGCGATTGTCCTCGCGCAGCACCTCCAGCCAGGAGCCGATATAGTCGGCATGCCTGACGGTCGGCACGATGCCGATCGAGGCGCAGCAGAAGGCGGCGTTCATTTCGGCGACCAGTTCCTCGAACGCGTATTTCTTGGTGCCGAAGGAGCCGGAGAAGTCGCGGTTGAGCCGCGAGGGGTGGCCGCTGGCGTGGCCCAGCTCGTGGAGCGCCGTGCGGTGCCAGTTGATGGGCTCGAAATAGGCCTGCGGCGGCGGAACCTGCACATAGTCGAGCGCCGGCACATAGAAGGCGCGGTTGCCGCCGATGCGGAAGTCGATGCCGGTCGCGCGGATCAGCGCTTCGACCCGCGGCTCGATGAGGCCGGGCGGCGGCGGCGCGACGAACGCGACATCCTCCGGCAGGTTCTCACATTGTGCGGCGTTGAAGACGGTGAAGCGCTTGAGGAACGGAATGGCCTGGGCTTCCTCACCCGTCTCGCGGGCCCGGCGCTTTTCGTCGTCCGGCACGAAGCGGTCCGCATAGACGACGGTCGTGCCGCGCTCGCCCTTGCGAACATTGCCGCCGAGCGCGAGGGCTTGGCGGAACGTCAGCCAACTCTGACCAGGGAAGCCGTGCTCGATGACGGCGCCCCACAGGATCAGCACATTGATCCCTGAATAGTGCCGGTCCGTCGCGGCGTTCCGCGGCATGGCGAGCGGCGCCTTCGCCGCCGCCGTTCCCCATGGCTGGACCCAGGGGACGCGCCCCGCCTCCAGCTCGGCGATGATCTTGCCGGTGATTTCGTCGTAAAGGCTCGTCCGGTCCTGGCCGGCGCGAGCGGGTGCGGTCTTTCTGGACATCGCGGATCTCCGCGACGGGCGACCGAGAGCCTCTCTCTCGACCTCCAACCCGTCACGGCAAAGCCGGTCCGCACTCTCCCTCTCGGGGGCGTTGCGGGGTCTCCCCGCAGAAGGGGTCGGCCGAGACCCGGGGCTCGGACGCAGGGGAACGCGTTCCCCTCTCAAGCATGCTTAATTCCAAATTTAGCAATTATGAAAAGATGGCCTTCAGTTTGAAGGACTAGAATGGCCGGCAGAGACGTGTTTCCCCAATCGGACACCGTCACCGATGGGCGGTCGAGTTGCCATTGCTGCAGGTTGAAAACCGAATATTGCGTCTGATCGCCAATGGCGTCTCGCTCGAGGAGACGGCCCGTCAGCTATGCCTGGAGATCGAGGCGCTTCTGCCGGACGTGGTCTGTACGCTGATGACGGTGGACCCCGCCGGGCTGCTTCATCCGCTGGCGACACCGAGTTTGCCCGACGCCTATGCGCTTGCGATCGATGGCGTGATGATCGGGCCGGAGGTTGGGTCCTGCGGCACGGCCGCCTATATGCGCAAGACGGTCGGCATCGCCGATATCGCCGCGGATCCCCGATGGGCCAGATACAAGGATCACGCGCTCGTCGCCGGCCTGAAGGCCTGTTGGTCCTACCCGATCATCTCCGAGAGCGGCGATCCGATCGGCGTGCTCGCCCTTTATTTCCGCGAGCACCGCGGTCCGCGCGAGGCGGAGATGGGGGTCATCAGCACGGCCCTGGATCTCTGCGGCATGGCGCTACGGCGCCATGAACGTGTGGTCGACCGGGAGCGACGGGCGAATGTCGATGTTCTGACCGGTCTTCCCAACCGGGCGGCGTTCAACGCTGCGCTGGAGTGCATGCCCTGCGACGAGCCCGGCATCTGGGCCCTGTTCATGATCGATCTGGACAATCTGAAGATCGTGAACGACACCTTCGGGCACCTTGCAGGCGACAGGCTGATTCAGGTCGCTGCGGCTCGCATTGCCCGCGCCGTCGCGCCGGACGTGACGTTCCGGATCGGCGGCGACGAGTTCGCCGTTCTGGTCCAGGCGCCCGCCTTGCTGTCGGACCTCGACGCGGCGGCGCGTCGGATCTTCCGCGGGCTCGAGCTCGCCGCGCCTTGCGAGGGCCATATGGTGGTGCCCCAGGCGACGATTGGCGGCGCAGTGTTCGGTCCCTCGGAGTCGACGGCCGCGGCGGTGAGCGAGGCGGCGGACTTCGCGCTCTATCATGCCAAGGAGACTGGCAGGGGCGGATTTGTGCGGTACTGGCCCGGCATCGGGACGCGGATCACGCACCGCCGCGATGCGATCCGCGATGTGGCCGCGGCGCTTGGTGACGGTCGTATCGAGGCCCACTACCAGCCGATCGTCGGGCTGGACACGGGGGAGATTGTCGGCCTCGAAGCCCTGTGCCGCATGCGAGGGCGGGACGGGACGCTGATTGCGGCGCACGAATTTCATGAGGCAACGGCGGACGCTCACATCGCGGCCGAGCTGACCGAGCATATGGCCGCGATGATCGCCGGCGACATGGTCCGGTGGCGGGACCAGGGCCTGCGGGTCGGGCACGTCGGCTTGAACGTCTCCTCGGCGGACTTCTACACCGGAAGCATTTCGAAGAAGCTCGAACGTGCGTTCGGCCCTGTTGGCGTCCCGCTCGACCAGCTCGTGGTGGAGGTGAGCGAGGACGTCTATATCGGCCGGCGTGACGGCGTCGTGGCGCGCGAGATCGAGCGTCTGCGCGCCACGGGCGTCCGGGTCGCCCTCGATGACTTCGGGACGGGACACGCGTCGCTGACGCATGTGCTGAATGTTCCGGTCGATATCATCAAGATCGACCGCAGCTTCGTCGAGCGGCTCTGGCCGGACGATCCGAGCATCGTCATCGTCGAGGGGCTGATCAAAATCGCCCGCCGGTTGGAGATCATGGTGATCGCCGAGGGGATCGAGACCGAGGTGCAGGCGAGCCAGCTTTGGTCGATGGGCTGCATGCTCGGCCAGGGATTTGCGTTCGCCCGGGCGACAGACCGCGACGCGACCGCCGCATTGCTGCGCCGGCACGCCGCCGGGATTGCGGGCGTCACTCCGCTTTACGCCGGCCGGAAGGGCATGCTTCGCGAGCCGGACGCGGCGGCGCCCGCCCGGCGTCGGACAGCCGCGGGCTGACCAGGCCGGGCGGGCGGCCGGCGCTGCGCAAAACCGGACATTCGGTCAAACGGCTTTCAGGGTTTCAGAACGCAAGCGCGGCCCGGGCCTCGCGCAGGCGGGAAACGCGGAAGCTCCCCGCCGGCAAGGGACGGAGCAGCTCCGCTTCCGGGCAGGTCAGATCGAGCCATGCCATGCGCTGATCTCGTCGGAGCACTGCCATCTGCCGATCGTGATAGGGCTCGACGTCCGCATTCGCGCCGATCGTCAGGATCGCATAAGCGTCCGGCCAGTCGCGCGTTGCCGGACGCCATATGCCGGCGAAATAGAACCATTCGCCGTTCGCGAGTGCGAAGCTGTAGTGCTTGCCGCCGCTGCGATGGCAGAATTCCGACGCCGGCACCAGGCAACGATGGCTCGGGAAGGTCCGGTCCTCGGCGCGCAGGACGGTGAATGGACGGCCGCCGATCTCGCGGGGCTGAAGACCCCACGGCAGCTTCACCATCTCAACATCGCCGCCGCCGCGCCTTATGATCACGCGGCGTTCGTCGAGCGATGCGTCGGAGTCGAAGGCCGTCGCGCTCATAGTCTTCGAACATAACAAGAACGGGGTCGCGAGACAATGGCGATCGGGACGGAGGAGCGATGTGCAATGATTACCGTCTGACGGTGGACGTCGCCTCGATCGTAGAGGACTTCGCCGATCTGAAGATCAAGATCCGCTTCGGCGAAGGCGCGCCGAACATCGCGGCGCGCGACGACATCAAGATCACCGATGTCGGGGCGATCGTCCGCACCATCGAGGGCGTGCGCGGCGAAGGCGACCTCGTGCAACGGCGATGGAGCTGGCCCGGGCAGAACAAGCGCCCGGTGTATAATTTTCGGTCGGAGGGGCGCGCTTTCGGGTCGAACCGCTGCCTCATCGTGGCCGATGGTTTCTACGAGTTCACCGACGCGGCCGAGAAGGGTAAGAAGCGGAAGGACAAGTGGCTCTTCACCAAGCGCGACGAGCCGATCTTCTGCATTGGGGGCATCTGGCGCGAGACGAAGGAGGTTGGTGAGGCCTTCACCATGCTGACGATGGAGCCCGGGCCCGACATCGCGCCCTATCACGACCGGCAGATCGTCATCCTCGAGCGCGATGCCTGGACCGGCTGGCTGAACCCTTCCGTGCCGGCGCAGTCGCTCATCCGCCCGCTGCCGGCGGGGTCGTTGTTGGTCGAACAGGTCGGCTGATGCGGCGCGTGGCGGTCGCAGTGGGCGCCGTGAAGGGCGGTCATCGAAAATCCCGCGTCTTCACCTTGATCGTATCGATGTGGAGATCGGGAATGTAGATATCCCGGGTGCGCAGGCCTTTCGGGGGCAGCTCGCGGGGATCGGGACCGGAGCCGCCGTGCCGAACCTGATCCCCTCGGCCGTGGGACAGCGGAAACGCCATGTCGCGATCGCCCACGCTGGCCAGCTCGCCCGACAGGTCGGTGATGCGCTGGGCGACGAGGTGAACGACCTCGCCCTCCCGCTGCACGCGGCCGCGCACGGCGATCATGCTGGCCGACAGAATGGCGCGCCTGTTCGCCTCGAACACCTTCGTCCACACCACGAGATTGGCGATGCCGGTCTCGTCCTCGAGCGTGATGAACATGACGCCTTTGGCGCTGCCCGGGCGTTGCCGGACGAGGACGATGCCGGCCGCCTCCACCCATCGACCATCGCGCGCGGCCATCGCCTCGGCGCAGGTGACGATGCGGCGGCGCTGGAGATCTTCCCGCAAGAAGCTGAGCGGATGCGTGCGCAGCGTCAGTCCGACATGGCCGTAGTCTTCGACGACTTCGCCGCCCGCCGTCATCGGCCGCAGCGCCACCGCGGGCTCGTCGATCTCGGGGATGGCGCCGGCCTCGCGGGCGGAGGCGGCTGCGAACAGCGGCAAGGGTTCGTCGCGGAGGGCCTTGATCGCCCAAAGGGCCTCCCGACGCGCCAGTCCCAGCGCCGGACGGAACGCATCCGCCTCGGCGAGCTGGACGAGCGCGGCGGACGGCGCGCCGGCGCGGCGCCAGAGATCGTCGATCGATGTGTAGGGCTGATCGGCGCGCGCCGAGACGATTGCGGCGCCGTGGGTGTTCGCGAGACCCTTGACCATCCGCAGGCCGAGACGGACGGCGTAGCGGCTTTCGTCCGAGGTGGGCTCGAGGGTGCAGTCCCAGCGCGAAGCGTTGGCGCAGACCGGCCGAACATCGACGCCGTGCTCGATCGCGTCCCTGACGATCTGGGCGGGTGCGTAGAAGCCCATGGGCTGCGAATTGAGCAAGGCCGCGCAGAAGACATCGGGATGCCAGCATTTGAGCCAGGCGCTGGCATAGGCGATCAGTGCAAAAGAGGCTGCGTGGCTTTCCGGAAATCCGTAACTGCCAAAGCCCTCAAGCTGTTTGAAGGTCTGCTCGGCGAACGCCTGCTCGTAGCCGTTGGCCACCATGCCGGCGATCAGCTTGTCCCGGAAATGCGAGACGCCGCCGGTGAACTTAAAGGTGGCCATCGATTTGCGCAGCATGTCGGCTTCGCCCGGTGTGAAGCCGGCGCATTCAATCGCGACCCGCATCGCCTGCTCCTGAAAGAGCGGCACGCCGAGCGTCTTGCCGAGCACTTTCTCCAGCTCGGGCTTCGGGTAGTGGACGGGCTCAAGGCCCTCCCGGCGGCGAAGATAGGGATGGACCATATCGCCCTGGATCGGACCGGGCCTGACGATCGCGACCTGGACCACGAGATCGTAATAGGTGCGCGGCTTTAGACGTGGCAGCATCGACATTTGCGCCCGGCTCTCGATCTGGAATGTGCCGAGCGTGTCCGCCTTGCGGATCATCGCGTAGGTGCGCGGGTCCTCGGCCGGGATGGAGGCGAGATCGAGATTGACGCCCTTGTGCTCGGCCAGGAGATCCAGCCCCTTCTTCATGCAGGTCAGCATCCCGAGCGCCAGGACGTCGACTTTCATGAACTTCAGGGCGTCGATGTCGTCCTTGTCCCATTCGATGACCTGCCGGTCCTTCATTGCGGCCGGCTCGATCGGCACGAGGTCGTCGAGCCGATCATGGGTCAGGACGAAGCCGCCGGGGTGCTGACTGAGATGCCGCGGCGCGCCCATGAGCTGGCGCGCGAGATCGAGCGTCAGGCGGAGCCTGCGGTCGGCGAGGTTGAGGTTCAGCGCCTCGACGTGGCGCTGTTCGACGCCTTCCTCCGACCAGGCCCAGACCTGCGAGGACAGCGTGCCGATAAGATCTTCGGGGAGGCCGAGCGCCTTGCCGACGTCGCGCAGCGCGCCCTTGGTGCGATAGCGGATGACCGTCGAGCAGAGCGCGGCATGGTCGCGGCCGTAGGTGTCGAACACCCACTGCATGACGATCTCGCGCCGCTCATGCTCGAAATCGACGTCAATGTCGGGCGGCTCGCGCCGCTCCTCGGAGACGAACCGTTCGAACAGCAGGTCGTTACGTCCCGGGTCGATCGAGGTGATGCCCAGGACGTAGCAGACCGCCGAGTTGGCGGCCGAGCCGCGCCCCTGGCAAAGGATATCCTTCGATCGGGCAAAGCGAACGATCGCATTGACCGTCAGGAAGTATGGCGCATAGCCGAGCTTCTCGATCAGCCGCAGCTCGTGCCGCAGCGCGGCGATCACGCTGTCCGGCACGCCTTCAGGATAGCGTTGAGCGGCTCCTTCCCAAGTCAGTTTTGCCAGCGTTTCCTGCGGCGTGAGCGCCGGATCGTCGCGCTCCTCCGGATATTGGTAGGCCAGTTCATCGAGGTTGAAACGGCAACGATCCGCGATCTGCAAGGTCCTGGCGAGCGCTTCGGGATAGCGGGCGAACAGCCGATGCATCTCCTCGGGCGGTTTGATGTACCGATCGGCATGGCGCTCGCGGCGGTCGCCCAGGGCGTCGATGGTGACGTTGTGGCGAATGCAGGTCACGACGTCCTGCAGGACGCGGCGCGCGGGCTCGTGGAAGAGCACATCGTTCGTCACCACGGTCGGCACGCGCATCTGCGTGGCGAGGTTTGACAGCTCGTGGATCCTGAGCTGGTCGTTCGGCCGGCGGCGCAGCGTCAACGCCAGATAGGCGCGGTCGCCGAAGGCGTCGCGCAGGCGGCGCAGGCGCAACGCACATTCTGCATCGGCCTGGTCGGGGACGAGGACGACGATGAGACCCTCGCCATAGGCCATGAGATCCGGCCATTCGAGATGGCACTTGGCCTTGCCAGCGCGCTGTTTGCCGAGCGACAGCAACCGGCACAGGCGCGAATAGGCCGACCGGTCGGTGGGGTAGACGAGCATTGAGGCGCCATCGACAAGGTCGAGGCGGCAGCCGACGATGAGGCGAACGCCCGTCGTCTTCGCGGCCTGATGGGCGCGGACGATCCCGGCCAGCGAGTTCCGATCCACGACCGCGAGCGCTTCGATGCCGGCCAGCGCGGCCTGGGAGAACAGCTCCTCGCAGGACGACGCGCCCCGCAGGAAGCTGAAATGGGAGGTGACCTGAAGCTCGGCGTAGCGGGGCGCGGTCATCCGAACACCCCGTGGAGGAACCAGTGATGGGAGCCGGTGGTGGCGTCCTCGCCGTCGCCCGCCCGATACAGCCAGTAACGCTCGCCGGCTTCGTCCTCGACGCGAAAGTAGTCGCGAACCGCCGCCAGTTCGGCATCGCGCTTCCACCATTCGCCGAACACGCGCTCGGGTCCGTCGGCGCGCTTCACGCGCCGGTGCACACCCCGCCAGGTGAAGGATACCGGCGGGTGATCGGGCAAGAGCGCGACCGTCTCGACCGGCTCCGGCTGGGTCAGGAGGCGCGACGGCCGCGGCCAATGGCCGGGCCAGCTCGTCCCCGTATCGGCCGCCATCGCCGGGATGCGGCAGACCGATCGCTCGGGCACATCGCTCGCAACCGGCGCAAGGCGGTATATCGCGCGCTCGCCGACACGGTTCATGAGCGTGTCGATCAGGTCCGAGACGTCCGGCGCCGCTTCCTCGACGAGTGAACTGACGGCCTGCTTGCGCTCGAGCGGTTCGGCGTCGCTGGCGCGGAGCGTCATCACCTCGATGCCGAAGCCGGGGGAAATGGTCTCGATCTTGTCGCAGAGAAGGCGGGTCAGCCGCCTGACGTCGCGGACCGGCGTGGCCATTCCGACGCGAACCGCCTGAGCCCGATTGTCGACACGGTGGCAGAGGAGATCGAGACGGCGCGCGCCGAGGCCGCGCTCTTCCAGCAGCGCGCAGAGCTGGACGACGAGCTTGCCGATGTAGCGCGCGATAGTCTCGGCCGTGCCGATCGGCTCAGCGAAGGCGCGGCGCACCTGCACGAGTTCGGACGGTCGGACCGGTTCGATCGGCTCCGCCAGATCTCCGAGCGCATGGTCGATGCGGCGGTCGATCTCTGGCCCGAAGCGCAGCGTGAGAGGCGCGCGCGGCTGCGCCAGCAGATCGCCGATGCACTGGAAGCCGAGTGTTCGCAGGCCCTCGACGGTCGATGGGGCGATCCGCAAAGCGGTCAGCGGCAAGGGGTCGAGAATCGACCGGCCGTGGCCCGGTGGCGCAATCCTCGTCGGCCGCGCCGCGTATCGAGCCAGCGCGTGCGCGGCGCCCCAGGTGTCGGCGATCGCCGCGCGGGCGGTGAGCCCGGACATGGCAAGGCGACCGATGAGGCCCTTCAGCATCGCGCCTTCGCCGCCGTGGAGATGATCGGCGCCAGTCGAGTCGATGATGATGCCGTCCGGTGGATCGGGTGCCACGATGGGCGCATAACGCAGGAGCCAGGCGGCGAGCCGGTCGAGCGCCTCGGCGTCCCCGTCCGGATCGGCGTCCTGTACGATGAGGCCCGGCACCAAAACCTGCGCCTTGGTGACGGGCATGCCGGCGCGCAGGCCCGCGCCCTGCGCGGCGGCGTCTGCCGCCAGCACCACCCGCCTGTTCCCATCGCGGCCAATCAGGACGAGCGGCGCCTCAGCCGGATGCGCCGCGTCGCCAGCCTTCCGCCGCAGCCGGTCGGTGGACCAGCTCGGCAGGAAGAGCGAGACGACCCGTGTCATCGCACGCCTCCAATTCGAAATCTGCACTTTCGCCCGCGCGAGCGCGGATCAGCTCGACAAGCGATCGAGGGCGCCCGACGCCCGGGACGGGCAGCGGCGTCGACGGCAGAACGGAGATCCGCCAGCGAGTCATGGCTGCGGTCGGTTGCCCGAAATCGGCCGCCTCCGTCTGACGTCGCCATCGTCGCAATGCAATGGCGATGGCGCCGCCACCTTCAGCGGCGAGTTGCAGGCGGCGGGAGGCGGTCATGGAGAGACGAGCGACCTCTCCGACGACAGCGCCGAGGCCGCCATGTCGCAACCCTTCCTCCATGCAGGCGAGCACGGTCTTGTCGTCGCCCGCTTCGACATAGATCACGCGGTCGGCCGCCAGCCCGGCCTGCGCGATCGCTGGAGCGAACAGATCGGGCCTGGTGATACACCACAGAACCTTACCCTTGGTGCGGGCGGCGACCCCCGCACTGAAAAGCGCAGCGGCGGCTCCGTCGATTGCGCCATTGCCGCCGCCGGCTACTTCATGCAGCGCGCCGAGGGCGAGCCCTTCGCCTGGCAGACGCGAGTCCATCGCGGCAATCCCGAAGGGGAGAACCGATTTGGCGCGCCGGCCGCGGCCTTCGATCTTTTCGATCTGCGCGCGCAAAGACTCTATAGCGGGCTCGGACCGCAAGCTTCCTGTTGACCTCCGGGAATGGGTTCAGCATCATGTTCTCCATTTGTTCTAATCTTTGGTCGAGAGAGTCAAGGCCCGTCGCCATGTCGAGCACCGAATCTCCCCCGCGCTGGAAATGCCCGTCGATGGTCCGGCCGGTTGGGCAGCCGCTGATCAGGGTGGGCTTTACGCCCCATGGGGCGAAAGAATGGTTAGGAAGCTCTGTGGTAGAGAGGAAAAGGTGGCGCTTTTGGACGGATTCCGATAGCGTGCGCGGAGCGAGCGACAGCCACAAGCATCTGAGCAAGCAACAGTATAGCGAGGCCAGACCAAAGAAAGGAGGCGAGTATGTCGACTAAACAAATTCTCGCGCTCCTGAACTCGCATATCGACGGGGACGAAGACCAGCTCCTGTCGATCGCCTTGCAGATCGCCGCTCAGGAAGCTCGCCAGGGTCGTTCGGACGATGCTGAGAAGCTGAAACGGCTTGTCCAGAAGGCGCGTGATCAGCGCCGGACTGGCAAGCCGGCCGGTGGCCAGACCCCGATCCCGCTCGCTCGACCGCGCGGCGAATTGCAGGGTCTCGTCGAGAGCGCCTATCCCAAGGTTGCACTCTCAAGCATGGTGCTCTCCGACGAGATCGCCAAGCGGCTCGGCCGCGTTGTACGCCAGCAGCAGGAGCGCGTGACCCTGCGCGAGCACGGTCAGATACCGGCCACGCACATGCTTCTGGTTGGGCCGCCCGGAACGGGCAAGACGATGACGGCTTCGGCCTTGGCCGGCGAGTTGCGGCTTCCGCTGTTCACGGTACGGCTTGAAGCGCTGTTCAGCCGGTTCTTCGGCGAGACCGCGGGCAAGCTGCGCCTGCTCTTCGATCAGATCGCGCAGACGCGCGGCGTCTATCTGCTCGATGAATTCGATGCGATCGGCGCGCGCCGGGGCGACCCGAACGATGTCGGCGAAATCCGTCGGGTTCTCAATTCCGTGCTGGCCTTCATGGAGGAACCGAATTCGACCGACAGTCTCGTGCTGGCGGCGACCAATCATGTCGAGATTCTGGACGAAGCCCTCGCGCGCCGTTTCGACGAAGTGGTCGAATATACGCTGCCGGATGCGGCGTCTGCGCGGGGCATTCTTGAACGCCGTCTCGGCAAGTTCAAGTTCGCTTCGAAGGTATGGCCCGGCATTGAAAGCGCGCTTGAAGGGCTCAGCCAGGGCGAGCTGGTCCGCGCGGCCGATACCGTCGTGAAGGACGCCATTCTGGAAGGCGCATCGAAGGTGTCGCCCGACGCCTTGCGCGACGCGCTCGAAAATCGACAGACGTTGAAGGGCAAGTTCCGTCGCCAACCCGGCCGTTAGGCAGGCTCCGCCGAACGGATTGAATGGAACGCGAATGAAGAAGTAGGAGCCTATGGCGGAGCCCGATAATTTCGACGCGAGAGACCGTCCGCATATCGCGATCGACGTCTTTCGTGAAACAGCAGCCTACACTTTTCCCTCGCGCAATCAGGAACGCAAACCCCTTCGGGGAGACTATGCGGCGCACGCCACGCAGCTCCTCGACCAGCTCGCTGCGGCGCTGGGGACCGTTCCAGTTGCGGCTGCCGATCCGCGCCTGCCCGTGCAGGGGCTGAAATCCGGCACTGTCGTGGAGGTCACGACGTTGCCGCCGGCGGAAGGCTCGCGGACCAAGGCCGTCAAGGTGCCGGCGACCCTGGAGTTTCCAACGCAGGACGTTGTGATCCTGCGATCGGAGCGTAACGAGGACCGCACCGAAAGCGCCTTGCTGTTCGTGCCCGACGACGCACGCGCCTTCCTGCGGAATCGCATCACTGACTATGGTCGCGATCCCGGTAATCAGCGACGTCCCGATGTCGAGCGGTTCGAGGTCATCGAAGAAGTCAGGGCGGTGGAAGTCGGATCACTGTTCACCGGCGTGGTGGATCTGGCTGCGCCGGACATCCTCTGGTGGGAGTTGTGGGTTCGCCAGCCGGTCGCGCTGGCGGACCGCCTGGCCGCTGCGGCTCGCAACGCGAACATCGATGTGCATGACGATCGCCTGATCTTCCCGGATACGACGGTCGTCTTCCTTCACGCAGCCGCCGCGGCAGTGGCCGCGTTCGCGGCGCGCGTGCCAGGCGCCATCACCGAGATACGCCGGGCAACAGGAACGATCGAGCCATTTCTCGATCGTGGCGACACCGGCTTTGGACAGCATGATTGGGTGGACGAGCTGGCGCAGCGCGTCAGCCCGCCGTCTCCGGACGCTCCAGTGGTCTGCACGCTCGACACGGGTGTCACGGCGGCCCATCCGTTGATTGCGCCCGGCTTGCGTGGGGCTTGGGCTTACGATGCTGATTGGGGCGCGGACGATCACGAGCCGTACGGCGGTCACGGCACACCACTTGCGGGACTCGTCCTTTACGGCGACCTCGAACCATTGATGAACGACGCGCGCCCCGTCGATCTGACGCATGGCGCCGAATCCATGAAGCTGCTGCCGCCTGGTGGATTTCCACCGACCAAACCGCCCAGCTATGGAGTGGTGACGCAAGGCGCTGTCAGCTTAGTGGAGATCGAGCGCCCGGAAGCGGTGCGGAGCTTCTGCATTGCAACGTCTGCCACCGATTTCCCACCCAGCCGGCCTTCGACTTGGAGCGGAGCGATCGACCAGATCTCGGCCGGTGCCATGCCCGGTGAGGCTGACGACGCCGTGCCGGCCGCGGAGCGATCCAAGAGGCTGATCGTCGTTGCGACTGGAAACGTCTCCGGCGGCATGGCGGTAGACGTCCTGCCCTCGCAGCCTCTGGAAGACCCATCACAGAGCTGGAACGCCCTTACCATCGGCGGCTTCACGCGGAAGGAGCAGCCGCCAGCGCCGCCGCCCGTGTTGCAGGCCGCCGTCCCGGCCAATCACCGCAGTCCGTTTAGTCGTGGCTCGCAGTCGCTGCCTGACGACCTGACGCCGATCAAGCCGGAGGTGTTGTTTGAGGCCGGCAACATGATGTCGGACGCGACCGGCTTTTGCGGCTGGGACCCGGCCGTTTCTCTTCTCTCGGCCGGCTCCGATGTCGCGACCGAACCGCTCGTGCCGTTCTGGGCAACGAGCGCGGCCGCTGGAATGGCCGGAAACTTCATCGGCCGCCTGCAAGCGGCTCGGCCGGACCTATGGGCAGAAACGCATCGCGCGCTAACCGTGGATTCGGCCCGTTGGCCCGAACCGATCCGGAAAAGGTTTATCGGCACCGGAGCCCACTGGAAGACCGGGAAAGCGGCCACCAAGGGCAAGAAGCAGGAGATGCTCCGCGAGTTCGGATATGGCGTGCCGGACATTGATCGAGCCATCCTCTCGGCGCGCAACGATGCCACGCTGGTCGCGCAGGCGGAGATCCAGCCCTTCGCGATCGGTGCGGACGGCCGGACCGGCGTGTTCAATGAGATGCATTTCTACGATCTGCCTTGGCCGAAAGCAGCGTTGGAGAAACTCGAAAACGAGATTGTCACGATGAAGGTGACCCTGTCGTACTTCATCGAGCCTAACCTGGCCGGCAAGGCGGCTACCCGACCCGACACATATCGCTCCTTCGGGCTGCGGTTTGACATGAAGAAGCGCACGGAGACGGCGGCCCGGTTTCGCAGCCGTATTTCCGCGAGCCAGGCCAAGGACGGCACCGAAGCCGATGGCGAGGCCAGTTGCTGGCTCTTGGGGCCGAAAGCCATCCAGGCGGGGTCGCTGCATTGCGACCTGTGGCGCGGCAGGGCGATCGAACTGGCGGGTCACGACGCCATCGCGGTCTATCCGGTCGGCGGATGGTGGAAGTCGCACGTCGGCCAAAAGCGTGTGGCTGACAAAGCGCGGTACGCTCTAGTCATTTCAATCTCTGCGCCCGGTCAGGATGTCGATCTCTACAGTGAGATCAATACGCTTGTTGAGAACAAGGAGATCGAGGTGCTACTCGGCTAGCGCGTCAATTCAGAATAAAAACGGGGGGAATGACCGTGCGGATTTCGCGCGTAAAGATAAGCAACTTCGCGAACTTCTCGGAGATCAACCTCGAGACGGGCGAGAACATCGTCATCGTCGGTGAGAACAAAGTCGGCAAAAGCAATTTCATCCGCGCGCTGCAACTGATTCTCGACCCGGGCCTGTCCGAGCGTGATCGCCAGCTCGGCCTGGAGCACTTCTGGGATGGGTTAGGCGAGGACAAGCTCGGGGAAACGGTTGAGATCGCCGTCGAGCTGACCGACTTCACCGACGATCCGCGATTGATGGCGCATCTGAATGACTGCGTGGTCGATCCAGGGCCGCCGATGGTCGCGCGGCTTACCTACCGCTTTCAGCCGAAGGCCAATCTCGATCGGGATCCGGAGAGCCTAGCCGACTATGAGTACATCATCTTTGGCGGTGACGACCCCGAGATGTCCATCGGGCCGTCGCTACGGCGAATGCTGCCGCTCGACGTGCAGGTTGCGCTGCGCGATGCCGAGAAGGATCTGGCGAGCTGGCGCAACTCGCCGCTAAGGCCATTGATTGAGGAGCTTGCAACCTCCCTGGACGCGGATGCTCGCGCGGAAATTCAGGAGCAGGTGAACGAGGCGCAGGCGGAGTTGGAGGGCCATGCCGAAGTGGTCGCCACGGCAGAGCGGATCAGCGAGCGGCTGATCGCCATCGCGGGCGAGCAGCATGCGGTCCCGCTGACGCTCGGTCTTTCGCCGACACGGGTCGACGCCTTGCTGCGCAGCCTGCGCCTGCTGATCGACAATGGAGCCCGCGGCATTGCCGACGCCAGTCTTGGCACGGCCAATCTGATTTTCATGGCGCTGAAGAGTCTCGAGCTCGATCGGCTCGTAACGGACGGTGAACGCGACCACACCTTCTTCGTCGTCGAAGAGCCGGAGGCGCACCTGCATCCGCACGTTCAGCGCCTTGTCTATCGCTACTTCCTCGGCACGGGCGCAGACGGAGAGGAGGATACGCCGCCGCTGACGACGATCCTCACGACGCATTCACCTCACATCGCCAGCGTCACGCCGATCCGCTCGATCGTCTTGCTCCGCCATGACGCGGAGACGAATGCGACGATCGCCGTCTCGACGGCCACTGCGCCGTTTACCGAGCGCGATGAGGCGGACCTTCAGCGCTACATTGATGTGAGCCGCGGCGAGATCTTCTTCGCCCGCGGTGTCATCCTGGTCGAGGGCGACGCGGAGCGGTTCCTGGTGCCGGCCTTTGCCGACGCGCTAGATATCCCGCTCGACATGCTCGGCATCACGGTCTGTTCGGTCAGCGGCACGAATTTCACGCCCTACGTGAAGCTGCTAGGCCCGCACGGCCTGAACATTCCGCACGTGATCCTGACGGACCGCGACCCCAATGGCGCCAGCCATCCGCGGGTTCGGCGTCGCCTGATCAGTGTGCTGCAATTGCGGGAAGAAGGCGTCAGCTACAGGCGTCTCGACGCGGACGCTGTAATCGCCCGCGCCGAGCCGTTCGGTTACTTCGTCAACAGCAACACGCTGGAACCGGAGCTGTTTACCGGCGGCCTTGCCGAGGGCATGCAGGAGGTGATCGAAGAAGAATTGAGCATCGGCGACGGCACCCGCGAGGAGCTGCAAGGGTGGGTGGATGACCCCGATACGCTCGACGAGGATGCGCTGATTGCGCTCATCGAACGGGTCGGCAAGGGTCGTTTTGCCCAGGCGCTCGCCCGCCACGTCGACGTGGATACATGTCCGGACTACATCCGGCAGGCGCTGGAGCACATCCGCGATGCCGTTGCGTAGCGTCAGTGCTGCCTATCTCGCCCAAGCGGCCGATCTTGCTGGCAACCCGGGCCAGCAGGCGGCCTATGACTCGACCGGCAACTGTGTCGTGCTGGCCGGTCCTGGCAGCGGCAAGACCAAGACGCTGGTGCTCAAGCTGGCAAGGATCATGGCCGAGGACGTGCGCGCGCCGCGTGGTGCGGCGTGCATTACCTATAGTCAGGAATGCGCTCGCGAGCTGACCCGCCGGCTCGAGCGATTAGGCCTGCGTGAGGCCTCCAATCTCTTCATCGGCACCGTTCACGGTTTCTGCTTGCGGCATCTCCTCATGCCGTATGGCCGGCTTGCCGATTTGCCGGTGCCTTTCCCGCTTACCGTCGCCACGACTCGGCAGAGCGACCAGGCAATGAAGCGCGTGGGCGACAGGCTGTTCGGTGTCGGTCATCCGAACAAGACAATGGACCTTGGAAGGCACAGGCGATCGGTTCTCGACCGAACCTCGATTTTTTGGACCAGCGAGGCAGAGCTCGCCGCGTGGGCGGAAGGATACGAGGCCGAGCTGCGGAGGACGGGTCTTATCGACTTCGATGACCTTGTCGTTTTCGGGCAGCGGCTCGTCTCGGAGCACGATTGGGTGCTCCCGCTGCTGCAGGCGAAGTTCCCCGTCCTCGCCGTTGACGAATATCAGGACCTCGGTGTGGCCTTGCATCGCATCGTGAAGCGCGTGGCCTTTGACGGCGGCGTTCGGCTGTTTGCAGTGGGCGATCCCGACCAGTCGATCTACGGCTTCACCGGCGCCGATGGAGCGCTCCTGCAGGACCTTGCGGAGCGGGACGACGTCGAGCGGGTGCAGCTCCGGCTCAACTATCGTTCGGCGGCCCGGATCGTCAGCGCCTCCGAGATGGCGCTAGGCGAAGCGCGCGGCTATCGGTCCAACGACCCGGACCGGCAGGCCGTCATCGAGTTCACGCAGTGCGCTGACGGTCTCGAAGGGCAGGCCGCCCATGCAATCGAAGAGATCATCCCCGCGGCGCTTGCGGGAAAGCCAGGGCGAGCGCTCGGCGATATCGCCATCCTCTATCGCGACTACCGGGCTGGCGACGTGGTGGCGGAAGCGGTGGCCGCCGCGGGCCTCGACTTCGTTCGTGTCGACACCGCCGCTCCTTACCGGAAGGTCGCGCTCACGAGTTGGATCGAAGATTGCGCCGCATGGTGCGCGGGCGGCTGGCGCGAGGCCCGGCCGCAGTTGCGCGGGCTGCTAGATCGTTGGTTGGGATTTCATCGCGCGCGCATCCCCGAAGCCGAGGCGCGCGATGAAGCGCAACGTCTAACCCAGCTTCTCTGGTCGCTTCGCGTCGAGGAGGGGATCGCTCGGGATTTTGTGGCGGCGCTACGAGCCGGGATGCTTGACGCACTTATGGCTGGCGAGCCCAGCCTCGCCGACCAGGGCGAGCAGGTGAATCGGATGACGGCAGCTCTGGCTGTTGGAGGCGCGCTTGCCGACCTCGATTTGGCAAGTCTCGGTGGGCGGGACGGCTCTCCATTGCACCTGAATCTCCTGACGCTTCACTCCGCGAAGGGGTGCGAATATGACGTCGTGATTATGGTCGGTCTCGACCTTGGCAGTCTGCCGTGGCGCAATGAATTGCCCGCTGCTCGCCGCGAGAGCCGCCGGCTCTTCTACGTCGGTCTCACGCGCGCTCGCGACGAGATCCATATGCTTTATTCAGGCTACGTCGATACGGCCCGCGGGAGGATGCGTTGGGGGCGCTCTCCATTCCTCGACGAGCTCGAAGCGCGCATGGAGGAGGCGGAGGACGAGTAACCTATGATGTCATTTCGTGAAGCTCAGGCGATCGAGGACCTCGCAGACCTCCTCTACGATTTCCTTCCCGGGAGCGGAAACAACAGGACCGCATTTCCGCTTGCCGCCGCACAGGCTGGCGTCGGCGATCTATGGGTCCCGGGCAGCAAGCGACCTGCCATGGTTCAACTCCTGACCGCGACGCTGGAACAGCGCAGGTCGTGCTTTACGAAATTGATCGTGGCGATCGTTCGCCAAGCGATGACCTACCGGCGGGGGAAGGGAAATCCGCTCAGTCGTGAAGAGATTGATCGACTCAACAGCCTTCTTCCCGGGGTGCAATTCAAGATCCCTGAGCTGCTCGATCCGAGCTTCCTAAGCAGCTTCGGCTCGCCAAAGGCCGCAGAGCGAGCGCCGCAGGCGTCGTCGACGCTGGGCGCGGAGAAGGAGCAGGAGCTCGCTGCGCTCCTCATCGAGATCACCAAGCTCGATCCCCAGGCGCGTGGTCTGCGTTTCGAGGGCTTTCTGAACGAGCTGTTCGCCGGGTTCGGGCTGGCGCCGCGCGGCTCTTTTCGGCTCGTCGGCGAGCAGATCGACGGGAGCTTCAAGCTGCACGGTCAGACCTACCTGGTTGAAGCAAAATGGCATGGGCCTCAGATCGGCTTTGCCGACCTGATGACCTTTTCGGGCAAGGTCGGTGGAAAGGCATCTTGGTCGCGCGGGCTGTTCGTCAGCAATTCCGGCTTCACGGCCGAGGGGCTGGAGGCGTTCTCGCGCGGACGCCAGACCAACCTCATATGCGCTGACGGGCTCGACCTCTATGAGGTGCTCTCGCGCAAGGTTTCACTCATCACCGTTTTGGAAGCCAAGGAGCGGCGTGCGGCCGAGACGAACCGGGCGTTCGTCGCTGTGCGGGACCTGAATCTTGGGGGATGATCGAGCCGCCATGACGGTATAACCACAGACGAGCCGTCGCTCGCACTTCGTAGCGTAGCGTACAGACGGTGGAGCTGGTCTGAGGGTCGTTCGGTGAGGCTTCTAAACCGTGTCCGGCGATAGATGGTGGAAGGTGGGTTTCGCAAGGACGGCCGAAAAAGCCAGTGATTTCAGCAGCGCGAGTTTTTGACGGGTTGGCTGACGGTATGGCGAGTCATGAAAAATATTTTGTGCTGCAATTTCAGGGCGTTATGCGGGTAGGAAATAATCGAGTGGGAATGACGGATACACACGGCGGCAATAGCGCAGGTTCGGCGGTGGTTCTCGCCTTCGCTTGATTGCTGATTTCGTGCGCCTTTCGCTCCCATTATGCTGACTTCTCCATCTGCCCCGCAGAACCGATCTGGGGTAAGCATTCGGTAGCGGCCGTTCCGCGCTTGGTCGCCTTGGCGCGAAATCGGCGGCCTGAACACGTCCTCATTGTCGCCACGATTTTCAATCATTCAGTACCGCCATGACGACGATCAGGCGGGCAAAATTCCCCACCGACAGCGCGGCGGTGCTGAGCATCTGGGGAGAGTTCATAGCCAACTCTCCCGTCAATCTCGATTATCAGAATAATGACCTCGAATTTGCGAACTTCACCGAGAAGTACGCTGCCCCCAAAGGGTGCGTCCTGCTTGCGGAAAAGGACGGGGCAATCGTGGGGTGCGTTGCCATGCGGCAAGTCTCGCTTGTCATATGCGAGATGAAGCGGTTGTATGTTCGTCCGGACGCACGCGGCAAACACCTTGGCCATGCGCTATCGAAGCGGCTGATTGCTGAGGCTCGCGCTTCCGGCTATCGCGAAATGCGACTGGATGTGCAGGCGAAGTCCCTTCCCGCTCGCAAGCTGTATGCGGACCTTGGCTTCGTTCCGGCTGAGCCCGTCTCATTCAACCCGGTCCCCGGAGCTTCGTTTCTGGGCCTCCACCTCTGATCGACGAGTTCGCAGTCCTCTACATCAGCGATCGTCGGCGCGTGGCGGCTATTGCGACTGAGGGGCGGCGAAGCAGACGGACCGGAAGCCACCCCGTCACGGTCAGTCCGCTTTCACGGGCAGGCAGGGAGAAAGCCGCCATCCTCGAAAAGAATCCGAATGGAAAAGTTACCTAAGCGCCACTTTCCTGATCTCAGGCGTTCGCCAGCGTCCTCGAAACCGCAGCACCGATAGAAGGATGGGGGTCCGCCGACCCTCTCCGCATCGATAGATCCAAAGCTTACGAAGCCTAAGCGAGTTGCACCATCGATACCAAGCCCGCAGTTTCCGCAAGGCCTTTTCGAAATGCATCCATTATCGGCACCCGATCGGTGCCGTGATTGGCGGACAGGTGGTAGGAGGCTCCAACAAAAAGTTGGCAGTGGATGTCCGAAGTCGTCTCCAGCCCAAGGGGAAGCGAGACGACGTCGAGATTCTTCAAATGCTCGAGCGAACGCCTGACGACCAGGCGGTGGGCTTGGAACAAATCAGCCAACCCTTTCGGAGGAGTTGGCATCTGGCTCAGCTCTGCTGCGAACTGCAACGATAACCGGAATCGGCGCGACCGAAAAGTACCCGGGACAAGCTCGTCATGGCCAATATCGGTATATTCGGCCCAACTCTCCGGACACCGCTGTTCGAGTGCAAGGCGATTGTCTATCTCGCATGCGGCGATGACGACCGCTTCGCGCGTGGGAAAATACGAATAGAGCGCGCCGTTCGAGACATTCGCGGCGCGGCAAATGTCCCGAAGAGACGTCTCATGATACCCTTTTTCGATCAGCACATCGAGCGCCGCCCGGGCGATCATCTCGCGCTGACCCGTCATATAGTCGGCTGCACGTTTGGGCATGAGGCGGCCCTAGCCGACGGCGGTCAGAAAGTCATCACACTTAGCACTTGCCAACGACAAAAAGCGGTCGCACGCTCTGTTTGTTGGAAACGGGGTGGAATCATGCAGATGCGACTACGGCGGATTGGACAAATTTCCTTCATTGCGATGGCGTGCGCGGCATCGGCGATGCCGGTGCAGGCACAGGACACGGCGTCGGCGAGCGGCGATGCCCAGCCAGGTGATATCATAGTTACAGCGCAGAAGCGTGAGCAGGCGCTCATCGACGTGCCGCTATCCATTACCGCGATCACGGGTGAGACCCTTGCGCGTCGTGGCGCATCGGCGGTCGAGGACGTCCAATATTCCGTCCCCGGCATTTCCATCACTCAGTTCGCTCCAGGGCAGCAGCGCGTGCAGATTCGCGGCATCTCCACCCTGAACGGACTGCCGACGGTGGGCGTCTATCTGGACGAGACCCCGTTGAATCTCGAGCTTAACCAGAGCGGGCAGGATGTCCGGCTGCTCGATATCAAGCGGGTCGAGGTGCTGCGTGGGCCGCAGGGCACGCTTTACGGCCAAGGCGCCGTCGGCGGCACGATCCGGTACATCACCAACGACGTGAACCTGCGCGAGGTCGAAGGTTCCGCCGGTGGCGAAGTCGCCGCAATCGCCGGTGGCGGTACCGATTGGAAGAGCGAAGGCATGGTCAACGTGCCTCTCGTCACCGAACGCTTGGGGTTGCGCGTCGCTGGATCATACCAGAATTTTGGTGGCTGGATCGACAATCCGGTGATCGACGATCGGCGTATCAACTCGGGACATGCGCTGACGCTGCGCGGAAAACTCACCGCTCAAGTGTCCGACCCGTTCAAGGTCACCTTGATGGTGCAGCATCAGAACCTCAAACTGGGGGCGCAGAACCTGAGCGATGAAAATCAGCAGGTGTTCGATGCGATACCCACGCCGCAGACATCCAAGGTCACGCTGATCAACGGTCTTGGCACCTATGACTTCGGGCCGGTCACCTTGCTGAGTTCCACCAGCTTCCTGGATCGCAGGGATTTGCTGACGTCGGATCTGACAGCAACCCTCGCGCCTCTCCTGCCGCTTCTGGGTATTTCCGCGCCGGTGCAATCGATCAGCCTGCCCAACAGAACGAGTAACCGCATCTTCGCGCAAGAGGTGCGTCTATCTTCGAACAGCGATGGCCCGTTGAACTGGACCGTCGGCGGGTTCTACCGCAATTCACGCACCCACCTGGCGTTCGAATCTGTGGTGAATCCAGACGTGTTGCCCGCTGGCTTTCAGCTTCTGGCGAGCGATGGAACCAATCCCAGCAACTCGAAGTCTTGGGCGATCTTCGGCGAAGCCAGCTATCGTCTGACCAGTACGCTTACGGCGCTGGTCGGTCTTCGCCAGTTCGAAGATCATCGTCGGCAAGATGTGGTCAGCAATTCGTTCGGAGCGCCTGCGGTCGATCATGCCCGCGGCACTTACAAGGCGACCAGCCCGCGCTTCAACCTCGCCTGGCAACCCACCGATAACGTCAACCTCTACGGCAATGTGGGTCGCGGATTCCGCAGTGGCGGCTTCAACGTGACCTCGCTTGCCGGAGGGGCGTTCGTGCCTTCGCGGTATTCGCCAGACTCGTTGTGGTCCTACGAACTCGGGGGCAAGTTCCAGTCGGCCGATCGCCGCATCGTGCTCGAACTGGCGGGTTATCGGAATGTCTGGAACGACGTTCAGAGCACCAGCAACGTACCCGGATTCCCCACATCCTTCACCAGCAACAGCGGCAAGGTCACGGGCTGGGGTGCCGATGGCAGCGTATCGTACACACCGGTAAGCGGTTTGACCTTCTCCGTCACCGGGAGTTGGAACAACATGGAATACCGCAGCAACACGGCCGACCACCTCGTCGGCGACCGGGTCGACTATGTTCCGCGCTTCACGGGTTCGGCCTCGGCCGAATACAACTTCGACGTGGGCAGCATGCCAAGCTTTGCGCGGGTGGATTTCCAGCATGCCGACAAGTTCCAGGTCTTCCTGCGAAACTTCCAGACGGCGCCTGTGCGTTCCGACGAGCAGAATATCCTGAATGCGCGCATCGGTACGTCGACCAAGGTGTGGAACGCATCGGTATTCGTTAAGAATATCCTGAACCGCGACAGTGTCCTTTACCCGGCCTATGCGTCGCTGATCTATCCCGCGCGGCTGGAGCCACGCACGGTCGGCATAGCCTTCAACGTGGCGTACTGAGGTCTGGGAATCGTCATGATCGATTGGAGACAGAGGGCGCAATTTGCGCAGGACGCGCTGTTGGCAACCGACTGCGTACATAACGGTGCGGTCTTCCCGACCTGGATCGACGATCATCATTTCTGGTATGAACGACGGGGCGAAGACGGACCTGAATACGCTGTCTTTAACGCTCGCGCGGGGGAGCGTCTGCTTACGCTCTCCCGCGCGAGCATCGCTGGTGCGCTTGCCTCGATCCTGGACGCGCCAGTCGCTGGTGACGTGCTGATCGTCAGGGATTTGCGCTTCGAACTGGACGGCGGCATCGCGCACTTCTCCGCGTTCGGGCAGGCCTTCAGCTTTGCCTATAGGCAAGGGGTCCTGACCAAGGTGGACAAACCCACGGCCAATGCGAACTGGCTCGTATCTCCGCAAGGCGGGTCGGCCCTGCTGCTCGACGGCGACAACCTCAAATTGCGCGATCTGGAAAGCGGCGAGGAGCGACTGCTGACGACGGACGGGACATCACAATACCCATATGCGTCGCCAGCAGCGGCCATGCGCCGCATTTCGCAGGCTCACGGCATGAATGTGCCTCAGGCACAATGGTCGCCTGACGGCAAATGGGTGATGACGCTCCAAACCGATGAGCGCCATGTCCCCGAGCTTGCCTTAGCGGAATATGCACCGGTGAGCGGCGTGAGGCCCGTCATTCACGCGAATCTTACCAGTCTTCCGGAGGACCCAAAGGTCACGGAGTTTCGCATGCTCGTCATCGAGGTGGAGACCGGCCGTCAAGTCGAAGCGCGGTATCCGCGGCTCAGCGCGGTGCGCATGAACACGACGCCTTTTGCGGCGGGTCTCACCTGGTGGAGCGCCAATAGTCAGACGGCGTACTTCGTCGATGTCGAACGCGGCGAAAGGAAGGCGCATGTCGTCGCCTTCGACGTAATGACAGGCGCGACGAGGATAGTCTTCACCGAAGAATCCCCAACGTATGTCGAACTGAGCGTAAACGTATATACCAAGGCATTGATCACTCCACTGCCGGAAACCAATGAGCTGATCTGGTATTCTGAGCGTACGGGCCGCGGGCACCTTTATCTTTACGATCTGACAACGGGATCGCTCCGCCGGGCAATTACCGAGGGCGATTGGCAAGTGCGCGATGTGCTGCGCGTCGATGCTGATCGTCGCGAAGTTGTGTTCCTCGCCGCCGGCATCGTTCCTGAAGAGAATCCGTATGTCGTGAAGCCGTGCACGGCATCGCTCGATGGTGGCATGCGCATCCTGTCCGACCTTCCCGGCGAACATACGGTTTGGCGCCCCGGCGACATGACAACCATGATCAAGGCGCTGGAAGGATGCGACGCGGAAAAGATATCGGGCATATCACCGAACGGCGATTACCTGATCGAAACCGTCAGTACGGTCGAAAAGTTGCCCGTAACCTACTTGCGCAACCAAGACGGCGAGGAGATCGTCGTGCTGGAACGTGCATCTGCAGAACTGCCTGTCGGGTGGCAGACACCCGAGGCGCTGGAGTTCCTGGCTGCAGACGGATCCACTCGAACTTACGGACTGCTGTTCAAGCCTTTCGGCTACGAGTCCGGCCGCAAGTACCCGCTGATCGACCTGATCTATGGTGGGCCGCAGGTGAACTACGTGCCGCACGGCAGTTTCGCTGACGGCGGAATTACCGCTAGCGCTTATGCAGATGCCGAACATCTTTCCGCGCTCGGCGCATATGTGCTCATTCTAGATGGGCGGGGCACCGCCAACCGGGAGCAGGCCTTCCGCACCGCGTCCCACGGCGCGGCGCATACAGCGTCTAACCTGGAAGATCACATCGTCGCGATCCGCCAATTGGCGGAGCGTACCGGGGAAATCGACTTGGAGCGCGTCGGCATTACCGGGTTTTCGGGTGGCGGCTACATGACGGCGCATGCTGCGCTGCGCTTTGGTCACTTCTTCAAGGTCGCCGTGGCGGGGGGCGGAAATTATGACCAGGCGCTCTTCTGGCACAGCTGGGGAGAGCGTTATCACGGGGCCTACGAAGCGGACCTCTACGCGCAACAAGCGGCAAAGACCTATGCCGATGGCTTGAAGGGCAAGCTGCTCCTGGTCCACGGCATGATGGACAACGGATGTCATCCGGCCGGGCTTTTCCAACTCGTGCAAAAGCTTGTCGAAGCGGATAAGGACGTGGACCTCGTTCTGCTCCCGCGCGGTGGGCATGACTGGACGGGATACGGCATGCGCCGGCGCTGGCAATACTTCGCCACGCACCTCATGAACGACCCGCCGCCCGCGATGAAATCGTTCGAGAGGCCGTTCGACAAGCTGATGGCCAGGATCGCGGCCAATCGGGCCATCTCCGACGGGGCCGGCGCATGACAGCGCAAGCAGCGGTGGCGACACAGCCTGCCACAACGGCTGAACAATCCGGCGACTATGTGCTCAAGGGTGGCTGGTACACCTTGTGGGTCATGCTGGCGGCAACACTCTTCGGGTTCGTCGACCGTCAGGTGCTGACGCTCGCAGCGACCCCGCTGTCGCTTAGCTTGGGGCTGAAGGACGCTGAACTGGGCATGGTCCAAGGACTGGCCTTCGCGATCTTTACCGTTCTGGCCGTATATCCGCTGGCCTGGGCTGCGGACCGCTTCGATCGACGGCTCGTCCTGGGCTGTTGCATCGCGACCTGGAGCATCGGAACCACGGCGTGTGGCTTTGCCCGGAATTTCGAGGAGTTGTTTGGGGCGGCTGTTCTGATAGCCGCAGGCGAGGCCGGTCTGGCGCCTATCATGACGTCATTCGTCCCCGAATTGTTCAAGGGCCGCAAACGGATCCTGGCGAACAGCCTGATCTATATCTTCGCTTACGCGGGTGTTTCGGCCGGTCTGGCACTGGGCGGCAGCGCCATCGGCTTCCTGGATGCCAGGCACGCCAGTCTCCCGGCTTGGCTGCAGCACTATGAATCCTGGCGGTTGGCCTTCTTTCTCGTAGCGCTTCCTGCGCCGATCCTGATCGTCCTACTCGCGTTTACGGCCATTGGGCGTAAACGCTCAGCAGTGCGATCTGCTGCCGCGCAAGGCTCTCCCAACACGTTCTGGCAATTCTTGGCGGCCCACAAAGCTGCCACGATGTCCCTCTTCGCCGGGCTAGGCTTGTACATGCTGGCTTTTGGCGGTTACCTGGTGTGGCTTCCTGTAGCGGCGACACGTCTGTTTGGCACCACACCCGCCCAGAACGGGGTGGCCATGGGCATGGCCGTGGCGGTTGGGACTCTCGGCGGGGTGGCAAGCGCGACCTTCGTCATGCGGCGCATGATCGATCGGCTCGGCTCGATGGCGACTGTTCGCTTCTTCCGCTACGCCATGACCGCCACGATACCCGTGCTGGCGATCTTTCCGTTCGTGACCGCCGCTTGGCAAGCCTTCACGCTGCTGGGTGCGATGATGCTGTGCGGCACGGCGATCGGCTGCGCCGTGCCAACGCTCCTCCAGGACATGGCGCCGGGGCCGTTGCGGGCGAGAATGGCGGCCATATGGGGCATTGTCAGCGGGCTGCTGGGCGGCAGCGCGCCAACTCTGGTGGGCTGGGTCTCGACTTACCTGGGCACCGAGCCGCGAATGCTCACGTTCGCGATCACATTGGTCGCCGTTCCGTGCTGGATCGGCGCCATCGTCTGCTTCTGGATCTCCGAACGTCCTTTCGTCGGGCTGCTCCAGCATGTGTCACAAGAGGAACTGGCATCGTAATGTCCAAGCCTGCAACGATGCCTCTCCTTCGCATCATTACCGATCTGGGCGATATCGTAATCGAGCTGCGGCCCGACCGCGCCCCCCGCACTGTCACCGCTTTCCTCTCCGAAGTGGAAAAAGCGGGTTTCGACGGCGGCTCTTTCGGCCGGATTGTTCGGGCCGACAATGACAGGGGCGAGCCGCCCATCGAGGTGATCCAGGCCGGGGCACAGGCGGCTGTCGAGCAGCGCATCGATGTCGCCTTTGAAACGACCGATGAGAGTGGCCTGCGTCACCAGGATGGGGTGATATCCCTGCCCCGCGCAGATGAGCCGCTGGCCACCGCGCAAGGTTTCTTCATCTGCATCGGCGATCAACCGGCCCTCGACGCGCGTGGTGGCAGGTCTGCCGATGCAAGCGGCTTTGCAGCATTCGGACGGGTGGTTGAGGGAATGGAAGTCGTCAAGGCGATCCATCGCATACCGACCATGGAGCAAGCTCCAACCGCTTTCGTGCGCGGTCAGATGGCCAGCGAGCCCGTCGCAATCCATCGCATCGTCGTCGAAAGTGAGTCTGATCATCTCTCGGTTTGATGGACACCGATGATAGGCTCTGCAGAGCCGCACCGGCACCTGCTGAGACAATGCCCTTCCACACTTTGAAGGTCGAACTCGTCCATCAATGCCGATGGGTGAGGCGGGCTGAAGCCAGGCAGGCGCTGTTCGGATATCTCGAGGGCTACTATAATCGACACCGCAGGCACTCGGCTATGGAGATCTACCCCGCATGTCCGCCAAAACGGGGGATGATCAGGCCGCGCCGGGGTCGCTACCCGAGAGCATAAGGCTGCCCGCGATGCGCAGATGGGCGCTCGATGACACCGGCAGGAACTCGGTGATACCCTGCAATAGCCCCAAAAACAGGGCCTCCAACCAAATCATTCTATATCGCGACCTTCATATGTCGGAGATGGACGGTCGATCGGCACCTCGAAGGTCGCCCAGTCGCCCGCCTCGCTGGGCCGGGGTGGCGGGCCGGCAATGCTTTCCGGCTCCCCCGCGGCATGGGTCCGGCGGCGATGCAGATGGACCTTGGCGATCATGTTGGCCGAGATCGGCGCCGTGACGAACAGAAACAGCGAGATCAGCAGCTCATGCGCGGTCCATATGCCAAGCCGTGCCTGGAAATAGACAACCGAGGCGATGAGCAATGCGCCAAGCCCCAGCGTCGTCGCTTTGGTCGGCCCGTGCAGCCGCTCCATGGTCGACGGCAGACGCACCAGTCCCCAACTGCCGATCAGGGCAAATCCGGCGCCTAGGATCAGCAGGATGGTGACGGCGATATCGGCGATGACGCTCATTCGACGATGTCCCCGCGCAGGATGAACTTGCAATAGGCGATGGTGCTGACGAACCCGACCATGGCGAGCAGCAGCGCGGCTTCGAAATAGGTGTCGTTGCCACCGATCATGCCGATCAGCACGATCAGCGCGATGGCGTTGATGACCATCGTGTCGAGCGCGACGATCCGGTCGCCCAGTGCCGGCCCACGCACCAGCCGCCATAGGTTGAGCAGCAACGCCAGCGCGATGCCGCCGGCCGCAAGATGAAGGGCGATGGCGATCATGCGAAAATCCGTTGCAGGCGGGCTTCGTAGCGGGACTTGATCCGTGCGACCTCGGCGGCTTCATCCGCGACGTCGAGCGCATGGATCAGCAGGTAACGCCCATCCGCCGATACGTCGGACGATACGGTGCCGGGCGTCAGGCTGATCGTACCTGCCAGCATCGTGATCGCCTCGGGCGTGGACAGGTCGACCGGCACCACCAGCCAGCGCGCGCGCAGGTCCCGGTTGCGCCGGAACAGGATCAGCCAGGCGACCTGGAAATTGGCGACGACGATGTCGAACAGCACGATCGCCAGATAGCCCAGAAAGGCGCGGCCAAAGCGCATCCGGGGCCGGTCGGGCCAGAAGGGCTGGGTGAACTTCGGCAGGATCAGCGCGAAGATGCCGCCCAGCACGACACCCCCGACGGTAATGGTGTTCGCCATCAACAGCCAGACGATCAGCAGCATCGCCGACAGACCAGGGTGCGGCAGCAGGCGTTTCATCAGCGCGCTCCCAGGATCGCGGTGACATAGCGGTTGGGGGCCATGATCTGCGCGGCGGCGGCACGGGTCTGCGCCGTCATCCATCCGGCGGCGACCGTCAGTATCGCCAGCAGGGCAAGCAGTATGGCGGGGGCTATGAACTCGGCGCGCGATCGGATGCTGCCGGCAATGGCGTCGGCCTCCGGCGGGGCGGCTTTCCAAAACAGGGTCGAGCCGCTGCGCGAGAAGCCGATCACGCCGACCCATGTACTCGCCAGGATCGCCGCCCAGATCACCGGCCATCCCGGCACGGCAAAGCTGGCGTCGAGGATCAGCAGCTTGCCGACGAACCCGGCGAGCGGCGGCAGCCCGACTGCCGCGACGGCCGCGATCAGGTAGAGCAGGCCCGCCGCGTCCTGCCCGGCGAAGCGCGGGCTCGGTACGACCGCGTCGGCATATTGGCCACGCCGCCGTATCGTCACGTCGGCGACCAGAAACAGCGCCGCTCCGGCCAGCACCGCCTGCACCATGTAATAGAGCGCGGCGGCCAGCGTCGCTTCCCGCCACAGCGACACCGGCATCAGCAGCGTTCCGGTCGAGGCCAGCACCGCAAATGCCGCCTGCTCACGCATTCCGCGTGCGACCAGCACGCCGACAAAGCCGATGGCTGCACCCAGGCTCGCGGCGGGCAGCAGCCACGGCGCGGGCACCCAAGCCGCTGCACCCGCCTGCGCGCCGAAGATCAGCGGCACGGTACGGATCATCGCATAGATGCCGACCTTGGTCATGATCGCGAACAGCGCCGCGACCACCGGCATCGTCGCGGCGTAGGTGCGCGGCAGCCAAAGATGGATCGGCACCACCGCAGCCTTCAGCGCGAACACCGTCAGCAACAACAGCCCGGCGATGCGGAGCAGCCCCTGATCCGCCGGCCCGAGGCGTGCGACCTTCACCGCCAGATCCGCCATGTTGAGCGTCGCCGTCAGACCATAGAGCAGCCCTAGCGCGATCAGGAACAGCGCCGATCCGACAATATTGACCACGACATAGGCCACGCCTGCCTTCAGCCGCAGCGCGCCCTGTCCGTGCAGCATCAGCCCGTAGGAGGCGATCAGCAACACCTCGAAGAACACGAACAGATTGAACAGGTCGCCGGTCAGGAACGCGCCGTTCAGCCCCATGAGCTGGAAATGAAACAGCGGATGGAAATGCCATCCCCGCCGGTCCGCGCCGGTGACGACGGCATGGGCCAGCACCACGCTTCCCAGCACCGCCGACAGCACCAGCATCGTCGCAGCCAGCCGGTCGAGCATCAGGACGATGCCGAACGGCGCGGGCCAGTCCCCCAGCGCATAGCTGCGGATCGCATCGTCCTGTGCCATCACGAACAGCGCGATGCTTGCCACCAGCATCGCCATGCAGCCACCCAGCGACAGGGCGAGCGCGACCCCGCGGTGGCGGCGCATCAGCAGCAGGGTGACCGGCGCGATCAGGGCCGGCATGACGATGGGCGCGGTCATCAGGTGATCGAGCAGCATCATGCGACATCCTCGGGCTCGGCAAGGCCATCGACCTGATCCGATCCGCTTTCAAGGAAGCTGCGCAGGCTGAGGATGACGGTCAACGCGGTCATGCCGAAGGTAATGACGATCGCCGTCAGCACCAGCGCCTGGGGCAGCGGATCGGCATGGGCGGTCACACCCTTGGCCCATAGCGGGGGCCGGTCAACGATCAGCCGCCCGATCGCGAACAGGAACAGGTTCACCGCATAGGATAGCAGGGTCAGTCCCAGTACGACCTGAAAGGTGCGACCGCGCAAGCCGAGGTAAATGCCCCCCGCGACCAGAATCGCGATGGCCGAGGCGACCAGAAACTCCAGGCTCATGGCCGTTCCTCCCCGTCATGCTTGGCGGCGCGCTGCGCGACATGGGCGAGCTGCGCCAGCGCCATCATTACCGCGCCGACCACGACACAGGCGACGCCCAGATCGAAGAACATCGCCGTCGCGAGCTCAAACTCACCGATCAGCGGCAGATGGACATGACCGAAACTGCTCGTCAGGAACGGCGCGCCGAATGGCAGCGAGCCAAGCCCCGTGGCGGTGGCAACCAACACACCGAAGCCGATCAGCTGATGCTCGCCGAACTTGCGACGGTCGTCGGTCCAGTCGAATCCAGACGCCAGATATTGCAGCAGGATGGCAATGGAGAAGACCAGCGCCGCGATGAACCCGCCCCCCGGCTGGTTATGCCCGCGCAGGAATATGTAGAGCCCGATTAGCAGCGCCAGCGGCAACAGCAGCCGCGTTGCCATCACGAACATCATCGGGTGCCGCTCGGGCGAGAAGCGGTTCGTTGACCGCCACGCGCGCAGACGCCGCCCCGCCACTCCGCGTGCAGCGGGTTCGAGCAGCGCAAAGATGGTCAGACCCGCAATGCCCAGAACGGTGATCTCCCCCAGCGTGTCGAACCCGCGGAAGTCGACCAATGTGACGTTGACGACATTGGTGCCGCCTCCGCCCGAATAGCTGTTGTCCCAATGGAAGCGCGAGATACCGGGCTGCTCCGGTCGGGTCATGATTGCCCAGGCGAGCCAGCCGGTGCCGAGACCGCCCATTATCGCGATCACCGCGTCGCGGACACGGCGCGGCACGTTCGACAGGCGCGGCGGATGGCCCGGCAGCAGGTGGAGCGCCAACAGCATCAGCAGGATCGTCACCACCTCCACCGCGATCTGGGTGAGCGCGAGGTCGGGGGCGGAGAGGTGGATAAAGGCCAGCGCCATGACCAGCCCGATCACGCTGATGAAGACCAGCGCAAGGTAGCGCCGCCGATCGACGATAATGACCGCCACCGTCGCCACGATCAGCGCCGCCCAGGCGACGATCGCGACGGGGGAGGCGGGAGTCGTCGCGCGCGATCCGGCGGCTATGCCGAACCGCCAGCCGGCTTCCCCGCCCAGCGCCAGCGCGACGATGACCAGGACAAGCAGATAGCGTTGCAGCGAGGCGGTGTGGATGATGCCCGACAGGTGACGCAATCCGCCGATGGCGGCGGTCATGGTCCGGTCGAACAGGCGTTTGGCATCGGGCGACGGCAGGCGCGCCACCAAGGCCGCAACACTCCGGTAGCGCCACAGCAGCAGGACCGCCGCCGCCACCGCGCCCAGGCTCATGAACAACGCCGGATTAACGCCATGCCATAGCGCGAGATGCAGCTCCGGCCGGGCGCCGCCGGTCACCGCCGCGCTGGCCGCTTCGATCAACAGGCCCGCCAACGCCATTGGGAACAGCCCGAGCGCCAGCGCGATCGCCGCGAGTATCGCGGGCGGCGCGAGCAACCACGCACCCGGATCGTGCGGCGCGGCAATCTCTCCGGTGCGCCGGTGGCCGAAATGCAGCGCTACCGCATGGCGCAGCGAATAGGCGGCCGAGAGCATCGCCGCGATCGTCGCCAGAACGGGCACCAACATCGTCTGCCCCGCCGATGCAATATGGACGCTCTGCTCGAGCATCATCTCCTTGGAGATGAACCCGCCCAGCGGCGGCAGCCCCGCCATGGCCGCGGCCGCCAGCACGCCCAGCGTCGCGGTCAGCGGCATGATGGCGGCCAGACCGCCCAGCCGCCGGATGTCGCGCGTGCCGGTCTCATGGTCGATGATGCCCGCATGCATGAACAGCGCCGCCTTGAACGCGGCATGGTTGAGGATGTGGAAGACCGCCGCCGTCACCGCCGCACCGGTTCCGAAGCCGAGCAGCATGACCATCAACCCCAACTGGCTGATCGTCGAATAGGCCAGGATCGCCTTCAGGTCGTGGCGGAACAGCGCCACCCCCGCGCCGAACAGCATCGTCGTCAGCCCGATCGGCACCACGATGCCGAACCACAGATCGCTTCCGGCCAGCACCGGCCACAGCCGTGCGAGCAGGAACACACCCGCCTTCACCATCGTCGCGGAATGAAGATAAGCGCTGACCGGGGTCGGCGCGGCCATCGCGTGCGGCAGCCAGAAATGAAACGGAAACTGCGCCGACTTGGTAAAGGCCCCCGCCAGGATCAGGATCAGGATCGCGGGATAGAGCGGCGAGGCCTGGATCGGTTCGGCGCGCGACAGGATGGTCGCCAGATCGTAACTGCCTGCCGCCTTGCCCAGCAGGACGAGCCCCGCGATCAGCGCCAGCCCGCCGCCGCCGGTGATGGTCAACGCCATCCGTGCACCCTGCCGCGCCTCGCTCCGGTCCCGCCAGAAACCGATCAGCAGGAAGGAGGCGAGACTGGTCATTTCCCAGAACACCAGCATCAGCAGCACATTGCCGGACAGCGCGATGCCGATCATGGCGCCCTGGAACAGCATCAGGAAGGACAGGAACCGCGCGCTGGGTTCGTCCTTGCCCAGATAGCCTTGCGCATAGATGACGACGAGCAGCCCGATGCCAAGGATCAACCCCGCGAACAACAGCGCCAGCGGATCGAGCCACAGGCTGAAATCGAGGCCCAGCGCCGGTATCCAGGCCAGCCGCAGGGTCGGCGTCCGGCCCGACAGGGTCGCGCTGGCCTGGGTCAGCAGCACGGCCAGTCCGCCCGCGCTACAGCTTCCGGCGATCAGCACATGGATGGACCGCGATGCGCGGCGGGACATCATCAACAGGATGGCCGCGACGAACGGCAGACAGGTCAGGGTCAGCAGCGGCACCGGCATTCCCCCTCCTGCATCAGGGTGTCACGGCGGCGAGCAAGGGACAGGAATAGGCGATCGGGCAAGCCGATACTCCGGGCATAAGAGTTCGCCGTTGGCGGCCCGACCAACGTGAGAACCTGCCCGCGTCAATTTTCGCGAACACCCATGGCACCTATGGCACAGGCGACGGAAGGATCACAAGCCGTCCGGGGCCGCCAGAGGTATCAGCGCTCCTTGCGTTCGACCCGGGCCTCGGCCAAGCGCCAGCGCTCCAGTTGGGTCAGTACGTCATTGGCGATCTGGCTCGTCGAAAAGCCGGTCAAGTCGCGAAAGCCCGCCTCGCCATTGGTCTGCGCCGCCAGCAGCCAAGCCAAGCTGCGGCGCCCCTCCGGCGCTTCCAGCGCGGTATAGGCGGCCAGCGGGCGCGATCGGGGCGACAGCCGATAGACGAAGGGGCGGCCGTCCGACGCAGTGATGGTGAGTTCGACCGAATCCTCGCCGCTTTCCAGCCTGCTTGCCGTCCAGCCCTCTTTCTCCATCGCCTCCTGCACCGATTGCAACGCAGGTTCGCCCTGCGAGCGGATCTGCTCGACAATGTCGGCGCGGCGCGCAGGCACCAGAAGTCGCTTGATCCGCTCGCTCATCGCCGGGCCATCGCCCGACAGCGTGACCCCCGCCAGATCGGCATTGGTCTGCCGGACCAGGCCTACCGCCAGCAGCAGCATGATGAAGCAGAAGGGAAGGGCGGCGAGCAGGGTGGCGGACTGCAGCGCGCCCAATCCTCCTGCCACCAGCAACAGCGTTGCCGTGGCTCCCAGCAAAACGCACCAATACATGCGCTGCCAGCGCGGCGTTTCCTCCGCCCCGCCCGAGGCCAGCGTGTCGATCACCAGAGCGCCGGAATCGGCCGACGTCACGAAGAACACCGCGACCAGGAGGATCGCCAGCGTCGAGGTAACGCTCGCGGCGGGCAGATATTCGAGGAACTTGAACAGCGCGGTGGACAGGTTCGCCTGCACGGCGTCGGCGATACCGCCGGCCGCTCCGCCGAGATCGAGCGAGATCGCGGTATTGCCGAACACCGTCATCCACAGGAAGGTGAAGGCGGTCGGCACGAACAGCACGCCGATGACGAATTCGCGGATCGTCCGCCCGCGCGAGATGCGCGCGATGAACATGCCGACGAACGGCGACCAGGCGATCCACCATGCCCAGTAGAACAGCGTCCAGTCCGCCATCCAGGCGCGCGGCTCATAGGCATAGAGGGTGAAGGTGCGCTTGACGAAATGGTCGAGATACAGGCCGAAATTCTGCACCAGCGCGCGCAGCAGGAACAGGGTCGGGCCGACCGCCATCACGAACAGCATCAACAGGACGGCAAGGACCAGGTTCAGTTCGGACAGGCGGCGGATACCGCGATCCGCGCCGCTTAGAACCGACAGGGTCGCCGCGCCCATGACCAGCACGATGACGATGATCTTCATGGTGATCGTGTCGGGCAGGCCATATTCATAGGCGAGGCCCGCCGTCATCTGCGACACGCCGAAGCCCAGCGAGGTCGATACGCCGAACACGGTGCCGCACACCGCGAAAATGTCGATCGCGTCGCCCAGCGGGCCGTCGATCCGCTTGCCTAGGATCGGCGACAGGCCGGATCGCAGCGTCAGCGGCATGTCCTTGCGATAGGTGAAATAGGCCAGGCTCAGGCCGACCAGCGCGTAGATCGCCCAGGCATGGACGCCATAATGGTGAAAGGTGATCGCCATCGCCTCGCGCGCGGCCAGGATCGTGCCGGGGTCGACATCGGGCGGCGCGATGTAGTGCTGGATCGGCTCGGCCACCGCGAAATACATCAGCCCGATGCCCATGCCCGCCGCGAACAACATGGCCAGCCACGACAGATAGGGAAAGTCCGGCTCGGCGTCGTCCGGCCCCAGCTTCAGCTTGCCCGCAGGCCCGAAGCCGAGCGCCAACACGACGATCAGGAACACCGCGACCGCCGAGATATAGAACCAGCCGAACGTGTCGATCGCCCAGGCCTGCGCCGCCTTGAACGCGGCATCGGCGGTGCCCGGCATGGCCAGCGTCGTCACCAGCAGCAGCGCGATGATCCCGGAGGCGCCCCAGAAGACGCGCGGGTTGATCTCACTCTTCATCATATCAACAGGTTAGCATCGGCGGGCCGGAATGGCGAATGTGGCGTCGGAAGGTGGGGGCATTTTGTTGCTCCACAGCTGGTGATGCAGTTGCGACAATTCGGTCGTGTCGCGCTTGCTGGTCAGTTCGCCCAAGGCACGATCGAGCGCATCGCGGGCCTCGGCGCGGCAATCGGGGCGGGCGCGCGCCTCGATCACGGCCAGGGCGGCGAGCGCCTTTTGCAGGCGGACACCGACCTCGATCGTGGTCGCACCGTCGCGGGCGAGCGGGCGGAACATGTCCTCGATCATGTCGGCAAAGGCGAAGGGCGGCACGATCACCCCGGCGGGCGGCGTCCATCCCGGCTCGGGGCAATGCCGCAGGACGGCGGCGAGCACCCGTGTCCCGGCCTCGATCACCGCAATGGCGGTGCCGGGATCGTTGACCGCCGGGGACAGCGCGCGCGCTGCGATCTCACCCAGCACCACCAGTCCGAACCGGGGATCGTGATCGAAGGCACGGTGATGCTCGATGGTGAAGGCGTCCCTGATCCGGCACGCCGCCTGCTCGTCGACGGGAGCGCGCGCCCAGGCCAGCGGCCGTGCCGGGTCGACCAACAGGCCCGGCAGGCCGACCAGATGGATGTCGCACCCGATCGATGCCGCGACCTCCCCGACTTGGGCGAGATCGACATGGGTGATGCGACCGATATCGGTGTGATGGATCAGGCTTGCCCCGTCTGGGACGGACGGTTCCTCGGCAGGGCCGAAGCGCGGCGGCTGCACCATCGCGTGGACGGCGGCGATGGCGGCGCGCTCCACCCGGTCGATCGTGTCGGACACCCGGCCGAAACGGGCGATATGCTGGATCCAGCGCAGGAACGTCACCACGATCAGCGCGATGACCAAGATGGTCCCCGCATAGAGGATGACCCGTCCAGTCTCTCCGTAAATGCCGGTCGACAGCGCGATGATACCGACGATCGCGAACAGGAAACTGCCCAGGAAGGTCGCCAGCGCGTTCTGTGACGTGCTGTCGTCGATCAGCAACTGGACGGCGCGCGGCGTGATGCTGTTCGTCGCGCCCGAATAGGCCTGCACCATCGCAGTCAGCGCAAAAGTCGTGACGGCCAGCATCGAGGACGCCAGCAGGTTGAGGATTCCGTCGACCGACTTCGACCCGACCTTGGCTGCAAAGCTGTAGGAGATCATATGCCCGGCCAGCGCACTAGCCAACGCAAGCGCCACGGCAAAGACGCAGAACAGCGCTGCCCGAAACCACATGCGTCGCGTGACCAGCCGCAACGCCCACTGCCAACGCCTCATGCGGGCCTTCTGGGGTCGGCGTTCAGGGGGTGTCCGAAAGATGTCCGGAAAGGAATGCGGGCGAACATGCCGCCCATAACGACCGGCGCGGCAAATCGAGCCACGGCCATGCGGATGGATGTTTCCCGCGATGTTGGCCGGCTTAACCGGCTAGTATGATTATTCATTTATCCGACTTCCCCACGACATACAGGGTTCGGGGGAGTGATAATGCGACATTGGGGGTGGCTGCTGGCATCGACGGCGGCTCTGGCGGTTACGGGTACGGCATCGGCGCAGGGGCTACGCTCCGTGGCGCCCGCGCCGAAGGACAAGGCGGACGATAAAAAGGCCGACGCCGAATCGCCCAAGAACGGGGACATCGTCGTTACCGCCACGCGGCGCTCACAACGGCTGTCGAGCGTGCCGATCGCGGTCAGCGCCTATGGCACCGTCGCGCTGCAGAATTCGGGGGCGACCGACATCCGCCAGATGACCCAGCTCGCTCCGTCGCTGCTGGTCAGTTCGACCGGCTCGGAAGCGAACGCCACGGCACGGATTCGCGGCATCGGCACGGTCGGGGACAATCCCGGCTTGGAAAGCTCGGTCGCCGTCTTCATCGATGGTGTGTATCGCAGCCGCACCGGTTCGGGCCTGAACGACCTGGGTGAGGTGGAGCGAATCGAGGTGCTGCGCGGGCCGCAGGGTACGCTGTCGGGGCGCAATTCCTCGGCGGGCGCGATCAGCATCTACACCAAATATCCCCAGTTCAAATATGGCGGCTATGGTGAGGTCAGCTACGGCAATTACAACGCCGTGCGCGTCGCGGGCGCGGTCACCGGGCCGGTGATCGGCGATACGCTCGCCTTTCGGGTCGACGGCGTCTATGCCAAGCGCGACGGCTTCCTGTATGATGTCGTCAACAACACCGACTATAACGACCGCAACCGCGTATTCGTGCGCGGCCAGCTGTTCTGGAAACCGAGCGACGATTTCTCGGTCCGCCTGATCGGCGACTATACCCACCGCGACGAAAAGTGCTGCGGCGCGGTCTATATCGATACGCGGGAAAAGATCGATCCGACGCCCGGCGTACCGGGCGATGCGGCGATCAATCCACAGAACCGCATCGTCAACATCCTGCGCAACCTGGGCGGCCTCCTGCCCAGCCAGGGCGATCCCTATAACCGCAAGATCGCGCAGACGCCGGGGCACGCCTATTCCAACGTCACCGAGGATTATGGCGTGTCGGCCCGCGTCGGCTGGGACATCGGCAAGGTCCAGCTGATCTCCATCTCCGCATACCGCGAATATAAGGCGGGCGGTGCGGGCGATGTCGATTACAGCAATGTCGACATCATCGATCGGCCCGACAACGGCCGCGCCTATCGCCAGTTCAAGACCTTCACGCAGGAAACGCGCCTCAGCGGCTCGATCCTGAACAACCGGCTCGACTGGCTGGTCGGCGGCTATTTCGCACATGAAGACCTTCAGGTGTCGGACAATCTGATCTTCGGCTCGCAATATGGCGCCTTTGCCGCGTGCCGCGTCGTCGCGTCGATCAATCCGACGGCGGCGTTGCAGAACCCGGCCAATCCGGGCTGCCTCAGCGGGGCGGGGCGCGCGGTCCTGACCGGTGCGCTGGGACCGACGCTGATCGGGACGATCGACCGGCTGAGCACGATCAACAATGTCGGCGCGCTGCGCGATCTTTATGATCAGACCAGCACCAACTATGCCTTTTTCACGCACAATATCTATCGCCTGACCGATACGCTGAGCCTGACGGGCGGTCTGCGCTACACCAACGAGCGCAAGAAATTGCGCGGGAGCTTCGAGAACAACAACACCGCCTGCCCGGTGCAGCAAGCCGCGCTTCGCCCGTTCTTGCAGAGCGGCAACCCGACGCTGGCGAACCTGGCCGGGGGCATCATCACGCTGAGCTGCAACGGCAATTCCTCGTCCGCGCTTAACGGGCTACCGCTCTCCGACTCGATCAGCGAGGGGCAGTTCACCGGCACCGCCGTCGTGTCGTGGAAGCCGGTGCCCAGCACGTTGGTCTATGGCTCCTATGCGCGCGGCTACAAGGCGGGTGGCTATAATCTCGAACGGTCGGACCTGACCCCGAATGTGTATGGGACGCCGACGGCGGCATCGGTGACCAATTTGCGCTTCGATCCCGAAACGGTGAACGCCTATGAGCTGGGCGTGAAGTTCACCTCGCGCAGCTTCACGCTGAACGCCGCCGCCTTCCGCTCGGAGTTCAAGAACTTCCAGCTGAACACCTTCAACGGCACCGGCTATATCGTCCAGAATATCAGCGCGTGCAGCAGCGATCTGGGCGGTGCCGATCGTGACGACTCACCCAATAGCGGCCGATGCACCGGCAAGGTGAAGGCGGGCGTGGTGACGCAAGGTGTCGAACTGGAGGCGGGCCTGTTCCCCGTGCCCGACGTCACCGTCAATCTGGGTTATACCTATGCCCACACCAACTACGCGCGGAACCTGGTCGGCAGCGATGCGGGCGAGCCACTCAGCAACGCGCTGTTCCTGCTGCCCGGCAGCATGATGTCGAACGCACCGCGCCATGTCGTGACCTCCTCGGCCAGCTGGACGCCGCAGATCGCGGGCACGGGCATGACCGCGCTCTTCTATGTCGATGGCCGCCTGACCAGCGACTATAACACCGGCTCGGACCTGTTCGTCGAGAAGAAGCAGGACGGCTTTTTCCTGATGAATGCGCGCATCGGCCTGCACGGCAAGGACCAGCGCTGGGCGCTGGAATTCTGGGGCCAGAACATCCTCAACACCAACTATCAGCAGGTCGCCTTCAACATGCCGTTCCAGGGTTCGGGCAGCCTGTCGCAGGTGCAGCGTTTCGGTGCGCCCAATTATGCCACCGCGAACGCGCTGTTCGGATCCTATCTGGCGGAGCCGCGCACCTATGGCCTGACGCTGCGGACGCGCTGGTGACGGAGATTTGCGCTGGGTGATTGGCGCGCCCGGAGGGATTCGAACCCCCGACCGAGGAGGTAGAAGCTCCTTGCTCTATCCAACTGAGCTACGGACGCGCGGATGGCGGTGTCCCTAGCGTGGTTTGCGTGGGTTGGGAATGGCGATAAATGTCGGTCCGCTTGGTGAAAGGATCGGCATGAGCGTGGAACGGGTGGTGGCGAACCGGGAGATGGGAAGCGGAGCTTTCCGCTGGTTCGACTTCGTCATGGCGGCCTTCGTCACCATCCTTCTGCTGTCCAACGTCATCGGCGCGGGCAAGGTCGCGGTCATCACCCTGCCGGTCGTCGGGCAGTGGCCGTTCGGAGCGGGCATCCTGTTTTTCCCGCTCAGCTATGTCATCGGCGACGTGTTGACCGAGGTCTATGGCTATGCCCGTGCGCGCCGCGTGATCTGGGCGGGGACGGCGGCGGTGCTGTTCATGGCATTCATGAGCTTTGTCGTCGTCGCGCTTCCCCCCGCGCCGAGCTGGACCAACCAGGCCGCCTATGAGGTAATTTTCGGACAGGTGCCGCGCATCGTGCTGGCCAGCGTCTGCGCCTTTTGGGCAGGTGAGTTCGCCAACGCCTATGTCATGGCGCGGATGAAGGTTTGGACCAGCGGGCGGCATCTGTGGTCGCGGACCATCGGCTCGACGCTGGTGGGGCAGGGGGTGGACAGCCTGATTTTCTACCCACTCGCCTTCTGGGGGGCAGTGGGCTGGACGCCGCATCTGGTGGTCGTGGTGCTGTTCACCCAATGGGCGCTGAAGGTGGGCTGGGAGGTGTTGCTGACGCCGGTGACGTATCTGGTCGTCGGCTTTCTGAAGCGTGCCGAGGGGGTGGACGTTTTCGATGAGGGGACCGACTTTTCACCGTTCCGGGCGCGGGTTTGAGCGGGGTTTTGGTTTGCGCGAAGCCGCGATGAAGCGAAGAGTTTAAAGAGGATTTGGTCGCGCGGAGGCGCGGAGGGCGCAGAGAGGTCGTACGCAGCGTCAGCTACATGCTTCTCTACAAGCCATAGTAGGCGGGAGGCCGCCTCCAAACGCGAGACACCTCTGCGTCCTCCGCGCCTCCGCGCGAACCAGCCTTCTTCGCGTCATCGCGGCTTCGCGTGAACTAATATGAAAAAGGGAGGCGAGTTGCCTCGCCTCCCCCTAAGTCATTCCATGGCCTTCGACTTCGCGCAGGCTGAACGCCGGGTGGGAGTCAGGCCCCCACCATCTCCAGCAGACCTTCGAACAACCGGCGGCCATGATCGCCGCCATGGGCGGTTTCGATGCGGCGTTCGGGGTGGGGCATCATGCCCAGCACGTTGCGCTTCTCGTTCAGCACGCCGGCGATGCTCCGCGCCGACCCGTTGACGTCCTCGGCATAGCGGAACGCCACGCGGCCTTCGCCTTCCAGGCGGTCGAGCGTCTCGGCATCGGCGAAGTAATTGCCGTCATGATGCGCAACCGGAATGCGGATCTTCTCGCCCTGTTCGTACAGGCGGGTGAAGGCGCTATCGGTGTTGGCGACCTCCAGATCGACGTCGCGGCACACGAAGTTGAGCGAGCGGTTGCGCATCAGCGCGCCGGGCAGCAGCCCGGTTTCGGCCAGCACCTGGAAGCCGTTGCACACGCCGAACACCGGCGTGCCCTTGTTTGCTGAGTCCACGACCGCGCGCATGATCGGCGACCGTGCCGCGATCGCGCCGCAGCGGAGGTAATCGCCGTAGGAAAAGCCGCCCGGCACGCCGATCAGCCCCAGCCCCTCGGGCAGTTCGCTGTCGCCGTGCCAGACCATGGCCGGCTTGACGCCCGTCACCGCCTCCAGCGCGACGGCGAGGTCGCGGTCGCAGTTCGAGCCCGGAAAGACGATGACTGCGGTCTTCATCAGGCGCGCTCCACCCGGTAATTTTCGATCACGGTGTTGGCGAGCAGCTGGCGGCACATCTCGTCGATCTGCGCGTCGGTCGTCTCGTCGGCGACCTGCATCTCGATCAGCTTGCCCGCGCGGACGTCGTCGACGCCCGCAAAGCCCAGGCTGCCCAGCGCGTGCTGGATCGCCTTGCCCTGCGGGTCGAGCACGCCGGGCTTCAGGGTGACGAAAATCTTCAGCTTCATTACTTGCCCCGGCTCTTGCGGTGTTCTTCCAGATCGAGGACGGCGGTGTCGCCCCCCTCGGGCAGCAGGCCCAGACGGCGCGCCACTTCCTGATAGGCTTCCACCTCGCCGCCCAGGTCGCGACGGAAGCGGTCCTTGTCCAGCTTCTCGTTGGTGGTCATGTCCCATAGGCGGCAGCCATCGGGGCTGATCTCATCGGCCAGGATGATGCGACCGAAGTCGTTGTCCCAGATGCGACCGAATTCCAGCTTGAAGTCGACCAGGCGGATGCCGATCGCGGCGAACATGCCCGACAGGAAGTCGTTCACGCGGATCGCCAGATCGGCGATGTCGTGCATCTCTTCCTGGCTGGCCCAGCCGAAGCAGGCGATATGCTCGTCGGTGACCATCGGGTCGCCCAGCGCATCGTCCTTGTAATAATATTCGATGATCGTGCGGGGCAGCTTCACGCCCTCTTCGATACCCAGCCGCTTGGACAGCGAGCCCGCCGCGACGTTGCGCACCACGACCTCGATCGGGACGATCTCGACCTGGCGGATCAGCTGCTCGCGCATGTTCAGGCGGCGGATGAAGTGGGTCGGCACGCCGATATGGTCGAGCATGGTGAAGACATGCTCGGAGATACGGTTGTTCAGCACGCCCTTGCCGTTGATCGTGCCCTTTTTCTGGGCATTGAACGCGGTGGCGTCGTCCTTGAAATACTGGATCAGCGTGCCAGGCTCAGGGCCTTCGTACAGGATCTTGGCCTTGCCTTCGTAGATTTGGCGGCGGCGAGCCATGCGGCGGTCCCCTGAAATGAGTACAGCCCCGGCGCCCCCATGCTGAGGCCCGAGGCGGGATGGCGCGGGCTATAATGGATGGGGCGGACGGGCGCAATGGAGCTGGGCGTGGTACGTCGCCCCTTGCGGGGTAAGGCGAAACAAAATGAAGCGGGCGTAATTTTCGCTCCATGATGAATAATGCTTTGATGAAAGATTAAAGAACGGTAAGGTCGAAAGTAAAAGAAACCCATCCGAAAGTTCAAGGGTTATGACTATGCTTGCAAAGGAGGTAGTCATGAACAAGCTGATGATCGGTGTTGTTGGTGGGGCTCTGATGTTGACGGCGGGCGCTGCCGTGGCGCGGCCGGTGCACATGGCGCATCAGCCCCAGATCTGGGAACAGGCGCGTGTCCCGCTCGCCAATGGCATGGAGGCGATTGCGGTGGTGAAGAACGGTAACGCCGAGCGCACCGTCGCCTGCCGCGATACCGCCGACATACTCGCCACCTTCCGTCCCGAGGTCGTCGCCTTCCAGCCGGTTCGCGGACCGCATGGCAAGGTGAAGACCGACGAGGATGTCGCCGGGGTCGAAACCTTCACCCCCGTCGCCTTCCAGAACTGCACGGTGGCCGCCGGCGATCACTTCCAGCAGGATGTGGCCCAGGCCCAGGCGAACCAGGCCTGATCCGGGCTCTTCCGCCGGGATTGAAGCGGGCGCGATCCCCATCGCGCCCGCTTTGTCCTATTCGATCGCGCGCCGTTCTTGATTTGATCCGCCCGATTGCTCCTTTTGTGCGGCCTTGCTAGAAGCTCGGCCTCCATGGCGATCGATCTCCGCGACAATCCTCCCGTCGGCATATTGGATGCCCCCTTCGACAGCGCGCTGTCCGAGCGGTATCTCGTCTATGCGCTGTCCACGATCACCGCGCGCTCGCTGCCCGATGTGCGCGACGGGTTGAAGCCCGTGCACCGGCGGCTGCTCTGGGCGATGCGCCTGCTCAAGCTCGATCCGGCCTCGGGCTATAAGAAGTGCGCGCGCGTCGTCGGCGACGTGATCGGTAAATACCACCCGCATGGCGATCAGTCGGTCTATGACGCGATGGTCCGCCTCGCCCAGGATTTCGCGCTGCGCTATCCGCTGGTCGACGGGCAGGGCAATTTCGGCAATATCGACGGCGATAACGCCGCCGCCTATCGTTACACCGAGGCGCGGCTGACCCAGGTCGCGATCGACCTGATGGACGGGCTGGACGAGGACGCCGTCGCCTATCGCCCGACCTATAATGGCGAGGAGCAGGAGCCGGAACTCTTCCCCGGCCTGTTCCCCAATCTGCTGGCGAACGGGGCGAGCGGCATCGCGGTCGGCATGGCGACGAGCATCCCGCCGCACAATGCCGCTGAACTGCTGGAGGCCGCGATCCTGCTGGTCGATCGGCCCGATGCCGATGACGATGCGATCCTGGCGCTGGTCAAGGGGCCGGACTTTCCGACCGGCGGCCTGGTCGTCGATGCGCCCGCGATCTTGCGCGAAAGCTATACCACGGGGCGTGGCGGTTTCCGCGTTCGCGCGCGCTGGGAGATCGAGCGGGAGAAGGGCGGCGGCTGGCAGATCGTCATCAGCGAAATCCCCTATGGCGTCGCCAAGGGCAAGCTGATCGAACAGATCGCCACGCTCATCAACGACAAGAAGCTGCCGATTTTGGCGGATGTCCGCGACGAATCGGATGCGCAGGTCCGCATCGTTCTGGAGCCGCGCAGCCGCACCGTCGATCCGCAGGTGCTGATGGACGGGCTGTTCCGCTTCTCCGATCTGGAGACGCGGGTCAGCCTGAACCTCAACGTGCTCGACAAGGACCGCACCCCGCGCGTCATGAGCTTGCGCGAGGCGCTGGCCGCCTGGGTCGAGCATCAGTTCGTCGTGCTGCGCCGCCGGTCCGAGCATCGGCTGGCCAAGATCGCCGACCGGATCGAGCTGCTCGACGGTTATCTCGTCGCCTATCTGAACCTCGACCGGGTGATCGAGATCATCCGCACCGAGGACGAGCCCAAGGCGGTGATGATCGCCGAATTCCGCCTGACCGATCGGCAGGCCGAGGCGATCCTCAACATGCGGCTGCGTAGCTTGCGCCGCCTGGAGGAGTTCGAGATTCGCGGCGAGCGCGATAAGCTCGACAAGGAGCGCGAACAGCTGACCCTGTTGCTCGGCTCCGAACAGCGTCAGCGGACGCGGATGAAGAAGGATCTGGGCAAGATCCGCGACCGTTATGGCCTGGAGACCGCGCTGGGTGCGCGCCGCACGCTGATCGAGGAAGCTGCGCCGACCCGCGACATACCTTTGGAGGCGATGATCGAGCGCGAGCCGATCACCGTCATCCTGTCGCAGCGCGGCTGGATCCGGGCGATGAAGGGCCATGTCGACCTGGCATCGGCCGATACCGCCAAGTTCAAGGAAGGGGACGGCCCCGCCTTCGCCTTCCATGCGCAGACCACCGACAAGCTGCTCTTGGCGGCGGCGAACGGGCGATTCTTCACGCTGGCGGCGGACAAGCTGCCCGGCGGGCGCGGTTTCGGCGAGCCGGTGCGTGCGATGATCGACCTGGATGGTTCGATCGGGATCGTCGGTTTCCTGCCCGCGAGCCGCAGCCCCAAGCTGCTGGTCGCCGCATCGGACGGGCGCGGCTTCATCGTGCCCGCCGCCGACACCATCGCCGAGACGCGCAAGGGCAAGACGGTGCTGACCCCGCGCGCGGGCGCGACGCTGAAGGTCGTGCGGCCGGTGGGCGCCGAGGACGATTATGTCGCGGCGATCGGCGACAACCGCAAGCTGCTGGTCTTCCCGCTGACCGAGTTCGTCGAGCTGTCACGCGGCACCGGCGTCCAGCTGCAACGCTATCGCGACGGCGGGCTGTCGGATGCGACCACCTTTGTCTTCAAGGACGGCCTCAGCTGGACGATGGGTGGCGAGAGCGGGCGTGTCCGCACCGAACCGGACCTGTCGGCCTGGCGGACCGCGCGCGGCGCGGCGGGACGGATGCCGCCGACCGGCTTCCCCCGCGACAATCGCTTCGATTAGGGCAATAGGTGATCTGAGTGCTGCCCTCTCTCTGGGGGCTTCGCGCAGCATGGTGGCGGGAGGTTCATAGGTAATGGGGCCTGGCATCGTCGCCACCGGGAAATTCTTCCCCAGCCCCGCACGCGCCCTTTATCGTTCACGCGGTGCTGCAGAAAAGCTGCGGGACGCGCCACCGAACATTGCCTCGACGTGAGGAGCGAAATAGGGGGCTGCAATCCTTTGGTAACACGAATTTTAGGGGCTCTTAACGTTCGTCAGTTAGTCGGGTGAACGATGGCAACGAAGGCTCATCCGACGCAGCCCTTTTCGAACCGCAATTTCGGGTCGCTGACGTCGTGCGCCATCAACATCATGGCCATCCCGGCGGCGGAGATACTGATTGCCCAGGGCACGCCCGCCGTGGTCGCCACGAATGACGCCTATCGCCGCGCAGCGCTGAACGACTCGCGGACTCAGGCCGTTTTGCTGGCCGAAGTCGCCAAGCGAATCGACAGCTTCCTGTCGTCGAGCCAGGCGTCGATCGAATTCCCGCTGGCCGTCGGGGACGTCATCGACTGCCGCTATTTCCATGCGACGCTGACTCGCGCGGCCGAGGGGCACGGCGACGGCTGCGTGCTGATGCTGGTCGATCATACCGCGCAGCACCATACCGAGCGCAGCCTGCGTCGCGAGATGACGACCGACAGCCTGACCGGGCTGCCCAATCGGCAGGGTTTCGGCGATCTGATCGAGGCGATGATGGCCAATGGCCAGCGCCATGCGGTGCTGGTGATCGACCTGAACCGATTCAGCCGCCTGAACGCCTGTATGGGCTCGCTGGTCGCCGACGAGTTGCTCATCACGGTCGCCCGCCGTTTGAAAGGGGCATTGCGGTCGCGCGACTCGATCGGGCGGATCGGCGGTAACGAGTTCGGCATCCTCATGATGATCGACGGCAGCGAGGACGAGGCACACATCCTGGCCGACCGGATCGACCGGGCCTTGCGCGCACCGTTCCGCCTGACCGATTACGAGGTCAACGTGGAGGCATCGGTGGGCATCGCCTTCAACGAGGGGCCTGATGGCGATGCCGAGGAACTGATCCGCCACGCCCAGTTCGCCGTCAAGCACGCCAAGGCGGCGGGGCGGACCGAAGTCTATCACCCCCAAGCCTTTACCATTGCCCGCGCGCAATTCGCGATGGAGACCGCGCTGCGCCGCGCGATCGAGCAGGAAGAGCTGCATCTGGCCTATCAGCCCATCTGCGACCTGAGCTCGGGCCGCACGGTCGCCTTCGAGGCGCTGGCGCGGTGGCGCGATGCCGAAGGACGCGAGCATTCGCCGGCCGATTTCATTCCGGTCGCCGAAGAGTCGGGGCTGATCGTGCCGCTGGGCCGCTGGGCCGTCAATCAGGCGCTGGCCCAGCTGGCGACATGGGACCGAATGGCGGGCGGGCATTGCGATGTGCGCATGTCGGTCAATGTTTCGGCGATCCAGTTACAGCGCGACGATATCCCCGCGCTCATCGAAGCGGCGCTGGCCAAGGTGGGCGTCGCGGGTGAGCGGCTGGTCCTCGAGCTGACCGAGAGCGCGATCGTCGGGGATCCCGATCGGGTCAGCGCGATCATGAAGGCGCTGAAGACGCTGGGGACGACCATCGCGATGGATGATTTCGGCACCGGCTATTCCAATCTCGCCTATCTGCAGAAACTGCCGATCGACATCTTGAAGATCGACCGCAGCTTCGTCCTGGGGATGCTGGCCGACCGCGACAAGATCGCGATCGTCCGCGCGATCCTGGGGCTGGCGCAGGCGCTGGGGATGAAGACCACCGCCGAGGGAATCGAGACGGTCGAGCTGGGCCAGACACTCGCCGCGCTGGGATGCAGCCATGGCCAGGGCTATTATTATGCCCGCCCGCTCGAACCGGCGGCGGCTTGGGCGATGATCGCCAATCAGGCCTGAGACACCACCTCGTCGGCGATGTCGCCGACCCGTTCGACATCCGGGAAATCCTCGGCAATCCACCGGGTTTCGATCATGCGGAGCAGCCGTGCCACCTCCGGCCCCTTGCCGATTCCGCGTTCGACCAGCGCGCCGCCGGTCAGCGGCAATAGGGGCGGCGTCCAGTCGCGAATCGCCTCGATCGATTCGCCCGCCAGCAACAGCCGGTCGATCGCGCTCGTCACGCCCACGCGATAGGCGAGCGCGCGAGGTCCTTCGTCGCCCGGCCCGGCGGTCGCGGCGATCAGGCGCTTGCGATCCGTATTGGACAGTTTCAGCCGCGCCCCGACATTCTCCGCCGCTTCCGCGGGCATCAATGCAGCGAGTCGGCGGATCGCGTCGGGGGCCATGCCCGCCGCCGCCTCGCTTTCGGCGAGCCGGGTCAGCCGCTCCACGCCGTCCGCGTCGATTTCGGGGATGACCGCGCGGAAGATGCCGTGCTCGACCATCAGCGCGACCACCGAGACGGCGCGCGACGCGACCAACAATTTCAGCAGCTCGGCGGCGATCCGCTCCCGTGACAGCGCCATCAGGTCATTGGCGCGCGCGGCACAAGCGGCCAACCCCGCCTCATCTACCGCATGGCCGAACCGCGCGTGGAAACGGAAGAAGCGCAGGATGCGTAAGTGATCCTCCGCGATCCGCTGCAACGGGTCGCCGATAAAGCGCACGCGCCCGGCTTTCAGGTCGTCCAACCCGCCGAAATAGTCGAACAATTCGCCGGTCGTCGGATCGGCGTAGAGCGCGTTCATCGTGAAGTCGCGCCGCGCTGCATCCTCGCGCCAGTCATCGGTAAAGGCGACGACGGCATGGCGACCGTCGGTCGACACGTCACGGCGAAGAGTCGTGACCTCGACCGGGCCGTCGGGCAGGACGGCGGTAATCGTGCCATGCGCGATGCCGGTCGGCACTGGCTTGAACCCGCTGTCGCGCACCCGGCTAATCACGGTTTCAGGCGAAAGCGGCGTCGCCAGGTCGATATCGGCGACTGGCATGCCCAGCAGCATGTCGCGCACCGCGCCCCCGACAAAGCGCGCCTCCAGCCGCTCGGCCAGCGCGATGAGCTCGGCCCGGTTCGCCCAAGGCGCCGTCGCCGGCGTCATGCCGCCCATTGCAGCCGCCGCGACAGGTTGACGATCATCGCTGCGGTCGCGCCCCATATGCGCCGGTCGTTCCATAATATCTCGTAGAAATAGCGGGTCTGCCCGCGCCATGGGGCGCTGACCCGGCGGTGATGGGCAGGGTCGAGGAGAAAGGACAGCGGCACTTCGAACAGGTCGGCCACTTCCGCCTCCGCAGGCGTCAGGGTCAGATCGGGGGGGATCACGCCGACGATCGGCGTCACCTCGAACCCGGTCACAGTGCGATAGCGGTCGGCGAGGCCGACGACCGTGACCTGGGTGGGGGGCAGACCGATCTCTTCTTCCGCCTCGCGCAGCGCGGTCGCGACCAGATCGACGTCGCCGGGGTCGGCGCGTCCGCCCGGAAAGGCGATCTGCCCGGCATGGTTGCGCAGCGTCTCGGTCCGCTGGGTCAGCAACACGCCGGGTTCGGTGCGGTCCGTCACCGGCACCAGCACGGCGGCGGCGGTCGGCGTCGCGGTGATCGCTTGCACCTCGACTCCGTCGCCGGTCAGCAAGTCGGTCGCCGGTATCCGGGCCATCGCCGCTGCCAGCCTTTCGGCCAGCGTCATGCGGCGGGCGAGCTGGTCAGGGGAAAGAAGATGCCGTCGCTCCACACGCCCGGTGCTTCGCCTTCTCCGGCCAGCGCACGTTCGGCCAGTTCGTAATAGACCGGCCGCGCGATCAGCGCCTCCAGACCGTCGCGGACATGCAGATAGGGGCGGGGGCCGTCCTCGCCCTCCACGAAGCGCAGGCCGTGGTTCGGCCCCGCCGCGACGAGATCGCCGGTGTTGAGCTGGAACACCAGGCGACCGTTCGTCCCCTCGCCCTCGGCCTTCAGCGCGGTGGCGACGAAGGGCGCGTCCTCGACCGCGATGTCGAGCTTTTCGACCGGCGTGACTAGGACATGACGGCCATCGGGCTCGCGTCGCAGGATAGTGGAGAACAGCCGCACCATGGCGGGCCGGCTGATCGGGCTGTCCTGATGAAACCAGGTGCCGTCGCGCGCGATCCGCATCTCGCTGTCGCCGCAATGGCTGGGGTTCCATTGCGAAACGGGGGGCAGTTTCTGCGCCTCCATCGCCTGGACGATTTCGGCCAGACTCAGCGCGGACAGATCGGGGGGCGGTGCCATCGGCATGATTTCCCCGAGTTAGGGATGCGGGGCGGACAGGTAAAGACCTGCCGGCGTCAGGCCCGCTCCAGATCGGGGCCGAGCATCCCGGCGAGCGCAGGCACCTCCGGCCCGCGCGCGAGCAGCCGATGCCGCTCGACCGGACCGGGCAGCCGCCACTCGGCGGTACGCTCGGCGGTGAAGCCGAAGAAGCGGCCATAATATTCCGGGTCGCCGATCAGCATCATCGCGCGGTCCAGCCCTGACGCGGCAGCGGCGTCCAGCATGTGGTGAAGCAGTTCCCGCCCGATGCCGCTCTGTTGCCGGTCGGGATCGACCGCGACCGGGCCGACCATGACCATCGGATGCGCGTCGCCGCCGTCGTCGGTCAGCGCGACCGGCCAGCACTGGATCGACCCGATCAGCCGATCCTCCTCGACCGCGGCGAAGCACAGCGAGGCGATCGGCCGCACACTGCCGCGCACCTTATAGGCGGTGCGCGCCTGCCGTCCGGGCGGAAAGGCGCGGTCCAGCAGCGCCTCGACCGCATCGGGGGCGACCGCGTCGAGCGGGACAAGGGCGGTCATCACGGTCAAAAGACGAAGTCCGGTGGCGGGGGAGGGGACGCGCGCCCTTAGCGCGACGGTGGGGGGATGCAAGCTTTCCTTCGGCGCGCGCTCTGCTACAGGCGCAGGGATGGAAGACCGTCTCCAGCTCGAAGTCCACGACCTCGAAGTCCAGGTGCTGACCGGCATCTATTCCGAGGAAACGCACCTGCCGCAGCCGCTGCGCATCTCGCTGACCGTCGATCTCGACTGTCCGGCGCGCTACACGCCCGACAGCCCGCTGACCGAGTCCAAAAATTATCTCGACCTGAAACATGCCGCGACCCAGTTGCCCGAGGGCGTGCATTTCACGCTGATCGAGGGGGTTGCCGACCATATCTGCGACACGCTGTTCCTTCAGGACGCGCGCGTGCGCCGAGTGCAGGTGAAGATCGTGAAGCTGGCCATTGCCGAAGAGGGCGAGGCGATCGGCATCACCCTGGTCCGCCACCGGCGCTGACGCCCGTGACGGCGCGGCGAGTCGATCTGGCCCCCGACGCCGATATCGCGGCCGTGGCGGCGACGTATCCGGGCGAGGATCTGGTCCTGGTAATCTGCCCCGGCCGTGATGGCGTCGCGCAGGCGATGGTGGAAGCGGTGATCGCCCCGCTCGCCATCGCGGCGGCACCGGACGCGCGCATCAATGCCGTGATCCCGGCCGAGGGAGCCGAGCAGGAAGCGATCGCGGCGGCGGTCGCCTATCTCGCCGCCGCGCACGCCGTCACGGGTCAGTTGCTCTCGGTCGGCATCTGACGCTCGCGCCCGCACGGGCCGAGCTTTTGCAGCACGAAGCGATAATCCTCCCGCGCCGCCTGGGCGTTTTCCGGTGCCAGCGAGGCGGTGCTGCGATCGGGCAGCGACTCCGGCAGCGCACAGGCCAGCCGATACCAGAGCAGCGTGTCGCGCGCCGGGGGGGCGGCCGACTCGTCGACGATCTCGCTCAGCGCCACGGCATAGCGACGCTCTTCACCCGGCCGACGCAGCACGGATAGCGAGACAGGCCGGTTGTTCGCGGTCGTCAGGAAAATCTGGGTCTCACCTTCGCCGGGCAAGCTGCCGGGCACGTAAAAGGCGTTGCCGACCCCGGTGATGACCGGCGGCGCGTTGGCGGACAGCGCATCGCGCGCGATGGTGCGGCTGCGCTGTTCGGTGTCGGGCATCCACGGCAATTGCGCATCGGGGGCGACGAGTTGAAGCTGATCGGCGGCGTTCGGCACGCGGCGCGCGTAGATCAGCACGCGCATCTTCTTCAGCTTGGGCGCACGGCCCCGCGCGTCGGTTGCGGCGTCGAACAGATAGCCGACCCGCGCGGGCAGGCCGCCCGCGCCGCGGATCAGCGTGCCGACATCGGCCTCGATATAGAAGCGCTGATGGCCGGGGGCGACTCCGGCAGCTTCGGCGCCCTTGATCGCGGCGGCCGAGCGGATGGTCACATCGGCGATGACCGGAGCCGACAGGACCATGTCGGCCAGGTCGGCATAGCCCGGCCCTGTTTGCGCTACCATCGAATCACCCGGCCGGGCCGATGGCGCTGTCGCGATCTGGGCGGGCAGGGGAGCGGCGAACAGGGGAATCGACAGCGTCAAAGCGCCAGCGCGAATGGCGTGGGACAGGGGATTCATAGCTTCGCGCTACTCCTTTGAAGGTTAACGGTACAGAAATAATTTCGTCACGCGCAGGTTGTACGTTTATTACGTCCGACAAACTGATTGCGCCGCGCCAGCCGCCACGATAGGGTTCAAGGCTCTGCCGCATGCCGAAAGAGCATGGCAGGAGTTTCCCACGTCCCCACGCTACGGCGAGGCGAAACTGGCAGACTGAGGAGTTTCGTTGCTGAATGGCCTATACTGACCAGAAGATGTCCGGGGGCAAGGTGGTCGCGATCGTTATCGTCGTGCTCATCCATGCTGCTCTGGGCTATGCCTTCGTCACGGGGCTGGCTTACCAGTACGTGAAGAAGGCGACCGAAAAGCTCAACACGTTCGACGTGCAAGAGCCGCCGCCCCCACCCCCGCCGGAAGAACCGCCGCCCCCGCCGCCGCCGGAACAGCCCAATGTTCCGCCGCCGCCGACGACGGTCGTGACGCCGCCGCCGATCGTCAATGTGCCGACCCAGGCGCCGACGATCACGACGACGTCGATCATTCCGGATCGGCAGCCGACCGCGCCGCCGGCCCCGCCTGCGCCGCCGGCTCCGCCTGCGCCGCCTGCGCCGGTGATCTCGAAGGCCGCTGGCCTGAAGGGTAATCCGGGTCAGTTCTTCGGCCCCGACGCTTATCCGCCCTCGGCCCAGCGCGAAGGCGCGGAAGGTCGCGTGGTCGCCAAGCTGACGGTCGGTACCGACGGGCGTGTCACCGAGTGCGTCGTGACGACGAGCAGCAACAATCGTGCGCTCGACGATACGACGTGCCGCATCGCCAAGGCGCGCGTTCGCTTCTCTCCGGCGCTGGATAACGCCGGGAACCCGATCACGTCGTCTTACACGCTTCCGGTACGCTGGCAGCTGCCGCAGGAATAACGGCTTTAGGCCGAACTCAAAAATTCAACGCTTTAGTCAGAGGACCTAACCAACCATGCTCACCACCATCCTCGCCGCGGGCGGCGCCGCGGCCGGTGCCGAAAACCCCTACGGTCTCGGCCAGGCTCTCAAGGAAGGCGGCCTCATCTCGCAGTCGGTGTTCACCATCCTCTGCTTGATGTCGATCGTGTCGTTCTACATCCTGTTCTCGAAGCTGTTCGAGCAGCAGAAGATCATCAACCAGGCCAAGCGCGTTCGTCAGAGCTTCTGGTCGTCGAACTCGCTGCGCGAGGGCTCGGCCAAGCTCGAGAAGAACTCGGCCTACAAGCAGATCGTCGACGACGGTCTGGCCGCGCAGGACCAGCACGCCAAGCTGACCGATCCGGTCGAGGCGCATGACTGGCTGCATGGTTCGCTGGCGCGTTCGGAAGCCGCGATCAACTCGAAGCTGGGCGGCGGTCTCGCCTTCCTGGCGACCGTCGGTGCGACCGCGCCGTTCATTGGTCTGTTCGGTACGGTTATCGGCATCTACCGCGCGCTCATCAAGATCGGTTCGTCGGGCCAGGCCTCGATCGACGCCGTCGCCGGTCCGGTCGGTGAAGCGCTCATCATGACCGCTCTGGGTCTCGTCGTCGCCGTTCCGGCGGTGCTCGCCTTCAACTGGCTGCAGCGTCGTAACAAGGGCATTGCGGAAGACCTGTCGTCGTTCTCGAACGACGTGCTGGGCTTCCTGGCCTCGAACGGTGCGGTTCGCCCGGTCATCGCCGGTGCGGCCAAGCCGGCCGCCGTCAAGGCTCCGGCTGGCACCACCACCGCCGGTCAGGCCGGTGGCGTTCAGACCCGCGCCTGAGCTTAAGGGGGCGGGGCGGCCATCTTCGGACGGTCGCCCCGCCACCCCCCGCCGACCCATTTCAGGGCGGCGCAAGAATGCATGGATAGGATAGCTCTCTCATGGCGATGAGCGTTGGCGGTGACTCCGCCGAGAAACCGATGTCGGAGATCAACACGACGCCCCTCGTGGACGTCATGCTGGTGCTCCTCATCATCTTCCTGATCGCGGTTCCGGTCGTGATTCAGACCGTTCCGCTGAAGCTGCCGAACGTCCGCTTCGATCCGACCACGACGAAGCCGGAAAACGTGTCGCTCTCGGTCACCAGCGAGAATGGCCAGTGCAAGGTGTACTGGAACCTGACGCCGGTCAGCTCGGACGAACTGCGCACCCGCGCGGTGGAAAAGCTGAAGGCCGAGGTCGAGCGGCTCGGGCCGAACATCACGCCCGACTCGCTGCCCGAGGCGCATATCCGTGGCGACGTGAACACGCCGTACCGGTGCATCGGCGGCACCATCTACACGATGCAGCAGGCCGGTTTCGCCCGGGTCGGCTTCATCTCCGAGCCGCCCCCCGGCGGCAACCCCCGCGCCTGATCGGCCGGGCGGACAGAATAGGAGTTAGCACGCCATGGCAATGAGCGCCGGATCCGATGATGGCGAGCCTATGATGGACATGAACACGACGCCGTTGATCGACGTCATGCTCGTGCTCCTCATCATGTTCATCATCACCATCCCGATCCAGACTCACGCGGTGAAGGTCGACCTGCCGGTCAACTCGAAGACCAACACGCCGGTCGTGAATACCGAAAAGAACAAGATCGGTATCGACGCGGCTGGCACGGTCACCTGGAACGGTGCCCCGGTCGACGAGGTGACGCTGCGCCAGTTCCTGGACCAGACCGCCGCGATGAACCCGGAACCCGAACTGCACTTCCAGCCGGCCCCCGACGCCAAGTACGCCAAGGTCGACGAGACCCTGGCCGTCATCAAGCGTTCGGCGGTGACGAAGCTCGGCTTCATCGGCAACGAGCAGTATCGCAACGACTTCTGATCCCTTTCGATCAGGTCGATGATGAATTGGGGCGGTCTCTTCGGAGACCGCCCTTTTTCGTTTCCGGTCGGTGGGGGGTTGGGAAAGGAGAGGTATTCCCTTGGCTTTCGACTTCGCCCAGGCCGAACGGGATCGGGGAGCAAGAAGCCGAACTCCGGGCGTGGGTAAGCGACGGTGGCTGGAACCTGCCCCTCCGCTCAGCCTGAGCGAGGTCGAAGGCCATGCCGGCCCCTCAATCACATATTCCGCGCGATCGGGCACGACACAGGTCCCATCGGCCGGAGCGCATGATGGCGTCTCCCGAGAAGCAAATGCTTGCTGGCGAGCCAAGCGCGAAGCGTCCCCGCCGCCGCCCCATGGCCCGTCGGGCGTCCCATATCGATGCGCCATGGCGCCGCAAATTCCGCATCTCTGCCCGCTTGCGCACGTTTCACAAAAGTGACACTCTAAAGTCACAAAAGTGAAACATAGGAGATGGGTTATGCGTGGAGTGGTATCGGCGTTGCTTGTGGCGGCGGCGGGCGTGGCAGCCCCGGCCATGGCCCAGGATTCGTGGCCGCAGCGCACGGGGTTTCAGGAAATCGCGGCGGGCAACTTTCTGGCCGCCGAACGCACCTTGCTAGACGAACGTCGCAACGATCCGAACAGCCCGGAGCTGATGCTCAACCTGGCGGCGGTCTATGCCAAGACCGGTCGTGCTGCCGATGCGCGCGCGCTGTATGATGCGGTGTTGAAGGAAAAGGCCATCGCGATGGACATGCCCTCGGGGGCGATCCTGTCGTCGCATACGGTGGCCCGTACCGGCCTGCGCCATTTGCCGCAGGCGATCGCGGCGCGATAATCCGATCAAGGGCAGGTCCGGATGCCGATGCGTCTGGACGTGCCCGACCGGCCGGGCGCGGCTCGCCTAAGCGCCGCGTCAGCCTGTCATCGCCAATGGCCCCGACCCAGGGCCATTCACGAGTCATTCGATCCCTCAGAGCCGGGGCAGCGTAACCCCGCGCTGGCCCATATATTTGCCCGCACGATCGGCATAGCTGGTCTCGCAGGGCTCGTTGCCCTTCAGGAACAGGAATTGGCACGCCCCTTCATTGGCGTAGATTTTCGCGGGCAGCGGCGTCGTATTGGAAAATTCCAGCGTCACATGCCCTTCCCAGCCGGGCTCCAGCGGCGTGACGTTCACGATGATGCCGCAGCGCGCATAGGTCGACTTGCCTAGGCAGATGACCAGCACGTCGCGCGGCACCCGGAAATATTCGACCGTGCGGGCCAGCGCGAAGCTGTTGGGCGGGATGATGCAGACATCGGTCTTGCGGTCGACAAAGCTGTTCGACGCGAAGTCCTTGGGGTCGACCACCGCGCTATCGACGTTGGTAAAGATCTTGAATTCGTCCGCCACGCGCGCGTCATAGCCATAGGAGGACAGGCCATAGCTGATGCAACCGTCGCGGCGCTGGCTCTCGACGAACGGTTCGATCATGCCTTGCGTCTGTGCGGCTTCGCGAATCCAGCGGTCGGACAGGATCGACATCTTCATTCCCTTCAGGTTTGGCCGCTCATCGCCGGATCGCGGGGGCAGGGCAAGCGGCAACCGTAAAAAGGGGCTTGCGGTTGACGCAGCGTCAAGCGGTACGGTCACGCCCATGACCACCATGCTCGACATTGCCGAGATCGCCCGCGCGACCGGGCTCAGCAGCAGGGCGCTGCGCTTCTACGAGGCACGCGGCCTGATTCGGCCGCTGCGCAGCGAAGGCGGTCGGCGCATCTTCGGCGAGGGCGAACTGGAACGGTTGCACGCCATCGTCGCGCTCAAGCGGGCGGGCTTCACGCTGGCCGCGATCGGGCGGATGCTCGACCGTCCGAGTGCCGCGCTGGGGCCGATGATCGCGGCACAGACGAAGGTGGTCGAGGCCGAACGTCAGGCGCTGGCCGACACTGCCGCCCTTTTGGCATCCATTCAGTCCCGCATCGATGCCGGCGAACGTATCGACGTCGCGACGCTCTGCTCGCTGATTCGAAAAGGAAATGTCATGACGACGACACAGTGGAAGGCGGTGGTCGACCAACACTTCACGCCGGGCGAGCAGGCGCATTGGGCGGAGCGGATGAATGCGCTTGGACCTGACTTCGACCAGAACGCTTACCAGGCACGCTGGGCCGATCTGGGCCAGCGGATCGCGGCGGCGCTGCCGATGGACACAGACTCGGAGGCAGCGCGCGGCTTCGTCCGCGAATGGTTCGCGCTGCTGGCCCCATTCCGGGCGGTGGCGTCGCCGGAAATGTGGGCGGGCGCGACCCGGCTGCATGAGAATCGGGCGGATTGGGACGGGCAGGCCGATCCCGGCTTTTCCGCCGATGTGTGGCAGTTCATCCAGGCGGCCGGTGCCGCCATGCGGGCGCGAGGGGAAGCGCCGGAGGCCTGAGTTTGTTTGTTCACGCGAAGTCGCGGAGCCGCGAAGCCGTGAAGAAGAATGATGTTCGCGTCTTCGCGTGAAAAATCAGCTGTCGTAGTACGGACAGCACCACGCTATTCTCGCGAAGCCGCGAAGCCGTAAAGTTTTGAGTTTGGTTCGCGCAGAGGCGCGGAGGACGCAGAGAGGGGCGTGCGAGGTCACTGGCGATGGCCAGCTATCGCTGAAGATGGACGGGCTCCAAACTTCCCCTCTGCGCTCTCAGCGCCTCTGCGCGAACCAATATATGCGCCCTCATGCGGAAACTCAGCCGATTCCCAAATCCGCCGGACCGAATGCATCGGGGAGCAGTTCCGACAGGCGATAGGTCCGCACCGTATCGCCTTCCGCCGCGCCGCAATGGACGGGCAGGTCGCGGCCGCCCATCTGCGCGGCTTCGTTGATGACCTGGCGGCAGCGGCCGCAGGGGCTGACCGGGGTGGTGCCGGTGGGCGTGCCGTCCGCGTCCATCGCGCCGCCGATCACGCCGATCGCGACGATCTCACGCAGCCGCCCCGCCGCCGAGGCGGTGGCGATCGCGACCGTCTCGGCGCAGAGCGACAGGCCGTAGCTGGCATTCTCGAAATTCGCGCCGGTGATGATCGAGCCGTCCTGCATCAAGAGCGCCGCGCCGACCGCGAAGCGGCTATAGGGCGCATGGGCATGACGCGCGGCATCGCGAGCGGCGGCAATAAGAGCGTGCGGATCGGTGGCGTTCATGGCGTGACGACGTCCCAGTTTACGGGGCCTTCCACCCCCTCGACCCGGCGGAAATCGCTGGCACGCCACATGCGCCAGGGGCGCGCGGCATAATCGGGCTTGAACAGATTGCCGATCGCCCAGATCGGGCGGTCCAGCGCGGCGGTGATGTCATATTGGCGCTCGAACGCCTTGGACACGCGCAGCATCACGGGCTTGCGCGTATGCGTCTCGACCATCGCCACGAACCGGGTCAGGTCGGCGACCAGTTGCGCGCGTTCGGGCCGGGCGGTGCAATCGTCATGAAAGGACAGGTCGATCGCGGTGGGCAACGCATCGCCCGCGCGTGGCACGAAGATGTTGAAGGCATCCGCCTGTGCCGCGGCGGGCTGGCACAGCGAATAGATATGGATTGCGCCGCGCCGCATCCCCGCCTCGGGCAAAGCGTCCCAATTGCCCTCGAACGCCGGATCGCGCCGGTCCGTGCCCGAGGTCGCGACAAGATAGGCGAAGTCCGCGCCCGTAGCGCGCAGCGTCCGCCATTCGACGGCGGGCGGGTTCTCGGGCAGATCGATGCCCTGAAGCGCATAACGCTCGGTCGAGGGCTGCCAATGCGTGAGCCAATGCCGCCCGCCCGCGCTGATCGCGCCGAGGGCGAGCAGCCCCGCGCCGATTTTCCAAAGAATCGCCATCAGTTGCGGATATGCAGGACGCAAAGCAGTGTGAAAAGGCGACGCGCGGTATCGAAGTCGACCTCGATCTTGCCGGTCAACCGCTCCTTCAGCATCTGCGCCGCGTCGTTATGGATGCCGCGCCGGGCCATATCGATCGTCTCGATCTGTTGCGGGGTGGCGGCGCGGATCGCCTGGTAATAGCTGTCGCAGATCGCGAAATAATCCTTGATCGGCCGCCGGAAGCGCCCGAGCGCCAGCACTAAAGTCTCGATATGCGTGCCGTCCTCGCGGTACATATGGATGCCGAGCCGCCCTTCCTCGGACTCCAGCTTGATCCGATACGGCCCGGCATAGCCGTCCGCCTGAGGACGCTGCGGCGCGAAGTAATTTTCCTCGATCAGGTCGAAGATCGCGATCCGCCGCTCCTGCTCGACATCGGCCGAGCGCCAGCCCAGGCTGCGTTCGTCCAGGTCAATCGATATGATCCGCGGATCGGCCATGGGACGGGGATAGTCGCGAAGTGGCTGCGCCGCAAATCCCCCGCTGATCGACGCAATCAACTTCACAGACGGGGGGCTCGCGGGCTAACGCAGGAGAAATGGCCACCCTCGCATTCCAGAACCCCGCTGCCGCCACCGAGCCGCAGCAGCTTCCCCGCAATATCGAGGCGGAGGCCGCGCTGTTGGGCGCGATGATGATCGACAACCGGCTGGCCGACGATCTGGTCGACCGGATCGACGCCGACCATTTCTTCGAGCCCGTTCACGGCCGGATCTTCTCCGCGATCAAGAATCTGCGCGCCACCGACATGCTGGCGACCCCTGTCACCCTGCGCCCGATGTTCGAGGCGGACGAGGGGATGAAGGCGCTGGGCGGCCCGTCCTATCTGGCGCAACTGACCGGATCGGGGGCGGGCCTGATCGGCGCGCGCCAGTTCGCGCAGCAGATTTACGACCTGGCGATGCTGCGCGCGCTGGTGACGGTGGGGCGGACGCTGGTCGACCGGGCGATGGACACCTCCGAGGAGGTGAATCCGCGCGCCCAGATCGAGCTGGCCGAGAATGAGCTGTTCAAGGTCGCGGCCGATGGCGGCTCCGAAAATGCGGTCAAGAGCTTCGCCCAGGCCACCACCATGGCGGTCAAGAATGCCGAGCGGGCGCTGAATTCCGGCGGCCATGTCTCGGGCATCACCACGGGTCTCGACTCGGTTAATGCCAAGATCGGCGGTATGCACCGCTCCGACTTGATGATCCTGGCGGGTCGTCCGGGCATGGGCAAGACCTCGCTCGCGACCAACATCGCGTTCAACGCCGCGCGCCGCTGGATGCGCGACATGCAGGATGGGATTCCCCCTTCGGAATCGGTCGGCGCCAAGGTCGCGTTCTTCAGCCTCGAAATGTCGGCCGACCAGCTGGCGACGCGTATCCTGGCGGAACAGTCGGGCATCAGTTCCGAAGCGCTGCGCATGGGCAAGATCAGCCGCAACGAGTTTGCGCAACTCGCCGCCGCCGCCGCCGAGTTGGAGCAGTTGCCGCTGTTCATCGACGATACCGGCGGCCTGTCGATCTCCGCGCTGCACACGCGCGTCCGGCGGCTTCAGCGGCGGCACAACAACGAGATCGGGCTGGTCGTGGTCGACTATCTCCAGCTGCTGACCGGCTCGGGCAAGTCGTCGGAGGGCAACCGCGTGCAGGAAATCTCGGAGATTTCGCGCGGACTGAAGACGCTGGCCAAGGACATGAACGTGCCGGTGCTGGCACTGTCGCAGTTGAGCCGTGCGGTCGAGCAGCGCGAGGACAAGCGCCCGATGCTGTCCGACCTTCGCGAATCGGGTTCGATCGAGCAGGACGCCGACATGGTCTGGTTCGTGTTCCGCGAAGACTATTACATGATGCAGCGCGAGCCCAAGCGCCCGATGGAAGGCGATGACGGCAAGGTCTTCGAGGATCACGCGAAATGGGCCACGGAGGTGGAGCGGGTTTACGGCCTCGCCGAGCTGATCGTCGCCAAACAGCGTCATGGCGCGACCGGCAAGGTCGTGATGAAGTTCGACCCGACGATTACGCGATTTACCGACTTCGCGGGCTATTGACCGTGAGCGGGATTATCCCCGCCCTCGGTTCAGCCTGATCGCGGTCGAAGGCGCGCCGAGCGACGGGATAGGCTTATCCCACCGCTCTCTCATGCCTTCTGCGCACCGTCACGCGCGCTACCGGACCATCGTAACTGGACCCCGGCCTTCGCCGGAGTGGTGCCGTTAATTTATGCAGGGATCAGCCCGGTCGAACGGCTTCCACAGGCCGGTGTATCCCGCACTCCACCTTGTCGAACCCGCGCCAGCGGCCTGCGCGCGGGTCTTCGCCGGGCTTCACCTGGCTGGTACAGGGTGCGCAGCCGATCGACAGATAGCCTTCCGCCTCCAGCGGATGACGCGGCAGGTCGTGTGCGGCGAAATAGCCGTCCAGCGCCGCCTTGTCCCAATCCGCCAGGGGGTTGAGCTTCAACCGCCCATCCTCGACCTCGAAACGGGGCAGCGCGCGTCGCGTCCCCGCCTGGAAGCCCTTGCGCCCGGAAATCCACGCCTCGAATGGGGCGAGGCCGCGCGCCAGCGGCTCGACCTTGCGCAGGTCGCAGCAGCCATCGGGGTCGTAGCCGTGGCGGATGCCCTCGGGGTCTTTCGCCGCAAGTAGCGCAGGGTCGGGCTGGATGACGCGGACGTCGAGCAGGCCCAGCCGCTCGACCAGCGTGTCGCGGTAGGCGAGCGTTTCGGGAAACATCTTCAGCGTGTCGGTGAACACGACCGGCGTCGCCGGATCGGCGCTTGCGACCATGTGCAACAGCACGGCGGACTCGGTGCCGAAGGACGACACCGCCGCAATCTGTCCGTGCAGTTCGCCGGTCAGTAGGGCGCGAAGCATCTCGGGCGCAGCCACGCCAGCGAACCGCGCCTCGTAAGCCGCCGCATCCTCCGCCGTATAGGCGGGCCGTACGTCGATCCGGTCGAGCGCGCGCTCAGCCATGGCGCAGTTTCCACACCGGCACGCGCGCGTCGGCGGCCTTTTGATAGGGCTGGGGATAGAGCGCCAGCAGCTTGGTCAGCGTCGGCCCGTCGATCGGCTTTTCGGGCGCGAAGCTGTCGAAGCCGCAGCGGCGCATATGCGGGATCTGGTCGACCAGCACATCGCCCGCCGCACGCAATTCGCCCTCGAACCCGGCTTCGCGCAGGATCCGCGCCGCCGAATAGCCGCGCCCGTCGCGAAACGTCGGGAAGCTGATCTCGACCAAGGCGATCTGCCCCAGATGGTCGAGCAGCTCGCGCGCATCGTCGCCCGCCTCCAGCCGGACGGCGGTGGCGTTGGTCTGGCCCAGAAACGCGTCGAGCGTCACGGCCGGTTCGTCATGCACCACGTCGTCTCGGAAACGCAGCAGCGTCTCGCCCGCATTCGTGTTCACGGTGATCGGATCAACCATAGATGGCTTCCTTGAACGGCTGCATTCCGACGCGGCGATAGGTGTCGAGGAAGCGCTCACCGCCCTCGCGCAATTCGACATAACGGTCGGTCACGCGCTCGATCGCGTCGACCACGCCGTCCTCGTCGAAGCCGGGGCCGGTGATCTTGCCGAGCGACACATCCTCCGCGCCCGACCCGCCGAGCAGCAGCTGGTAATTCTCGGTGCCCTTCTTGTCGACGCCGAGGATGCCGATATGCCCGGCATGGTGGTGGCCGCAGGCGTTGATGCAGCCCGAAATCTTGAGCTTCAATTCGCCCAGTTCACGCTGCCGCCCGGCGAAACGCTCGCCGATCTTCTGCGCCAGCGGGATGGAGCGGGCATTGGCCAGGCTGCAATAGTCCAGGCCCGGGCAGGCGATGATGTCCGAGATCAGGTCGAGATTGGCCTCGGCCAGCCCGGCGTCGCGCAGGGCGGTCCAGATAGAATGGAGATCGGCCTTTCGGACATGCGGCAGGACGATGTTCTGGGCATGGGTCACGCGCAGCTCGTCATGGCCGTAACGCTCGGCGAGATCGGCCATCAGGTCGATCTGGTCGGCCGAGGCATCGCCGGGGATGCCGCCGATCGGCTTCAGGCTGATCGTGACGACGGCATGGCCGGGCTGCTTATGGGCCGCGACATTCTGGTCCAGCCAGACCGCGAAATCGGGGTCGGAGCGATCGACGGTATCCGGCGCATCGGTAGCAAAGGCGGGTCCGGCGAACATGGCGGTGATCCGCTCCAGCTCGGCGAGCGGCGGGTCGATGCCCAACTCGCGGATCGCGGCGAACTCCGCCTCCACTTGGTCGCGGTACGCGTCGACGCCGATCTCATGCAGCAGGATCTTGATCCGCGCCTTGTAGATATTATCGCGGCGGCCATAGCGGTTATAGACCCGCAGACACGCCTCCAGATAGCTCATCAGATGGTCGGCGGTGATGAAGTCCTTCACCTCATGCGCGATCATCGGGGTCCGACCCATGCCGCCGCCGACAAAGATCTTCGCGCCCAGTACGCCGTCGCGCTCCAACAGCTGGATGCCGATATCGTGCAGCCGCATCGCCGCGCGATCCTCGTCCGCCGCGATCACCGCGATCTTGAACTTGCGCGGCAGATAGGTGAACTCGGGGTGGAAGGTCGACCATTGCCGGATCAGCTCGGCCCAGGGGCGCGGATCGGCGACCTCGTCGGCGGCCGCACCTGCGAACTGGTCCGAAGAGATGTTGCGGATGCAGTTGCCCGAGGTCTGTATGGCGTGCATCTGCACCGTCGCCAGCTCGGCCAGAATGTCGGGGGCATCGGCCAGCTTGATCCAGTTATACTGGATGTTCTGGCGCGTGGTGAAATGGCCATAGCCGCGATCATATTTGCGCGCGATGTGACCCAGCATCCGCATCTGGCGGCTGTCGAGCGTGCCATAGGGCACCGCGACGCGCAGCATATAGGCGTGGAGCTGAAGATAAAGGCCGTTCATCAGCCGCAGCGGCTTGAACTGATCCTCGGTCATCGCGCCCGACAGGCGGCGGTTCACCTGATCGCGAAATTCCTCGACGCGGGCATCGACGATGCTCTGATCATATTCGTCGTAAACGTACATGGGCTATTCTCTCAAATGACCCAGGCGCCGGCATCCGCATCGGCGGGCTTCAGCGTCAGGTCGGGGCGCACCGTGGGGCCGAGCGCGCGGATGCGATCCTTGATATGGGCAGGGCGCGGGCCTTGCGGAGTGGCCTCGGCGTCGATCAGATAGGGGACGTTGACCCGGCGGGCGCCTTCCTCGGCGCGCAGGATCGCCTCGCCATGGACGCCGACATCGACCGCATCCTCGACATGGCGCGACCAGTCCTGGCCGGTCCACCAGACGACATCGCCGGTCGCCAGATCATTGCCCGTCAACAGCTTCATGCGCTCATTCCTTCGGCCACGCGAGCCCAACGCGCCAGCTTGTCCTCGGCATCCGACAGCGTCACGACTTCCCCGACGACGATGATCGCCGGGCTCTGAACCTTCTCCCGCTCGACCATCGGCCCCAGATCGGCAAGCAGGGTGCGGATCGCACGGTGGCCCTCCAGCGTGCCGCGCTCGAGAACCGCCACCGGCATGTCGGGGGCGACGCCGTCCGCCATCAGCTTGTCGGCGATGCCGTTGGCGGTCGCAACGCCCATATAGATGACGAGGGTACGACCTTGCCCGGCCAGCCCCGACCAGTCCTGGTCGGTCAGCCCCTTGCACTGCCCCGCGACGAAGGACACCGCCGAAGCATGATCGCGGTGGGTAAGCGGCAACATCGCCTCCGCCGCGCAGCCGAGCGCGGCCGATACGCCGGGGATCACCTCGACCGGAAGCCCGGCGGCGCGCACCGCCTCCACCTCCTCGCCGCCGCGGCCGAAGATGAACGGGTCGCCGCCCTTCAGCCGCACCACGATCGCGCCGGTCTTCACATGCGCGACGATCAGCGCGTTGATGGCCTCCTGCGACAGCGTGTGTCGCGCACGCCGCTTGGCGACCGAGATGCGCTGGGCCGATGCAGGCGCAAGGTCGAGGACGCGGGCATCGATCAGCCCGTCATGGACGACGACGTCGGCGGTCTTCAGTGCCTCCACCGCGCGCACGGTCAACAGGCCGGGATCGCCGGGTCCGGCACCGACAAGGATCACGCGACCACGCGCGGTGGGATCGAGAAGGGTAGCCATGCTCCTCAGATGAGCCTCTCGGCCCGCCGTCACAACCGAGCGATGCTTGGGGTGCGGGTAGATCAGCTTCGCATGACGCAGTGCATATAGTATATATTATTGTGGTTTGCTCAGACTTATGGTTGGCTGGCGGGGAGGACGAAAACGGGGGGAATCGAACCGATGTTGAAATCATCCAATATAAAATGGGGCGTTGGCGCATCATTGATAACGTTCGCCTGGGTGGGCGTGGCGTCGGCGCAGGTCGCATCGGGCGGGGCGGCTGACGGCGCGAATAGCGACGCTCCTGCAGTAACAGGGGTCGCGGCGTCGACCGACAGGATCGATGCCAAGCAGGAAAAAGCGGATACCGGCGACGTGATCGTCACAGGCACGCGGATCGTGCGGCCGAACATGACCAGCAACGCGCCGATCACCACCATCGACTCGACCTACCTGAAGGAGCGGGGGTTGGCGCGCGTCGAGGACGCGCTGGCTCAACTGCCACAGGTCACGCCGATGCTGGGCCTGCAGGGCCAGAGCTGGACCTCCGGTTCCGCGCCGGTGGGCTTGCGCAATCTCGGTGCGGGCCGCACGCTGACGCTGCTCAACGGGCAGCGGATGGACAATGACGTCAACATCATCCCCGGCGCGTTGATCGAGCGGATCGACATCATGACCGGCGGCGCGTCGGCGGTGTATGGGTCTGACGCGATCGCGGGCGTCGTCAACTTCATCGTGAAGCGCAAGTTCAATGGCATCGCTTTTGACGGTGAAGTCAGCGGCTTTAATCATAATAACGATAACCCGTTGCTGGCCAGGATCGCACAGGATGCGGGTTATACTTATCCGCGCGGCACATATCTGGGCGGAGGCAATTATTTTGCATCCTTGGCGGCGGGCAGGAATCTGCTCGGCGATCGTCTGAACATCAGCGCATTCGCAACCTATAAAAAGGCGGACCCGATCCAGTATCGCAATCTGGACACCGTCAATTGCCCGTTGCTGATGTTTGATCAGAACAACGTCGACGCCGGCAATACGAAATGGACCTGCGGCGGTACGACCTATAATCCGTATAATTACTTCTTTGCTGCCGGGCAGGATCTGACCAATGCCCGCGATGGATCGCGTAGCTTCCGACCCTATGACACGGCGGACGAGGTGCGTATTCAGCGCGTCGATGCGATGCAGCGCGGTAGTGAGACAGTCAACGCCGGCGGTTTTCTAACGGCGGAGCTGCCCGCCGGTATGCGGCTGAACGGCAGCTTCCTTTACAGCAAGATCGTCGAGCGCGGTTATAATTCGGTCGACGGCGGCCTGTGGACGCCCTCGGCGCCGGTCAATTGCGACAATCCGTTCCTGGGTCAGGCGCAAGCTCGGGTCATTTGCGGTGCGGCAGCGGGTACGACCGCGCTTAGCGATCCCATTTCGCTTTCCCTGTTCCGCCCCGGCATGTTCCAGAATTTCCGCAATACGACCGACGACTGGCGCGGCTCGCTGAACCTGTCGGGCATGATCGTCGACAAGATCCGGTTCGAGTTGAGCTATCAGCAGACCCGCAACATTCAGAACGGTTCGGGCGACCATATGTGGCTGCCCGATCAAGCCGATCGCCTGGCGCGCGGGCTTCAGGTGCGCAACGTGAACGGCGTGCCGACCTGTCTGTCGAAGATCGACGGCACCGATCCCAACTGCCAGCCGGTCGACGCCTTTTCGTCGAATAACTCGATCAGCGACGCGGTCTATAATTGGGTGACGGGAACCGGCAGTCGTCGCCAGCAGAACGACCTGCAGGTCATCAACGCCATCGTGTCCGGCACGCTGGAGGATTATGGGATCAAGAGCCCGTTTGCCGAGAACGGCATCGGCTTTGCGATCACCGGCGAGTATCGCAAATATAGGAACCAGTCGCAGGGCTTTGGCGCCTGGTCGAACTTCACCACCTTTGACGGGCGCACCAGCGTGAAGGAACTGGGCGGCGAAATCGACATTCCGCTGATCGAGGACAAGCCGTTCTTCAAGGAACTCAGCGTCAATGGCGGCTATCGGATTTCCGATTATGACGTCTACCAGTCGCTGGTTCACAGTTGGAAGGCGGAGGCGAGTTGGTCTCCCTTTGACGGCATCCGTTTCCGGGGCAGCTATAATCGCGCAGTTCGCGTCGGTGTGCTGCAACGGCTTGAGGGTGAAAACCGGTATCCCAACACGCCGATGCTTGATCTTTGCGCACCACCCCGTGCGTCGAGCGATGGCAAGGGACGAACACGTTATTCGTTCGACCAGTGTTCGATCGGCATGACTCGCGCGCAATATGATGCGCTGAGCAGCTATACCGGCTGCGATTCCCAGGGCTATTGCCCGACGACACTCGTCAATGGCGGCAATTCCGCACTCCAGCCCGAGCGGTCGCGCAGCAAGACGCTGGGCGTGGTGATGCAGCCGCGCTTTATCCCCGGTCTGACGGCTTCGGTCGACTGGTACGACATCAACATCCAGGGCGCGTTCGAATGGACCCGGATCAACATGGCATTCAGCCAATGCTATGACAACAAAGTGCAGTTCTTTTGCCAATTCTATCAGCGCGATCCGCAAAATGGTCGTCTGTTGGTGGCCGATGCCCGCTATAATAATTCGGGATATAATGCGACGCGAGGAATCGACTTCAGCACGAATTACGCGCTTGACCCGAAGCGTCTGGGCATTGCGGACGACATCGGCACCTTTGGTCTGAACTTCAACGGTACGCTGACTACAAAATATGAGCGGCAATTCGCGCCGGGCAATACGCCATGGTCGTGCCTTGGCTATTTTGGATTCGCGTGTGGCGATCCGCTACCGCGCTGGCGGCATGTCGCGGGCGTGAACTGGCAACTTCCCTGGATCAAGGGCGGCCTGGGCTTCACATGGCGCTATATCGGCCCGACCAGCATTTCCAAGCTGTCGACCAACACCGTCCTGGCCGCTGCGCCGGGGCAGACCTATCCGCTGGCGAACCGTATTCCGGGCTATAGCTATTTCGATTTCAATACGAACGTTACGCTCGTGAAGGGGATCGACGTGCGGTTCAATGTCCAGAATCTGTTCGACAAGGATCCGCCGCTGATCGGCAACGATACGACCTATGGTATCGGCCAGTATTTCAACACCTTCCCCACCTATTACACGGTGCGGGGCCGTACCTTGCGGGTCGGTATTTCCGCCCGTTTCTGAATGACGGGATGGCCCGGAACATCGGTTCCGGGCCATTTTCCTGTCAGCGCAGGCCGATCGGGATGGCGGCGGAGACCGTCTCCACCTCCGCGCTGGCGACCGGATAGGCGCAATAGTCGGCGGCATAATAGGCGCTGGGACGGTGGTTGCCCGACCAGCCGATGCCGCCGAAGGGCGCGCTCGACGCCGCGCCGTTGGTCGGGCGGTTCCAGTTGACGATCCCTGCGCGGATGCCGGTCCAGAACTGGTCGTAACGTTCGTGCGAAGGGCTGATCAGCGAGGCCGACAGGCCGTAGCGGGTGGCATTGGCCTGGTCGAGCGCATCGGCGAAATCCGGCGCGCGTGACACTTGCAGCACCGGCCCGAACAGCTCGTCATCGGGCCGCTCGGCGATGCTGGTCACGTCGAGAATGGCGGGGGTCAGCAAGGGCAGGCCCGGCCGCACCCGCTCCAGCGGACGGATGACATGCGCGCCCTTCGCGATCAGCGCGCCCACACCCGAAAGCAGATGGTCCGCCGCTGCATTGTCGATCACCGGCCCCATGAACGGCGCAGGGTCGTCACGCGGCGCGCCGACGATCAACCGGTCGATGAGGCGGGTCAGCGCCGCCATCAGCGGGTCGAACAGCCGATCCTGGACGATCAGCCGCCGCCCGGCGGTGCAGCGTTGCCCGGCGGTGGTATAGGCCGACTGGACGATCAGCGCGGCGGCGGCGTCCAGATCGGGATCGTCCCAGACAATCAGCGGGTTGTTCCCGCCCATCTCCAACGCCAGGATCTTTTCGGGCCGCTCGGCGAACTGCCGGTTGAGCGCGAGGCCGGTGCGGGCGGAGCCCGTGAAAAGCAGCCCGTCGATATCGTCATGTCCCGCCAGTGCGCGCCCCTGATCCGGTCCGCCGATCAGCAGCCGGACGACGCCCTCGGGCACGCCCGCCGCGCGATAGCATTCGACCAGGAACGCGCCCGTCGCCGGGGTCTTTTCAGACGGTTTGAACACTACGGCATTTCCGGCGAGCAGGGCGGGAACGATGTGCCCGTTGGGCAGATGCGCGGGAAAGTTATACGGCCCGAGCACCGCCAGCACGCCGTGCGGCCGGTGACGCAACGCCATGCGCCCGCCGCCCGGCTGGTCGGTGAAGCGTGTCCCGGCGCGTTCGGCCTGCGCGGTGATCGAGATGGCGACCTTGGCGATGACGGTGTCGACCTCGGTCTTCGCTTCCCAGAGCGGCTTGCCCGTCTCGCGTGCGATCAGGTCGGCAAAGGCCTCCGCGCGGCCTCGCACGACCTCCGCGAAGCGATGCAGCACTTCCACGCGCCCGGCCAGCGGTGTCATCGCCCAATCCCGCCAGCCGGCCCGCGCGGTGGCGATCTCGCGGGACGCGTCGCCGATGGGAAGCTCGGCGATCAGCGCGCCGGTGGCGGGTTCGTAGGTCGATAGAAAAGAAGGCATGGCATGGATCCAGGCAAGCCCCTCTCCTTCAGGGGAGGGGTTGGGGTGGGGCCTCTCCACCGATGCCGGGTCTGGGGCGGGCGCCCCACCCCCGACCCCGCCCCTGAAGGGGAGGGGAGAGTCAGGCCCTCTTCCCTGGGTTCTAGGCTGCCGCAACCGGGTCGGCAAGCGCCCGGCCCATGGCGCGCACCCGCGCGACCTTGTCATGCAGCAGGGTCCAGTCGTCATGCTCGGCGATGGGGGTCCAGATCGCCTCGACCTCGTCGATCAGCATCGACTCCGGCTTGCCCTGCCAATAGGCATGGTCGCGCGCGCGGCGTGGCGCATAGGGCTCGATCAGGTCGCGCACCGCGTTCCAGCTCTCGTCATAATGAGCCGGCACCTGTCCGCCGAACACATCGAAATAGACCTGCTCGAGCGGTGCCTGACTCTCCCGCAGCGCCCGCTCGAAGGTCTGGACCAATGCCCGGTCCTCGGTTCCGCCGCGCGGGGTGACGCCCAGTCGCCACAGGATCGCGCTCACGATCTCGTCCTGATAGGTCGCGGCGAAGCCATCCAGCGCGGCGATCAGCGGATCGCTCTCGGCGATCAGTCGCAGGCTGGAGGCGAGCTGCATCACGTCCCACTGTATGGCTTCGGGCTGGCGGCCCAGCGCGTACAGGCCCATCTGGTCGAAATAGGCCGCCGTGAATCCCGGATCCCAGCCGGGCGCGAACCGCCAGGGGCCATAGTCGAAGCTCTCGCCCGTCACGTTGATATTGTCGGAATTGAGAACGCCGTGGACGAAGCCGGCGGCCATGTAGCGCGCCGCCAGCGTCGCGGTCCGCTGCGCCACTAGGGTCAACAGACGGACGGGATCGTCCGATTCCTCGCCATAGAAATGCCGTAAGGCATAGGCGACCAGCCGCTTCATCGCAGCTTCGTCCCGCTCGAAGGCCAGCCGCTGGAAACTGCCGATGCGGATATGGCCATGGCTCATTCGCACCATCACGGCCGAGCGGGTGGGGGAGGGCTCGTCGCCCCGGTGCAGCGCTTCCCCCGTTTCGATGATCGACAGCGTCCGCGACGTGGGGACGTTCAACGCCTCCAGCATCTCGGTCGCCAGGATTTCGCGCACACCGCCTTTCAGGGTCAGGCGACCATCGCCGAAACGACTATACGGCGTCTGCCCCGAGCCCTTGGTGCCCAGTTCGAGCAGCCGGCCATCGGTCGCCGTCATCTGTGCAAAGGTGAAGCCGCGCCCGTCGCCCAGGTCGCTATTATACTGGCGGAACTGATGCCCGTGATAGCGCAGCGCCAGCGGTCCCGGCAGCGTGTCGGGCAAGGGTGCGAACCGGCCGAGATGGGCGACCCATTCGTCATCGGTCAGGGTCTCCAGCCCGATCTCGGCCGCCGCGCGGTCGTTGCGGAAGCGAATGATCGTCTGCGGGAAATCGGCGGGCACGACCGGATCGGCGAGGAAGTCGGCGATCTCGGTGAGGGCGCAGGCGGGGCGATAGGCTTGCGGGGATAGGGGCATACCGCGATATGGAGACGGTACCGGAGGACCTTCAAGCATGACGCCTCATGAGAATCGATATTGGTGGTCGAAGGACGGCCTGCGGCTCCATGCGCGCGACTATCCCGGCTCGGACGCGCTGCCTCCCGTCATTTGCCTGCCCGGCCTGACCCGCAACGCCCGCGATTTCGAGGGGCTGGCCGAGGCGCTGGCGGGACGCGCGCGCGTCATCGCGGTCAGTTTTCGGGGGCGGGGCGAGAGCGCCTATGCCAAGGACCCGATGACCTATGTGCCGCTGACCTATGTCCAGGATGTCGAGGCGATGCTCGACGAATTCGGCATCGGCCGGTTCGTGGCGGTCGGCACCTCGCTGGGCGGGATCGTGACGATGGCGCTGGCCGCGACCGCGCGCGGGCGGCTGTCGGGCGCGGTGTTCAATGACATCGGGCCGGAGATAGAGGCGGCGGGGCTGGCCCGGATCCGCGGCTATGTCGGCAAGGGGCAGAGCTTTCCCACCTGGCTGCACGCCGCGCGCTGTCTCCAGGAGAGTAACGAGGACGTCTATCCCGATTGGGGCATAGAGGACTGGCTGGCCATGGCCAAGCGCACCCATCGGTTAACCAGCGCGGGGCGGATCGTGCTGGACTATGATCTCAAGATCGCCGAGCCGTTCCGCGTGCCCAATACCGAGGGCGGGCCGGACATGTGGGCGGCGCTCGACGCGCTGAACGGCGTTCCGACGCTGGTGGTGCGCGGCGAGCGGTCGGATATCCTGAGCGCGACCGTCGCCGATCGGATGGTCGAACGCCTGTCCCCGTCCGAACTGGTCACGGTGCCGGGTGTCGGCCACACGCCGCTCCTCACCGAGCCGGAAGCGCTGGCCGGGATCGGGCGTTTGCTGGATAGGGTGGCGGGATAGAATCCATTTGCGGCCGAGCCGGACCCCGTTGGTTTGTGCATTACAAAAAGCACAGCAACCATCCCGGCGAAGGCCGGGATCCAGTCGGGGAGGCGTTGGTAAGTCATACCCACGACCACGCCACTGGACCCCGGCCTTCGCCGGGGTGGGATGTTGGAGGCGAGCGCTGACTTTGCAACGATCGCCTGCGAGTCAGGAAAAGGCGAATATGGGGTGGTGCTAGCGGTTTTCATCGCGCCCGCCGCCCGCTAATCCGGCGGCCATGGCCCGTCCGCTGAACATCCTGCACCTCCATTCCTCCTTCTCGCTGGGCGGCAAGGAGGCGCGCGCGGTCGCGTTGATGAATGCCTTTGGCGATGCCGCGAAGCACACGATCGTCTCCGCCATGCCCGACGAACTGGGGGCACGCGATGCCATCGCCAAGGGCATCCGGTACGAGATCGCGCAGGACGCTCCGCCGCTGACCGGCAAGCCCTCCGTCAAGCGATACGAGGCGATCGCGGCCTATATGCGCCGCTTCGATCTGGTGCTGACCTATAATTGGGGCGCGATCGACGGGGTGATGGCGCGCCGCGTCTATGCCAAGGGCGCGCCGCCGCTGGTTCATCATGAGGATGGCTTCAACGCCGACGAGGCGCGGGGCCTCAAGATCGAACGCAACATCTATCGCCGCATCGCCCTGTCGGCGGCGGATGCGCTCGCGGTGCCCAGCCATATCCTGGAGGCGATCGCGCTCCAGATCTGGAAACAGCCCGCCGCGCGGGTCCACCGCATTCCCAACGGCATCGACACGAAGCTCTACACCCGCGATCCCGATCCCAAGGGTATTCCCGGCTTCGTCCGCCAGCCCAAGGAGATTGTGGTCGGCGCGCTGGCGGGCCTGCGCGTGGTCAAGAACCTGCCCATGCTGGTCCGTGCGATGGGCGGCATTCCCAATCGTTTCCGGCTGGTGATCGTGGGTGAGGGGCCGGAGCGCGCAAATATCCAGCAGGCCGCGGCCGCCATGGGCATCGCCGACCGGCTGGTCATGCCGGGCTTCCTGGAGCGGCCCTATAACTATATCCGCCATTTCGACATTGTCGCGCTGTCGTCGCTGTCCGAACAGGCGCCGATCTCGGTGCTGGAGGGGATGGCGGCCGGGCTGCCCATCGCCTCGCTGCCGGTGGGTGACGTGTCGATGATGGTGTCCGAGCCCAATCGCCAGTTCATTGCCGACGCCCCTAATGAGGTGCGTCTGCGCGATGTGATCCAGGCGTTGATCGCGCATCCCGAATTGCGGGCCGAAGCGGGGGCGGCCAATCAGGCGCGGGTGCGCGCCGAATTCGACCAGGCGCAGATGGTCGCGCGCTACAAGGCTTTGTACGAACAGGTCCTGGGGCGACCCGGCGCGCTGGGGTGAGACAGGAAGGGCTGAATCCGGCGATACAATGAGGCACCGGACCGTGCCGTTAATTCCCCCTCGCTAAGCGATTCTAACACGCTATATGAAACCCTTTCGGACCAGTAAGGTGAAGACGTGTTCAAAGGCTTGAGCCCCATCCTGTACAACGGCCGCGAGGTTTGGCCGCTGATCGAAGGCGGGAAGGGCGTTGCTGCGACCAATCACGCTTCTGCTGGCGCCTGGGCGGCGGCGGGCGGCGTCGGCACCGTGTCGGCGGTGAACGCCGACAGCTATGATGCCGAGGGCAAGATCATTCCCCAGATCTACCGCGCGCTGACCCGGCGCGAGCGGCATGAGGAACTGATCGAATATGCCATCGAAGGCGCGGTCCAGCAGGTGAAGCGTGCCTGGGACATTGCCGGTGGCAAGGGCGCGATCAATATCAACGTGCTGTGGGAAATGGGCGGCGCGCAGCGGGTGTTGGAAGGCGTACTGGCACGCACCAAGGGGCTGGTTGCGGGCGTCACCTGTGGCGCGGGCATGCCCTATAAGCTGTCCGAGATCGCGGCGCATCATCAGGTCAGCTATCTGCCGATCGTGTCCTCGGGCCGCGCCTTCCGCGCGTTGTGGAAGCGCGCCTATTCCAAGGCGTCGGAATGGCTGGCGGCGGTGGTCTATGAAGACCCCTGGCTGGCCGGCGGCCATAACGGCCTGTCCAACGCCGAAGACCCGTTGCAGCCGCAGGACCCTTACCCCCGCGTGAAGGCGCTACGCGACACGATGCGCGAGGGCGGCATTTCGGACGACGTGCCGATCGTGATGGCGGGCGGCGTCTGGTATTTGCGCGACTGGACCAACTGGATCGACAATCCCGAACTGGGCAAGATCGCCTTCCAGTTCGGCACGCGGCCCCTGCTGACGCAGGAAAGCCCCATCCCCGAGGAGTGGAAGCAGCGGCTGATGACGATCGAGGAGGGCGATGTCCTGCTCCATCGCTTCTCGCCGACCGGTTTCTATTCCAGCGCGGTACGCAATCCCTTCCTGCGCAGCCTGGAGGCGCGTTCGGAGCGCCAGATCGCCTTCTCCACCCAGGAAGCGGGCGATCATGTCTTCCAGCTCGACGTGGGCGTGAAGGGCAAGAATTTCTGGGTGACGAAGGGCGACCTGCTGCGCGCACGCGAATGGTTCGGTGCCGGCTTCACCATGGCGCTGAAGACGCCGGACAACACGCTGGTCTTCGTGTCGCCTGAGGAAGCCAAGGAAATCCGCAAGGATCAGGCCGACTGCATGGGCTGCCTGTCGCAGTGCCTGTTCTCGAGCTGGGCGGACAGCGAGACCAACTCGACCGGCCGTCTGGCCGACCCGCGCAGCTTCTGCATCCAGAAGACGCTGCAGGACATCGCTCATGGCGGCGATGTCGAGCAGAACCTGATGTTCGCGGGCCACGCGGCCTATAACTTCAAGCGCGATCCCTTCTATTCGAACGGGTTCGTGCCGACGGTGAAGCAGCTGGTCGACCGTATCCTGACCGGGGACTAAGCTATGGTGATGGTGCCGGAACTCTTCGCGACGTTATGCAGCGTCGCGGGGGCGATGGCACCATTTCCCGATGGCTGGTGGATCATCGGCAGCGCAGCGATGGCGCTGCATGGTGTCGATGCGGGATCGGTTCACGACGTCGATCTACTGATCGAAGCCGGACTGACCGATGCGGTATTCGATCATCTCGGCGTTGAGCGGATCGCATTGCGACCCGATCCCCTATTTTGCTCGATGGCGTTTGCGAAGTGGGATGCCGCGCCGGTTCCGGTCGAGGTGATGGCCGGTTTCCATGTCGCCGTTGCGGGACGCTGGCAGCCAGTCGAGCCGCGAACGCGCCAGCGGATCGTTACGGCAGAGGGGGCGCTGTTCGTACCCGACCGGCAAGAGTTGCTCGCACTGTTCCGCCTTTTCGGACGACCGAAGGACGCGCCGCGTATCAAAGCGCTGTTATCGGCGGAAGCGGCGGTGTGACCCGCCGCTTCCGCGCGATGGATCAGTCGGCGACGGTGCCGACCACTGCCCCTGCCGTACCGCCGACCGCGGCGCCTTTCTCGACGCTGCCGCCCGTCGCCGCCGCGACGCCTGCGCCGCCCGCACCACCGATGGCGGCGCCCTTGAGCGTCGAACAGGCTGAAATCGACAGGGTGGTCGCGACCAAGGTGAAGGCAATCGCCAGCTTTTTCATGGGGGTAGCTCCTGTTTGAATGACAGGAGGGGAATGCCGGGAAGCCAAAAGGGGTTCCGCGCCGCAACATTTTGACATGGAGCGAGGATCGACGATCCCGTCGGGCTGGGATGGGCATAAGGTTGATCCGAGCTATGGCCTGTGTCAGGCGACACGCCATGCAACCAGAAATCCGCGCCATCGTCGCCGCCTCGTCCCACGCCTTCGTGACCGGCAAGAAGGTCGCCGGACTCTATGACCAGTCAGCGGACCGGCATCTGCGGATCGCGGCGGAGGCCCGTGGCGAGCATCTACAGGGCCTGGACGGCGACCGAAACGTGAAGTTCGGCGGCACGCTTCCCGAACTGCGCGAGACCGGAACCGGCGCGGCGATCTATATGGAAGTCACCGATGGGGAGACCAAGGGGTTCGACCGCAGCAGCGCCGGCCACTTCACCTGCCGGATCGAGGATCAGGTCGTGCAACTCTACGATCACGCGGAGAGCGCATGGTTCACCTTCGTCGTCCAGACTGTCGAGTGATGGTGCTCGGCGGCTGATAGCGTCTCAAAGCCACCCCTCCAGCACCTGATCCGGCGGTCGGTGGCCGTCGGCCCAGCTGCGGATATTGGCGATGACCTTTTCGCCTGAGGCGACGCGCCCCTCCAGCGTGGCCGAGCCCATATGCGGGGTCAGCACGACATTGGGGAGCGCGAGCAGGCGCGGGTCGATTTCGGGCTCGTGCCGCCACACGTCCAGCCCCGCGCCCGCCAGCCGTCCATTCTCCAGCGCCTCGACCATCGCATCCTCGTCGACGATCCCGCCCCGGCTGGCGTTGATGAGATAGACATGGGGGCGCATCAGCGCGATGCGGCGGCGGTCGATCAGGTCGTGGCTGTCGGCGTTGAGCGGCGTATGGATCGACACGATGTCGACCGCGCCCAGCATCGCGTCGAGATCGTCATACCAGCTCGCGCCCAGCTCCGCCTCGATGCTGGCGGGCAGGCGGCGGCGATTGTGATAATGGATCGACAGGCCAAAGGCACGCGCGCGCCGCGCAACCGCCTGGCCGATCCGGCCCATGCCGACGATGCCCAGCGCCTTGCCGCCGATGCGATGGCCCAGCATCCCGCCGGGGCTCCAGCCCTTCCACGCGCCCGAACGGACCAGCTTCTCCCCCTCGGCCAGACGGCGTGGCACCGACAGGATCAGCGCCATCGTCATGTCGGCGGTGTCCTCGGTCAGGACGCCCGGCGTATTGGTGACGATGATGCGACGCGCGCGCGCCGCCTTCAGGTCGATATGGTTCACGCCTGCGCCGAAATTGGCAATCAGCTTCAGCCGGGGGCCAGCACCCGCGATCAGCTCCGCGTCAATCGCATCGGTGACAGTGGGGACCAGTACGTCGCAATCGGCCACCGCGGCGACCAGCCGCTCCCGGCTCATCTTTTCGTCGGATCGGTTGAACTGCGTTTCGAACAGCGCAGCCATCCGCTCCATCACGGGATCGGGCAGTTCGCGGGTGACGACCACCCTGGGGTTCAGGCAGCGGCGTGGATCGACCATGACCATCGGATTGCGGCAAGCCCGCAGGTCCGTCAACCGGTGTTCGGACTCGAACACGGTTGAAGCCTTGCCCCGGCTCGGCGTAGAGCAGCGAGCGGGCGGGCAGGCAGGTAAAGGGACATATGATGCGCAGGTCCATGGCCGGACTGGCAATTTTGGCGATGACGCTGGCGGCGGGGCCGCTCGCCCCGGCGGCGATCGCCGCGCCCGAAAAGCGCGCGGTGCCTTATTATGGGTCGATCGGCGCTTCGCTGGCGCGGATGCGGACGGGGCCGGCACGCACCTATCCCGCCAGTTGGACCTATCGCCGCGCCGACCTGCCGGTGAAAGTGGTCGCGGTGTTCAAGGAATGGCGCAAGGTGCAGGACCCGGACGGGACAGAGGGCTGGATGCTTGCGGTCCTGCTGCGCAACACCCGTACCGCGATCGTGCGCGGCGCCGATCCGCTGCCGATGCGATCCGCCCCCGATGACGGGGCCAAAACCTTGTGGCGTGCCGCACCGGGCGTGGTTGGGCGGATCAGCGAGTGTAATGGCGGCTGGTGCCGTCTGGACGTGAAGGGGCAGGCTGGGTTTGTGCCTGTCGGTTCGATATGGGGCGTCGAGCCGGGTGAGGTTCTGCCGTAGGTTCCTTAGGGCCGTTCGTTCACCTCCAGGCACGCCCCTCCCGCTTGCGGGAGGGGATGGGGGAGGGAATGCCGCGGGCGATGGTCTCGGTGAGACTCCTTGCCCTCCCCCAACCCCTCCCGCTTGCGGGAGGGGAGCAAGAAGGGGTTGCTCCCGTCTGCGGGCGGGGCGTGCACAGAACCGAGGGCTACCTCCTTACATCAACTCCACCGCCATCGCAGTGGCCTCGCCCCCGCCGATGCACAGCGACGCGACACCGCGTTTCGCGCCCTTCGTTTCCAAGGCCGACAGCAACGTCGCCAGCACACGCGCGCCGCTGGCACCGATCGGGTGGCCCAGCGCGCAGGCGCCGCCATGGACGTTCAACCGGTCGTGCGACAGGTCCATGTCGCGCATCGCGATCATCGCGACGGCCGCAAAGGCTTCGTTGACCTCGTAGAGATCGGCGTCCCCCGTCGACCATCCCGCCCGCTCCAGCGCCTTGCGCATCGCAAAGACCGGCGCGGTAGTGAAGCGGGCAGGGGCATGGGCGTGCGCCGCCTGCGCCACGACCCGCGCGATCGGGGTCAGGCCCAGCCGCTCGGCGACGCTGGCGCGCGTCATCACCAGCGCGGCCGCACCGTCCGAGATGGACGAGGCGTTGGCCGCCGTGATCGTGCCGTCCTTGGAGAAGGCCGGCTTCAGCGTCGGAATCTTGGCGGGATCGCCCTTGGCGGGCTGCTCGTCGAGGGTGATCTGCTCCTCGCCCTTGCGGGTCTTGACCGTGACGGCCACGATCTCGCGATCGAACGCGCCCGACCCTTGCGCCGCCTTGGCGCGTTCCAGCGAGGCGATGGCGAAATCGTCCTGGGCGCCCCGCGTGAACTGATATTCCTGCGCGGCTTCCTCGGCGAAATGGCCCATCAGGCGGCCGCGCTCATAGGCGTCCTCCAGTCCGTCGAGGAACATGTGGTCGTACAGCGTGTCATGGCCGATCCGCGCACCGCCGCGATGCTTGTGGCTGAGATAGGGGGCACCCGTCATGCTCTCCATGCCCCCCGCAACGATCAGGTCGGCCGATCCCGCCGCCAGCGCTTCCGCCGCCATGATCGCGGCCTGCATTCCCGATCCACACATCTTGTTGACGGTGGTCGCCTCGACATGCTCGCCCAGCCCGGCGAAGATCGCGGCCTGGCGCGCGGGGGCCTGGCCCAGCCCGGCGGGAAGGACGCAGCCCATGTGAATCCGCTCGACCAGCGCAGGGTCGAGGCCCGCCCGCTCGACCGCGCCCTTGACGGCGGCGGCGCCCAGCTGGGTGGCGGACAGGCCCGACAGGCTGCCCTGGAACGATCCCATGGGGGTGCGGGCATAGGACAGGATGACGATGGGGTCCGTCATGGCATACTCTCCGATTAGGTCTGTCTTGATGTCGTTGTTTGGTGCGGGCCTTACGCCTTTTGCTTGGGGGCGCAAAGAGGCTAGGGGCCGATTAAAGCCCCTCTCCTTCAGGGGAGGGGTTTGGGGTGGGGCGTCGCCACAGGCGTTGCGTTTGCGGAAACGCCCCACCCCCGACCCCTCCCCTGAAGGAGAGGGGGGAAGATAAGGGATCGGCATGACGTTCGGGGCGGCATCGGCTTTGTGGGCCGTCATCTATGGCGTGGCGGGCGCGATCATCGGGTCGTTCGTCGCGGCGCTGGTGCTGCGCTGGCTGGACGATCGATCGGTGCTGACAGGGCGCTCGGCCTGCGACCATTGCGGCGAAACCCTGCGGGCTTGGGAGCTGGTGCCGGTCCTGAGCTTCGTCGCGCTGCGCGGGCGCTGCGCGCGGTGCCGCCAGCCGATCGATCCGCTGCATTGGCGCATCGAAACCATCGCCGCGCTGATTGGCGTGTCGGCGGGCTGGGTCGCCGGACCGGATGGCTGGACGGGGGCGCTGTTCGGCTGGACGCTGCTGGCGCTGGGCGCGCTCGACGCGCTGGCCTTTTGGTTGCCCGATCGGTTGACCGCGTGGCTCGCGGGGGCGGGGCTGCTGACCGGGCTGCTCGGTCATGCGCCGTTGCTGGGCGAACGGATCGTCGGCGGGCTGGTTGGCTTCGGCGCGCTCTGGGCGATTGCCCAAGGCTATCGCTGGTGGCGGGGGCGCGAGGGAATGGGGGGTGGCGACCCCAAGCTGATGGGCGCGATCGGGCTATGGCTCGGCTGGCGGATGCTCCCCGGCGTGTTGCTGGCGGCGTGCGTCATCGGCATCGGCTTTGTCGCCTTGCGGCATCTGCTGGGGCGCCGGGCGAGCGGACAGGACATGGTGCCGCTGGGACTGCTGCTGGCACTGGCGGCTTACCCGGCCTGGATGTTGATGATAGGATTGGCCACATGATGCTTCTGTCGATCTTCGCTTTGGCACAGGCCGCCGTTCAGGCCGCCCCGGTCGCACCCCCGCTGCTGGGCGCGCTGCCCAAACAGTCGCTGCCCGCGCGCGGCTGCGCGGCCTATCTCTGGGCGGTGCAGGACCAGCGTTTCGTCGCGATGGTCGAGCCGGGCCGTTTGCGCATCATGCTGGACGGCAAACCGACCGATCTGGCCGCCGCCGAGGCCCGAGGCGGCGGGACGCTGGGGCTGGCGAGCACGACCCGCTATGCCGAGGCGGGTGTCACCGCGACGCTCGACATGACGATCACCCAGCGCGAGACGCTGCAGGACGGGGCGATCGTGTCGGATGCCAGTATTCGCCTAACGCGCGGGGATCAGGACGAAATCGTCGTTCCCGTCGGCGGCCTTGTCGGGTGTGCGCCCGCCGCTCGGTGAACCCCGGAGGGAACCTCACGGCTTCTGTCGGCGTTATGAAGCGGTGGGGGATCGTTCCGAATTACGGAAGAGCCCTGTGAGAAAGGGGCTTTTGACGGCGTGGCGGAACGGATCGGCAGACATACCTGGCTTGCGTTCGCGCTGATCGCTCCCACCCTTTTTCCCTCTCCGGTATCGGCGCAGCTGTCGAAGCCCGGCACCGCGCCCGCTCAAGGGCCGAGCCTGCCGCAGGATCAGCGTGACGGCGGCGCCGATCCGCAGGGCAACGCCCCGATCGTTCCCGATGCGCAGTTCAATGCCGCGCTGCCGCCGCTCAGCGGGGACATCAACGCGCCGCTGGAGCCGCTGTCGTCGATGGCGAAGGACCAGCCGCAGTCAGCGACCATTCCGGTTCCCCAGGCCGCCCCGCCCTTGCCGGGTGCGCAGACGACGCAGCCCCTGGCGACGGGCGAGGCGATCGGTGCGATCGCGCCCGAGGACCCGCAACTTGCCCAGCCGCTGACGCCGCTGGGCAGCTTCGAGTCGGCCCCGCTCGAGACCGCCGCTGATGCCAAGAGCCAGCGTGCCCCCGACATCCGCTATGACATGGATGTGCGCGGGCTCGCCGAGCTGAACCTGGACGATGAGTTCAAGGGGCTGTCGGCGCTGCGTGAGGGCAAGGGCAAGGCTGCCAATGCGACCCAGGTTTCGGCGCGGGCGCGCGAGGACGAGCAGCTGGCGATCCGTCTGATGAAGTCGCTGGGCTATTATGACGCCACCGCCGTCTCGACCCTGCAACGCGAAACCGCCGCCGACGGGGAGGCGGGACGTCTGAAGGTCGTGCTGACCGCGACGCCGGGGCGGCTCTATCGCCTGTCCTCGATCACGGTAAAGGCGCAGCCGACCGTGCCCACCGATCTGATCCGCTCCAACCTGCCGCTCAAGGTCGGCGACGCGATCGAGGCCGCGCGGATCGAGGGGGCGGAGGCCAATGTCAGCCTGGTCCTGCCTCAGCGTGGCTATCCCTTCGTCAAGGTGGGTCAGCGCGACATATTGCTGGAGGATCAGGGGCCGGAGCCGGTGGGCGCCTATACGCTGCCGGTCGATACGGGGCCGCGTTCCTCGTTCGGCAAGCTGACGACGGTCGGGGACAAGGTGTTCGATCTGGATCACCTCAATGTTTTCCCGCGTTTCGATGAGGGGCAGCTCTACGACTCGCGGCTGACCGACGATCTGCGCAACGCGCTGGTCGCGACCGGCCTGTTCAATGGCGTCGCGGTCGAGCCCAAGCAGACCGGGCGGATAAACCCCGACGGCACCGAGCAGATCGACCTGCAGGTCACTCAGACCAAGGGGCCGAGCCGTACCCTGTCGGGCGAAGGCGGCTATTCGACCGGCCAGGGCGTGCGTTTGCAGGGCAGCTTCACCAACCGCAACGCCTTCTCGCCCGAAGGCGCGATCATCGCCTCGGTCATCGCGGGCACGCAGGAACAGGGGCTGAGCGGCACCTTCCGCCGCTCCAATGCCGGGCGGCGCGACCGGACGTTCCAGGTCATCGCCTCGGCCAGCCATCAGAATTACGACGCCTTCGACGCGTTCATCGGTACGGTCGCTTTCCGTTGGAGCTATGACTCGACGCCGATCTGGCAGAAGAAGTTCACCTATGCCTTTGGCGGCGAGCTGACCGGCACGAACGAAAGCGTCTATGATTTCGCGCGCGGCGAGAGGGTGCGCGGGACCTATGGCATCGCGGCGATTCCGGGACAGGTGGTGTTCGACCAGTCCAATGACCTGCTCAACCCGACGCGCGGCTATCGTCTAAAACTGAACCTCAGCCCGGAAACCTCGGTGCGCGGGGCGGTACGGCCCTATGCGCGGACCATGGTGGAGGGGACCTTCTATTACCCCTTCAACGACAGTCTGGTGATCGCGGGCCGCGCGCGCGCGGGGGCGATCTTCGGCATCGACCGCGACGACCTGGCCCCGTCTCGGCGCTATTATGGCGGCGGCGGCGGGTCGGTGCGCGGTTACGGCTTCCAGCGGCTGGGACCGTTCGATCCGCAGGGCAACCCGGTCGGCGGACGCAGCCTGAACGAGTTCGCGCTGGAGGCACGCTATCGCTTCGGCAATTTCGGCATCGTGCCGTTCGTCGATGCGGGCAACAGTTACGAAAGCACGCTGCCCACGGGCAAGGACCTGCGCTTCGGTGCGGGCATCGGTGGGCGCTTCTACACCAATTTCGGGCCGCTGCGCGTCGACGTGGCCACGCCTCTGAACCCGCGCCCGGGTGACGGCAAGGTCGCCCTGTACATCTCGATCGGGCAGGCCTTCTGATGGCGGACGAACAGACCATGGCGCCTGAGCCCGTCAACGAAACCGTCATCGTGCACCGTCCGCTGTGGCAGCGGGTGCTCAAATGGATCGGCATCACGATCCTGGGCCTGATCCTGCTGGTCGGTGCCATCCTGCTGGGCATCAACACCGATCCGGGTCGCCGTTTCGTCGCGGACCAGCTGGGCGGCTATACCACGGCCTCGGGCCTGAACATCAAGGTCGGGCGGATCGAGGGGTCGCTCTATGGCCAGATGCGTCTGGTCGATCTGCGGGTCAGCGATCCCAAGGGCGTGTTCCTGTCCAGCCCACGCCTCGACGTCGACTGGCGGCCCTTTGCCTATACCAACAACCATATCGACGTCCGCGCGCTGAACGCCGATCTCGTGACGCTCGCAAGGCGGCCCGAGCTGAAACCGACGCCGAGCGACCCCAATGCGCCGCTGCTCCCCGATCTCGACATCGACGTGAATCGGCTGACCCTCAAGCGCTTGGTGATCGGTGCGCCGGTGACCGGGCAGCGCCATGTGCTGGCGATCGACGGCAAGGTGCATATCGCCGACCGCCGCGCGCAGGTGACGGCCAGCGCCGATGCGCTGCGCGGGCCGGGCGTCGCAGGCGGCGACCGCCTGCGCCTGATGCTCGACGCGGTGCCCGATGCCGACCGGCTGGCGGTCGACGTGAAGCTGACTGCGCCGACCGGCGGCGTCGTCGCGTCGATGGCGGGGCTGAAGGCGCCGCTGACCCTGTCGGTCGACGGACGCGGCGGGTGGAAGACGTGGCGGGGGCGTGCGATCGCGACGCTGGGCGGCGGCGAACTTGCCAATCTGAACGCGACCGCGCGCGACGGCCATATCCAGGTGCGGGGCGTGACCCGGCCCGGCCTGTATCTGGAAGGCCCGGTCGAACGACTGACCGCGCCTGCGCTCCAGGTGGCGATCGATACCACCCTCAACGAACGTCGCGCCGATACGCGGATGAAGCTGCGGTCCTCGGCCCTGATGGTCGATGCGGGCGGTCTGCTCGACCTTGCCAACAGCCGGTTCGGCAACTTCGCGGTCGACGCCAAGCTGCTGACGCCCGGCGCCATCGCGCCCAATTTGCGTGGTCGCGACGTGCTGGCGCGCGTGGTGCTGGACGGTGCGTTCGCGACGCCGACGGTGGACTATAAGATCCGCGCGGCGGCGCTGGGCTTTGGCGAGACTTCGGTGGAAAACCTCTATGCCGAGGGTCTTGCCAAGGTGAATGCCGACCGCATCCTGGTGCCGGTCAAAGCACGGGCGAAGCGGATCGCGGGGCTGAACGCCGCCGTGGGCGGGCTGACCAACAATGTCGCGATCCAGGGCGACTTCGCGGTCGCGATGCCCAATATCCTGTCGGACAATCTGCGCATCCGGTCGGACAATATCGACGCGACCGCCGTGGTCGTCGCGAACCTGAAGACCGGCCGCTACACCGGCGCGCTGAAGGGCCGGGTGAACAATTACCGGGTCGAGAGCATCGGCATCATCAACCTGACCACCGACGCCAATCTGGTGGCGACGCCGGGCGGTTTCGGGATGAAGGGCCGGGTGGTCGCCCGTACCTCGCAGATTTTCAACGAGGGTGCGCGCAACTTCCTGGGTGGCAATGCGACCATCCGCGCCGATGTCGAATATAGCCCGCAAGGCATCGTGACCTTCAGCGGCCTGCGGCTGGCCGCGCCGCAGTTCCGTGTGACGCGCGGCAGCGGGCGGTTCAATCCAGCCAATGGCGCGCTCGCGGTCGAGGCGGATGCCTATTCCAACCAGTACGGCCCGATCACCGCGCGGGTGACGGGATCGCAGACCAACCCGGTGATCGTGCTGCGCGCGGCCAAGCCGGGTGTCGGCGTCGGCCTTGCCAATCTCCAGGCACGGATCGTGGGGCAGAACGGCGCCTATGCCGTCAATGCTAGCGGCGACACCAATTACGGTCCCTTCACCGCCAATGTGCTGGTCGCCACCGGGCGGCAGCTGGCGATCGACGTCCGTAGCCTGGTCTTTGCCGGGATCAACGCGAGCGGGCGGGTGGTCCAGACGGCGGCAGGGCCGTTCGCAGGCGCGCTGCAATTTGCGGGACAAGGTATCAACGGCCGCGTCCAGCTCGCCGATCAGGGGGGCAACCAGCGCGCGGATGTGGCGGCGCGGGCTTATAACGCCCGTATTCCGGGCATGATCGACTTCACGATCGGCCGCGCCATCGTAAACGCCAGCGTGGTGATGTTCCCCAACGCGCCGCAGATCGTCGCGGACGCGCAGCTGGCCGATACCCGCTATGGCGAGGTGGTCATCCAATCCTCGCGCGCCAAGGTGAACTATACCGGCGGGCGTGGCACCGCGCAGGCGGTGCTGACCGGATCGTCGAGCATCCCGTTCAACATTGCGCTGAATGCCCAACTGGCGCCGAACAACTATCTGGTCGCAGCCAAGGGGCAGGCCAACGGCATCAATTTCCGCACCGCCAACCCCGCGCGCATCCAGAATGCGAAGGGTGAGTGGCAGGTGACGCCGACCCGGATCGATTTCGGACGCGGATCGGTGCTGGTGGCGGGCAGCTATGGCAATGGCCTGAAGGTGCAGACGCGGCTGGACAAGCTGCAGCTGTCGATCCTCGACGCCTTCGTCCCCAATCTGGGCATTTCGGGCGAGGCGAGCGGTGCGCTGGACTTCGCGCAGGCGCGCGACGCCAGCTTCCCGGCGGCCGAGGCGCGGCTGACCATCGCCAATTTCCGGCGCACCGGCCTGGCGGCGGTGTCGGAGACGGTGGACATCGTGTTCGCGGGCCGTCTGGTCCCCAATGGCGGTGAAGCGCGCGCGTTGATCCGGCGCGGGCAGACGGTGGTCGGCCGCATGGTCGCCAATCTCCGTCCATTGCCGCCGGGCAATGGCGGCTGGGTCAACCGGCTGATGCAGGCGCCGCTATCGGGTGGCATCCGTTATAACGGCCCGTCGGCGGTGCTGTTCTCCTTTGCGGCATTGCCCAACCAGCAGCTGAGCGGACCGATTGCGGTCGCCGCCGACTTCGGTGGCCGCGTTTCCGCGCCGCAACTGAACGGCCTGATCCGCGCCGACAATCTGACCTATGACAATGAAGCCTATGGCACCCGCCTGACCAATCTGCAGCTGGCGGGCCGCTTCAACAATGACCGGCTGGAGATCAGCCGTTTGCAGGCCAAGGCGGGCGAGGGGACGATCCAGGCCCAGGGTTCGATCGGGCTGGCGGCCGACAGCGGCTATCCGATCGATCTGCGCGCGCGGCTGAACAATGCGCGGCTGGCCGACAGCGATGCGCTCGCCGCGACGACCAGCGGCACGATCCGCCTGACCCACAATCGCGACGGCGGGCTGATCCAGGGCGACCTGACCGTGCCCAATGCGCGCTATCAGATCATCCGCCAGGGTCAGGCCGAGGTGCCGGAGCTGACCGGCGTGCGCCGTCGCAGCGAAATCCGCACCCCGCGTCCGACCGATCGGCCGGCCCCCACACCGCCGCCGGGGCTGTTCCGCCTCGACTTGCGGGTGCATGCGGACAATCAGCTGTTCGTCTCCGGCATGGGGCTGGAATCCGAATGGAAGATGGACCTGCGTATCGGCGGCACCAGTGCGGCGCCAACGATCAATGGCGGCCTCGATCTGGTGCGCGGCACGTACAGCTTCGCGGGCAAGCGGTTCGAGGTGAATCGCGGCACGGTCCGTTTCCGTGGCGGCGCGCTGACCGATCCGGACATCAATATCCAGGCGACGACGACCACCGATGGCATCACCGCGGTCATCAACGTCACCGGTACCGGCCAGCGTCCGCAGATCAGCTTCACCTCGACGCCGACCCTGCCGCAGGACGAGGTGCTCAGCCGGTTGCTGTTCGGAACCAACCCCGAAAACCTGTCGGCGACCGAGGCGATCCAGCTTGCCGCCGCGCTCAACTCGCTGCGCGGCTCGGGCGGCGGCGGGTTGAACCCGCTGGGCAAGCTGCGCTCGGCGACCGGGTTCGACCGTCTGCGCGTGCTGGGCGCGGACGAGGCGACCGGCCGGGGGACCAGCTTGGCGGCGGGCAAATACATCACCGACAATATCTATGTGGAGATCGTCACCGACGCGCGCGGCTTCACCGCCACCCAGTTGCAGATCGCGCTGACCCGCACGCTCAGCCTGCTGACCCAGACCGGCTCGTTCGGCGGATCGGCGGCGAGCCTGCGCTATTCGCGGGATTTCTAAGCGGGGTTTCGCCAAACTGTCACATACGGCAAGATGTTCGCATGACCCCCGAACACCTTGCCGCCGACGCCACCGCCATCCTGGCCGATCTGATCGCGATCGACACCACGTCGCGCGAGTCGAACCTGGAATTGATCGAATATGTCGAGCGGCATCTGGGCAGGATCGGCGTCACCGGGCGGCGGGTGTTCAACACCGACGGCCGCAAGGCCAATCTCTACGCCACCGTCGGCCCGATGGAGCCGGGCGGCGTCGTCCTGTCGGGACATAGCGACGTGGTGCCGGTCGACGGCCAGCCCTGGACGAGCGATCCCTGGCAACTGACCCGGCGCGGCGACCGGCTGCTGGGGCGGGGGACGTGCGATATGAAGGGGTTCCTGGCGCTGTCGCTGGCGCTGGCCCCCTATCTCGCGCGGCGGACCATGACGCGGCCGCTGCATCTTGCCATTTCCTATGACGAGGAGGTGGGATGTCTGGGCGCTCCCTCGATGATCGCCGAGATTGCGCGTGCGTTGCCATCCCCCGCCGCGGTGGTGGTGGGCGAACCGACCGAAATGGTGGTGGTCAGCGGGCACAAGGGCATCGCCACCTGGAACGTGACGGTGACGGGGCATGAGGCACATTCCAGCCTGATCCATTTGGGCGCGTCGGCGAATATGGTCGCGGTGCGGCTGATGCAGTGCCTCGCTGATCTCGCCGACCAGCTGGCGGCGGCGGGCGATCCGCACGGTCCCTTTTGCCCGCATCACGCCACGCTGACCATCGGGCAGATGAACGGCGGTACGGCGGTCAACATCCTGGCGCGCGAATGTCGCTTCGCCTTCGACCTACGCACCTTGCCGGGCCAGGAGCCCGAGGCGTTGCTCACGCCATTCTTTGCGGCATGCGAGGCGGCGGATGCGGAACTGCGCGCCCGTTTCCCCGAGGCTGGGGTCCGGGTCGAGCGGCGGTCGCGCACACCCTCCTTCGCACCCGAGGCGGACGGCGTGGCGGAGCGACTGGCGCGGCGCTGGGCGGGTGACAATGGCCCGGCACGGGCGGTGCCCTATGCGGCGGAAGCGGGACAGTTTCAGGGGGCCGGTTTCTCGACGGTGATCTGCGGCCCGGGGTCGATTGCCCAGGCCCACCAGCCAGACGAATATATCGAAATTCAGCAGATGGAACGTGGCGCCGCCTTCATGCTGCGGTTGGCAGACGACCTGGTCCAGTAACAAGCGCGATAGTTCGAAAATGACAAAGAAGTCATGGGGCGATCAAGCCGGAAACGGCGTTTAGATCGCCCCACAACCTAACATAGATTACCAGGGGCGGATCGATTCGCCCTGGATCAGCGCCAGAATGAACTTCAGCATGGGTTTTCTCCCTCATAGGCACCGTTTTCGATGCCCGAATATAGTTAATTCACCATTAACCATTACGCAATGGGCAAGTTAGGAAGGGCCAAGCGACTAGATCGGCGGGGCAAACGGGGTTAATACCTTGTTTAATCTCTGCCCGTAACTTTCCGGGCGTGAAGAACGGCCATTCCCGAATCGCGCCCGGCGCCCCGACCCCTGTCACGGCAGGTACAGATTCCCAGTGGCAATCGCTGGTACTGGTGGGCGTTGGCAACTTCACGCTGCTTCGCCGCCGGCTCGGCCGCGCGCTCATTGGCCTGCTGATCGATGCGGTAGCCGACCGGTTGGCCCAGTGCATTCCTGACGCCATTGCCCGGCCGACTGCGCCCGCGCAGGTCGAAGTGATGATCCGCGCCGCGACCCGCGAAGCGCTCGATGCGCAACTACTCACCATCGCCGAAATTCTGGGCCGCCCCTTTGCCCTTCCCGACGGCGATTGCTGCATCGAACCCGTGTTGGGCGCCGCCATCGCAGCCTTGCCCCATGACGACGACATCCGCCTTCTCGAAGAGGCCGAGCGTGCGCTCGCCGATGCGCAGGTCGAGGGGCGTCTGATCGTGCGCGAGATGACCGTCCCCACCGGACGGCTTGACCGAATCGCACTTGCGCACGAACTGACCTGCGCCATCGCCCAAGACGGTCTGTTCGTGGAATATCAGCCCAAGGTCCACGTCCGGCAACAGCGCGTGGCCAGCGTCGAGGCACTGCTGCGCTGGCGCCATCCGAGCTATGGGCTGATCAGTCCGGTAGAGTTCATTCCTGTTGCCGAAGAATCTCGGATCATCGGGCCGCTCACACTATGGATTTTGCGGCAGGTGATCGCCGACCAACGCCGTCTGGCGGCGGCCGGGCATGCCTTACGAATCTTCATCAATATCTCGGGCATGTTGCTGGGCGACCCGCATTTCGTACGCGAGGCTTGTGCGCTCGTCATCGACAGCGGAGCCTGTATCGGGTTCGAGATCACCGAAACCTCGGTCATCCGCGATCCCGACAGCGCGATGGCCAATCTTCAAGCCTTTGTCGACATGGGTATCGCGGTCGCGATCGACGATTATGGTGCAGGTCTTTCCTCGCTCTCCTATCTGAAGCAACTGCCCGCTTGCGAACTCAAGATCGACAAGCTGTTCATCACCCAGTTGACCAGCAGCAACCGCGATCCCCTGATCGTCCGCTCGACGATCGACCTTGCCCATGCGCTGGAAATGGAAGTTGTCGCCGAAGGAGTGGAGACACCCGCGACGCTGGCACTGCTCAGCGTCATGGGGTGTGACATGATCCAGGGCTATCTGATCAGCCGCCCAATTGGGTTCGATGCATTGATCCGCTTCTTGAATGAGCAGGCGCACGCAGCCGCCACGGCGTTGGCGAAGCCGATGCCCCTTGCCCGGCTTGTGGCCGATGCGCGCGGTTAGGCTGGGGCTTGTCGCCCTGGCCCTGCTGCTGTCGGGGATGGAGGTCCGGGCGGCCGAGCCCGGCCCCTCACGCGCCTATATGCGGGCAATCGACACGGCCAAGACCGACATGCTCCGCGACCCGGCGCTCGCCCTGCGCAGTGCCGAGCGGGCGCGTCGGGCCGCTGGGGCCATTGCCGATCCGCGTCAGCGTGCCCTGGCAATGGCGACCGCCGACTGGCTGCGGGGGGAAAGCGCGGTCCGTCTGGGACATAATAGGGAGGCGATGCAGGCCATTGCGGCTGCCATGCAGGCGACGCGGGCATTGGCTCCTGGATCCGACCTGATGGGCAACGTTCTGTTGTCGCAAGGGGGGCTGGCTCGATCAGACGGCCGGATCGCCGAGGCACTCAATGCCTATCAATCTGCGCACCGGGTATTCCAGCAAGTGAACGACACCCGGGGGCGGGCCAAGGCGCTTGTCCAGATCGCCGACCTGTACAACGACGCCAAGGATTTCACCTCGGCGCTCCGCTATCTCGAACAGGCGAGTAACACTTATCGGGGTGACGACACTTTCCGCCTGGCGATCCTCAACAACCGATCCCTGACCCTGAGCGAATTGTCCCGCCCCGCTGACGCGCTGGCCCAGCGTTACGAAGCGATGCGCCTGGCGCGGAAGATGAAGAGCCCGGTGCTTCAGGCCGTGATTGGCCGCAATGTCGCTCGCGCCCAATTGCAAATGGGCCGCGTCGCCGAGGCAGAATCCACCATCGCCGAGGTCGCGCGCCTCGATCCTAAGGCGAGCGCCGAAGATATCCGTGCGCTGCGCAGCATCGCGGCGCAAGCCGCCTTCCAACGTGGCCGACTGGCCGAAGCAGCACGGCTGATCGATCGCAGCTTCCAGGGCGTCGACCTTACGCGAACGACGGTATCGCAGCGCGACGCGCATCAAAGCGCCTATCATATCTATGCGGCGGCCGGGCGAACGGCTGACGCCCTCCGCCATTTGGAGGCGTTGAAGCGGATCGACGATGAATCGACGCGGCTGGCCACCTCGACCAATCTCGCATTGATGGGCGCGCGGTTTCATTTCGCCAATCAGGAACTGCGGATCGCGCGGATGAAGGCCGCCGACCTTCAACGGAACATCGCCTTCGAGCGGGAGCAACTGCGCACCGAACGGTTCATCCTGATCGGGTCGGTCGCAGCGATCGTCATGGTCTTCGCGCTGCTGGGCATCTGGCTGGTGACGCTGGGTCGCAGCCGAAACCGCATTCGCGCGGCGCATGGCGAGCTGGCGGCGACCAACGACCAGCTGGAAAAGGCGTTGGCGGTCAAGACCGAGTTCCTGGCGACGACCAGCCATGAAATTCGGACGCCGCTGAACGGTATATTGGGCATGACCCAGGTGATGCTGGCCGACGCGGCGCTGGCGAGCGAGCAGCGTGAGCGGGTCGAGGTGATGCACGGCGCCGGGCTGACCATGCGCGCGCTGGTCGACGACCTGCTCGACGTTGCCAAGATCGAGCATGGCCGACTGACGCTGGAGCATGTGCCGTTCGATCTGGAGACGACGGTCCGCGACGCCTCCCGCCTGTTCGAAGGGCAGGCGGCGGCCAAGGCGATCGGCTTCACGCTCGATCTGCGCGATTGCCCAACGATGGTGATGGGCGACCCGGCGCGCGTCCGGCAGATCATGTTCAATCTCCTGTCCAACGCGCTGAAATTCACCAGCGTCGGGCAGGTCGCTCTGGTCGCCCGCCGCCATGCCCAGACTGTGTCGATCAGCGTCACCGACAGCGGTATCGGCATTCCCCCCCACAAGCTGGAGGAGATATTCGAGGCGTTCCGCCAGGCGGATGCCAGCACCACGCGCCAATTCGGCGGCACTGGGCTGGGCCTGGCCATTTGTCGGCGTCTGGCCCGCGCGATGGGTGGGGACGTGACGGTAACGAGCGAGCCGGGCAAGGGATCGTGCTTCACGCTGGACCTGCCGCTGATCGAGGTCGAAACCGTGGCGGAGCCAGAGCGGCCCGTCGTCCTCATCGTCGACCGCAATCCCATCCGGCGCGCAATGTGGACCAGTCTATGCGCTCCCCATGCCCAGGTCCTGTTTGCCGGGAATGCCGAGGAGGCCACGCGTCGCCTGCAAGACGGCGGGGTGACGCAGGTGCTGGTCGACGACAGCGCGATCCGGGAGGAAGGGGTCGCCGCCGCGCTGGCCGGTATTGTCGCCGCCAGTCACCGTCCCTTGCCCGTCCATCTGCTATGGCCGGAAGCAGAATCGTTGGAGGGGAACAATTTAATTGCTGAGGGATTGATTGGCGTTATCGCCAAGCCGATCGCGGGGGCAGAGGTGATCAGGAAGATGTTCGACACCTCGCCGCAAACCACCGCTACGCCACTTGTAACGCAAGCGGCATGATCGTTAGGGCGGTCTCATGACCTCGATCACACACGCCATCCGGCTCAACGGGCGAAGGGGACGGCGATGAACGTCCTTTTCATCGAGGATGATAGGATGAACCGCCGCGTCGTGCGCGACATGCTGGACGTCGCCGGCGCCAACATGGCGGAGGCGGAGAATGCCGAACTCGGCCTCGAGATGATCGACCGCGGCGAGTATCACATGATCCTGATCGATCTGAGAATGCCGGGCATGGACGGCATCACCGCTATCCGCCACATCCGTGCGCGCGGCGACGAAAAGGCCGAGGTGCCGATCATCGTGGTCACGGCCGATAGTGGTGTCGATCTGCGCGAACGCTGCCTGAGCGCGGGGGCGGACGATGTCATCGTGAAGCCCGTCGCGATGGATCAGCTGTTCGAGGCGATGGGCCGTATCCTGGCGGGCGATCGCGGCGGCGCGATCATCGGCTGACTAGTCGCCCGCGTCCGGCTTGGGCCTGAGCGCCTCGGCCAGCGATGCGGTAGCGCTGCCGCGCTTGGCGGGCAGGGGCTGCGACGGATCGGGAGCCCAGCCGGTCAGGAAGACCAGGTTGAACTGTTCGGCCACGCGCCCGTCGGGATCGGCCATGTCGGCAAAGGCCGCCGCCGCCGTTGCCAGTGCCTCCCGCCCGATCGGACGCCGCTCGGCCAGAAGATTGCTGGCACCCATGCCGCGCAGATCGCCCAGCAGCCGCCCGAAACCGCGATAGCGCACCGCCAGCGTCTCGATATCCGCCACCGGCAGGGTGAAGCCCGCGCGCATCAGCAGGTCGCCCGCCGAGCGGACATCGACCTGCGGGTGGAGTCGTGCCACCGGTCGCTCCGCCTCGGCGATGCGCAGCGCCGCGCGCAGGCGGGGCAGCGATCCGCCGCCGACGAACGCCGCCAGGAACAGCCCGTCGGGCCGCAGCACCCGGCGGATCAGCGTCAGCGCGCCGGGCAAATCGTCGATCTGGTCGAGCACGCCCGCACTGACCACCAGGTCGAAGCTGCGATCGGCAAAGGGCAGGCGGTCCTCATCCCCCTGAACGCCGTGTGCGGCGTGGGCAAAGGCAAAGCCAGGGTCGAGCCGCGCCACTCGCGCTCCCGGCGGCGGCAGGAACCCGCCATCGAAACAACCCAGGTCCAATATGTCGCGGAACGGGCGGGTGACGGCATCCAGCCGCTCGGCCAGGCCGTCGAGCATCGCGGCGCGCAGGAAATCATGTTCGGCGAAATCGGGCTGGGCACGGTCGCGGCGCAGGCGGCGGGCGTGACGGTCGAAGATGGTGGACATGCTCACCCGCGCGCTTGTGCGCGCTCGCGCGATCGGGGACAAGGCAAAGCCGATGGGGGCGGGATCGAAACAGATCGGATTTGCGATAGAGCGGGGCCGAGCCGTGCTCACCGCCCCGCTGATGGCACTGGCATATTGGGCCTTGCCGCCACGCTGTCCGGGATGCGCCGAGCCGGTCGAGGCGGATCATCGTTTCTGTAGCCCATGCTGGGGTCAACTACGCTTTCTCGACACCGGGGGCTGTACGGCTTGCGGCATGCCGCTGGGCGGGCTGACGGGGCGATGCGGCGCGTGCCTGGCCGATCCGCCGCGTCATGCCGGTATCCATGCGGCAGTGGCCTATGGCCCGATCGCGCGCCAATTGCCGATCCGGCTGAAGCATGGCGGGCGGATCGGCGTGGCAGAGACGATGGCGGGGCCGATGGCGCGGCGGATGCCGCCGGGGGCCGACCTGCTGCTCCCCGTTCCGCTGCATCGCTGGCGATTGTGGCGGCGCGGCTTCAATCAGGCCGTGCTGATCGGCGAGGGCGTGTCGCGGCGCACCGGCGTGCCGCTGGCACGCGACGCGTTGCAGCGGGTGCGCGCGACGCCGCTGCTGCGTGGATTGTCCCCGAAACAGCGGCGCGCGGCGGTGACGGCGGCGTTTCGCGTCACTGATCCGGCGGTGGTAGGGGGGCGGCATGTGGTGCTGGTCGACGATGTCTACACCACCGGCGCCACGGCGGGGGCGTGCGTGCGGGCGCTGCTGGCGGCGGGGGCGGCTTCGGTTGCGATCCTGTGCTGGGCACGTGTGATAGAGGGGGCGGGCGATTGACAAGTGCCCCCCCGCGCCACACCTGAAGGGCATGGCAAAGGTCGAAATCTACACCAAAGCGTTCTGTCCCTATTGCACCCGGGCCAAGGCGCTGCTCGCCTCCAAGGGCGTCGAGCCCCAGGAATATGACATCACCATGGGCGGCCCCCAGCGTGCCGAGATGATCCAGCGCGCGAACGGGCGCACCACCGTGCCGCAGGTCTTCATCGACGGTCAGCATATCGGCGGCTCGGACGATCTGGCGGCGCTCGACAAGCGCGGAGGGCTTGACCCGCTTCTGGCGGTATGACCTCGATCGCGGTGTTGCAGATGACGGCGGGGATCGATCCCGCCGCCAATGCCGATGTGCTGGAACGCGCGATCGCCGAGGCGGCGGCAGCAGGCGCGGCCATGATCTTTACGCCCGAAATGTCCGGGCTGATCGACCGCGACCGCACGCGGGCCGCAGCCCATCTGACGACGGAAGACCGGGATCCGGTGCTCGCCCGCGTTCGCGCGGCGGCGGCGGAGCACGGCCTGTGGGTCCATCTGGGCTCGCTGGCCATGCGCGTGGAGGACGGGCGGCTGGCCAATCGCGGTTACGTCATCGACGATCGCGGCGACATCCGCGCGCGCTATGACAAGATGCATTTGTTCGATGTCGACCTGCCCAGCGGTGAAAGCTGGCGCGAATCGGCCGCCTATGTACCGGGCGACCGCGCGATCGTGGTCGACACGCCGGTGGGTCGGCTGGGCCTGGCCATCTGCTATGACCTGCGCTTCCCGGCGCTGTTCGCCGCGCTGACGGAGGCTGGGGCGACGATCCTGTCGGTGCCCGCCGCCTTTACCCGGCCAACCGGTGGGGCGCATTGGCATGTGCTGCTCCGCGCGCGTGCGATCGAGGCGGGCGTGCATCTGGTCGCCGCCGCCCAGACCGGCGAGCATCAGGACGGCCGCGCCACCTATGGTCATTCGCTGGTCGTCGGCCCCTGGGGCGAGGTGCTGCTCGACATGGGCGAGGCGGCGGGGCTGGGCTTTGCCGCGATCGACCCGACCCAGGTCGAGGCGGTGCGGGAGCGACTGCCCGCCATCCGCCATCGCCGCGCCATCCCGTCGGTGGTGCGGGCATGATCGTCTTCGACCTGCGCTGTTCGGGCGGGCATGTGTTCGAGGCATGGTTTGCCTCGTCCGCCGCCTATGCGGAACAGCGGGACAAGGCGCAGGTCGAATGCCCGCTCTGCGGCGACCGCATGATCGAAAAGGCGGTGATGGCGCCGCAGATCGCCGCAAAGGGCAATACCAAGCCCGACATGCCCAATCCCCAGGCGATGAAGGCCGCGCTCGAACACCTTGCCCAGGCCCAGGCAAAAATGCTGGAGAAATCGACCTGGGTCGGCTCCGCCTTTGCCGAAAAGGCGCGCGCCATGCACGAGGGTGAGGCGCCCGTGACGCCGATCCACGGTCAGGCCAGCCTTGCCGAGGCCAAGGCGCTGGTCGAGGAGGGCGTGCCGGTCGCGCCTTTGCCCTTGCCCGTGGTGCCACCCAAGCTGGCGAACTGAGCGGTGCACGGAGGAGCGGGAAAGCGCTCTGGACCCCATGGCGCAGGGTCTGTATCACGCGGCTAGCATGAGGCCCCGTAGCTCAGCAGGATAGAGCATCAGATTCCTAATCTGAGGGCCACTGGTTCGAATCCAGTCGGGGTCACCATGCAAATTTCCCCTCATGCTGGCACAGGCGATTTTTTTGGGTCGGACCTCGCGGGACCGTCTGGCGCCCGAATGCGTGCAAACGTCGGAAATCCGCCATCGAGCTTCGTGAACCTTCTGTCATGAGTTAAGCCCGACACGGCCATAAATAACCGATTTTCAACCTATTCAGTATATCGCCCATCATCATGTCGGGGCGGGATATCATGAAAAATTTGAAGATCAGCGGAAAGTTGCTCGTGGCGTTCGGGATCCTGGGCAGCGCACTGCTCGTGATGACCGTGCTGTCGATCATAAGTCAGCATCAACTCAACGAAGCGGTTGAAAATCTGGGCCGTAGCCGCCGCGACAAGCTGGTGGCGATCGCCAATCTCAACACCGCAACATCGGATTATCGGGGCTATGAGGCCGCGATGATCCTGGCGGAAGATGCCAACAGCCTCAACGCGATGGACCGGGTCGTCAAGGAACGCGTCGCGATGATCGACAAGAATGTCGAGTATCTCAACCTCAATTTCAAGGCGCCCAAGGCCATCGCGCAGTTCGGCGTGTTCAAGGAACGTTGGGGGGCGTTCATGGACATGTCGCGCAAGACGGTGGCGCTGGCGCGTCAGGGACAGGACCGCGAGGCACTGGCCAGCTATCGGGCCAGCCAGCGCGTATTCGATCGCGCCAATGCCGACGCGGCCGTGATGCAGGACATCCAGATCGAACTGATGGACAAGGAGATGGCGGCGGCAAGCACCGACTATATCTGGTCGCGCAACGCCTCCATTGCCATTTCGGTCATCGTCCTGGGTCTGGCCGGCTTCCTGCTGATGACGTTGATCCGGGGCATTGCCAACCCGCTGTCGGCGATGACGATCGTGATGCGGCGGCTCGCCGCGGGCGATCTGAATGCCAAGCTCGAGGTCGATCCGCGCCGCGACGAGGTCGGGCAGCTGGCCGAGGCGATGGTCGCGTTCCGGGACCAGCTTGCCGGGGCGGAGCGTGCCAAGGCCGAACAGACCAATCTGATCGTCGGCAGCATCGGCAGCGGGCTCGCCGCGCTGGCCCAGGGCGATCTGACCAAGCGGATCGACGCCGAGCTCACCGGGCCGTTCGAAAAGCTGAAGCATGACTTCAACAACGCCATGGAGGCGGTGTCCGCGACGCTGAGCGCCGTGAACGCCAGCGCGCAGGGGATCACCAACGGCGCCGCCGACATCCGCGAGGCGTCGGACGATCTGTCGCACCGGACCGAGCAGCAGGCCGCCAGCCTGGAGGAAACCGCTGCGGCGATGCACGAGATTACCGAGACGGTGCGCGAAACCGCGGAAAATGCCAAGCGCGCCAACCAGGTCGTCACCGAGACACGCACCGACGCCGATCAATCCAGCGAAGTGGTGCGCAAGGCGGTCGAGGCGATGCATGGTATCGAACGCTCGTCGAGCGAGATCAGCGAGATCATCGCGGTGATCGACGGCATCGCCTTCCAGACGAACCTGCTGGCGTTGAACGCGGGCGTCGAAGCGGCGCGCGCGGGTGATGCGGGCAAGGGTTTCGCCGTCGTCGCCTCCGAAGTGCGTGCGCTGGCGCAGCGCTCGGCGGATGCCGCCAAGGACGTCAAGGAACGGATCACCGCCTCGACCCAGCAGGTCGATACCGGGGTGCAACTGGTCGCCCAGGCGGGCAGCGCGCTGACCCGTATCACCGGGCGGATCGGTGAAATCAATGCACTCGTGTCCGACATCGCCTCGGCCGCGGCGCAACAGGCGACCGGCTTGCAGCAGGTGAACACCGCCGTGGCCGAGATGGACGGCGTGACCCAGCAAAATGCCGCGATGGTCGAGCAGGCCACCGCTGCCGCGCGCAGCCTGTCCGAGGAAACCGGCAACATGACCCGCCAGGTCAGCCGCTTCCGCCTGACCGACGGCGCCATGTCGGGCCATGCCGCCCCGCCGGCGCATCACTCGCCGGTTCACCAGTTGCAGGCCCGCGTGGCGCAGGCGACCCCGCGCATCGCCGCCGCCCCGCGCGTGGCCCGCGCCTCCAATGCGGCGGTCGCTGTCGACGACGACTGGTCGGAGTTCTAAACGGCCGAATTCCTCCCCCCTCAAAAGGGGGAGGAATAAGGACACAGGGGCGGGGCTGACAAAGCCCCTCAAATCCGGCCGATCACCATGCCCGCGCGGATCGCCTGTCCTTCGATCAGCGTCTCGGTCAATCGCATTCCCTTGGGCAGGAACAGGATGATGGTCGAGCCATGCTCGAACCAGCCCATTTCCTCCCCCTTGGCGATCCGGGCCGAGCAGGCCCGGCGACCGGGGCCATGTTCGCGCAAGGTGCGTTCGGTGTCGAGGCAATGGAGGCGGATGCTCGCCACCAGGATCGCCGCGACCGGCACGATCAGCAGCGGCAGGCCCGACACCAGGGTACGCGCCTCGATGACCGCGCGCTCGTTGCGGCAGAATAGCCGCTCGACCCGCTTGAGCGCGATCGGGTTCACGTTCCAGCAGTCGCCCGACAGATAGGACACGCCTTCCACCGCGATGTCGGCGGGTGCGTGAAATCGATGATACATGCCCGCAGTGAGCCGGAGCGTAATGAACGATCCGTCGCGGAACCGCTCGACCAGTGCGGGGTCGGGGATCAGGTCGCCCAGGCGATAGGGAAAGCCCTTCACCTGATAGAGCCGGTCGTCCTCGATCCGGCCATGCGCGCCGACCAGCGCGTCGCAAGGGCTGGCGATCGTGTCGGGATCATTGTCGAAGGTACGTGCTCCGTCACGCAGCGGCCGGACGAACCCGTCGCGCAGCGACTTGAACCGCGTCGTCCGCGCATCCGACAGGTCGACCCCGGCGAAGAATTTCCACAGCGCCAGGCTGGGTCTGGCGATCAGCGGATGCTCGATCCGGGCGATCCGGCCGACCGCCTTGGTCGCGAATCGACGCGGCAGGCGATTGGTGACGAGGAAATTGATGTCCTCGTTGAGGAAGAACCGCATGATGGGTCCGCGCATTGTCATGCCTCCGTCATGGGTCCGCGGTCAAAGGCCGCATGAACCCGATTCTCACTGGCCTGCTGGCCGCTTCCGCCGGTGCCGTCGCCCTGACGAAGGGACATCGGCGGCTGACCCTGTCGCGCGCCAAGCATCCGGGACTGGGCGGGCATGTTCGTATGGCCAAGCGCATCGCCGGACAGATTCCCTTTTATAGCTATGGAGAGGACCGCTTCTTCCGCGTCGACGATGCCCCGGATGCCGTAGCGGACCAGCGCCGCGCCGGGTTCGAGCGGCTGGGCGCGCTGTTTGCCGAACGATTCGCCCAGACGCTGGCGCTGACCAAAGAGACGCGCGCGGGCCTGTCCGACCTGCAATTCACCGGCGCCTACCGAGTGCCGTTCCAGTTTCGCGAGAAGGTGCGCACGACGTTGGCGACCGGCGCCTTTTATCAGCGGTCGGAAGGCCCGATCCTGGTCGATCTGGACGGCAACAGGCTGATCGATCTGACGGGGTCCTATGGCGTCAATCTGTTCGGCAACGAATTCTACAAACAGACCATGGCCGAGGGGGCGGCGACCGTCGCTGATCTGGGCGGCGTGCTGGGATCGTTCCATCCGGTCGTTGCCGACAATGTCCGCCGCCTGACCGCTCTGTCGGGCATGGACGAGGTGTCGTTCCACATGTCGGGGACCGAGGCGGTGATGCAGGCGGTGCGTCTGGCCCGTTATCATACCCGGCGGCCGCGTCTGGTGCGGTTCGCCGGGGCCTATCATGGCTGGTGGGGCGATGTGCAGCCGGGGATCGGCAATCCCGTCGCAGCCGATCGGACGTTGACGCTGGCCGACATGTCCGAGCGGACGCTGAAGGTGTTGGCAACGCGCAAGGACATCGCCTGTGTGCTGGTCAATCCGCTTCAGGCCATGCACCCCAATGGCTCGGCGCCCTCGGACGGCCAACTGGTCGATGGTGGGCGCAAGGCGGGGGCGGATCTGGTCGCCTATCGCGAATGGCTGCACCGGCTGGCCGCGACTTGCCGCGCCAACGGCATCGTCCTGATCTTTGACGAGGTGTTCATGGGCTTCCGCCTGGCGAAAGGCGGAATGCCGGAATATTTCGGCGTAAGGCCCGACCTCATCACCTATGGCAAGACGCTGGGCGGCGGCTTGCCGGTCGGCGTGCTGTGCGGTCCGGCGCATCTGATGAAGCGTTGGCGCGAGGATCGTCCAGTCGACATCTGCTTCGCGCGCGGGACCTTCAACTCGCATCCCATGGTGATGGGGGCGATGAATGCCTTTCTGCGCCGGCTGGAGACGCCCGAGGTGGCGGCCCTCTACGATGGACTGGACGAGCGGTGGAATGCGCGCGCCGCGATGTTCAACGCACGGATGGCACAGGCCGGGCTGCCGCTGTCGGTCGCGCATGTCCAGACGATCTGGACCATCCTCTACTCCGTCGCCTCGCCCTATAACTGGATGCTGCAATATTATCTCCGGGCGCAGGGCTTGGCGTTGAGTTGGGTCGGGACCGGGCGGCTGATCTTCAGCCTGGACATCGACGACACCCTGTTCGCGGATATTTGCGACCGCTTCGTTGCAGCGGGACAACAGATGCGTGACGATGGCTGGTGGTGGACTTCGCCGGACGCGCCCAGCGACCTGAAGGCCGCGAACAAGGCGATCCGGCGGCGGATTTTGAAGGAATCGCTGGCGGTGCGGTTGGGGCGGGGCTGAGCCTCTCCCGTTTCACTGCTCCCCCTCCCGCAGGCGGGAGGGGGTTGGGGGGGAGGGCAGGGTGTCTCACTGAGATCGTCGCCTGTGGCTTTGCCCTCCCCCATCCCCTCCCGCTTGCGGGAGGGGAGCGGCCAGACGAGAGGTTGGAAAATAAAAAGGGCGGCGGTCCTCCTCGAACCGCCGCCCTGTTCGTCAAACCCAAGCCGCGCGTTACGCCGCCTTCAAATCCTCGAAATCATCGACATCGTGATGATCCATCCGCTCCCCCTTCATCAGGCGGCGCGGAGCGCTTCTGTACATTTTGAAGTCGTTGAACGGATCGGTGACGATCTTGGTCGCCCAGACAAGGCCGGTCTCCAGATCGCGCTTCGCCCAGAGCTGCATCACCCGCACGATAATTGCGCTGATCCCCAGCCCCAGCCAGCCGATGCCGACATGGCGCAGATAGCCCATGAAGCCGTCCGGATATTCCAGCGTGCCGAACAAGGTTGGCTGGACCAGCAGCACCAGCGGAATCGCGCCCCATATGCCCATCAGCACATATTTGCGGGCCAGATTATAGCCGACCTTGATCTCTTCCTTATGCTCATGCGTCGCCTTGTTCACATGGTCATAGCCCTTGGGCTCGAAGAAGAAATGCCCGGCCTGGCGGCTGGTCATCGCCACACCCCAGCCAAGCAGGCTGGCCACCGCCGGGTCAATGAACAGTAGCACATAGGCGGTCAGGAAGGTGCAGGCGCTGACGAAGTGCAGGCTCTGGTTGACCAGGCTATGATGATAATAACGATGATCGTCCCACCGCTGTTCGGCGAGCTGCGCGCGAAAACCAGTCATTGGCCGTGTCCTTGGGGCTGAAATGCGGGCTGGGGCTGGCGCTTGGCGAAGCGGACCAGCGAGAAATGGCCGAGCGGGGGCAGGGGACGGCTTTCGACCAGTTCCACGTCGCCGCGCGTCGCCGCCCAGTCGGTGTAGCGCTCGAACGGAAAGTCGGTGCGAAACCCCAAGCGGCTGGTGATCGGCATCAGCGTCTTTTCGATCCGCCCGCGCAGACCGTCGCCAGCGCCGACCCGCGTCGTGATGACGATCTCGCCACCGGGGCGGCAGATGCGGGCGAACTCGTCCAGCGCCCGTTCCGGGTTCGGCACGGCGGTGATGACGTACTGGGCGACCACCACGTCGAAGCTGTTGTCGGCGAATTGCAGCGCCTCGGCATCGCCATAGGCGATCTGCTCGACATGGGTCAGCTTGCCGCTGCGCACCCGTTCGCGCGCCTTGTCGAGCATGGGCTCGGACAGGTCGACGCCGACAATGCGGTTCTTGCTGGAATATTGGGGAAGCGAGATGCCGGTGCCGACCCCCACTTCGATGATGCGGCCGCCGATCCGCTCTGCGGCGACGATCGCGGCGGAGCGCCCTTTCTTGAAGACGGGGCCGAAGACCAGATCATAGACAGGCGACCAGCGGTCATAGGCCTTGGTGACGCTGGCGGTACTCATCTGCGTTGCCATCGAAGGGGCATCCCGTTGAACGACGATGCGATCCCTGTTCGCAGCGGGCGGTGACAGTTTCACGACAAATGTCATGCGGTTTGCGAGATTTTCGCAATAGCGCAACGAATATGTCATCGTTCGTGCATGAATATGTCGCATATCGCATATATGTAGCAAGATAGAGGCGCTGTTCCGATTTTGGGAATGGCCCGATGAGCTCATGTCTGTGTCGGCAATGCTGGCGCGACGATGACCTATACTGTCTCTATTCTTTCAAGCGGATAGTTCGCGATTCGATGAGCCTCGCTCACCGACTTGCAATGGCGTGGCAGGGTTCGGCCTCCCTGCCCGATGGGAAAGGCAATCGACCTTCGGCTGACGCTCGTCATTCGCGTGGCGAATTTTCCCATCCATATGGCAAAATTTGCCACGCATTAGCATCTCGCACAGTTACAGAACGACATAAGTGATTGAAATAAAACGATTCATGTGTATGGCATGACTAATGCAGTAACTCACTTGTCGGGATGACCCGGCATCTAGGGAGTTACCACCATGTTGCTGACACTGCTGATCGCATCGACCCTGTCCGCCGCTCCGGCCCATGAGCCCGTCGAGCCGAACACCATCACGCTGAACACCGTGGCCGTTGCCACCACGGGTGGTCAGTCCGCCGCCGTGCCGTCGAAGACGACCCGCTACTGCGCCGTCGGGCAGATCACCGGCTCGCATATTCCGGTCAAGATTTGCCGCACGGCCGACCAATGGATCGCCATGGACGGCGAACTGCCCACCGGCCGCATCGCGCGCCGCTAAGCCTTGAAAAGCGGAGATCCATCATGATGTTCACCCTGCTCGCCGCCGCTGTCGCCCTGTCAGCTCCTTCTCCACGCGAAGACGTCGCCAAGCCCGCCGCCCCGGGCGTCGAGGCCGCCGCGCTGCCAACGGCTCCTGCCGCCGAGGCCAAGCCGACGCGCTATTGCTTCCTGAATGTCGAGGAAGATCACATCATGCGCGGCAAGGTCTGCATGACCCGCAAGCAGTGGATGTGGCACGGCGTCGACCCGCTCAACTATCTCGGCCGGAACAAGTGACGCACGGGAAACGGGGCCGCCATTTCAGGACGGCCCCACCCGGCGCGAATCAGCCCAGATCGCGCGAATAGACGTTATAGGTCTTGTTGACGTCGCTCTTGATGGTCTCGGCGATCGAGCGCATCCCCTGGTTGTCGTCGAGGATCCAGCCGATCTCGCCGCGCGACGCGCCGTAACGCTCGACCGAGGCGCGGCGGATATATTCGATCATCATGAAAGCCAGCTGGCTGGCCATGCGCGACGCCTGAAGCTCCTTGACCACGCCCATCAGCGGCACGCGCATCGTCCGCACCTTGGGCGCGCGCAGCCACAGCAGCAGCTTGGCCCAGCCGAAGGGGAGCAGGCTGCCGTTCAGCGGTTTGATCGCCTCGTTCAGGTCGGGGAGGGTGATCATGAACGCCACGGGCTTGCCGTCCAGCTCGGCGATGCGGATCAAGTCGTTGAACACGATCGGTTTCAGCTTGACGCCGACATCCTTAACCTCGGGTGGGGTGAGGGGGATGAACCCCCAATTGTCCGACCACGCATCGTTCAGGATGCTGAGGATGATCGCGGCCTCTTCGTCGAACTTGGCCTTGTTCACCTCGCGGATGCGGATACGCTCGTTCTTCTCGCCCGACTTGATGATGCGCTGGACGATCGGCGGGAATTCCTGCGTGATGTCCAGCTCATAGGTGAAGAGCTGCTTGATGACGCCGTACCCGGCCGCCTCGATCCAGCCCTGATATTCGGGGCGGGCATGGCCCATCATGATCGTCGGATCCTGATCGAACCCCTGGACCAGCAGGCCCGGTTCTTCCCAGACCGATTGCGAGACGGGACCGACCGCGCGAGTCATGCCCTGATCGCGCAGCCAGCCCTCGGCGGCGGACAGGAGGGCGCGGAACACATCCTCGCGCGTCGCATCCATGAGGCCCCAGAAGCCGACCCCAGGCCCGAAGCCCTGTTCGGGCGACATCTCCAGCGCCAACGTGTCGAGATGCGCCGAAATGCGCCCGACGACCTTGCCATTCTCCTCCGCCAGGAACAGCTGCACCTTGGCATGGCTGTACCAGCCATTTTTTTCCGGCGTGATGAGCCCCAGGGCTTCGGTCTTCAACGGCGGGACCCAGTGCGGATCGTTGGCATAGATGGAGAAGGGGACGTCGACGAACGTCTTGCGATCGCGCTTGGACGAAATGGGGCGGATGGAGACAGTCATGGGCGATGCGGTCCGAACAATGGTATCGCGTCCGTACCTAACCGTCTGCGTCGATCATAGCGAGTGAGGATTCCGTCACACCCCTTGGTGGGAATGCCACCATGTCGCCACTATGTTGGGGCAAAGGATAGACCCATGGAATCGACGCTTTCTCTCGATCGGGCCTCGGCCAACGCCGCCGTCGCGCCCGCGCCCCGTGTCCCGATTGCGGACGACAAGGCGATGCTGCGCGCTGCGGCAGAGCTGACCCGCGATCTGATCGCGCCACGCCCTGGCCTGTATTGGGCCGACATGGTGGGCAGTGCGCTGATCGGCTATGCCGCGCTGGCGGTGGCAGTGACGGCCTCGTCGGGCGGGGTGACGGTGGTGGCCTCGGTCGTGGCGGTGCTGGCGCTCTACCGCGCCCTGCTGTTCATCCATGAAGTCAGCCATATGAAGCATTCGGCGCTGCCGCGTTTCCGCGAGGGCTGGAATGCGCTGGTCGGTGTGCCGATGCTGACCCCCGCCTTCATGTATGAAGGGGTGCACAATCTCCATCATGCCAAGACGCGCTATGGCACCGCCGAGGATCCCGAATATCTGCCGCTTGCGCTGATGAAGCCCTGGACGCTGCCGGCGTTCATCCTGGTGTCCGCGCTGGCGCCGCTGGGGCTGCTGATCCGCTTCGCGATCCTGTCGCCTTTGTCCTGGATCGTGCCGGGGCTGCGCAAGATCGTGGTCGAACGTTATTCGGCCCTGGCGATCAATCCGCAATTCCGTCGCCGTATGCCGGAGGGCGAGGCGTTGCGCCGCTTCAACCGCACCGATACGGCGGCCTCGATCTGGGCGATCGCGCTGATCGCGATGGTCGCGATTGGGATCATTCCGGTGCGCGGCTTCGCCATCGGCTTCGTGATCGGCTCGGCGGTGGCGGTGCTGAACCAGGTCCGCACGCTCGTCGCCCATCTGTGGGAGAATGAGGGCGAGCAGATGACGGTGACCGCGCAGTATCTCGATTCGGTCAACGTCCCGCCGCCCGCGCTGCTGCCCGGCCTGTGGGCGCCGGTGGGCCTGCGTTACCACGCGCTGCATCACCTGCTGCCCTCGCTGCCCTATCATGCGCTGGGCGAGGCGCACCGCCGGATCAGCGCGGCGCTGACCCCGGACTCGCCCTATCACAAGGCGAGCTACACGGGGCTGCCGACGGTGATGGCGAAGATCGGAATGAGCACCATTCGCCGGGGGAAATAACCCCTCGGCGTATGGCGAAGAGCAGAGCGTGTGCTTCGGCCACGGTCCGTGAGAATGCCGGGCAGGGGGCGTGGATCGGGCTTACGCCCTCATTCTTCCGTCCGGAACAACACCGCTTCTCCGATCAGGAAGAAGAGCAAGATCGGCGCCCAGGCGGCCAGAAACGGCGGGTAGGCCCCCAGGTCGCCCATCGCCATCGAGAAATTGTCCGCCACGAAATAGGCAAAGCCCAGCGCCATGCCGATGACGGCGCGCACGAACAGCTTGCCCGACCGCGCGATACCGAACGCCGCGACCGCGCCCAGCAGCGGCATCAGCATCGCCGACATCGGCGCGGACAGCTTGTGCCAGAGCGAACCCTCCAGTGACTTGGTCGGGCGTCCCGCCTCGCGCAGGTCGGTGATCGCGCTGGACAGAGCGCCGAAGGACAGGTTGTCGGCGCTGACGCTGGCCAGCGTCAGCTGTTCGGGCGTGACGCCGCGTCCGATGATCAGCGACGGGTAGTTGGTCAGCTTGCCCGACTTTACCTCGAACCGGGTCACCGGGCCGATCTTCCAGCCGTCGCCCGCGCGAACCCCCCGCGGGGCACGCACGATCGCCTGAAGACTGCCGCCGGCGCGGTCGTACAATGTGACGCCGCCCAACTGGATCCCGGTCCCCCGCCCCTGGATCAGGTCGACCGAAATCAGGTCGTCGCCGTCGCGGACCCAGACATTGGACCGATCGCCGCTATCGATGGGCAGGGGGCCGTATTGCACCTTCTGCCAAGCGCTGAGCGTCGCACTGGCGCGCGGCACGATCCGGTCGTTGAAGACGAAGCTGAACGCCGCGACGCCCGCGCTGGCGATCAGCAGCGGCGCGAGTACCTGATGCGCCGACATGCCCGCCGCCTTCAGCGCGATGACCTCGGAATTCTGGTTCATCGTGAAGAAGGTCAGGATGGTGCCGAGCAGCACCGAGAAGGGCAGCAGGAACGAAATGATCTGCGGCGCGCGCAGCGAGACATAGCGCCATACCTGCGCCTGGCCATTGCCCGGCGCCGCCAGCACCGCGCCGGATTCGCTCAGCACGTCGAGCGTCTGGAGCACCAGCGCCACCGCGAACAGGATGGCGAAGGTGCGGACCAGGAACATCTTCGCCATATAGATGGCGATCGTTTTCGACGGAAAAATGTTGGACAGGCTCATGCCGTATAGGCCTTTTTGCGGCGGCGGCCGGGCAACCAGCGGCCGATCGCCTTGACGAGCTTGGCGACCCCACGCTCCAGCGCGCCGATCGGCTGGCCGCCGGGCACATAGGCGGTGACATAATACATCCAGAGGACCAGCCCCGCGAACACCGCGAACGGCGCCCATAGCGCCAATAGCGGATCGACCTTGCCCAGCGCGCCGATATCGGCGGCATATTGGTTCACCTTGAAATAGGTGACGAGCATCACGATCGACAGGAATACGCCCAGCGCCGAGGTCGATCGCTTGGGTGGAATACCGAGCGACACCGCGAGCAGCGGCAGCAGGAACATCGTCACCACCTCGACCACGCGGAAGTGGAATTCGGATCGGCTACCCGCCCGGGCCTCCGCACTGCGCGCATCCTGACCCAGCTTGGCCAGCTCGGGCAGGGTGAACTCCAGATCACGGCCGCCGCGTTGTCGGAAATTATCGAACTTGGGCAGGTCGATCGGCAGGTCGTGGCTGGAGAAGGTCAGCACGCGGGGCGCCTTGAATTCCGGCCGGTTGTGGATCAGCGTGCCGTTGGTCAGGCGAAAGATGATGACGTTGGGATCGTCCGTCGCCAGAAACCGCCCCCGCTCCGCCGTCACGCCGATCCAGTCGCCCTTGGATGTGTTGGCGTGGACGAAGATGCCCGACAGGTCGCGGCCATTCTCGCGGCTTTCCTCGATGCGCAGGGTCATGCGGTCGCCCAGATGGGTGAACTCGCCGACCTTGATGGACGCGCCCAGCGCGCCGGTACGCAGCTCGTAGCGCAGGCCTTCGTAATAATAGCGGGCGACGGGCTGGATATAGCCGACGATCGCCAGGTTGAGCGCGGCCAAGACGATCGCGTACATGTAGGGCACCCGCAGCAATCGGGTATAGCTCATGCCCACGCCGCGCATCACATCCAGCTCGGACGAGGTCGCCAGGCGGCGAAAGGCGAGCAGAATGCCCAGCATCAGCCCGATCGGAATGCCCAGCCCCAGATATTCGGGCAGCAGATTGGCCAGCATCCGCCACACCACGCTGATCGGCCCGCCTTCCGTCGCGACGAATTCGAACAGGCGACGGATGCGGTCGAGCACCAGCAGCATCGCCGAGATGAGCAGCGTCGCGAACAGCGGCAACGCGATCAACCGGGCCATGTAGCGATCGATAGATTTCATGCCGGGGACATCACTCGCGCGATAAAACGGCCATGGCTATACGGGGGTGGGCAGGGCGCGTCACCCCTTGTTTGCGAAGGCCACGCCCAACCTGCTCTCCAAAACCCCTCAGGCCGCCGCGCAGACCAGCCCCTCGGCCCGCTTCAACGCCGCCACCACCGCGCCTTCCAGTCCGGCCAATGTAAAGGGCTTGCGCAAGACCTCATACCCCTCAAACCCCGTCGCCTGCGCGTCACCCGCAAAGCCCGTGACGAACAGAACCGCCAGATCGGGATGGCGCGGGCGGATCGTGGCGATCAGCTCGGGGCCGGTCAGATGCGGCATCAGTACGTCGGACACGATCAGCCGGATGCCCGGATGCCGCGCGAGCAGCCCTTCCGCCTCGCGCGGATCGTTGCACGGGATCGGGTCATGGCCCAGTTCCTGAAGCGCGCTCATGGTCGCGGCCAGCACGCGCGGATCATCCTCGACCAACAGGACGCGCAGGCCGTCCTTCGCCCTGGCTTCTGCCTGTGCCTCGGTCTGGGTGTCGGGGGCGGTCGGCGGACTTTCGACCGGCTTGGCCGGGGCGGCGTCGGTATGGCGGGGCAGATAGAGGCTGACCGTTGTGCCCTTGCCGGGCGCGCTCTGGATGGTGACGTCGCCGCCCATCTGGCCGACCAGTCCGAAAATCTGGCTGAGCCCCAGCCCGGTCCCCTTGCCGGCGGGCTTGGTGGTAAAGAAGGGCTCGAATACCCGTTCGATGACCTCGGGCGTCATCCCTTCGCCAGTATCGGCGACCGAGAGGACCACATAGTCGCCCGCCTCCGCCCGTGGCAGCGCATGGGGTCCCATCCGCATTTCGGCGGTGCGGATGGTCAACTTGCCGCGCCCGTCCATCGCATCGCGTGCATTGACCGCGAGGTTCAGGATCGCATTCTCCATCTGGGTGCGATCGCCGAACAATGTCCAGCCGGTCGTCCAGTCCTCGACCGTCACCTTCACCCCGTCGCCCAGCGTCCGGTCGAGCAGGTCGCGCATCCCCTCGACCAGGCGGCGCGGCACGAGCGTCTCGGGGGCCAGCGCCTCCTCGCGGCTGAACATCAGCAGGCGGCGTGTCAGTGCGGCGGCGCGCTGGGCGCCCTCGGTCGCGCTGTCCAGATGGCGCATCATGTCATCGCGCGTCTCGGTCCGGCGGGCCAGCTCCAGCCCGCCCAGCACGACCGCCAGCATGTTGTTGAAATCATGGGCGATGCCGCCGGTCAGCTGACCCAGTGCATCCATTTTTTGCACCTGGCGCAGCTTGGCTTCCTGAACCTTCAGCTCCTCGGTGGCGGTCTCGACCGCGCTGGCCAGCTCCTCGGCACGGGCGCGTTCGGTACGCGCCTCGGCACGGGCTTCGGCCCGCTCGCCCACCGCGCCGACGATGATCCAGGCGAGCGCGATGCCGCCCAGCACCAGTACGATGCCGAAGACCACCAGTCCGCCCGCGATCCGGTTGGAATGCAGGATCGTCTCCTGTGCGGCTTCGGACCGCTGCTGCAACAGCACGCGTTCGCCCGCGGTCAGCTGGGTCAGCAGCGCGTTGATCTTCAGCAGCGCCTCGGCCTGACGCGCCTGATAATAAAGGCCATAGGCCTGACGGTTGAGATGATAGGTGGTCGAGAGCGCGATCGTCGACAATTCGCGACCGCGCGCCTCATAGGCCTGGCGGAGCTGGTCGATCAGGCGTTGTTGCTGCGGGTCCTCGATCATCCGGTCGAGCCGGTCGAGCTGTACGCCCGCCGTCGTCCATTCGTCCTGATAGAGCTGGCCCAGCTTGCGGTCGCCCGAGATGACGTAGCGGCCCAGCGACGCCTCCGACCGGGCGATCGTGCCCGCCAGCGTGCGGGCGGCGATCATCACGTCATAGCTGTGGCTCTGCCGCTGCAACGCCCGGTCGCGCTCGCGGTTGGCGTGGCCCAGTGTCACGACCAGCATGGCCAGCGTCACGGCACCGGCCACCGCCATCGCGATCAGCGCAAAGGTCCGCCACCGGCCGACCCCGCCAAGCTCCTCCTGATCCATCACGGTCGCGACGCTATCCTCGACGATCGGATATTGCAAAGCCGGGTCGGATATAGCCGGGGCTCGTACGGGGCGCTCACCCCTTCCTCCCCCAGAGGGGGAGGGGGACCATGCGGAGCATGGTGGAGGGGTGTCGGCATCTGCGGTCCATTCCCATCAGGCGGTGACCCGCCCCGTCAGGCCTGCAGCCTGTCACCTCCCCTTGCAGGGAGGGTCGAGGAATCCGGCCCAAAAACGGGGTCAGCTGATCGCGCCGACCGCCTGGCCCGCCGCGCGGAACATACCCAGCACCGTTTCGAGCTGCGCGGGGCTGTGCTCGGCACAGATCGAACAGCGCAGCAGGAAGATGCCCGCCGGAGTCGCGGGCGGGCGCGCCATGTTGACGTACAGGCCGCCGTCAAGCAGCGCCTGCCACATCATCACCGCCTGTTCCTGATCTTCTAGGATGACCGCGACGACCGCGCTGTCGGGGTTCTCGGTGCCCAGCTTGAAGCCCATCGCCTTCAGACCGCCGTGCAGCACGCGCGCGTTCGACCACAGCCGCTCGCGCTTGTCATGCGCGGTCATGAGCTTGCGGATCGAGGTCGCGGCGGTGGCGACGACCGAGGGCGGCAGCGAGGCGGTGAAGATGTACGGACGGCAGGCCAGGCGCACCGCTTCGAATTTCGGATGGTTGGACACGACGAAGCCGCCGACCGTACCGACCGATTTGGAGAAGGTGCCGACGACGAAATCGACCTGGCCTTCCAGCCCTTGCGCTTCGTACACGCCGCGCCCGTTGGGGCCGAAAAAGCCCATCGAATGCGCCTCGTCGACCAGCACCATAGCGCCATGCTTCTTGGCGACCGCGACCATCTCCTTCAGCGGGGCGATGTCGCCCATCATCGAATAGACGCCCTCCAGCACGACCAGCTTGGCCGGTTCCTTGGGCAGGCGGCCGAGCCGCTTGTCGAGATCCTCGACCGAATTGTGACGGAAGCGGACGATCTCGGCATTGCCCTGCTGGCAACCGTCATAGATGGACGCATGGCTGTCGGCGTCGAGAATGACATATTCGCCCTTGCCCGCGAGCGTCGAGATGATGCCGAGATTCGCCATATAGCCGGTCGAAAAGACGATCGCGCCGGTCGTGCCGTAGAATTCGCGCAGCGCCTGTTCGACTTCCATATGGTCGTGGAAGGTGCCGTTGAGCATCCGGCTGCCATTGGTGCCCGAGCCGAATTTCTCCAGCGCTTCCTTGCCCGCCGCGATGACGTCCGGGTCGAAGGTCATGCCCATATAGTTGTAGGTGCCGAGCAGGATCGTGTCCTTGCCGCGGATCACCGCCTCGGTCGGCGATTTCACCTGTTCCATCACGATCGCGAAGGGATCGGTGACGCCGGAGTCGAGCAGCTTCTGCCGCTCGGCGATCAGGCCGTCGAACTTGGAGAGCAGGTCGCGCTCGGGCGCGATTTCGGGCGCTTCGGCGGGAAGGGCGTGGGGCTGGGCAGCGGCTTCGGTCATGTCGGTGTCCGTTTGAAGGCGATCAGGCTTGCTTGAGCTTTTCGACCGCGTCGACCAGCTGGCCGACAGTCTCGATCTCGGCCTGCATGTTCATCGTGATGATGATCTCGAACTCGTCCTCGATCGCGGCGACGAAATCCATCACGGTCAGGCTGTCCCACTCCAGGTCGCCCTGGAAGGTCGTCGTCTCGGTCAGTTCCACGCCCTTCTTGTTGAAGGGGGCGATCTGGGCCGCGACGGTGTCGAAAATGGCTTGGCGGTCGCTCATGATGATCCTTTCAGTCGGATGCCCAGTGGCACCCAAATACGGCGGCTTTTCGACCGCGCGGGTGTCGCTGCTATAGCAAGCCGTTGGCGCGATACCACCGCGCCGTGTCGGCCAATCCCTGCGACAGGGGAATGGCGGGCTCCCACAGTGCCGGATCGGGCCGCAGCGCGGGATCGGCGGTCCAGTCGGGGTGGCAAAGATAGCCGACCCGGTCGGGGGTGAGCTTGGCCCGCGGCCCCCGCAATGTGCGGTCGATCCGAGCTCCGAGTTGCAGCAATCCCTTGGGGAGGTGCAGCGTCATCACCCGCCGCCCGACCGCCGCACCCATGGCGGCGGCGAGGTCGGCATGGGTCAGGACCTGCCCGTCATCGACCTCCAGCACGGCGCGCGGGCCGTCTGTCGCCACCAGCGTAGTCAGCAGTCGCGCGAAATCCTCGACCGCGATCAGCGACAGCGTACCGGGCGGCGGCATGAAGGCCAGGCCGAGCTTCGCGGTGCGGAACACGTCCAGCCATTCGGTATCATGCGGGCCATAGATGCCGCTCGGCCGGACGATGGTCCAGTCGAGGCCGCTCTGCGTCACCACATCCTCGGCCTGCCGCTTGGACCAGCCATAGACGGACAGGTCCGGCTCTCGCGCCGAGAGCGAGGAGACATGGACGAAGCGCCTTACGCCCGCCTCTCGCGCGGCTGCCACCATGGCGCGGGTTCCGTCGATATTGCCCGCCACGAATCCCTCGCGGTCGGGCGCGTTCACGACGCCAGCGATATGCAGCACCGCATCCGCGCCATCGACCAGCACGGCCAGGCTTTCCAGCTTGTCGAGCGCGCCCGCGATCCAGGTGATTCCGGCGCGCGACGGCTGGGCACGGCGGGTCAGCGCGCGCAGGGTCAAGCCCGATCCGGCGGCACGGTCCACCACCGCGCGGCCGACAAATCCGGTCGCTCCCGTGACGGCGACGATCATAGCAGGGCCAGGTGGTTGCGATGGATCAGCGCGGCACGCGGCGCATGGCCTAGGATCGCGGCCTGCTCGTCCGATCGCGTACCGACCAGCGCGCGGGCCTCGGTCGAGTCATATTCGCTGAGGCCGCGCGCGATGGTGCCGTTCGGCCCCTCGACGGTGACAAGGTCGCCGCGCGCGAAATGGCCCCTCACGGCGGTGGCCCCTGCCGCCAGCAGGCTGTTGCCCTCCGCCAATGCCTTCGCCGCGCCGGCATCGACATCGATCGCGCCGCGCGCCGTCAGGCCACCCGCCAGCCAGGCCTTGCGGGCAGGGGCGCTTTTTTCGGCGACGAAGAGGGTATGGCGGGCGGGGGTGGATAGCGGATGATCAATTCGCCCCGATGCGATGGCGAGATGCGCGCCCGCACTCACCGCGATACGCGCGGCGGCGATCTTCGAGACCATGCCGCCCGATCCCATGCCCGAAGCCGAGCCGCCATCGGCCATGCCGCTGACCGCATCGATTCGCTCGACGCGCTCGATATAGCGCGCTTGCGGGTTGGTATGCGGGTTGCTGTCGTAGAGCCCGTCGACGTCGGAGAGCAGCAACACGCCGTTCGCCCCCGCCGCCTGACCCACCCGCGCGGCGAGTCGGTCATTGTCGCCAAAGCGGATTTCTTCGGTCGCCACGCTGTCATTCTCGTTGATGACCGGCACCACGCCCAGCCCCAGCAGCCGGTTCAGCGTCGCAGCGGCGTTCAGGTAACGGCGGCGATCCTCCAGATCGTCGAGCGTCACCAGTATCTGCGCGGCGGTGAGGTTTTCGGCTTGCAGCAGCTCTGCCCAGGCCTGGCTCAATGCGATCTGGCCGGTCGCGGCGGCGGCCTGCGCGTCCTCCAGGCTGGCGCGCCCGCCCTTGGGCAGGCCGAGGCGGCGCGCGCCGAGCGCGATCGCGCCGGAGGAGACGATCGCGATCTGCTGCCCCTTGCCCGCCCGCGCGGCGATGTCGGCGACCAGCCCGGTCAGCCAGTCGCGCCGCACTTCGCCCTCGGGTGTGACGAGGAGCGCGGAGCCGACCTTGACGATCAGGCGCTGACAGGTTGTGGGGGGGAAGATCATTGGTGGGCTTTTGAGGTTGATGGAGAGTGAAGGTCTCTGCGAGGCATCTTTCCCTCCCCCAGCCCCTCCCGCCTGCGGGAGGGGAGAGGCTTATGCGCAGAGGTTCGTCCTAGGCACGCCCCTCCCGCAGGCGGGAGGGGATGGGGGAGGGCAGGGTGTCTCACCGAGCCCACCGCCGGACGCATCACGCCAGCGGCGACCACGTAATCTCGTCCTCGCCCTGGTCGTTCTCCGGCACCGAGTCCGGCCCCGGCCCGATCTGCTCCAGCAGCTTGTCGAGCACCCAGTCGACACCGGTCCCCGCCGCACCCGACAGCGGAATCACGTCGGCGCCGCTCGCCTCGGCCAGTTCGGCCGACAGCGCCTCGATCAGCTCGTCGTCGAGCGTGTCAATCTTGTTGAGCGCGATGATGTGCGGCTTGTCGATCAGGCCGCCACCATAGGCCTCCAGCTCGTCGCGGACGATGCGATAGCTCTCGGCGACATCCTCGTCATTGGCGTCGACCAGATGAAGGAGCACGCGGCACCGCTCGATATGCCCCAGGAAGCGGTCGCCGATGCCCGCGCCGTCCGCCGCACCCTCGATCAGGCCGGGAATGTCGGCGACCACGAACTCGCGCTGGTGATGTCGCACCACGCCGAGCTGCGGCCGGGTGGTGGTGAAGGCATAGGCCCCGACCTTGGCCTGTGCGTTCGTCACCGCGTTAATGAAGGTCGATTTGCCCGCATTGGGCAGGCCCACCAGACCCGCATCGGCGAGCAGCTTCAGGCGCAGCCAGACCCACGCCTCTTCGCTGGGCCAGCCGGTGCCGTGCTGACGCGGCGCGCGGTTGGTGGAGGTCTTGTAGGTGGCGTTGCCGCGCCCGCCGTCGCCGCCGCGCAGGAATACCTCGCGCTGGCCGACCTTGGTGAAGTCGAGCAGCACCTCTTCCTTGTCCTCGGACAGAACCTGCGTTCCGACCGGCACCTTGATGACCAGATCGTTGCCGCCAGCGCCGGTGCGGTTCGATCCCGACCCGCCTTGCCCGCGCGGCGCACGGAAATGCTGGGTGTAGCGGAAGTCGATCAAGGTATTCAGGCCCGCGACCGCCTCGAAGATGATGTCGCCGCCCTTGCCGCCATTGCCGCCGTCGGGGCCGCCATATTCGATGTATTTTTCCCGGCGGAAGGACACTGCGCCGGGGCCGCCCGCGCCGGAGCGGACGAAAATCTTGGCCTGATCGAGAAAATGCATGGCGCCGCCTTTACCGCTCACCGCGTCGACTGACCAGCCCGCGCTTTTGCCCGGCGAGTGATCCGGCAGGGGGCGTGGCGCTGGTGCATCGGATGCGTATCGCCCGGTCCCCCCAGGCGCCGAGCATCCCGGATCGCGACGCGGGGCCGCGCTTCACGATCCGGGGCACCCCCTATGGAAAAGCCTCACGCCGCCAACGGCATCGCGCGATTTCGCTCGTCTTCCAGGTCCAGCGCATAATGGATGCTGGGTGACAGCGTGTCCCGCCCGGCCGAGGCGCGGGCCATGCGCTGGCCGGTGGGGCGGAAGCCCAGCTTGGTAAGGACATGGCCCGAGGCCGGGTTGTCGGCGAAGTGCCAGGCGTTCAGCCGCGTGATGGGCAGGGCATGGCGCGCCATGGCGATGACCGCGCGGCCCGCCTCGGTCGCATAGCCGCGCCCCCAGGCCGAAGGCGTCAGCCAATAGCCCAGTTCGTGACCCGTATCACCGGCGATGATCGCGATCCCGCCGATCAGTTCGGGCGCGCCGCCCCGGTCGAGCGCGGTCATCAGGAAGCGCGGTTCGGTCGCGCCGCAGGGTTGAGCCAGCCAGCGTTCGGCATCGGCCTGGGCATAGGGATAGGGCACGCGCGCCGTCATACGGGCGATCGCCTCATGGCCGATGGCCTGGGTCAGGGCGGTGGCGTCTTCCGGCCAGGCCGGCCGCAACAACAATCTTGGGGTCCGCGCGAACATCACTCGACAACTCCTCGTCGCGTCGGGCGCTTGCCACAGACCCATGACGGGACGGCGACAGAAGCCCGGAAGCGGTGGAGGGAGCATGAAAAAAGGGAGCCGGGGTGACCCGTCTCCCTTTTTTGCTGGTTCCTGCGCGGAACCCGGGTCACCCTGGTGGGCAACCCGGCGCGGTTGCCCGATTATTCGGCCGCTGCGGCCAGTTCGACCGAGCAGAATTTACGGCCGAGCTTGCCTTCGTGGAACGCGACGCGGCCATCGACGAGCGCGAACAGGGTATGGTCTTTGCCCATGCCCACGTTGCGACCCGGATAGAACTTGGTCCCGCGCTGACGCACGAGGATGTTGCCGGCGATGGCTTCCTGGCCACCGAACTTCTTCACGCCAAGGCGACGGCCGGCCGAATCACGACCGTTGCGCGACGAACCGCCTGCTTTCTTATGTGCCATTGCGAACTACTCCTGGATTTCGTTGAGGTGGCGCGGCTGAAATTCAGGCGCCGACCGACACGATCTTCAGGATCGTGTGCTGCTGACGATGGCCGTTGCGACGACGATAGTTGTGGCGACGACGCTTCTTGAAGACGATGACCTTGTCGGCCTTCGCCTGAGCGATGATCTCGGCGGCGACCGTGATGCCGTCGACGGCCTTCAGCTCCGAGCCTTCGCCCGCCAGCAGAACGTCACCCAGCGTCACCGACGCGCCGGCTTCGCCCTCGATCTTCTCGACGACGATCTTATCTCCGGCGGCGACGCGATACTGCTTGCCGCCCGTGCGCACGACTGCGAACATGGCTGTTATCACTTCCCAAATACATGGCTCCCGCGCGGGAATGCCCGTCGGGAAAGAACGGCCAGCTAGGCAAAGGTGGCCGGATTGTCAACCAAGGATTCGATGTTTTCGCCGTCGGCCCCCGCCTGAACCGCTGGCGAGGCGGTGTCACGACACTGATCCCGTTCCGGCAATGTTGCACCGCAGCAACAATCGCATGACAAAATCATGAAACGATCGAAATGGGAATTGTGAGTGCGCATCAAGGACATATTGTGATGGGTGAGGGCGGCATGATGGCCGCCTGGTATCAAAAAGGGGGAATTTGATGCGCGCATTTCACGCCACGCTATTGCTCGCCTCCGTGTCGGGGTTGTGCCTGGCCCTTCCGGTCGCTGCGCAGGTCGCCGTGCCTGCACCAGGCTCCGCCCAGGAAGCGGCAAGCGAGTCGCAGGACGTGATCGTCGTGACCGGCAGCCGGATTCCCGGGCGGACCATCGCCGACAGCCCGGTGCCGGTCGACGTCATCGGCGGCGAGCAGCTGACCCATGCGGGCTATACCGAAACCAGCCGCCTGCTGAACCAGCTCGTGCCATCGTTCAACTTCCCCCAGCCGTCGCTGACCGACGGTACCGACTCGCTTCGCCCTGCCACGCTGCGCGGGCTGGCGCCGGACCAGACGCTGGTGCTGGTTAACGGCAAGCGTCGGCATCAGGCGGCGCTGCTCAATCTCAACGGATCGGTGGGCCGCGGATCGGGCGCGGTCGATCTGAACGAGATCATCCCCATCGCCATCGACCGGATCGAAATCCTGCGCGACGGGGCCTCCTCGCTTTATGGGTCGGACGCGATCGCGGGCGTCATCAATATCCAGCTGTCCCGGCGGCAGGGCGTGCGCGGATCGGTCACCTATGGCCAATATCGCACCAGCATGGCCGGGGTGAAGGACGTGCTGGGCGTCCAGACCGATGCGGCGGGCATCCCGGTGATCGCAGTATCGGGGGGCACCAACCGGGCCAACGACATACTGGGCCTCAATGAATCGCAGGACGACCGGGTGCGCCATGACGGCGATACGCTGACCCTGGCTTCGTCGATCGGGCTGCCGATGGGGGGTGACGGCTATTTCGTCTTTTCCAGCCAGTTCCGCGATCGGGATCCGACCCAGCGATCGGGGGCCGATCCCCGCCGCCAATATCTTGCGGGCGACGCGCGCGAGCTGACCGCCAACCGCTTCAACCATGGCTATGGCGACGGCAAGACCCGCGACATGAACCTGTTCCTGAATGCCGGGACGACGATCGCGGGGCAGTTCGACCTCTATACCTTCGGCTCCTACGGCATTCGCGATGGCCTGGGCGCGGGTTATTTCCGGCGGCCCAACGACGCGCGCAACCGCGACTGGGCGGCATCGACTACCAGTTTTGTGCCCTATTATCCCAACGGTTTCCTGCCGTTCATCGGTGCCGAGATAGAGGATTTCTCGGGCGCGGTCGGGGTGAAGGGCGATATCGCCGATGGCTGGACCGCCGATCTGTCCGTCGTCTACGGCACCAACGAGCTGACCTATACGGTGCTCAACAGCTTCAATACCTCGCTCGGCGGTCAGGCGAGCCCGCGCAATTTCCGCGCCGGGGGGCTCAGCTTCGGCCAGACGGTGGTCAATCTCGACGTCAGCCACACGTTCGATGTCAGCTTCCTCAACAAGCTGGGACTCGCGCTGGGCGGCGAATATCGCAACGAGAATTTCCGCATCCGCGCGGGCGACCAGGCCAGTTATGTCAATGGCCCATTCGTCGCCAATGGCGCGCCGGGCGGGGCGCAGGTCTTCCCCGGCTTCCAGCCCCAAAACCAGGTCGATGTCTCGCGTAACGGCTATGCAGGCTATGTCGAACTCGATGCCGAGGTCACGGATGCGCTGTCGGTCCAGGCGGCGGGCCGGTACGAACATTATTCCGACTTCGGCGACACGGTGAACGGCAAGCTGGCCGGACGGTTGCAGCTCTTCTCCGGCGTGGCGGTACGCGGCAGCATCTCGACCGGCTTCCGCGCGCCGAGCCTGGCCCAGCAATATTTCAACACCACCTCGACCAACAATGTCGCAGGCACGCTGATCGACATCCTGACGGTCCCGGTGTCCAATCCGGTCGCGGTGGCGCTGGGCTCCAAGCCGCTCCAGCCCGAGAAGGCGACCAACTTCGGCGGCGGCCTCACCTTTGACCCGATCCCCGGATTCAGCGTGACGGCGGACTATTATCAGATCCGCATCCGCGACCGGATCGTACTGACCGAGAATCTGCAAGGCGCAGCCGTCAATGCGGTGCTGGCATCGCAGGGCATCACCGGGGTCAGCTCGGCGCGGTTCTTCGTCAACGGCGTTGATACCAAGACGCAAGGCGTGGATGTGGTCGCCACCTATCGCGTGCCCGATTTCGGGGCGGGGCAGCTGCGGCTGACCGCTGGGTTCAACTATAACGAGCAGACGATCACCAGCCGCGCCTCGCTACCGTCGCTGCCCGGCCTGATCCTGTTCGGTCGCGCCGAAAGCTATCGCCTGACCAAGGGGCAGCCGCGCAGCAAGATCAACCTGGGCGCGGACTATGATATCGGTCGGGTGTCGGCGACCGTCCGGACCAACCGCTATGGCTCGGTCTTCTCGCCGGGCACCGCGACTGATCTGGCGGTCGCACCCGGGGCGGGGGCGGCCGATTTTTACCTTGAGCCCAAGTGGATCACCGATGCCGAAATCCGGGTGAAGCCGATCCCCGCCCTCGAACTGGCGGTGGGCGCCGACAATATCTTCGACGTCTATCCGACCCGCGCTCCGGCGGGCGGGGCGTTCGGCAGCAACAATTACTTCCTGCCCTATTCGAATCTGTCACCTTTCGGCTTCAACGGTCGGTTCCTCTACGCCCGCGCGGCCGTGAGCTTCTGACCCGACCGGCCGGGCAGGAGCCCGGCCGTCCAGGATCAATGCCGATGTTCGCGCTTCAGGAGGTAGCGACCATCGGCATAGCCGTTGAACAGCCCCGCCATGGCGGGGTGCTCGATCGGTTCGTCGCTGTCGTCTGGCAGCAGATTCTGCTGGCTGACATAGGCGACGTAACTCGACTCCGCATTTTCGGCGAGCAGGTGGTAAAAGGGTTGGTCCTTGGCCGGACGGATTTGTTCGGGGATCGCGTCATACCAATCGTCGCTATTGGCGAAGACGGGGTCGACATCGAAAATCACCCCGCGAATGTCGAACATGCGATGGCGCACGACATCCCCGATCGCGAACCGTGCGGTTGCGATCATCGGGGCCTCCACGTCCAGGCGTGAGGGGAGGGGAAGCGTGTCGATCGGGTCCATGCCCTCCGATTTAATGTCTTTGTCGCGTCGCACAAGTTTAGGCGCTTGCAATGCGCAAAAAGCTGATCTAGGAGCGCGCCTCCAATCGATCAGCCCCATGCGGTTTCGCACCGCTTCGGATCGTCCTCGCGGAGAGGTGGCAGAGTGGTCGAATGCACCGCACTCGAAATGCGGCGTGCCGGCAACGGTACCGAGGGTTCGAATCCCTCCCTCTCCGCCAGATCTCGTTGATTTTATTCGATAAAATAGAAAACGATGATCTCGTGCCCACATTCATGCCCACTTTTGATTTGGTTCTCGGCGGCCGAACGTGAACGCTGGCGAAGCTGGCGTTGCATGATTCTGAGATCTATCCGCTCTCCATATGCGGACGCGTTTCCGCCTGAGCCTCACACAGTAGCGTTCAATTTGAGCTGTCTCACGATTCCATTCAGCGCTGCCGTACAGCCCTGGGCGCGTCCGATGTCGTGATCGGTTCCGGCCGAGCTCCAAAACATGTCGAGCGGCCAGCGGTCCGGGCAATGCGCGATCAGACAGCGCAGCACGAGGCGCACTTCGATAGTGTCGACCTTGCCCTTGCCCGACCGGGCGGCGGCCGCGCGCAGGATGTGAAGCGACAATTCGACGATGATCCGCTGATGGCGCGACATGGTCGATCAATGGAAGTCGCGCGACTTGATCCGCACAACCTGCTCCGGATCCACGCCGTTGGCATGCGGCGGCCAATAGCTGTCGCGCGGACCCGGACGCCAGCCGGCATCGCCCCGGTCGGGCGACCCGGCATGGCGCGCACCGTCTCCCCGTCCGGTCGCATGGGGGAAGTCCATCTGTCCGACTTGGGCGAGCAGCCCGCCATAGTCGATGATTCGGTCGCAGATGACATGGATGACAAGCCCCTCGCGCTGGACCCGGCCCTTCATGCCAATCATCGCGGCCGACATGACGGTGCGGCGCTGCGCCTCGAACCGATCGGGCCAGAGGATGCCGTTGGTGATGCCGGTCTCGTCCTCGATGGTAATGAATAGCACGCCCTTGGCGCTGCCGGGCTTCTGTCGGACAAGGATGATGCCGGCGACCTCCACGTGGCAGCCGTCCTTGATGTGGGCAAGGTCGGCGCAGCGGACGATGCCGCGGCGGGTGAGATCCTGCCGCAGGAAGGCAAGGGGGTGGGCGCGCAGCGACAATTTCAGCGCGCGGTAATCCTCCACTACCTCGCGGCCCTCGGTCAGCGGGCGGAGCGAGACGTCCGGCTCCAGCCCCTCCGGGCTGAACGAGGCTTCGCGCGCATCGGCGGCGGCGAACAGGGGGAGGGGGGCCTCGCCCAAGCCCTTCACCTTCCATAACCCCTGACGGCGATCCTCGCCCAGCGCATGGAAAGCATCCGCTTCGGCCAGTCGCTCGATCGCGGCACGGGGCACGCCCGCACGCCGCCACACCTCTTCGACCGACTGGAAAGGGGCGTCTCCCCGCGCCGCGACGATTGCCGCGCCATGCGCATTGGCAAGGCCGCGCACCTGGCGCAGTCCGAGCCGCACGGCAAGATAGCGGCCGCGTGTCGGTTCCAGCGTACAGTCCCAGCGGCTGGCGTTGATGCAGGCCGGCCGTACCTCGACGCCGTGCTCGCGCGCGTCGCGGACGACCTGGGCGGGCGCGTAGAAGCCCATCGGCTGGGCGTTGAGCAGCGCCGCGCAAAACACGTCGGGATGATGATGCTTCATCCAGCAGCTGGCATAGGCGATCTTGGCGAAGCTGGCCGCGTGGCTCTCGGGGAAGCCGTAGGAGCCGAAGCCCTCAATCTGCTTGAAGGTGCGCTCGGCGAAGTCGCGGGGGTAGCCGCTCGACACCATACCCTCGACCAGCTTGTCGTAGAAATGGCTGACCCCGCCGGTGAACTTGAACGTCGCCATGGCACGACGCAGTTGGTCGGCCTCAACGGCGGTAAAGCCAGCGCCGACGATCGCGACCTTCATCGCCTGTTCCTGGAACAGCGGCACGCCGAGCGTCTTCTCCAGCACCGCGCGCAATTCGGGGCGTGGATAGTCGGGCTTCTCACGCCCCTCGCGGCGGCGCAGATAGGGATGGACCATGTCGCCCTGGATCGGGCCGGGGCGGACGATCGCGACCTCGATCACGAGGTCGTAGAAGCGCGCGGGCTTCATGCGCGGCAGCATGCTCATCTGCGCTCTGGACCCGATCTGGAAGGTGCCGAGCGTGTCGGCCTTCTGGATCATCGCATAGACGTCCGGATCGTCGTCCTGCAGGTCGGCCATGCCGACGCGCAGGCCCTTGGCTTCCTCCAGCAGTTTGAAGGCGCGGTTCATGCAGCCGAGCATGCCCAAGCCCAGCACATCGACTTTCATGAACTTCAGCGCATCGATATCGTCCTTGTCCCATTCGATCACCTGCCGGTCGACCATCGCGGCGGGCTCGATGGGGACGAGATCGTCAAGACGGTCATGGGTGAGGACGAAGCCGCCGGGATGTTGTGACAGGTGGCGCGGTACGCCGATCAACTGGCGCGACAGTTCCAGTGCGAGGCGCAACCGCCGGTCATTCATGTTGAGGCCGAGCTGGGTGACCTGTTTCTCTCCGACGCCTTCCTGGCTCCACCCCCAGATGAGGCCGGCGAGCGCCTTGGTCAGATCCTCGGGCAGGCCCAATGCCTTGCCGACCTCGCGCACCGCACCGCGCGCACGGTAGCGGGTAACGACGGCGGTCAGTGCGGCATGGTTGCGGCCATAGGTTTCATAGATCCACTGGATGATCTCCTCGCGCCGTTCATGCTCGAAATCGACGTCGATGTCGGGCGGTTCGCGGCGTTCTCCGGAGACGAAGCGCTCGAAGAGCAGCTCATGCTTGATCGGGTCGATGCTGGTGATGCCGAGCACGAAGCAGACGCAGCTGTTGGCTGCGGAGCCTCGTCCCTGACACAGGATGCCGCGCCGCCGGCTTTCCGCGACGATGCTGTTCACGGTGAGGAAGTAGGGCGCGTAACCGAGTTCGCCGATCAGCCTGAGCTCGTGTGCGATCTGGTCGCGATAGGCTTGCGGCAGGCCCTCGGGGAACATCCGTGCCGCCGCCGTTTCGGTCAGCCGTTCGAGTGCGCCTTGCGCGGTCAGTCCTTCTACCACGCGCTCCTGCGGATATTGGTAGCTGAGTTCGCCGAGGTCGAAGGTGCAGGCGCGCGCGATCGCGGCGGTGGCGGCGATCGCATCGGGAAAGGCCGCGAAGCGCCGCTCCATCTCGGCGGGGGATTTTAGGTGTCGGTCGGCATGCCGCTCGCGACGGTAGCCGAGCGTGTCGACCGTGCACTTCTCGCGGATCGCGGTGACGACGTCCTGCAAAAGCCGAGCCTGCGGGGCATGGAAGAGGATGTCGCCGAGCGCTACGGTCCGTACGCCTGCCTCCCCGGCAAGCGCTGTGAGATCGTGCAGCCGCAACGCATCGTCGGGCCGGCGGCGAAAGGCGAGGCCGCAATAGCCGCGCGCGCCGAAGGTCGTGCGCAGCTCGTCAAGATGCGCCGCGGTCGCCGCACCCGCGTCGCCTGGGAGCAGGATCGCAATCAGCCCCTTGTTCCACGCGACGACGTCGCTCCAGCCGAGCGTGCAGCCACCTTTGCCAGCACGCGACTTGCCGAGGGTCAGCAGCCGGGTGAGCCGCGCGAGGCAATTGAGACTCCCTACCTGCGCGTCGCAAACGTGCAACGAGGTCAATTAGACTTAGGTGAAATGAAAACAATCACCGTCAAGCAGAGCGACTTGAACGCTATCAACTCCGCGATGGCGACGTATTGATGACAGAAGGAGGGGATTGGGATAAACTTGGTCGCGCGGCAATCTGGCGCGATGAAGTGCCGAACTGCATTCATCAAAATCATGTTTTTCGCTTGCGCTTCGAGCAGAGCGCGATTCTACCAGAATGGGTGGTTCTGTTCGTAAACAGTCCGTTGGGGCGCGAATATTTCAGCCGGGCTGCGAAGCAGACAACGAATCTCGCTTCGATTAATATGACCCAGCTTCGCTCATGCCCGATTCCAATTCCCACGTATGCGGAACAACGCTGCATCGTCGCGAAGGTCGATGCCCTGATGGCGCTGTGCGATGCGCTCAAAGCCCGCCTCGCCGACGCGGCCCAGACCGAGTGTCTCCTCGCAGACGCCATCACCGAACGGGCTGCCGCGTGATGCGCCTCCGCTCGGTCTGGATCAGCGAATATAAGAATCTCCGCGATTTCTCGATCGGCTTCGAGGGCGATGGCTTCATCGACATTTTTGTCGGCAAGAATGGGTCGGGCAAATCCAATTTCCTTGAAGCCCTGATCGAGATTTTCGACCACATCTTCGATTTTGATCCCGATGCCGCCGGGCCTGGTTTCGAGTATGCCATCAGCTTCGAGATTGCTGGGGCGAAGACGCAGATCGAATGGCGCGATCGTCTTCTAAACATCAACGGCAACCCCCAGCGGCGGACGATTGGAACGACTTCCCTGCCGGATAATGTGTTGGTCTATTACTCGGGTCAGAACAACAACGTGACGGCGCTGGTCGCGCGGTATGAGGACCGCTATCGCCGCAGCCTACGCCGGGCGAACGCAACGATGCTTCCGCGCTTTGTCGGCATTGGCCCTGCTTGTAAGAAGTTGCTCATCGTCGTGTTAATGCTGTTGCCAGAGGCCAGTCTGGCGCGCGGCTATCTCTGTCAAAAGCTGGGCATCCTCAGCAACAGCCGCATCGTTTCGATCGTGCTGAAACGTCCTGAATTTGCAGGCGACGGGGATTTTGACCCGTTCGAGGATAAGCAACTTTTCTGGGGAGCGACAGGTGTTGTCCGTTCCTTCCTCGATCAGCTTGTCGCTTGCATGGCAGGCGCGTTCACCCCTGGCACGCTCTATGACAGGGAGAAAGACCGCTACGTCCTGGAATGCTACCTTGACGAGTTCCGGGAAGCCCATGGCGACGCGACTTCGGAAACGATCTTTCGGTCGTTCGATGCCCTACGCGTCCTCGGAATGCTGGAAGACATCAGCATTCGGGTCACGCTCGACGGCTTGGAAGTTTCAGAGCTGAACCGCTTCAGCGGTGGCCAGTTTCAATCGGTCTATCTCTTTGCCGTGTCCGAGTTGTTCAAGCAGCGGAATTGCCTAATCCTGCTGGATGAACCGGACGCATTCCTGCACCCGGAATGGCAGTTCGATTTTCTCGATCAGGTCAGCGCTATTTCGGCAGAGGCAGCAAAGACCAATCATATCCTGCTCAGCAGCCACAGCGCATCAACCGTAGCCGCGCAGTGCGACAGCCGCATCCGCCTGTTTTCATCGGGTGCGGGGGGTGTAACCGCCGATCAGCTGGACAAATCCGCCATCGTAAGCTCGCTATCGGCCGGGCTGATTACCTTCTCGGAAACGGAAGCGGCATTGAGCATCGAGCAGGCCCTCGCGTCAAACGGCGGCGCGGTGCTGTTCACAGAAGGGATTAGCGACGCTCTGATCTTGCGCTGTGCATGGGACAAGCTTTACCCTGGCAGCGCTCGGCCGTTTGCCATTGAGCAGGGATATGGCGCGTCGACGCTGCGCAATATGTTTACCAACACGCATCTTTATGATGAGCACCCCGATCGCATCTTCTTCGCCCTTTTTGATTTCGACGAGGCCTACAAGGAGTGGAATCAGTTTGGTCAGGTCATCCAGGACGATCCTGCCCAGGGTTTGATAAAGCAGTGGAACGGCCGCAATGGATATGGCCTGCTATTGCCCGTATCTGCGAACTTGAGCGTGCGTGGGCAAGTGCTGAAGGCAGATGGGTCTGGGCACTATGGAGATAAATCTCGGCTCGCAATCGAGCTTATTTTTCGTGATGTTCCTCAGCTAGACGATAACTTTCGGCCTGATCCAGATGAACGGGACGGCTGCATTCGTTTCTTTGGCAATAAGGTTACATTTGCCAAACAGATCGTGCCCGGCCTTGATGCTCAGCACTTTGAGACCTTTAGAACCATTTTTGATTTCATTCGAACCAAAATTGAAGTGGCATAAACGTGGCGCGCGTATACTCCGCGAAGCTCATGGCGCGAGTGCCGTCACGGCAGGGGCGAGGCGCGTCACAGGAGTAGCGGCAACAGAGCGTCGCGCTCCGATCAACTCAAGAGCGTCCGCCGCGATCACCCGCAGGCCGTCGGGGTCGACGCCTCTCTTCACCAACACGATGGCGTCATCGCCGTGATGCTTGTCGCACGTCGCGTCGTTGCAATTGTCGAGTCGGACGAGGTCGCGGTGGCACGGATGAGAGACGCCCTCGTCGGCGATGTCCTTGACGATCCCGCCGAGGTTGCGGTCGTGGGCGAAGTAGGCCGTGTATGAGCGCCGGTAGTGGGTCTCCAAGACTTGGCGGACCTTGAGCACGACGTCATCCGCTGCCCCCTGCCGGTGGTCGACGTAGGCGACAATCTCCTCGATCATCTTCGCGTGCCCTGCTCGACACAACTTGTCGAGATCGACCGCGGAGACGGAAGACCACTCATCGCCCCCGTCGAAGTCAATCTGGAACGCAGCGCAGTGGACGCCCACGCAGCGCCGCTCGACTTCGCGCAGCAGGAACTCGTCATGTGACAGCACGATCACTTGGAGGCAACGGCCGCACAGGTCCTTGATCGCGTTCACCGTTTCTCGGCGCCGGTGGCTGTCATGGCTGCTCAGAGGGTCGTCAATGACGAGTGTCTTGCAGTGGAGCGTGTTGTCACTGTCGAGCTTGGCGAGGAAGAAGGCGAGCGCGAGCGTCGTCTTATCACCCGCCGAGAGCGTGTTCCTGAACGTCGGGATTGCGTCGGCTGGCCGGCCCCGCCCCCGGGAGACGTTCTCTCCCTTGATCAGCAGACCGTAGTCGGCCTGTCCAGCGTTCCCCTGCATGCTATTCGTGATTTTAGAGATGGTGAAGCTGGCGCCGAACCGCCCGAGGTAATGGTTCACGCGCTGGTGGTAGTGTGCGGCCGCGTCCTCGTTCGCCTTCTTGAGCGCCTTCTGAATCTTGGCGCGGGTGCTGCGTGCCCGCTCGTCGCGCCTCTTCGCCTGGTAGAAGGCGTCGACCCGGCTCTGAACGCCCGGATCGTGCCGGCCCATGCGCTTCTTCACGTTGTCGCGGGCGAGAGTGGCGGCGGTCTCAGTCGTCGAAGCAGCGCCGACCGCCTTCTTGGTGGCCTCGTTAATCGCCTCGACGGCGGCGTTGTACTTGTTGATGAGCTCCCTGGCGGAGCCGAGCGAGCGACCCACCCCGGCGAGCTCATCGACCGCCTCGATCACGTCGAGCGGCGATGACCGTTTCCGGTCGAGCAACGCCCTCGCGTCCTTGTGGGCGTCTGCGACGTGGGTCCCGAGCTCGGACACTTCGGGGAGTTCCGTGCCTAGCGCGACGAATTCGGCCCACTTCACCGCCCCGTCGGCATTCGTGGCGACCCTGCCGGCCAACCCCGTCCGCGCGTTCTCGCCAAGGCCGTCCTCCAACTCGGTCGAGGCGGTCGTGATGGTGGCGAGGTGGGCCTTGTACGTCTCGCCGAAAATCTGCCCGTACAGCGTGACCATGCCCTCCGCGTCGACGTCGTCGCGGCCGCAAAGAGGACAGGCGTCGTCGTGGATATGCTCGACCCCGTAGCTGATCCACGCCTCACCCTTCTTGTCGAGCCCGAAGCGCTTGAAGTGTTCGAGGAGGCGGCGGCGCGCGGAGGCGTCGATGTCGGCGACAGTGCTGGCAAGCACGGCGGGGAGACCGGCGGGCAACTCGGGCACCGGGAGCGCCTCCAGCGCCTTGAGGGCGGCGATCTTATCCGCCTGCTGGACTGCTTTAAGAGCGCGCTCGGTGGCGTCGAGCCGCTTCGCGTAGTCCGGGTTGGGGCCAAGCGCGAAGAACTCCTCTTTGCTCATGTCGGAGGGGACGTCGTCAGCGAGCCTAACCTCGGCCTCCTTCAGCGCGGTCGCACAGCTCTTCGCGATGGCGTTGAAGCGCTCAAGATGCTTCGCCAGTCGAACACCATCAGCACCGATGATGATCGAGAAGAGACCGCGGTCGTGGGCGAGCTCAATCAACTCCCCGGCGTAGACGTTGTCGGTGATGAACGCCGTGTCGAACACCTCGACCGGAGCGCCTCTCGTGTTCCAACGGCCGTTATCGAAGTTGATGGTGCCGCCGTTCGAGATGAGGGCGACCTTGGGTGCTGCCCCACCGTTTCCAAGCGACTGGCGGCCCAGCACCGTATCGGCCTCGCCGTCACGAGCCGCGCGCAGCACCGAGGTCAGTGTAGACTTGCCCCGTCCGTTACGTCCGTAAAACAGCGTGAGCTTCGCCAGCTTCGGCGCGTTGGGGGTGTCGAAGGCCTTGAGAAGACCGACATTCCTTATCACGATCTTGCTGAACATAGATCAGCAGGCTGACTCAGAAGTACAGTCGAGTCAAAGGCATAACTGCCGCCTCATGGCAGTTATCCACAGGTGATGCTCAAGCGTCACACCGCGTGCGGGCTTAGCTCCGAAGGTCTTGCGCGACACACGGAGTTCGACCCAAAATGGACCGGTGCGCAGCGCCTCGAGCGCATTGTACCCGTGGCTTCATGTTGCCGTCATTTCGGAGCAGGCGGGCGACTGACGGGCAATTCTGGTCGAGGTGTCGTTCCTGAACGAATGTCCGCTTCCAAGCGATTAAAAAGTTGGCCTGAATGACCGATTGTGGGTCTTGCCGAAGTATAGCATTGCGGCAGCTCTCGACCAATTCGGGCCGTTCGGTGATTCCTGCCTGAACGTCGGCTTCTGCCAAGAGCCGCCGTTCAAAGCTGCGAGATCGGCCAGTCAGCTTCGCGCCCTAGGGTCAGGACCCATTGATGTGAGCGTCGCGATCTGATTCAGGCTCCGTGAGGAGACTGGTAATGAGCGACCTGTTTTGGCTGACGGACGAGCA
>NZ_JACIFA010000002.1 GCF_014197135.1 Sphingomonas zeae
TGCTCGTCCGTCAGCCAAAACAGGTCGCTCATTACCAGTCTCCTCACGGAGCCTGAATCAGATCGCGACGCTCACATCAATGGGTCCTGACCCTAAGGGCCATCTGCTTCCTCTGGAATTTTATATTAGCTGGAGTATAGGCGGACAATAAAATTGTTAAGGGCAATAAGATCAAGTTCTAATTATGTAGATCTGCTCCCGAATATAGCATCCCACCCCATTCCCCCCTACATCCACAGCCATGCACCGGGTCGCCCCCGCCATCATCCTGTCGGTCCGGCCGCATGGCGAGCATGGGGCGATCGTGCGGGGCTTGACCCGCGATGACGGGGTGCAGGCTGGCTATGTCCGGGGTGGACGGTCGCGGGCATTGCGGCCGGTGCTGCAACCGGGGAACGCGATCATCGGCGAGTGGCGGGCGCGGACGGTGGAGCAACTCGCGGCACTCACCGTTGAGCCCGGGCATAGCCGCGCGGGGCTGCATGGCGAGCCGCTCGCGGCTGCCGGGATCGAGTGGCTGTGTGCGCTGACCGCCGCTGCGCTGCCGGAGGAACAGCCTTATCCGATCCTCTACGATGCGCTCGACGCGGTGTTGACCGCGATCGAGTCGGCCCCCTCGGCGCGCGGCTGGGCGGGGGCGTTGGTACGCTATGAATTGCTGTTGCTGGGGCAGTTGGGGTTCGGGCTCGATCTGGAGCGCTGCACCGTGACCGGAGGAACGGCCGACCTGGCCTATGTCAGCCCCAAGAGCGGGGCGGCGGCGTCGCTGGGGGCGGCGTTCGGCTATGAGGCCAGATTGTTCCGGCTGCCGTCATTCCTGCGCGAGGGCGGCGTCGGGGACTGGCCCGAGATTTTCGACGCGGGCCGGATCACCGCGCATTTCCTGGCGCGCGATATCCTGGCGGGGCTGCGCCACGATCCGATGCCCGCCCGCGCGCGCCTGTTCGATCGGTTCAAAAGGGCGGTTGCGTGATGCCCGCTCGCTAAGGCAAAGGGCGCTCCGAACTTGGGTAAGAAGGGGCCAGCCATGGCATTGATCGCGATCCTCGCCGGTGACGGCATCGGCCCGGAAGTGACGGCGGAAGCGCGGCGCGTGCTGGAGGCGCTAGACCTGGGCCTGACCTTCGAGGAGGCCAAGGTCGGCGGTGCGGCCTATGAGGCAGCGGGTCATCCGCTGCCCCTCGAGACGCTGGAGGCGGCGGGCCGCGCCGATGCGCTGCTGTTCGGCGCGGTCGGCGATCCGCGCTTCGACAATCTGGAGCGCGCGCACCGGCCCGAACAGGCGATCCTGGGCCTGCGCAAGGCGTTTGGCCTGTTCGCGAACCTGCGTCCCGCACGGCTGTTCGAGGGGCTGGAGGATGCCAGTTCGCTGCGCCCCGACATCGCGCGCCGCATCGACATGGTGATCGTGCGCGAACTGACCGGCGACGTCTATTTCGGTGCCAAGGGTCGCGGCACCACCGAGGCGGGCCTTCGCGAAGGCCATGACCTGATGCGCTATGACGAACAGGAAGTGGCGCGGATCGCGCGGGTCGGCTTCGAGACCGCGATGCGCCGCCGCCGCCGCCTGTTGTCGGTGGACAAGGCCAATGTGCTGGAAACCTCGCAGCTGTGGCGCGACGTGGTGATCGAGGTGGCAAAGGATTATCCCGAGGTCACGCTCGACCATATGTATGTCGACAATTGCGCCATGCAGCTGGTGCGCGATCCGGGCCAGTTTGATGTGATCCTGACCGGCAATCTGTTCGGCGACATCCTGTCCGACCAGGCGTCGATGTGCGCCGGTTCGATCGGGATGCTGCCCTCGGCCGCACTGGGCGCGACGGGCAAGGGGCTGTACGAGCCGATCCATGGCTCGGCGCCCGACATCGCGGGGCAGGGCAAGGCCAATCCGTGCGCCGCGATCCTGTCGTCGGCGATGCTGCTGCGCCACTCGTTGGGGCTCACCGAGGCCGCCGACCGGATCGACGCGGCGGTGGCGGGCGCGATCCGGGACGGCGCGCGGACCGGCGATCTGGGCGGCAGCCTGTCGACCCGCGCCATGGCCGACGCGATCCTCGAACGCCTCTGACCCGCATGAGCGCGCTGCTGGAACTCGCGGTCGTCATTCCGACCTTCAACGAGCGCGCCAACGTGCCCGTGCTCATCGCCAAGCTCGACCAGGCGCTGGCCGGGCGGCGGTGGGAGGCGATCTTCGTCGACGACAACAGCCCGGACGGGACGGCGGACGCCGCCCGCGAGCTGGGGCGTGTCGACCCGCGGGTGCGCGTGATCCAGCGCATCGGGCGGCGCGGCCTGTCCTCGGCCTGTATCGAGGGGATGTGTGCGACCGCGGCGCCCATGGTCGCGGTGATCGACGGCGACCTTCAGCATGACGAGACGCTGCTGCCCAGGATGCTCGATCGGTTGCAGGCCGAGCCCGATCTCGACCTGGTCGTCGGATCGCGCTTTGTCGATGGCGGCGGGACGGGCGACTGGGACCGCGACCGCGTCGCCAAATCGGCCTTCGCCACTAAGCTGTCGCAGCGGGTGCTGAACGTCGACCTGTCCGATCCGATGAGCGGCTTTTTCATGGTGCGCACCCAGATCGCGCGCGAGACGGTGCCGCATCTGTCGGGCATCGGCTTCAAGATCCTGCTCGACATCATGAGCGCCTCGCCACGCCCGCTTCGCGCCGCCGAAATGCCCTATGTCTTCCGCGTGCGGACCGAGGGCGAGTCCAAGCTCGATCATGTCGTCGCGATGGAATATCTGATCGCGCTCTATGACCGCCGGTTCGGCAAGGTCATTCCCGTGCGCTTCGCCATGTTCTCGGCGATCGGCGTGCTGGGGGTGGGCGTCCATATGGCGGTGCTCAGCCTGTTCTTCGTGGGTCTGGGCGCGACCTTCCTGGCCAGTCAGATCGTCGCGGTGACGGCGGCGATGACGTTCAACTTCTTCCTCAACAACGCGCTGACCTATCGCGATCGGCGGTTGCGCGGCTTCAAGCCGTTGCTCGACGGCTGGGTGTCCTTCTGTCTGGTCTGTGCGGTGGGGGCGATCGCCAATGTCGGCGTCGCGGCCTTCCTGCACGATGCGCGGGCGAATGAGTGGGCGATCTCGGCGCTGATCGGCGTGCTGGTCGGGGCAGTGTGGAATTATGCGCTGTCGTCGCGGTTCGTGTGGGGACGGTACTGATCCCTCACCGCCAGTCTGTGAACCAGGCCCAGCGCGCAAACGACTTCGGCCCCGCCAGCGGCCCCGCCGTCAGGATCGGGTAGAAATAGACGAACAGACACATCGCCGCGACCAGATAAGCCTCGTCCCAGTCCCGCATCCATCCGCGCCAACGGTTGATCGCCACCGCCAGCGCGACCGACAGCCAGATCGCGGGCAGGAAGTAATAATAATAGAAGCCGAGGGACTTGGGAATGATCGCCCAGACCCCGAACCCCGCGATCCACAGGGCCGCAGCGATGCCCAACCGTATCTCGCGCGTGCGCAGCCAGCCGAGCGCACAAGCGGCCACCGCGACCAGTCCGCCCCACATCACCGCCGGATTGCCGAGCAGGAAGATGCCTCGCTGCGCGCCGTCGGCCACCTCATAAAAATACCAGATCGGCCGCCCGATCACCGGCCAGCTCCACCACGCCGACTGATAGACATGCGGTGGCAGGATCTGGGTCTGGCGCGCATACATCTCCCATTGGAAAGGCAGCAGCCCCGCCAGCGTCATCGGCTCACGCGCATAGAAGAAGGCGGGTGCAAAGGTCGCCGAATAGGCCAGCCCAGCCCCCAGACCGAGCAGCCCCCAGGCCGACCACCATGACAGCCCCGGCCAGCGGCTCGGGTCCTGGCGCTTCATCAGGGCAAGGCCGATCGCCGCATAGCCCAGATAGGGCACCGCCGCCCATTTCACTCCGACCGCCAGCCCCAGCAGCACCGCGCCCAGCATCCATCGCCAGCGGCTCTGCGTCGCGCTGCCGCGCATCGCCCAACCCATCGCTGCGACCGCGAGCACGACCAACGCCGCCATGAATCCATCGAGCATCGCGATCCGGGCCTGCACCAGCACCATGAAGTTGACGATCGTCAGCAGCGCCCCGATCGCCGCGGCGCGCGTTTGCCGGGTCATCAGCCAGACGATGCCGAACACGCCCCCGACGATCGCCGTGCCGGCGACCGTCGACAGCGCCCGCCAGCCCAGCGGAGTGTCGCCGAACAGCAGGATCCCGGCGGCGATCAACGTCTTGCCGAGCAGCGGATGCTCGATGTTGACCGGCCCTTCCAGCGCCAGCAACGCGCGTGCGGCGGGGACGTAATGGATCTCGTCGAACACCAGCGTGTGCGGCATGGTCAACCGCCAGCCGAACAGGGCCTGCGCCGCGACCAACATGGCCAATAGCGCCGGGATGGGGCGGTGGAACGGAGCGAGCAGGCGGCGCATGGCCCCGGTCATGGCCGGGCAGGTCGGGGGGCACAATGGTTTTTCACCCGTAATGCCGCATGGCCGCCGCCAAGCGGAAGGCCGCTCGATCGTTCGTCCTTCCTACCCTCGCTTCGCGGGGTAATGCCCAAATCCGATTCGTCAGACAATTTGACGAACCCCATATTTGCATGGCACCCATAGGGCCGAAGCGGAGGCGGGTGAGGCGGTGTCCGGAACCCCGACTGTGCGAAACGCGACAGAAGAACGGGAGAGTGATGTGACGCAGCGGTTCCGACCGATGATCCTGGCCATCATGGCAGCAACGGCCTGGTCGCCGCTGTCGGCGCAGAGCGCGACCAGCAATGACGGCCCGGCCAAGATCTTCGAGGTGAAGGGCAAGGGTTTCCTGCGCAACGGCCAGCCGCATCAAGTGATTTCGGGCGAGATGCACTATGTCCGCATCCCCCGCGGCTATTGGCGCGACCGCCTGCGCAAGGCCAAGGCGATGGGGCTGAACACCATCACCACCTATGCCTTTTGGAACGCGCACGAGCCACGTCCGGGCGTCTATGACTTCAGCGGCCAGAACGACATCGTCGCCTTCATCCGCGATGCCCAGGCTGAGGGGCTGGACGTGATCCTGCGCCCCGGTCCTTATGTCTGCGCCGAGTGGGAGCTGGGCGGCTATCCGGCCTGGCTCCTTAAGGACCGCAAGCTGGTGCTGCGTTCGACCGACCCCAAATATACCGCCGCCGTCGACCGCTGGCTGGCGCGGCTGGGGCAGGAGGTGAAGCCGCTGCTGCTGAAGAATGGCGGGCCGATCGTCGCGGTGCAGCTGGAAAACGAATATGGCGCGTTCGGCGACGACCAGGCTTACTTGCGCGGACTGGAGGCGAGCTACAAGCGCGCCGGGTTCGCCGACGGCGTCCTGTTCACCTCCAACCAGGGCGGTGATCTGGCCAAGGGCTCGTTGCCCAACCTGCCTTCCGTCGTCAATTTCGGCTCGGGCGGCGCGCAAAGTTCGGTCGCCAAGCTGGAAGCCTATCGTCCCGATGGCCTGCGCATGGTCGGCGAGTATTGGGCGGGCTGGTTCGACAAATGGGGCGAGGAGCATCACGAGACCGACGGCAAGAAAGAGGCCGAGGAAATGGCCTATATGCTCAAGCGCGGCTATTCGATCTCGCTCTATATGGTCCATGGCGGCACCACCTTCGGCTGGATGAACGGCGCGGATTCGCACACCGGCAAGGACTATCACCCCGACACAACCAGCTATGATTATGACGCGCCGATCGATGAGGCGGGCAATCCGCGCTACAAATACGGCCTGATCGCCGCCGCCATCGCCGAGGTGACCGGCAAGCCCGCCGCGCCCACGCCTGCGCCCACGGTTGCGACGACCTTCCCGGTGTCGGACATCCGGCGCAGCGCGTCGCTATGGGACAATCTCCCCACGCCGGTGCGTGCCGCGCAGCCCAAGACCTTCGAGGAGCTGGACCAGAATTATGGCTATGTCCTTTACCGCGTCGCGGTTCCGGCGGGGCCTGCGCAGACGCTGACGCTCAAGGGCATGCACAGCTATGCGCAGGTCTATCTCAACCGCGCGCTGGTCGGCACGCTCGACCGGCGGCTGGATCAGGAGACGGTTGAACTGCCCGCCCGTGCCAAGCCCGCGACGCTCGACATCCTGGTCGAGAATACCGGCCGGGTGAACTATTCCCACGCGATCCGCACCGAACAGACGGGCCTCACCGGCGCGGTGACACTGGCGGGCGCGCCCTTGAGCGACTGGCAGATGTTCCGCCTGCCGATGGATAACCTGTCGTCGCTGAAAATGTCGGCCAAGCCGTGCAGCGGCCCGTGCTTCTACGAAGCGGAGATGACGGTCGCGAAGCCCGGCGACACCTATCTCGACATGCGGGGCGCGCATAAGGGGCAGTTGTGGCTGAACGACCATAATCTCGGTCGCTTCTGGAGCATCGGGCCGGTCCACACGCTCTATACGCCGGCGCCGTGGCTGAAGGCGGGTGCGAACCGAGTGCTGTTCTTCGACCTGACCGGCGATGCCAGCGACCGGCTGAGCACGGTGGACAAGCCGATCTATGGCAAGGTGACGAACCACCGCGAGGCGCAGTAACCCAATATCCTCCCCGGCACGGGGAGGTGGCAGTCCGAAGGACTGACGGAGGGGGCTTCCTCATAGGGCAGCCCATGTGGCGCTCCCCCCTCCACCATCCTGCGGATGATCCCCCTCCCCGTACCGGGAAGGATATACGTCACCGCACTGCGGCCGCCTGGTTGTCGATGACCGCTTCACGCTGTTCGGGGTTCATCGCGGCGGCGTTGACGTCCGCCGCCTTGATCGCATCGGCGCGATCCTCGGCATAGTCGCGGGTCTTTTCCGCCTGCTTGTCGAGCATCTTGGCCTGGTTGCGCAGCGCGTCAGCCTGGCTTTCCATGCCGTCGGCGCGGTTGTCGGCGGCCTTTTCGACATTCTCGGCCAACTTGTCGGTGCCCTTGCCGTTGCAGGCGGACAGCGACGCCAGGCTTGCGGCCAGCAGCAGGCCGATGCGGATGTTCATGGTCATTCTCCCTGTTGGATGGGGGGGAATAACCGAATCGGGCGCTTTTCCGTTCCGCTGCCGTAACGGTGACATATGGCGGCGGCGTCGGAATATCCTTGAACCCCGCTGCCCGGACCGGCAAATGGGCGGGCATGAAGCGCAAGACTGGCCAGGACCGCTCGATCACCACCAAATGGCGTCCCGCAACGCAGGCCGTACGCGGCGGCACCGCGCGATCGGAATATGGCGAAACGTCCGAGGCGCTCTTTCTGACCTCGGGCTATTGCTATGACCGGGCGGGGGATGCGGCGGCGCGGTTCGCGGGTGAGCAGGAGGGAATGACCTATTCCCGTCTCCAGAACCCGACGGTCGAGATGCTGGAACAGCGTATCGCGCTGCTCGAAGGGGCGGAGGCGTGCCGGACCATGGCGTCGGGCATGGCGGCGATGACGGCGGTGCTGCTCTGCCAGTTGCAGGCGGGCGACCATCTGGTCGGCGGCCGCGCGGCGTTCGGATCGTGTCGGTGGCTGACCGACACGTTGCTGCCCAAGTTCGGCATCGCCACGACCGTCGTGGATGCGCGCGACCCGCAGGCCTTCCTGGACGCGGTGCGCCCCGAAACCAAGGTCTTCTTCTTCGAGACGCCCGCCAACCCGACGATGGACGTCGCGGACCTGGAGACGATCTGCGCGATCGCGGGGGAACGCGGGATCACCACGGTCGTCGACAATGCCTTTGCGACGCCCGCGCTCCAGCGGCCAATGGACTTCGGCGCGGACGTGACCGCCTATTCCGCCACCAAGATGATGGACGGGCAGGGCCGCGTGCTGGCGGGCGCGGTGTGCGGAACCGAGGACTTCATCACCAACACGCTGCTGCCCTTCACCCGCAACACCGGGCCGACGCTGTCGGCGTTCAACGCCTGGGTGGTGCTGAAGGGGCTGGAGACGCTGGACCTGCGTATTCATCGCCAGTCGGAATCCGCGCTGAAGGTCGCGACGTTCCTCGAGGGCCGGGTGCCGCGCGTCCTGTGCCCGGCGCTGCCCAGCCATCCGCAACATGCGCTCGCCATGCGCCAGATGAAGGCGGGCGGCAGCATCTTCGCGATCGAACTCGACGGCGGACGGACCCAGGCGCATGGCCTGCTCGACGCGCTGGAACTGATCGACATCTCCAACAATATCGGCGACTCTCGCTCGCTGATGACCCACCCTGCCTCGACCACCCATGCGGGCGTCGCCGAGGAAAAGCGGGTCGAGATGGGGATCGGAGAGGGGATGCTGCGCCTGAATGTCGGGCTGGAAGACGCCGATGACCTGATCGACGATCTCGACCAGGCCTTGCGCGCCGTGGGTCTGTGAAGGCCCTCTTTCCCCATGCGCTGACGACCGGGCCGGTGACGGTCCGGGTGTCGGTCAGCTATCTGCCCGAACAGTCCGAGCCGCAGCGCGGGCGCTGGTTCTGGGCCTATCATGTCCGCATCGAGAATGGGGGCGACCAGCCGGTCCAACTGCTCACCCGCCGATGGATCATCACCGACGCGCGCGGCGCACGCCACTCGGTTGAGGGCGAGGGCGTGGTCGGCGAACAGCCGGTGATCCAGCCGGGTGCCTCCTATGATTATGTCTCTGGCTGTCCGCTGGCGACGACCAGCGGTGCGATGCAGGGCAGCTATCGGATGATCGCGGGCGATGGCGTGACCTTCGACGTCGCCATCCCGCACTTCGCGCTGATCGCTCCGGCGGTGGAATCATGAAGCGCACGCATCTGCCGCTCAATGGCCTGCGCGTGCTCGATGCCGCGGCCCGCCATCTGAGCTTCACCCGCGCCGCCGATGAATTGGCCGTGACCCCGGCGGCGGTGGGACAGCAAATCCGCGCGCTGGAGGATACGCTGGGCGTCGTGCTGTTCCGCCGCACGACGCGCGGGTTGGAGCTGACGCCCGAAGCGGAAGCGGGGCTTGCGCCTCTCCGTGCCGGCTTCCTGCAGTTCGAGGAGGCGGTGCGCGCGATGCAGGCGGGCCAGTCGTCCAAGTCCCTGACCATCGCTGCGCCGCGCGACGTGACCGAGAAATGGCTGATGCCGCGCCTAGCCGCGATCGCCGCGCGCGATCCCGACCTGCGCTTCTCGCTGATCGCGTCGGACGAAGGGCTCGACTTCACCGAGGCCAATCTGGACCTCGCCATCCGCTGGGGCGACGGGCCAGGCGGGCTGGAGGGCGAGGCGATCGAGTCGGACGGGATGATTCCGATCGGCCCGACCGATGCTCCCCTGATCGCCTGGCCGGGGGCGCCCGAGGAAGGCGTCCCTCTCGTCCGGGTCACCGATGCGGGGCTCGCCATCGACGCGGTTGCGGCAGGGCTGGGCCGTGCCATCGTGCCGCAACTGCTCGCCGAACGTGACCTGGCGGAGGGCCGGGTCGTCGCCACCGGCGAAGCGGTGCCCTCGCGCATGGGCTACTGGCTGGTCGCGCCGCTGCCGCAATGGCGCCAGCAAAAGGTCAAGGCGCTGGTCGAGGCGCTGGGCGGCTGATCCTCCCCGGCGCGGGGACGGGGACCATGCGCAGCATGGTGGAGTGGGCGTGCCGCGAGGGCCGCCCGATGCGGAAGCCCCCCTCCGTCAGGCCTGACGGCCTGCCACCTCCCCGTACCGGGGAGGATTTCAGGATCATGCCGCCGGTTCCGCGTCGAACCGCACCGGGAATTTCTTGGCGCAGAACGCGCAGTCGACCTGGATCAGCCCGTCGGCATCCGCCATCTCGCGCCGTTCCTCGACCGAGAATTTGGTGATGACGCTGGCGATATACTCGGCCGAGCAGCGGCAGCCGCGCACGATGGCGGGGCTTTCCGACACGCGGACATTCTGCTCCTCATGGAACAGCCGCCATACGAGCGTCTCCAGCGGCAGCGCGGCGTCAGCCAGCTCCTCGACCTGCATCGTCTCGCCGAGCGCCTGGACATGCTCCCATTCGGGATGATCGAGCTTGACGTGCAGCCGCTCGCGACCTTCCTCGCCCTCGGGCAGATGCTGCAGGAACAGGCCGCCCGCGACGGTGCGACCGTCCGGCCCCTTGCTGATCCCGACGCGCAGCAGGCTGGGTATCTGCTCCGACTGGATAAAATAGCTTTCGGCGGCGGCGGACAGCGTCTCACCATCCAGCGGCACGATGCCCTGATAGCGCTCGCCCGTCACCGCCAGGTCGAAGGTGATCGCCAGATAGCCTTGGCCGAACAGCGCGAACAGCGTCGGGTCGGCGGGCAGCTCGGCCAGCCGGTCCTCGTCATACTGGATATAGCCCCGCAGTTCGCCGCCACGATAATCGCAGACGAGCAGCCGGATCACGCCGCTATCGCTACGCGTCTGGATGGTCAGCTGGCCGCTGGTATCCTTCAGCGTCGCCCCCATCAGCGCGGTCAGGGTCAGCGCCTCGGCCAGCAGTCGCTCGATCACCGGGGGATAGGCATGGGCCGCCAGAATCTCGTCGAGCACCGGGCCAAGCCGCACCATCCGTCCACGTGCATGCTGCTCAGGGATGGTGAACGCGATGGCGCGGTCGAGGTCGGGCAGGGTGATGTCGGTCATGCTCGTGCCTTTACGCACCGGAGGATGTCCGGGCGATATGGTGCCAGTGCGGCAGGGGAAAGAGAAAAGGCCGACGAAGCCGCCGGCCTTTCCATAGATAGGTAATGCCGAGGCGCGATCAACCGATCTGGCCGAAGCACCAGCGCAGGATCGACTTCTGGGCGTGGAGGCGGTTCTCCGCCTCCGGCCAGATCAGCGACTGCGGGCCGTCGATCACGTCCGAGGTGACTTCCTCCTCGCGATGCGCGGGCAGGCAGTGGAGGAACTTGGCATCGGGCTTGGCCAGCGCCATGAGGTCGGCATTGACCTGGAACGGCATCATCGCGGCCAGCTTTTCCTCGGCATGGGCCTGGCCCATCGAGATCCAGGTGTCGGTGACGACGATGTCCGCCCCTTCGACCGCTGCGCGCGGGTCGGTGGTGCAGGTCGCGCGACCTTGGCCCAGTTCCAGCGTGCCCGGCTCCGGATGATAGCCGGTGGGGCAGGCAGCGACCACGTCGAAGCCCAGCAGCCCGCCTGCCTCGACGATCGAGTGCAGGACGTTGTTGCCGTCGCCCAGCCACGCGACCTTCAGGCCCGACAGTGTCTTGCCCGCCTCGATCACGGTCAGCAGGTCGGCCATGATCTGGCAGGGGTGCGACAGGTCGGTCAGGCCATTGATGACCGGCACGCTGGCATAGTGGGCCATCTCCTCGACCTTGGCATGGTCGTCGGTGCGGATCATGATCGCGTCGGTATAGCCCGACAGGATGCGCGCGGTGTCGGCGATCGTCTCGCCGCGACCCAGCTGCATGGTCCCCGCATCGAGCACGATCGACGTGCCGCCCAGCTGGCGGATCGCCATGTCGAAGCTGACGCGGGTGCGGGTCGAGTTCTTCTCGAACACCATGGCGAGCACTTGGCCCGCGAGCGGCGCATCGGCATCGACACGGCCCTTGGTGAAGCCGGCGCGCGCGGCCTTGCGGGCCTGTGCATCGGTCAAAATGGCGGTCACACCCTCGGGACCGGCGTCGGCGAGGTTCAGGAAGTGGCGGATCGTCATGGGTCGGTACTCCGTCCCCCGGCGGTCGGTGCCGCCGGGGTGGCAAAGATCATCAATCGTCGGCGGCGGGGACATAGACGCGCGCGGCGTCCGACAGCTTCGTCGCGAACTCGGTGATGTGGCTCTCGTCGATGGTCAGCGGCGGCAGGATGCGGATGACATTCTCGCCCGCCGCGACCAGCAACAGGCCGTGATTGTCGCGGCAATGCGCCACGAAACGACGGCTGTCGCTTTTCATCTTCAGACCCTGCATCAGGCCGTGGCCGCGCACTTCCTCGAACAGATGATCGAAGTTCGGGATCATCTGCTCCAGCGTCGCGCGCAGCCGCTGGCCCATCGCCTCGACATGCTCGAGGAAGCCCGGCTCCTGCATCACGTCGAGCACCGCCTCGCCGGCGGCCATGGCGAGCGGGTTGCCGCCATAGGTCGACCCGTGGGTGCCAGCCACCATGCCCTTGGCCGCTTCCTCGGTCGCCAGGCAGGCACCCAGCGGGAAGCCGCCACCAATGCCCTTGGCCGACGCCATGATGTCGGGCGTCACGCCATAGAGTTCATGCGCGAAAAATTTGCCGGTGCGACCATAACCGCACTGTACTTCGTCCAGCACCAGCAACAGGCCATGCTCGTCGCACGCCCTGCGTAGCCCCTGCAGGAACTCCATGCTGGCGGGGCGCAGGCCGCCTTCGCCCTGGATCGGCTCGACCAGGAAACCGGCGGTGTTCTCGTCGATCAGCGCGAGTGCGGCCTCCAGATCGTCGAACGGCGCATAGGCGAAGCCGGGCAGCAGCGGCTCGAACCCGTCACGCATCTTGGGCTGGTTGGTCGCCGAAATCGCGCCCAGCGTCCGTCCATGGAACGCGTTGTTGAACGTGATGAGCGTATGACGCTGGGGGTTCCCATTGGCGAAGTGATAGCGGCGCGCGGTCTTGATCGCGCACTCGACCGCCTCGGCGCCCGAATTGGTGAAGAACACCGTGTCGGCAAAGGTCGAATCGACCAGCCGCTGGGCGAAATGCTCCCCCTGCGGGCTGCCGTACAGGTTCGACACATGCATCAGCGTCGCGGCCTGCTTGGCGATCGCCTCGACCAGTTTCGGGTGGCCATGGCCCAGCGCGTTGACCGCGATGCCGGCGGCGAAGTCCAGATACTGCTCGCCATCCTCGCCGTACAGATAGACGCCCTCGCCTCGGACCGGACGCACCCCGCACCGTGGGTAAACGGGCATCAGGGCGGTGATGGTCACGGGGTGTCTCCTTCAAACAGCAAAGGGCGGCATCAAGGGCCGCCCTTTGCGATCATACGGGCTATTGCTTCCCGGCGTCAACGCATCGCCGTCGTCACCGGACGTGGTTGAGGGGTGGGTGCCGTTGCACTGCTCTGCGAGGCTGGTGCGGGTTTGGGCACGGGCGAAAGATCGGTGACCTGCAGGCTGAGATTGGACGTGCGGGTCCGCATCCGCGAGCGGGTTTCCGTCGCGGTATCCGCGATGAACGAGTAGCGCTCAAGACGCGGGAGGTCGCCGTTACGACGTTGCGGTGCATATCGACGTTCCGCGATCGATCGTGTGATGAGGTCCATCCATTGCTTCCGAACGCCATCGGTCTGTTGAACGACCGCGACGTCGGCGACCTTGCCATCGGGGGCAATGAAGAAGCTGACATCGGCCCAAAGCGGTTTGTCGGTGCCGTGCGCTGCGCCGAAAGCCATATCTTGGGTCTTGATCGGCGGCGCGACGAGCAAGGTGGGCTGTGGATTGTCATCGATCTCCAATTGGGCCAGGGCAGCCTGCATGGCCGCCGGCCGGTCCGCAGAAGGCGCGAGCCGGGCCTGCAGCATGCGGACGCCGTTACGGAATGGCAGGAAAGCGGGCGAGGTGTTGCTCAGGATGCGCCCAGTCTGTTCCTGGGCGGGCCGGGTGAATCTCGGCATTACGCTGGCTAGGGCGCTGAGCAACACTGCGGAACGGAACATCGCCATGCCCTCGACCATCGGTAATCCCGCGTCGCGCCCCTGACGCGCAACCTTGTCATATTGCGACAAGGCCGCTTCCAGGTTACCGTTTCGCTGCATCGCGTCACCGATTTCCAGCCGCTGGGCATAGATCCGCGCATCGCCCTCGGGCAGACCCTTTTTCAGCGCGTCGATGGCATCGATCGCGCTCGTCTGGTTCTGGTTGGGGTGGCCGGTCAGATTGGCGAAGAGCCCGGTCGCGCGGTGCATGTCGGACACGTCGATCGGCAGTTGTGCGGCAAAGCGTGCATTGCGTTTTCGGGCAGCCAGCATCGTTTCGCGACCGCCCTTATAATCGCCCATGATGAACTGCGTTTCGGCATAAGCCAACGTCAGCGAGATGTCGCGCTCCGGCGGGCAATGTCGGGCGATACAATCATCCAGATCGGCCTTCAGCTTGGTCAGGCGCTGCCCCGTGACGACGACCGACGTTTCGGCCTTGGCTGCCCCCAGATCGGCATTCGGTCCCCGGAAGATCGACTCCACCGGTGCGGGCGGATTTCGCGGCCTTTGTAACTGATAATCGCCGGGTTCGGGCAGAGTCGGCGTCTGTTGGAGAAGCAGGGCGAGGATAAGCATGACGGGCCTCCGTATTGCCGATCTGCCAGGAGGAGCCAGATCGGCGGGTGACTCCGGATGGGATAGAGGATTGTGTCAGATTCGCTTCATCTCGACCAGCCCCCAAACAACCGATTTACCCGTCTTGAAATGTCCTCACGCGTCGATCACCTCTTCATCCAGTCTTGCCGCATTTTCCTGGATAAACGCAAAGCGATGCGCCGGGTTGTTGCCCATCAGGCGGTCGACGAGATCTTTCACCCCGGCACGCTCCTCATATTCCTGGGGCAGTGTGATTCGGATCAGGCTGCGGCTGGCGGGGTCCATCGTCGTCTCGCGCAGCTGGCCGGGGTTCATCTCGCCCAGGCCCTTGAAGCGCGCGACATCGACCTTCTTGCCCTTGAACGCGGTGCGCTCCAGCTCGGCGCGGTGGGCGTCGTCGCGGGCATAGAGCGACTTGGCGCCGACGGTCAGCCGATAGAGCGGCGGCTGGGCGAGATAGAGATGCCCGCGCCGCACCAGATCAGGCATTTCCTGGAAGAAGAAGGTCATCAGCAGCGTGGCGATATGCGCACCGTCCACGTCGGCGTCGGTCATGATGACGATCTTATCATAGCGCAGCTGGGTCGGGTCGCAATCCTTGCGCGTGCCGCAACCCATCGCCAGCGTCAGGTCGGCGATCTCCTGATTTTGCAGGATCTTGGCCGAGGTGGCCGAAGCGACGTTCAGGATCTTGCCGCGGATCGGCAGGATCGCCTGCGTCTTGCGGTCGCGCGCCTGCTTGGCCGAGCCGCCCGCCGAGTCGCCTTCGACGATGAACAACTCGGTGCCTTCGGGGCTGTCGGCCGAACAGTCGGTCAGCTTGCCGGGCAGGCGCAGCTTGCGCGCCGAGGTGGCGGTCTTGCGCTTGACCTCGCGCTCGGCCTTGCGGCGAAGGCGTTCGTCCATGCGGTCGAGCACATAGCCGAGCAACGCCTTGCCGCGCTCCATATTGGCCGAGAGATAATGGTCGAAATGGTCGCGCACCGCCTTTTCGACCAGCCCGGCCGCTTCGGGGCTAGTCAGCCGGTCCTTGGTCTGGCTCTGGAATTGCGGTTCGCGGATGAAGACCGAGAGCATCAGTTCGGAGCCGACCATGACGTCGTCGGCGGTGATATCCTTGGCCTTTTTCTGATTCACCAGCTCGCCGAACGCACGAAGTCCACGCACCAATGCCTGTCGCAAACCCTGTTCATGGGTGCCGCCATCGGGGGTCGGGATGGTGTTGCAATACCAGCTATAGCTGCCGTCGCTCCACAGCGGCCAGGCGACCGCCCATTCGACGCGGCCCTGCTCGGCCGGGAAATCCTGATTGCCGGAAAAGAAGTCGGCGGTGGCGCATTCGCGGCCAGCAATCTGTTCCTTCAGGTGATCGGCGAGGCCACCCGGGAACTGGAACACCGCGTCGGCGGGCGTGTCGTCGGTGATGAGCTCGGGCGCGCAGTGCCAGCGGATTTCGACGCCCGCGAACAAATAGGCCTTGGAGCGGACGAGCTTGTGCAGCCGCGCGGGCTTGAAGTGCAGCTCCGGCCCGAAAATCTCGATGTCCGGCGTGAAGGCGACGCTGGTGCCGCGCCGATTGGGGGCGGCACCCACCGTCTCCAGCGGGCCGAGCGTCGTCCCTTGCGCGAAACGCTGGCGATAGAGGATACGCTCGCGCGCCACCTCGACCACCGTGTCCGAGGACAGCGCGTTGACCACCGAGATGCCGACGCCGTGCAGACCGCCCGAAGTCGCATAGGCCTTGCCGGTGAACTTGCCGCCCGAGTGCAGCGTCGAGAGGATGACCTCCAGCGCCGACTTGTCGGGGAATTTGGGGTGCGGATCGACCGGGATGCCGCGGCCATTGTCGATAATGGTCAGGCGGTTGCCCGGCTCCAGCTTCACCTCGATGCGGTTGGCATGGCCCGCCACCGCTTCGTCCATCGCATTGTCGAGCACCTCGGCCGCCAAGTGATGCAGCGCGCGCTCGTCGGTGCCGCCGATATACATGCCCGGACGGCGACGTACCGGCTCCAGCCCCTCCAGCACCTCGATCGAGGAGGCGTCATAGGCGGGCTGGGGACGGGCGCCGCCCGCGAACAGATCATTGGACATAACGGGAACTATAGGCCTTGAGACGCGCTTGCGCCAGCTTCGTGGCGCGTGGCCGAATTGCAACAAAACTTTGCCGAAAATCTAACCTGGGATATTTCGGCCGCTGCCGTCCGTTAGCCCGTCACCTTTATGCCAAGGGTACGGGAGTGATAATGATGAAATTCTGGATGGCGGGGGCCATGGCCTCGGCGCTGATCGCTGCGCCCGCGATGGCGCAGGACGGGACCTATGCGGGGGCGGACGATGCGCCCTTCTCCGGCGTCTATGTCGGCGGCAGCTTCGGCTATGACGTGCAGCCCAACGATGTCGGCTCGCGCTTCCTGTTCGACCGCAACCTCGACGGGCGGTTCGGCGACGTGGTGACGACCTCGACCGGCGCCAACGCCTTCTCGCCGGGCTTCTGCAACGGCCGCGCGCGCAGCGTCCTGTCGCCGCAGAACGCCGCGACCGGCTGCGACAACGACAAGGACGGCATCGCCTATTATGGCCGCGTCGGCGTCGACCATCAGGTCGGCAACATCGTCTATGGCGCAGTGGGCGAGTTCGGTAAGTCCGAGATCACCGACAGCGTATCGGCCTTCTCGACCACGCCCGCCTGGTACACCATGACCCGCAGCATCGACTGGGAAGCCTCGGTTCGCGGTCGCGCAGGATATGCGGCGAACAACACGCTGTTCTACGGCACGTTTGGCGGCGGCTATGCCCGGATCAACCGCGAGTTCACCACCTCGAACGGGTCGAACGCCTTTGCTCTCGGCGGCAAGCGCAACCAGTTCGGTTTCCTCGGCGGCGGCGGCATCGAGCAGAAGATCGGGCGCAATTTCTCGATCGGCATGGAGTATATGTACCATCAGTATCGCGACGACGACACGCGCGTCCGCGTGACCCAGGGCAGCGCCCCCGCGACCAACCCGTTCGTGCTGGCACCCAACACGGCGGGTACGGATATCCGACGGTCGGACGACAAGTTCCGCTGGCACTCGCTGCGGGCGACAGCGGCGTTCCGGTTCTGATGGGAGGGGCACGCCCTGTCGCTTGAGGAAAGCGACGGGGCGTGTACTTCGACCTAACGGAGATTGGTCCCCGAACGCCGTTCAGTCGACGCCCACGGGATTACACCAGCCAAGAAAAAGCCCGCCGGTCGCGAAACCGGCGGGCTTTTCTCATGACCCAGATATTAGCGGACGCGCGGGCCGCCAAAGGGCAAAGGCGGCGGCGGACGGCGGTCGCGGCGAGGCAGCTGTGCCTGATAGGCATGGCCGCAATGCGCGACGCAATAGGGGAAGCCTGGATTCACCTTGTCGCCGCAAAAGTGAAAGTCCGGCTCACCCGGATGGCCGATCGGCCATTTGCAGATGCGGTCGTTCAGGTCGAGCAGCGAGGTCTTGCCCGCAATCTCCGGGCTCGGCTTGGCGGGGACCAGACGGCGCGGCGGGGCGGGCGAGGGCGGGGGCTGCTGCTCGCCGGGCGACTGGCGAACGAAGCCGCCGGGACCCACCGAGCGCAGGATCGGCTGCGGCTCGCGAACCGGCTCGGGCGCGGGCTCGGCGTCGACGACCGGTGCGGCGCGAATCGGTTCGGGCTCGGGTTCCGGTTCCGGCGCAGGCGCCGGCGGCGCCGCCGCAACGACCGCCTCGGCGACGACGGCCGGCTCATTGGCCTTTACCGGCGACGGTCGCGCCTGAAGGCCCAGGCGGTGCGCCTTGCCGATCACCGCGTTGCGGCTAACTCCGCCCAGTGCTTCGGCGATCTGGCTGGCGGTCTGCCCCGCCTCCCACATCGTCCTGAGCGTATCGATCCGCTCATCGGTCCACGACATTCGAAACCTTTCCTCATTCCATCCATCGCACCGGGTTGCGGGCGGCCACGGCAACGGTTACGCGCTATGACGATGAGCAGCCAGCCCCCCATCGGCGAAATCCACTCGGCGGTGCGCGCCGCCCCCGGTGAGCCCGTAATCCGGAACATCAACTGGGGCGGCCTCAAGACCCTCTATATCAAGGAGGTGCGCCGTTTCTTCAAGGTGCAGCTCCAGACGATCTGGGCGCCATCGGTCACGACGCTGCTTTATCTCATCATTTTCACCACCGCTCTGGGCGGCCGCCATGCCGTGCCCGTCGCGGGCGCGCAGGTGCCGTTCGCCGATTTCATCGCGCCGGGCCTGATCGTGATGGGCATGATGAACAATGCCTTTGCCAATGCCAGCTTCTCGCTGCTGGTCGGCAAAATCCAGGGCACGATCGTCGATTATCTGATGCCGCCGCTCTCCACGGCGGAGCTGCTGGCCGCGCTGGTCGGCGGCGCGGTGACGCGCGCGGTGCTGGTCGGGGTAACGGTGTGGGCCGCGATGGCGATCTGGCCGGGGGTGCATGTGACGCCGCACGCTTTTTTCGCGGTCCTGTGGTTCGGCCTGCTGGGTTCGGTATTTCTGGCGCTGCTCGGCGTGTTGACCTCGATCTGGGCGGAGAAGTTCGACCATGCCGCCGCCGTCACCAATTTCGTGGTCGTACCGCTGTCGCTGCTGTCGGGCACCTTCTATTCGGTCGACGGACTGGCGCCAGCCTTCCGCGCGATCAGCCATGCCAACCCCTTCTTCTATGTCATTTCGGGGTTCCGATACGGCTTCCTGGGGCTGGCCGACTCGCCGGTAACGCTGGGCGGGATCATCGTTCTGGCCATCGACGCCGCGATGGCGGTGCTGTGCTACGCGCTTTTGCGCAAGGGCTGGAAGCTGAAGAACTAAAACGGACCGTTTTTTTCTATTTGTTAACCATCCGGCTGCTACAAGCGGCTTCTGCTTCAGCAGCGGAAATCTCCCTCGTCCGGGTCATCAGCATGCCCGGTCAGGTCCTTGGCGGGATTGCCTTGGCGGTCCCGCCGTTTCTTTTCCGATCCACCCCCGGCATTGCAACGGCGCGCCAATCGGCGTAGCGCGGCCAGATCATGACATCTTCTGCTCCCATGGCGGTCGTGCTCGTTTCGGGCGGGCTGGACTCGATGATTTCCGCCGCCTCGGCCAAGGCCGCAGGCTATCATATCCTCGCGCTTTCGGTGGACTATAATCAGCGCCACCAGATCGAACTCGCCGCCGCGCGTCGAGTCGCCCATGCGCTCGGCGCCGAGCGCCACATCGTCCTGCCGCTCGACCTGTCGGCCTTTGGCGGATCGGCGCTGACCGCCGATATCGACGTGCCCAAGGACGGGGTTCAGCCGGGCATTCCCGTCACCTATGTCCCGGCGCGCAACACGATCTTCCTCAGTCTGGCGCTCGGCTGGGCCGAGGCGGCGGGCGCGCGCGACCTGTTCATCGGGGTCAACGCGCTCGATTATTCGGGCTATCCCGATTGCCGCCCCGAATTCATCGCGGCCTTTGAGGGGCTGGCCGAGATTGCGACCAAGGCGGGCGTCGAAGGCCAGCCGTTCAAGATCCACGCGCCGCTCCAACACATGACCAAGGCCGATATCGTGCGCGAAGGCGCGCGGCTGGGCATCGACATGGGACTGAGCTGGTCCTGCTACGATCCCGCGCCGGGTGGCTTGCATTGCGGTCTCTGCGACAGTTGTCGCCTGCGGTCGAAGGGGTTCGAGGAAGCGGGCATTCCCGATCCCACCGCCTATGCGGTGAAGCCGCAGGGCTGACGCCATGAGCTATGCCGTCAAGGAGATGTTCCTGACGCTCCAGGGCGAGGGGGTGCAGGCCGGCCGGCGCGCGGTGTTCGTGCGCTTTGCGGGCTGCAATCTGTGGTCGGGCCGTGAGCAGGACCGGGCCAGCGCCATCTGCCGCTTCTGCGACACCGATTTCGTCGGGGTCGATGGCCTGGGCGGCGGGCGTTTCGCCGATGCGCAGGCGCTGGTCGCGGCGGTCGAGGGGTTTTGGGGCGAGTCGCGGGATGAGCGCTTCGTCGTGCTGACGGGCGGCGAGCCGATGCTCCAGGTCGATGATGCGCTGGTCGATGGCCTGCACGCGGCGGGCTTCTTCGTCGCGATCGAGAGCAACGGAACGCTTGCCGCGCATCCGCGACTCGACTGGGTGTGCATCAGTCCCAAGGCGGGGTCGGAGGTCGTCCAACGGTCGGGGCAGGAACTGAAGCTGGTCTGGCCGCAGGCGGGGATCGATCCGGCTGAGGTCGAGCGCTGGGACTTTGCAAACCACCTGCTCCAGCCACTCGACGATCCTCGGGCGGAGGCGAATCGCGAGGCGTGCATCGCCATGGTGATGGAGCGGCCGCGTTGGCGGCTGACGCTCCAGACGCACAAGATGCTGGGGTTGCGGTAAAATCTTATTCCTCCCCTGTAAGGGGAGGTGGCGGCGCGGAGCGCCGACGGAGGGGGGTCGCCCTCTCGATAGCGAGACACCCCTCCACCATGCTGCGCATGGTCCCCTCCCCTTGCAGGGGAGGAATTGGCCTCAATGAACGAACCGCGCCACCACGTCGCGGTAGCTCCGCGACACCTTCACCTGCGCCCCCGATTCGAGCAGCAGGAAACATTCGCCATTGGTGTGCGGCTTGACCTGTTTGACCAGGTCCAGGTTGACGATGGTCGAGCGATGCACCCGCTGGAACCGACGCGGATCGAGGCGCTTTTCCAGGTCCTTCATCGTCTCACGCAGGACCAGCGAATTGTCGCCGGTGTTGATGACCATGTAATCGCCCGCCGCCTCGATCATCTCGATCGTGTCGACATCGACGCGGAAAATCTGGCCGCGATCCTTGATGTTGATCAGCTTTTCGAACCGGCTGGAGGCGACCTCGCCGCCCTCGTTCAGATCGGCGACCGCCTCGGGCGCATGTTCGGCGAGCACTTCCTTCAGCTTCTCGACCTCGCCCGCGCCACGCTTCTCGTTCAGGCGCTGGCGCACCCGGTCGAGCGTATCGGCCAGGCGCGCTTCCTCGACCGGCTTCATCAGATAATCGACCGCCTGCGCCTCGAACGCGCGCAGGGCGTGGTCGGAATAGGCGGTGACGAAGACGAACAGCGGCGGCTCGACTTCCATCAGCCCCTGAACCACGGAAAAGCCGTCGAAACCGGGCATCTGGATATCGAGGAAGACGAGGTCGGGCTTGTGCGTCTTGATCGCGCGGATCGCCTCGCGCCCGTTCGAGCAACGCTCGATGATCTCGACGTCGTCGTGCGCCTGGAGCCGGAGCTCCATGCCCTGGATCGCCAGGGGCTCGTCGTCGACGAGGATGGTACGGATGGTCATGCGGCCTCTCTGTTCACATTCTCAAGCTGGAAGGGGATCTCGATCTCGACCGAGAAACCTCCAGCTGGCGCGGAGCGGGATTCGAAACGATGGTCCGGGCCATAAGCCTGGGCCAGCCGTTCGCGGATATTGGACAGTCCAACGCCGGTCGAAACGCTTGAGGAATGACGGATTTCGTGCAAGCCGGGGCCGGTGTCGGATACGGCGATCCGCACCCGTTGCCCGACCAGTCGCACATCGACGCGGATTTCCGCGCCTTCCTCCTGCGGCGTGACGGCGTATTTGATGGCGTTCTCGACCAGCGGTTGCAGCAGCAGCGAGGGCAGTCGCGCGCGCTCGGCCCGCGGGTCGATCTCGAAACTGGGACGCAGACGATCCTCAAAGCGCATCTTTTCGATTTCGAGATACAGTTTCAGCGTTTCGACCTCTTGCGCCACGGTGACATGCGCCGTGGGCTCGTTCGCCAGCGTGTAGCGGAGGAAGGCTGACAGCCGGCTTAACATCGCATTGGCCCGCTCGGTCTGTTTCAGCAGCACCAGCGTCGAGATGGAATTCAGCGTGTTGAACAGGAAATGCGGATTGAGCTGATAGCGCAACATCGCCAGCTGCGCCGAGGACGCCTGCAACTCCAGCGCGCGCATCTCGTCGATCTGGCTCTCGACGATCAGATAATAGTTGATCGCGAAATACAGCGCCGACCAGCCCGCCAGCACCACGAAGGTGATGAACAGATTACCGATCAGCAGCGTGACGGTGACGCCCGGCTGGGTCGTGGTGATGAACGAGAAGGAAAAGGCGTTGAGCGCGGCATATAGGAAGGTCGCCGCGGCCAGCGTCGCCAGCGTCAGGAACACCCCCATGATGCGCGGGATGCGCCGGTAATAGCCGTACAGCGTCGAGAGCAGCAGGGTGATGCAATAGCCCAGGATCGCCTCGATGATCACCGGGATGATCTTCTCCAGCGAAAAACCGTTGGAGATGCCAACCACCGATCGCAGCACCAGATAGCCCGACCACCCGGCCGCCTGCAGCGTCCAGAAGGCGCGCGCCTTGTTCTCGAAAAACGGCCGCACCGACAAGGGATCGGAAGCGGGGAGCGAAGCAGAGGACGTCGCGACGGGCGAGTGGATGGCCATGGCCGGGCGACATCTACACGGCCTGACGGGTAAGGGCAAAAAAGAAGGGCCGCCCTTCCCGGAGGAAGGACGGCCCCGAAGCCACTCGGCGCTAACGCCCGGTCTCGACTTAGAACTGCGTGTTGAGCGACACGATCAGCGCGCGCGGCGAACCGATCTGCACAAAGGGTAGCGATGAGACGACATTGGCCGTCTGGCCCGCCTGACCCAAGCCGCCGACATAGAAGGTGTTGAACACATTCTGAAGGTTCAACTGGATGTAGGTCTTGTCCGTGCCGATGCCGGTCCAACCCAGCGCGATGCGGGCGTCAAGATCGACGGTCGTGTAGCCCGGAGCATAGGCGCCATAGGTCTGGTACTGGATGCCGCGCGTGCCGCTGAACGACGCAGGGACGTTGGCCACGGTCGGGCACACATTGTTGATGAGCGCCACGGTGCAGGCGAACTGCGGCAGGTTCTGATCGTTCAGATAACGACGCCCGGTGCGCTTGGCCTGGACACCTAGGTCAACCGGACCCAGCGTGGCTTGGGCACGGCCGCCGAAGGTGTAAACTGGCGCACCCGATTCTCGCTTGCCAGCGGTCAGCGCATAGACCGGCGCGCCAGCGGCCGAACAGTTTGTCGTGGTGTTCGCAGCCGTCAGCGTGGTTGGGCAGCGGCCCAGCACCACGTCGTTCTTTATCTCCGACTTCAGGTATGAACCGAAGACATAGAGCGTCACATCGTCGACTGGACGATAGGCGATGGAGCCGTCGATGCCGTACTTATCGACGCGGCCCAAGTTGCGATAGATCGTCTGCTGGGTGTCTACGTCATAGGCCGAGGCCAGGCGGTTGCTGAACTTGGTGTACCACAGGCCGACCTGCGCCTGAATACGATTGGTCGTGTAGCGGGCGCCAAGGTCGAAATTGTCCGAGAATTCAGGCTTCGGATTGGCCGCCTCGGTACCCGCCGGATAGTACAGGGTCTGATACAGATTGTCGGTGCCCGGAACCTGGAAACCGCGCGAATAATTCGCGAAGACCGACGCGCTGCTGTCCAGGCGATAGGTGAAGCCCGCGCTCGGCAGGACGCGGTTGTAGCGCAGGACACGCTGCTGCGGCACAGCGTAGCCCGTGACCGTGTTGGTCGTCGCATTGTACGAATATGGGTTCTGAGCGGCATAAGCGGCATTTGCGGCATCGTTGCCGCGGCCCAGACAGTCGACATTGCCGCCGCCCGAGGTGACGAAGCAGAAGTTGTTCAGGTCACGCTTAAACCACGGTGCGCGAACACCGGCCTGGATGGTCAGGGCGTCGTCGAAGAACTTGCCGGTATATTCGCCCGACACCTGATCCAGGATCGCGAAGGACTGGCGATCGCGCTTCTGCACAGCAAAGCCGTTCGCCGCGAGGATCGGGTTATTAATCGGGAAGACGTCGAATGGCTGACCGTTCAGCTGAAGATAGCCCAACTCGCCGGTCTGACGGTGACGCGCATATTCGTGGGTATAGGCAATACGAATTGTCTGGCCCCGCGCGATGTCATAGCGCAGCGACGAGATCACGCCGTAGCGGTGCGTGACCGTCTGGCTCGGGGCCAGCAGCGTTACGCCCCCATTGGTTGTGGTGCCGCCAATGGCCGTCGTACGATCGAGCAGATCGCCGTCGCCGTTCAAGTCGCGACCAAAATAATAGTTGTTGCCAATAAAGCCGTAGAAGGTCTGGCCGTTGCGGGTGAAGCCGCCTTCCTGACCGCGCACCGTGCCGCCGCCATTGGCCTTGGTGTACTGATAGTAAGGATCAGCCGATAGGATGAGGTTATCGGCCAGCGTGAAGCGCGAATTGATGCGAATGTTCGAAGTATTCGACGGGTTGTAGCGCTCGTCGAAACTGGTGCCGCAGCTATTGGGCACATCGTTGACGCCCGCTTGCGGCGTGTCAATCTGGCAGCGAGCCACATTGTATGGCAGTTCGTCGCGGCTATTGGGAAAGCGGTTGTTCGAACCCGTGCCCGCCGTGCGGACTGCACCGGTCACCAGTGTTGGGGCAGCGGCGTTCGGGCCGGTGCCGCCGATCGAGGTGAAGACGTTGGTGTCGTTGCGCAGCGGAGCCGAACCAAAGAAGTTGTTACGGTTCTGGTTATAATGACCCGAAATGGCGATGAAGTCGCCATTGCCGCCAATTGGCTGATAAACCTTAGCGTTATACTGCTGCTTGTTAATCTTGCCGTAATTGTTGAACACGACATCGTTGGTGGCGCTGCTGCCCGCGATCCATGCCTTGGTGCCCCAAGGAGTGAAGACGCCAGTGTTAACAAGGCCGAATACACGGAAGAAGCTGTAGTCGCCGACCGAGCCGACCATGCGCGCCCCGAAATTGTCGGAGGGCATCAAACTGCGATAATTGACGGTCGAGCCGGTCGCGGCGGCAGTCGGCGAGTCGACGTCGGTGGTGCCCAAGTTGACGTTGACCTGCTCGATCAGTTCGGGGTCGAGCTGTTGGTTGGAATAGATCGCATAGTTGCCGGTATCGTTCAGCGGAATACCGTCGAAGGTCTGGCTGATGCGGGTCGAGTCGAAACCACGAATGGTCAGCGTGCCGCCAGCCGAACCGAACGGATCGTTGTTCTGGAAGCTGACGCCCGGCAGATTGTTGATGATTTCGTTGACGCTCTGACCCGGCGTCTGGCGGCTGATGAACTGCTGCGTCAGCACGGCCTTGTTACGGGTCGTGTCGACCGTCTTGACGCCGCCGACGCTGTCATTGCGGCTGCCGGTGACGACGACTTCTTCGGCATCCACCGAGCCGGTCGACTGAGCCGACGCCGCCGCCGGAATGGCGAGCGCGATGACAGCCGCGCCCAGGAAAAGCGAATTACGCATGAGTTATAAGTCCCCTTTTCGCGCGCGAAGCGGCGCGGTCCGACCGCTTCTGCGGCTCGGTTGAGCGTGCCCCTGCGCTACGAACATTGCCGTTATGTTACAAAGACCGGGGCAGGGACAGGGGGGGCTGCACTCCGTTGGCGGGCGTTGCAGTTTGGCAACGGTCATGCGGACAGTCGGGCGCTATGTATTTCAGATCGTACGGAAAATCATCGGAGGCACCGTTCGGCCGGGCGGGGTGATGCCCGCTACCAGGTCAGACGCGCGACCTGGCCGCCGCCCCGGACGCTTTGTGACGGGCGTTTCACGCGACGCCGCGCCGGTCAGTTCTTTGCCACCAGCACGTTCCAGGCGGCCTCGTCGATCACCGGTATGCCCAGATCCTGCGCCTTTTTCAGCTTCGATCCCGCCCCCGGCCCGGCGATGACCAGGTCGGTCTTGGCCGAAACGGAGCCTGAGACCCGCGCGCCCAGCGCTTCGGCCTGCGCCTTGGCCTCGTCCCGGGACAGGGTTTCCAGCGTGCCGGTGAAGACCAGGGTCTTGCCCGTCACCTCCGATTCGCGTGTCTGGTGAACGGTGTCGGCGGGCGTCACTTCGCTCAGCAGGTCGTCGACGACGGCGCGGTTATGCTCCTCGGCGAAGAAGTCGAGCAGCGCGTCGGCGACTTCGGGACCGATCTGGGGCGTGTCGATCGCCGCCACGATCGCGCGCTGGCGGCGCAGTTCGAACTTGCGCTCGGGCTCGCCCAGCGCGGGGACGGTCTGGCTGCGGATTTGGAGCGCGGCGTCGATCATCGCATGGAATCCCGCCATCGACACGAAGCGGCGGGCCAGGTCGCGGGCGGTGATCTCACCGACATGGCGGATGCCGAGCGCGAACAGGAAGCGGTCGAGCGCGATCTCGCGGCGGGCGTCGATCGCGGCGAGCAGCTTGTCGACGACCAGTTCGGACATGCGCTCGCGCTGGATCAGCGCTTCGCGATGCCGGTGCAGACGAAAGATGTCGGCGGGCGAGGCGATCAAGCCGTCGCGGAAGAATTCCTCGACGCGAACCAGGCCCAGCCCGGTGATGTCGAAGGCATGGCGCGATACGAAATGGATCAGCCGCTCGACGCGCTGCGCCGGGCAGATCAGCCCGCCGGCGCAGCGGATGACGACCTCCCCCTCCTCGCGCGTTGCGAGACTCCCGCATTCGGGGCAGTGGTCGGGGAATATGAATGGCTCGCGCGGTGTCTCGCGGGTCAGGTTCTCGACGATCTGCGGTATCACGTCGCCGGCGCGTTGCAGGATCACGCGGTCGCCGGGGCGGACGCCCAGCCGCTCGATCTCGTCGGCATTGTGCAGCGTGGCGTTGGTCACGACGACCCCGCCGACCGTCACCGGCTCCAGCCGCGCGACCGGCGTCAGCGCGCCGGTGCGGCCGACCTGAATGTCGATCTTCTCCAACGTGGTCTGCGCGCGCTCGGCAGGGAATTTGTGTGCGACCGCCCAGCGCGGCGTGCGCCCGACAATGCCGAGTCGCGTCTGCCAATCGAGCCGATCGACCTTGTAGACGACGCCGTCGATATCGAAGGGCAGGTCGGCACGCTGCGCCTCGATCTCGCGGTAAATGGTCAGTGCGGCGGCGGCGTCGGGGACCCGGGCAAAGGCGTCGGCGATGGGAAAGCCCCAGCGGCGCCACGTCTCGACCATGTCGAACTGGGTTTCGACCGGCACCGCGCTCGCCTCGCCCCAGCCATGCGCGAGGAAGCGTAACGGACGTCCGGCGGTGATCGCGGGGTTCTTCTGGCGCAGCGATCCGGCGGCGGCGTTACGCGGATTGGCGAACTGGCGCGCCTCCTTGCCGGTGTCGGCCGCTTCCTGAGCCAGCCGGGCGTTGAGCGCGGCGAAATCGGCCTTGCTCATATAGACCTCGCCGCGCACCTCGAAGACCTGCGGCGCGTCGGCGGGCAGGGTCTGGGGAATGTCGGCGATGGTGCGGACATTCTCGGTCACGTCCTCACCGATCGCGCCGTCGCCGCGGGTCAGCGCCTGGACCAGCCGCCCGTCGACATAGCGCAGCGAACAGGACAGACCATCGATCTTGGGCTCGGCGGTCAGGGTGACGGGTTCGTCTTCGGCCAGCTTCAGATAGCGGCGGACGCGTCCGACGAATTCCTCGACTTCCTCGTCGGCAAAGGCATTGTCCAGGCTGGTCATCGGCCGCGCGTGGGGCACCTTGGCCAGATGCGCGGCGGGTGCGGCGCCGACCTGGGTATTGGGCGAATCGGGTCGGATCAGATGCGGAAAGGCGGCTTCGATCGCGGTGTTGTGGCGGACCAGCGCGTCGTAATCGGCGTCCGAAATCTCGGGCGCATCCTCGCTATGGTAGAGGCGGTTATGATGAGCGATCTCACGCGCCAGGCGGTCCAGCTCGGCGGCGGCTTCGAGATCGGTCTGCGGCAGGGTCTGAGGTGCAGTCACGCGGCCCGTGCTAGTCCAGCCGTGACAGCGGGATCAAGCCGTTGCGCCCGCGCGGCCCGCGATATTCAGGAAACCGAGTCGGCCGGCGGCGCCACGTCCAAGGCCTGGCCGTGATCGATCATCCAGCTGACGGCCTGTTCGATATGGATTGCCACCATCGGCAGTTCCAACCGGTCGGCCAAGACCAGGCAGGATTGCAGACCCGCGATCAAGGCGGTCATATCGTTTGCATCGATAGTCGGAACGATAGAAGCTACGATATTCGGCATCCGATAAGTCCATGAAAACCGGCGACGACCCCACCCCTCCGTCAGCCGAGTTTTCTATCAGCTATAAAATAACATTCTATAAATTTCGTCAGCTTTCGAGCAATCGATCCGCCTGGGCACGCGCCTCGTCGGTAATGGTCGCGCCCGACAGCATCCGGGCAATCTCCTCACGCCGTTCCTCGTCACTCAAGGTGCGGACGCCGGTACGGGTAACGGTACCGTCATGGCTTTTGGCGATCAGCAGATGTGCCGCCCCGCGCGCCGCCACCTGCGGGCTGTGGGTGACGACGAGCAACTGGGTGCGGCCCGCCAGCCGATGCAGCCGGTCGCCGATCGCCGAGGCCACGGCGCCGCCGACGCCGCGATCAATCTCGTCGAAGATCATCGTCGTGGCGCCGCCCTCCTCGGCCAGCGCGACCTTCAACGCCAGGATGAAGCGCGACAATTCGCCACCGCTGGCGATCTTCATCAGGGGAGCGAAGGGTGCGCCGGGGTTGGTCGAAATCTCGAACTCCACCCGGTCCTTGCCCGCCGCCGACCACCCCGATGCTTCGAGTGGTGCGACGATGGTACGAAACCGCGCGGCGTCGAGCTTCAACGGAGCCAACTCGCCCTTTACCGCTTGATCCAGCCGTTCGGCGGCGGCTGTGCGCGCAGCCGTGACTTTCGCAGCGTGTTTGTCATAGGCGGCCCGCGCGGTCGCGACCGCCGCTTCCAGTCGGCCGATGCCTTCCTCTCCCGCATCGAGCCGTTCGAGCCGCCCGCGCAGCTGCTCGGTCAGCTCGGCTAGATCATCGGGCTGGACCCGATGCTTGCGCGCCATGCCGCGCAGTTCGAACAGCCGGGCCTCATCCTCTTCCAGCGCGCGGGGATCATAGGCGAGTTCGCGTTGCGCCTCGATCAGGCGTTCCTCGGCCAGCGACGCCTCGATCACCGCACGGTCGATGGCCGCCAGCGCTTCGGCGAGCGCGGGATGGTCCCCGCCGATCCGCTCCAGCACGCGTGCGGCCTGGCGCAACCCCGCCAGCGCGCCGTCCGATCCTTGCAGATGGTCCTCGATCGCGCCCAGCTCGCCCGCGATCTTTTCGGAACGCTGCATGGTGCGGCGTCGGTCGGCCAGTGCCTCTTCCTCGCCGGGTTCGGGGGCGAGCTTGGTCAGTTCGGCGACCGCATGTTCCAGCCATTCGCGGTCGCGGGCCGCCGTCTCGATCTCCTCGCGCGCGGCGGTCAACGCGGCTTCGGCCTCGCGAAATTGCGCCCAGGCGGCGGCGACCGCGCCGGTGTCGATCCGCCCAAAGCTGTCGAGCATCATCCGGTGGCCGCGTGGGTTCAGCAGGCCGCGATCGTCATGCTGGCCATGAATCTCGACCAGATAGGGAGCGATCTCGCGCAGCAAGGCGGCGGAGGCGGGCTGGCTGTTGACGAAGCCCCGGCTTCCGCCATCGGCCTTCACCTGACGCCGCACGATCAGCGGCTCACCCGGTTCGACCGCGATGCCCGCCTCGTCGAGAATGGCGGCCAGGCGGCTGTCGGGGGCGGGGGGCTCGAAACTGGCGGTAACGATGGCCTGTCCCGCGCCGTGGCGGACCAGCCCGCTGTCGCCGCGCCCACCCAGCGCCAGCCCGAGCGCGTCGAGCAGGATCGATTTGCCCGCCCCGGTCTCACCGGTCAGAACGCCGAGGCCCCGGCCGAAATCCAAGTCCAGAGCCTCGATCAGGACGACATCACGAATGGACAGCGCGGTCAGCATGGCGCGCGATATAAAGCCAAATGCGGCGCGATGTTATCCCCCGTCGCAAAAATGATCCCGATTTGTTCGGGAGGGGGCCGGTCGCTACGAAATCTTATTCCGCTCCCGCAAGGGGAGGGGGACCAGCGAAGCTGGTGGAGAGGGGCTCGGGTCGCGAGGATGGGCGTCCTCGCCACGGGCACACCCCTCCGTCAAGCCTGCGGCCCGCAACCTTCCGCTGCAGGGGAGGAAAGCTGGCTTACCTGAAAACTCAACCCGTGGGCGAGCTGTTGTTGCCGGTCGGGGTCGGACGGCCCGGCGCCGCCGCGCTCGGCGTGACGGTGCCGCCGCTGCCGGGCAGGCCGATATTGACCGAACCCGGCGTACCGGTCGGCACCACGGGCTGGCCTGGCTGGATCGGGGGGATCGTCTGTACCGGATATTCGCGCATCAGCTTGTACGCGCGGTTATACCAGTCGCTGCCCGGATAATTGGCACCCAGCACGGCGGCGGAACGCTCCGCCTCGCCGCGCACGCCCAGCGCCAGATAGGTCTCGACCAGACGCATCAGCGCCTCGGGCGTGTGGCTGGTCGTCTGGTACTTGTCGACGACGGTGCGGAAGCGCATCGACGCGGCCAGCCACTGGTGCCGATCCTCGTAGAAGCGGCCGATCTCCATCTCCTTGCCCGCCAAGTGATCGTTGACCAGATCGACCTTCAACCGCGAATCGGCGGCATAGCGGCTGTTGGGATAGCGGCGCATCAGTTCGCCCAGCGCGTCGAGCGCCTGGCGAGTGATCTTCTGGTCGCGGGTCACGTCCTGGATCTGCTCATAATAGCCGAGCGCGATCAGATAATAGGCATAGGGCGCGTCGCGATTGCCCGGATGGACCGAGATGAAACGCTGCGCTGATTGGATCGACTGGGTATAGTCGCGACCCAGATAATAGCTGAACGCGCTCATCAGCTGCGCGCGGCGAGCCCAGATCGAATAGGGGTGCTGACGCTCCACCTCGTCGAACAGCAGCGCGGCCTCCTTATAGCGGTGCTGGTCCAGCCGGTTCTTGGCGGCCGTGTACAGCGTGCCGACGTCGCGCGCGACATAAGGCAGGTCAGTGCGGGTACGGTTGCGGGCGCAACCCGCGATCGGAAGGGCCAGAGCGGCGATCAGCGCCAGCGACAGCGCACGGGAACGGGGGTTACGCATCGCGCATGTCCTTAGCGCAGCATTGGGGCGGGGAACAGTCCTTCCCGCACAACCGTAACGATAGGCCGTGACGACAGACGACTTGCCATTCCGATAGCGCTCGCGGCATGGGGCGAGCTCGGGCCGGGCGGCACGGAACGCCCCCAAGGCCCCGACGGTTCTGCCGTCGCCCGATCGGAAGGAATCGAACGACCATGCCCGCCACGATGCTCCAAACCCACCGCGTCGAAAAACCCTGGGGCCGCCACACGCTGTATCCGGGGTTCGAGGATGTTGCGCCGGGCAGCGCGCCCGTCGGCGAGGTCTGGTTCCAGGAACCCGGCGACACCTCGCCCGACCTGCTCATCAAATATCTGTTCACCAGTGAGAAGCTGTCGGTGCAGGTCCACCCGGATGACGAACAGGCCCATGCCCGTGGCCTGCCGCGCGGCAAGGACGAGTGCTGGACCATCCTCACCGCCGAGCCCGATTCGACTATCGCGCTGGGGCCGAAGGCGCCGATGACCAAGGAACAGTTGCGCAGCCATGCACGGGACGGCTCGGTCGAGGCGGATCTGGACTGGGTGCCCGTGAAGGAGGGTGATTTCTACTACGCGCCCTCGGGCACCATCCATGCGATCGGCGCAGGGCTTACCGTGATCGAGGTCCAGCAGAACAGCGAAACCACCTATCGCCTCTATGACTATGGCAGCGACCGCGAGCTCCATCTGGAGGACGGGGTCGATGTCGCGCATCTGACGCCTTACGAACCGATCGTCTCGCCCGGTGCAGCGGGCGAGGGGCGCGACATCCTGGTCGAAGGACCCAAATTCGTGCTGGAGCGCTGGGCGGCGGGCGACCATGCGGTGGCCTTGCCCGAGGGGCGGACGGCGTGGCTGATCCCGATCACCGGGTCGGGCGAGGTCGCGGGCGTTGCGTTCAAGGCGGGCCAGTGCCTGACCGTGACGGGCCAGGAAACGGTGACGCTGTCGGCAGACGGCGATGCGCTGTTTGCCTATGCGGGTACGAAGCGGCTCTGAAAATCCCTCCCAAGGGGGGCAGGGCGAAGCCCTGACGGGGGGTGTCACCATCAGCGGTGACACCCCTCCACCGATTTTAGAACAAGCCAGGCACGTCACGCTGTGCGACCGAGGGACGGTCGGGCTGCAGCAGCTTGCGCGGACCGGTCCCGACCGCCTGCGCACTGGCACTCGCACTGATCGGGGTGCAGCTCTTGCCCTGCAGGAAGTTGAGCGCGGCGCGGGTCGAGGCTTCCTGCGGATCGCCCATGCTGCGGGTCAGGTCGTCGCTGGCCGTGCAACTGGCGGGTACCACGCCAGCCAGGCCGTTATAATAATCGCCCTGCTTGTTGGCGTTCTGCAGCGAGATCGCGATCACGCGCAGCCGGTCGTCGCACTGGGCATTGTCGCGGGCAATCTGGCCCACCGGCTTGCCATAAGTGTTGGCGCCGATCAGCCCCGTATTCGCGCCCATATAGGGCAGGGTGCGATTGAGGACCAACTCGCTGGCCGAGGCGGTGCCGCCCGTGCCGATAAAGGCGAGGCGGGTCGGCACAATCGATTCGGGCTGTGGCGCAAAATAGGTCGTCTGGTTGTTCGACGCCTTGCTGGCGCGATAGGCGACATAGCCCATCACGTCCGACGTCTGGCGATTGCCGCCCAGCAGGTTGTTGAACAGGTCGGCGATCGGAATGGCACCGCCGCCATTATAGCGAAGGTCGACGATGACCTGGGTGATGCCCTGCTGCTTGAAGGTCGCGAAGGCGGCGCGCAGTTGCGGATCGGCGGTGCTGATGAAGGTGCGCAGGTTGATATAGCCATAGCGCTGGCCGTTATCGGTGATGATCTGCGTGCCATAGCGCGGCGACACCGGCTGAAGGGTGAAGTCCGCCTTGGTCACCGCCACGGTACGGACATTGCCGCCCGACGAGTCGGCGACGCGGAAATAGCGGGTGGTTCCCGCCGTGTCGCTGCCCAGCGCATTGTACAGGCCGTTATTGGGGTCGGCGCGGACGATATCGGCGATCGACTGGATATTCGACTGGGTGGTGCCGATGCCTTGGATCTCGGTGCCGCGATCGATCCCGGCGGCGAGTGCTGGGCCGCCCTCCATCGATTCGGCGATCATCAGCTTCGACATCGAAGCGTCGGCCGTCAGGCGCCAGCCGAAACCGGCCGAGGAGCCCGAGCTATAATAGGCGTCCTCTTCCTTGATCGAGGTCAGATAGGTGAAATACCGATCCTTGCGCTGCGCCCGCGCGGTCGCGGTCAACGCGTCGATATAATCGCTGACCGTCGTATAGCCCGACGGGTCGAGCGAGGCGGGCAGGGTATCGGGGAACAGATACCATTCGTTCATCTGCGCCCAGACCCAGTTCTGGCGATTGCGCAGCGAGCAGGTGCCGTCGATGGTGCCGGTCGCGGTGCCGCCACCCCCGGTGTTCGATCCGATCGTACTGTTGCTGCCCCCGTCACCGCCGCAACCCGCCAGCGTCGCGCTCAGCGCCAGCAGCGCGCCCCAACGTCCGAATCGGCTCATCGAATCCCCCACCTGAAAGCTGTCGAAAGGATAGCTTGTTGCCGTAACTGTGTCAGGTCCGATCTGTCGAGTTGATGAATGGCGTATATCTTGGCCGTCAGATTTATGATCTTGTAAACGCAAGTCGTGGTTCAGGCGGACGGTGTCGGTCATCATGCCCCGACATCTGCGCTTTTCGCCTCGACAGGAGTATGAGGTCTCATGCTGAACGTGCTGACCCTGTCGAGCCTGTTTCCCGACGCCACGCGTCCGAATTTCGGCATCTTCGTCGAACGACAGACCGCCGCGCTGGCGTCGCGTCCCGGGGTCGCCGTCCGGGTGGTCGCGCCGATCGGCCTGCCGGTCTGGCCTTTGGCTCGCTCGGCCCGATTCCGTGCGCAGGCGGCACTCCCCTTGCGCGAAAATTGGGCGGGGCTGGACGTCAGCCGACCGCGTTTCGTGACGATACCCGGCACCGGCGGACGCTTTCATGTCCCGGCCCTGATCCGCGCGTTGATCCCGGTACTTGACCGGCTGTACGACGAAGCGCGGTTCGACGTGATCGATGCGTCCTTCTTCTTCCCCGATGGCCCGGCGGCGGTCGCGCTGGGGCGGCGTTACGGCGTGCCCGTCTCGATCAAGGCGCGGGGGGCGGACATTCACCTCTGGGGCCGCGCCCCCGCCACCCGTCATCAGGTGGCGCGTGCGGCGATGCAGGCCGACGGCTTGCTGGCGGTCAGCGATGCGATGGCCGATGACGTGGCCGCGCTCGGCGTCTCGAAACACCGCATCCGCGTCCACCATACCGGCGTCGACCAGAGCCGGTTCCAGCCGATCGAACGCGACGGGGCCAAACAGGCGCTGGGCGTTACCGGGCCGCTGGTCGTGTCGCTGGGCGCGCTGATCCCGCGGAAGGGGCATGGCGTGGTGATCGACGCCGTCGCCCGGCTGCCGGGCGTCACCCTGATGATCGTGGGGGAGGGACCGGAGCGTGCCGCGCTCGCCGCCCGGGCCGAGCGCGCCGGGATCGCTGATCGGGTGCGGCTGGTCGGGGCGATTCCCCATGCCGAGTTGCCACCGTTGCTGGGCGCTGCGGATGTGATGGCATTGGCCTCCGCCTCCGAAGGGCTGGCCAATGCCTGGGTCGAGTCGCTCGCCTGCGGAACGCCGGTGGTCATCACCCCAGCCGGCGGGGCGGGCGATGTCGTGACCAGCCGGGTGGCCGGGCGGATCGCGCTGGCCGATCCGGGCGAATTCGCCGCCGCGATTCTCGACGTGCTGGATCAGGCGGCCGACCCCTGGGCGGTGCGCGCGGTGGTGCGTGACTTTACCTGGGCGGCCAATGCGGCGGCGTTGCACTCGCACCTGGCGGAACTGGTCGCGCGCGGGCGGTAGGCAAATCATCCTCCCCGGCACGGGGAGGGGGACCAGCCGCAGGCTGGTGGCGGGGGCGTGTTGCAAGCGACGTGCTGCGGGGAAGCCCCCCTCCGTCAGGCCTTTGGCCCGCCACCTTCCCGCGAGCGGGGAGGATCGATTCTACTCAGGCGTCGAGCGGGTAGAGGGCGGCGCAGAGCTTGCGGCCCTCGCTGCGCAGCACGCCCCAGGCGCGCGCGGCGGCGCGGCTGTCCATGACTTCGACGCCCAGCCCGCGCGCTTCCAGCGCGGCGACGAACGCGACGGGCGCGCGGCGCAGGGTCGCGCCCGTGCCGAGCAACAGGAATTCGGGGGCTTCGTCGACCAGCGCCGCGACCGATTCGGGGGTCAGCGCGTCGAACGGCGGCGGGCTCCATGGCTCATGCCAGTCGGGCGAGAGCAGCAGCGCGGGATAGGCGATCTCGCCCACCCGAAAGCCCGTGGCGGCAAAGCCACGGACGATCGGGCCGGGCGCGGTGGGATCGCGCGTGATGCGGATCGAGTCGCTCATCCCGCCGACTTACTCCTCACGCGGGGTGATGCGTTCGGCGTCGGCCACCTTGCGCTTGTCGGTGGTACCCGGCTTCTCGCGGTTGGGCTCGGCGCGCAGGCCCAGCGTGATGAGCAGCGAGGACGATACGTAGATCGACGAATAGGTGCCGACCACGATGCCCAGGATCATCGCCGCGGTGAAGCCGCGCAGCACATGGCCGCCCAGCAGCAGCAGCGCCATCAGCGCCAGCAGGATCGTGACCGAGGTCATGACCGTGCGCGGCAGCGTCTCGTTCACCGACAGGTTGATGATCTCGCGCATGTCCATCTTGCGATAGCGGCGCATATTCTCGCGGATGCGGTCATCGATGACGATCTTGTCGTTGATCGAATAGCCGATGATGGTCAGGAACGCCGCGATGATCGTCAGGTCGACTTCAAATCGCGTGATCGCGAAGAAGCCCAGCGTGACGAGAAGATCGTGGACGATGGCGACGATGGTCGACACGCCGAACTGCCATTCGAAGCGGAAGATGGCGAACAGGCCGATGCCCAGCACCGCCAGGACCACCGCCAGGACGCCGTGCTTGATGAGTTCGCCCGAGACCTTGCCCGACACCGTGTCGTAACGGCTGAAGGTCGCGCCGGGGAATTGCTGGCCGAGCGCCGTCTCGACCTTGCGGACAACGGCATTGGTCGCGCCTTCGTCATTCGAGTTGGGCGCGGGCAGGCGGATGCTGATGGTGCGGCCGTCGCCGACCGTCTGGATATTGGCTTCACCGACGCCCAGCCCGTCGATCACCGAGCGGACCCGGTCGGCCGAAGGCGGGGTGGGGAACTTCTCTTCGATCATCAGGCCGCCGACAAAGTCGACGCCCAGATTGAGGCCCTTGGCGAACGTCACGCCGACCGCCAGCAAAGTGAGCGCGAGCGTCAGCCCGAACGCCCAGCCGCGCAGGCGGACAAAGTCGATGTTCGTGTTGTCGGGGACGAGTTTCAGGAGGCGCATGATCTGTTCTCCTGCCTCAAATATTGATGGTCTTGGGCTTTTCGCGGCGCAACCAGAGCGCCACGAGCATCCGCGTGAAGGTAACGGCGGTGAACACGCTGGTCACGATGCCGATCAGCAGCACGACCGCGAACCCCTTGACCGGGCCGGAGCCGAGCACGAGCATGATGACACCCGAGATGGCGTGGGTCACGTTCGCCTCGAAGATGGTGCGGCTGGCTTCCTTATACCCCAGCTCGACCGCCTGGACGACGTTGCGTCCGCGCCGTCGTTCCTCGCGGATGCGCTCGTTGATGAGCACGTTGGCGTCGACGGCGGTGCCGATGGTCAGCACGAAGCCTGCGATACCCGGCAGGGTCAGCGTCGCGTTTAGCATCGCCATCACGGCCAGGATGACCAGGATGTTGATGATGACCGCGATATTCGCATAGATGCCGAACCGGCCATAGGTCAGGGTCATGAAGATGACCACCGCCAGCGCCGCGATCGCCGAGGCCAGGATGCCCGCATGGATCGAGTCCGCGCCCAGATCGGGGCCGACGGTGCGTTCCTCGATGACCTTCAGATCGATCGGCAGCTTGCCCGAGCGCAGCGAGATCGCCAGCTGGTTGGCCGTCTCAACGGTGAAGTTGCCGCTGATCGAGGCGCGACCGCCGAGGATCGGCTCGTTGATATTGGGGGCCGACAGCACCTGACCATCAAGGATGATCGCGAAGGGCTTGCCGGTGTTTTCCTGCGTGATGCGCGCGAACTTGCGGCCGCCCTGTGCGTCGAAGGTGATCGCCACCTGCGGTGCGTTGGTCTGCTGGTCGAAGGTCTGCTGCGCGTCGATCAGCTGGTCGCCCGAGATGATGACCGGCCGCTTGACCGCGATCACCGGCGCACCCAGCGGATTGCCCGGATAGGGCAGGACCTGGCTACCCGCCGGCGCATTGCCCTTGACCACGTCCACCGGGTTGGCGGTGGTGTCGACCAGCTTGAATTCCAGCTTGGCGGTCTTGCCGATCAGGCTCTTCAGCGCCTGCGGGTCCTGGAGCCCAGGCACCTGCACCACGATGCGGTTGCTGCCCTGCTGAAGGATCGTCGGTTCCTTGGTGCCCAGCGCGTCGATGCGGCGACGCACGACTTCCGTCGCGGTCTTCATCGCCGTGTCGACCGCCTGGTTTAGTCCCGCCTGGGTCGGCTTCAGCACGAAGCGCGAGGTGTCGACGACCTGGATGTCCCATTCGCGCTGGCCGGTCATGCCCGCCCCGCCGCCGGTGATCGCCAGCAACCGCTCGCGCGCCGCATCCACCTGAGAGGGATCGCGCAGCATGAAGCTGAGCTGTCCGCCCCGGACCGAGATGTCACCGATGTCGATGCGGGGCTGGCCCCGGCGCATTTCGGCCGCGACCTGATCGCGCATCGTCTCCAGCCGCGTATTGGCGAGGTCGGACGTGTCCGCCTCCAGCAGCAGATAGCTGCCGCCCGCCAGGTCGAGACCCAGGTTTACGCGCGGATGGGGGATGGCCCCCCATTTGTTGGTGACGCTTTCCGGCAGAAAGCTCGGAATCGCCAGCAGGCACAGGGCGGCCAGCAGCGCGACGATGGAAGCGACCTTCCAGCGGGGGAAATCCAGCATGGGGTCAGTCGTTCGCGGGTTTGGCGGTGGGGTCGATCACGTCGGTCAGCGTCGCCTTGACCACGCGGACGCGGACGTTCGGAGCGATCTCGACCTCGACCAGCTGGTCCTCGACGCGGGTCACCTTGCCGACGATGCCGCCCGCCGTGGTGACCTGATCGCCCTTCTTGACCGCCTCGATCGACGCCTGCAGCGTCTTCATCCGACGCTGTTGCGGGCGGATCATCAGGAAATAGAAGACGACGAAGACGAGGAGCAGCGGCGCGAGGCTGAGGAACGAGGCGGCTCCGCTCGAGGCGGCGGTGCCGGAGGCGGCTGCCATCACGGCGACTGGGGCGGTGAAGGGAATGAACATTCGGACCCGTCTATGCTGAATGGGCACGGGTACGTGTCGACCGATGACGATCGACAAGCCCCCATGTCGGATAGCCTGCCCGCTACCATCGCAGGCGGACAGGCGCAATGGAGAGGCGGATGTGGTGACGGCAGTATCGCAACATCAAGGCTTGCATCCCCGATAAAACCCGCCTAGAGGCCGCCGCTCGGTCGGGGCGTAGCGCAGCCTGGTAGCGCATCACACTGGGGGTGTGGGGGTCGCAGGTTCGAATCCTGTCGCCCCGACCAATCTTCTTCCAACATTGGCGGATGACGATGAAGCGGGCGAAAGCCCGCTTTTTTTCGTATTTGGGCGCGTCCTGTTTATTCGGAGCGATGTGAGGGCCGGGAGATCTGGCGTCATGATGGACCAAATCGCCCAGATCGATTGTCTGCTATTGGTGGTTAGCTGCCGTCAATTCAGCCCGGCAATCTGGGCGGCGCGGGGGTAGGAACGCACTGCCACCCGCATTCTCCTGCCGAGTAGGTGATGATCAGGAGGATTGTGGCTCGCTTGTTGCGAACTGCTGGGGTTGATCTGAGATGTAAACGGCGCGTCAGTGCTAAGCCATGCTCAGCTGCCTCACCGGTCGCTGTCGAATCCGGCTCAACACGGCAAGCGGCGAGCCGTCCCCGCGTCGCGTTGCAAGTGAGAACGGCGGTCCAGCTCTCAGGCCCGAATGCCTTTATATCCGCAGGCAAACTCGATCTGACCGTATCGAATTGTACTGTGCCGGCGAACCGCCGCGGCGTGTCTGCGCAGCCCGTGCCGTCGCAGTACCACGCATCTACCTGGAGATTTCGTGTGGCCAGATACTCCAGGGGTTGATGCCCTGTCCTAATGGCAAAGAGTGCAGCGAGGAAAAACATCAGGCTCATCGCAGCGCTCCGTTCTCATCTGAGGTAGCAATCCTGCACCAGAGGGGCAACGTCCGCTACTGGGCGAAAGCTGCCGTTCCTACCGAACCGTCATCCCCGCCGCCGCGATCTGCGACAGCAGGTTCGCCCGCACCGCATCCGATACCGGAGGCAAGGGCCGCGCGGCCTTGCCGTGGCGCAGGCGTTCGCGGTCCTTTTCGTCCGGCTCGACGACGCGCACGCGTACCGCCGCCTTGCCGACCGCGCGCAGGCCGAGCTGTTCCGCCGCGCCGCGCGAGAGGTCGATGATCCGGGACGATCCCGCGAACGGCCCGCGATCGTTGACCCGCACGATGATCCGCCGCCCGGTGTCGAGCGCCGTCACCTCGACATAGCTGGGCAGGGGCAGGGTGGTGTGCGCCGCCGTCGCCCAGCCGGGGCGGAAGCGTTCGCCGTTCGCGGTGCGCTTGCCCGATTCGTTGCCATACCAGCTGGCATAGCCGAGCATGTCGTAGGTCGTATCCTCGGCGGGGACATAGGTGATGCCGCGCACCGTATAGGGCTTGCCGATCCGCACCGGAAAATCGCTGACTGGCCGGTAATTCCCGCCTGAACAGGCCGCGACCAGGCCGGCCGCCGCCGGCGCCCAGCAACGCCATCTCATCATATTCGCCATATGATCCGGATTAAGCCGCTCGCGTCAGCCGATAAAGCCGTTTGCGCCTCCGCCCACCGCAGACTATCCCCGGGCCGACCGGCAAGGGCTTTCAGCCACGCCGCCGGGCTATCGCATCGGTGCCCCGTGGGGCTTCAAACGGGAATATGGTGCAAATCCATAGCTGTCCCTGCAACTGTAAGCGGTGAGCGCGTGATGCCGGTTCCTGCAACAGGGAACAGCCACTGGAGCGATCCGGGAAGGCCGCATTGCCGACGCTTCGACCCGCAAGCCAGGAGACCTGCCGATGCGAGTCGCTCTTGCCGCGATCCAGGGGATGGTCATGGCCAGGATATATTGTATCATGCGAGCGACGCCATCCGGCCGACCCGAATCGGAAACCCAGCCCGGCGTGCGCCCGCTTGTGGCCGGGGAGGGACGGCCTTAGTCGCAACGGCGCTGTGCAAGGCGTGATCCGCCCATGTCCGAAGTTTCCACTCGCCCCCCGTTGAAGCGCCGCGTCACGCTGCTGATGGGGGCACTGGTCATCGTCAATATCGCCGTCTGGGGCTGGGCGCTCAGCGTCTTTGCGGGCAACAGCCTGATGCTGGGCACCGCTTTGCTCGCCTATAGCCTGGGGCTGCGCCATGCGGTCGATGCCGATCACATCGCCGCCATCGACAATGTCACCCGCAAGCTGATGCAGGACGGCCAGCGCCCCATCGCGGTCGGCCTGTGGTTCGCGATCGGCCATTCCGCCATCGTCCTGATCGCGGCGACCACGGTGGCGCTGGCGGCGAGCACCTTGTCCGACTTCGAGGCGTTCGGGCAGAGCGGCGGGACCATCGCCACCATCGTCTCGGCCAGCTTCCTGTTCGCCATTGCGATCATGAACCTCATCATCCTGCGCGATGTCTGGACCCGCTTCCGCCGCGTCGCGCGCGGCGAGCCGATGGCCGAGGCGGATGCCGATATGCTGTTTTCGGGGCAGGGGCCTTTGTCGCGGCTGTTCCGTCCGCTGTTCCGGCTGATCCGCCGCAGCTGGCACATGGCGCCGCTGGGCTTCCTGTTCGGGCTGGGCTTCGACACCGCGACCGAGGTGGCGATCCTCGGCCTGTCGGGTTCGCATGCCGCCGATGGCGTATCGCTGGCGACGATCCTGGTGTTCCCGGTGCTGTTCGCGGTCGGCATGGCGCTGATCGACACGGCCGACGGTCTGGTGATGCTCGGCGCCTATGAGTGGGCGTTCGTCCATCCGTTGCGCAAACTCTATTACAACATGACGATCACGCTTGTGTCCGCCCTGGTCGCCTTGGTGATCGGGGGCATCCAGGCGACCGCGCTGCTCGCCGAGCGGTTCGGCTGGACGACGGGGCCGTTCCGCTATGCGGGGGCGCTGGCGGAGCATTTCAACGTGCTCGGCTTCGCCATCGTGGGGCTGTTCGTCGTCTGTTGGGGCGTGAGCTTCCTCCTCTATCGCTGGCGCGGTTTCGCGGCGATGGAAGCGCGAATTGCAAAGCCCGGCGGGGCGGGATAAATGCCGCATATCGGGGACGAAAGCCCTCGAAGATCGCGCCGGTGCCCGCAAGGGCTTCAAACGGGAATGGGGTGAAAATCCCCGGCTGTCCCTGCAACTGTAAGCGGTGAGCGAGCGATGCTGGTGCTCCCATGAGGGCACGGCCACTGGAGTGATCCGGGAAGGCGCATCCCCTTGCTTCGACCCGCGAGCCAGGAGACCTGCCGGCGTCATGGTCGCTCTTGCCTGGACCCAGGGGGTGGTCGGGGCACGGTTCTCCGTCGGGGAGCGACGAAGCCATGCGGCCGGGGCCGCATCGGTCGCTGGGCAGCGGGGCGGACGCATTCGACAGCGCCCGTCCGTCACCGCTCCGGCGATTGGCCCCCGTCCGTGCTCGCTCGTCCGGCGCGTCGGAGAATTATCATGCGTGACCTCTCCAAGGTCCCCGTCACCATCGTCACCGGCTTTCTGGGCGCCGGGAAAACCACGCTCATCAGCCATCTGATCCGCAATGCGGGCGGCCGCCGCCTGGCGGTGGTCGTCAACGAGTTCGGCACTTTGGGCGTCGATGGCGACATCCTGCAGTCCTGCGCCATCCCCGACTGCCCGGCCGAGAATATCGTCGAGCTCGCCAATGGCTGCATCTGCTGCACCGTCGCCGACGACTTCATCCCGACGGTCGAAAAGCTGCTGGCGATGGAGCCGCGTCCCGATCACATCCTGATCGAGACGTCGGGGCTGGCGCTGCCCAAGCCGCTGCTCAAGGCGTTCGACTGGCCCGCCATCCGCTCGCGGATCACCGTCGACGGCGTGGTCGCACTGGCCGACGCCGAAGCCGTCGCGGCAGGGCGTTTCGCCCCCGATCTGGACGCGGTCGAGGCGCAACGCGCCGCTGACCCCAGCCTCGACCATGAAACCCCGCTGTCGGAGGTGTTCGAGGACCAGCTGGCCTGTGCCGACATCGTCCTGCTGACCAAGGCGGACCTCGCCGGGCCGGAAGGCGTCGCCAAGGCCCGCGCCATCATCGCCGCCGAAGCGCCGCGTCCGCTGCCGATGGTCGAGGCGGTCGATGGCATCGTCTCCGCCGAGATCGTGCTGGGGCTGGAAGCCGCCGCTGAGGACGACATCGCCGCGCGCCCCTCGCACCATGACGGCGCCGACGATCACGAGCACGACGATTTCGACAGCATCTCGGTCATGCTGGGCGAAGTGGACAGCCCCGAGGCGATCACGCAGCGCATCGTCACGCTGGCCGAGCAACAGGACATATTGCGCGTAAAGGGCTATGCCGCAGTGGCGGGCAAGCCGATGCGGCTGCTGGTCCAGGCGGTCGGCCGCCGGGTGCGCACCAATTACGACCGCCCCTGGGGCGCAGGCGAGCCGCGCGGAACACAGCTGGTCGTCATTGCCGAGCATGACCGGATCGACCGGCCCGCGATCGAGGCTGTGCTGAAGGGCTGAGCCAGTGCATCTCGTCTTTCGCGAGAGCCATGGGCTGGAGGAACAGGCCGTTCCGCAGGATCTGGGGCAGCGCCCCGGTGATGCGGTCGTCCTGTCCTTCTCCGACAGCGACCTGAGCGCCTTTGCGGCGGGCTGGCGGGCAGGGGGATTCCCCTGGTCGCTACGGCTCGCCAATCTGGCGGCGCTGGTCCACCCGCTGTCGGTCGACACCTATGTCGAACACACCTTGGCGCATGCGAAAGCGATCCTAATCCGGCTGATCGGCGGGGCGGCCTATTGGGACTATGGCCTGCGCGAGGTCGAGCGGCTGGCGCGCGAGCGGGGCATCGCGCTGGCGGTGCTGGCGGCGGACGGGCGTGAGGACCCGCGGCTGGCGGCGGCGTCTACCGTCGATGAGGCGGTTGTGCGGCGGTTGGGGGCGCTGTGCGACGCGGGGGGTGCACAGGCGGCGATGATGGCTTTGCGGGCGTTGGCGCAGGCGGTGTCGCTTGGGGCTATGCCCTCCCCAACCCCTCCCGCCAGCGGGAGGGGCTATAGTGATGCGAGGGGCGTGGGGTCCGAGCTTGAGGCTCTTGTCGGAGACGCAAGCGAGCCGTTTGAAGAAGCGCGGGCTGCCACCACAAGCACGCCCCTCCCGCAGGCGGGAGGGGATGGGGGAGGATCCTTGCCGCAAGCGACGTCGCTCGCGCCCTTTCCCCTCCCCACCCCCCCCCCCTGCCGGGAGAGGGGCTTTGAAGTAGCCCCTGTCGGCGCCTGGTCCCCGCAGGGCGTCTCCTGCCCCGCCGCGACCCTGCTGACCGCCACCCGCCCCCGCGTCCTGATCGTCTTCTACCGCGCCTATCTCGCCGCCGCCGATCTGGAACCCATCGCCGCCCTTCATACCGCCTTGACGGAGCGCGGCTTCGACCCCGTTGCCCTGTTCGTGCCCTCGCTGAAGGCCGAGGGCGCAGGGTCATGGATCGCGCGCTGGGTAAAGGCGCTCGCCCCGACCGCGATCGTCAACGCCACCGCCTTCTCGGCGCGCGGCGAGGACGACACCACCCCGCTCGACGGCGCGGGCGTGCCGGTGTTCCAGGTCGCGCTCGCAACCAGCGACCGCGAAGGTTGGGAGAGTTCGGCGCGCGGCCTGTCGCCCGCCGACCTCGCCATGCATGTCGTCCTGCCCGAGATCGACGGACGGTTGTTCGCGGGCGTCGTCAGCTTCAAGCAGCCGGGAGAGCGTGACCCCGATTTCGACATCGCCTTGCGCCTTCATCGCGCGGAGCCGAGCCGGATTGCGGCGGTCGCCGACCGGGTGGCGGGTTGGACGAAACTGGCCGCCACCCCCGTGGCGGAGCGGCGGTTGGCGATCCTGCTGTCCACCTATCCGGGCAAGGACTGGCAGGCGGCCCATGCGGTCGGGCTGGACGGTTTCGCCTCGACGGCGGCGATCCTCGATGACCTGCGCGCTGCTTACTATGATGTCGCGGTGCCGGCCGATTTGCCCGTGGCGCTGACGAGCAGCCGGATCGCGTGGCCGGTCGAGGCATATCGTGACGCCCTGGCCACCCTCCCCAAAACCTTGCGCTGCGACCTGCTCGAAAGCTGGGGCGCGGTCGAGGACGACCCGATGGTCGAGGGCGACCAGTTCCATTTTCCCGCGCTGACGCTCGGCAAGGCGATCGTCGCGCTCCAGCCCGAGCGTGGCCGTCGCGAGGCACGGGCGGACGAGTATCACGACTTGTCCCGCTGCCCGCGCCACGCCTATGTCGCCTTCTATCTCTGGCTCCGCGCGCAGGGGATCGATGCGCTGGTCCATGTCGGTGCGCATGGCACGCTGGAATGGCTGCCCGGCAAGGCGGTCGCGCTGTCCGACGCCTGCTGGCCCGAGGCGCTGACGCGGGACTGGCCGGTCCTCTATCCCTTTATCGTCAACGATCCGGGCGAGTCGGCGCAGGCCAAGCGCCGTCTGAGCGCGGTGACGATCGGCCATGTCCCCCCGGCGCTGGTCCAAGCGGAAACGGGGGCCGGTCTGGGGCGGCTGGAGGCGTTGCTTGACGAATATGCCAATGCCGATGGCCTCGACCCTGCGCGTCGCGATCGGCTGCGCGGTCTGATCGCCGAGGAGGCGGACAGCGTCGGGCTGGGCGAGACTTTGGGGCTGGCGGGCGCGGAGGACCCGCTCGCCCGGATCGACGCCTTTGTGTGCGACGTGAAGGACAGCCAGTTCGGCGAGGGGCTGCACGTCTTCGGCCGCGGCGAACAGGGGGCGGCGGAGCGCGCCGGGCTGCTCGCCGGTCTGGATGGCAAGCGGGTCGCGCCGGGGCCTTCGGGCTCGCCTTATCGCGGCCGGGCCGACGTCCTGCCCACGGGCCGCAACCTCTACGCCATCGATCCGCGCGCGGTGCCAAGCCGGGCGGCACAGACCCAGGGCGTCAAGCTCGCCGAGGAACTGATCCGCCGGCATATGCAGGAAGAAGGCGACCATCTTCGCACGCTGATCGTCGATCTCTGGGGATCGGCGACGATGCGCACGGCGGGGGAGGAGTTCGCCATGGCGCTGCATCTGATCGGGGTCGAGCCCGTCTGGGATCATCGGTCCGAGCGGGTGACCGGGTTCGAGGTGATGCCGCTGATGCGCTTCGACAGGCCGCGTGTCGATGTGACGCTGCGCGTGTCGGGACTGTTTCGCGACGCCTTCCCGCATCTGGTCGCCTTGTTCGGGCAGGCCGTGCGCGCGCTCGCCCAGCGCGACGAAGCGGCGGAGTGGAATCCGTTCGTCGGGCAGGCGTCCCCTCGCGTCTATGGTCCCGCGCCGGGGCGTTACGGCGTCGGGCTGGACCCGAATGCGGGCTATGACGACGCCGCGCGGTTCGAGGCGGGGCGGAGCTGGCTCGCCGCCTCGGCAACCGCGCTCGACGATGGCGACCGGCGCGATGCAGAGGGGGTCGCGGCGCGGGTGGCTCGCGCACAGGCCTTTGTTCACGTCCATGACCTCCCCGAAAGCGATCTGTTGCTCGCCGCCGATTATGCCGCGCATCAGGCAGGTTTCGCGGCGGCGCGCACGGCCTTGGGCGAGGAGGCAGCCTCGCTCTATCACCTCGACACGCGCGATCCGGCCAACCCCAAGGCGCGGACGCTGGCGGAGGAAATCGCCCGCACCGTCCATGCCCGCGCCGCGCACCCGCGCTGGGTCGAGGGAATGATGGCGCATGGCTTTCGCGGCGCGGCGGAGATCGCCGCGACGCTCGACCATCTGGGCAGTTTCGCGCATCTGGCCGATGCGGTGCCCGCCGCGTTGATCGACCTTTATTGGGATGCGACGCTGGCGCGAGACGAGGTGCGCGACTTCATGGCGCAGGCGAATCCGGCGGCGCTGGCGGCCATGGAGGCACGCTTCGCGGCGCTCCATGCGGCGGGCCTCTGGCAGACGCGGCGCAACTCGGTGCTGGCGATGCTGGACGGCATGGCATGAGCGGCTTCGTCGTCAAGGGCTGGTGCCCCGATGCGTGGCGGCCGATGATGGCGGGCGACGGCTTGCTGGTCCGCGTCCGCCCGCCGTTGGCGCGGCTGACGGCGGAGCAGATGGAGGGGCTGTGCGAGGCCGCGATCCGGCATGGCAATGGCCAGATAGACCTGACCGCCCGCGCCAATCTGCAACTGCGTGGGGCGACCGAGGCAAGCTGGCCTATTATGGTCGCCGAGTTGCAGGCGCTGGGACTGGTCGATCCCGATCCGGTGCGCGAGCGGCGGGGGGCGATCCTCGTCAACCCCGACTGGCGCGAAGGCGACGACACCCATGCCATCGCCAGCGAATGGCGCGCGCGGCTGGCCGAATTGCCTGAACTGCCGGGCAAGGTGGGCTTCGTGGTCGATGCGGGGCCTGCGCCGACCTTGGCGCACGCCTCCGGCGATTTTCGGATCGAGCGGGCGGCTACCGGGGAGTTGCTGTTGCGCGCGGATGGCCGGGCGAGCGGCGTGACCGTTACCCGCTCCAACGCAGCCGATGCCCTGATCCGGTTGGCGAACTGGTTCGCCGACAGCAACGGCCGCACCGCCGGGCGGATGGCGCGACACATGGCCTCTCTGCCTGACTGGGCCGAAGGCGATGCCGTACCTGCATCCGGCGCGCCGATGCAGCCTGGCGCGCATCCCATGGGTGCGGTCTATGGCCTGCCCTTCGGCCGGATCGAGGCCGCATCGCTGGCGGCGTTTGCCCGCGCCCATGACTGCGCGATTCGCCTTACCCCGTGGCGGCTGCTGATCGCGGAGGGCATTGCGCCCGTGCCCGCCGCCGGAATGCTGCTGGCCGACAGCCCGATCCTCCACGTCGATGCCTGTGTAGGCGCGCCCGCTTGCCCGCAGGGCAGCGTCGAAACCCGCAGTCTTGCCGCCCGTCTTGCGCCGCTGATCGAGGGGCGGCTGCATGTCTCGGGTTGCGCGAAGGGCTGCGCACGGGCACGGGCGGCGGACTGGGTGCTGACCGGGCGGGAGGGGGCTTTCGATCTGGCCCGCAACGCCCACGCCGGGGCCACGCCCCTTCACACCGGATTGACGCCCGAGCGGGCGGTCGCGCTTCTCGGAGCCTGTTGATGCCGTACACTTACGAAACCGATGGCGCGGCGATCTATCGCCAGTCTTTCGCCATCATCCGCGCCGAGGCGGATCTGGCCCGCTTCGACGCCGAGGAAGAGCCGGTCGCGGTGCGCATGATCCATGCCGCCGGGCTGGTCGAGCTGGCGCCATCGATCCATTTCTCAAGTGGTTTCGCGGTGGCGGGGCGGCAGGCGCTGGCGAACAGCGGGGCGATCCTGTGCGACGCGCATATGGTCAGCGAAGGCGTCACGCGCGCGCGGCTGCCCGCCGACAATCCGGTAATCTGTACCTTGCGTGACCCATCGGTGCCCACGCTGGCGAAGGAGATGGGTACGACCCGCTCGGCCGCCGCGCTGGAGTTGTGGCGGCCGCATCTGGCGGGCGCGCTGGTCGCGATCGGCAATGCGCCGACCGCGCTGTTCCATCTCCTGACCATGTTGGAAGACCCCGACTGCCCCCGCCCGGCGGCCATCATCGGTTGTCCGGTCGGCTTTGTCGGCGCGATGGAGTCGAAGGATGCGCTGTGGGACGCGCAGCCCGTCCCTTGCGCCATCGTCAAGGGCCGTCCCGGCGGCAGCGCGATCACCGTCGCGGCGATCAACGCGCTGGCGAGCCGCGCCGAATGACCATCGGAACGATCCACGGTGTCGGGCTCGGCCCCGGCGCGGCGGACCTGATGAGTGTCCGTGCCGACCGGCTGGTGCGGGGGGCGCGTCATGTCGCTTATTTCCGTAAAAGCGGGCGGCGCGGCCATGCGCGTACCATTGTCGACGGGATGCTGCGCGACGATGTGGTCGAGTACCCGATGGACTATCCGGTCACCACCGAGATCGTCTTCACCGACCCGCGCTATAATGAATGCCTGGCGGCCTTTTACGCGACATGCACCGCGCATATCCTGTCGCTGGTGCAGGGTGGCGAGGATGTGGTCGTGCTGTGTGAGGGCGATCCGTTCTTCTACGGCTCGTTCATGCACCTGCACAGCCGGTTGAAGGATCACGCCCCCGTCGCCGTGGTGCCCGGCATCACCGGCATGTCGGGCGCCTGGACCGCCAGCGGCGCGCCGATCACCTGGGGCGACGATGTGCTGACCGTGGCGATGGCGACCCTGCCAGAGGCGGAGTTGACCCGCCGCATCGCCGAAACGGACGCGCTGGTCGTCATGAAGATCGGCCGCCACCTCCCCAAGCTGCGCCGTGCGATCGCGGCGGCGGGGCGGGAAGGGCAGGCCTGGCTGGTCGAACATGCCGCGCAAGCCGCCGAACGGGTTCGCCCGCTGGTGGAGGTCGAGGACGCCCCCGCCCCCTATTTCTCGATCGCGCTGATCCATGGACAGGGGCGGCGGCCATGAGCGGCTGGCTGATCGTCGCGGGGCTGGGGCCGGGCGCGGACGCGATGGTCACGCCCGAGGTTTCGGTGGCGCTGGCGGAGGCGACCGATGTCGTCGGCTATATCCCCTATGTCGCGCGCGTGCCCGAGCGGCCCGGCCTGACCCGCCACGCCAGCGACAACCGTGTCGAGCGCGACCGCGCGCTCCATGCGCTGGAAATGGCTGAGGCGGGGGCTCGCGTGGTCGTCGTATCCTCGGGCGATCCGGGCGTCTTCGCGATGGCGGCGGCGATCTTCGAGCGGGTCGAGGAAGACCCCACCCGCTGGCACGATCTCGACATCCGCGTCCTGCCCGGCATCACCGCGATGCTGGCGGCGAGTGCGCGGGCGGGGGCGCCGCTGGGCCATGATTTCTGCGCGATCAATCTGTCGGACAACCTCAAGCCGCAGGCGTTGATCGAGCGGCGCCTGGCCCTAGCGGCGGAAGCGGACTTCGCCATCGCGCTCTACAATCCCCGCTCCAAGGCACGGCCCGACGCGTTGGATGCGGCCTTTGCACTCCTTCGCGAGACGTGTGGCGACAACCGTCCTGTGCTGTTCGCCCGCGCCGTCTCCACGCCGGAGGAGGTCTTGCGCATCGTGCCCTTGCCCGAAGCCAAGGGCGAGATGGCCGACATGCGCACCGTCGTCATCATCGGCTCCAGCCGCACGCGGATGATCCCGCATGCGGGCCAGCCGATCCTCTACACCCCCCGGACGACGCCGTGATCCAGCCAGTCCAGCACCTCGGCGACGCTGTCCACCTGCGGGCGGGGCGGGATGAAGGGACGGTCGATCATCACGACCGGCAACCCCAGCGCGCGCGCGGCATCCAGCTTGGCGCGCGCGCCCGTGCCGCCCGCATTCTTGGCGACGATCACCTCGATGCGGTGTTCGCGCAACAAGGCCAGTTCGCCCGCCGGCGTGAAGGGGCCGCGATCCACGACCAGATGATGGTGGGGCCAGGCCGGCGGCGCGGCGGTATCGACGAAGCGCAGCAGGTAGAAATGCTGCGGGGCCTTGGCAAAGTCGCCGATGGTCTGGCGGCCAAGTGCCAGGAACACGCGCGCAGGGTCGGTGCCGAGCGCAGCGATCGCCTGTTCGGTATCCGCCACGCGGATCCAGCGATCACCGGGGCTTTCCACCCATTCGGGTCGGGTCAGCGCGAGCAAAGGCACGCCCGCCCGCTCCGCCGCCGCAATCGCATTGGTGCTGATCCGCGCGGCGAAGGGGTGGGTCGCGTCGACCAGATGCGTCACGCCTTCGCGCTTCAGGTGATCGGCCAGCCCCTCGACCCCGCCGAACCCGCCGACGCGTATCGGGATCGCCTGGGCGCGGGGGTGCTCGGTGCGGCCCGCATAGCTCAGCACCGCGCGTATCCCGCGCTGCGCCAGCGCGGAGGCCAGCGCGCTCGCCTCGGTCGTGCCGCCGAGCAGAAGGATATGGCGCATGGCTGACTCCGAACCCTGGCTGACGATCGTCGGGATCGGCGAGGATGGCTGGGATGGCCTGACCGCCCCCGCGCGCGCCGCGATCGAAGCGGCCGATAGCGTGATGGGCGCAGCCCGTCACCTGTCGCTGCTGCCCAGGACGGGCCGGGCGGAACGGGTCGTCTGGCCGGTGCCCTTTGCCGATGGGGTGCCGATGCTGCTCGAACGGCGGGGTGGGCGGGTAGCGATGCTCGCCTCGGGCGATCCCTTCTGGTTCGGAGCGGGATCGGTCGTGACCCGTCATCTGACGCCGGGCGAATGGGTGGCCTATCCGGCCGCTTCCACCCTGTCGCTGGCGGCGGCGCGGCTTGGCTGGCCGGTGGAGACGATCCAGAGCGTCGGGCTTCACGCCCGGCCGATCGAGACGCTGCGCCCGCATCTGGCGCCGGGAAAGCGCATCCTGGCGCTGATGCGCGACGGGGCTTCGGTGACGGGGCTGGCGGCGTGGCTCGCCGAGCAGGGTTTCGGCGACAGCGCGCTGACCGTGCTGGAGGCGCTGGGCGGCCCGCGTGAACGGGTGCGGGCCTGTACGGCGGACGCGCTCGACTGGACCGACATCGCACACCCGGTCGCGGTGGCGATCGAGCCTGCCGGGGCGGGCCGGGTATTGCCTGGCGCGAGTGGCCTCGACGACGACTGGTTCGCGCATGACGGACAGATCACCAAGCGCCCCGTCCGCGCGCTGGCGCTGTCGGCGCTCGCCCCGCGCCCCGGCGAGTTGCTGTGGGATATCGGGACGGGATCGGGATCGGTTGCGATCGAATGGCTGTTGAGCGACCCGACCACCCGCGCCATCGGTTTCGAGCGCGATCCCGACCGCCTCGCCCGCGCCGCTGCCAATGCCGCGCGTCTGGGCCTGACCCGGCTGGAACTGGTCGAAGGCGATGCGGCGGCTGAACTGGCCGAGCGCCCGCATCCCGATGCGGTGTTTGTCGGCGGTGGCCTGTCGCGCCCCCTGGTCGAGGCGCTGCGGACGCTGCCGCGTTGTCGCCTGGTCGCCCACGCCGTCACGCTGGAGACCGAGGCGCTGCTAGCCGAATGCCACGCCCGCTATGGCGGTGAATTGCTTCGCATCGAATTGGCGCACGCGCGCCCGCTCGGGACCAAGCGCGGGTGGAAGGCGAGCTATCCCATCGTGCAATGGCGGGTCGCATGGTGATCGCCGGGTTCGGATGCCGGGCGGAGGCGACGATGGAGTCGTTCCGCAGCGCGTTGGCGCAAACAGGCATGCGTCCGGATTCGCTGGCCGTACCTGCTGATCGCACAGCGGTGATCGCGCCATTCGCCGGTGGGATGGCTGTCCACGCCATTGCCGCAGACCTGTTGCAAGGCATCGACACCCCGACCCGTTCGACCGTCAGCATGGCCGCGCGCGGCGTAGGCAGCGTCGCCGAAGCCGTGGCGCTCGCTGCCGCCGGGCCGGGCGCGCGGATCGTCGTTGCCCGTGTGATTTCCTCCGACCGCATGGCGACCTGCGCCATTGCCCAGGGACTTGAAGAATGACCGTTCACTTCATTGGCGCCGGACCCGGCGCGCCCGATCTGCTGACCCTGCGCGGGCGCGACCTGATCGCCGCCTGCCCGGTCTGCCTCTATGCCGGATCGCTGGTGCCCGAGGCCGTGCTCGACCACTGCCCACCGGGTGCGAGGATCGTCAACACAGCGCCGATGACGCTCGATGAGATCATGGCCGAAATCTCGGACGCGCATGCCAAGGGGCAGGACGTCGCCCGGCTCCATTCGGGCGACCTGTCGGTCTGGTCGGCGATGGGCGAGCAGGTGCGGCGGTTGCGTGAACTGGGCATCCCCGTCTCGGTGACGCCGGGCGTGCCGTCCTTCGCGGCGGCGGCGGCGGTGCTGGAAAGCGAGCTGACCCTGCCCGGCATCGCCCAGTCGGTCATTCTCACCCGCACCCCCGGCCGCGCCAGCGCAATGCCCGAGGGTGAATCGCTGACCGCCTTTGCTGCGACCGGCGCGACGCTGGCCATCCATCTGTCGATCCACAATCTGGCCAAGGTCGTTGCCGACCTGACCCCGCATTATGGGGCCGACTGCCCGGTCGCGATCGTCTGGCGCGCCAGCTGGCCCGAACAGCGGATCGTCCGCGCGACGCTGGCCACCATCGAAGAGGCCGCCGCCGACGGGCCGGAGCGGACCGCGCTGATCCTGGTCGGCCGCGTTCTTGCCCCGAGCGATTTCGCCGAGAGCCGTTTGTACGCGGAGGGCTATGACCGCCGCTATCGCCCCGGAAACAGCCTGACATGACTCCGGGATTGATGATCGCCGCGCCCGCCTCGGGCACTGGCAAGACGACGGTGATGCTGGGCCTGCTCCGCGCGTTCCGCGATGCGGGGCTGGCTGTGCAGCCGTTCAAGAGCGGCCCCGACTATATCGATCCGGCCTTTCACCGCGCGGCCTGTGGGCGGGCGTCGTTCAACCTCGATGGCTGGGCGATGCCCGCAGCCCTGCTCGACACGCTGGGCCAGCGAGGGAGGGACGCGGACCTCGTGCTCGCGGAAGGCTCGATGGGGCTGTTCGACGGGGTCGCCAAACCGGGTGCTACCGGCATGGGCAGCAGCGCGGAAACCGCCAAGCGCATGGGCTGGCCGGTGATCCTGGTCATCGACGTGTCGGGACAGGCGCAATCGGCGGCGGCGACCGCGCTGGGTTTCGCGCGCTATGACCCCGAATTGCGGGTGGCGGGCGTGATCCTCAACCGGGTGGCGAGCCCGCGTCACGAGCGGCTGGCCAAGCTCGGCTTCGAGGAGATCGGCCTGCCCGTGTTCGGCGCGCTGCCCCGGCGCGGCGACCTGGTCATCCCGGAGCGGCATCTCGGGCTGGTGCAGGCGGTTGAGCATCCCGAGCTTGACCGGTTGATCGGCGATTATGCGGCCTTCCTGGCCGCGCATGTCGATTTGGCGGCGATCCGCGCGGCGGCCTATGCCAAACCCTTTGCCGTCGCGTCCGGCACGCTCCCTCCACCCCCGGCGCAGCGGATCGCGCTGGCGCAGGATGCGGCCTTTTCCTTCGTCTATCCGCACATGCTGGAGGGCTGGCGCGCGGGTGGCGCGGAAATCTTGCTCTTCTCGCCGCTGGCCGACGAGGCACCGGATGCCTCGGCCGATCTTGTCTGGTTGCCCGGCGGCTATCCCGAGCTTCACGCCGGGCGGCTGGCGGCGGCGGAGACGTTCCGCAAGGGGCTCGCCGCCCACGCCGCGACCAAGCCGATCCACGGCGAGTGCGGCGGCTATATGGCGCTGGGCGAGGCGCTGGTCGATGCAGGCGGCGTCAGCCACCGCATGGCCGGGCTGCTCGGCCTCGTCACCAGCTATGCCAAGCGCAAGATGCATCTCGGCTATCGCCGCGCGACCCTGCTCGGCGAAGTGACGGGGATGCCCGAGGGCGCGGTGCTGGGCGGGCATGAGTTTCATTATTCGACCGTGCTCGAACAGCCCGACGCGGCACTCGCTCATGTCGTCGATGCGCAAGGCGAGGCGGTGCCCGAAACCGGATCGCGGCGGGGGCAGGTGACCGGCACCTTCTTCCATCTGGTGGCGCGCTGGTGGTGAGCGGGTTCGTCCATCTGATCGGCGCGGGGCCGGGCGACCCCGAACTGCTGACGCTGAAGGCGGTGCGCTGTCTGGGCGCGGCCGATGTCGTGCTGTTCGACGACCTCGCCGCCGGGCCGATGCTGAGCCACGCGCGCAGCGGTGCCCAACTGATCGCGGTCGGCAAGCGCGCGGGCCGCGCCTCGCCCAAACAGGGTGAGATCGACCGGCTGCTGGTCGATCATGCCTTGGCGGGCAAGCGCGTGGTGCGCCTGAAGTCGGGCGATCCCGGCATCTTCGGGCGGCTGGAGGAAGAGATCGTCGCGCTGAAAGGCGCGGGCATCCCCTTCGAGATCGTCCCCGGCGTCAGCGCGGCGAGCGCGGCGGCGGCGGTGGCGGGCATTCCACTGACCCGGCGAGCCGAGGCGCGGCGGGTGCAGTTCGTGACCGGCCATGACGTGACCGGCGCGCTGCCTGCCGATCGCAACATGGCGGCATTGGCGGACGCGGGCGCGACGACCGTGGTGTTCATGCCCAAGCGCACCTTTCCCGCGCTGGCCGAGGCGCTGGTCGCGCATGGCCTGTCGCCCGCGACGCCCGCGCTGATGGCCGAGCATGTCGGCTGCCCCGATCAGCGCCTGACCCGCGCGACCGTGGGCGAACTGGCGACGCAACTGGCGGAGGGCGTGTCCGACAAGGCGGCGCTGATCCTCTATGGCCCGCTGATGGAGGACCTGTGATCCATCTCGACCTGATCGGCATCGGTACGGGCAATCCCGAGCACCTGACCCGTGCGGCGGAGGCCGCGATGCGCGCCGCCGACCTGATCCTGCTGCCGCGCAAGGCGGACAAGGCCGAATTGATCGACCTGCGCCGCGACATCTGCGCGCAGGTGCTGGCGGGGACAGCCGTGCGGGTGGTCGAGTTCGACCTGCCGGTGCGCAGCGGCGAGGGGGCCTATCTCGATAGCGTCGAGCATTGGCATGATGCGATCGCCGAATGCTGGGCTGGGGCAATCGCGGCACATCTGCCCGGCGGCGGGCGGGTGGCGCTGCTCGTATGGGGCGACCCCTCGCTTTACGACAGCACGATCCGCATCGCCCGGCGGCTGGTGGCGGTGGAGCGGGTGACGGTCGTGCCGGGAATCACCAGCCTTCAGGCTCTGTGCGCGGCACATGCGATCCCGTTCAACGCGGTCGGCGCGCCGGTGATGGTGACGACCGGGCGGCGTCTGCGCGACGGCGGCTGGCCCGACGGTGCGGACAGCGTCGCGGTGATGCTCGACGGCGGATGCGCGTTCACCACGCTGGATCAGCCGGATGCGGCGATCTGGTGGGGCGCGTATCTGGGCATGGCGCAACAGGCCATCGACGCCGGGCGGCTGGCGGATGTGGCGGAACGGATCGTCGCGCGGCGGGCCGAACTGCGGCGGGTCCATGGGTGGATCATGGATGTGTATCTGTTGCGGCGGGCGGGAGATTTGGCGGGGGAGGGCATTGCCCCCAGCGACGTCGCTTGCGGCGGCGCCCCCACCCCAAACCCCTCCCCCCTGCCGGGAGGAGGGGCTTAATGCGGATCCGGCCGCCACAAACATCTCCCCTCCCGCAGGCGAGTTGTGGGTTGGCCATGCCCCCGGCATGGCCTGAACGATGCGGGGCATCGTTCACTCACAACTGGGCTGGGGGAGGGCGGGGCCACAGGCTGCATCGCTCGTGGCCTGGCCCCCACCCCAAACCCCTCCCCCCTGCCGGGAGGGGGGGCTTAGAACTCGATGCCCTTTTGCGCCTTTACGCCCTGTTCGCGGAAGGGGTGCTTCACCTGCGTCATGTCCGTCACCAGGTCCGCCGCCTCGATCAGCGCCTCCGGGGCGTTGCGCCCGGTAATGACGATATGCGTCATCGCGCCCTTGGTGCCGAGCACTTCCAGCACCTCGTCGAGCGGCAGATAGTCGTAGCGCAGGACGATATTGAGTTCGTCCGCGACGATCAGGTCGTAGGACGGGTCGGCGATCATCCGCTTGACCTCGTCCCAAGCGGTGCGCGCTGTGGAGATGTCGCGGGCGCGGTCCTGGGTGTTCCAGGTGAAGCCTTCGCCCATCGCATGGAAATCGACTTCCGGAAAACGCGCCAGTACCGCCGCTTCACCGGTGGTCATCGCGCCCTTCACGAACTGGACTATGCCGACCCGCATGTCGTGGCCGACTGCGCGGATCGCCATGCCGAGCGCGGCGGTGGTCTTGCCCTTGCCCTTGCCGGTATGGACGATGAGGAGACCCTTCTCCGCATCGCGCGCGGCGACCTTGCTATCCTGCGCGGCCTTCTTCTTGGCCATGCGCTCGGCATGTTCGGCGTCGGTTCGCATCATTTCTCTCCTGAAAGCCGCAAGGGAAGCCCCGCCACCACCAGATCGGTCGCATCGCACACCCGCGCCAGCCGCTGGTTGAGCGTGCCCTGCGCATCGCGGAAGCGCCGGGCCAGCGCGTTGTCGGGGACGATGCCGAAGCCAACCTCGTTGCTGACCAGCACCACCGGGCATGGGGCGTCCTCCAGCGCCGCGACCAGCGCATCGCCCGCCGCCGCCAGATCGGCCTCGCCCAACAGCATATTGGTGAGCCACAAGGTCAGGCAGTCCACCAGCAGCACGCGGTCGGAACGGCTATGCTCCGCGATGGCGTCGGCCAGCGCGAGCGGGGCCTCTACCGTCGTCCAGCGTTCGTCGCGGTCCGCCTGGTGCCGCGCGATGCGGTCGCGCATCTCGTCGTCCCAGGCTTGTGCGGTTGCGATGAAGCAGCCTTCAGGCGTCATGGCCTCTGCCAGCGCCTGCGCATGGCGGCTCTTGCCCGACCGGGCACCGCCGAGGACGAGGATGGTGCGGGGCTTCGTCATGTCCGTCCGCATCGCGGGAGCAGGGCAATGACGCAAGCGGAAATGGCGGCGCTGACCCATCATGGCGGCCGGATCGACGCGGCCATGGCGCTGTTCCCGAACGCGCCTGCGCCGTGGCTGGACCTGTCGACGGGGATTAATCCGGTGTCCTGGACCCCGCCCGCAGGGATGACCATCAATGCAGGCCCCTTGCCGGATCGCGGTGCGCTCGCCCGACTGGAGGCGCTGGCGGCGGCGCATTTCGGCGTCACGCCGGAGCGGGTCGCCGCGGTGCCGGGCAGTGAGATGGCGCTTCGCCTGTTGCCGTTGCTGGGGGTGGCCCAGCCGGTCATCGCGGTCCGCCCGAGCTATGGCACCCACGGCGCGGTCGCTTCCGTGCGGGTCGATCATGCCGCGCTGGACGATTGGGCAGGGCGGACCGGCGGCCTGCTCATCGCCAATCCCAACAATCCCGATGGCGTCCATCGCTCGCCCGAACACCTCGCCCGTCTGGCCCAGGCGCAAGGACGGGCGGGCGGCTGGCTGCTTCTCGACGAAGCCTTTGCCGATGCGATGCCTGGCCCCGGCTTTGCCGGCGACGAGCATGTCGTGGTACTGCGCTCGTTCGGCAAGTTTTTCGGGCTGGCGGGGGTGCGGCTGGGCTTCGTCATCGCCGCGCCGGGCATATTGGCGCGGCTTCGCGAACTGCTGGGCGACTGGCCGGTGTCCACCCATGCGATCCTGTGGGGTAGCGCAGCCTATGCCGATCGCGAGTGGATCGCCGCGACCCGCATCGCGCTTGTCGAACGCGCCCGCGCTCTGGATGCGGTTCTCGCGCGCCATGGTCTCGTCGCGCAAGGGGCATGTCCGTTGTTCCGCATGGTCGATACGCCCGCAGCGTCGGACCTGTTCCGGCGGCTGGCGGCGGCGGGCATCCTCGTCCGGCCTTTTGCCGATGCGCCCGAGCGCTTGCGTTTCGGCGTGCCCGCCGCGGAGGCGGAGCTTGAACGACTGGACAAGGCCTTGCGGCATGGCTGATCCCGTGGCTCTGGTGGCGCTGGCGCTCGATGCGGCGATCGGCTGGCCCGACCGGCTCTATGCGCGCATCGGGCATCCGGTGGGAGCGTTCGCCCGATTCCTGAATCTCGCCGAGCGGCTCGGCAACCGGCCCGACTGGCCCGAGGGCGTTCGGCGGGGCCTGGGCGTCCTGACCATGTTCTTCCTCATCGCGCTGACCGGCGGGGCGGCATGGTGGCTCGACCGGGAATTGCACCTGCTGTTCGGCCGTTGGGGCTGGGTCGCGAGTGCCGTCCTGGCCTGGCCTGGCCTGGCGCAGCGCAGCCTTTACGTTCATGTGAGGCCCGTGGCAGCCGCGCTGATGCGTGGTGACCTGCCCGCCGCCCGAACCCTGGTTGCGCGGGTCGTGGGCCGCGATACCGACCGGCTGGACCAGGCGGGCGTTTCGCGCGCGGCGATCGAGACGCTGGCGGAGAGCTTTTGCGACGGCATCGTCGCGCCGCTGTTCTGGTTGCTTCTGCTCGGGCTGCCCGGGCTGTGGATGTACAAGGCGATCAACACCGCCGACAGCCTGATCGGGCATAAGGAGCCGCGCTGGCGGGCGTTCGGCTGGGCGGCGGCGCGGATCGATGACGGGGCGAATTGGGTGCCCGCGCGGATCGCCGGGCTGCTGGTCTGCGTGGCGGGGGCAGGCGGCTGGACCGTGATGAAACGGGATGCGCGCGCCCATGCCTCGCCCAATGCGGGCTGGCCTGAAGCGGCGATGGCAGGCGCGCTGGGCATCGCGCTGGCGGGGCCGGTCGCCTATGACGGCGTCACCCAGATCAAACCATGGATCGGACGCGAAGGGCGGGCGGCTTCGCCCAAGGACATCGTGATCGCTTTGCAAATCTACGCGCGCGCCTGTCTGTTGCTCTGGTTGATCGCGGGGGGCGTCGCATGGCTGGCGTGATGATCCAGGGCACCGGCTCGGATGTCGGCAAGTCGGTGCTGGTCGCCGGGCTGTGCCGGGCCTTCGCCAATCGCGGCCTTCGCGTCCGCCCCTTCAAGCCGCAGAATATGAGCAACAATGCCGCCGCCACTCCGCAAGGCGGCGAAATCGGGCGGGCGCAGGCGACGCAGGCGATGGCGGCGCGGGTCGTACCGCATGTCGACATGAACCCCGTGCTGCTGAAGCCGCAGGGCGACCGCACCTCGCAACTGATCGTGCGCGGGCAGGTGCGGGGGATGCTCCCCGCCTCGAGATGGCGCGAGGGACGAATTGGGCTGCTTCCCGAGGTGGTGGACTGCTATCGCCGGTTGGAGACGGCGTGCGACCTCGTCATCGTCGAGGGAGCAGGCTCGCCCGCCGAGGTGAACCTGCGCGCGGGCGACATCGCCAATATGGGCTTTGCGAGGGCGGCGGGCGTGCCGGTGGTGCTGGCGGGCGATATCGATCGCGGCGGGGTGATCGCATCGCTGGTCGGGACCAAGGCGGTGATCGACCCTGCGGATGCCGCGATGATCCGGGGGTTTCTGGTCAACAAGTTTCGCGGCGACCCGGCGCTGTTCGCCGATGGCATGGCGACGATCGCCGAGCATACCGGCTGGCACTCCCTGGGGCTGATCCCCTGGCTGGCGGACGCCGCCCGTCTCCCCAGCGAGGATGCCGTCATTCTGGAGCGGGGGCGAGCAAAGGCCGGGGGGCGGGTGGTCATCGCCTGTCCGATCACGCCACGCATCGCCAATTTCGACGATCTCGATCCGCTTCGCCTGGAGCCGCAGGTCGATCTGGTCATGGTCCGCCCCGGCGAGCCGATTCCCGATGCCGCGATGATCGTGCTCGCGGGGTCGAAGGCGACGATCGCCGACCTCGCCTTCCTCCGCGCACAAGGGTGGAATATCGATATCGCCGCGCATCATCGGCGCGGGCGACCGGTGTTGGGGCTGTGCGGCGGATACCAGATGCTGGGCCGCTCGGTCGCCGATCCGGACGGCATCGAAGGGCCGGCGGGGAGCGTCGCCGGGCTGGGGCTACTCGACGTTCAGACCGTGCTGACCGGCGCGAAGACGGTGCGGCCCGTGACGGGCGAGGCGCTGGGGGCGTCCTTTTCGGGCTATGAAATTCATCTCGGTCGCACGAGCGGCCCGGATACCGCGCGCCCTGTCGGTCGTCTCGCCGATGGCCGGGTGGAGGGAGCGATCAGCGCCGACGGGCTGGTCGCGGGCAGCTATGTTCACGGCCTGCTCGGCGAAGCAGGGCAGCGCGCGGCGTGGCTGGCGCGGATCGGCGTGGCAGGTCAGGGGCCGGATCACCACGCCGATGTCGATGCCGCGCTCGATGCGATCGCCGCCGTGCTGGAGGCGCATGTCGATTGCGATGCGCTGCTGCGGATCGCTCAGGGCAGGGCGTAGAGCGCGGCGGCCAGGAGCAGGGCGGTTTCGGTCAACTCGATGCCGGCCCCATGAACATCGCCGGTCACACCGCCCAGCTTGCGCCGGAACCATAGTGACAGGATCAGGATCGCCAAGGGCGCGGTGGCCAGCGGCGGATAAAGCAAGCCCAGCGCCAGTACGGCGATGGTCCAGCCGATCAGGTCGAGCGGCCGCACCGCCCGCGCGACCAGCGCGCCCAAACCGCCGGGGCGAAGCGGCGGCAGCAGCCGTGCCCAGACCAACGGCCCGATCCGCGCCGCCACCGGAATCAGGGCGACCACCGCCCAGCCGCCGGTGGGGACGCGGTGCAGCAGGACCAGCTTGGCGATCAACTGCATCGCCAGCGCCACGACGCCGAAGCTGCCGATATGCGGATCGGCCATCACCGACAACAGCCGCGACCGGTCGCCATGCGCCGCGCCCAGCCCGTCGGACAGATCCGCCAGCCCGTCGAGATGCAGCGCCCCCGTCGCCCAGACCCAGGCGACCAGCGCCGCCAGCGCTCCCGTCCACGGATCGACTTGCGCGCCCAGCCAGCCAGCCCCCGCGATGATCACACCGATGACAAGCCCCACCACCGGATAGAGCCGAATGGCTGCGGCGAAATCCGCTTCGTCCGCGTCGACCCGTGGCACCGGCAACCGGGTCAGAAAGCCGAGCGCGACGATCAGCGTCTTCATGGGCAGACCAGCCCCGTCACCTGCGCGCTACGCGGCGCGCCGTCCCACACCTCCAGCGTGACCAGCGCGGCATAGGGCAGCGCGAACGACCAGCACGCACGAAGGTCGAAGCCGCACAGGACATGCAGCGCCGCGCGGATCGCGCCGCCATGGGTGACGACCAGCGTCGGCTCGGACGGCAGGTCGGCGATGGCCGCACGTACGCGGACGACCAGATCGGACCAGCGTTCGCCGCCCGGTGGCGGCGCGGCATCGGGATCGTCCCAGAAGCGGCGCATCGCCTCCGGGTCGATGTTGCTCGCCGCCAGCCCGTCCCATTCGCCGAAATCCAGCTCCCGCCAGCGCGGATCGACCTCCGCCGGGCCGATCGCTTCGGCACAGGCGCGCGCGCGTGACAGGTCGGAGGCGATACGGCGGGTGACGCTCAGCCCCGCCGCCTGCCCGACACAGGCCGCGATCCCCCGCGCCGTGGCGGGACTGTCGGTCCGCCCCAGCATCCGCCCCGTCAATTCGGGCTCGCCATGGCGGAGCAGATGGAGCCGGAAGGACGTCACGCGCCCGCGATACCCGCCTCGGCAAAGGTCGCCATGCCGTTATGCGCCGCGATCGCCGCGCGGATGATCTGCGCCGCGACCGCCGCGCCGCTCGCCTCACCCAACCGCATGTTCAGCGACAGGATCGGCTCCAACCCCAGCCGCGCGAGCAGCAGGACATGGCCCGGTTCGGCCGAACAATGCCCCGACAGGCAATGCGCGACGATCGCCGGATTGGCACTGGCCAGCGGCGCGACGGCGGCGGTGCCGATAAAGCCGTCCAGCACCACTGGAATGCGTCGGTGTCGCGCGGCGAGCACCGCACCCGCCATGCCTGCGATCTCCCGCCCGCCCAGACGGCGGAGGATCTCAAAGGCGCTGGTCAGGTGTTCACGGTGCAGCGCCAGCCCCTCGGTCACGACCTCGGCCTTACGCCGCACGCCTCGCGCATCGAGGCCGGTGCCCGGCCCGACCCACAGCGCCGGTTCGCCTCCGAAACTGGCGGCGGCGAGCGCGGCGGCGGCGGTGCTGTTGCCGATCCCCATCTCGCCCAGCACCAGCAGGTCGGCATCGCCCACCGCCTCGGCTCCGGCGGACAGCGCGCTCAGGCACTCCTCGACGGTCATGGCGGGCGCGGCTGTGAAGTCGGCGGTCGGCTGATCGAGGTCGAGCGGCACGACCGCCAGTTCCAGCCCGGCCGCCGCCGCCAGCGCGTTGATCGCGGCGCCACCGGCGGCGAAATTGGCAACCATCTGAACGGTCACGTCCGCCGGAAAAGCGCTGACGCCGCGCGCCGTGACGCCGTGATTGCCGGCAAAGATGACCGCGCGGCCCCGCTCGATCCGCGGACGTTCGATGCCCTGCCACCCAGCCAGGAAGATCGCGATATCCTCCAACCGGCCGAGCGAACCCGGCGGCTTGGTCAACTGTCCCTGCCGCGCGGTCGCGGCGGCGCGGGCCTGGTCATCGGCCTGGGGCAGGGTGGCGAGCGCCGTCTCGAACGCGGCAATCGACGCGAAGGCGGTCATGCGACGACGAATCCTTCCGGGGGGGTGCGGGTCAGGAAATGGCCCTTAACCCCTTGCGGCCATTGCTTGTACGGCACCTGACCCCAGTCGCTGTCGGCATAGGCGCGGGCATAGTCCAATATCGCGCGCGCGGCTTCGTCATCGGGGGTGAACTTGCCCATCACATAGCCGACCTTGCCGGGACAGCGTAGATGGACGGTGCAAAAGGACTGGCACGCGAAGAGGCAGGGCATCTCTTCCACCGCGACATCGGCATAGGCAGGGTCGGACGCCTGCACCCGGCGCAGAGCCTCCACGAGCAGCGCGCCGCCGCGCTGACCCTGATCGTTCTCACGCGCGTCGTCGGACAGGCGGCAGGTGTTGCAGGCGACCACGGCGGGGCCGGGGGTGGCGGGCTTCAGCATGACAAGGGCTCGTACATCGGGACTCGTCTCCACAAAGGCGCTGTCGCCGCGCGAGGGAAAGCCCCGTTTCGTCCGGTACACCCTGACCAGCCGAAGGACGACCGCGACGGGCAGGTCTCCTGGCTCGCGGGTCGGGGCCGGTCCGCCGCCTTCTCGGGGTGATCCCAATGGCGTCGTGGCGGGTGGCTCGCCGCTTACAGTTGCAGGGGCAGCCGGGGTGTCGCACCCCATTCCCTTTTGATCCCCTTTCGGGGAACCTGTCGCAAGGTGGGCGATAGGCGGACGGGGGCGAGGTGGCAAGCGTCCTGCCCTCGCATGGTCGGCTTCTGAACACTATGTCATGGGAACCCAGCCCCCTAGCGGTGAGTCCCTGTCCCCATGACCCAGATCTCGACCGAATCCGCCCGCACCGAAACCGACTCGATCGGTCCGATCGAAGTGCCCGCCCAGGCCTATTGGGGGGCGCAGACCGAGCGCAGCCTGGAGAATTTTCCCTTTGGGCCACGCGAGCAGATGCCGATCGGCATCGTCCATGCTCTCGCCATCGTGAAGAAGGCGGCGGCGCGGATCAATCGCGGCCATGGCCTGGCGGCGGACAAGGCCGATGCGATCGAGGCGGCGGCGCAGGAGGTGATCGACGGGCGCCATGACGACCAGTTCCCGCTCGTCATCTGGCAGACCGGCTCGGGCACCCAGTCCAACATGAACGCCAACGAGGTGATTGCGGGCCGCGCCAATGAGATGCTGACCGGCACGCGCGGCGGCAAGTCGCCCGTCCACCCCAATGACGACGTCAATCGCGGCCAGTCGTCCAACGACACCTTCCCGACCGCGCTGCATGTCGCCGCCGCGCTGGCCGTGACCAGGCAGCTCTTTCCCGCGCTCGACCGGCTGCACGGCGCGCTGGATGCCAAGGCGAAGGAATGGGACGGCATCGTCAAGATCGGCCGCACCCATTTGCAGGACGCGACCCCGCTGACGCTGGGCCAGGAGTTCTCCGGCTATGTCCAGCAGCTCGCCAATGCCCGCGATCGGATCGAGGGGACGCTCCACCGCAATATCCTGCCGCTGGCGCAAGGGGGGACGGCGGTCGGCACCGGGTTGAACGCACCGCATGGCTTTGCCGAGGCCATCGCCGCCGAGATCGCGGAGGCGACCGGACTCGATTTCGTGACCGCGCCCAACAAGTTCGAGGCGCTGGCCAGCAATGACGGGCTGGTCGACCTGCACGGAACGCTGAACGTGCTGGCGGTCGCGCTGACCAAGATCGCCAACGACATCCGCCTGCTCGGCTCCGGCCCGCGCTCGGGTCTGGGTGAGCTGGAGCTACCCGCCAACGAGCCGGGCAGCTCGATCATGCCGGGCAAGGTCAACCCGACCCAGTGCGAGATGCTGACCATGGTTGCCGCGCAGGTGATCGGCAACAATGCCGCCGTGACCGTGGGTGGCTTGCAGGGGCATCTGGAGTTGAACGTCTTCAAGCCGCTGATCGGCGCGAATGTGCTGCGCTCGATCCATCTGCTGGCGGTCGGCATGGAGAGCTTTGCGACCCGCACGGTCGAGGGAATGACGGTCAATCACGACCGGATCAGCGAGTTGCTCGACCGCTCGCTGATGCTCGTGACGGCGCTGGCGCCCGAGATCGGCTATGACAATGCCGCCAAGATCGCCAAGCACGCGCACCAGAAGGGGCAGACGTTGAAGGAGGCGGGGCTGGAGCTGGGTCTGGTCGATGAGGCAACCTTCGACCGGGTGGTCCGGCCCGAGTTGATGCTGGGACGGTGAGGTTGGGGGCAAGGGAATTACCCCCGATCCCACCCCTTCGCCGGATAAGCAGGCAAAGCAATCCGATACCGGATCGCCGCCCCGCGCAATATGAATCCCGCCAGTGCCGCTACCGGCCCGGCACCGGGCACCCCCAGCTGCATCAGGATCACATAGCTGGTCGAGGACAGTGCGGCGGCGGTTACGTAGAGTTCCGGCCGCATCAGGATCGAAGGCTCGCCCGCGATCACGTCGCGGATGATGCCGCCGACACAGGCCGATACCACCCCCAACATTGCTGCGGGAATCGGGGTGATGCCATAGCCGCTCGCCTTGGCCGCGCCGTACACGGCATAGGCCGCCAGCCCCACCGCATCGAACCAGTCGAGGGCGCTGCCCCGCCACCAGCGCGCGGGCGTTGCCCAGACCGCGAGCGCCGCGATCAGGCACACCAGCGGCACCCGTGCGTCATGCACCCAGAAGACCGGCGCATCGATCAGCAGGTCGCGCAGCGTCCCTCCGCCGACCCCGGTGATGAGCGCGAAGAAGACGAGCGTCACGATCGTCTGGCGGTGCTTGGCCGCGACCAGCGCGCCGGACACCGCGAACACGGCCAGCCCCGCCAGATCGAGCCAGGGCATCACGGCGGGCAGCATGGCGGTGGGTTGGGGCAGCATCGCGGACGACCCTAGAGCCGGTGACGACGGGGGGAAAGGGCGGTCGGCAGATGAACGCGACGTTATCTCACGTTCATGCAACGGACAGTAGAATTGGCACGTTACGGCGTCAGATCAATTCGAAAGGAAGTTTGTGATGCGGAAATTGATGCTTGCCCTGGGTTGCACCGCAATGGTCGTCCCTACGCTGGTCCTGCCGGTGACCGCCGCCGACGCGCAGCGCCGCTACAAATATCGCGAATGGCGCGACGATCGTGGCCGTGTCCGCTGCCGCAAGCCGGACGGCACGACCGGTCTGGTCGTCGGTGGCGTCGCGGGTGCGCTGCTGGGGCGCACGATCGATACGCGCGGCGACCGCACGCTGGGCACGTTGGGCGGTGCGGCCGTTGGCGCCTTGGCCGGCCGCGAGATCGAGCGCGGCACAAGCAACCGCCGCTGCCGCTGAAGCCGGTTTTTCCCCTTGCAACAAAAAAGGGGCGTCACCTTCGGGTGGCGCCCCTTTTGTTTGGAAAATCCTGCAGATGATACTGTCTCGATAGTGAACGCCAAGTAGTTTTCCGTTCACGCAACAAGCGTCACAGACATGGGTTCTTTTTCCCATCATCAACGGGAGTTTGGTAATGCGTATTGCTCTGTTGACGGCGACGATTGCCGCCACCGCCTTTTCTGCCATTCCTGCCGAGGCGCAGCGCAATGGCTGGGAAGCTCGTCAGGAATATCGCGAGGACGTGCGCGACGCCCGCCGCGACTATAACCGTGACGTCCGCCGCGCTGATTCGCGTCGCGACGTTCGTGAGGCACGTCAGGAATATCGCGAGGACATTCGCGATGCGCGAAAGGATTATCGCCGCGACATGCGCAACGTCCGCTGGCGCAATTATGACTATAACCGTTTCGAGCCGGGCCAGCGCGGTTACTATCCGGAGCGCTATTATCGCGACGGCCGCTATTACCAGCCACGCGCACTGGGCCGGAACGACCGCATCTATCGCGGCATGAACGGACGCTTCTACTGCCGCCGCAATGACGGGACGACCGGTCTGGTGATCGGCGGCCTGGCGGGCGGTGCGCTGGGCAATGTGATCGCGGGCGGCGGTTCGCGTCTGCTCGGCACGGTGATCGGGGCTGGCGGCGGCGCGTTGCTCGGCCAGCAGATCGATCGCGGCCAGGTTCGCTGCCGCTAAATCGGCGGGCTGGCTGAAGGACGGCCTGGCGAGGAGACTCGCCGGGCCGTTTCTCGTTTTAAATAAAGCCGCCGCCCAGCATCAGGCGAAGACCGAAGATCAGAATGAGGATCAGGTTGAGATTGCGCCCCGTGTCACGCGACGACAATGCCCCGACCGCCGCGCCGACGATCGCGATGGGGATCACGAACCAGTAACCCCAGGCGAAGAAGGGCAGGAAAGGCACGATGCCGAGCAGAAGCGCGACCAGGCCGATGACGATCGAGAACAGGTTCAGCATGGATCCCAAGATGGCGAGGGGGCACCCTCTGCACAAGCGTTACGCCTGTGACTGATCGACATTTGCCCCATTCCTCCCAGGCAAGGGGAGGAACAATGAGGGTCGTCCCTTTATCCCGCGCTGGGTCACGACAAAGGCAAGAACCGTTAAGGATCGCGTCGCTTAACCGTGCTAGACGAAGCATCATGATGGCGAAGTCGACATATATCCTGATCCCGCTGGGCTGCCTGTTGCTGGCGGCGTGCGGCGGCAAGTCGGACGATGACGCGCAACTCAATGCGCTCGACAACGAACTCGCGTCGCTGAACGATGGCAGTCCGGCGCGCGACCCGCAACTGCGCGAGGCGCTGGCCGGGCAGATCATGGTCGATCCCGGACTGACCCAGACATCCAACGCCAATGCAGTGCGCCCGCCCAATCGGCCCGCTAGCGATCAGGTTCCTTCGCTGCGGCCGCCAGCCGATCCTGTCGATGCCCGCACGCTGAAGTCCGCGCCGCTCGCCTCGCGCGACTGCCCGGAATGCCGTGCCTCTGCCGGGGCCTTCACCCTGGCGGCCAAGGCCGGGCAGCAGGGGGGCAATGCCGCCTGCCTGTCGGGGCTGCGCTATTCGACGGGATGGGCGAACCGGATGCCGGGGGCCTTCGCGCCCTATCCGGGGGCTCGCGTCGCGGAGGCCGCGGGTAACGACGCGAATGGCTGTGCCCTTCGCATCGTCGGCCTGCGCACCGCTGCGCCCGCTGCGAAGGTCATCGACTATTATTACACCCGGGCCAGCGGGGCAGGTTACAGCGCCGAGCACAAGATGGACGGCGCGCAGCATGTCCTGGGCGGGACGCGGGGCGCGGCAGCCTATATGGTCTATGCCGCGACCCGGCCGGACGGCGGTACCGATGTCGACTTGGTGGTAAAGGGAGGCTGATCCAAGCCGGGCCGCGCTTGTCCTTTGCGCGGGTGGGCGGGTTGCGCTAGGGGAACGGGATTATGTCACCGCTTCTTCTCGTGATGCTGGGCGGCGCATTGGGTTCGGGGGCCAGGCATTTGACCGGTCGCTACATGCTCCATGCGTTCGGCCCGAACTTTCCCTATGGCACGCTGACCGTCAACTGGGTCGGCGGGCTGTTGATGGGATTGCTGGCAGGCGTCCTTGCCCGTGCCGGCGGTGCCGAGGGGTGGCGGCTGTTCATCGGCGTCGGGATTTTGGGCGGTTTCACCACCTTTTCGTCCTTCTCGCTCGATACCATCACCCTGATCGAGCGTGGCCAGATGACGGTCGCGCTCGGCTATGTCGCCTTGTCGTTGCTGGGTTCGCTGGCCGCGTTGTGGGCCGGACTCTCGATCACAAGGATTTTCGCATGACGGACTCTGTCCGCCAATTCACGGTCGGCTATGACGATGACGGCATCCGGCTGGACCGCTGGTTCAAGCGGCATCTGCCAGACACCAGCTTCACCACGGTCGCCAAATGGGCGCGCACCGGGCAGCTTCGCGTCGACGGTTCGCGTGCGACACCGGGCGACCGGATCTCGGCGGGCCAGGTGCTGCGCGTGCCCCCCGCCGAGCCCGCGCTGGCCGAGAGCAGCAAGCCGACGATGCGGCCGCGCCACATCCTGTCCGAGGATGAGGAGTCGTTCGCGCGCGAGATGGTGATCCACAAGGACCGCGACGCGCTGGTCCTGAACAAGCCGCCGGGCCTGGCGACGCAAGGGGGGACCAAGACGACGCAGCATGTCGACGGCCTGCTCGACGCGTTGCAGTTCGAGGCGGAGGGACGGCCCAAGCTGGTCCACCGTCTCGACAAGGACACGTCAGGCGCGCTGCTGGTCGCCCGCAATGCCCGCGCGGCGGCGTTCTTCGCCAAGGCCTTTTCGGGGCGCACTGCCAAGAAGATCTACTGGGCGCTGGTCGTCGGCGTGCCGTCGATCGACGATGGCACGATCGAGCTGCCCATCGCCAAGCAGCCGGGCACCGGTGGCGAGAAGATGCATGTCGACGAGGAAAACGGCCAGGCGGCGCGCTCGCGTTACCGCGTGATCGAGCGCGCGGGCAACAGCTGCTGCTGGGTCGAGTTGCAGCCCTTCACCGGCCGTACCCATCAGCTGCGTGTCCACATGGCGGCGATCGGCCATCCGATCGTTGGCGACGGCAAATATGGCGGCGCGGCAGCCTTCCTGACCGGCGGGATCAGCCGCAAGATGCACCTGCACGCGCGCCGCATCCGCGTCGACCATCCCGATGGCGGTCGCATCGACCAGACCGCCGAACTGCCCCACCACTTTGCCGAATCGATGAACCAGTTGGGCTTCGACGAGATTCGCGGCGACGTCCTGCCCCAGGACGAGGATCGCGGCCCGCCGCCCAAGGAAGTCCTGAAGCAGCGCGCCAAGGCGCACGCCAAGCAGTATCGTAAGGAACGCCGCGGCGAACGGCGGGGTCGAGGGACGCGCTGAGTCCGCTTTTCCTCCCCTGTAAGGGGAGGGGGGCCGCCGCGAAGCGGTGGTGGAGGGGGGGCCACGCTCGTGGTGTATGACCTCGCTGGCCGGGACACCCCTCCGTCAGCCCTGCGGCTGCCACCTCCCCTTGCAGGGGAGGAATGGCAGGTAAACGAGAAAGCCCCGCCGACCGAGGTCGACGGGGCTGTCGCTTATCCGAGGCTGAGGGGGTATCCCCCTCAGCCCCGAATGTTACCGGCAATAGCCGGGGTTGTTCGACTTTTCGATGGCATGACCGGCCAGCGCACCGGCGCCGCCGCCCAGGATCGTGCCGAGGGTGCGGTCGCCGCGCGAGTCAATCGTGCGGCCCAGCAGGCCACCGGCGATCGCGCCGACGATGGTGCCCGTGGTGCCGCTGTTGCAGCGCTGCGGACCCCGGTTGTAATAGCCACGGTTGTAGCCGCCGCGGTCATAATAGCCGCGATCATAGCGCGGGCCGCGATTGTACCCGTCCGCATAGGCATCGCCATAGGCACGGCTGTCGCCGTAACCGCGATCATAATAACGCTGTGCCGAAGCAGCGGTCGGAACCATGGCCGTGGCGCCGACGGCAAGGGCGGCGGCAGCGAGCGAAAGCTTCTTGAACATCACGATCTCCCTTGATCTTCAAACCGGCGGCGGCGGGGTGGTTCCCGTCGTCGTTGAAGCCCTTATGGGCGATTCGCGATGTTCGGATGCTGAATGCGGTTGTTAGCTGCTGTTCATGCGAAACGTCATGCTTCCCCCGCGCCAGCCTTGCCGATAGGAGGGGACGATGACGCGCCCGCGCCTTGCCCTGTTCGATTGTGACGGCACTCTGGTCGACAGCCAGGCCAATATCTGTCTCGCCGCTGTCGAGGCGTTCACCCTGGCCGACCTGACCCCGCCACCCGCCGCCGCGATTCGCCGGATCGTCGGGCTCAGTCTGGTCGAGGCGATGCGCGTGCTGGCGCCCGATCAGGCCGACGCGGTGCACCACCGGCTCGCCAGCGATTACAAGGCGGCGTTCTTCCGCTTGCGCACGGCGGGCGCGATGGAGCCCGAGCCTTTGTTTGACGGCATCCCGGCCCTGCTCGACCATCTGGCGGGGGAGGGCTGGTTGATGGGCGTGGCGACGGGCAAATCCGATCGTGGCCTCACGCGGGTGCTGGCCGAACATGGCCTGACCCATCACTTCGTCACGCTGCAAACCGCCGACCGCCATCCCTCCAAACCGGACCCGTCGATGGTGCTTGCCGCCATGGCCGAGACCGGCGTGGCGGCGCAGGACGTTGCGATGATCGGCGATACGAGCTTCGACATGGCGATGGGCAGGGCGGCGGGCGCCTTCGCGGTGGGCGTCGCCTGGGGATATCATGACGTGAGAGAACTGGTGAACGCGGGCGCGAATGTCGTCGCGCAGGATGTTGCGGATCTCCCCGCGCTGCTGGTGCGGCCATGACCGGCGATACGCGCGCTCGGCGGCGCTGGTTGATCATCATGGCCGTCCGCCTGATCGGCGTGGCGGGCGCACTGTTCGGGGTGGTGCTGGCCTCGCGCGGGGTGGCATGGCCGCACAAGGCGTTGGGGGTCGCCATCATCCTGTCGGCGCTGGCGATGATCGCGATCGTGCCCGCAGGGCTTGCGCATCGCTGGCGGAGCGGGGGCGAATGAAGCGGTTTTGGAAACACGTCTCGGTGGATGCCGAGCGGGTGGTGCGGCTGGACGACCGGCCGGTGCGCACGCCGGGCCGGGTTCCGCTGGCGCTGCCGACGCCTGCGCTGGCCGAGGCGGTGGCGGACGAGTGGCGCGGCGTCGGGGAGACGGTCGATCCGCGCGCCATGCCGCTGACCGGGCTGGCCAATGCGGCGATCGACCGGATCGGCATGGACCCGGCGCCCTTCGCGGACGGTCTTGCGCGTTATGCCGAAAGCGACCTGCTCTGTTACCGCGCCGACTCACCACCGGAGCTGGTGGCGCGGCAGGACGCGGTATGGAATCCGCTGCTCGACTGGGCGCAGACGCGGTACGACGTGCATTTCACGCTTGTGACGGGGATCATGCACAAGCCCCAGCCGCCGGCGACCGTCGAGCGGCTGGCGCAGGCGGTGGCGGCGCTCGATCCTTTCCGCCTCGCCGCGCTGTCGCCCGTGGTGACGATTACGGGCTCGCTGGTGCTCTCGCTGGCGCTGCTGGAGGGGGCCGCAGACGTCCATGCGATCTGGGCCGCGGCGCATGTCGATGAGGATTTTCAGGCCGAACAATGGGGCGAGGATTACCTGGCCGTCGAAGCACGCGAGGCCAAGCGGCGGGAGTTCGACGCGGCCGTTCGGTTTTTGCAGGTCCTGGGGTAAGTCCAACCCCCGCCCGGGGGGGAGGGCACGCCCCCCGCTTACTTCGTCGTCAGCTTCCGGATGAACCCGATCAGCCCGGTCTGGCGCGATCGCTTGAGGCGTTCGGCCTGGAGGATCGTCCTCACCCCCTGGAAACACTGCTCGACATCGTCATTGACCAGGACATAGTCGTAACCGTCCCAGTGGCTGACCTCGTTGGTCGCGCGGGCCATGCGGGCGTCGATCACCTCGACCGAGTCGGTCGCACGGCGTTCGAGGCGTTGGCGCAGTTCCTCCATCGAGGGGGGGAAGATGAACACGCGCACCACGTCGCCGCCAGCAATCTGGAAAAGCTGCTGCGCGCCCTGCCAGTCGATGTCGAACAACACGTCCTTGCCCGCCGCCAGCATCGCCTCGACCTGCGCGCGTGGGGTGCCGTAGCGATTGTCGAAGACATGCGCCCATTCGAGAAATTCGTCATTCGCCACCATGCGGCGAAACTCTTCCAAGTCGACGAAGTGATAGTCCTTGCCGTCTTCTTCGCCCGGTCGCATCCCGCGTGTCGTCGCCGATACCGACATTTGCAGACCATCGTCATCAGCGAGCAGCTTGCGCGCGATCGTCGACTTGCCCGCGCCCGAGGGGGAAGACAGCACGAACAACATGCCGCGGCGCTTCAGCTTGTGGGGATCGTCGGGATGGGCGGGCGAGTTGGGCATGTCTGCCTTTGACGCACGCGGTTGCAGCGCGTCAAGAGATGCTTGACGCGCTGCGGTATCACTTTGGCCTTCGGCGGTCTTTCAGTAGCGGTTGCCCGCAAGCTTGCCAGCCTTGCGCCGGTCATAGGCCTTCTTCGCCGCATAGCCGCCGCCGAGCAGCAGGCCGAGCGGACCCAGGCGGCGCATACCGCCCACCGCCAGCGCACCGAGCGCCGCGCCCTTGAATCCGTCGCTGCCTTCGCGACGGCTGATTTCACGCCCGACGAGCGCGCCGACAATACGTCCGATCATGCTGCTTCTCCGAAAAACCGGTCCTTGATCTCGCCCGCGCCGCGCAGCACCGCCCAGCCCACCGCATAGGTGATGGCGAGCGGCAACACGACTTTCAGGACATTGGCCGTCACCGCGCCGATGATCGCGCCGTCGGCGACGCCGTCGTCACCGGACAGACCGTCGACGGCGGCGCCCACCATGGCGCCGATGGTCGTTGCACCCATTGCACATGTCCTTCGTTGCTCGAGGCAGGAAAGCATGGGAGGGGGCAAGGGTTCCGTGGGGAATAATCCTCCCCGGCACGGGGAGGTGGCAGGCCGCAGGCCTGGCGGAGGGGGCGTGCCGCAATGGACTTACCCTGCGGCGACCCCCCTCCACCAGCTTCGCTGGTCCCCCTCCCCGTGCCGGGGAGGATTGGATTCAACCCTTCGCCGCGACCTTCGCTTCGATCGCATCCCAGATCAGGCCCGCGACGTCGATGCCGTCGAACTTTTCGATCGCGACGATGCCGGTGGGGGAGGTGACGTTGATTTCGGTCAGCCACTCGCCGCCGATCACGTCGATGCCGACGAACAGCAGGCCGCGCCGCTTCAGCTCCGGACCCAGAACCGCACAGATTTCGCGCTCGCGCGCCGTCAGCTCGGTCTTCTCCGCCGATCCACCGACCGCCAGGTTGGAACGGATTTCGCCCTCGCCCGGCAGCCGGTTGATCGCGCCCGCGACCTCGCCGTCGATCAGCACGATACGCTTGTCGCCCTTGGCCACGGCCGGAAGGAAGGCCTGCACCATATGCGGCTCGCGATAGGCGGTATTGAACACCTCGATCAGCGCCGACAGGTTCGCGCCGTCGCGACCGACCTTGAAGATCGCCTTGCCGCCATTGCCGTGCAGCGGCTTGATGACGATCTCGCCATGCTGCGCCAGAAAGCGGCGCGCCTCGTCCAGCGAGCGGGTGACGAGCGTCGGCGGCATGAACTGCGGATAGTCGAGGACGAAGACCTTTTCCGGCGCGTTGCGCACGCTGCGCGGATTGTTGACGACCAAGGTCTTCTCGACGACTCGCTCCAGCAGATGCGTCGCGGTGATATAGCCCAGGTCGAAGGGCGGGTCCTGCCGCATCAGCACGACATCGGCTTCGTCGCCGAGGTCCAGCTTCACCGGCTCGCCGAAGCGGTAATGGTCGCCCGCGACGCGTTGCACGGTGACGGGATGCGCCTTGGTCCACAGATGCCCGTCCGACCAGTTGAGGTCACCCGCATCATAATGGAACAGCCTGTGCCCGCGCGCCTGCGCCGACAGCATCAGCGCGAAGCTCGAATCGCCCGCGATGTTGATCTGGTCCATCGGGTCCATCTGGACGGCGACGGTCAGCGACTGGGTCATGGGGCGTTCCTTCCTTCGGTCGGTCTTCGGGGCGGAGGTAGTCGCTGACCGCCCGCCTGTCACCCATGCGTCACCCGCACCAGGCATTTTCGATATGACGCGGCCGGGTCCCGGGAGCGAGCAGGATCACGTCGACCCGGATATCGTCGTTCGGCCCGGCATAGCTGGGCATCAGCACCTCGGCGGCCGCCGCGACCCGCGCCAGCCGCCGTTCGTCGATCGCGAAGTCGAGTTCGGCGGCGGTCTTGCGCGTCTTCACCTCGACGAACGCGACCAGCGATCCGCGCCGCGCGATCAGGTCCACCTCACCGGCAGGCGTTCGGACGCGGCGGTCGAGGATAGACCAGCCTTTCAGACGCAACCACCACGCGGCCAGACGCTCGCCGCGTCGGCCGACCTCTTCGGCGGCACGGCGATCGCGGCGGGGGCGGGGCGGAACAAGCGACATGGGCAGTTTCTAACGCATGACCAGGTCGTCAGGCGAGGCTTTCCTCCGGCGAAGTCAGCCATTCCAGACTATCCTCCGCCGTGTCGAACACGCGCAGATAGGGCTGCGTCATCAGCCGCCGTATCTGTTGCCGCCCGATCGCGCTGCTCGTCACCATCGCGATGCGGCTGGCGCGGGGGAAATCGCGCAGCGCTTCGTGGACGGTCATGACCGCATCCTGTGGCTGGACCGTGATCGCGCTCATATCGATGCGCAGGCGATAGCCGGGACGGAAGCCGCTGCGTCGAAACGCATCCACCAGTTCGCGGGCATAGCGCATCGCGATGGCCGGCGTGAACAACCCCGACCAGCATATGTCGAGCAGGTTGATGTCGTGACGAAATTCGAAGGAATACATGGGGCAGCGGCTCCTTGACCCGACATGCGCCCATGACCCTTGCCGAATTGCTAAGGCGGCACCCTAATCGCTTGAATTTCCGTCCTTCATGGCCAGCGCACGGGCATAAAGGGCCTTGCGATCCAGCCCCAGCGCCTTGGCGACCTCACTGGCGGCGCGGCCGACGGGCAGCCGGGTAAGCGCGTCGGCCAGCGCGGCGTCGGCATCCTGTTCGGTGGCGGGCGGCGCTTCGCCCGGCGGGGCGACGACGATCGCGATCTCGCCCTTCGGGCCGCCCTCGGCGTAGCGAGCAGCGAGGGTGGAGAGGGTGCCGGTCACCGCCTCCTCGAACTTCTTGGTGATCTCGCGCGTCACCGCCGCCTCGCGGTCGCCCAGCCCTTGCGCTAGAGCGGTCAGCGTCGCAGGCAGGCGCGGGCCTGACTCATAGAGGACCAGAGTGGCGCGGATGCCGGCGATCTCCGCAATCGCATCGGCGCGCGCCTTTTCCTTGGGCGGCAGGAAGCCTGCGAACAGGAAACGGTCGGTCGGCAGCCCGGCCAGGGTCAGCGCGGCGATCGCGGCACAGGGGCCGGGGATCGTCACCACCGCGTGACCCGCCGCCCGGGCGTCGCGCACCAGCTTATAGCCGGGATCGGAGATCAAAGGCGTCCCTGCGTCCGACACCAGCGCCACCGCCTGGGTCGCCATCCGCGCGATCAGGCCCGGGCGGACATGCTCGGCATTGTGGTCGTGATAGGGCTGCATGGGCCGCTTGACCCCGATGTGACGGAGCAGCCCGGCGGTCACGCGGCTGTCCTCGACCGCGATGACATCGGCGTTTGTCAATATGTTGGCCGCACGCGGAGACAGATCGCCGAGATTGCCGATAGGGGTCGCGACGATGTACAGGCCGGGTTCGAGAGTGTGTTCGGATTGGGTCACGGGGATCGTCATGACAGAGGCAGGGCTGTTCGTACAACCGGGGGCCGTCATTCGGGGCCGCTTCCATCGCGTATCGCTGGTCAGCGGCGGGCGGTTGGGCCGCGCGGTCGCGCTGGCGACGACGCTGGCACTCGCCGCCTGTCAGACGATCGTGCCGCGCGGGCCTGTCGACCAGCCGCAGACCCGGCCGGTGCCGACCAGCCCGCGCCCCTCGACCGAGGTCGAACCTGGCCTGCCGCGCGACACCGCACGCCACCGTATCGCGCTCTTGGTGCCGCTGTCGGGCAGCAATGCCGGGGTGGGGCAGTCGATCGCCAATGCCACGATGATGGCGCTGCTCGATACGCAGGCCGATACGATCCGCATCACCAATTACGACACGGCGACCGGCGCAGGTGCCGCAGCGCAAAAGGCCATCGCCGAGGGCGCGCAGCTGATCCTGGGGCCTCTGCTATCCGAGGATGTCCGCGCGGTCGCCCCGATCGCGCGCGCGGCGCGGGTGCCGGTCATCGGCTTTTCCAACGATGCGGGTGTGGCGGGGAACGGAACGTTCCTGATGGGCTATACGCCTGCCCAGTCGATCGACCGGGTCGTGACCTATGCGCGGGGACGTGGCGTCACGACCTTTGCGGGGCTTGTTCCCAACGGTCTCTATGGCGAGCGCGCTTCGACCGCGTTCCTGCGCGCGGTCGAAGGGGCGGGGGGGCAAGTCGTCTCGCTCCAGCCCTATGGTCGGGTCGCAGGCGGCATCGCGGCGGCGGCGCAGCGGCTGAATGCCAAGGCGCCCTCTAACGCGGTGCTGATCGCCGATGGCGGCGCAGCGGCGGCGGCAGCGGCTCCCGCCGTCAAGCGCGGGTCGGGCGGGACGACGCGGTTGCTCGGCACCGAATTGTGGAATTCCGAATCGGGCATCGCCTCACGCGCCGCGCTGAATGGCGCATGGTTTGCCAGCGTGTCGAACAATCTCTACCGCCAATATGCCACCAAATACCGGGCGCGGTTCCGTGCAGCGCCTTATCGCTTGTCGAGCCTGGGCTATGACGCGGTCCTGCTGACGGTGCGGATCGCACGCGACTGGAAGATGAACGCACCCTTCCCGGAGGCGCGGCTGCGCGCGTCCGACGGATTCGCCGGGATTGACGGTGCCTTCCGCTTCGGGCGCGACGGGGTGGCCGAACGCGCGCTGGAGGTGCAGGAACTGCGCGACGGCACAGCGGTGACGGTGTCGCCCGCCCCAACCGGGTTCGGGGGGTGAAGGACGAGGCCATCGTCGTGATGTGCGCGGTCGGCGGTCGTGACGAAGCAGCCGCGATCGCGCAGGCGCTGGTCGAGGGGCGGCTGGCAGCGTGCGTCCAGATGATGCCGATCGAAAGCTGGTATCGCTGGGACGGTGCGGTTCAGCATGAGCCGGAAGTCATGCTGCACATCAAGACGATGCGGCACCGCTTCGCCGAACTGTGCGAAGCGATCGAGGCGTTGCATAGCTATGACGTGCCGGAGATCGTCGCGCTGCCGATCACCGACGCATCGTCGCGCTACCTGGATTGGGTGCGTCAGGCGGTGGACTGAGGCGATGTAAATTCCTCCCCTGCAAGGGGAGGGGGACCAGCGAAGCTGGTGGAGGGGTGTCCCCGCTGGCCGTGACACCCCTCCGTCAGGCCTTCGGCCTGCCACCTCCCCGCGAGCGGGGAGGAATTGGGCTCTTCAATTATGCTACCCTGTCCCCCGTAAGCACGACCTCGCGCAGGATCGCATCCAGCAGCAGCGCCCCTGCCTCGGTAACGATCAACTGCTCGCCCTGCAGCCGTACCAGCCCCTGCTTTGCCAAGGTGGTCACGGCAGCGCGGTTCACCATCTCGCGCCCCTTGGCCAATGCGGCCACGCGCGACAGGTCGACGCCTTCGGCCAGGCGCAGGCCCATGACCAGCGCTTCGGTCGCGCGGGTGACGGGCGGAAGGCTTTCCTCCAGTTCGATGCCATGGCCGTTGCGGGCAATGGCGGCCATCCAGTTTTCCGGCTTCTTGCGCCGCGCGGTGGCGACGCCCTCGCGGCGGCCATGCGCGCCCGGGCCGATCCCGGCATAGTCGCCGTAACGCCAATAGGTCAGGTTGTGGCGGCTCTCCGCGCCGATCCGGGCGTGGTTGGAGGTTTCATAGGCGGGCAGCCCGGCGGCGGCGGTGATGGCGCGGGTCGTCTCGAACAGGTCGGCGGCGGCGTCGCCATCGGGGATGGTCAGTCGCCCGGCGGCCGCCTCGGTGGCGAAGCGCGTGCCCGGTTCGATGGTCAGTTGATAGAGCGACAGATGCTCGGTGCCATAGCCGATCGCGCGGCGCAGTTCGGCTTCCCAGTCGCGCAGCGGCTGGCCGGGGCGGGCATAGATCAGGTCGAAGCTGATTCGGCTGAACTGTTCCTGCGCGGTCTCGAGCGCCTGCAACGCCTCGTCCACGCCGTGCGCGCGGCCGAGGAAGCGCAGTGCCGTATCGTCCAGGGCTTGTACGCCCAGCGATGCGCGGTTGACCCCCGCGGCGGCAAGGTCGGCAAAACGCGCCGCCTCGACCGAGGACGGGTTGGCCTCCAGCGTGATCTCGATCCCCTCGGCAAAACCCCAATGGCGCTCGGCTGCGTCCAGGATCGCGGCGACGGTCGCGGGGGGCATCAGCGAGGGCGTGCCCCCGCCGAAGAAAATCGAGGTCAGTTGGCGTCCCGGCAGCGCCGCCGCCTCGTGCGCCAGGTCCGCAAGCAGCGCATCGGCCCATGCCGCCTGGTCCACCGACTCCCGAACATGACTGTTGAAATCGCAATAGGGGCATTTGGAAACGCAGAAGGGCCAATGGACGTAAAGGGCGAGCGGCGCGCGCGTGGGCGAGGGGGCGGACGATATTGCGGAGGACATGATGTGCCCCGATATGGCGGCGATGCGCACGCTACGCCATCTCTTATCGATTCCGGCCGTCGCCCTGTTGCTGACGGGATGCGGTCCGATGATCCCTTCACAGACCGGCGTGGAGCGCCCGCCCCGTATCGTCGAGGAGCGCACCACCGACGCACCCGCGCCGCGTGGGCCAGGACTGCTGCGCCGGGCAATGCTTGATGGCCACCGGGCGGCGCGGGCGGAGGTTGGTCTGGGGCCACTGGTCTGGGATGAGAGGCTGGCCGCTAACGCGCTGGCCTATGCCCAGGAACTGGCGCGTACCGGCCGTTTCCAGCACGCCGAACAGCCGCAGGGGCCGACCCGGCAGGGCGAGAATCTGTGGACCGGCACGCGCGGCGCCTATCGCTATGACGAAATGATGGGGCATTGGGTGGCCGAAAAGCGCGATTTTGTGAATCTGCCCGTGCCGCAGGCCAGCCGGACGGGCCAGTTCGGCGATGTCGCGCATTATACCCAGATCGTCTGGGCTCGTTCCACGGCGGTCGGATGCGCGATGGCGAGCAATGCGCGCGACGATTTCCTCGTTTGCCGCTATAGCCCGACCGGCAACGTCTTCGGCGAGCGGGCTTTCTGACTCAGGCCGAGCACGACGGGAAGGTAATGACGCGATGGCGAATCCCTATGATCCGATGGCATGGATGGCCTTCTGGACCGCGCCCGCGCGATTCGCGGTGATGGCGGGCGAAGCGATGGTGAGCGCGCAGAGCGTCATCGCCTCGCGCATGGAAGCGATGGCGACGGGCAAGTCCTCGGCGGCGGAAATGACCCTGATGGTCAGCGAGAAGGTGAAAGCCTTCGACCAGTCGGCCAAGGTCTGGAACCGCGATCAGGCGGCGCTGTCCAGGCTGTCGCGGCACGATCCGCGGGGGAACATGCTGAATGCCTGGGAAGCGATGGCCCGCGCCATGCTGATCGGCGCGTCGATGCCGGTCCAGGCGATGGCGCCGGTGCACAAGGCGGTCACGGCGAACCAGAAGCGGCTGGCCAAGCGGTAACGTCATCCTCCCCGGTACGGGGAGGGGGACCATCCGAAGGATGGTGGAGGGGGGATCGCCACAAAGGACATCCCTGGCGGAAGCCCCCCCTCCGTCGGGCCTGCGGCCCGCCACCTCCCCGTACCGGGGAGGATTGTTCAGAACACCGCTTTCACCAGCTGGCCGAAGGCGTCGGCACGGTGGCTGATGCGGTTCTTTTCGTCCTGGTCCATCTCGGCGAAGGTCTCGGTATAGCCGATCGGCTGGAAGATGGGGTCATAGCCATGTCCCTTGTCCCCGCGCGGCGGCCACACGATCGTGCCATCGACGCGACCCTCGAACCATTCGACATGGCCGTCGGGCCAGCCGACCGCCAGCGCACAGACGAAATGCGCGGCGCGGCTCATGTCGGGCTCCTCGTTCAGCCGATCCTCGACCGCGCGCATCGCCATGCCGAAGTCCTTTTCCGGCCCCGCCCAGCGCGCCGAGAACAGCCCCGGATCGCCGCCCAGCGCTTCGACGCACAGCCCGCTGTCGTCGGACAGCGCAGGCAGACCGGACAGATCGGCTGCCGCCAGCGCCTTCAACTCGGCATTGGCGACGAAGGTGGTGCCGGTCTCCTCCGGCTCGGGCAGGTCGAGATCGCTCGCCGCGATGACTTCCATGCCGTAGGGCGCGAGCAGTTCGCGAAACTCGACGATCTTGCCCTTGTTGTGACTGGCCAGCACCAGCTTGCCGGGCTCCAGCTTGCGGATCGCCTGGCGGCCGTTCCCTTCGCCGCTCACGCGCGGATTGCCCGGTCTTGGGCGGCAAAGATTTCGGTGCAGCCCATGCGAGCGAGGCGCAGCAGGCGCAGCAGCGCCTCTTCGTCATAGGTGGCGTGCTCGGCGGTCGCCTGAACCTCGGCGATATGGCCGTTCTCGATCAGCACGAAATTGGCGTCGGCATCGGCATTCGAGTCCTCGATATAGTCTAGGTCGAGAACCGGCGCGCCCTGATGGATGCCGCAGGAGACGGCAGCGACCTTGTGGCGGATCGGGTCGCTCGTCAGCTTGCCCTCGGCCATCAGCTTGTTGACCGCCATGCGCAGCGCGACCCACGCGCCCGAGATGGCGGCGGTGCGGGTGCCGCCATCGGCCTGGATCACGTCGCAGTCGATGGTGATCTGCCGCTCGCCCAGCGCCTTCAGGTCGCAGACGGCGCGCAGGGAGCGGCCGATCAGCCGCTGGATTTCCTGGGTGCGGCCCGACTGCTTGCCCTTGGCGGCTTCACGGCTGCCACGCGTATGGGTGGCGCGGGGCAGCATCCCATATTCGGCCGTGACCCAGCCTTCGCCCTTGCCGCGCAGGAAGGGGGGCACGCGTTCCTCGACGCTGGCGGTGACGAGCACCTTGGTGTCGCCGAACCCGATCAGCACCGAACCTTCGGCGTGGCGGGTGAAATTCGGCTCGATGGTGATGGGACGCATCTGGTCGGGCATCCGGCCGGACGGGCGCATAGTCTTCTCCTTGTTCCTTGGCACCAGCCCTAACCGGCCCCCGCGCGATGCGCCAGAGAGGACGACGGCGATCGGAAGACACTCTTCTCTCTGCGTCTTCTGCGTCTCTGCGCGACAAAATGGTTCACGCGAAGCCGCGAAGCCGCGAAGAGGGGACTGGAAATCTTCGCGCCTTCGCGGCTTCGCGTGAACCATTCTTCTTTTTTGCGCGCAGAGGCGCAGAGGGCGCGGAGAAGAAGAGAGGTCTTCCGATCGCGGTTGAGTGGCGTGCGCCCAATGCCTACATTTCTATCATGGTCACACTTCCGATCACCGAGCTGACCGACCGGGCGCGCGATATTTTTCGCGTGGTGGTCGACAGCTATCTGACCAGCGGACAGCCGGTCGGGTCGAAGACCATCGCGCTGTCGGGGATCAACCTGTCGCCCGCCTCGATCCGCAACGTGCTCCAGGAACTGGAGGAACGCGGGTTGCTGGCGGCGCCGCATACCAGTGCGGGGCGGATGCCGACCGATATGGGGCTGCGGCTGTTCGTCGACGGCATGATGCATGCGATGGAGCCCAGCATCGAGGAGCGCGCCGCGATCGAGGCGCGCGCCGCCCGCTCCGGCCCGGTCGAGGAGGCGCTGGCGGCGACGACGGCGGTGCTGTCGGGGCTGTCGGCCTGTGCGGGGCTGGTCATGGTGCCCAAGCGCGAGATGAAGCTGCGCTCGATCGGCTTCGTGCCGCTGTCGCCGACCCAGGCGCTGGCCGTGCTGGTTGCCGAGGATGGCGCGGTCGAGAACCGGGTCCTCGAACTGCCGCCCGGCATGACCCCGTCCGCGCTGGTCGAGGCGGGCAATTATCTGTCCGCGACGCTGGCGGGCCTCACGCTGGGCCAGGCGCGCGATCGCCTGGAGCGCGAGCTGGCGGCGGGGCGCGCGGCGCTGGACGGAGCGGCGCGGGCGCTGGTCGAGCAGGGGCTGGCGGTGTGGAGCGAGGATGGCGAGCGGCGTCCGATCCTGATCGTGCGCGGCCAGGGGCGGCTGATCGACGCCGCCGCTGCCGCCGATCTCGAGCGGGTGCGCGACCTGCTCGACGATCTGGAGGGCAAGCAGGAAATCGCCCACTTGCTGGATTCCGCACGCGCGGGAGATTCGACCCGGATCTTCATCGGAGCCGAGAACAAATTGTTCGCGCTTTCCGGATCTTCGGTGATCGCCAGGCCGTTTCGCGGCCTCGACGGCCAAGTGGTCGGCGTGGTCGGTGTAATCGGGCCGACGCGGTTGAACTATGCGCGCGTCGTGCCCATGGTGGATTTCACGGCGGCAACGCTCGCCCGCATGATGGGCTGAACAGGGATTATGATGAGCGAAAATACGACCAACGAAACCCAGAACGATCTGCGTGAGGAAACGGCCGAGGCTGCGCCCGAAGTGGCGGGGCAGGACCGTCTGGCGGAACTGGAGAACCAGCTGGCCGAAGCCAAGCAGCAATATCTCTACGCCCAGGCCGAGAACCAGAATGTCCGGCGTCGCGCGGAAAAGGAAGCGGCGGACGCACGCAATTATGCCGCGACAGCGTTTGCGCGCGACGTCCTGTCGGTCGCCGACAATCTCCAGCGCGCGCTGGCGGCGATCCCGGCCGACCTGCGTACCGACGACAAGTGGAAGGGGCTGGTGACCGGCTTAGACGCCACCGGCCGCGAGATGGACAGCGTGCTCGGCCGTCACGGCATCACCAAGATCGAGGCCATGGGCCAGCCGCTCGACCCCAACAAGCATCAGGCGATGATCGAAATGCCCTCCGATCAGGAGCCGGGCACGATCGTGCAGGAGATGCAGTCGGGCTACATGATCAAGGACCGTCTGCTCCGCCCCGCGCTGGTGGCGGTGGCCAAGAAGCCCGACTGATCGGGCTTTCCGGACGAATGACGAAAGGGCGGACCTTATGGGGCCGCCCTTTTTTCATGGTGTCATGCGCGCAATGACGGGAGTGTTTTGCCGTTCCCGGCTGGCCCTGGCACCGCCGCGCCATCGATTGCGCCAGATCGCTATTGGCGCACTGCGTGGCGGCCATCGCTCGAAGCGCGGCGCCGTTGGTATTGCCGACCGTCATGACAACTCCCATCCCGTGATGAGCGCGGCAGGCCTCGCAAGAGACAACGATGGTCGATGATTTCAACCATGATCGAACAACCTGGGCTTTTCCTGGATATTCGCGGGCGGCATAGATCCCCCAGGTTCGGATTTTCCCTCCCCCATCCCCTCCCGCCTGCGGGAGGGGTGCGGTGCTCGGTTGCCTCAGGGGCCAACGATGCAACGGCGCCTGCGGCTACCAGAAACACGCCCCTCCCGCAGGCGGGAGGGGATGGGGGAGGGCATTCACCCAACCGAAACCTCAGCGAGTCCCCCGAAACGGCACCAACGTCTCATACTGTGCCAGCGGCGGCGCCCCCGCGACTGCCGCGCCGCGTTTCAGCAGAAAGGCATGGCGGACGATCTCCGCCTGCTGCTCCAGGCCATAGCGCTCGAAACGCTGCCCCGGCTTCAGGCAATAACTGTAACGGCAAAAGGGATGGCGCTTCAGCGGCAGGAAAATGCCCCGCTGGTGCTGCCAGATATGCACCATCTCATGCACGAACAGACCCTGTTCGTGGAGCGGGCAGGCGCCGAAGTCCTCGCGCCACAGACCGCCCTTGGGGTGGAAGTGGATGCATCCGGTCGGGGCCATCACCGTGTCGCGGGGTTGGAAAAACGCCCATTTGGTTGGCGACAGCCGCACCTGGCCATAGTCGATGGCGTCACCGAATACGCCGCGCGCCAGCGCTTCCTCTGCAGCGGTGAGGGGGCGCTTTGCCGTCATCCGTTTTGCGGCGCAGGATCGCCTGCCGCGATCACGCGCGCGCCCTGACGCAGCCGCGTGCCATCCGAAAAGGTCAGGAGCAGCGACAGGATGCGCCCCGGCTTCACCCCGGGGTTCATGTCGTACAGCATCACATGCCGCCCGCCCGGCTGAAAGGCGACGGTGCCGCCCGCCGGGATGGGCACGGCGTCGACCTTTTTCATCGCCATGCCACCCTCATGCATCTCGCTGGTGATCGCGACGTCGCTGCTGACCCCGATCAGGTCGACGGGCTTGGCACCGCCATGCACGATGAAATAGGCTGCCGCCGGACGCCCCGGCACGGCGGCCAGCCGAACCCATCCTTCCTCGCTCGAAAGCTCGGGCCTAGAGGAGCATCCGCCGAGCGCCGCCGCCCCGGCCAGCCCCCAAAGGCCCAGAAAAACAGCGCGTCGCATGACAAACCCTCCCGTTTCGGCAAATCCCGAAGCCATCCTAGGTTCCATCCAATCTTGCGGCAACGGAACGCCCACCTATATCCGGCTCGTGAACGGGGTTTTCGGGTCGCCGCTTTCGGGACCGGCGAACCCCGGCATTTGACTTCCAGACTATGTTCTTGAGGGGCATTTAGAGACTTATGGCAAAAGTGATCGGCATCGACCTCGGCACCACCAACAGCTGCGTCGCTGTCATGGAGGGCGGCAAGCCCAAGGTGATCGAGAATGCGGAAGGCGCGCGCACCACGCCGTCGATCGTCGCCTTCGCCAAGGACGGCGAGCGTCTGATCGGCCAGCCGGCCAAGCGCCAGGCGGTGACGAACCCCGACAACACCATCTTCGCGGTGAAGCGCCTGATCGGCCGTCGCTTCGACGATCCCGTCACCAAGAAGGATACCGAGCTGGTTCCGTATGCGATCGCGCGCGGCCCGAACGGTGACGCGTGGGTCAATGCAGGCGGCAAGGATTACAGCCCGTCGCAGATCTCGGCCTTCACGCTGCAGAAGATGAAGGAAACCGCCGAATCGTATCTCGGCGAGACGGTGACCCAGGCGGTCATCACGGTTCCGGCCTATTTCAACGACGCGCAGCGCCAGGCGACCAAGGACGCCGGCCAGATCGCCGGCCTCGAAGTGCTGCGCATCATCAACGAGCCGACCGCGGCTGCTCTGGCCTATGGCCTGGAGAAGCAGGACGGCAAGACGATCGCGGTCTATGACCTTGGCGGCGGCACCTTCGACATCTCGATCCTCGAGATCGGCGATGGCGTGTTCGAGGTGAAGGCAACCAACGGCGACACCTTCCTGGGCGGCGAGGATTTCGACAACAAGATCGTCGACTTCCTGGCGTCGGGCTTCCAGAAGGAAGAGGGCATCGACCTCACCAAGGACAAGCTGGCGCTCCAGCGTCTGAAGGAAGCGGCCGAAAAGGCGAAGATCGAGCTGTCCTCGGCCCAGTCGACCGAGGTCAATCTGCCCTTCATCACTGCCGACCAGAACGGCCCGAAGCATCTGGTCAAGTCGATCACCCGCGCCGATCTGGAGCGTCTGGTCGAGGACCTGATCCAGCGCACGCTGGAGCCCTGCAAGAAGGCGCTGGCCGATGCGGGCATGAAGGCCGACGAGATCGCCGACGTGGTGCTGGTGGGCGGCATGACCCGTATGCCGCGCGTCCGTGAGGTCGTGAAGAACTTCTTCGGCAAAGATCCGCACACCGGCGTGAACCCCGACGAAGTCGTCGCCATGGGTGCCGCGATCCAGGCGGGCGTGCTGCAGGGCGACGTCAAGGACGTGCTGCTGCTCGACGTGACCCCGCTGTCGCTGGGTATCGAGACGCTGGGCGGCATCATGACCAAGATGATCGACCGCAACACGACGATCCCGACCAAGAAGAGCCAGGTCTATTCGACCGCCGACGACAACCAGAATGCGGTGACGATCCGGGTCTTCCAGGGCGAGCGCGAGATGGCAGCCGACAACAAGCTGCTGGGTCAGTTTGACCTGGTCGGCATTCCCCCGGCGCCGCGCGGCGTGCCGCAGATCGAGGTCACGTTCGACATCGACGCCAATGGCATCGTCAACGTCTCGGCCAAGGACAAGGGCACCGGCAAGGAGCAGCAGATCCGCATCCAGGCATCGGGCGGTCTGTCGGACAACGACATCGACCAGATGGTCCGTGACGCGGAGAAGTTCGCCGAGGAGGACAAGAAGCGTCGTGCCGAGGCCGAGGCCAAGAACAACGCCGAGTCGCTGATCCACACGACCGAGCGTCAGTTGGCTGACAATGGCGACAAGGTCGACGCGTCGCTGAAGTCGGAAATCGAGGCAGCGATCACCGAGACCAAGACGGCGGTCGAGGGTGGCAACCCCGACACCATGAACGAGAAGGCGCAGGCCCTCGCTCAGGTGGCGATGAAGCTGGGCCAGGCGATCTACGAAAAGCAGCAGCAGGCCGAAGCCTCGCCCGCTGCTGATGCCGGCCAGGCCAAGCAGGACGATGTGGTCGACGCCGAATTCTCGGAAGTCGACGACACCAAGTAAGGCTGTCGGCCCGGTCCCCCTTCGGGGAGGCCGGGCCTTCGGTTCGGAATTTACGAATACCGCCCCGGCTTATCGTTCGGGGCATGAAGTGGCGAAGCGCTTGGCGGTGTCGCTCCGTCCGGCTTGACGGCACGGACGGTCGGCGACGCGCATGAGAGCGGACGGGGCGAGACCGGGCATGAGCACGACGATCGACTATTATGAACTGCTCGAATGCGAGCGCACGGCGGACGATGCGACGATCAAGTCGCGGTACCGCAAGCTGGCCATGCAGTACCACCCGGACCGCAATGCGGGCTGCAAGGACTCCGAGGCCAAGTTCAAGGCGATCAGCGAAGCCTATGACTGCCTGAAGGACCCGCAGAAGCGTGCGGCCTATGACCGTTATGGCCATGCCGCGTTCCAGCAGGGCATGGGCGGCGGTGGCGGCGGCCATGGCGCGCAGGACTTCGGCGCCTTTTCCGATATTTTCGAAAGCGTCTTCGGCGAGTTCATGGGCGGTGGGCGCGGCGGCGGGCGGCAGCAGCCCCGGCGCGGCGCGGACCTGCGCTACGATATGGAAATCACGCTAGAGGAAGCGTTCCACGGCAAGCAGACCGAGATCACGGTCGATGTCTCGGCTGCGTGCGACACCTGCGACGGTACGGGCGCCAAGGCCGGGACTAGCGCCAAGACCTGCCAGCAGTGCGGCGGCCATGGCAAGGTCCGTGCGCAACAGGGCTTTTTCGTGGTTGAGCGGACCTGCCCGGTCTGTCAGGGCGCGGGCCAGATCATCGCCGATCCCTGCCCCGATTGTCGCGGCGACGGCCGTGTCGAGAAGACCAAGACGCTGGCCGTCAACGTGCCCGCAGGCGTCGACGAGGGCACCCGCATCCGCCTGTCGGGCGAAGGCGAGGCGGGTGCGCGGGGTGCGCCTGCGGGCGACCTGTACATCTTCCTCCATGTGAAGCGGCACGCGATCTTCGAGCGCGAGGGAACGACCCTGTTCGCGCGTGCGCCGATCAGCTTCACCACGGCGGCGCTGGGCGGATCGCTATCGATTCCCGGCCTTGACGGGCGCACGCACGACATCAAGATTCCGGCGGGCATCCAGTCCGGCAAGCAGCTTCGTCAGCGCGGCGCCGGTATGCCCGTACTGCAAGGGCGCGGCACCGGCGACCTGGTCATCCAGATCGAGGTCGAAACGCCAACCCGGCTGTCGACCCGGCAGCGCGAACTGCTCGAACTGTTCCGCGAAACCGAGACGGGTGACGAATGCCCGGAAAGCCAGGGCTTTTTCGCCAAGTTGAAGAGCGTCTTCGCTGGCGAGTGATCGTGACCGGGCAAGGGGTCAGGCGGGTGTGGCTTTTGCCGCACGAGCCTTGGCCCTTTGCCGACGGATGCTCCAAGCCATCATCAAGCCGAGCGGCGTGGCGGCGGCGGCAAAGATCAGATTGATGATGAGTATGAAGTCCCACATCTTGCGTGGTGATGCCCGGTTCGCGATTTGATCGCGCCAGAAGAACATCGCTCGGCTGGGATCGCGGGGATCATAAAGGATGGGGACGTTATTGGTCGCCATCACATAATCATATTCCTCATGATCGTGGTGACTGGTCGACAGGCTCAACCGGCCTTCGACCGATTGGTTTTGCCCATGTGGGGTAAAGCGATAGACGATGTTCCGGGTACACGCCGCCTTGCCACAGCCCGCGGTGAAGCTGCGCATGCGTTGCGCGTTGCGCGTTCGCGGCCACGCCATGACGGCAGCGATGGCTGCCGGGCATGTCCGCCGCATGGGTATGCAAAACTTCTGATTGTTGCGGCGCATGGGAGCATCGCTTGCCAAGGACGCGAGCTTGAGGGACATCTGCCTTATGCCGCTTAGAGGGGAATGCCTCCATGTCCTATCGTTCCATGATTGTTCCGGCGCTCGCCGCCATTGCCCTGGCCTCCGCCGCCGCCGCGTCGGTATCGGCTCCGCGCGTCGGCGTCGCCAGTTTCGAGGCACTGCGCAAGCCGCTGCCGCTGCCCTATCATGCGGGCGATGCGAAGGCGGCGATCAAGGCTGCGCGGTCGCGCGCGGTCAAGGCACACAAGCGGATGTTGATCGATCTGGGCGGCAATTGGTGCCTCGACTGCCGCCTGCTGGCGGGGGTGATGGAAACCCCGCAGATGCGCGCCTTCGTCGCCAAGCATTTCGAAGTGGTCACGGTCGATGTCGGCCGGTTCGACCAGAATATGGATATCCCGGCTTCCTATGGCGTGAAGGGGCGGCTGGCGGGCGTGCCTGCTGTCCTGATCGTCGATCCGAGGACCAACAAGCTGATCAATGCGGGCCGGGAGACGGCGCTCGCCGATGCGCGGGCGATGACGCCGCAGGCGGTGGCGGACTGGCTGGCCGGTTGGGCGGGATGAGGGGACTCAGCGGCCTGCTGGCCCGGTAACTTCCGTCGTTCCCTCCCCCAGCCCCTCCCGCTTGCGGGAGGGGAGCTATGTGGGGGAACGGTTGCACACAGCCTCTCCCCTCCCGCAGGCGGGAGGGGCTGGGGGAGGGGAGTCCGGTTCGGCGCAACCCTACGCCAATGAGACTCCCCCACTCATCACGCTTCGCCGAACACCCGCGCGAAGATCGTGTCGACATGCTTATAGTGATAATCGAGGTCGAACCGCGCCTCGATCTCCTCCGGCGACAGCGCCGCCGTCACATCCGCATCGGCCTTGAGCAGTTCCATCAGCGATAGTTCGCCGTCCGACTCCCACACTTTCATCGCGTTGCGCTGGACGAGGCGATAGGCGTCCTCGCGGCTCACGCCCGCCTGGGTCAGCGCCAGCAGCACCCGCTGTGAGTGGACGAGGCCGCCCATCTTGTTGAGGTTCTTCTCCATCCGCGCCGGATAGACGACCAGCTTGTCGATCACGCTGGTCAGGCGCGCCAGCGCGAAATCGAGCGTGATGGTCGCGTCGGGGCCGATATAGCGCTCGACCGAGGAATGGCTGATGTCGCGCTCATGCCACAAAGCGACATTCTCCAGCGCCGGGGTGACGTAACCGCGCACCATGCGGGCGAGGCCGGTCAGATTCTCGGTCAGCACCGGGTTGCGCTTGTGCGGCATCGCCGACGAGCCCTTCTGGCCGGGCGAGAAATATTCCTCGGCTTCCAGAACCTCGGTGCGCTGCAGGTGGCGGACCTCGGTCGCCAGACGCTCGATCGAGCTGGCGATGACGCCCAGCGTGGCGAAGAACATCGCATGGCGATCGCGCGGAATGACCTGGGTCGAGACGGGCTCGACGGTCAGCCCCATCTTCTCAGCGACATGGGCTTCGACGCTGGGGTCGATATTGGCGAAGGTGCCGACGGCGCCCGAGATCGCGCAGGTGGCGACATCGGCGCGCGCCGCGACCAGGCGGGCGCGGTTGCGGTCGAACTCGGCATAGGCCTGCGCCAGCTTCAGCCCGAAGGTCACGGGCTCGGCATGGATGCCGTGGCTGCGGCCGATGGTCGGGGTCAGCTTATGCTCGATCGCACGGCGCTTGATGACAGCGAGTAGCGCGTCCAGGTCCTCGATCAGGATGTCGGAGGCGCGCGCCAACTGCACCGCCAGACAGGTGTCCAGCACGTCGGACGACGTCATGCCCTGATGCAGGAAACGCGCTTCCGGTCCGGTCCGCTCGGCGACATGGGTCAGAAAGGCGATGACGTCATGCTTGGTCTCGGCTTCGATCGAATCGATGCGCGCGATATCGAAATCGCCGGCCGCCTTGTCGGCTTCCCAGATGCGCGCGGCGGCTTCCTTGGGCACCACGCCCAGCTCGGCCAGCGCGTCGGTGGCGTGCGCCTCGATCTCGAACCAGATGCGGAAACGGGTCTGGGGATCCCAGATCCGGGTCATGGGGGCACGGGAATAGCGCGGAATCATCGGGGCACCTTCGGGTCGTGGAAATGGCACGGCTCACCGTGCACTTCCTGTTGGAATCACGGCGTACCGTGCCGTTAGCAGGGACGAGCCGCGCCTTCAAATCCCAAGGACGGATCCCCATATGGCATAATGGAGTTTAGGACCGTATCACTAATGATGAAGATGCGTTCCCGGTCTTCATAGTCATCGATCGACCAAAGTAAGGGAGAGACGAGATGATGAAATATGCTTTTCTTGGCGCCGCGATGATGGCGTCTGCCCCCGTTCTGGCCCAGGTCACGCCTTCGCCAGCCCAGACCACGCCAGCCGCGCCGCAGGAAGCCCCGGCAACCGCGACAGACCCGGCACAAACTGCGCAACCCGCCGCGGATGCGTCTGCATCGACCCAAGGTCAGGTGCAGGCGAACGGTAGCCAGATCGCCCAGGTCGTCGACACGCAGTTCCCGACCTATGACAAGGACGGCGACGGCAAGCTGAGCAAGGCCGAGTTCGCCCAGTGGATGGTCGCGCTGAAGTCGCAGACCGATCCGTCGACCAAGGCTGATGCGCCGACGACCAAGAAGTGGGTCGGCAGCGCCTTCGCCCAGGCCGACACCGATAAGGACAAGGCGGTGTCCAAGACCGAACTGACCGGCTTTCTGAGCCAGGGTCAGGGCTAAAATCGGAACACCCCCTCCGTTCCGACTATTCCCCGAGCGGGGATGAACGGGGCCGTCGGACCTTCGGGTTCGGCGGCCCTTTTGCCTTGTCTCGCCCCAATCCTCCCCATCGCAGGATGGGGAAGGGAACCGCGCCTGCGGGGCGTGTTGGAAGGGCTTGGCAGGTCCGTCCTGCCCCTTCCATCATCACCGGCGCGATGGTCCCCCTCGCTAAGCACCGCTTGGGGAGGCACGAAAAAGGGCAGGGGCGTTTCCGCCACCTGCCCTGATTTCGTTCGCTTGGCCCGGTTGGGCGAAGCGAGGCCGGATCAGGCCTCTTCCGAACCTTCGGCAGCCGCGTCGGCGTCGGCCGCTTCGTCCGCGGCGGTCGGGACCGTCGGCGGAACGATGGTGGCGATCGCGAAGTCGCGGTCGTCGATCGCGGGCTGGGCGCCCTTGGGCAGCTTCACGTCCGAGATGTGGATCGAATCGCCCACCGCGCGACCCTTCAGCGAGATGCTGATTTCGGTCGGGATGTTGGCGGCGTCGACGACCAGCTCGATCTCGTGACGGGTGACGTTCAGCACGCCGCCCTGCTTGATGCCGCTCTGGTCTTCGTCGGTGAACACGACGGGCACGGCAACCGTGACGGTCTCATGCTCGCCGATCCGCACGAAGTCGACGTGCAGCGGGCGGTCGGTAACCGGATGGAACGCGACGTCCTTCGCCAGCGTGCGCTGGCCGTCCACCATGATGACCGAGGTGAAGAAATGGCCGGTCATCAGCGCCTTGACGAGGGCCTTCTCCTCGAGATGGATCGACGCGGCGGCCTTGTTCTGGCCATAGATCACGGCGGGGACGCGGCCTTCACGACGCAGCGAACGGGAGGCTCCCTTGCCAACCTGATCGCGCGTCTCGGCGGCGAGCGTAAGGGTGTCGCTCATTCCAGTAACTCCGAAACAAAATGGATATAGGTTTCCGACCACGCCTCCAGGGATGACCATGACCGGAAGCGGCGGCGCATAGCGGCAAAGGCCCTGAAAGACAAGGCCGGTGCCGCCGCGCGCGATCAATAGGCGATACGCTCGGCCTTGATCCCCTGCTTGGCGAGTTGCGCCTGGACGCTGTCATTGCCCGCCAAGTGGCCGGCACCCACCGCGATGAAGACGGTGCCGGGCTTGGCCATCCGCTCCTTGATCCACGTCGCCCAGCGCGCGTTGCGGTCGGTCAGCAAAGTCTTGGCGACCTCGGGCGAGTCCTTCAGGCTGTCGTTCATCGTCTTGGCCAGCGCATCGGGATCGCCCTTGGCCCATTCGTCGACCATCTCGGCCATTTCCTCGCCCGCCTTGGGCAGATCCTCGACCGTCGAGGTCAGGAAGTCGATCTGTGCCTTTTGCGACAGGCCGTTGAAATAGCCGATCTGCTGCTCGGCGGTCTCCAGCCCCGCGACCGGCTTGTTCGCCGCCTTGGCCGCGTCGGCCAGCACCGTTTCGGGTCCGTTCTTGGGATCGTAGCCCAGCTTCTGGATCGGCGCGATCGACAGGGTGACACCCGCCAGCCACGGCTTCATCCGGTCGAACGCCTGGGGCGGCAGGCCCGCATCGGTCACCGCCTTCAGATAGGCACCACGCTTGTCGGCGGGCAGCTGCTCGGTCAGGGTAGGGCCGCTGGTGATGATGCCGTTCTTCAGCACGATCTGCTGCATCGTCGCCTGGTCGGGCTGGACCATCTCCAGCATCAGCTGGTCGGACTTGTCGAACGCGGTCTTCACCGCCTCGTCGAACCAGGACAGGCCGGGCTTCAGCACATGGATGGTGCCGAACAGATAGATGGTGGTGTCGGCATCCTTGACCACCCAGAGCGCAGGGTCGGCGTCATTGGGGTTCGGTGCGGGCTTGCTCTGCGCACAGGCAGGCAGCGCCAGCATGAGCGCGAGCGAGGTGAGGGCGGCTTTCATGATCGTCTTCATGGGATCGGACTTTCGGAAAAGGAAGGGAAGATCAGACGTATTTGCGCCACATCCAGACGATGCCGCACGTGGCCATCAGCGCGCCGTAAACCCATTCAACCTGAAGGGCAGGCAACACGCCGCCGCGCCACAGGAACCACCAGACCGGAGCGCCCAGGCCCACGACGTAAAAGGCCGCCAAGGCGCCGTCGCGATAAGCGCGGCTTTCATGCTCGTCGACGACTCGGTGCCAGCGCCAGGAAATGATCGGCACGACGACGCCCCAGATCACGGCCATGAGGATCGCGAACCAGAGCGGCAGCGGCGCTGTCCACATATGGGAAGCGCTGGGCTTTACCCCTGCCGGGGTGGACAGGATCGCGACGATGGCCATGGCCAGGCCGACAACGCCGCCGACAGCGCCCGAAAGGGCGACCAGCCTGCGATTGGCGCGCTCGCTCGGCCCCTTGGTGATGCGCGAAGATTTCATGGCCATGGTCGCACCTCGATGGAAAGACGGACGGAAAATCTGGGCATCGCGACCTTGTGGGTGGCGACGGTAGCGTCCTGCAGGTTCGGGCGGAGCGTATGGAACGTGATGTCGCCCATCCGTCCGGCACCCCAGCCGAGCAACGACACCGCGATGCCGCTGCCGATGACCGCGCGGGTCAGGCGGCGGCTCATGACCGCACCCCGATGCAGGAAAAGGCCATGCCGATCACGATCGCGACCTCGCCCCAGCGGGTGTCGCCCTCACTCACCATGATGCTCGTCATCGAAAATCTCCTCGATGGGCAATTCGAACAGGCGGCCGATGCGGAAGGCGAGCGGCAGCGAGGGGTCGTATTTCCCGGTTTCGATGGCGTTCACGGCTTGCCGCGACACGTCCAGCCTGCCGGCCAGCTCCGCCTGGCTCCAATTGCGTTCGGCGCGCAGCACCTTGAGGCGATTTTTCATGTCCACCTCCTCTTGCATGGCCAACCTCCCTTGTCACTCGTGCATGACGTAATGTCAGGTGACCATGACAAAGTGACAGTGAGCCGCGATATTGTCAATAACACCTGACAAAATATCATGGGTGGCTGACTAGCGGGCGTCAGAGGCATGGCCGCTCGCCTTGACCGCGAAGGGGGCATCCGCCAAAGCCTGCGCCATTATGCAGACCCGAAACGGCACCCCGGAGGGACCCCTTTCCTTCCAGCGCATGATCCTCACCCTCCATGATTATTGGAGCGAGCGGGGATGCGTGATCCTGCAACCTTATGACATGGAAATGGGGGCGGGCACCTTTCACCCCGCGACCACGCTGCGCGCGCTGGGGCCGGACTCGTGGAACGCCGCCTTCGTCCAGCCTTGCCGCCGCCCGACCGACGGCCGCTATGGCGAGAACCCGAACCGGCTTCAGCATTATTACCAATATCAGGTGATCCTGAAGCCCTCGCCCGCCGACTTGCAGGACCTGTATCTGGGCAGTCTGGCGGCGATCGGCGTGGACATGACCAAGCACGACATCCGCTTCGTCGAGGATGACTGGGAAAGCCCGACGCTGGGTGCCTGGGGCCTCGGCTGGGAAGTCTGGTGCGACGGGATGGAGGTGACGCAGTTCACCTATTTCCAGCAGATGGGCGGATACGACATGAAGCCGGTCGCGGGCGAGCTGACCTACGGGCTCGAACGGCTGGCCATGTACATCCAGGACGTCGACAATGTGTACGACCTGCGCTTCAACGATGCGGGCGTGAGTTACGGCGACGTGTTTCTCGAAAACGAGAAGCAGATGTCGACCTGGAACTTCGAGATCGCCGATACCGACACGCTGTTCGACGCTTTCCGCAAGGCGGCGGCCGAGTGCGAGCGCTGTCTGGAGGCAAAGCTGCCCATCCCCGCCTATGAACAGGCGATCAAGGCCAGCCACACCTTCAACCTGCTGCAGGCGCGCGGCGTGATCTCGGTGGCGGAGCGCCAGGCCTATATGGGCCGCGTCCGCGATCTGGCGAAGGGCGCGTGCGGCGCCTGGATGGACAAGAACGGCTGGGCCGCGTGATGACCGATTTTCTGCTCGAACTTCGCTCCGAAGAAATCCCCGCCCGGATGCAGGCGGGGGCGCGGGAGAATCTCGCCAAGCTCTTCGCCGCCGAACTGGCCAAGGCCGGGCTGTCGGCGGGTGAGATCGTCACCTATGCCGGTCCCCGCCGTCTGGCGCTGATCGCGCGTGGCCTTCCGCCCGCGACCGAGGCGGTGTCGGAGGAAGTGAAGGGGCCGCGTGCGTCGGCGCCGCCGCAGGCGCTCGAGGGCTTCCTGCGCAAGACCGGGCTGACGCGCGAACAGCTGACCGAGCGTGACGGCGTGCTCTTCGCGATCACCGAAAAGCCCGGTCGTGCGACAGCGCAAGTGCTGGCCGAGGCGATCCCGGCGATCGTCCGCGCCTTCCCCTGGCCCAAGTCGATGCGCTGGGGCGCGGAGTCCGCCTCGACCGAGTCGATGCGCTGGGTACGCCCGCTGCACGCGATCGTCGCTCTGTTCGGCGGCGAGGTGGTGCCGTTCGAGGTCGCCGGGATCACCAGCGGCAATGTCACGCGCGGCCACCGCTTCCATGCGCCTGCCGAGATTCTGCTGACCGGCGCGGACACCTATGTCGCGCAGTTGCGCGCCGCCAAGGTGCTGGTCGATCAGGACGAGCGCGCCGCGATCATCCGTGCGCGCGCCTCGGCGCTGGCCGCCGAGGCCGGGCTGGAACTGGTCGAGGATGAAGGGCTGGTTGCTGAGAATGCCGGGCTGACCGAATGGCCGGTGCCGCTGCTCGGCCGCTTCGATGAGGCTTTCCTCGAGGTGCCGCCCGAAGTCATCCAGCTGACCGCGCGGGTGAACCAGAAATATTTCGTCTGCCGCGATGGTAACGGCAAGCTGGCCAACGCGTTCGTCTGCACCGCCAATATCGAGGCGACCGATGGCGGCGCGAAGATCGTCGAAGGCAATGGCAAGGTACTCGCCGCCCGCCTGTCCGACGCGCGCTTCTTCTACGAGACGGACCTGAAAGCGGGCCTGCAAAATTTAGGGTCTAAGCTTGGGCGTTTGATATTCCATGAAAAGCTGGGTGACATGGGCGGTAAAGCCGAGCGCGTGGCTTGGATTGGTCGTTTGCTAGTTGAGCAGTCCAAAATATTCTCAAATGGTCCCAAGATTGAACCCTTGAGCACGCTTTCGGAAGGTGATCAGATTCGCCTTATCGAGACCGCAGCGAAACTTTCCAAGAATGACTTGGGAAGTGGTATGGTCGGGGAATTTCCCGAGCTGCAAGGCATAATGGGTGGATATTATGCTAATGCTCAGGGCGAAGACCCTCAAGTCGCAGATGCCATTCGCAATCACTACAAGCCAGTTGGAGCGAGCGATGACGTTCCCAATGGACCGATTGCTATAGCTGTATCGATTGCAGATAAGCTTGATACGATATTGGCTTTCTTTTCGATTGGAGAAAAGCCTACCGGGTCGAAAGATCCATTTGGGTTGCGTCGCGCAGCCCTTGGTGTCATCCGCACAATCATTGTAAACAAATTACGATTTAGATTGAGAGACGTCTTGGGGCAGGTGCAATTGCCAGGGCTGTCTGTGCCTGACGTTGATGGTGTCATCGCCTTTTTTATCGACCGATTGAAGGTGCAGCAGCGGGAAGCTGGTGTTCGGCATGACCTGATCGACGCCGTCTTTGCGTTGGGAGGAGAGTCGGATATGGTTCGCCTTCTTTCGCGCGTCCATGCGCTGCAAGCCTTCGTCACTACCGACGACGGCACCAACCTGCTCGCCGGGTACAAGCGCGCCGCGAATATCCTGAAGAAGGAAGGCGTCGAGGGCGACCAGAGCTGGACCGCGCCGACCTATACGCTCGAGCCCGCCGAGGCCGATCTGATCGCCGCGCTCGATGCGGCCGAGCCCAAGGCGGCCGAGGCGGTGAGGGCCGAGGATTTCGAGGCCGCGATGGCCGCGCTCGCCTCGCTTCGCGCGCCGATCGACCGGTTCTTCGACGATGTCACCGTCAACGACGCCGATCCGGCCAAGCGGACCGCGCGCCTCGCGCTGCTCGCGCGGGTGCGGGCCGCCGTCCATACGGTGGCGGATTTCTCCCGGATCGAGGGATGAATTGAGCCGGATCGGGAAACGACGTTGCGACGTTCCTGTCTTCCCCTCCGGCAATATCGCCTTATGTACACCGACGCCTGTGTCCCCAGGGCGTCGGACGTGACGACCAGTAAAGGATCGAACCGATGACCTATGTGTACCGTTTCGGCGGCGGCGTTTCGGACGGCGGCAAGGGGGACAAGAACCTTCTCGGCGGGAAGGGCGCCAATCTCGCCGAAATGGCCTCGATCGGGCTGCCCGTGCCACCGGGCTTCACCATCTCGACCGCGATGTGCACCCGCTATTATGAGGATGGCGAGCAGTTTCCGCAGGAGTTGCGCGACGAGGTCGCGGACGGCATCGCGCATATCGAGGCGGTGACGGAAAAGCGCTTCGGCGATCCGGAAAACCCGCTGCTGGTTTCGGTCCGTTCGGGCGCGCGGGTGTCGATGCCGGGCATGATGGACACGGTGCTGAACCTGGGCCTGAACGATGAAACCGTCGAAGGGCTGGCGAAGAAGGCGGGCGACGAGCGTTTCGCCTGGGACAGCTATCGCCGCTTCATCCAGATGTATGCCGATGTCGTCCTGGAGCTGGATCACGGCGCTTTCGAGGAAGCGCTGGAGATCGCCAAGGAGGATAACGGCTTCACCCTCGATACCGAGATGTCGGCCGAGGACTGGAAGACGCTGGTCACGACCTATAAGCGCCTGGTCGAGGAGCAATGGGGCAAGCCCTTCCCGCAGGACGTGCACGACCAGCTCTGGGGCGCGGTCGGCGCGGTGTTCGGGTCGTGGCAGTCCGAACGCGCCAAGGTCTATCGCCGCCTGAACGACATTCCCGCCGACTGGGGCACCGCCGTCAACGTGCAGGCGATGGTCTTCGGCAATATGGGCGACACCTCGGCGACCGGCGTGGCCTTCACGCGCGATCCTTCCAAGGGCGACCGCGCCTATTATGGCGAGTTCCTGATCAATGCGCAGGGTGAGGACGTGGTGGCGGGCATCCGCACGCCGCAGTACCTGACCAAGGCCGCGCGCGAGGAAGCGAACGCCAAGCCCGCCTCGATGGAAGAGGCGATGCCCGAGGTCTATGCCGAGCTGGCCGCCGTGTTCGACCAGCTCGAAACGCATTACCGCGACATGCAGGACATCGAGTTCACGGTCGAACAGGCCAAGCTCTGGATGCTCCAGACCCGCTCGGGCAAGCGCACCGCCAAGGCGGCGCTGAAGATCGCGGTCGATATGGCGAATGAGGGCCTCATCACCCGCGAGGAAGCGATCGCGCGAGTCGATCCGGCGGCGCTCGACCAGCTGCTCCACCCGACGCTTGACCCCGATGCCAAGCGCGACGTGCTGACCAAGGGCTTGCCCGCGAGCCCGGGTGCGGCTTCGGGCAAGGTGGTGTTCGACGCCGATGCCGCCGAGCGCGCGGCGGCGGCGGGCGAGGCGGTGATCCTGGTCCGTGTCGAAACCAGCCCCGAGGATATTCACGGGATGCACGCGGCGAAGGGCATCCTGACCGCGCGTGGCGGCATGACCAGCCACGCGGCGGTCGTGGCGCGCGGCATGGGGCGGCCCTGCGTCTCAGGCGCGGGCTCGCTGTCGATCGACAACAAGGCGAAGCTGCTGCGTGTGGGTAGCCGCGAGGTTCGCGAGGGCGACATCCTGACGCTTGACGGTTCGACCGGCGAGGTGATGGTTGGTGCGGTCGCGACCGTGCAGCCCGAGCTGGCGGGCGATTTCGCCACGCTGATGGAATGGGCCGATCAGGTCCGGCGTCTGAAGGTGCGCGCGAATGCGGAAACCCCGCTCGACTGCCGCACCGCGCGCGAGTTCGGCGCGGAGGGTGTCGGCCTGTGCCGCACCGAGCATATGTTCTTCGATTCGGCACGGATCACCGCGGTGCGCCAGATGATCCTGGCCTCGGATGAAGCGGGCCGCCGCGCCGCGCTCGCCAAGCTGCTCCCCGAACAGCGCGCCGACTTCACCGCGATCTTCGAGGTGATGGCGGGCCTACCGGTAACGGTCCGCCTGCTCGACCCGCCGCTGCACGAGTTCCTGCCGCAGCAGGAAGCCGAGTTCGCCGAAGTCGCGACGGCGGCGGGCGTCGATGTCGATACGCTGAAGCGCCGGGCGAACGAGCTGCACGAGTTCAACCCGATGCTCGGCCATCGTGGTTGTCGCCTGGGCGTGACGTACCCGGAAATCTACGAGATCCAGGCGCGCGCCATCTTCGAGGCGGCGCTCGACGTCGCGGAGAAGTCCGGCGAGGCGCCGATTCCCGAGGTCATGATCCCTCTGGTCGCCACGCGGCGCGAGCTGGAGCTGATGAAGGCGGTGGTCGACAAGGCCGCACAGGCCGTCTTCGCCGAGCGGGGCAAAACGGTCGAGTATCTGGTCGGCACCATGATCGAATTGCCGCGCGCCGCGCTGAAGGCGGGCGAGATCGCCGAGGTGGGCGAGTTCTTCTCCTTCGGTACCAACGACCTGACCCAGACCACGCTGGGCGTCAGCCGCGACGATGCCGCGCGCTTCCTGGGCGTCTATGTCGAGAAGGGCATCTACGCCAAGGACCCGTTCGTCAGCCTGGATGTCGATGGCGTGGGCGAGCTGGTCAGCCTGGCGGCCGAGCGCGGCCGGGCGACGCGGCCCGGCATCAAGCTGGGCATCTGCGGCGAGCATGGCGGCGATCCGGCGTCGATCGCCTTTTGTGAGACCGTCGGGTTGGATTATGTCTCGGCCAGCCCCTACCGCGTGCCGATCGCGCGGCTCGCGGCGGCGCAGGCGGCGTTGAAGGCACGGTGATTTTGGGGGAGGGATGTGGCTAGGTTTCGCCCGGCCACTTTCCCTCCCCATCCAGTTTCAGGTAAACGATGCCCCGCATCGTTTAGGTCATGCCGGGGGCATGACCGGCCTGAAACTTGCTTGCGGGAGGGGAGCGTTACTGGGCAACCGTTCCGCTTCCTGAAGAGCCGTAGGCCGCTTTAAACGCTCGACGATTCCACTTGGCACGCCCCTCCCGCAGGCGGGAGGGGATGGGGGAGGGCAGGGTGTCTCACCGAGCCCACCCGACGAAAACCATCACCCGTGTGTCGTCACCCGGTTCCCGAAGTCGAACCACCCGCGACGCGCGCCGGCCGGATAGGCCGGACGTGCGGCACTCGCCGCGACCGGACGGTACGCAGCCCGCTCCACCACCGGGGCCGCCGCAACCGGCTGGGCGTTCGCAAGCCGCTGGTTCTCACGCTCCAGCTCGGCGATGCGGGCCTGTGCCGCTGACAGCTTGGCCTCGGTATCCTTGACCTGCGCGGCATGGGCGTCACGCTCGGTGGAATAGCGGGTGCGCCATTTGCGGCCGCCCGGATGGCTTGCCAGCCCGAAGAGCCAACCCGCGATAAGGACCAGCCCCAGCACGGCGAACTGCGTCGTCGAAGTGAACAGCATCGCGTCGATCCCATCCTGTTGAATATGTCTGTTACGACCGATCAACGACTGGATTGGATGCTGGTTGCGAAGGCGGGGTCTATTGCCCCGCGATCAACGTATCCTTGATCGAGCAGGCGGCTGGCCCCAGGATCACGACGAACAGCACCGGCAGGATGAACAGGATCAGCGGCACCGTCATGATCGCGGGCAGCCGCGCGGCCTTTTCCTCGGCGCGCATCATGCGTTCGTGGCGGAACTCGGCCGAAAGCACGCGAAGCGCGCTGGCGAGTGGCGTCCCGTATTTCTCGGTCTGGATCATCGTGGTGACGACCCCGCGCAACGACTCCAGATTGACCCTCATGGCAAGATTCTCCAGCGCCTGGCGCCGGTCGGTCAGGAAGCCGAGTTCCACCGACGTCAGCTGGAACTCATCGCCCAGTTCGGGATAGGCGCGGCGCAACTCGCGGGCGACGCGGGCAAAGGCGGCGTCGACGGTCAGGCCCGCTTCCGCACAGATGACCATCAGGTCCAGCGCATCGGGCAACCCCTTGCGGATCGCGGCGGTCCGCTTGTCGACCTGGTTCTTGAGCGCCAGATCGGGCGCCTTGTAGGACAGGACCAGCGTGCCGGCGACGATCATGTAGCGGCTGAAACCGCTCCAGTCGGCGAAGTCCTCGGTGCCATAGACCCATAGGGCCATGGTGCCGCCCAGCACGATCGGCAGGGCCAGCCGCCCGAAAATCACCGCGACCGCCATTTCCTTCGAACGGATACCCGCCTGAAGCAAGCGAATCTGGATCGCCTTGACCTGTTCGTCCTGGAGCATCTTGAAGGTGCTCAGGACCGCGCGCATCCGCTCCAGCAGCGTGGCGCGGTCGATCAGTTGCGCGCGACGCTTGGGCGCGCTGTCGATCCCGGCCTTGAGTAGTTCGCGCCTCTCGTTGAGCGCGCGGACCCGGCGAGCCATCGGGTCGCGCGTGCCGATCACGGCATAGCCCGCGACCAGCAGCGCGAAGACGCAGATGCCCCAGAGCAGTGCGGCCAGCGACGCGGGATCAAGGGTAAGAACGGCGGACGCGGGACTGGTCATTCAGATCTCGAAACTGATCATGCGGGACATGATGAAAGCGCCCAGGCCCATCCATGCGAAGCCTGCCGCCCCGACCAGCATCAGGCGCGGATCGACGAAGAAGCGCGCCATATAGGGCTGGTTTATCATCCAGATCATGCCGAAGACGGCAAAGGGCAGGACGCCGATAATATAGGCCGACGCCTTGGATTCGGACGACATCGCCTTGATCTTCAGCTTCATCTGCGCGCGCTTGCGCAACACCTCGGCGAGGTTGGCCAGCGTCTCGGCCAGGTTGCCGCCGGTTTCGCGCTGGATGGCGATGGCGATGACGAAGAAGCGGAATTCGGCAATATCGAGCCGGTCCGCAGTATCCTGAAGCGCGGCGTCCATGCTGCGGCCGATCCGCATCCGGTCGGTGACGGCACGGAATTCCTCGCCCACCGGGCCGGGAATCTCCAGTGCAACGACCGCCATCGTCTCGGAGACCGGCAGGCCCGAGCGCAGGCCGCGGACGAGCAGGTCGATGGCATCGGGAAAGCGGATGACGAACTTGTTGCACCGTTTGGCAATCATTCGCCCGACGATGATATGCGGCATCCAGAGCCCGAGCAGGACGCCGAGCAGCAGCGCGCTGAAGAAGGACAGGCCAAGGATCATGAACAGGATCAGAAGGCCGAACGCCAGCCCCGCGCTCGCCATCCCATATTGGCCGACGGTCCAGTCGCGCCCGGTGCGATCCAGCCGCGTCGCCAGCTTCGCCGGGTTGGGGAGCAGGCGAGCGAATGCCTTGTCCATCCGCGTGTCCCCGGCCAGCGCGATACCGCGCGAAGCGGCGACCGCCTCCATCGGCTTGCCGACATCGAGTGCGACGCGGCCGCGCAGTCCCGCCAGCCGCCGCGTCTGGCCGCGGGACCGGCCGGGGGCGGAAAACGCTGCCATGGTCAGCATCAGCGTCAGAAAGACGCCGAGAGCCAGGATCAGGGTCGTCGCGTTCGACATGCCGTCAGTCGGCCCGTGTCCGCTTGGTCAGCAGCGACTTCAGGTCGAAGCGGTCGAGCAGCCCGCGTCGCGCGGGTATGGCGGCCCCGCCGAGTTCGGCCGAGGCGCAAAGGCGCTGCGTCAGCTCGATGAGCGGGGCGATGGTGCGCGACGTTCGGCCCAGATCGGCGATAGGCTTGCCGACCTTGGCAGCCTGGACCACCAGCTTGGGGTCATAGGGCACGGCGAAGTCGACCGGACGCTCGATCGACCCTTCGAAATCGCTTTGCGCTATTTCGCTCTGCGCGGGCGGCTGTACCCGATTGGCGAGCGTCAGGACGGTCGCCTGGGGGGCATGGGTCCTGATCCAGGCAAGCAGACGGATCGTGTCGCGCGCGGCGGCCAGGGTCAGTTCGGTGACCAGCACGATGGTCTGCGCGGTCGCCACCAACATCGGCTGCTGGATCATCATGCCGCGCGGCAGGTCGACGATCGTCGTCTCGAAATTGAGGCGCATCTCGTCCTGCAACTGCGCGAAGGCGAGGCCGTCGGTCAGGATCGGGGCGCTGATCGGCGCTTCGGCCGACAGGATCGCCAGCTTTTCGGACGCCTTGACCATGGCGCGTTCGAGGAACAGCCCGTCGATGCGGCTGGGATTGTCGATCGCATCGACCAGTCCGCGCCCCGGCTCCAGGTCCAGCGCCAGCGCGGCGGTGCCGAAATGGACGTCGAGGTCGAGCAGCGCGGTCGTCCGGTCCAGCCGGTCCGCCATCAGCCAGCCGAGCGAAGTGGCGACGGTCGATGCGCCCACGCCGCCACGCACGCCGACCACCGCGACGCTGCATGGCGCCTTTTCCGGGGTCATGTCCGGGGCGCGGGGGGCATGGAGGATGGTGCGCGCCTGGCCGATCGTGTCACGCAACTGGTCGGCGTTGATCGGCTTCAGCAGATAGTCGTGCAGCCCGCTCGCCATCAGCGAGCGGTACAGCCGCACGTCGTTGACCGGACCGACCGCGATGACGATCGTGCCGGGCTCGCAGACCTCGGCCAGATTGTTGATCTGGGCCACGGGGTCGGCGATGTCGGTCAGGTCGACGAGCAGGATCTGGGGGCTGGCCGACACCGACAGCGACTGGATCGCACCGGGCAGGCCACCCTTCGTGACCTTGTCGACCGACCAACCCTGTTCGGCCACCAGCGGGCGGATCGCCTCTGCCGTCCAGTCGTCGCTGACAAAGGCCAGGAACGGCTCCCGGACGGTCAGCATGGCGGGCTTCCAGGGGGCGTTCACTGCAGGCCTCCCACACCACCGGCCGGAGCGCCGCCGCCGTTCTGGCTGCTGTTGGGATCGCGCAGCACGGTGCCACCACGGCCCGTCGGCGGCGCGGCGCGCAAGGCCTTGACCCCGCGTGTGCCCGTATCCGTGTCGCTGGTGGCGGAACCGCCGACGCCCTGGACCAGGTCGGTCGGGTTCGCCACCATCGCGGCCAGGTTGCGATTGACCGCGCAGCCATGGTTGGAGGAAGTCATGCCCTCCACATCGGGCGAGGTGTCGCTGCGCAGATCGGGACAGCCCGGCACGACCGCGCGGGCGCGGGTTACGACCACGCGGATGGTCGAGGGGGCGACCGGGCTGCGCGCGATCGACGAGGCCTGACCGAGCAACAGGCCATAACGGCCGACGACGTTCGCCACCTCGCGATAGGCCGCCGCCCCTTCGCCTGCCGGATCCTCCACGGCGACGCGGTCGCCATAGCCCAGCCGAAGATTGCGCGCCCAGCCGTCGAGCCGCCGATCCTCATCCGCCGCCAGACGACTGCCCGACAGTGCGAGGTCCAGCACATAGTCGGTCTGCGACACGACCGGCTGATGGGCGGACTCCAGCCCAGGCTGACCGGCGCCCATGCAGCCTGCGGTCATCAGCACCAGGCCGAGTGGCATCAGGAGGAGTGGGGAACGACGCATGGGGCGCAATATCCTTAGGCAAACGGTCATTCGGAAAAGCCCGGTGTCGGCATGGTCCTGCGGTTGGGCGGCGTGGACGCGGCGGGGAGCCCGGTGGCGACCCCGGCAGCCATCGGGCGGCCCTGCACCGGCGAGGCCAGAGTCGGGACGGCGCGCGGCTTCGCGTCGCCGCTTCCCATCCGCCCCAGCAGCACCCGCTCGGCATCGTTCGGCGATCGCATCCCGTCGGTCGGCAGCGCTATGTCCGAGGGGGAATTGACCGGCTTCACCAGATAGGGGGTGATGATGATGACCAGCTCGGTTTCGTTCCGCTTGAAGGCGTTGGAGCGGAACAGCGAGCCGATCAGCGGCAGGTCGCCCAGCCACGGGGTCTTCTCGATCGAATTGTCACGCGAGTTGGCCAACAGCCCGCCGATCATCATGCTTTGGCCCGAACCCAGCTCCAGCGTGGTTTCGGCGCGCCGGGTGGTCAGTGCGGGGATCGACGTTCCGCTGATCGTGACGGCGCCCAGCGATGAGAGTTGCGATACTTCCGGCCGGACGCGCAGTGAGATGCGTCCGTCCGACAGCACCGTCGGCGTATAGGATAGGCTGACGCCATATTGCTTATATTCGACCGACACCGCGCCGAAGCCGCTGGCCAGCGGAATGGGAATCTCGCCGCCCGCCAGGAATGTGGCGGTCTCGCCGGACAGCGCGGTCAGATTGGGATTGGCGAGCGTCGATACCTGACCCAAGGTCTCGCCCAGATCGATCGCGCTGAGCAGGTCCATGCCCAGCACGCGCCCGCCCAGGCCCAGCGTCGTGCGCTGGGCGCCGGGGTTGAACGTATATTGGGTGCCGGTCACGGCACCGGCGGCATTGGTGACGTTGGTAATGCTACCCGGATTGCGCCCCGAGGCGATGCCGAACACGAAGCCGCTGGAATTGGAGTCGCGGTTGAGCAGGTTGACGCCGATCTGCTTGACGAAGCTGCGGTTCACCTCCGCGATGCGGACCTGAAGATTGACCTGGAGCGGGGTCGCGGTCTTCAAACGGCTGATGATCCGGGTGTCCTTGCCGACATAGGCCTGGACCAATCGCTCGGCCTCGGCGGCATCGTCGGGCGAGGCGATGGTGCCGGTCAGCAGGATCAGGCCGTTCATCGGGGTGGCGACGATCTGCGCCTCGGGCATGGCCAGCTTCAGCATCCGCCCGATCGAATCGAGATTGTTGCCGATACGGACCGTCGCGGCATAAACGACGGCCCCGCCGCGCGCCGTGGCCGACACGGTCGTCTCGCCGGGCTTCTTGCCGAAAATATAGAGCTGGGTCGGGGAACGGACCTGCACGTCGGCGATGCTGTCATCGGCGACGAACAGGTCGGTCATCGGCCGGGGCAGCGTAATCAGCCGCGCGCGTCCGGTATTGATCTCCAGCGCACCCGAACCATCGCTGGCCGGGGCCGCATCGCCCGGCCCGAACGGGGCCGACCGCGCGGGCGCGGGGGCGAACAGAAGCGGCGCCAGCAGCAGCAGGACGGCAGAGGTGCGGGGCGTGCGCGAACGCATCGATCGGAGCGACATGGTCAATTCCCACCCCCCATGGTCATGGCGCTCGGTACGGACGCGGCGGCGGATGGCCCCCCCCTTGCGACCCGTACGCCCGCGCTTTCGGACAGGCTGCGCATCGCCTGGGCGGCGGTGCCCATCCCTGCAGTCATGGCCGGCGCACCGCTCGGCATGGCTATGGACCCGTGACTGGGTACGGAGCCATCCTGGCGACCGGGGACGGTACGCCGCTGATAACGAGACACGTCGGCCCCGGTGACATAGGAGGCATGGTCGACCATCGGCTGCGCAGCGGCGAACGTATCGCCTCCGGTACGCAGGTCGGCCGGGCGCTCGGCCAGCGCGCGCAGCGACAGCGACAGGGTGCCGACCGTCTGCGCGACCGCGAGTTGTTCGGCCATTTTGGGCGTCGCCTCGACGGTGACGGTGGTAAAGGTATGCACCGGCGTCTTGCCGTCGTCGGCCGCCTGATTGTCGGTGCGTTGGTCGGTCGCCAGGACGCGGATATTGCGCAGGATCGTCTCCGACACCTTGAGCGGGGGGCCGTCGCCGCCGCCCGCGACGTCCTGGGTCAAGACCATGTCGATCCGGTCGCCGGGAAAGACGAAGCCCGCCACCGCCGTTTGCGCCGACACCGGCACGGTCACGGCGCGCATTCCCGGCGTCAGCGCCGCGGCCAGGAAACCGCGATCGCCAGGGCTCACCACCGCGCCCTGGGTCAGCGGCTGACCCGCAGTGATCGCATAGCGCAGCACGGTGCCCTGCAACTTGGCGATATCGGCCTGACCTTTGACATAATAGGCGCCAGCCAGCATGTCCTTGGGCCAGGGCTGGAATTTCAGCGCGGTGGGATCGATGATCGTGCCGACCGGCAGGGTGCGGGTCGCCACCAGTATCTCGGCCTGCGGCGCGACCGGCGCTGCCACGGCGTGAGCCTCGGGAACGCTGCTACCGGATGTGACGGTTCGAGCGAATAGGGCGGTGATCCCCGCAATCAGCAGGGCCCCGACCAGCAGTAACACTTTGCGACTGTCCATCCTGCGTTCTTCGGCCTCGACCGAGCCCGTTGCTCGGTCCGTTGGGTTGGTTAAGTAGACGGAAAGGGGTTAAATAACGGTTCCTGGAGGATCACGAGCGCGGCGATCGCGATGGCGACGCCGTAAGGAACCTCGATCGCCAGGGTCGAATCGTCCGGCTTGCGAATGCGCAGGCGGTGGCCGATCAGCATTGCGATCGTGACCGCGCCGCCCGCGATCGACATGACCAGCATCATGCGGAACAGCGACGGCAGCGGAAGCCACAGCGCGATCGCCGCGATCATCTTCACATCGCCGCCGCCCATCATCCCGATGCGGAACGCCTGCGCGAACAGCAGGAACACCGCCAGCGCGATCCCGATCTGCACGGCCATGTCCGGCCAGACAGCCAGGCCACTCGTCCACCACCAGAGCGGGGCCAGCAGCGCGATGGCGATGTTCTTGCGATCGGCGATCTCGCGGGTGCGCGCATCCTCGATCCCCGCCGAGACCAGCAGCAGGACGAGCGCCACGAGCAGCGCGATACGCAATATGGTCCATTCCATGGCATGAAGCTCTAGACGGCGGGGCTTTCGAAACCGTAACCGGGACATGGATGACCGATACCCTGTCCCTCCGCCGCAGTTTTCCGGCCGCCTCCGCCCTGTCGCGCTGGCACGCGCCCGACGGGTGGGAACACCGGCGTTTCGATTGGGCGGCGGAATCCCCCTGTGGGCGCTTGCTTTTCCAGACGGGCCGCGCCGATGTGATCGAGAAATATCTCGAGGTCTTCGCCCATCTGGTCGCACGAGGGTGGAGCATCACCGCGTTCGACTGGCGCGGGCAGGGGGGATCCGGGCGGTTGCTGGCCGATCCGCATGTCGGGCATGGTGGCAACTTCTCGATCCTGGTCGAGGATTTGCGTGCGTTCTGGGCGGGGTGGCGCGTCGAGGATGCGGCGGGCGAACTGCCGCATATCCTGCTGGGCCATTCGATGGGCGGCCATCTGGCTCTACGCGCCGTGGTGGAGGGGGCGGTCGATCCCGACGCTCTGATCCTGGTCGCGCCCATGCTGGGCCTGCGCCTGCCGACCGGCGCGCTGCTGGGTGCGGGGATCATCGGCCTGATGAACGCGCTCGGCCGGGCCGAGCGCGGCATCTGGGAGGCCAAGCAAGGACCCGGCCATCATACGCGCCAGCGCAATCTGACCCATGATGTCGAGCGGTTCGAGGATGAGGGCTATTGGTACACCCAACAGCCCGAACTGGCGCTCGGCCCGCCGAGCTGGGGCTGGTTGGCCTCCGCTTTGCGCTCGATCCGGGCGCTGAACCGCGATCCCCGGCTCGACCAAATGAAGGTCCGCACGCTGATGCTGATCGCCGAGGCGGACCGGCTGGTCGATCCCCGGGCGGCCATCGGCATCGCGAAACGGATCGGCGCACGGGTCGAGTGTTTCGGGCCGGAAGCAGCGCATGAACTGCTGCGCGAGGTCGATCCGGTGCGGCTGCGCGCCCTGGCGGCGATCGACGCTTTTCTGGACGGGGTGGCGGCATGATCCACGACGTCGCGATCGTCGGCGCGGGCATGGCGGGGGCGAGCCTGGCCGCCGCGATCGGCACGCGGGCGCGCGTCGTGCTGCTGGAGGCGGAGGACATGCCCGGCCGCCATGCGACGGGGCGCTCGGCTGCCTTCTGGTCGGAAACCTATGGCGGTCCGGCGGTGCAGCCGCTGACCACCGCCTCCGGTCCCGCGCTGCGCGAGGGAGGGTATCTGACGCCGCTCGGCTCGCTGCATGTCGGGCGCGCCGAGGACTTGGTGCGGGTCGAACGGTTGCTCGCCGATTTCGCCGGGAGCGGGGTGGAATTGTCGCGCGTCGATCCGGCGGCGCGCATCCCCGGCCTTCGCTCCGAATGGGTGCAGGGCGTCTGGGAGCCGAGCTGCGCCTATATCGACGTCGCCGCGCTTCACGCCGATTATCTGGCGGCGGGCAAGGCGACCGGGGCGGAGATCAGGACCAACGCCGGGCTGGTTTCCGCCGAACGACGCGACGGCGTCTGGCATCTGGAAACCCGCGCCGGTTCCTTCTCGGCGAGGGTGGTGGTCAACGCGGCAGGCGCCTGGGCCGATGACGTGGCGAAGCTCGCGGGTGTCGCGCCGATCGGCATCACCCCCTATCGCCGGACGATGGTGCAACTGCGCACCGATCCGCCTGTGCCGGAACGATTGCCGCATGTCGTCGACATAGCGGGCAATTTCTACTTCAAGCCCGAGGCGGGCGGTCGCCTGTGGCTGACCCCGCATGACGAGACGCCGAGCGTCCCGTGCGACATCGCGCCGGAAGAATGGGATGTGGCGGTCGCCATCGACCGGCTGGAAAAGGTGGTCGACTGGCGCGTCGAGGCGGTCGAGCGCCGCTGGGCGGGCCTGCGCAGCTTCGCCCCCGATCGTGCGCCGGTATACGGATTCGATCGACGCGTGCCGGGCTTCTTCTGGTGCGCAGGGCAGGGCGGCTTCGGTATCCAGACGGCACCCGCCGCAGCGGCGCTGGCGGCCGCACTGCTGTTGGGAGAGGGGGACATGCCTGAGGGGGTGGATGCGGAGCGTTATGGCGCGGACCGGTTCCCTGCTAGAGGATGATGGCCCTTTTCGAAGTAGAGATCATCATGGCGCACAGCTTTGCGATTGCGAAGAACAAGGCGCCCCCCAACGCCATCGAAGCGGTGCCGAAGAACGGCCCGATCGTACCGATCCACGAACCAGAACAAGGCGTGTCAGCGTAGCGGCCGGGGCATTTGCGCCGTAATGCGGGTGCCGGTGGGGTCGGGCGTGAAGGTGATAGGCACTTCGACATTCCGACCACAGGCCGCGATGATCCAGCTTTCGCGCCACGACTTGTGCGCGGCGTCGACGACGCCGTCATAACGGGTATGCCGCGCATGCGGTGTAGCGCAGTTCGGCGCGGCGGCTTTGGCGCCGAGCCATGCATAGCGCAAGGCGTCCCGCTGCAGGGCCAGATCGGCGTGGGTGTCGCCCGGTACGGCAACGATGCTGGCGATCTTTTCGTCAGCCTGTCCTTGGAAGAATATGTTGATGCTGGTGTCGTTGCCGCATCCCCGGATGGGGAAACTCTGTTTCCATGCGCCCGACACGGGATAGCCATCCTGCGCAAATCGAACCGGAGAGAGCACGGTTACGGTCGATCCTTGCGAAACGAGCGTAGGACAGCGCTGGAACACATCGGCGGGCAAGGCGGAGAACAGACGCTGGATATTCCCCTGATAGCCAGACGATCGGAGCAGAGCTTGAAGTTGAACTGACGGCTGCGGAGGGGCCGCCTCGCCGGGGGCGCCGATCCCAAAGGCGGTCGCAATGATAGTGGCGATCAGCAAGGCGATTCCCTTTATTTTCCGCCATGGGGCATAGCGCGAACCGCATGACAGTCGGATGGACCTGGCTGCTGATTTTCGTCATTTGCAGAGCGGATTGTTACTTCCGAAACGTATCCGCCGCGTCACTCGCCAGCCGGTCGGCCCGCTCGTTATCCGGGTGGCCCGCATGGCCCTTCACCCATTTCCATTCGATCTGGTGCCGCTCGGCGGCGGCGAGCAGGGCTTGCCAGAGTTCGGCGTTCTTGACCGGCTTCTTGTCGGCCGTGCGCCAGCCATTGCGCTTCCAGCCGTGGATCCATTTGGTCAGGCCGTCCATCACATAGCGGCTGTCGGTCGAGAGCGTGACGGCGCAAGGCCGCTTCAGGGCGTTCAGCGCCTCGATCGCGGCCATCAGCTCCATGCGATTATTGGTGGTCAGCGCCTCGCCGCCGGACAATTCCTTTTCATGCGCGCCCGAGCGGATCAGCGCGCCCCAGCCGCCGGGGCCGGGATTGCCCTTGCACGCGCCGTCGGTGGCGATCTCGACATGGGTCACTGGGGGCGTCACAGTCCGGCCTTTCCGTCGCGATAGGCGATATAGCGCCGCCAATAAGCGAGCGGGTCTTTCCGCGTCACCAGCGCGTCGGCGGGGGTGTTGAGCCAGTCCCAGGCGCGCGACAGGGCAAAGCGCAGGCAGGCGCCCATGGCGAGGCGCGCAAAGGCGGCACGGTCCTGCCCGGTCAGCGGGAAGTGGCGTTCATAGCCTTCGACCAGCGCCGCGCCGATGGCGGGGGCATAGGTTTCGCCGCTGGCGTCGAAGCTCCAGGCGGAATGCATGACGGCCAGGTCGTAGACCCGGTAATCGGTGCAGGCGAAATAGAAGTCGATCAGCCCCGTCACCCGGTCGCCCAGCACCAGCACATTGTCGGGGAACAGGTCGGCATGGATGACGCAAGCGTCGAGCGCCTGCGCGTCCCAGCCGTCCAGCACCGCGTCCAGCGCTTCGCCCATCGCGTCGTGCAGGCCCGGCTCGATCCGGTCGAGGTCGCGTCCGCATTGCTCGAACAGCGGCCGCCAACTGGCATGGCCCATCGAATTGGCGCGGTTCAGCGGGAAATCCGCCACCGCGCGGTGCATCGCCCCCATCGCCTCCGCCGCCGCCAGCGCCTGCGCCGGGGTCGGGTGCGACAGCGACACGCCGGTCAGGAACTGGATCAGACAGGCGGGGCGGCCCGCCAGCTCCTGGATTTCGACGCCCTGCCGGTCCTTGATCGCGGGCGGCACGGGCAGCCCCTTGGCCGCCAGATGATCGAGCAGCGCGAGGAAGAAGGGCAGGTCGCCCGCCGCCACGCGCTTTTCATACAGCGTCAGGATGAACCGTGCGGTCGTGGTGTCGACCAGATAATTGCTGTTCTCGACGCCTTCCGCGATCCCCTTGGCGGAGATCAGTTGCCCAGCGTCATAGCGTGCCAGAAACGCCGACAGCGCTTCGGCCGAAACCTGCGTATAGACGGCCATGGATCAGGCGGCCGCTTCCAGCCCGCGCGGCAGCTTGAAGGCGATCGTCTCGCGCGTCGTCTCTTCCTCGCGCTCGCTGACGGTAAAGCGCTCGGAGAGACGATCGACCAGTTCGCGCACCAGCAATTCGGGCGCGGAGGCCCCGGCGGTCAGGCCCAAGGTCTTCACGCCGTTGAGGAACGTCCAGTCGAGATCGGCGGCGCGCTGGATCAGCTGCGCACGCTTGCCCGCCCGCTCGGCCACTTCGACCAGCCGCAGCGAGTTGGACGAGTTGGGCGCGCCGATCACCAGCACCGCGTCGCACTCGGCGGCGATCGCCTTGACGGCGGCCTGGCGGTTGGAGGTGGCGTAGCAGATGTCCTCGCCGCGCGGGGCCAGGATGTCGGGGAAACGACGCTGCAATGCCTCGATGGTGGCGGCGGTGTCGTCGACCGACAGGGTGGTCTGGGTCAGGAAGGCGAGGTTGTCGGGGGCGGTGGGCGTGAACGCCTCGACATCGGCGACCGTCTCGATCAGCGACATGGAACCCTGCGGCACCTGGCCGAACGTGCCGATGACCTCGGGATGTCCGGCATGGCCGATGAAGACGATATGGCGGCCCATCTCGACCAGCCGTTCGGCCTGGCGATGAACCTTCGAAACGAGCGGGCAGGTGGCGTCGAGATAGTCGAGGCCCCGGCTCTCGGCATCCGCAGGCACCGATTTGGGCACGCCATGCGCGGAAAAGACGACATGTGCGTTGGCGGGCACCTCGTCCAGCTCCTCGACGAAGATCGCGCCCTTGGCCTTCAGGCTGTCGACGACGAACTTGTTGTGGACGATCTCATGCCGGACATAGACCGGCGCGCCGTGCTTTTCGAGAGCGAGTTCGACGATCCGGATGGCGCGGTCGACACCGGCGCAGAAACCGCGCGGGGCGGCGATCAACAGGTCGAGCGGCGGCTTGAAGGCATCGGTCATGGGCATGGCTCTACGCCATTGCTTGCGCGCGTCCAACCCGGTTCCTATGCTGGCGACCAAACCGTCATACCCTAGATAGGCGTCCCGACCTGTGAAAGCACCGATTCTCGTCCCCGTCGCCCTTGCGCTTGCTCTGGGCGGCTGTGCCCGCACCGGCGAGATCGACGCCTCGGGCGGCATCACCGCCGTCCGCTCGGCCTGTCCGGTCGTCGGCGTCGCGGCGGGTACCGGCGACATCACCCTGTTCAAGACGCCGGGTGCGACTGATGAGAAGTCGATCGACGTGGTCGCCAACATGACCAATGTCCGCGGCAACTGCGCCGATGCAGGCGCGGACATCGTGACGACGGTCGGCTTTACCGTCGAGGCGCGGCGGACCGATACGGCGGCGGCGCGCGACCTCATACTGCCTTATTATGTCGCGATCGTGCGCGGCGGCACCAATGTCGTTGCCAAGCGGGTCGGCCGCGTGAACGTGCATTTCGATGCGGGCCAGGCGCGCGGCCAGGTGGCGGGCGAGGCTTCCACGACCATCTCGCGGGCGGCCGCGACCCTGCCCGACGATGTCCGCGAGAAGCTGACCCGTCGTCGCAAGGCCGGGGATGAGGATGCGGCGGTCGATCCGCTGACCCAGCCCGAGGTCCGGCAGGCGGTGGCGAGCGCCAGTTTCGAGGCGCTGGTCGGATTCCAGCTGACCGACGCACAACTGCGGTACAACGCGACTCGGTAACTTCTTATTCGTCCCCTTGCAGGGTAGGAATATTGCCGGACAATCCACAAGATTGATCGCGCCGTCACCGTTCCCGATTGACTTGCCATCACCCGCCCGGCAGAGGCCACCGCGTCGATGCCGGACATATCCGGCATAGGCGCGCGCGGGAGAGCGTCGGGTGGGTCTTTCAGACCGGCAAAACCCGGCCGCCGAAGGAGCAACCGCCCCGGAATCTCTCAGGCAAATGGGACCGCGCGATCGCCATCGACACTCTGGAAAGCGCATCGGCGGTTCATCCCGCGCGGTGCCACCGAAGGGGTAAGCCGGAAAACCCGGCGAAAGCTCTCAGGTTCCGTGACAGAGGGGGATCGGATCGGGTAAGGACAGCCTCGTCCCTAGCCGACACCCTTTGACGGAGACCGGCCCCGTGAGTGACGCAACCGACCTGAATGTAGAAGACGCCCCCGAGGGTCAGGACATCATCCAGACGCTGCCGCTGGACGCATGGCATCGTGCGCGCGGCGGGCGGATGGTCCCTTTCGCCGGCTATGAAATGCCCGTCCAGTATGAAGGCATCATGGCCGAGCATCTCTGGACCCGCGAGTCGGCCGGGCTGTTCGACGTCAGCCATATGGGCCAGGTGGTCTTTACCGGCGACAATGGTCTGGCGCCCGTCATCGCCGCGCTGGAAAAGGTCCTGCCGGGCGACATCGCCGGCCTTGGTGATCGAAAGAACCGCTATTCGCTGCTGCTCAACGAAGAGGGCGGCATCCTCGACGACCTGATGGTGACGAAGCGCACATTGGATGGCGCGGAAGAACTGTACATGGTCGTCAACGGCGCGACCAAATATGACGACATCGCCTATCTGCTCGATTTCATCCCCGACGATGCGACGCTGAACCTGCTCGACGAGCAGGCGCTGCTGGCGCTCCAGGGGCCGAAGGCGGTCGATGCGCTGTCGCGGATCGTGCCGGGCGTCGAGGCTTTGGTGTTCATGACCGCCGCCGACTTCTCTTGGAACGACGTGCCGCTGTGGATCAGCCGCTCGGGCTATACCGGCGAGGACGGTTACGAAATTTCGATTCCGGCCGAACACGCGGCTGCCTTCGCTGACCTGCTCTGCGAGCAGGCCGAGGTAAAGCCGATCGGCTTGGGCGCGCGCGACTCGCTGCGCCTGGAGGCGGGGCTTCCGCTCTATGGCCATGACCTCGACCCCGAGACCACGCCGGTCATGGCCGATCTGGGCTTCGCGCTCGCCAAGAAGCGCCGGGAGGCGGCGGACTTCCTGGGCGCCGAGCGCATCCTCGCCGAGCGTGAGAACGGTCCTGCCGTCAAGCGTGTTGGCTTGACCGTCGCGGGTCGCCAGCCGGTGCGCGAAGGCGCATCGGTGGTCGCCGAGGACGGTTCGGTCATCGGGCGTGTGACCAGCGGTGGCTTTGCCCCCTCGATGGGCGCGCCGATCGCCATGGCCTATGTCCCTACCGAGCTGGCGACGCCCGGCACGGTCCTCAAACTGCTTCAGCGCGGCAAGACCCATGACGCCACCGTCACGGCGATGCCCTTCGTCCCCCATCGTTACGTTCGTTCAGGAGCCAAGTGACCATGAGCCGCTATTTCACCGAAGATCATGAGTGGATCGACGTCGACGGTGATGTCGCCACGGTCGGCATTTCCGATTACGCGCAGGGCGCGCTGGGCGACATCGTGTTCGTCGACGTCCCCGAGGAGGGCCGCGCGCTGTCCAAGGGCGACGAGGCCGCCGTGGTCGAGTCGGTCAAGGCCGCGTCGGACGTGTATGCGCCCGTCTCGGGCACCGTGGTCGAGGGCAATGCCCAGCTGTCCGACGAGCCGGGCCTGGTCAACACCGATCCGGAGGGCGAGGGCTGGTTCTTCAAGATCACCCTGTCCGACGCCTCGGAGCTGGACGGCCTGATGGACGAAACCGCCTACGCCGCGTTCGTCGCGAAGCTCTAACCTTCTTGCTCCCCTCCCGCAGGCGGGAGGGGCTGGGGGAGGGGGCTCGCTCTCCCCCGACCATCAGGCTTGTTGAAGCCGACTGCCCTCCCCCGACCCCTCCCGCCTGCGGGAGGGGAGAAGAAGGGAGCGGGCGATGACCCCTCGATCCGCGAGGTTTTCGGGGTGAGGGGCGGAGAAATGGAACGCATGCGCTACCTTCCCCTTACCTCTTCCGATCGGGCCGAGATGCTCTCGGTCATCGGTGCCGGATCGGTCGACGACCTGTTCGTCGACGTGCCCGAATCCGCCCGCCTGTCCGGCCCCATCGCGGGTCTGCCCAATCACGCCTCCGAGCTGGCGGTCGAGCGGCACATGACCGCGCTCGCCCGCAAGAACATGGTCGCGGGCGACGTGCCCTTCTTCCTGGGCTGCGGCGCCTATCGCCATCATGTTCCCGCCAGCGTCGATCACCTGATCCAGCGCGGCGAGTTCCTGACCGCCTATACGCCCTATCAGCCGGAAATCGCGCAGGGCACGCTGCAGATGCTGTTCGAGTTCCAGACGCAGGTCGCGCGTCTGCTCGGCACCGATGTCGCCAACGCCTCCATGTATGACGGCTCGACCGCCTGCTGGGAAGCGATCGGCATGGCCCGGCGCATCACCAAGAAGTCCAAGGCGATCCTCTCGTCGGGCCTGCACCCGCATTATGTCTCGGTCGCCAAGACCATGGCGAAGTACACCGGCGACACGCTGGAAACCGGCACGCCCGTCCTGACCGCCGAGACCGACATCGACCAGATGATCGCGGCGATCGACGGCGACACGTCCTGTGTCGTCGTCCAATACCCCGACATTCTCGGCCGCATCGCCGACCTGACCCCGCTGGCCGAGGCGTGCCACGCCAAGAAGGCGCTGCTGATCGCGGTCGTGACCGAGCCGGTCGCGCTGGGCGCGATCCGTTCGCCGGGCGAGATGGATGCCGACATCGTCGTCGGCGAGGGCCAGTCGCTGGGCGTCGGGCTTCAGTTCGGCGGACCCTATGTCGGCCTGATGGGCTGCAAGGATAAGTATATCCGCCAGATGCCCGGCCGCTTCTGTGGTGAGACGGTGGACGCGGACGGCAAGCGCGGCTTCGTGCTGACGCTGTCGACCCGCGAGCAGCATATCCGCCGCGAAAAGGCGACGTCGAACATCTGCACCAATTCGGGGCTGTGCGCGCTCGCCTTCTCGATCCACATGACGCTGCTGGGCGAGGCGGGTCTGCGCCGCATGGCGGGGATCAACCATGCCAATGCCTGCCGCGCGGCAGATCGCCTGGCCAAGGTGCCGGGCGTGAAGCTGGTCAACGACGTGTTCTTCAACGAGTTCACGCTCGATCTGGGCCGCGAGGCGCGGCCGATCGTGCGGACGCTCGCCGAGCGCGGCGTGCTTGCGGGCGTGTCGCTCGGCCGGCTCTATCCGGGTGAAGACGCGCTTGCGAACGGACTGGTTGTAGCAGTCACCGAGACGGTGACAGCGGAGGATATCGAGACGCTTGCCCAAGCGCTTGAGGAGGTGCTGGCATGACGATCAACCAGAGCGGCTGGAAGCCCACGAGCCCTGAAGCGAACACTGGCGACGTGCAGGCGACCTTTACCGGCAACCGCGCGCTGATGCTGGAAGAAAAACTGATCTTCGAGATCGGCGACAGCGAGACAACCGGCGTCGACTTTGCGGATGGCGATGTTTCGGGTTCGCGTCTCGGCAACCTGACCCGCAAGGATCCGATCGGCCTGCCGGGCCTGTCGGAGCCGGAGACGGTACGCCATTACACCCGTCTGTCGCGTCAGAATTACGCGATCGACCTGGGTCTCTTCCCGCTCGGCTCGTGCACGATGAAGCACAATCCGCGCCTGAACGAGAAGATGGCGCGGCTGGGCGGCTTCAGCGACGTTCACCCGCTCCAGCCCGTCGACACGGTGCAGGGTGCGCTGGAGGTCATTCACCAGCTGGCGCACTGGCTGGTCACGCTGACCGGCATGACCTCGGTCGCGATGAGCCCCAAGGCGGGCGCGCATGGCGAGCTGTGCGGCATCCTGGCGATCAAGGCGGCGCTGGAGAAGCGCGGCGAGGGCCATCGCAAGGTGATCCTGGTGCCGGAGTCGGCGCACGGCACCAATCCGGCGACGGCGGCGTTCGCGGGCTTCTCGGTCGAGGACATTCCCGCGACCGCCGATGGCCGTGTCGACACGGCGGCGCTGAAGGCGCGGCTGGGGCCGGACGTGGCGGGCGTGATGATCACCAACCCGAACACCTGCGGCCTGTTCGAGCGCGACCTGAAGGACATTTCCGACGCGGTCCATGCGGCTGGCGGCTATGTCTATTGCGACGGCGCGAATTTCAACGCCATCGTCGGTCGCGTGCGTCCGGGCGATCTGGGCGTCGATGCGATGCACATCAACCTGCACAAGACCTTCTCGACCCCGCATGGCGGCGGCGGGCCGGGTTCGGGGCCGGTGGTGTTCTCTGAGGCGCTGACCCCGTTCGCACCCCTGCCGTTCGTCGAGAAGACGGGCGAAGGCTTCCGCTTGGTCGAGGAAGAAAATGCCGACGACCATCACGCCGACAGCTTCGGCCGCATGGTCGCCTTCCACGGCCAGATGGGCATGTTCACCCGCGCGCTGACCTATATCCTCAGCCACGGCGCCGACGGCCTGCGCCAGGTCGCCGAGGACGCGGTGCTCAACGCCAACTATGTCCTGCGTTCGTTGGAGAACACGCTCGACGCGCCCTTCGCCAAGAGCGGGCCGTGCATGCACGAAGCCATCTTCTCGGACGAGAATCTGGCCGAGGGCTTCTCGACGATCGACGTCGCCAAGGCGCTGATCGACGAGGGCTTCCACCCGATGACCATGTATTTCCCGCTGGTCGTTCACGGCGCGATGCTGGTCGAGCCGACCGAGACCGAGTCGAAGGCGGCGCTCGATCAGTTCATCGGTGCGCTGCGCTCGGTGGCGGAGCGCGCCAAGGCGGGCGACCCGTCGCTCAAGACCGCGCCGCACTTCGCGCCGCGCGCGCGCCTCGACGAAACGCTGGCCGCGCGCAAGCCCGTGCTGGTGTGGAAGGACAAGGCGGCCTGATCGATCGTTCCCCCGCGCCGTTGCTAATGGATGGCGCGGGGGACGACATCAGAGCGCGGTAAACGGACGAATGCCGTCCAGAAATCGCCCCCCCGACGCGCGAACCGAGCAGGATGTTCCGGACCCGAAGGGGAAGGGAATGCGCTTTGACGAAACTCAGGCCGCGACGCTGGAGACCATCCTGCGCTGGCGGCGGGATGTCCGGCACTTCCGGTGCGACCCCGTGGATGAAGCGGTCCTGACCAGGCTGGCCGAAGCGATGGCGTTGGCCCCATCAGTCGGCAATGCGCGGCCCTGGCGTGTGATCCGGGTCGAGGACGCGGCCCTCCGCGCCGCAGTCCGCGCCAATTTCCAGAAATGCGACGAAGCGGCGGCGGCGGATTATGCTGACGAACAGGCGGTGGCCTATCGCGCGCTGAAGCTCGCCGGGCTGGATGCCGCGCCAGTGCAATTGGCGGTCTTCACCCATATCGATCCGGCGGAGGGCCATGGCTTGGGCCGCCGCACCATGCCCGATACACTGCGCCAATCCACGACGATGGCGATCCATACGCTATGGCTGGCGGCGCGCGCGGCCAATCTGGGGATGGGGATGGTGTCGATCCTGGACCCTGCCGCCATGGAGCGGATCTTCGCGGTGCCGGAAGACTGGGCCTTCACGGCGTATGTCTGCCTTGGTCATGCGGAGTGGGACGACGACACACCGCTGCTTCACCGGGCCGGTTGGCAGGAGAATGCGCCGACGCGGTGGGAGGTGCGCTGAAAATCCTCCCCGGCGCGGGGAGGTGGCAGGCCGGGGGCCTGACGGAGGGGCGCTTCCGCATGGGACGTCCCTTGCCGCACGCCCCCTCCACCATGCTGCGCATGGTCCCCCGCCCCGTACCGGGGAGGAATAAGTTCAATCCTCCGCCGCCGCCGAACTCGTCTGCTGCTTGCCCAATCTCTGCTCGCGCCAGACGATGAACAATCCGCTGGCGATGATGACCGGCGCGCCCAGCCACGTCCCTGCGGTCGGCAGCACGCCGAAGATCAGCCAGCCATAGACGGTCGCCCAGATCAGACCCGAATAGTCCATGGGCACTACCGCCGCGACCGGCGCCAGCCGCGACGCACCGGTCAGCGCCAGCTGTCCCAGACCGCCCGCCAGCCCGATCGACACGAGCGCCACCCAGGTCAGCGGATCATGCGCCTTGAGGTGAAAGGCGTAAGGCACGGCGATGAAGGGCAGGGTCAGGATGGTGAAGTAGAAGACGGTCGTGGTCGCCGGTTCATCGCGCAACTGGCGCAGGACGATCGCGACGATCGCGACGAACATCGCCGCCATCAGCCCCACGAACGCGCCGAACAGCGACATGTCGTTCGCCCCCGGCCGCACCACGATCAGCACGCCGACAAAGCCGACCAGTACCGCGCTCCACCGCTGGATACCCGTCCGCTCGCCCAGCACCAGCGCGCCGAGCAAGGTGGCGAAGATCGGCACGGTGAACTGGAACGTCGTCGCCTCGGCCAATGGCAGCAGCATGACCGCGCCGAAGGTGAAGACCATGCCGACCAGCCCGACCATCGCCCGCTTGGCGTGCCCCTTCAGCCGGGTGGTGCGCAGCGATGCCAGCCCCGGCCCCGCCATGACGAAAGCGAGCACGACCGGCAGCGCGCAAAGCTGCCGAAAGAACATGGTTTCGGACAAGGTCGCCCCGCGCGACTCGGCCAGCTTCACGAAGGCCGACATGGTCGACAGGAAGAAGATGGCGATTAGGCGCAGGCCGATGCCTTTCAGCACGCGGTCATCGGACATTGGGCCGCTCCTAGCCGGTCGAACGCCGCAGCGAAAGGCCGCAAGCGCCGCCCTCTTGGCGAAGACGGGTCTTTGCCGCTATCGGGCGGGCATGAAGCACGCTCTGTCCGTCACCCGCGACGCGGATTTCTCCGCTTGGTATCAGTCCGTCATCGCCGAAGGCGATCTGGCCGAGGAATCGGGCGTCCGCGGCTGCATGGTCATCCGCCCCTGGGGCTATGGCATCTGGGAGCGTATCCAGCGGCTGCTCGACGATCGCATCAAGGCGACCGGCCACGAGAATTGCTATTTCCCGCTCTTCATCCCGCTTTCCTATTTCGAGAAGGAGGCCGAGCATGTCGACGGCTTCGCCAAGGAAATGGCGGTCGTCACCCACCACCGGCTGATCGCCGATGGCAAGGGCGGACTGGTCCCCGATCCCGAGGCGAAGCTGGAAGAGCCTCTGGTCGTGCGCCCGACGTCCGAGACGGTGATCGGCACCGCCTTTGCCCGCTGGGTCCAGTCGTGGCGGGACCTGCCGGTGCTCATCAACCAATGGGCGAACGTCGTCCGCTGGGAAATGCGCACCCGCATGTTCCTGCGCACCGCAGAATTCCTGTGGCAGGAGGGGCATACCGCCCATGCCACGGTGGACGAGGCGCGCGCCGAGACGCTCCAGATGCTGGAGGTCTATCGCAGCTTCGCCGAGGATTGCCTGGCCGTCCATGTCATCGCGGGCGAGAAGCCCGAGAATGAGCGTTTCCCCGGCGCGGTCTCGACCTATTCGATCGAAGCGATGATGCAGGACGGCAAGGCGCTCCAGACCGCGACCAGCCATTTCCTGGGCGATAATTTCGCGCGCGCCCAGAATATCCGCTTCCAGAATGCCGAAGGCGGGCTGGATTATGCGCAAACGACGAGCTGGGGCATGACCACCCGCACGATCGGCGCGATGATCATGGTGCACGGCGACGATGACGGGATGCGTGTGCCGCCCAAGGTCGCGCCGTGGCAGGTGGTGATCGTGCCGATGCTGCGCGACCAGCCCGAGGACGAGGCGCTGCTCGCCTATTGCCGCGACCTGCAAAAGGAACTGGTCGGCCAGTCGGCGCTGGGCGAACCGATCCGTGCGATGGTCGACGCGCGCGCGCAAAAGGCCGCCAACAAGCGCTGGGGCTGGGTCAAGAAGGGCGCGCCGGTGGTCATCGAGGTCGGCGGCCGCGACATGGCGGGCGGCAACGTTTCCGTGATCCGCCGCGACCGGCTGTACCGCGAAGACGGCAAGCTCGATTCGGCCGTACAGCCGCGTGGCGATTTCATGAGCGGCGTTGCGGATCTGCTCGTCGATATCCAGGGCGAACTCCACCGCCAGTCGGCCGAGCGGCTGAAGGCGCAGATCGCGCCGGTGGACGACTGGGCGGGCGTCGAGGCGCATTTCGCGGATGGGCAGAAGAACCCCGGCTGGGTCGATGTCCGCTGGGCCAAGCCCACGGGTGCCGAACTGGAGCAGGTGGTCGAAAAGCTGAAGGCCCTGAAGCTGACCATCCGTAACGCGCCGATGGGCCAGACGGGCTGCGACGATGGCCCCTGCATCTTCACCGGCCGTGAAGCGGTGGAACGCGTGCTGATCGGCCGGGCGTACTAAATCACTCCCCCTCCCGCAGGCGGGAGGGGGTTGGGGGGAGGGCATGGGGTCTCACCGAGACCATCGCCTGCGGCGTGGGGGGGGGGGGGGGGCGGCCCCCCCCCCCCCCGCGGGGGGGGGGGGGGGGGGGGCGGCGCCGCCCCCCCCCCCCCCCCCCCCGCGGGGGGGGGGGGGGGGGGGGGGGGGGCCCCCCCCCCTGGGGTCTCACCGAGACCATCGCCTGCGGCGTTTCCCTCCCCCGGCCCCTCCCGCCTGCGGGAGGGGAGAAGAAGAGTGGACTTAACGGCGTACCAACCCCGCCCAAGGCAGATGCGGCCCCGCGGGCACGATCCCGGCCGGATTCAGCTCCAGATGGCTGGCATAATAATGCGTCTTGATGTGATCGAGATGCACCGTCTCCGCGATCGCGGGGATCGCCAGCATCCGCTCCAGCAAGTCTTCCAGGGCCGGATAGTCCTGCACCCGCCGGACATTGCATTTGAAGTGCCCGTGATAGACCGCGTCGAAGCGGACAAGTGTGGTGAACAGCCGAATGTCCGCCTCGGTCATCCGGTCCCCGACCAGCCATTCCCGACCCGTCAGCCGCTCCTCCAGCCGGTCCAGTTCGACGAATAACGGGCCGAACGCTTCGTCATAGGCCTTTTGCGTCTTGGCAAAGCCGCATTTGTAGACGCCGTTGTTCACCCGGTCATAGACGGGGGCGTTGACCGCATCGATCTCGGCACGAAGGTCGGCGGGGTAATAGTCCCCCGCCCGCGCACCCAGCCCGTCGAACGCGGTACCCAACATGCGGATGATCTCGGCTGATTCGTTGCTGACGATCGTCTCGCGTTCCTTGTCCCACAGGACCGGGACCGTGACCTTGCCGCTATAGCCGGCGCGCGCCCGACCATAGAGCTGCCACAGATATTCCGATCCATGGAGCGGATCGCCCGTGCCGCCCCGTTCGGTCGCGAAGGTCCAGCCATTTTCACGCATCAGCGGATCGACCACCGACAGGCCGATCATCGACTCCAGCCCTTTCAGCGCCCGGACGATCATCGTGCGATGCGCCCAGGGGCAGGCATAGGAGACATAGAGGTGATAGCGCCCCGGCTCGGCGCGGTGGCCGGTCTGGCCATCGGGGCCGGGGCCGCCATCCGCCGTCACCCAGTCGCGAAAACCGGAATCGGGGCGCTTGAAGCTGCCCTTTTCATCCGACTTGAACAGACCGTCGGCGTGCCAGACGCCGTCCACCATATTACCCATGTGTGTCTCCTTTGGGTAAGGGTACGCATGGGGCAGGGGAGCGATCCAATCCTCCCCGATACGGGGAGGGGGACCGCCGCGAAGCGGTGGTGGAGGGGGGCTTCCTCAAAGGGCGGCCTATGTGGCGATCCCCCTCCACCAGCTTCGCTGGTCCACCTCCCCGAGCCGGGGAGGATTAGCGCCGCTTGCCGTTGTGGCGGATATTCGCGGGGCGGCCGCGTCGTTTCAGCTCGCGTCGCGGCTCGGGCTTGGCGCCCTTGCCGTCGGGCAGCTCGAAGCGCAGCGCCCCCGATACCGGGTTCGCCTCGGCCAAACGCAGCGGCAGGCGCTGGCCGAGCTTGTAGATTTCGCGTGTCTTCTCGCCGAACAGCTGCTGCGAGCCCTCGTCATAGTGGAAATAGTCACCGCCCAGATCGCGGATCGGCATCAGTCCGTCACCGCCCACGCCGTCAACCGTCGCGAAGAAGCCGAAATTCGTCACACCGGTGATCCGCGTCTCGACCACCTGTCCGACATGCTCGGACAGATAGGCCGCGACATAGCGGTCGATCGTCTCGCGCTCCGCCTCCATCGCGCGGCGCTCATATTGGCTGATCGCGGTGCCCAGCCGTTCCATCTCGTCACCCTCGGGCAGCAATCCACCATCGCCCAGCTTGTACGCGCCGACCAGCGCGCGGTGGACGACGAGGTCGGCATAGCGCCGGATCGGCGAAGTGAAATGCGCATAGGAGCCGAGAGACAGGCCGAAATGCCCCTGATTGACCGGCGCATAATAGGCTTGCGTCTGCGAACGCAGGATCTGCTCCATCACCTGCGGCTTGAAATCCGCGTCGCCGATCTTGTCGATGATCCGGTTGAAGGTCGCCGGGCGGATCACCTGTCCCATCGCGAAGGGAATGTCGAAGGTTTCGAGATACTCCTTCAACGCGACCAGCTTGGTGCGGCTGGGCACTTCATGGACGCGGTACATGACCGGGGCCTTCTTCGCCTCCAGCGCCTTGGCGGCGGCGACATTGGCGGCGATCATGTAATCCTCGATCAGCCGGTGCGCATCCAGCCGCGCGCGCGGCGCGACCGACAGGATGCGGCCATTCTGGTCGAGCACGACCCGCCGCTCGGGCAGGTCGAGGTCGAGCGGCTGGCGATCGTCGCGCGCCTTGGCTAGCGCGGCCCAGCAGTCCCAGAGCGGGCGCAATGCCGTCTCGGTCAGCGGATGCGACAATTCGCCGTCGATCGCGGCCTGCGCATCCTCGTAAGCGATATTCGCCGCCAGCCGCACGACCGCGCGGGTGAAGCGGAAGCCCTTGAGCTTGCCGTCCTTCGTCACCTGGAGATGACAGGCGAGCGCGGCGCGGTCTTCACCCTCCTTCAGCGAACAGACGTCCGCCGACAGGATTTCAGGCAGCATCGGCACGACCCGATCGGGGAAATAGACCGAATTGCCCCGCCGCCGCGCATCCTTGTCGATCGCCGAGCCGGGGCGAACATAGAAGCTGACATCGGCGATCGCGACGATGGCGCGCCAGCCTTCGGGATTGGCGGGGTCATCGTCGGGCGCCGCCCAGACCGCGTCGTCATGGTCGCGCGCATCGACCGGATCGATCGCGACGATGGGCAGATCGCGCAGATCCTCGCGGTCGTCGCCCAAAGGCTGGCGCGCGACGCGCTCGGCTTCTTCCAGCGTCTCGGGCTGGAAGCGGTCGGGAATTTCGAACTTGTGGATCGCGATCAGCGAGAAGCTGCGCGGGGCGAAGGGATCGCCCAGCCGCTCGACCACCCGCGCGGTGATGCGTGGCGGCCGGCCCGCCTTCTCGGCCAGCACCAGGTCGCCCGCTTCCGCGCCGCCGGTGTCCGACACCATCATCTCGCGCCGGTCCTTCTTGTCGACGCTGGTCAGCCAGAAACGCCCCGCTTCCTCGCGCAGCACGCCCAGCACCTGTTCGGAGGCGGGCGCGATGGTCTTCATGACGTGCGCGATCCAGCCGCCACCGGCTTCCTCGGTACGCGCCAGCACCCGCTGGCCGATGCCAAGGCTGCCGCGCTTGCGCTCGCGGATGCGCAACCGGGGAATGGGGATGCCGTCCGCTTCCCAGCGTTCGGGCTGGCCCCAGACATTGCCGCCGTCATCGACATCCACGACGCGCAGCACCGTCACCTTGGGCAGCCCGCCCATCTTGTGAAAGGCGCGGCCGGGCGCGCTGTCGATCAGCCCTTCATCGGCCATGTCCTTGAGCAGCGCCTTCAGCCCGATCTTCTCCTGCGCCGACAGGCCAAAGGCCCGCGCGATCTCGCGCTTGCCAGCGGGCTGGTCCGACTGTTCGATGAAGGCGAGGATTTGCTCACGGGTCGGCAGACCCGGCTGGGGTTTTTTCATGGCGTTGAGATAGGGGGTAGGGCGGGCGGCGTCACCCCTTCAATCCTCCCCGGCACGGGGAGGGGGACCAGCCGCAGGCTGGTGGAGGGGGATCGCCGCAAATGACTCGCGTTGTCGAAGTCCCCCTCCATCATGCTACGCATGGTCCCCCTCCCCTTGCAGGGGAGGAATGGAAACGTCATGATCCAATGTAATACCAGTATAGCTTGGCGGGACGGGCGGACATGATGACTCTATGGGCTTCGGCCGCGATCCTTGCGGCGGCCCCGGCGGCGCAGGCCGACCTGGACCGGTTGGCGGCCACGCTCGGCTATCGCTACACCATCCTGACCAACCAGCCGGTATCCTGCCCCACCGGCATCCCGCGCTGTTTCGAGGCGGACATTGCCATCGCCGTGCCCGCCGACGCGCCCAGCCTTCCGGTCGAAATCCGCTATAGCTTGGTCAACCCGGTGCTGAAGATCGACAGCGATACGTTCGACAATCGCACGATCAACGGCGACCTGAACGTCCTGACGCTGAAGCCCGGCCAGCAGTTGAAGGCGGGCCAGACCTATCATGTGAAGCTGACCGGCCTGGGCGCATTCTTCTCGCGCAACCACATGATGCCCAATGCGATGCTGGCGGCCCAGGGCCTTGCGCCGCGCATCATAGCCGCGACCCGGACCGGGACGGACCCGGAGACGGGGCTGGAAACCTTGCCCTTCGTCGCGCCCATGACCGACGAAGCGGCACTCGCCCGCGGCGCGCCCGAAGATCAGACGGTGTGGCGGACGCCCGAGCGCGCCTTTGCGCTTTATGCCGAGCGTGGCGCGGCCACGCCGGTCGATGTCGCGATCCTGCCCAAGCCGACGAAGGTCACGCGACCTTCCGGTGCGCCGGTGGATCTGTCGAAGGGGCTGCGCGTCACCACGCAAGGCTTCACGCGCGCCGCCATCGCGCCTGCGCTGGCCGGATTGCCCATGGGAACGGTGCCGCTCACCATCCGCAAACAGGCAGGAATCCTGCCCGAGGGTTATCGCCTGACCATCGGACAGGGCGGCGTGACCGTAGCGGCGGCGGATGCGGCGGGGGCATCCTATGCCCTACGCTCGCTGGCCCAGCAGATGGCGGCTGAGGGAACGACGCTCCGCCCGCTCATGGTCGAGGACGCGCCGCGCTACGGCTTTCGCGGGCTGCACATCGATCTGGCGCGCAACTTTCACAGCAAGGCCGAAATCCTGAAGCTGATCGAGCAGATGGCGGCGTACAAGCTCAACACGCTGCACCTGCATCTCGGCGATGACGAAGGCTGGCGGCTGCAGATCGCCGCGCTCCCCGAATTGACCGAGGTCGGGGCCTATCGCTGCGCCGACCTGAGCGAGAAGACCTGTTTGTCGCCGCAACTCGGCGCCGATCCTGCGAGGGATGCGCCGACCAATGGCTATCTGACCGCCACCGACTATTCCGAAATCCTGCGTGCGGCGGCCGCCCGCCAGATCGCGGTCATCCCGTCCTTCGACATGCCGGGCCATTCACGTGCGGCGATCCGGTCGATGGAGGTGCGTTACCAGCGGCTGATGGCCAAGGGCGACCGCGCGGAGGCGGAGCGTTTCCGATTGGTCGAGCCGGACGACACCACCCGCTATTCCAGCGTCCAGCATTATGACGACAATACGCTGAACGTCTGTATCGACAGCACTTATCGCTTCATCGACACGGTGATCGACGACATCGCCCGGTTGCACCGGGCGGCGGGGGTGCCGCTGACCACCTATCATATCGGCGCGGACGAGACGGCGGGGGCATGGGCCAATTCGCCCGCCTGCAAGGTGATGATGGGCAGGACCGGGCTGCAACCGAAGCAGCTCGGCGCCTATTTCATCGAGCGGATTTCCGCCGATCTCGCCAAGCGCGGTATCGCGGTCGCGGGGTGGAGCGATGGCCTGGGTCGTACCGACCCCGCAAAAATGCCTGCCAAGGTGCAGACCAATATCTGGAGCAATCTGCACGCGGGCGGCGTCGCCGAGGCGCATGGTCAGGCCAATCGCGGGTGGAAGACGGTGCTGTCGATCCCCGACCTTGGCTATTTCGACATGCCCTATGCCGCCGATCCGAACGAGACGGGCTATGACTGGGCTTCGCGCGGGGTCGACAGTTTTCAGGTGTTCGGCTTCATGCCGGGCAATCTGCCCGTCAATGCCGCGCTGATCCCCAACATTCTGGCGCAGCCCAAGACCATTGCGGACAGCGTGCCGCTCCAGCCCGGCCGCGCGATCGCCGGGGTGCAGGCACAACTCTGGAGCGAGACCGTGCGCCGCGACAGTCAGGTCGACTATATGCTGTTCCCGCGCCTGCTGGCGCTGGCCGAACGTGGCTGGAGCAAACCGGAATGGGAGCCCGCCTATGTGGCGGGGGCCAGCTATGATCCCAAGGATCCGCGCGTGGACCGGGCCAGGCTGCTGACCGGCTGGCGGGATTTCGCGGGCCGGATGGGCGTGCAGATGCGGATGCTCGACCGGGCGGGCGTGACCTATCGCCTCGCTCCGCCGGGCGCACGGATCGCGAACGGCAAGCTGGAGGCCAATAGCGAGTTTCCGGCCACCCCGATCGAGTATCGCACCAAGGGCACCGCATGGCGCCGTTATGACGGCCCGGTCGCGGTGACGGGGGCGGTCGAGCTTCGCACCCGCACCCCCGATGGCCGCCGCGCCAGCCGGACGGTTACGGTTTCGCCGTAACCGCAATCAGGCCGGGCGCGTCCGCGATGAAGGTGTCGAGCACGCCATCGGCGATCTTGATCGGCCCGTCGAAGCGCACCGCGCCCTTGATGCTCTGCACGGCGGCGGCCTGAGCGGCGATCCGCTTGGCATCGGCGAAATAGCGGGTCGCCGCCGCATTGCCCTTGTCCGCTGCCTCCAGCCCGGCGGCGGTCTGTTGCAGCGCGCGACCCCAAAGCTGCATCGCCTCCAGCCAGGGTGCGGCCTGCTCGGCAAAAGCCGGATCGACCACGCCCGCGCGGATCGTGTCGGGCGCATCGGCCAGCGCATCGGCCTTGGCGTGGAGCTCGGCCAATGCGGCACGGCGTTCGCGCTCGTCGCCGTCCGCCAGCGCCTCACGCACATGGTCGAGCAGCGCCTTCAGTCTTGGCGCCTGTTCCTGCCAGGGCTGGCTGCCAAAGGTGGGGGCAAGATGCTGGGTGTCGAACAATTGCAGCAGCGCAGCCGTCGCGCGCGTGTCGCCGCCCGCCAGATCGCGCGCGGCATAATGCCAGGTGCGCTGGGCATCATAGCCCTTGTCGTTCCACCCGAATGCCAGCACGCCCGTCACCGCGACGCGGCTGGGCGCTTCCTGGTTCATGGGGTTGGACAGGATGCCGGTCAGCTCGGTCGACAGCCCGGCCTCGCGCTTGGCGTAAGGGGCCAGCAGCAGCCGCCCCGCCGAGCTGGCATAGTCGTTGACCGGATAATTGTCCCAGAGCAGCGTCTTGCGCCCGAACGCCTTGGTCGCGGCCTTCGCATCGGGGACGGAGATGGCGGGCGGCACGACGTCGGTGCCGGTCCACTGAACGACGATGCGCGGGTTCAGGTTCGCCCGCAGCGCCGCCTTGTAAGGACTTTCCTTGGCATCATAATATTCGGTCGGCACCATGATCAGCGGGCGTGAGGCGGGATCCTGTTTCAGCAGGTCGGCCTGTACGGCGTTCAGCAGCTTGGACTGGGCGACGCCCGCCGCTTGCGCGCCCGACGGACCGAACGCGGCCTTGTCGGCCTCGCAATTCCATTTCTGATATTCGATGTCGTCGAGCGCGACATAGAAGCTGTGCACCCCGATCCCGCGCAACGCCGCGAATTTGCGCAGCAGCGCCTGCTCGTCCGCCGGGTCGGAGAAGCAGATGCTCGGCCCCGGCGAGATAGCATAGACGAAGTTCACATGATTAGCCTTGGCCCGTGCAGCCAACGTGCCCAGTCCCGCCAGCGTCGCGGCAGGATAGGGCTCGCGCCACTTATCACGCGCGAAGGGATCGTCTTTGGGGCTGTAGACATAGGTGTTGGCCTTCATCTGGCCGAGGAAGTCCAGATGCTTGGTCCGGTCGGTCATCGACCACGGCTTGCCGTAGAAACCCTCGATCGTGCCGCGGATCGGCATGGCGGGATGATCGCGGATGGTCAGCGCGGGAATGGTCTGGCGGGTCAGCAACTGGCGGAGGGTCTGGGCGGCGTGGAACAGCCCGTCCGCGTCATGCCCTGCCACTGTGATGAGCCCCCCCTGACCGGAGGCGTGCGTGGCCAGCGTATAGCCCTCGGGCGCATCGTCGGGGCTGGCCTTGCTGCGCGACAGGGCCTCGCGCACCAGCGCCGCGCTGTCCGGGCCGATCACGATGGTCGGGCCGTCCAGCGCGGCGGGCAGACGCCTGGCCGTGACGATGTCGGTGACACCAGCCTGGCTCAGCAGGTCGCGGACCAGCGTGGCGGTTTCTGGCTCGGTGCCGGGCGCGACGATCAGCGTGACCGAGCGGCCCAGCGTCAGCGTGCCGTCGCCCAGCGTCATCGTGGCGGGGGCGGGGAAGATCGCGGGAAGGGTGGCGGGTCTTGCCTGAGCCGCCGGAGCAAGCGCCGTAAATGCGATCGCCGCCAAGGCCGCACCCGTCCATCTGTTCGCCGCCCGCGTCATCCTCAACCTCCGGTATTGAAATGGTATTGTAGGAGCCTAGGGGAGCAGGGAATGGGCTGCAAGCGCGATCATGGGCGGTGTTTCAGTGGCTTGGCTTGATACCTTAGCGAGATGACGGCTTACTCCAAACCGCCGGTCAGCCTGAACGAAGTCGGAGGGCAGGGGGGAGCTAGCGCTCAAAAATGGTACTAAACCGGCTATATCACTCGTGAAATTGCAGGCTCGCCAATCGCGCATATAGCCCGCCGCCCGCGATCAGATCGGCGTGCCGCCCTTGCTCGACGATCCGCCCGCCGTCCATCACCACGATCCGCTCGGCGGCGCGTACCGTCGCCAGCCGGTGAGCAATGACCAGCGTCGTGCGGTTCGCCATCAGCCGTTCCAGCGCCTGCTGGACCAACTGCTCGCTCTCGGCATCCAGCGCGCTGGTCGCTTCGTCGAGCAGCAGGATCGGCGCATCGCGCAGCAGCGCGCGGGCAATGGTGATCCGCTGGCGCTGGCCGCCCGACAGCCGCGCGCCGCCCTCGCCCAGGAAAGTGTCGAGCCCCTGCGGCAGGGCGCGCAGGAACTCGGCGGCATTGGCGGCTTCGGCGGCCGCCCAGAGTTCGTCGTCGCTTGCGTCCCACCGACCATAGCGTAGATTGTCGCGCGCCGAGGCACCGAAGATCACCGTCTCCTGCGGCACCATCGCGATGCGCGCGCGGATCGCGGCCGGGTCGGCATCCCGAAGCGACACGCCGTCGAGCGAGATCGTCCCGCTCTGAGGGTCATAGAAACGCTCGGCCAGCTGGAACAGCGTCGACTTGCCCGCTCCCGACGGGCCGACCACCGCCACCGTCTCACCGGGGCGGATGTCGAGCGAGAAGTCGTTCAGCGCCGCCACTTCGGGGCGGGTCGGATAGTGGAACACGACATGATCGAAGCGCAGCGCGCCCATCGGAATGACCGGCAGCACGGCCGGGGCGGGGGGTGGCGCAATCTCGGGCTCTTCGGCGAGCAACTCGGCCAGCCGTTGCGCCGCGCCCGAGGCGCGCAGGATATCCCCCCACACCTCGGTCAAAGCCTGGAACGCGCCCGCAACCAGCATCCCCGTCACCACGAACGCGGTCAGCGACCCGCCCGACAGTCGCCCGCTGGCGACATCGGCGACGGCTTCCCACAGCAGCAGCGTGAGACCGCCGAAGAACAGGCCGATGACCATCGCCGTCATCACCGCGCGCAGCAGGAACCGCTTGCGCGAGGTCGCAAAGCCGTTGCTGACCGCCAGCTCGAACCGTTCGGCCTCGCGCCGTTCCTGCCCGAAGGCCTGTACGACCTTCATCGCGCCCAGTGTCTCGACCGCCGTCGCGCCGATATCGGCCAGCCGGTCCTGGCTGTCGCGCGAATAGCTGCGCACCTTCTTGCCGAGCAGTACGATGGGCAGGACAATCAGGGGGATGCAGACCAGCAGCGACAGGGTCAGCTTGGGCGACAAGGCGAAGAGATAGATGGTGCCGCCGATTCCAATCACCGTGTTGCGCAACGCGATCGACACGGTCGAGCCGACCACCTGCTCGATGATCGCGGTATCGGCGGTCAGGCGGCTGGCGATTTCGGACGGGCGGTTCTCCTCGAAATAACGCGGCGCCAGTCGAAGCAGATTGGCCTGCACCGCGACACGGATATCCGCGACCGTCCGCTCGCCCAGCCAGGACACGAAATAGAATCGGAACGCGGTCGCCACCGCCAGCACCAGGACGACCGCCAGCAGCCCCTGAAAATAGGGCGCGATATTGCCTGTATCGGTCATTCGGCCAAAGCCGTGATCGATCACCTTCTGGAAGGTGCGCGGGATGAACAAGGTCGCGCTGGCCGCGACGAGCAGCGACAGCGCGGCCGCCGCCAGATGCGCCGGATAGCGCAGCGTGAAGCGCCAGACCATTTTGAGGTTGCTCAGGCGGCGGCTGGGCGGGACGGCGGGCTTGGGGGCAGCGGCGGATTTGGCCATGATGGGGCCGGGCCTAGCAGTGCCGGGACACGGGCTCAACGCCAGCGGCAGCGATCGCGCATCGTTCCGACGCTTTCGGGCGTTGAGGGAGGCGATGGATCACGGGCAAAATGACGCGATGGCCATATTCTGGTCATTTTGCGCAAACGGTTTCGTGATAAGCGGGAGGCGATCATGGCTCCTGTTCGTGGAGCGCGAAGGAATCGACGATGCTGTACGACGCCTATGAAATGCAACGCTCGATGCTGGCGGGCGCCAGTGCGCTGGCCAATTTCGGCGCGGGGCTGCTCCAGAATCCGGCCAACCCCTTTGCCTATTTTGGGGGTGGCGCGATCATGGGATCGGCGCTGGAGGTCTTTGCCCATGCCTCCGCCCCTCGCGGCAAGCCCGCCTTCGGCCTGACCAAGACGGTCATCGACGGGCGCGAAGTGGCGGTCCATGAGGAGATCGTGCTGCGCAAGCCCTTCGGTCAGCTCAAGCGCTTTCGGCGCGAGGGGGTGGAGGACAGTCCCAAGCTGCTGATCGTCGCGCCGATGTCGGGCCATTACGCCACGTTGCTGCGCGGAACGGTCGAGCGGATGCTGCCAGCGTGCGAGGTCTATATCACCGACTGGCGCGATGCAAAGCTGGTGCCCCTGTCGGAGGGGCGTTTCGATTTCGACGACTATGTCGATTACATCATCGACTTCCTCAGCGAGATCGGTCCGAACGCGCATATGCTGGCGGTCTGCCAACCCTCGGTGCCCTGCTATGTCGCAGCCTGTGTGATGAGCGCCGACAAGCATCCCTGCACCCCGCGCACCCTGACCCTGATGGGCGGGCCGGTCGATACGCGCGAAGCACCGACCGCGGTCAACCTGCTGGCGACCGAGCGGCCCCATGCCTGGTTCGAGCAGAATGCGATCGCCACCGTGCCGATGACCTATCCGGGCGCGGGGCGGCGCGTCTATCCGGGGTTCCTGCAGCTTGCCGGTTTCATGTCGATGAACCTGGGCAATCACATGATTTCGCACTGGGAGATGTTCAAGCATCTGGTCCAGGGCGACGACGAAAGCGCCGAGGCGACCAAGCGTTTTTATGACGAATACCGTTCGGTGTGCGACATGACCGCCGAATTCTATCTCCAGACGGTCGAGTTGGTGTTCCAGCGGCACGCCCTGCCTAAGGGCGAGATGCTGCACCATGGCAAACGCGTCGATCCGGGCGCGATCACCGATATCGGCATTCTTGCGATCGAGGGCGAGCGCGACGATATCTCGGGCCTAGGCCAGACCCGCGCGGCGCTGACGCTGGCGACCAACCTGTCGGAGGATAAGAAGCGCTATTACATGGCCGAGAAGGTCGGCCATTATGGCATCTTCAATGGCTCGAAATGGCGCAACCGGATCGCCCCAGTGGTCGAGGAGTGGATCAAGGCGAACGGGTGAGGGGCTTCGGCGTCCCGGTCCTTTGCCGCTCGGCCTGACGAGGTGGAAATGCCGGCATGAAAAACGCCCGGACGCCAATCGGCATCCGGGCGTTTTGCTGTCCGGTGAGCGCGCGTTACGCGACCGAGCCGACCACCGCATGGCTGGACGACTCGTCCGAACGGATCGTGCCGCCGAACAGCATCTTCACCCGGCCCGACAGCGAGATGTCGGTTTCCCACAGCTCGGCCGAGTTGATGTCGAAGCGCAGCAGCGTCAGATTGGGGTCCGACCTGCCCTGCGGGAACCAGGCCTCGACCTGCTTGTCCCACAGCTTGTCGATCTGCGCCGGGTCATTGTCCTTGGAGACATGGCCCGACAGGCAGGCAAAGAAGTCATGCCCCTTGCCGACGAACTGCGCCATCGCCTGACCGCCGCCCGCGATGCGGTTGTCGCGGCCGGCGAAGAAGAACAGCGTGTTGGGCTGATCGTCATCGATCTGCGCGGTCATAGGCTCGGAATGCTGACCATCCTCCAGACCGATCATGACGAACGGGCTGTCCTTCAGCTTGGCGAGGAACTTGGCGGCGATTTCCTGGGGGCTGTCGTCGGCCATCATGGCTCTCCTGGTCTAGGGGTTTGACGGGAGAACGACGCGGGGGCGGGGATGGTTGCGAATAGGATCTCATGTAATCGGACGCCGATTTAACATGATCTTGTGTGGCGGTGCGAGTTAGTAATCGCTCGACGGCAATTTCGCCGTCACTCACAGAAAGGACCACGGATGTCCGTTGCCGATCTGTGCCTGATCCTGGGCGTCGTCATCGCCTTCGCGACCTTGGTCGTGAAGATCATCGACGTTCGCAACAGGTAAGGTGCCCGGCGGGGCTCGGGCTGCAACCCGAGTCCCAAAGGAATTTGAGCCCCGGCCGCTGCAACAGCCGGGGCTCTACAGAAAGGCGGATGTCCTCGCCTGCGATCCATATACGCCAATGGCATCAAAATTTCAATTCTGATGGTAATCGCGAAGCGCGCCCAACCTCGTATCAAACGATACCCATTCCCCATATTTCCCGCTAAGCGCTGGTCCATCACAGCATAGCCATGCGACCCGCTAGCGCCCCCAGCGCGCCGGGCCGCTCGACCGGAACTTGGACCTATGACCTCTGCCGTTACCGCCGACGCGCGCAAGACCATGAAATCGCTCTACCGCGCGCCCGAGCCCGATGTCCTGAAGCCGCTGCTCGACCGTGCCGCCGCGACCCCGGAAGCGCGCGAGCGGATCATGGGCCATGCCTCTGGCCTGCTCGCCGATCTGCGTGCGGCGCAGAATCGCGGTTGGGTGAACCAGTTCCTCCAGGAATATCGCCTCAATTCGTCCGAGGGTGTGGCGCTGCTGAGTCTCGCCGAGGCATTCCTGCGCGTGCCCGACCCCGAGACCGCCGATCTGCTGATCGCCGACAAGCTGGGCGAGGCGGACTGGCGCGCGCATACCGGGCGGTCGGCGTCGAAGCTGGTCAACTCGGCCACCTGGGGCCTGGTCGTCGGTCGCGCGCTGGTGGGCGAGGGAGAGGCGGGGCCGCTCAAGCGGCTGCTGTCGCGCGCGGGCGAGCCGTTCGTGCGTCAGGCGGTCGGCGCGGCGATGCGGATGATGGGCGAGATCTTTGTGATGGGCCGCACCATCGAGGAAGCGATGCGCCGTATGAAGAAACCCGAGAACAAGGGCTTCACCGCCAGCTTCGACATGCTGGGCGAGGCGGCGCGGACGCATGAGGATGCCGAGCGCTATTTCCAGGCCTATGTAAAGGCGATCGACGCGGTCGGCTCGGACCCGGCGGCGGGGCATTCGGTGTCGGTCAAGCTGTCGGCGCTCCACCCACGCTATGAGCTGCCGCGCGCCTATGAGTGCGTGCCCGCGCTCACCGACATGCTGGCGCAACTGGCGCGGCAGGCGGCGGACAAGGGCATCGCGCTGACCGTCGATGCCGAGGAGTCCGAGCGGCTGGAGATGAGCCTGGACATCATCGGCGGCGTCGCGGCGCTCCCCGCTTTGAAGGGCTGGGACGGCTTCGGCATGGCGGTGCAGGCCTATGGCAAGCGCGCCCGCGCGGTCATTGCCTGGGCCAATGGCCTCGACCGGATCATGAACGTGCGTCTGGTCAAGGGCGCCTATTGGGACAGCGAGATCAAGCGCACCCAGGTCGAGGGGCTGGCCGACTATCCGCTCTTCACCCGCAAGGCGGCGACCGATGTGTCCTATCTGGCGGTCGCCAAGGACATGCTGGCGGCCGAGAATATCCGCCCCGCTTTTGCCAGCCACAATGCGTTGACCGTCGCGACCATTCTCGAATGGGCGGGCAATAGCCATGATTTCGAGTTCCAGCGGCTGCACGGCATGGGCGACGGCCTGTACGAGCGGCTGGTGCGCGAGCATGGCCATAAGTGCCGTATCTATGCGCCCGTCGGTGGGCATCGCGACCTGCTGGCCTATCTGGTTCGCCGCCTGCTCGAGAATGGCGCGAACTCCAGCTTCGTGCACCAGCTCGCCGATGCGCGGCTGACCGAGGCGGAGATCCTCGCCGATCCGGTCGCCAAGATCGCCGCGGTGGGTGGTGCGCGCCACCCGAGCATCCCGCTGCCCATCGACCTGTTCGCGCCGGGGCATCGCAACTCGACCGGCATCGATCTGAGTGACATCGCGACGCTGGATGCGACGGTGAAGGCGGTCAACGCCCCCGCGGTGAAGCCGGTCGCCGCCACCGCCGATGTCGCGTCGCTGGTCGCCCGCGCCCATGCGGCCTTCCCGGCCTGGAACGCGACGCCGCTCGACACCCGCGCGGCTGTGCTGGAAAAGCTGGCCGACCTGTTGGAGCAGGACCGCGAGCGGCTGATGGCGATTCTGGTGCAGGAGGCATTCAAGACTATCCCTGATGCGATCGGCGAGGTCCGCGAGGCCGCCGATTTCTGTCGCTATTATGCGCAGCAGGCGCGTGCCCGGCTGGGGTCGGTCGAACTGCCCGGACCGACAGGAGAGCGCAACACGCTGCACCTGGAAGGACGCGGCGTCTGGGCGACGGTCGCGCCGTGGAATTTCCCGCTGGCGATCTTCCTCGGCCAGACCGTCGCGGCGCTCGTCACTGGCAACACCGTCGTCGCCAAGCCCGCGCCGCAGACGCCCGCCATCGCGCAGGCGGCGGTCGAGCTGGCCTATCGCGCAGGCGTGCCGCGCGACGCGCTGCTGCTCGCGGTCGGTGGACCGGACGTCGGCCAGAAGCTAACCGAGGATCACCGGATCGCGGGCGTCGCCTTCACCGGCTCCACCGCCACCGCCAAGCGGATCGCGCGGACGTTGGTGGCGGATGACGACCGCCCGATCGTGCCGCTGATCGCCGAGACCGGCGGCATCAATGCGATGATCGTCGACTCGACCGCGCTCCCCGAACAGGTGGTGGCGGACGTCATCACCTCGTCCTTCCGCTCGGCGGGGCAGCGTTGCTCGGCATTGCGGCTGCTGCTGGTGCAGGCGGATGTCGCCGACAATGTCATCGAAATGCTCAAGGGGGCGATGGACACGCTGGTGCTCGGCCCCACCGGCCATCCCGCGACCGATGTCGGGCCGGTGATCGACCGTGCGGCCTATGACAAGCTGATGGCCTATCGCGCGTCGATGGCGGGAAGCACGGTCAAGACGCTGGATGCCCCCGCCGATGGCCTGTTCGTGCCCCCGACGCTGATCCGCCTCGACCGGGTGGAAGACCTGACCCAGGAATGGTTCGGCCCGATCCTGCACGTCGCCACCTGGGAGGCGGGCACGCTGTCCGAGACGATCGGGAAGGTGAACGCCAAGGGGTACGGCCTGACCATGGGCCTGCACAGCCGTATCGCTCGCGCGGGAGAAGTGGCAGAGGCGGAAGCGGCGGTCGGCAACCTCTATATCAACCGCTCGATGATCGGCGCGGTCGTGGGCAGCCAGCCCTTTGGCGGCGAAGGACTGTCCGGCACCGGCCCTAAGGCGGGCGGACCGCATTACCTGTACCGCTTCTGCGCCGAGCGGGCGGTGTCGGTCGACACGACCTCGGCGGGCGGCAATGCGACGCTGTTGTCACTGGACGAAGGTGGCATCTGATCCGACCCATTCCTCGCTTGCAAGGGGAGGGGGACCATCCGAAGGTTGGTGGAGGGGTGTCCCCGCTGGCCGTGACACCCCTCCGTCAGGCCTTCGGCCTGCCACCTCCACTTGCAGGGGAGGATCAACTCGCCTGATGCACCTCGACCGGCTGGATCTGGGGATAGGGCATGACCAATGTTCCGTCCGGTGCCGCCGTATAGGTCGTTTGGGTCGGGTAGGGGATGGAGATTCCCTCGGCCGCGAAGCGCTTCATCAGCGTGACCAGCATCCGGTTGCGCATATCGTGCGCGGTGGCCCAGTCGTCGCCGGGCACGTCGAATTGAAGCGCGAAGTCCAGGCTCGACGCGCCGAAGCTTTCAAATCCGGCGCGGGCCACCTTGCCGCCTTCGCCCTCGACGATCTCGGTCAGCATCGCGGGAATGCGCGCCAGCGTGTCGGGCGGGGTTTCATAGGCCACGCCGATCATGAACGACAGGCGGACATGGTCGCGCACCGTGGTGTTCTGGATTTCCTTGTCCAGCAGTTGGCGGTTGGAAATGATCCGAAGCTCGCCGGTAAAGGCGCGGATGCGCGTCGATTTCAGGCCGATCGACTCGATCACGCCGTTGGTGGTGTCGTAACTGATCTTGTCCCCGCGCCGGAACGGCCGGTCGAAGATGATGGCGAGCGCGGCGAACAGATCGCCGAAGATACCCTGTGCCGCCAGACCGATGGCGATGCCGCCGACGCCCAGGCCCGCGACCAGACCGGTGACGTTCACCCCCAGATTGTCGAGCACCACGACCAGCGCGATGGCGAACAGCACGGCGGTCACCAGCAGCCGGATCAGCCCCATGGCGGACAGCAATGCCTCGCCCGAATAATGTTCGGACCGGGTGCGATGCTCGATCGTGCCGAGGATCAGCTCGCGCGCCCAGATCGCGGCCTGGAAGGCGCTGGCGATGGTGAAGAAGAAGCTGATCGTCTTGGCGACTTCGCCCGGCGCGCCCGCATAGCCCGCGACCAGTTGCGCGGCGAGCGTGACGATGAAGAACATGTTGGTCCGCGCGATGGCGTGGCCCAGGATCACGCCCCAGCCACCCGCGAAACCGGGACGGCTGCACAGCTTGTCGCCCAGCCTGCGTACCCATAGCAACGCCAGCACGATGACCGCGCCGAAGCCGATCGCGATCAACACCTTCAGCCAATAATGCTGAATCCACCAGGAGGTGGCGTTGACGATGCCCTCGACCTGGTCGGGTATGCGTGAGCCGTCGAAGATCGGCGCCTTGGGCGAAGTGTTGCTCGTCGCCATGGGGACTCCTTGAAATCGGGGCGGTCAGGCCGCCTTGCTGGCCGGGGTTCCGGCTTCGAGAAACGCGATCAGCCCGCATTCGATGCGGCTGAGCCCGGCACGGGCGCGCGGCAGGCGCAGACGCTGCCGGAATGCGGCTTGCCCGTCCTTGACGAGCGCGATCAGCGAGGGGTGGACATAGGATTTGCGCGCGATGGCCGGTGTATTGCCCAGCTTCTCGACCACCGGCTCCAGCATCGCCTTCAGGCTGAGGTCCGCTTCGGCCAGCGCCAGCGCCTCGAACGCGGCGACGCTGGCCGCCCAGGTGCGGAAATGCTTGGCGGTGAAGTCGCAGCCCGTCGCTTCGCGGATATAGGCGTTGACGTCAGAGGAGGTGACAGGATTGGCCTCGCCGTCCTCGTCGACCCAGGCGAAAAGATGCTGTTCGTCCAGATCCTGACAGCGCTTGACGAAACTGGCGAGCGAACGGTCGGTCAGGGTCATGTCGCGCATCTTGCCCGACTTGCCGCGATAGCGGAGCCGCAGGGTGGCACCCTTGACCTGCCCGTGCCGCTTGCGCAGCGTGGTCGCGCCGAAGCTCTTGTTCGTCGCGGCATAGGCCTCGTTGCCGACGCGGATATGGCCATTGTCGAGCAGCCGGACCACGGCGGCAACCGCGCGGTGCTTGCAAAGACCACGTTTCTTGAGATCGGCCTCCACTCGTTTGCGGAGCAAAGGAAGAGCGTGGCCGAATTCGACGCACCGTTCGTATTTGGCGGCCTCCTGCGCCTCGCGGAAATCAAGGTGATAGCGGTACTGCTTGCGACCCTTCTCATCCCAGCCGACCGCCTGGATATGACCGTTGGCGCGCGGACAGAACCAGGCCTTTTCATAGGCCGGGGGCAGGCCGATGCGGTTTAGCCGCGCGATCTCTTGCGGCTCGGTGATCCGTTCGCCGTTGGCATTCCAATAGGCCCATTTCCCGCGAACCTTGGTGCGGGTGATGCCGGGCTTGCTGTCATCGCAAAAGACTAATCGGCTTGCCATCGCTCTCCCTCGAGTCACCTTTGCAAATGCGTCGCTGGTCGCTTCGTTCCGGAACGGCCGATGCGGTCGCGGGTTCTGAACGAGCCATCCCCCCGGCATTTCCCGACAGGAGTTTTCCATCATGGCCGATCTTTCCCAGGCACGCGTCCTGATGCTCGCCGCCGACGGTTTCGAGACCGTCGAGCTGTTCAAGCCCCGCCAGGCGCTGGAAGAAGCGGGGGCGACGGTGACGCTCGCCTCGCTCAAGTCCGATCCTATCCAGGGCATGGAAGGGGACATCAACAAGGCCGAGACCGCGACGCCCGACCTGACCGTCGACGAGGTCGACACGGACGATTACGACGCGTTGGTCATCCCCGGCGGCACCTGCAATCCCGACAAGCTGCGCCTGAGCGAGCGTGCGGTCGAGATCGTCACCGAGTTCATGGAGGACGACAAGATCGTCGCCGCGATCTGTCACGGGCCGTGGTTGCTGGCCGAGGCGGATGTCATCGACGGCCGCCGCCTGACCAGCTACCCCTCGATCCGTACCGACCTGTCCAATGCGGGCGCCGATGTGGTCGACGAAGAGGTCGTGGTCGACGGCAACCTCATCACCAGCCGCAAGCCGGACGACATCCCCGCCTTCAACAAGGCGATCCTGACCGCGCTGGAAGAGGAATTGGCCGAGGACGAGACCGAAGAGGCGTAAGCCCTATCCCGACACGGGACGATCACGGGCGTCGCATCCGTGCCACATGCGTGGCAGGATGCGACGCCCGTTCGGTTTTCTGGCGTTCGCTCTTTTCAGGATGACCCCATGCGTCTGGTTCCGCTCCTTATCCTCGGCATGACCTCGGCCGCCGCCCTCGCGCAAGGGAGCGCGCAGCCCTTCATGGTCGGAGGACGCGGCTTTGCGACGCTGCAGGATGCGGTGAACGCGATTGGTGATGGCGAAGGCACGATCCGGATCGCGCCGGGCACCTATCGCGAGTGCGCGGTGCAGGGGGCGGGCCGCGTCGCCTATGTCGCGAGCGAGCCGGGCAAGGTGATCTTCACCCGTATCGCCTGTGAGGGCAAGGCCGCGCTGGTGCTGCGCGGGCGCGGGGCTTCGGTGCAGGGCATCGTGTTCAGCCATATCGAAGTCGGCGACGGCAATGGCGCCGGCATCCGCATTGAAAAAGGGCCGCTGGCGGTCAGCAACGCGATGTTCCTCGACAGCCAGTCGGGTATCCTGTCGGCCGAGGATCCCAACGGCACGGTGACCGTCGACCACTCGACCTTTTCCGGCCTGGGGAATGATCCCACCGGCAATGGCGCGCATGGCATCTATATGGGGCGTTACAAAAGCCTGCGGGTCACCGCCTGCCGGTTCGAGCGGGGGCAGGGCGGCCATTACGTCAAGACGCGTGCACCTTATGTCGAAGTGCTGGACAGCAGCTTCGACGACAGCCACGGCCATATGAGCAATTACATGATCGACCTGTCCAATGGCGCGAAGGGGCGGATCGCGGGCAACGAGTTCGTGTTCGGCCGCGACAAGGACAATCATTCCACGCTCATCACCGTCGCGCCGGAGGGGGCCAAGAATGATTCCTCGGGCCTGGTGATCGAGAACAACCGCGCGCGGCTGGCGCCCGGTGTCGATTTCAAGCCGGTCTTCGTCGGCAACTGGTCGGGCGAACCGCTGGTGATCCGCGGCAATATCCTGGGTGCCGGAATCACACCGACGGCACGACGCTTCTAGGGCGGCCGGGGGGCTGTTTCCGCCGCGACTCGCGTGAGCGGCGCGAAAGATAGGTGTCCAGCCCGATCTCGGCGGCCATCAGCTGATAGAGGAAGGGGTTGTATGCGATTCCGACAAAGGCTGCGCCAAGCAGATAGATCAGATGCCCATGCTGGAGCGCGCCAGCCAGCCGCCCGCCCCAGTGCAGCGGATCGTCGGCGCTCCGATAGCGCCGTCGCAACGACTCCATCCGCAACAGCCCCGCGATATTGATGCCCAGCCATAGGAAAAGGCCGGGCCAGCCCTGTTCGCCCAGCATCTCGAAATAGCTGGAGTGATAGGCGCGCGCGCGATCGGTCGTGACTTTCTGCTGGACCTTTCTGTCATGCGCGGAGCCCTCCACCACGGTCAGGTCGTATCGGAAGCTGTTCTGGAGATAGGCGTCGAAGCCGCCCCCGAACGGGTTGGAGGCGACATAACCCAGCGTCCATTTCCACACCGCCAGCCGCGTGGAGGCCGATTCGTCGCCCTGGTAGCTGCGGATCGTGTTCATCCGCTGCGTGTAGGAAGAGGGGAGCAACGGCACGATCGCCATGCCCGCCACCGCAAGCATACCGATATAGAGCAGTCGACGCTTGACGTCCCGCAGCATCAGGATCGCCAGCAATCCGATGCACAGCAACCCCGTCCGCGCCGAGGTGCCGACCGGGATCAGCAGACAGGCGAAGATCAGTCCGGCACCGAATGCCCGCACTCGCCAGTCGGGGGGGAAGACCGTGCCGTAGCGCATGAACCACAGGATGATCGGGATCACCGCGATCGCGGCGGTCGAAATGATGCTGCCTTCGTACAACCCGGCATTGTTGCTGACCATCAGGTTCAGTTCTCCATAGCCGCCGCCGGAGAACAGCGTCTTGATCCCGCCCACGATCACGATCGAGGCGACCGACAACATCATGAACAGAAGCAGCGCCTCGATCCGCAACCGCGTGCGCAGGGTCAGCGGCAGGAAGACGGCAAAGGCCAGCGCTTTCCAAACCCAGTCCCATTTCTCCTTCGCCTCGGTGGGAAAGTCGGCGCCGAAAAAGGTGGTGATCGCGCAATAGACCAGCAGCATCAGGATCGCGCCCTGTCGCACGGTGAAGCGGCTGTCGCGCTTGTCGTCGAACAGTACCCAGCCGCCGACCGCGGCGATGACCGCGATCAGCGAGATCGGCACCGTGTTGAGCAGATAATAGGTCAGCCGCTGCGGCGAGACGATGTCGATATAGATATAGGCGAGCACCATCAGGAACGGTCGCCGCAGCCCCAGCGCGAACAGGCTGAACAGAAATCCGATCAGGAACAGGTCACGCATCGTCGACCTGCCGCTTGATGCCGGCCTTGCCGCCGGGCTTGATGGCGGCGGCGGCGGCATCCCCCTCCTGATCCAGATCGCGCCGCCCGAACAGGCGCCATGCCGCGATCAGCATCAGGCCATGGGTCAGGAGAAGGGCAAAACTGTCGATCATCGCTCGCGCCCTCAAACCTTTATTACCCGTCTCGCCTTCTGCTTATAAACGGGCGGTTGACGCGGCGTTAAGGGCTGGCATGACAGGTCCAGACCTGATGCGTATCCTGCATATCCTCGACCATGGGCTGCCGCTGCAAAGCGGCTACACCTTCCGCACCCGCGCCATCATGAAGGCGCAAGAGGGACAGGGGCATCAGGTTGCGGCCGTGACCGGGCCTCGGCAGGGGGCGGGGAAGGTTGCTGTCGAGACGCTCGACGGGCTGACTTTCTATCGCACCCCCGTTCCTGCGCGACAGGGCCTGATCGGGGAAGCGGCCGGGCTTGCCGCGCATATTCGCGCGATCGACCGAGCGGTGAGGGCGTTCCGACCGGACATTCTCCACGCCCATTCGCCTGTTCTCGACGCATTGGCCGGGCTGGCCGTCGCGCGGCGGCGGCGATTGCCGCTGGTCTACGAAATCCGCGCCTTCTGGGAGGATGCTGCGGTCGGTAACGGCACCGGTACGGCGGGAAGTCCCCGCTACCGCGCGACCCGCGCGCTGGAAAGCTGGGCCTGCCGTCGCGCCGATGCGATCGCCGTCATCTGTGAAGGCCTGCGCGGCGATCTGATCATGCGGGGGCTGCCGCAGGACAAGATCATCGTCTCGCCCAACGGCGTCGACCTGGGGCTGTTCGGCCAACCGCTGGCCCGCGACGCGGCGCTGGCCGAGGAGTTGGGGCTGGCGGATGCCGAGGTGATCGGCTTCATCGGCAGCTTCTATGATTATGAAGGGCTGGACGACCTGATCGCCGCGATGCCGCGTCTGATAGCGGCGCGACCCAAGGCGCGGCTGCTGCTGGTCGGCGGCGGACCGATGGAGATCGCGCTGCGGGCTCAGGCGGAAAGCTCCCCCGTCGCGGCGGCGATCCGCTTCGTCGGGCGGGTGCCGCACCAGCAGGTCGAACGCTATTACAGCATGGTCGATATCCTGGCCTATCCGCGCAAGACGATGCGGCTGACCGATCTCGTCACGCCGCTGAAACCACTGGAAGCGATGGCGCAAGGCAAGCTGGTCGCCGCGTCCGACGTGGGCGGACACCGTGAACTGATCGAGGACGGGCGGACCGGCACCCTGTTCGCGCCCGACGATCCGGACGCGATCGCCCATGCGCTGGCTGCGTTGCTGGCCGATCGTGGGGGCTGGGAGGCCCGGCGGGCGGCGGGCCGGGATTATGTTGAAAAGGAACGCAATTGGGCGTCGAATATCCGACGTTACGAACCTGTTTACCACCGATTGCTACATGGGGCGAAGACGTAGACGCTATGACCTTCACCGCCACGCCCTCTTATCGACGCTTCGGACTCGCCTGGATCGGCGGGGCTGTCGGACTGTTGCTCGTCCTTCTGGTGATGATCGCACCGGATTGGCGGCTGGAGTCGCTGGTCGCCAGCCTGAGCCTGGGCGATATCCTCGCCGCCGCCCGCCCACCGCTTGGGCTGAAGGCGCGGCTGCTGCTCGCGCTGGTCGCGGGGGTGGGCGCGGGGGCGGTGACGTGGGCGACGGCATATCTGCTTTGGGGCCAGGGCGGCTTGCTCGCCCGGCGCACCAAGCTCGCGCGCGAAGACGACGAGGATTATGTGCCGGTGGTTCGCCGTTCGGATCGCCACCCGGACGCGCCGCCGCGTCGCCCGCTCAACGCCGCCGAGCTGGGGGCACCGCCGCCTCCATTGGAGGACGACACGGTCGAACGCACGCTGCCCGCCGATCTGGACCAGCCGCTATCGGCCTATGACCCCGATGCGATACTGTCGGTGCCGCGCGAACCCGTCCGTCCGACCCCGCCGCAGCCCATGCCGATCCCGCCGATGCGTGAGCCTGCGCCGGAGAATAAGGGTGCCGCCCTGCCGCTCCCGGATCGACAGGAAGAGTCGATCGAGGCGTTGCTCGCCCGACTGGAACGCGAAACCGCACTGCGCAAGTCGAAGCGCTCCAGCTGAAATTGCGCGCGCAGAGGTGCGCAGGACGCGGAGGCGTCTTGTCCGCGGCCGCGCCTTTGCCGCGTCGACGATCTTGAGAAGGGAGGGGCGCGTACGGCGAGGCCTGTCCTCGCTGCGTCCTCCCCGGCTCTGCGCGAACGGAAAATGGGCATGGTACACGAAAAAGGGCCTGCCGGATCTCTCCGGCCAGGCCCTTTCGCATAACAGCAAGGGGCGGACCTTTCGGCCCGCCCCTTGGGCAACTTACGCCGCCAGGTTGCGCAGCACGTACTGCAGGATGCCGCCGTTCAGGAAATATTCCAGCTCGTTGACGGTATCGATGCGGCACTTGGTCAGGAAGGTTTCGGTCGAACCGTCCTTGCGGGCCAGGATCACTTCGACATCCTGACGCGGGCGCAGGTTAGCCACATTCTGGATGGTGAAGCTCTCGGTGCCGTCCAGCTTCAGCGTCTCGCGGGTCACGCCCTCGGCGAACTGCAGCGGCAGGACGCCCATGCCGACCAGGTTCGAACGGTGGATACGCTCGAAGCTCTCGGTGATGACTGCACGCACGCCGAGCAGATTGGTGCCCTTCGCCGCCCAGTCGCGCGACGAGCCGGTGCCATATTCCTTGCCCGCGACGATGACGAGCGGCGTGCCGTCGGCCTTGTGACGCATGGCTGCGTCATAGATCGGCATCACCTCGCCTTCATACTTGGTCATGCCGCCTTCGATACCCGGCACCATCTCGTTCTTGATGCGGATATTGGCGAAGGTGCCGCGCATCATCACGTCATGGTTGCCACGACGCGCGCCATAGGAGTTGAAGTCCTTCTTGGCGACCTGATGCTCCTGCAGGAAGATGCCGGCGGGGCTGTCAGCCTTGATCGAACCGGCCGGGCTGATGTGGTCGGTCGTGATCGAGTCGCCCAGGATGGCGAGCGGCTTGGCCTCGATGATGTCGGTGACGGGCTTCGGCGTCATCTCCATGCCCTCGAAATAGGGCGGGTTGGCGACATAGGTCGACGCGGCGGGCCAGGCATAGGTGTCCGAACCGGTCACTTCGATCGCCGACCACTTGGCGTCGCCCGCATAGACGTTGCCATAGCGCGAACGGAACATCTCGTCGTCGATGTTCGCATCCATCAGCGAACGGACTTCCTCATTCGAGGGCCAGATGTCCTTCAGATACACGTCCTGGCCGTCCTTGCCCTGGCCGATCGGCGTCTCACGCATGTCCTGCGTGACGGTGCCCTTCAGCGCATAGGCGACGACCAGCGGGGGCGAGGCGAGGAAGTTGGCGCGCACGTCGGGCGAGACGCGGCCTTCGAAGTTGCGGTTGCCCGACAGGACCGACGCCGCGACGATGTCATTGCCGTTGATCGCCTTCGAGATCGGCTCGGCGAGCGGACCCGAATTGCCGATGCAGGTGGTGCAGCCATAGCCGACCAGGTTGAAGCCGATCGCGTCGAGATCGGCGGTCAGGCCCGCCTTGTCGAGGTAATCGGTGACGACCTGTGAACCGGGAGCGAGCGAGGTCTTGACCCAGGGCTTGGGCTTCAGGCCCAGCGCGTTCGCCTTGCGCGCGACGAGGCCGGCGGCGACCAGCACGCTCGGGTTCGAGGTGTTGGTGCAGCTGGTGATCGCGGCGATCACGACGTCGCCGTCGCCGATGTCATGGCCACGGTCATCGACTGCGACCCGCTTGGCCTCGTCCTTCTTGTACACCTTGGCGAGGTCGGCGTTGAACACGTCGTCCACCTCGGTCAGCACGACCTTGTCCTGCGGGCGCTTCGGGCCGGCAAGCGACGGCACGACCGTCGACATGTCGAGTTCCAGCGTGTCGGTGAAGACGGGGTCGGCGGCATCGTCATGACGCCAGAAGCCGTTCGCCTTGGCATAGGCCTCAACGAGCGCGACATTCTCGTCCGAACGCGCGGTCAGGCGCATATAGTCGAGCGTCTTGTCGTCGATCGGGAAGAAGCCGCAGGTCGCGCCATATTCGGGCGCCATGTTGGCGATCGTCGCACGGTCGGCGAGCGTCATCGACGACAGGCCGGGGCCATAGAACTCGACGAAGCGGCCGACCACACCCTTGGCGCGCAGCATCTGGGTGATGGTCAGCACCAGATCGGTGGCGGTGATGCCTTCCTGGAGCTTGCCGGTCAGCTTGAAGCCGACGACTTCGGGGATCAGCATCGACACGGGCTGGCCGAGCATCGCGGCTTCCGCCTCGATCCCGCCAACGCCCCAGCCGAGCACGCCCAGGCCGTTGATCATCGTGGTGTGGCTGTCGGTGCCCACCAGTGTGTCCGGGTACGCGATCGCGGCCGAACCCTTGGCGTGCTCGCCCGTCTCGGTCGAAGACCAGATGGCCTGGCCGATATATTCCAGGTTCACCTGGTGGCAGATGCCGGTGCCTGGCGGAACCACCGAGAAATTGTCGAGCGCCTTGGAACCCCACTTCAGGAACTCATAGCGTTCCATGTTGCGCTGATATTCGAGGTCGACATTGTCCTCGAACGCCTGCGGCGTGCCAAACTCGTCGACCATGACCGAGTGGTCGATGACGAGGTGGACGGGAACCTGCGGATTGATCTTGGCGGCATCGCCGCCCAGCTTGGTGATCGCATCGCGCATCGCGGCGAGGTCGACCACGCAGGGCACGCCGGTGAAGTCCTGCATCAGCACGCGCGCCGGGCGATACTGGATCTCGCGATCGGAACGCTGGGTCTTCTGCCAGTCGACGATCGCCTGGATATCCTCGCGCGTGACGGTCTTGCCGTCCTCGAAGCGCAGCAGATTTTCCAGCAGCACCTTCATCGAGAAGGGCAGGCGGCTGATGTCGCCCAGCTGCTCGGAGGCCTTGGCGAGGCTATAATAATCATAGGTCTTGCCGTCGACATCGAGCGTCGAGCGGGTGTTCAGGCTGTCCTGGCCTATCGCAGTCATGGGCGTCCCTTCATGGTCGAGCCGGGCACGCCCAGGGGGACACGGCAGCATGCAGCCGCGAGCAAGGCGCGCCGGGGAAATCTCCGGTTGACGTGGGCGCCTTAGCAAGCGGTTGGCCGGCAGGGAAGGGTGTCGCGCCGTGAAACCGGGCAGGGCTGCTCGAGGCCGTTGGACATCGCTTCCCAATCCGGCACGGGCCGTGGCGGCCGCTGATGCCAAGCCTGGAAAATACGTGGAACAGCCAAGGTCGATGACGGGTTCAGACAGTCATGGATGGAGTTCGGACAATGCGCGCCCTGAAGGATGATCGATCAGCCAGATTGGCGGCCCGTACCGGGCGGATGGGATCGACGGCGGGGCGGGCGGGTGCCATCCTCATCGCATGGTGGCGGCGATGACGGGGGATTCGTCCAGCAAGGGCGGACGTCGCCCGGACCCGATCGTCGCGGTCGGCCTGTTGACCCAGCGCGATCTTGACGTGCTGGGGTCAGGCTTCCGGCGGTCTTTTCCCGTCAGCGAAGACGCCGCGTTCGACGATTTGCTCCAGGCTCTCGATTCGATCGAGGCCATTCACGTGCCCCATCGCCGGGAATAATCGTCGGAAGTGATTAACTTTGTTCGTTAATGGTTCATCTCCTCCAGATTGGAAACGGAACGGCTTGGCGACGCCCCATCGACCCGGCTAGTGCTGTCGGCATGGCTGGACGGATTATCCGGCGCGACCGGAAAATGAGATGACGCCCGAACGCTTCGCCCTGCTTACCCGCCGTCATCGTGAATGTCTTCGCGGGGTCAAGGCGCTCAAGGGCTCGAAGGAAATCGCCACTGAACTCGGCTTGGGAAAGTCGACCGTCGACAGCTATCTGGCTGAGGCGGTGCGGCTGCTGGGCGCGCGCAATCGGCGCGAGGCGGCGATGGCACTGGCCGAAGATGAGGCCCGGTCGAACGACCAAGATATTGACGAACAAGGGGAACTACCCCCGCATAAAATCATACCCAATTCTACGGGGCTGGTTTCTGATCCACCTGCCATGCCACTTCCGATGGCACCGGATGGGAGTACGGTCGGTGGGGCGGTGCAGGACGGCCATGTCCACGCATCGCCCCGCTTGTCCCTTCCCTTCCGGCGGCAAGGGCAGACCCGTAACGACATGAGCATGGCCGAAAGGCTGCTCTGGGTTCCGACAATCGCCATCGCGCTGGCCATCGGCTTCGGGATGCTGGCCACGGGTCTCGACGTGATGACCCGCGTGATCGGACGATTGTCCCACCTTGCCGGATGACCATCCTCCATGCCGCTCGCTGCGGATGGACCAGATCAGGGGGCACAGGCGATGACGTCGGAACATGAGGCGGCTCTTCAGGTAACGCGGCTCCTGTGGAAGCTGGAGAATGAACTCGATGCGGCGTTCGCCACCGCGGGCGAACTCGCGACAGCGCTGCCACGCGCGCGCGCCGAGGCGCGGCTGTCGGCGGTGGTCGGGCAACACGCGTTCGAGATGCTGGGCCAGGCGATGATGGCGATCGGCCAGGCGCGCGGCCATACCGTGCAGAGCCACCGTATCTTGGAAAAGGTCGGCCAGACGATCGGCTTCGACGCGGACGAATATGGCGACAACCGCCCCAAGCCGCCCCAGACGACCGGGATCGTCGAGGCCCTGCCGCTGCGCGCGGCGGCCTGATCCGGGAGCGGCGCGGCGTGTCCTTTCCCCATCCTGACCCGCAGGGCGCGCCGTGACGCATATCTATGTCTTCAACCTCGTTCAGGCGCTGGTCTGCCTCTATGCACTGACGCTCGGCGGCTGGCCGGAGCGGGCGACAGCAGTGATCCTGCTGTGCGCCTCGATCGCGACGGTCCTGCTGCCGTTCGACCCTTCGACCAGCTTTCGGAATGTCGAGACGCTGGAGCTCATCATCGATCTGATGCTGATGGGGGGGCTGATGGCAATCGCCCTGCTCGCCAATCGGTTCTGGCCGCTATGGCTCGCCGCGCTGCACCTGCTGGCGGTCGCCATCCACGGCGTCAAAGGGTTCGACACGTCGCTGGTCCCGTGGATGTACGCGGCGGCGGGGGGCAAGCTGGCCTATCCGATGATCCTGCTGCTGGCGGCCGGAGTGCTGCGGCATCGGATGCGGCTGGCCCGATACGGCTCGGACCCGGACTGGTCCTTACCCTGGCGGGATATACGATGACTTGCGATTTCCAATTGCTGCATTGGCCCGCGGAAGACCGGGCAAGCTTCGGTCATTTCGCCGCCGTCATGGCGGAGGTGCAGGCGCGCATTCACGCCATTTCGGGCGAGACGACCGGCGTGCCCGTTCCGCGTGCGCCCCGGGTGCCGACGCCGCGCGAATGTGCCGCGATGATGCTGAAGCATCGCCGCGACGCTCGTGCGATCGCTGGTGGCGATGGCGACATGTTCGGCGATCCGGCTTGGGAGATCGCGCTCGCCGTCTTCCACGCCGAGGGGCAGGAGAGCGATGCGGCGTTGCTCGAAACGGCGGGCCTGTCGCCGACCAGTCCGGTCGGTGCGCGATGGATCAATCTGTTGCTGACGCGAGGATGGGTCGAACGGCGCGAGGACGGGCATCTACACGCGACGGAGAAGATGGTCACGATCCTGAATGGCTATTTCGCCCGGCTGTGACCGTTACAGTCACGGCAAGACCGCCGTGCAACTCCTGAAGCCTCCACGGGTTCAATCGTAACGGGCATAACGAGAGGAGATGACGGACATGGCCGAGGATATCGGAACGGGCGGCGGCGCGGGAGCGATCGGCGGCGACATGGGCGCGGGTGCGTTCACTGACCGGATGAAGGGCGCCGGCGAGGCGATGAAGGCGTCGGGCCAGAAGATGGCCGAGGGTGGGTCGCAGGTCACACTCAAGATGCTGGAGCAGGCGGAGACCAACACGCGTGAGGCGTTCGCCGCAATGCGTTCGGCGGCGTCGGCCAAGGATCTGACCGACGTCATGCGAATCCAGACCGAGTTTCTGCGCGAACAGGGCAATCGTTCCATGTCGCAAGCGCGTGAGATCGGCGAGATGATCGTCCAGTTCGGCCGCGACGCGGTCGGCGCGGCGCGCGGACCCAAGCAGGACTGATATGGGAAGCGTCGGGACGGGTGATGCCCTCACCCTTCCCACGCGCTAGCGCATGGCCGCCTTCCTCTCCCACTGGGAGAGGGAGGGGCGGAGCTTCGGAAGAGTGAGGGTAGGCTTAGTTCACGGGGGCCGAGAGCGGCACCGGCCCGTTTGGCGTCGTTTCCAGCAGCGAGTCGCCGCCGAGCACGCGGTATAGCGTGACCCGGTTGGTCGCGGCGGTCAGCTGCGTTGCGATCACCGTCCGCTGCGCCGAATAAAGCGAGCGCTGCGCATCCAGCGTATTCAGGAACGGCGTGACCCCACCGCGATAGCTGGCCTCGGTCAGCCGGTACGTATCCGCGGCGGCATTCAGGAAGCGGCGGTTGGCGCCGAGCTGATCGGCGATCGTGCCCTGCCGCGCCAGCGCGTCGGCGGTTTCCTGAAAGGCGGTCTGGATCGTCTTTTCATAGGTTGCGAGCGCGGCGTCGCGCTGGGCTTTCGAGTATTCGACGTTCGCCACGCCCGCCCCCGCCTGGAAGATCGGATAGCTTACCGAGGGGGCGACCGAATAGTTAAAGCTGCCGCCCGAGAAGAGCGAGGACAGCGCGGTGCTGGCAAAGCCGACCAGCCCGGTCAGCGAGATGCGCGGGAACAACGCCGCGCGCGCCGCGCCGATCTGGCCATTGGCGGCGCGGAGCAGATATTCGGCCTGCACCACGTCCGGGCGACGCAGCAGGATGCCCGAATCCAGCCCGGCGGGCAGCGTCGCGACGGTCGGCGCGGCTTCCTCAATCGAGCGGGGGAGCAGCGCGGTGTCGATAGGCGCACCGACCAGCAGTTGCAGCGCGTTGACGTCCTGCGCCACCGCGGTCTTCTGCTGCGCCAGATCGGCCTGCGCGGTCGCCAGCACCTGTTCGGCCTGCCGTAGATCGGTGCGCGGCGAGATGCCGCCCTCCAGCCGTGCGCGGGTCAGCGTGACGCTGCGCTCGGCATTGGCGGCGGTCTGCTGCGCAATGGCGAGCAGGCTCTGGTCCGCGCCATAGGTGAGCCAGGTCTGGGCGATATCGCCGACCAGCGTCAGCCGGGTCGCGCGCGCGGCAGCCTCGGTCGCGAAATAGCGGTCGAGCGCCGATCCGGTCAGCGAGCGGATACGCCCGAACAGGTCCAGCTCGAACGCGTTGACGCCCAGGTTTACCGACCAGGCGCTGCCGCTGCCATTGGCGCCGGTGACGATCCCGCCGCCGGTATCCACACCGCCATTGCCGATGCCCGTACCCGTGCCGCCACCGACGTTGCCTGTGCCGGTTCCCGTTCCCGTTCCCGTTCCCGTGCCGCCGTTATTGCCAGTATTGGTGCCCGTACCGCCACCGCCGACCGCGCTTGATCCGGCACCACCCGATCCGCGATCGGTATAGCTGTACCGGCCGGTGACACTGACATTGGGAAGCAGGTTGGCGCGCTGGATGCGGTATTGCGCGCGGGTAGAGGCGATGTTGGCCGCCGCGACGCGCAGGTCGCGGTTGTTGGCCAGCGCCTGCACGATCAGTTGCTGCAACCGCTGGTCGCGGAAGATATCGCTGTAGCGCACCGTGGGCAGCGCCGCCTCCGACTGGCGGAGATAGGCGTCGCCGACCGGCCAAGATGGCGGCACCGGAGTCGCGGGCCGCTCATATTTCGGGTTCATCGAACAGGCGGACAGCGCGGTCGCGCCCAGCAGCAGGGCAAGGGAGGGGGACAGGATACGCATCAGGCCTTCTCCGCCTCGCCTTCGGGGGCCGGGCGATGACCCGCGCCATGCTCGCTCGTCGGCTTGCCCCGCAACCGGGCCAGGCCGTTGCGCACCGACCGGCGCACCAGCACGAAGAACAACGGGATGTAGAAGATCGCCAGCACGGTGGCGGTCAGCATCCCGCCGATCACGGCGGTGCCGATCGCGATCCGGCTGTTGGCACCCGCGCCCGTCGAAATGGCGAGCGGCAGCACTCCGAAGATGAAGGCAAAGCTGGTCATCAGGATGGGGCGCAGACGGATCTTGGCCGCCTCCAGCGCGGCGTCGATGACCCGCTTGCCCTGCTTCTCCGCCTGCTCGGCGAACTCGATCATCAGGATCGCGTTCTTCGCCGCCAGCCCCATGGTCGTCAGCAGACCGATCTGGAGATAGACGTCGTTGGTCAGCCCGCGCAGCGTGACGAAGGCGACCGCGCCGATCAGGCCCAGCGGGATGACCAGCAGCACCGCGAACGGGATCGACCAGCTTTCATAGAGCGCGGCGAGGCACAGGAAGACGACCAGGATCGACAGGCCGTACAGGATCGGCGCCTGCCCGCCCGACAGGCGCTCCTGATAGGACAGCCCCGCCCAGGAGATGGTGGTGCCGGGGATTTCCGCCGCCAGTTCGGTCATCCGCTTCATCGCGTCGCCCGAGCTGTAGCCAGGGGCAGCCGATCCCTGGAATTCGTAAGACGGGATGCCGTTGAACCGCGACAGGGTGGTCGGCGCCACGCCCCAGTTGATCGTCGAGAAGGACGAGAAGGGTGCCATCTGGCCGCTCGACCCGCGCACGAACCATTGCTTCAGATCCTCGGGCTCGGCGCGATAGGGCGCGTCGCCCTGTACGAAGACGCGCTTGACGCGACCCCGGTCGATGAAGTCGTTGACATATTGGCCGCCCCAGGCGGTCGACAGGGTCGAGTTAACCTGTTGCTGGGTCAGGCCCAGGGCCGACAGCTTCTGCTGGTCGAGATCGACGCGCAGCGTGGCGATGTCGGGCAGCTCGGTCAGGCGGACCGAGGCCAGCATCGGGTCGGCATTGGCCTTGGCGAGCAGCTGGTCGCGCACCGCCTCGAACTTCTCCAGCGGCATGCCGGAGATGTTCTGCAGCTCCATCGTAAAGCCGTCCGACTGGCCGAGGCCGCGAATGGCGGGGGGCACCAGCGCGAAGACCTGCGCGTCGCGAAGCCCCCGGAACGCCGCGGAGGCGCGGCCGGTAATGGCGTCGGCGCTATTCTCCTTGCCCTTGCGGTCCTTCCAGTCGACGAAGTTGATGAAGCCCTGTCCGGTATTCTGGCCGCTGGTGCCGCCACCGCCGCCCCCTGCGACCGAGAACAGGACCGAGACGTTCTTCGCTTCGTGCTGCGCGAAATATTGCTCGACGCTGCGCTGCACCTCCATGGTGCGGCCCTGCGTGGCCCCGGCGGGCAGGCGGAACTGGATCAGCGCCGATCCCTGGTCCTCGGTCGGCAGGAAGCCGGTCGGCAGGCGCAGGAACAGGACCGCCAGCAGCGCAACGACCCCCGCATAGATCAGCAGGAACAGCCATTTGCGGTCGACGACGGTGCGCACGGCGGAGGTATATTTCTCGACCGTCCACTCGAAACGCGTGTTGAAGCCGTCCTTGGCACGCTGGAGCCCGTGCGCGACGCGCGGGAACTTGCGGTCGAGCCAGCCGCCTTCCTCGCCCTCGCGCGCCTTCTGCTTCAGAAGCGTCGCGGTCAGCGCGGGGCTCAGGATGAGCGCGACCGCCACCGACAGGATCATCGCCGAAACGATGGTGATCGAGAACTGGCGATAGATGACGCCCGTCGACCCGCCGAAGAACGCCATCGGCAGGAACACCGCCGACAGGACAAGCGCGATGGCGATCAGGGCGACGCTGATCTCCTTCATCGACTCGATCGTCGCCTCGCGCGGCGTCATGTCGGGATTTTCCTCGAGCAGACGCTCGACATTCTCCACGACCACGATCGCATCGTCGACCAGCAGGCCGATCGCCAGCACCAGCCCGAACAGGGTCAGCGTGTTGATCGAGAATCCGGCCAGATAGAAGATCGCGAAGGTGCCCAGCAACACCACCGGCACCGCGATCGTCGGGATCAGCGTCGCGCGCCAGCTTTGCAGGAAGACGAACATGACGATGACGACCAGGATGATCGCCTCGATCAGCGTCTTGACCACCTCGTCGATCGACAGCTTGATGAAGGCGGTGGTGTCGTTGGCGTAAGCGACCTTGAGGCCGGCCGGGAAGGTCTTCGCCACCCGGTTGACCTCGGCCTTGACCAGTTCGGCGGTCTTCAGCGCGTCGGCGCCCGGCGCCATCAGGACGGCGATACCGGCGCCCGGATGCTGGTTGATCCGGCTGACCGCCGCATAGCTTTCCGCGCCCAGCTCGATGCGCGCCACGTCGGACAGCTTGACGGTCGCGCCGTTGTTCAGCGTCTTGACGATGATCTCGCGGAACTGCTCGGGCGTCTGGAGCCGCGACATGGAGGTGACGGTCGCGTTCAGCATCTGCGTCGTCGGCGATGGCGTGCCACCGACCTCACCGGCCGCGACCTCGGTATTCTGGTTCTGGATCGCGGTCGTCACGTCCGACGGCATCAGCTGATACGAGGCCAGCTTCTCCGGGTTGAGCCAGATGCGCATCGCATATTGCGAGCCGAAGACGTTGGTGTCGCCGACGCCCTGGATACGGCCGAGCGGGTCCTGGAGATTGGAGACGAGATAATCGGCGACGTCCTGGTTCGTCATCCGGTTCGTCTCGTCATAGACGCCCGCGATGAGGAGGAAGTCGGGGTTCGACTTGCGGACGACCAAGCCCTGTTGCTGCACCTGCTGCGGCAGGCGGGCGACCGATTGCTGGACCTGGTTCTGGACCTGCACCTGCGCGATGTCGGGGTCGGTGCCCTTGGCGAAGGTGGCGGTGATCGTCACCGAGCCGCGGCTGGACGATGAGGACTGGAAATAGAGCAGCCCGTCGATGCCGGTCAGCTGCTGCTCGATGACCTGCGTGACCGAATTTTGTAGCGTCTGTGCCGACGCGCCGGGGAAGGTGGCGCGGATCGAAACCTGGGGCGGCGCGACGTCCGGATATTGCGCGATGGGCAGGCCGATGATCGCGCCGACGCCCGCCAGCATGACGATGATGGCCAGGACCCAGGCGAAGATGGGGCGATCGATGAAGACGCGGCTGATCATGATCCGGTCAGCCCGCCTTGCCCTTGGCGGCCTGCATCTTCTTCAACTGTTCGGGCGAGGGGGGCTGGACCTTTTGCGGGCTGTTGGCGGGCACCGCACGCACGCTCTGGCCGGGGCGGAGGTTCGCCAGGCCCTGGGTCACGATCTTGTCGCCGGGTTTCAGGCCGTCGGTGACGACCCAGAAGGCCCCTTGCGTCCGCTCGGCCTTGACCTTGCGTTCCTGCACCTTGTCGTTCGGGCCGACGACGAACAGCGTCGCATTGCCCTTCGGATCGCGCGACAGAGCCTGTTGCGGGACCATATAGGCGCTGGTGTCGATCGCCTGGGCGAACTGCGCGCGCACGAACATGCCGGGCAGCAGCAGCCCTTGCGGATTGGGGAAGCGGGCGCGCAGCGTCACCGTGCCGGTCTGCGGATCGACCACCGCTTCGGCAAACTCGACCCGGCCGGTCTGGCCATAGTCCGTGCCGTCCTCCAGCCGCAGCTTGACGTTCGCGCTGGCGGGGATCAGCCCGTCGCGCGCCGACAGGCTGCGACGCAGCGACAGCAGGTCGCTGGCGGATTGCTGGATGTCGACGAAGATCGGATCGAGCCGCTGGATCTGCGCCAGCGGGTCGGTCTGTCCGGTGCTGACCAGCGCGCCGACGGTGAACAGCGATCGGCCGATGCGCCCGGTGATGGGGGCGGGGACGGTGGTGAATTGGAGGTTGACGCGGGCGGTCTCCAGTGCGGCACGGGTCTGCGCCACCTGGGCGGCGGCCTGGCGGGCGCTGGCCTGCGCGTTGGTGTAATCCTGCTTCGAGATCGCCTCGATCTGCGCCAGCGGGCGATAGCGTTCAGCCAGCGTGCGCGTCGCCTCGGCATTGGCCTGCGCGCTCTGCAGATTGGCGGCGGCCTGGTTGGCGGCGGCGCGATAGAGGCGCGGATCGATTTCGTAGAGCGGCTGGCCGCGCTTGACGAGGCTGCCCTCGGTGAACAGGCGGCGGCGGATGACGCCCGTTACCTGCGGACGCACGTCGGAGCTTTCAAAGGCGCTGGTCCGCGCGGCCAGTTCGGTCACGATCGGCGCGTCGGTCGGCTGGACGATCACGTAACCGACGGTCGGGGTCGCTTGCGCCCCGCCGCGCCCCTTGGTCGCGCCGCCGCCCTTCTCGCCGCCGCATCCCGAAAGGGATGCGAGTGCCAGGACCATGGCCGTACCGGCGAGCATGCCGCGCCCGCGAAAGCCTGCAAAATTCAATTCGTCCACCTGCCTGAGATGCCAGCGACGCGCCCGGCCCGCGCGATAATGCCCGGACAAGACGAAACGTTGCCGTTCGATAACAAATTGCACGAGGCGGCTTTCAAAAGGCAAGCGATCATGGCCTAATCCGCTGGCTTTATTTGTCGCAAATTGTCGCGCTGCGACAAATTCCGAGGGCGGGGGAGCCTTTGGGGTTTTGAAGCATTTTCAGGGGGACATGACTGATCGGGACGCCGATAAACGCCTCGCCGCCGTGGCTGCGGTCAAAGAGGTTTGCGACGATATGCTGGTGGGGCTGGGGACCGGCTCGACCGCCGCCCATGCCATTGCCGCACTGGCGGACAGGCGCCTGGCGATCGAGGCCGTGGCGACCTCACGCGCCAGCGCCGATCTGGCGCGATCCTTGGGCATCAAGGTTCGCGATTTCGCCGAGGTGACGCGCATCGATCTGGCGATCGACGGGGCGGATGCCATCGATGCCGATCTGCGGGCGGTGAAGGGGGCGGGCGGCGCGATGTTGCGCGAGAAGATCGTCGCCGCTTCCGCCGACCGGATGATCGTTATCTCCGACGACTCGAAGCAGGTTGAGCGGCTGGGGGGCACCAAGCTGCCGGTCGAGATCCTGCCTTTCGGGCGTGCTTTCGTAACCGCCCGGCTTTCCGCGCTGTTCCAGCGACTTGTGGAGCGTGCCGATTACCGTACCGACAACGGCAATATCGTGATCGATGGCCATGGCTGGGACGATGCCGACCCGGCAGCCCTGGCAGATGCGTTGATGGCAATTCCCGGCGTCGTCGGGCACGGCCTGTTCCTGAACGAGATCGACGCCGCCTATATTGCCGGGAACGGGATCGTTACCCGGCTGGAACGGGGGCGTCAGGCGCGCTAAGGCCGCCCACGCATGGCAACCAGAGCGAGCGCGGATGCGTTCGATCGTACATTAGAGGATGAGGCCAGTTTCATGACCGATGCCACCACCAATGCCGTGGCCGACAGCCATCTCCACGAGGACGGGTCGATCGAGCGCCTGACCATCGACACGATCCGCACCCTGTCGATGGACGCGGTGCAGCAGGCCAATTCGGGCCATCCCGGCACGCCGATGGCGCTGGCGCCCGTCGGTCACACCGTCTGGTCGAAGTTCCTCCGCTACGATCCCGCGCACGCCGACTGGCCCAATCGCGACCGCTTCGTGCTGTCGGTCGGCCATGCCTCGATGCTGCTCTATTCGCTGATCCACCTCGCGGGGATCGAGGAGATCGACGCAAACGGCAAGAAGTCGGGCAAGCCTGCGCTCAGCCTGGAGGACCTGAAGGGGTTCCGCCAGCTCAGCTCAAAGACACCGGGCCATCCCGAATATCGCCACACCACCGGTGTCGAGACGACGACCGGCCCGCTGGGTGCCGGTTGCGGCAACTCGGTCGGCATGGCGATCGCCGAGCGCTGGCTGGCCGCGCATTTCAACCGCGAGGGCTTCCCGATCTTCGACCATGACGTGTACGTCGTGTGCGGCGATGGCGACATGATGGAGGGCGTCGCGTCGGAGGCCGCTTCGACCGCCGGGCATCTCAAGCTGTCAAATCTCTGCTGGATCTACGACTCGAACCACATCTCGATCGAGGGTGGCACCGACCTGGCGTTCGACGAAGATGTGGGCAAGCGCTTCGAGGCCTATGGCTGGAACGTCCTGCACGTCGACGACGCCAATGACGTGGCCGCGCTGACCGCCGCGCTCGACACTTTCAAGGCGACGACTGACAAGCCGACCTTCATCGTCGTGAAGTCGGTGATCGGCTATGGCAGCCCCAAGGCGGGCAGCGAAAAGGCCCATGGTGAACCGCTGGGCGACGACGCCATCCGCGCGACGAAGAAGGCCTATGGCTGGCCCGAGGATGCCAAGTTCCTGGTGCCCGACGGCGTGCGCGAGGCTTTCCAGGGCGCGATCGAGGCACGCGGCAAGCCGCTGCGCGACGAATGGGTCGCGATGGTCGACAAGTACCGCGCCGCGCACCCCGATCTCGCTGCACAGCTCGACGCGATGCTCGCCGACAAGCTGCCTGAGGGCTGGGATGCCGACATTCCGGTGTTCGAAGCGGATGCCAAGGGCGTCGCCAGCCGCGATTCGGGCGGCAAGGTGCAGAACGCCATTGCGGCGAAGGTGCCGTGGCTGATCGGCGGCTCGGCCGACCTCGCGCCCTCGACCAAGACGCTCATCAAGGATGGCGGCTCGTTCCAGGCGGGCAGCTATGAGGGCCGCAACATGCACTTTGGCGTGCGTGAGCATTCGATGGGCGCGATTGTCGACGGCATGGCGCTGTCGCATCTGCGTTCGTACGGCGCGACCTTCCTGGTCTTTTCCGACTATATGCGCGCGCCGATCCGCCTCGCCGCGATCATGGAATTGGGCGCCACCTTCGTCTTCACGCACGACTCGATCGGCGTGGGCGAGGACGGCCCGACCCACCAGCCGATCGAGCATCTGGCGACGCTGCGCGCGATCCCCGGCCTCGACACCATCCGCCCCGGCGATGCCAACGAAGTCGCCGAGGCCTGGCGCTGCGCCGTCGAGTCGGCCAGCCATCCGACCGCGCTGATCTTCTCGCGTCAGGCGCTCCCCACCCTGGACCGCAGCAAGTACGCGCCCGCATCGGGCGTGAAGAAGGGCGGCTATGTCCTTGCGGATTGCGAGGGCACGCCCGATATCATCCTCATCGCAACGGGCTCGGAACTGTCGCTGGTCGCGGATGCCTATGAGACGTTGAAGGCGGACGGCGTAAAGGTTCGCGTCGTCTCGCTGCCCAGCTGGTACCGTTTCGAGATGCAGGATGCGGCGTACAAGGAAAGCGTCCTGCCGCGCGGCGTCACCAAGCGTCTGGCGGTCGAGCAGGCCGGGTCGATCGGTTGGGACCGCTATGTCGGGTTCGACGGCCGCACGATCACCATGTCGACCTTCGGTGCTTCGGCCCCGCTCGCCAAGTTGCAGGACAAGTTCGGTTTCACCCACGACAATGTCGTGAAGGTGGCCCGCGAAATGCTGGAGACCAAGTGATGAGCAAGCTGTCGGAACTGGGCGCCAAGGGCTGTGCCCCCTGGCTCGATTTCGTCGATCGCAAATTCCTCGAGGCAAAGGGGCTGGAAAAGCTCGTCGCCGAGGACGGACTGACCGGCGTCACCTCCAACCCGTCGATCTTCGAAAAGGCGATGGGGCATGGCGATGCCTATGACGGCACGCTGGCGGCGTTCGACAAGGAGAACCCCGGAGCGGCGACCATCGACCGTTACGAGCATCTTGCGATCCAGGACATCAAGGCGGCGGCGGAAACGCTGAAGCCCGTCTATGACCGGCTCGATGCCAAGGACGGCTATGTCAGTCTCGAAGTGTCGCCCTATATCGCCGACGATACGGATGCGACCATCGCCGAGGCCGAGAAGCTGTGGAACGCGGTCGACCGCCCGAACCTGATGATCAAGATTCCGGGCACCGATGCGGGTGCACCGGCGATCTCCGCGACCATCGCCAAGGGGATCAACGTCAACGTCACGCTGCTATTCTCGCAGGCCGCCTACATCAAGGTGGCCGAGGCTTATGCGGCTGGCCTGGAAGAGCGCGTGAAGGCCGGACAGCCGATCGACCGGATCGCCAGCGTCGCCAGCTTCTTCATCAGCCGCATCGACTCGGCGATCGACAAGAAGATCGACGAGCGCGTTGCCGCCGGTGACGCGGAAGCGGACGCGTTGAAGGCCGTGCGTGGCAAGGTCGCGATTGCCAATGCCAAGATGGCCTATCAATGGTATCTGGAGTTCCTCAAGTCCGACCGCTGGCAGGCGCTGGCCGCCAAGGGCGCACAGCCGCAGCGTCTGCTCTGGGCGTCGACCGGCACCAAGGACCCGTCCTTCCCGGATACGCTCTACATCGACACGCTGATCGGGCCGGACACGGTCAACACCATGCCGCCCAAGACGATGGACGCCTTCCGCGACCATGGCACGGTGGCCGAGACGCTGACCGCCGATATCGACGAGGCCAAGCATATTCTCGCCGAAGCGGACCGGCTGGGTCTGGACCTGGACGGCGTGACCGACACGCTGGTCGCCGAGGGGGTCGCTTCCTTCGTCAAGGCGTTCGACGATCTGCTCGGCGCGATCGGGCAGAAGCAGCCCGCTACGGCCTGAGCCGACAGGCCCCCTCTCCAAACCGGAGAGGGGGCCTTTCTCTTTGTAACGACAGTAACGGAGTTCCCGCATGAAGATCGGTCTGGTCGGCCTTGGCCGCATGGGCGGCAATATCGCACGCCGCCTGATGCAGGCTGGGCATCAGGTGGTGGCCTGGGATCGCAGCGACGAGGCGGTGCAGGCGCTCGCCAAGGACGGCGCGGAGGCGGCCACGGGCTTGCAGGACATGGCGACCAAATTGGCCAATAAGGCGGTCTGGTGGGTGATGCTTCCCGCAGGCGCGCCGACCGAGGACACGATCGCGGAGATCGCCAAGCTCGCCAAGGACGGCGATGTCGTCATCGACGGCGGCAACAGCTTCTACAAGGACGATATTCGCCGCGCCAAGATGCTGGCCGAGCAGGGCATCCATTATGTCGATGTCGGCACCTCTGGCGGTGTCTGGGGCCTGGAGCGCGGCTATTGCATGATGATCGGCGGCGACAAGGAAACGGTCGATCACCTCGATCCGATCTTCGACGCGCTGGCACCCGGCCTGGGCGATATCGTCCGCACGCCGGGCCGCGTTGCCGACAAGGTCGATGCGCGCGCCGAAAAGGGCTATATCCACGCCGGTCCTGCGGGCGCGGGTCACTTCGTTAAGATGATCCACAACGGCATCGAGTACGGCCTGATGCAGGCCTATGCCGAGGGCTTCGACATTCTGAAGTCGAAGAACAGCGACAAGCTGCCCGAGGACGAGCGGTTCGATCTGAACCTCACCGACATCGCCGAAGTGTGGCGTCGCGGCAGCGTGATCTCGTCCTGGCTGCTCGACCTGACCGCGATTGCGCTCGCCAAGGACGAGATGCTGGAGCAGTTCTCGGGCCATGTCGCCGATTCGGGCGAGGGTCAGTGGACCATCGACGCGGCGATGGAGGAGAAGGTCCCGGCCAACGTCCTGACCGCCTCGCTGTTCGCGCGCTATCGCAGCCGGATCGAGCATACCTATGGCGACAAGGTGCTGTCGGCGATGCGCTTCGGCTTTGGCGGCCATACCGAAATCCCGCAATGAGCAAACCCATCCGGCTTGTCGTGTCGGACGTCGACGGCACGCTGGTCGATCCCGACAAACGGCTGCGCGCCGCCACCATCGCCGCCGTCCGGCGGCTGGAGGCGGCGGGCGTCGGCTTCACCATCATCAGCGCCCGGCCCCGGTCGGGGCTGGGCTGGCTGGCCGAGGAACTGGCGATCGACGCGCCGATCGGGGCGTTCAACGGCGGCACCGTGTTCCGTCGCGATGGCTCGGTCGACGCGCAGTTTCGGGTGCCGGTCGAGGTCGTCAACGACGTGCTGGCGATGGCGGCGGACCAGCCGCTCGCCATCTGGGTCTTCGCCGACGATCGCTGGTACGCCAGCAGCGGCGAGGGCACCCATGTCGATCACGAGCGCAAGGCGTCCTCGCAGGAGCCGGTGATTACGCAGGACTTCGCCGCGCTGGTCGACAAGGTCGACAAGATAACCCTGGTAAGCGACGATGCCGATCTGCTGCGCGGCCTGCATGAGCGCGCGAATGCCGCGCATCGCGAACAGGCAACGATCGCCCAGTCGCAGACCTATTATCTCGACGTGACCGCACTTGCGGCGAACAAGGGGGACGGCGTCGAGACGCTCGCCAAGGCGTTCGGCGTGACGCTGGAGGAAGTCGCGGTGCTCGGCGACCAGGCGAACGACCTTCCCATGCTGACACGCGCAGGCCTGCCGATCGTCATGGCAAATGCGCCGGATGCCGTTAGGGAACGGATATCGGTACACACCCGTTCCAATGCGGACGACGGCGTGGCCTATGCCATCGATACTATCATCATGCCCAGAATCGGAGTGCCCAAATGAAGCAACTGGTTGCGTTCGACCTCGACGGTACGCTGGCCGAAAGCAAACAGCCCCTGGGCGAGCCGATGGGGGAGGCGCTGGCCGACCTGCTCGACGTCGCGCATGTCGCGGTGATCTCGGGCGGCGACTGGCCGCAGTTCGACAAGCAGGTGGCAAGCCGTCTGCCCGAACGCGCCGACCGCACCAAGCTGTGGCTGATGCCGACCACCGGCACCAAGCTCTACACCTATCAGGACGGCCAATGGACCCCGGTCTATGCCGAGCTGTTCGACGACGCGACCAAGGCCAAGATCCTGGAGGCATTCGATGCCTCGCTGGAGGCGACCGGCTTCGTGCCCGAGCAGACCTGGGGCGAGCGGATCGAGGATCGCGGCAGCCAGATCACCTTCTCCGCGCTCGGCCAGCAGGCCCCGATCGACGCCAAGGAACATTGGGATCCCAAGTTCGAGAAGCGCAAGGTCATCCAGGCCGACCTGAAGCAGCGCCTGCCGGGCCTGTCGATCAACATGGGCGGTGCCACCTCGATCGACATCACCCGCGAGGGCGTCGACAAGGCGTACGGCCTTAAGAAGCTGCGCGACGCCAGCGGCATCCCGCTCGACGCGATGATGTTCATCGGCGACGCGATCTTCCCCGGCGGCAACGACTATCCGGCGAAGGAACTGGGCCTGGACACGGTGCGTGTCCGCGACCCGGAAGAGACGCTGGCGGTGATCGCGGGGATCGTCGCCTGTCTGAAGTAATCGGCGGCGCGTCGGTAGCGTTACGGGCTCGCACCGGTCCCGCGCATGAGACGGTCGATGCGGCTTATGGTGCCTATCGGCTGGACGATCGGGGGAGCTATACGGCTTTCCTGATCGCCCATGCGCGTGCGCTGCCCGCGGTTGAGGCTTGGCTGGCGGGGCAGAGCATCGGTTTCCCTTGGCGGTCCCGACGCGAGGCGTTGGCGGCGGACCTGACCGCGCTCGGCGCGACTCTGCCCGAACCCTTGCCATTCGATCTGCCGGAGGACGAAGCGGCGCGTTGGGGCGCACTCTACGTGACGGAAGGCTCGCGGCTGGGCGGCATGATGCTGGCCCGGCAGGTGGGCGAGGGAATGCCGCGTACATATCTGGAGTCGGGCTTCGGGGCAGGGGAGTGGCGGGCGTTTCGCCATGCGCTGGACGAAGCGGCGGGGGATGCGGCCTGGGTCGACCGAGCCGTCACGGCGGCCGATGCGGTATTCGCGCTGTACGGCCGCGCGGCCTAATTCCCACCCCCCGCTCAGGCTGAACGGGGGGTGGGTTTGAAGGTCTCCCCCTTAATCCGCGATGGGCGCGATCACGATGGCGCGCAATCCCGGCCGGTTGTCGTCATATTCGATCGATCCCGACAGCCGCTGCATCATCGCCGTCATCATCCGGCTGCCGAAACCGCGACCGTCGCCCGTACCCTCGCCATCCCCGGTCCGGCCCTTCCCCTCGTCCGCGACGATCAGGCGCAGCCGGTTGCCATATTGCTCCAGCGTGATCGTCACCGGACCGACCGCGCCGTCATAGGCATATTTGGTGGCATTGATGATAAGTTCGGTCGTGACCAGTCCGAGATTGATCGCCCGGTCGGTCGGCATCAACACCGGCGCCAGATCCAGTCGCATCATCGCGGCCCAGTCCGCGCCCAGCGACTGCTTCATGTCGCCGACCAGATCCTCCAGATAACGCGCCAGATCGACCGTCTGGATCTGATCGTCGCGATACAGACGGCGATGGACCAGCGCCACGGCTGACAATCGTGCCTGCGCCTCGGCCAGATGCTCGCGCACGCGGGGATCGCCCGCCGCCTTGGCCTGAAGGGCCAGAAAGGACGAGACCAGTTGCAGGCTGTTCTGCACCCGGTGGTCCACCTCCTTCATCAGCACGTCCTTTTGAAGAAGGAGCGCTTCCCGGTCGTCCAGCGTGCGTTGCAGCGCGGTGTTCAACCCGCGCAAGCGCTGATTCTGCGACGCTTCGTGAAGGGCACGACGCAGGCGATGGCCGGACTCCACCTCCTCCAGCGTCCAGCGACGCGAGCGACCGCGCACCGTCTCGCTCCAGCTTTCGAACGAGGCGCGGGGGGTCAGCGTCTCGTCCGACGACAACGCGACCGACTTGTGCGGATTGCCCGCCCATTCGATCTCCTCGACCTGCTCGGCCCGGAACCAGAGCAAGGTCACGCCACCATCGATCAGAGGCAGGGCCATCACCCCCGCGGCGGAGGCGGCCAGCCGGTCGGCCTGGGGCATCACCGCAGGCAGTTCATGCGTGGCCACCACATCGCCGGCGCTGCGTGCGGCGGCCCAGGCGGCGATGTCCAGGATCGCCAGCGTGGGGGGGCAGACACCCTCCTCGCGTACCTTGCCATGCTCGACGACCGCAAAGCCGCTGGCACCCATCATCGCCTTCATCTCGGGCATCAGGCGGCGGATGGCGGGGACGACGTCGCCCAGGCCGATGATGCGCGGCAGAATGCCGTCCTCGGCGGCGCGCAGGCGCAGGCGCTCGCGATAGAGTTCCGCCTCTTCCTTGGCGCGGATCTGCCGCGCCAGCCCGCTGGCGAGCGCGGCGGCGGCTGCGCGCAGCTCGGATGACAGGCGGCGGGCGCTGTAATGGTGGCACGCGATCATGCCCCATAACACCCCGTCCTTGACGATCGAAATCGAGGCGGAGGCCGCGACGCCCATATTCTGCAAGTAGCGGACATGAACCGGCGAGACGCTGCGAAGTCCTACGTCGCTCAGATCCACGGTCTCGAACCCGGCGGGGCGCAGGGGGGCGGGAGTATAGTCGACATCGGGAATGCTGCGCGTCCGGTTGCGGACATAGAGCGCGCGCGCCTGTTTCGGGATGTCTGATGCGGGAAAATGATGGTGGAGGAACGAATGCAGCTCGGGCGCGCGCGCCTCGGCCACCACGCGCCCCGAATCCTCGTCGAGGAAGCGGTACAGCATCACCCGGTCAAAGCCGGTCAGCAGGCGGAAGGTGACGGCGGCACGCTCGCACAGCATCGCCAGGTCGCCGGTCCGCTCCAGGCCGGTCGCCGCGGCATCGAGCCAGCCGAGCGGGCTGCCCGCCCCCCAGGGGGCATCGGCGACCCCCGGTTCCAATTCAACCAGCACCATGTCGCCGGCGATGCGATGCGCGGTGACGCAAAAGACTTCGGAAATCCCACGGACCGGCGCGGCCGAGGTGGTAGAGCCCGGACCGATCGGCATGGCCTGCACCATGTCCGCCACCTGATCGCCCGCCAGCGCGGACAGGGGCAGGCCATGCCATTCGGATGCCAGCCTTTCCTCGATCGCGCCGGCGCCCGCCACGATGATCCCGGTCGTGGCATCCACGACCAGCAACAGGCCATGCGGCTGAATCGCGCCGGGGATATGAATGGGTTCCCGATCGCAAGCGGTGATATCCTGGCTTGGATCGGTGGCGAGGGGGCGCGTGGCCATCAGGGTCGGAATTCCTCTCTGCCCGCCACATGTCGGGTTTTGCACGACGTTGCAAATGTTTGAGGTGCGCAATCGATCCACCCGGCAGCGATGCGATGGCAGGTTGGAACGAATATTGCGCGTTTGGGTAATGTCCGTTTAAAGCGAAGCCACGGACTCAAAGAGCCGCTTGGAGAGGACATGATCGACGATTTCGATTTCGCACTGGGCGAAAGCGCGGACATGATCCGTGAAGCGACGCGGCGTTTCGCGACCGATCGCATCGCGCCGCTGGCCGCGCGGATGGATGCGGAGGACTGGTTTCCCCGTGACATTTGGCCGGAAATGGGCGTGCTGGGTCTGCACGGGATCACTGTCGACGAGGCCGATGGCGGACTGGGCCTGGGCTATCTGGAGCATGTCGTCGCGATCGAGGAAGTGTCGCGGGCGTCGGCTTCGCTTGGCCTGTCCTATGGGGCGCATTCCAATCTGTGCGTCAATCAGATCCGCCGCTGGGGCAATGCGGAACAAAAGGCCAAATACCTGCCCGGCCTGATTTCGGGCGAGCATGTCGGCAGTCTGGCCATGTCGGAGGTGTCGGCGGGATCCGACGTCGTCTCGATGAAGCTGCGCGCGGACCAGACGGATGGCGGCTGGGTGCTGAACGGCACCAAATTCTGGATCACCAACGCACCCTATGCCGACACCTTGGTCGTCTATGCCAAGACGGGTGAGGGCAGCCGGGGGATCACCGCCTTCCTGATCGAAAAGGACATGGCCGGTTTTGCGATCGGCCAGAAGATCGACAAGATGGGAATGCGCGGCAGCCCGACCGCCGAGCTGGTCTTCAACGACTGTTTCGTCTCCGACGCGCAGGTGATGGGGCCGGTGAATGGCGGGGTCGGCGTGCTGATGAGCGGGCTCGACTATGAGCGCGCGGTGCTGGCGGGCATTCAGCTTGGCATCATGCAGGCCTGTCTCGACGTGGTCGTGCCCTATGTCCGCGAGCGCCGCCAGTTCGGTCGCGCCATCGGCGAGTTCCAGCTGATCCAGGCTAAGATCGCCGACATGTATGTCGCGCTCAATTCGGCGCGGGCCTATGTCTATGCGGTGGCGCGTTCGTGTGATGCCGGGCGGACGACGCGGTTCGACGCGGCGGGCGCGATCCTGCTGGCCAGCGAGAATGCGGTGAAGGTTTCGCTGGAGGCCATCCAGGCGCTGGGCGGGGCGGGCTATACCAAGGATTGGCCGGTCGAACGCTTCGCGCGCGATGCCAAGCTGCTCGACATCGGTGCCGGCACCAACGAAATTCGCCGGATGCTGATCGGTCGCGAGCTGATCGGCAAGCTCGAAAAGGTGGCGCAATGAGCCTTGGGGTGAAGTGATGGGGGCGGTTCTTCCCACGCGGATCGCGCGCGGCGACGCGGCTTTTCAGACCAACGTCGATCACAATCGCGCGCTGGCCGAACGCCTCCGCGCCGACGTGGCGCGCGCAGGCCTTGGCGGAAACCAAGCCTCGCGCGACCGCCATGTGTCGCGCGGCAAGTTGCTTCCCCGCGACCGGGTGGAGCAGTTGCTCGATGCCGGATCGCCCTTTCTCGAAATCGGCCAACTCGCCGCCAACGGTCTCTATGACGATGCGGTCCCCGGCGCCGGCATGATCGCGGGCATCGGCCGGGTCCATGGCCGGCAGGTGATGATCGTCGCCAACGATGCGACGGTGAAGGGCGGCACCTATTACCCGCTGACCGTCAAGAAGCATCTGCGCGCGCAGGAGATCGCGCTCGAGAACCGGCTGCCCTGCATCTATCTGGTCGACAGCGGCGGCGCGAACCTGCCGCATCAGGCGGAGGTCTTTCCTGACCGCGATCATTTCGGTCGTATCTTCTTCAATCAGGCGCAGATGTCGGCAGCGGGTATCCCCCAGATCGCATGCGTGATGGGAAGCTGCACCGCGGGCGGCGCCTATGTCCCCGCCATGTCGGACGAGACGGTGATCGTGCGTGGGCAGGGTACGATCTTCCTCGCTGGACCACCGCTGGTGAAGGCGGCGACCGGCGAGGTCATCTCGGCCGAGGAACTGGGCGGAGCGGACACCCATGGCCGCAAGTCGGGCGTGGTCGACCATGTCGCCGACAGTGACGACCATGCGCTGTCGATCGTTCGTGACATCGTCGAGACGCTGCCGCCGCAGACGCTGCCTGAGGTCAATCTGGCCGAGGTGGACGAACCGCTCTATCCGGCGGAAGATTTGTACGGCCTGATCCCGCAGGATGTGCGCGCACCTTATGACGTGCACGAGGTCATCGCCCGGTTGGTCGACGGATCGCGCTTCCACGAGTTCAAGGCGCTCTATGGCGCGAGCCTCGTATGCGGTTTCGCGCATATCCATGGCAAGCCGGTCGCGATCCTCGCCAATAACGGCGTGCTGTTCTCGGAGAGCGCGCAGAAGGGCGCGCATTTCATCGAACTGGCCTGCCAGCGGCGCATCCCCTTGCTGTTCCTGCAGAATATCTCCGGCTTCATGGTCGGCGGCCGCTATGAGGCCGAAGGGATCGCCAAGCATGGCGCCAAGCTGGTGACGGCGGTGGCGACGGCGCAGGTGCCCAAGATCACGGTGCTGATCGGCGGCAGCTTTGGTGCTGGCAATTACGGCATGTGCGGCCGCGCCTATTCCCCGCGCTTCCTGTTCACCTGGCCCAATGCGCGGATCAGCGTGATGGGCGGCGAGCAGGCCGCCAGTGTGCTTGCGACCGTCCACCGCGACGCGGACAACTGGACGGCGGACGAGGTCGAGGCGTTCAAGGCCCCGATCCGCCAGCGTTACGAGGATGAGGGCAATCCCTGGTACGCGACCGCGCGGCTGTGGGATGACGGTATCGTCGACCCGGCGCAGACGCGTGACGTGCTGGGCCTGGCGCTGGATGCGTGCTTGAATGCACCCATCGCGGAGGCGCCCCGTTTCGGGGTGTTCCGGATGTGATGGGGGGATGCCCCTTCACCATGCTGCGCATGGTCCCCCTCGCCAAGCATGGCTTGGGGCTGATTGAGGTTGAAACCCATGTTTGATTCCCTCCTCATCGCCAATCGCGGCGAGATCGCCTGTCGTATCATCCGCACCGCACGCGAGATGGGCCTGCGCACCATCGCCGTTTATTCCGAGGCCGATGCCCAGGCGCTGCACGTCCGCATGGCGGACGAAGCCATAATGATCGGCCCCGCCCCTGCGCGGGAAAGCTATCTCGACGCGGCGCGCATCCTCGATGCCGCGTGCGACAGCGGGGCGGCGGCGATCCATCCCGGCTATGGCTTTCTGTCGGAGAATGCCGAGTTCGCGGAAAGTGTGATCGCCGCCGGGCTGATCTGGGTCGGGCCGAATCCCGACAGCATCCGCGCCATGGGCCTGAAGGACGCGGCCAAGGCGCGGATGATCGCCGCCGGCGTGCCGGTCACGCCGGGCTATCTGGGCGAGGATCAGAACCCCGAACGCCTCGCCGCTGAGGCCGATGCGGTCGGCTATCCGGTGCTCATTAAGGCGGTCGCGGGCGGCGGCGGCAAGGGGATGCGCCGTGTCGACGACCCGACCGCCTTTGCCGAGGCGCTGGCGTCCTGCCGTCGCGAGGCGGCGGCGTCGTTCGGTGATGACCGGGTGCTGATCGAGAAATACATCCTCTCGCCTCGCCATATCGAGGTGCAGGTATTCGGCGACCGCCACGGCCATGTCGTCCACCTGTTCGAGCGCGACTGCTCGCTGCAACGCCGTCATCAGAAGGTGATCGAGGAAGCCCCCGCGCCGGGCATGGATGACGCGACCCGCCAAGCCGTATGCGGTGCCGCCGTCCGCGCGGCGCAGGCCGTGGATTATGTCGGCGCAGGTACGATCGAGTTCATCGCCGACGCTTCCGAAGGGCTGCGCGCCGACCGCGTCTGGTTCATGGAGATGAACACCCGGCTTCAGGTCGAGCATCCCGTCACCGAAGCGATCACCGGCGTCGATCTGGTCGAATGGCAGCTTCGCGTCGCGGCGGGCGAGCCCTTGCCGATGGCGCAGGGCGACCTCGCCATCCACGGCCACGCCATCGAGGCGCGGCTCTATGCCGAGGACCCGGCCAAGGGCTTTCTCCCTGCGATCGGCACGCTCGAAGTGTTCGACCTCGGCGACGATGCCGCGATCCGCATCGACACCGGCGTCGAGGAAGGCGCGGAGATCACCCCTTGGTACGACCCGATGATCGCCAAGGTCATCGCGCATGGCGACACCCGCCACGAGGCGCGCGAGGCGCTGGCCGATGCGCTGGACGAGGCGGTGATCTGGCCGGTGCGCACCAATGCGGGCTTTCTGGTCGAGGCGCTCGACCATCCCGACTTCGCCAGCGGCCAGGTCGATACCGGCCTGATCGCGCGCGAGGGCGAGGCGTTGATGCCGCCGACCGAGCCGTCGGAAGAGGCGCTGGCCGAGGCCGCCGCCGCACTGATCGGTCAGGACGAACTGTCGGGCTTCCGCCTCAACGCCGCGCCGAGGCGGACCGCGCGCTTCCTGCTCGACGGGCAGCCGATCACCGTCGATTTCACCGAGGCGGGCGAGGTGCCCCCGGCGCCGACCGACGAGGTACTGATCTCCGAGGGAGGGCAAAGCTGGTCCTTCACCCGCTGGCGCGCCGATGGCCTGGCGGCGGGCGGGGCTGGGGACGGTGCGATCCTGTCGCCCATGCCCGGCCGGATCATCGCGGTCGCCGTGACCGAAGGGCAGGCGGTCCGCGCTGGCCAGCCGCTCGTCACGCTGGAGGCGATGAAGATGGAGCATGTCCTGACCGCGCCGTTCGATGGCGTCGTCACCGACCTGAAGGCCGACACCGGCGGTCAGGTGGCCGAGGGCATCGCGCTGGTCCGCATAGTCGCGGAGGGCGCGGCATGAGCGGCCGGTTCTTCGACGACTGGACGATCGGCGACCGGATCGACCATCCCATCCGCCGCACCGTGACCGAGACGGACAATCTCCTGTTCTCGACCATGACCCATAATCCGCAGCCGCTGCATATCGATGCGGAGGCGGCCAAGGCCAGCGAATTCGGGCAGATCCTCGTCAACGGCACCTTCACCTTCTCGCTGATGATCGGGCTGTCGGTGGGGGAGACGACGCTGGGCACATTGGTCGCGAATCTGGGCTATGACGAACTGGTCATGCCCGCACCGGTCTTCCTCGGCGACACGCTGCGCGCGACGAGCGAGGTAACGGCGCTGCGCGAAAGCAAATCGCGGCCCGGGGCGGGGCTCGTGACGTTCCGGCATGAGGCGCTGAACCAGCGGGACGAGGTGGTGTGCCGGTGTCTGCGCACGGCTTTGGTGAAGAAGCGGGGATAGGGTGTGCAGTTCCACCTCGCTCGGGGCGAACGGGGTGTGATCCACGATCCCAACTCCCGTTCCGCCTGAGCGAAGTCCAAGGCCAAGGTGTCACAACCGCGTCCGCACCCCGATCCAAACCGTCCGCGGCGTCGCCCGTTCGATCAGCCCCGCGCCGCTATACGCGGCCTCCACCCGCGTATCGGCGAGATTCTCCGCCCGCGCCTCGATCAGCCAGCCCCGCACGATCGGTACCGCAGCATAGACGTCCAGCGTCGTCGCAGGCGCCAGCGAGCGAAGATTCTGGTCGTCCTCGAACTGGCGGCTGACGTGCCGCACCGTCCCGCTCAGCGCCATGCCGCGATGCTGGATTCCCAAGGTCGCCGATAGCTGGTCGCGCGGCGTCTGCGCGGGCCGCAAACCGTCGAGCGGCGCGGCCAGGCCTGACGCCTCGACCCGCGCGCTGATGTGCGACCAGGACGCCCGCGCACTCACCGGACCGACCGCACCATTCGCTTCCACTTCGAACCCGTGCGACCGGATCGCGTCCAGATTCTGTCGCATCCGGTACACGCCGTTCGCCGCGACGAAGCCGACGCCGGGAAAGGTCCCCGGCCCGCGGCCCATCGTCACATTGGCGATCGCATCGGTCAGCCGGTTGAGGAAATAGGTCCCCGACAGCCGCAATCCCGCTGCGGGGGTCAGGTCGAAGCCTCCCTCGACGCCTTCGACCCGTTCGGGGTTCAGCGCGGCATTGGCGGCGGTGGCGTCGGCGCCTGCGCGGAACGGCCGGTAGAGCTCGTTCAACGTCGGCAGCCGCCAGCCGCGATACGCCGCGGTACGCAGGGTCAGCGGCTGGGCGATCCGCAACGCCGCCCCGAGCCGTCCGGTAAATTCCTGACCCGAGCGGTCGGGAAAGTCGGTATCGGTCAGCACCGCACCCGTGGCCAGCACGCCCTCGTCCAGCCGCCCGTTCCGAATGCGCCAGTCGTCCACCCGCGCCGCGGCGGTAACGGTCAGCATCCCTGCCTCGACGCTGCCATCGGCGAACAGCCCCATGGTGCGCGTCGCCCCGCCCGCCTCGCGCCGCCGCGTGGGAAGCCCCGCGACATAGGTATAGAGTTCCTGCGTCCGCCCGCTGGTATCGCGAATGTCGCCGCCCAGCCGCAGTTTGACCGAGTCGCCCAGCGGCGGGGAAACCTCCACGCGTCCGCCCAGGCCGGTGGCGGGGACGTTATATTGGTCCAGAGTCAGCGTCGCCGCCGTTCGCGCGGCATTTACGCTGGCATAGCGCGAGGCGAATTGCCGCGTCTGGACATAGGCCAGCGCCGACCAGCCCCAAGCCCCCCGTCCGACCAGCCGGATGCTGGCGTCCGCGCCGTCGGAGCGGTTGTCGGTGAAGTCGGTCCCCCGGTCGCGCGCGTCATGAAACGCCGCCAGCGTCATCTGCAACTCGGTCTGGGGGGCGATCGCGATCACGCCGCGCCCCGCGCCCGAATATTGCTCATACGGCGCTGCGCGATCGACGGGACCGCGTTGCCCCGCGACGATCGGGATGAAGCCGTCTCCGCGCGCATAGGCCCCCGATACGGTCAGGAAGCCACCGTCGCGGACCAGCGAGGCCGAGCCTTGCGCATCGACCGAATCGCGGCTCCCATAGGCGATCGCCAGGTCGAGCGGGGCGAGCTGGTCGGGCGTCGCGCTGTCCATCTCGATCGTGCCGGCCAGCGCGCCCGGCCCCCAGAAGCCCGAGCCGCCGCCGCGCGTCACCCGGATGCGCCCCAGCCGTCCGGTGGCATAGGCCGGGAATATGACCCAGCCGCCGAACGGATCGGCCTGCGGCACGCCGTCCAGTACCAGCAGCGCGCGGCTCGACGCGTTGCCGCCCAGGCCGCGTAAGGTGATGCCCTGCGAGGTCGGATGGGCTGAGCGGCTGTCCGAGCGGCGGAACTGCTGCAGTCCGGCGACATCCGCCAGCACATTTTCCAGACGCTGCGAGGCGTTCTGCATGATCCGATCGCGGTCGATCGTGACCACGTCCAGCGCGCGCTCGCCGGGTTGGTCGTTCAGGCCGCGGCCGGTGACAATGATGGTTTCGGGTTCGGCGGTTTGCGCAAGAAGGGTGGTGGGGGTGAAGGCGAGGGCGAGCAGAGGCAGGCGGTGGAGTGCAGGCATGGTGTGTGGTGGTCCCCTTTGCTCCCCTGTTGGGGATGTCTTGAAGCGAAGACGAATCAAATCGTTAACGGGTCCCGCCATCGCTGAGACCCACGCCCCTCCCGCAGGCGGGAGGGGATGGGGGAGGGCATGCCACAGGGATGGTCTCTGCGAGACTCCTTGCCCTCCCCAAACCCCTCCCGTTTACGGGAGGGGCTTAAAGAAGAAGGAGGGGTGAGCGCTCAAGAAGGTGCGTGCGAACCGCAAACACGGATGACGCGCCGGAAAAACCGCCCTACAGTCCGGTTATCGTGCCGACCCTTCATGCCCTTGCGAACCCTGCGCGTTTCCTGAAGATCGCTCGTCCGCTGACCGGGATTTGCCTGGGGCTGGGTACCGCGCTGATCGCCGTCGCGGTCTGGGCGGGGCTGACCCTGACTCCGCCCGATTATCTTCAGGGCGAGACGGTGCGTATCCTCTATATCCATGTCCCTGCCGCCTGGCTCGGCATGGGCGGATGGAGCGGGATCGCGGCCGCCAGCCTGTCGCTGATCGTCTGGCGGCATCCGCTGGCGCAGGTTGCCGGGCGTGCCATTGCGTGGCCGGGGGCGGTGTTTACCGGCTTGTGCCTTGCCACGGGATCGATCTGGGGGCGACCGACCTGGGGGACGTGGTGGCAATGGGATGGACGGCTGACATCGATGTTGCTGCTGCTGTTCGTTTATTTGGGCTATATCGCGCTCGCCCGCGCCGATGCGGATCGCGGCGGCGACGGGCGGATCCCGGCGCTGTACGGGCTGGCGGGCACGGCGCTTCTGCCGGTCATCCGCTATTCGGTGGTGTGGTGGAACACGCTGCATCAGGGCCAGTCGATCGGGCTGACCGGGTCCAGCATCGACAGGTCGCTGCTTTGGCCGTTGCCGATTTCGCTGGGCGGTTTCACCTTCCTGTTCGCCGCCATCGTCCTGATGCGGATGCGCACGCTGCTTGCCCAGGCCAAGGCCGAGGCGCGGATTCGGCGGATGGCGCGCGCATGAACCAGATGGCGTTCGTCGCGGCGGCCTATGCGGTGATGCTGGGGGGCGCGGGCGCGCTGACCCTTGTCAGCTATCTGGCGATGAAGCGCGCCGAGAAATGACGCCCAAATCCCAACGTCTCACGCTGGCGCTGCTGGCGCTGGCCGCGATCGTCGCGGCGGTGCTGCTTGCCATGTCGGCGATGAAGGACCAGGCGGCGTTTTTCTACACCCCCTCCGACGCGCAGAAACAGGGGCTGCCACTGGGCCGCGCGGTGCGGCTGGGCGGGATGGTCGAGGCGGGCTCGGTCCACCGCGCGCCTGATGGGGTGACGGTGCGCTTCGTCGTGACCGACGGCAAGGCAACGACGCCCGTGACCTTTGCCGGGATCACGCCGGACCTGTTCCGCGAGAAATCGGGCGTGGTGGCGGAGGGGCAGTTCCAGCCCGATGGCCGCTTCGTCGCGACCAATTTGCTCGCCAAGCATGACGAGAAATACATGCCGCCCGAAATGGCGGGCAACATGCACGAGAGCCGGAGCCTGGAGCCGTGATCGCCGAGGCGGGTCTGGTCGCGCTCTGGTTCGCCGCGATGGTGGCGGGGTTACAGCTGCTGCTCGGCGTCCTTGCCCTGCGACGCAAGGGCGCGGTGGGCGAGCAGGCGATGGCCGCGATCGGCCCGGTCGCGATCGTGCAGGGCGCGCTGGTCGCCATGGCCATGGCGGCGCTGATCGCGGTGTTCCTGAACACCGATCTGTCGGTCGAACTGGTCGCCGAGAACAGCCATTCGGCCAAGCCGTGGATCTATAAATTCGCCGGAGCCTGGGGCAATCACGAAGGTTCGATGCTGCTCTGGGTGACGATCCTGGGGGCGGGCGGCGCGCTGGTCGCGTGGAAGGAGCGGACGCTCGACCGCGCGACCCATGTCGCGACGCTGGCGGCGCAGGGCGCGATCGCGCTGGGCTTTTATGCCTTTCTGCTGTTCGCCTCCAATCCTTTCGCGCGGTTGAACCCGGCGCCGATCGAGGGGCAGGGGCTGAACCCGCTGTTGCAGGACCCCGGTTTGGCCTTCCATCCGCCGACGCTCTACGCGGGCTATGTCGGGCTGTCGGTGGCTTTCTCGTTCGCGGTGGGCGCGCTGGTGACGGGGCAGGTCGGCCCGGCCTTTGCCCGCGCGATGCGGCCATGGGTGCTGGGTGCCTGGGTGCTGTTGACCATCGGCATCACGGCGGGGTCGTATTGGGCCTATTATGAGCTGGGCTGGGGCGGCTGGTGGTTCTGGGACCCGGTCGAGAACGCCTCGCTGATGCCGTGGCTGGCGGCGACGGCGCTGCTCCATTCGGTCAATGTGCTGGCGGCGCGCGATGGCTTGCGAGCGTGGACGGTGATGCTGGCGGTGGTCGCTTTCTCGATGTCGATGATCGGCACCTTCCTGGTGCGCTCGGGCATATTGACCAGCGTCCATGCCTTTGCCGTCGATCCCCGGCGCGGGGCGTTCATCCTGGCCTTGTTGGGCCTCTATATCGGCGGCGCGCTGGCGCTGTTCGGCGCGCGGATCGGGCAGGTGCGCGCCGGCCGCAGCTTTGCCTTTGTCAGCCGCGAGGGCGGGTTGGTCGTCAACAATCTGCTGTTGTCGGTGATCCTGGGCATCGTGCTGATCGGCACGCTCTATCCGCTGGTCGCCGCCGGGTTCGGGGTGCGGCTGTCGGTCGGGCCGCCTTTCTTTCACGCCGCCGCCGGGCCGATCGCGCTGGTGCTGGTCGCGGTGATGGCGGTGGGGCCAACCTTACGCTGGCGGAGCGACGAGGCGGAGGCGGTGCTGATCCGGATGCTGTGGCCGATGGTCGCGGCGGCGGGCACCTTCGCGCTGATGCTGACCCTGACCGGGGGCATGGGCGTGTTGTCGCTGCTCGGCCTGTCCTTCGGTGTCGGGCTGATCGTCGCGAGCATATTGCCAATCACCCGACGTAACTGGCGGCGCACGCCGCTACCCATCTGGGGCATGGTCGTCGCGCATGTGGGACTTGGCGTCAGCATGATCGGCATGGCGTGCGACAGCGCCTTCACCGCCGAGCGGCTGGTCGCGCTCTATCCGGGGCAGGCGACGATCGTCGGACCGTGGCGGGTGAAGCTGGACCGTATCTATCCCAATGTCGGGCCGAACTGGTCGGCGCTGGAGGCACGGCTGACCGCCACACGCGACGGTGACGGGGAGACCCTGCGCCCGCAACAGCGCTTCTTCACCGATCCGCCGACCACGACCAGCGAGAGCGCAATCGCGACCCGCTGGGACGGGCAGCTCTACACGGTATTGGGGCAGCAGGACGCGGCGACCGGCCGCTGGCAGTTGCGGCTGTGGTGGAAGCCGTTCGTGACGCTGATCTGGCTCGGCGGCGCACTGATCGCGCTGGGTGGGGTGCTGGCGCTAGTCGGGCGGTGGCTGAAGGCCTGGCAGCAACGACGGCGGGAGGCTCTGTGGGGATGAAGCGCGCGCTGATCTGGTTGCCTTTGGGCCTGTTCGGGGTGCTATTCGTGGTGATCGCGGCCGGGTTGATGCGGCCTGCCGACACCGGCGTCCACTCGACCCTGGTCGACAAGCCGTTGCCCGCCTTCGAGCTCGCCCCGATGGTGCCGGGCAAGCCGGGGCTGGCCAGCAGCAATTTCGGAACGGGCAAGCCGCGCCTGCTCAACGTCTTTGCCAGTTGGTGCATCCCCTGTGTCGCCGAAGCGCCGCAGCTGATGGCGTTGAAGGCGCGCGGAGTGCCGATCGACGCGATCGCGATCCATGACAAAGGCCCCGCCGTCGCCGCCTTCCTGCGCCGCAACGGCGATCCCTATTCCGCGATCGGCGATGACAGCCGCAGCCGGGTGCAGATGTCGCTCGGCTCGTCGGGGGTGCCCGAGACCTTCCTGATCGACGGGCGCGGGCGGATCGTGCGGCAATATATCGGCGACATCCGCGCCGACCAGGTGGACCAGATCGTCCGCGATATGGCGGCGACGCGATGAGTCTGTCGCTCGCCCTGTTGCTGGCGGCCGGTACAGCCGCGCCGGATTATGGCAACACCCAGCTGCCCGACCCCCGAGCCGAGGCGCAGGCACGCGCGCTGATGGGCGAGCTGCGTTGCGTCGTGTGTCAGGGCCAGTCGATCGCCGACAGCGACGCCGACATGGCCGCCGACATGCGCGCGCTTGTCCGCCAGCGGATCGCGCGCGGTGAAAGCCCGGAGGCGATCCGCCACTGGTTGATCGAGCGCTATGGCGATTATGTCAGCTATGACCCGCCGCTGTCGGGCGCGACCGCGCTGCTCTGGACGACGCCGATCCTATTGCTGGCGCTTGGTGCATGGATCGCGCGGTCCAGCTTTCGGAAGCGGCGCTGATGGGCTGGCTGATCCTGTTGCTGATCGCGGCGGGAGCGATGGGCGCGGCGCTGTGGCTGCGCTTTCCGCGACCGCTCTGGACGATGCTGGGCGCCGCGCTGGCGCTGGGCGGGGTGGGTTATGCGTGGCAGGGGCGGCCGACCCTGGCGGCGAGCGCGCCCGCACCGCGCCCCGATGCGCTGCTCGACAATGACGCCATTTCCGAACTGCGCGGGCAGTTGATCGGGCGTTATGGCGGCGAGGCAGCGATGTTCACCGCTGCGGATGCCCTGTCGCGCTCGGGCAACAAACGGACGGCGGTGCAGATCATGCTGGGCGCGGTCGGCGGAAACCGGGGCAGCGTTCCCTATTGGACCGAGCTGGGCAATGTCCTGTTTGCGCATGACGGCTATCAGATGTCGCCCGCCGCCCGCTTCGCCTTTCGCCGCGCCCGAACGCTGGGGCCGAGGGACCCCGCGCCCTTCTTCTTCGAGGGGCTGGCCTGGATGCGCGCGGGCGATTTCCGCAAGGCGCGGGCCTTCTGGAACCGCGCGCTGGAATTGTCGCCCGCCAACGCGGCTTATCGACCGGCTATCGAGCAACGGGTGATGCTGCTCGATCAGGCGATCCGCATGATGGGGGAATAGGGGCTTACTGGCCCCGGCCGGTTTTTTCCTGAAGCGCGTCGATGCGCTTGGAGGCATCCGCCTTGGTCAGCGTATCGTCGAACGGCTCGCCCGCCTCTTCGGACAGGGTCTTCAGGTAACTGGCCTGCGCACCGGTCATCTTCTCGTCGCCGGTGGTCCAGTCATCGGGATCCTTCTCGGCATTGGAGAAGGGTTCGGTCTTGGGGTTGTCGGTCATCGGGTGATCCTTTCAGGGGATCAACGGCGATGTTCCAGTTTTGTTTCGTTTTTGGTTCGCGCGGAGGCGCGGAGACGCAGAGAGGGCCGGGATGGGGTGGGCGTCCGGCGGCAGTTCCGCCGAAGGCTTTGCCGCACCGTGGCGGTGAGAGGCCAGCCTGGCGGCTGGATACGCCATCTCCGCGCCTCCGCGTCTCCGCGCGAACTGATTCGGGCCTTTGTGGCGAAGGAAAGGGCGTGCGCTTCGACTACGCTCAGCGTGAACGGAGGTGGGGATTAAATCCCAGAAGCCGTTCAGCCTGAGCGAAGTCGAAGGCCACGAGCCTGACGCCCGGACATGCCCTTCAACTTCGCCCAGTATGAACGATGGTGTTTAGCCCGCCCAGGCCTCGAAAGGCAGGTCGAGTGCTTCGGCAACCGCCGCGTGGCGGATCTTGCCGCCCGAGACGTTCAGGCCACCCGCCAGATGCGGATCGGCCTTCATTGCCGCCTCGGCCCCCATGTTGGCGAGCTTGACCGCAAAGGGCAGCGTCGCGTTGTTGAGCGCGAAGGTCGAGGTGCGAGCGACCGCGCCCGGCATGTTGGCGACGCAGTAATGAATCACGCCGTCGACCTCAAACACGGGGTCCTGATGGGTGGTGGCATGGCTGGTCTCGAAGCAGCCGCCCTGGTCGATCGCGATGTCGACCATCACCGAGCCGCGCTTCATCGTCTTCAGCATGTCACGGGTGACCAGCTTGGGCGCCGCCGCACCGGGGACCAGCACCGCGCCGATGACGAGATGGGCATTCTTCACCGCCGCCGCGATCGCCGCCTTCGAGGCATAGGCGGTCTTGATCTGGCTCGAGAAGAACATGTCCAGCTCGGCCAGACGGTCGTTGTTGATGTCATAGATGGTGACGTCGGCGCGCAGGCCCACCGCCATCTGCGCCGCGTTCACGCCCGAGACGCCGCCGCCCAGGATCGCGACCTTGGCAGGCGCCACGCCGGGTACGCCGCCAAGCAGGATGCCACGGCCGCCCTGCTGCTTCTCCAGATAATGCGCGCCGACCTGCACCGCCATGCGGCCCGCGACTTCCGACATCGGCTTCAGGAGGGGCACGCCGCCGCGCGGGGACGTGACCGTCTCATAGGCGATGCAGGTCGCGCCCGACTTCATCAGCCCTTCGGCCTGCGGCTTGTCGGCGGCAAGATGGAGATAGGTGAACAGGACGTGGTGCGGGCGCAGCATCGCCACCTCGACCGGCTGCGGCTCCTTGACCTTCACGATCATCTCGGCCTGGTCGAACACCTCGGCGGCGGTGGAGACGATGCGCGCGCCCGCGTCGATATAGTCCTGATCCTCGAAATCGATGCCGCCGCCCGCCTTGGTCTCGACGATCACCTCATGACCAGCGGCGACCAGCTCGGCGACCGACGGCGGCGTGAGGCCGACGCGATATTCGTGGTTCTTGATTTCCTTGGGCACACCGACGCGCATGATCGACTCTCCTGAATAGCGTTGCACCGATAATAGCCCCAGGCGATCAGGAGAGGTGTGCAAAGCGGTCCCGTCTTGCCATGCTGTTTGGGATATTCTTGCGTCGAACGTCCGTGTATCGGGATGAAATGTCCGACGCGATCGACCGCCGTATCCTGGCTGAACTGGCCCGCGATTCCGACCTGACCAGCGCCGCGCTGGGCGAGAAGGTCGGCCTGTCCGCCAGCGCCGCGCATCGCCGGGTGGCGCAACTTCGCGACAGCGGGGTCATCACCGGATTTCGCGCGATCCTGAGCCATGAGGCACGGGGGCGGCCCTCGACCGTGATGGTCAACGTCACGTTGAAGGACCAGCGACAGGATACGATGGCGGCGTTCGAGCGTGAAATCCTGCGCTGTCCCGAGATTGTCGAATGCTTCTTGATGAGCGGCGAGGCGGATTACATGATCCAGGTCGAGGTGCGTCGCGACGACAGTTACGAGCGTATCCACCGCGAGACGCTGGCACGCCTGCCGGGGGTGACGCGGCTGGCCTCGCATTTCGTGATTCGCGAGGTGGTGCGACGGTCGTGAAATCCTCCCCGGTACGGGGAGGGGGACCACCCGAAGGGTGGTGGAGGGGGCGTGCCTCTAAGGACGACCTTTGTGGAAGCCCCCCTCCGGCAGGGCTGCGCCCTGCCACCTCCCCGTACCGGGGAGGATCGTTACCCCGCTTCCCACCCCTCCATTCTCCCGATAGGGAACGGCCATGGTAAAGCAGGTTTCCTCCCCCCGCGTTCTTCGTGCCGCTCTCGCCGCGCTGGCGATCGCGCTGACCCCCGCCGCCGCCTTCGCTGATGCCCTGGTCGACAATGTGACGGGGCTGACGCTGGACAAGAATGGCAAGGTGGTCCGCTTCACGGGGCTGTTGCTGACCCCGGATGGCAAGGTCGTGAAGCTGCTCGGTGCCAAGGACAAGCGTCCCGAAAAGCTCGACTGGCGCGCCGACATGAAGGGGCGGGTCATGCTGCCCGGTTTCGTCGATTCGCATGGACATGTCATGGCGTTGGGTTTCCGCCAGATCGAACTCGACCTGGCGACCACCAGGTCGCTGGACGAGGCGCGTAGCCGGATCGCCGCCTATGTCGCGGCCAACCCGGAGCGGAAATGGATCCTGGGCGGCGGGTGGAACCAGGAAAGCTGGGCGCTGGGCCGCTTTCCGACCGCCGCCGACATGGACACCGCCGTCTCCGACCGACCGGTCGTCATGGAGCGCGCCGACGGCCATGCGCTCTGGGCGAACAGTGCGGCGATGAAGGCGGCGGGGATCACGGCCAAGACCGTTTCTCCGCCCGGAGGCCGGATCGAAAAGGTCGGTGGCCAGCCTTCGGGCGTGTTCGTTGATGCCGCCATGCAGCTGATCCAGAAGGCGGTGCCCCAGCCGCTGGCCAAGGACCGCAATGCCGCTTTTCTGAAGGCGCAGAACGAGTTGCTGAGTCACGGCATCACTGCGACGGCCGACATGGGTACCACGCTGGACGAATGGATGACCTATCGCCGGATGGGCGATGCGGGCAATCTTCGCGTGCGGATCATGAGCTATGGCGGCGGCGTCGACGATACGGTGCGGATCGGCGGAACCGGGCCGACGCCCTGGCTGTACAATAACAGGCTGCGGCTGGTCGGCGTGAAACTGTACGGCGACGGCGCGCTCGGGTCGCGCGGCGCCTGGCTGAAACAGCCCTATGCCGATGCACCGGGCCAGACCGGCCTCGGCTTCATGTCGGACGATGTGATCCGCAACCTGATGAGCCGCGCGGCCATGGACAAGTACCAGATCGCGGTGCACGCGATCGGTGACAAGGCCAATGCCCAGGTGCTCGACGCGATCGACGAGCTCGCCGAAACCTATAAGGGCGACCGGCGCTGGCGGATCGAACATGCGCAGATCGTCGATCCGGCCGATCTGCCGCGTTTCGGCAAGCACGGCATCATCGCCTCGATGCAGCCCGTGCACGAAACCAGCGATCGCCAGATGGCCGAGACCCGGCTGGGCGCGGCGCGGCTGTCGGGGGCCTATGCCTGGAATTCGATGCTGAAGAACGGCGCGGCATTGGTGTTCGGATCGGACTATCCAGTCGAGCGGCCCGATCCCTTTGCGGGCTGGGCGGCGGCGATCAGCCGCCAGGGGCCGGACGGCCAGCCCTATGGCGGGTGGCAGCCGCAGGAGATCATCGGGCGCGAGGCGGCATGGCGCGCCTTCACCATGGATGGCGCCTATGCGGGGTTCGCCGAGGACCTGTTCGGACGGTTGGGCCAAGGGCAACAGGCGGACTTCATCATCGTCGACCGCAACCCCCTCGACATCAACCCCAGCGAGTTGCGGGGCACCCAGGTCGAGGAAACCTGGATCGGCGGCCAGAAGGTGTGGGAGCGGCGCTGACGGAACGACCCAAAGCGGGACAGGTCGCGATCGACAGCTAATAATTTGTCAGGGCTTTCTTGTCTATCAGGCCAGTCATGAAGCACCGTATCCTCACCATCGGCCTGATTGCGGCCGCCATCCCGTCGCTGGCCGCGGCCTCGCCCGTCGTCGGGATCGATGCGCTGAAGGAATGGAACCTGATCGTGCTGGGGGACCTGACCTCCAGCTCGGAGGTGGAGGGGCGGACCTTTGTCGGCGGGAACCTGAGCGGCAATTCGTCCAATTATCAAATTCGCTCGGTGCCAGCCTCGACCTATGCGGTGCCTGGGCTGACCGTGGTCGGCAACGTACTTGGTGGTACGAAGAACCTCAACAACGGCTCGGGTGCGCTGATCGGCGGCAATGTCGCGAGCGGCTTCAACCTGAATGGCGGGGTTCAAACGGTGAAGGTGGGCGGGCTGTTGTCCAACACCAACATCAATCAGAATATCGTGCTGTCGGGTCTGGGTCTAAGTGATCCCAATTTCGTTGCCGGGCTGAATCAGCAAAAGACGTTGCTGGCGAGCAGCATGACCGACCTGTCGAACAGCTATGCCGCTCTGTCGGCCACGGCGCAGGTCTCGATCAGCAACAATCGCGCGACGTTCAACGCAGTCGCAGGCCCCAATGGCGTCGGCGTGTTCAACCTGACCGCCGCCGACCTGTCGCGCTTCGGTGAGATCGCATTCAACACCAACGGCGCGGACACGGTGATCGTCAATGTCAGCGGCAGCACGGTTCGGCTGGATGATAACTTCCTGAACAATGCGAGCGGGCTGGGCGAGCACGTCATCTGGAACTTCCCCGATGCGACCAACCTGGAATTGACCACCGCCTGGAAGGGATCGGTACTCGCGCCCAAGGCGGCAGCGACCACTGGCAATTATATCGAGGGCTCGGCCGTGTTCGGCAGCCTGATCCAGAACGGCGAGTTCCACCTCGGAACCTATGTCGGCACCTATACGCCGGGGACGCTCAATCCGCCGAGCAGTTCGGGCGGGACTGGAAGCAGCGGCGGGAGCCCGGCGCCGGTGCCGGAGCCTGCCAGTGTGGCGTTGCTGGCGGGGGGATTGGCGTTGCTCGGTCTGGCAATGCGGCGGCGGGCGGTGGCCTGATGGGGGAAGGCCACGGGAATCCATAAGAAAAAGGCCGATCCGCGCCCCGCGAACCGGCCTTTCCTACGCAAAAACCAAAATAGGATCAGGCGACCTCGGCCTGCTCCACCTCGTCGGGCTCACGCAGCACATAGCCGCGGCCCCATACCGTCTCGATATAATTCTCGCCCTCACAAGCCAGGCTCAGCTTCTTGCGCAGCTTGCAGATGAAGACGTCGATGATCTTCAGTTCCGGCTCGTCCATCCCGCCATAAAGATGGTTGAGGAACATTTCCTTGGTCAGCGTCGTGCCCTTGCGGAGCGACAACAGCTCCAGCATCGCATATTCCTTGCCCGTCAGGTGGACGCGGGCATTGTCGACCTCGACCGTCTTGGCGTCCAGATTGACCGCGAGCTTGCCGGTGCGGATGATCGACTGCGAATGGCCCTTGGACCGGCGGACGACCGCATGGATGCGCGCGATCAGTTCCTCGCGGTGGAACGGCTTGGTGACGTAATCATCGGCGCCGAAGCCGAAGCTGCGCACCTTGGAATCCATCTCGTTGATGCCCGACAGAATGAGCACCGGAGTCGAGACCCGGGCGACGCGCAGACGCTTCAGCACGTCGTAGCCATGCATGTCGGGCAGGTTCAGGTCGAGCAGGATGATGTCGTAATCATACAGCTTGCCGAGATCGAGGCCTTCCTCGCCCAGGTCGGTCGTATAGACGTTGAAACCTTCGCTGCCGAGCATCAGCTCGATCGCCTTGGCAGTCGTCGGTTCATCCTCGATCAGCAATACGCGCATCGACATTCCCCATTTGCGAATGATCGCCCCCTTGCCCCGGCGACCTGACCTTTCGATCATTAACCAACGTGGATGTGAACGTAAAAGGTTAATTCGATCCTAACCCGGATTCTCATTTTCTTGTTTTATGCGCGCGCCAGGGCCGAGCAGGCTCTGATGGTTCACCGCCGGAATGTTTTCCCCCAGAACCTCGCGTAGATACAGGCTGCGGATGAGGGTGAACGCCACGATCAGCAGCGCGGCCGAGAAGAACAGGCCGAAGAGTCCGAAGATCGTACCGATTCCGATGATCGCGAACAGGGTGACGGCGGGCGGGATCGCGACGACCCGACTGGTGACGAACGGGGTGATCGCATTGGTCTGGACCAGGCGGACGACCGCGAAGGTGACGAGCGTCCCGATGATCGCGCCGTTCCCACCCTGCGCTGCCAGACCCAAGGCGGGAAGCATGGCGGCGATCGGCCCGACATAGGGTACGAACTCGCTGAGCCCCGTCAGCAGCCCCAGCGCAGCGGCCGAGGGCACGCCCGCGATCGCCAGCCCGACGCCGACCAGTACGCCCATCGTCGTCATCTGGATCAGCTGCGCGCGGAGCCAGAGCCGCAGGGTGGAACCGGTGTCGAACAGCGCGTCTTCCATGGCCGGGCGCATCGATCGGGGGATGAGCAACAGGAAACCACGCTCATAGATTTTCGGATCGGCAGCGAAGAACAGCGCTCCCACCAGCAGCAACAGGCAGTTGAGCACGAATTCGCCCGCCCCCGATACGATGCCGCCAATGTCCTGCGCCACCCGGCTGCCCGCATAGGCGGCGCGCACCGCATCGACCACCTTGGCTCCGACAGGCGATTGCGAGGCCCAGCGCGCCAGCTGGTCGATCAGATCGGGCAACTGCGTCACCAGCGTGTTCAACTGTTGACGAAAGGCGACGCCGAACAGCCATGCCAGGAACCCGAGCACCGCCAGTACGGTCGCGATCGAAAGGGTCAGCGAACGCTTCGGCCCGATCGGCAGGTGATCGGAATAGAGATCGGCAATGGCATGGATGACGATCGCGCCCAGGATCGATCCGAAGGCCAGGATCAGCAGGTCGCCCGCACGGAACAGCGCCGCCGTCACGCCGAGGATCAGCAGCGTCAGGATGACGCGGCGGATAAAACGCGCATCGCTTTCGTCGGGACGCAGCCGGTTCATCATGCGGCCTCCATCGCCTGCGCCGTCATGCACGGATCGCGCACCCGGTCGGCCAGCCACGTAATCAATGCCTCGACTCGCGCGGGACGCAGCGGGCTGGGCGGGGTGAGCAGATGCAGCCCGATCGGCGGCGGAGTCCAATCCTCCAGGATCGCGACCACCTGGCCCGAGGCGAGGTGCGGCCCGATAATGAAGCCGGGCAGACGTGCGATGCCCAGCCCGGCCGTCACCGCCGGCACCAGCGCATCGCCGCTATTGGCGGTCAGGGGTCCCTGAGGCCGGACCGACACCTCTGCACCATTGGGGTGGCGGAAGCGCCAGGGGCCGGTGACGTTGGAATAGCTTAGCAGCCGGTGCTCGCCCAGTTCGTTGGGATGGCGGGGCAGGCCATGCTTGGCCAGATAGGCGGGGGAGGCGATGACATGGGTCGAAATGCCGCACAGCCGCCGCGCACGCAGCGAGCTGTCGGGCAAATCGGCGATGCGCAGCGCGATGTCATAGCCCTCCGCAACGATATCGACCCTTGCGTCGGACAGGCTGAGTTCGATCTCGATCCCCGGATGCTGCGCCAGAAACTCGGCGATGACGGGGGCAATATTCGTCACCCCGAACGACATCGGCGCGGCCAGCCGGATGCGGCCCGCAGGCGCGCTGGCGGCGTCGCGCGCGGCCTCCTCGGCGGCGCGGGCCTCGGCCAGGATGCGCGCGGCATGTTCGGCCAGCGGCTTGCCCGCCTCGGTCAGGGCCAGACGGCGCGAGGTGCGGTGGAACAGCGACTGTTTGAGCTGTGCTTCCAGCCGGGTGATCGCCTTGGACACGGTGGCCTTGGACAGGCCGATGGCGTCGGCTGCGGCGCTGAATGAGCGGTGCTCGACCACGGCGGCAAAGATCGCCCAGGCTTCCAGATCCGGCAGACGCATCGACACCCCCCCAAATGGCCACGCCGGGGCGGCTGGCTCTGCGCTACAATGAACGTGGAAACGATCGGTTTCCAGCGTTTCCGTTTACGCGATCATTATCGCGCCTATCTTGGGGATAACCAAGGGAGTTACCCTCATGACCACGCAAGTTCTCGGAAACGAGATCGCCAAAGGTATTGATCGGCGCAGCTTCGACAGTCTGGGCCATGCCAATCATGGCTGGCTCGACGCGCGGCACCATTTCTCGTTCGCCAACTATTACGATCCCGCCCGCATGGGCTGGGGCGCGATCCGGGTGTGGAATGACGACGTCATCGCGCCGAATTCGGGCTTTCCGCCGCATCCCCATGCCGACATGGAGATCATCACCTATGTGCGCACCGGCGCGATCACGCACCAGGACTCGATGGGCAATGTCGGTCGGACGGCGGCGGGCGACGTGCAGGTGATGAGCGCGGGATCCGGCGTGCGCCACGCCGAATATAATCTGGAATCCGAGGCGACGACGCTGTTCCAGATCTGGATCGAGCCGCGCAGCCGGGGCGGCCAGCCGAGCTGGGGGGCCAAGCCGTTTCCCAAGGGCGAGCGTTCGGGCAAGTTCGTGACGCTGGCCAGCGGATTCGACGAGGATGGCGACACGCTTCGCATCCGTGCCGATGCGCGGGTGCTGGGTGCGACGCTGCGTGCCGGGGAACGCCTGACCCATGCGGTTGGCGAGGGGCGTCACGCCTATCTCGTCCCCGCCACCGGACGGATCGAAATCGACGGTGTGCCGTTCGCGGCACGCGATGGGGCGGCGCTGTCCGCCAGGGAACCGGGTGGTCGGACCGTGACGATCACGGCGATCGAGGATGCCGAGATCGTTCTGGTGGATTCCGAGTAAGTTCATTTTTCTGGAAGGGAGTATCTGACATGGCCAAAGTTCTGGTCCTTTATTATTCGTCCTATGGCCATATCGAGCAGATGGCCGACGCCATCGCCGAGGGCGCGCGTTCGGCCGGTGCCAAGGTGGACATCCGCCGCGTCGCCGAAACCGCACCCGCAGAGGTTGTCGCGGCCGCGCACTTCAAGACCGATACCGCGCATCCTGAAATCGAGGGTCCCGACGCGCTGACCAATTATGACGCGATCATCGTCGGCACGCCGACCCGCTATGGCCGGATGGCGAGCCAGATGGCGGCCTTCTGGGACACCACCGGCGGCGTGTGGATGAAGGGCGGTCTGGTCGGTAAGGTCGGCGGTGCCTTCACCTCGACCGCCAGCCAGCATGGCGGGCAGGAGACCACGCTGTTCTCGGTCCTGACCAACCTGATCCACCACGGCATGACCATCGTCGGGCTGGATTACGGCTTCCAGGGCCAGATGGGCGTCAAGGAAGTCCATGGCGGCACGCCTTACGGCGCGTCGACGCTGGCCGATGGCGATGGCAGTCGCCAGCCGAGCCAGGTCGATCTGGACGGCGCCCGCTACCAGGGCAAGCGCATCGCCGAGACGGCCGCGAAGCTGTTCGGGTGATTTGAGAGACGGGGGCGCCGATGGGTGCCCTCGTTTTTTTGCCGTCCGCGCCGGCCAAGCGAAACCCTATCGCCGCCCGCCCCGCTTCTTCATCGGCGCAGGCGGAGCCGCCACCGGAACGACTGGCACCGGCGGCTGGCTCGTCACCACCACCCTCAACGGATCGCGGATTCCGGGATCGGCGGGAAACTGCGCCCGCGCCTTGGCAAAGATCGCCCGCGCCTGTGCCGCGCCGGGTTCGCTGGGGCTGGTTCCGACCCAGCGCCAGTGCCAGGGCTCCCACTTCACCCGCTGCTTGTTGCCCGCCGGAAAGCTCATCTCGAAGCCGAAGCGCCGTGCGTTCGCGATCAACCAGCGCGCAGCCGGAGAGGCCGCCATGCAGGCCTCCGCATCCGGGCAGCCCTTGGCCGGGCGCACTGCGAAGTCGATCGCATAGCCGGTCGCATGTTCACTATGCCCCGCAGGCGCGACCGAGATAGCGCGTTCGGCGGCCGACACGCTGCGGTCGCGGCAGAAGACGTTGCGCTGGCGGGCGACCTCGCGGTGGCAGGACAGGCCACGCAACGCGCCGCCGACCGACGGATCGGCCTTCGCCGCATCAAGCAGCCGTTGCAGATCGCCGAGCATCGCCCGGTGCACCCGGCAATAGGGTTTCAGCCCGAACCCGGCGGGGGCGGGCACTATGTCCCCGGGCGGCGCATCGCCATAGGGGAAGTGGCCCGCGACGCGACCATCCGGGCCGGGCGGCAGCAGCGCGCCGTCGCAGGACTGCGCCTGAGCCGCGACGGGCAGCGCGGCGAAGATCAGCAGCGCCAGAAAGCGCAGGAAAGCGGCAGGAGCGGTCGGCATGACGCGCGGGGCTCTGGCATGTCGGCGCGCACGGTGGCAAGGGAGCGCGATGCACGGAGATCGCGTTCTATTCATCGACGGCGAAGCGCTGGTGATCGACAAACCGGCGGGCTTGCCCGTGGATCGGCCCCGCAACGGGTCGATCAGCCTTGAAAATCATCTGGAATCGCTGAAATTCGGCTTCAAGCGCTGGCCCCATGCGGTCCACCGGCTGGACCGCGACACCAGCGGCTGTTTGCTGCTGTCGCGCAATCCCAAGGCCCATGCCCGCTTCCAGCAGGCGTTCGAGGCGGGGCTGGTCGAGAAGCGTTACCTTGCGGTGCTGAACGGCATCGTCGAGGGTGAGGGCATGATCGAGCTGGCGCTGGCCAAGGTATCGACGATGGAGGAAGGCTGGCGGATGGTCGCCGATCCGGCGGGCAAGGCGGCGCGTACCGGCTGGCGCGCGCTGCGCCATGATGGTGGGCGTACGCTGGTCGAGTTCCGGCCCGAAACCGGGCGTACCCACCAGATCCGTGTCCATGCCGCCACCGGCCTGGGCGCTCCCGTCGTCGGCGATCTGGTGTACGGCGCGGGCGAGCCCGGGGGGATGCTGCTCCACGCCGCCAGTCTGACCGTGCCGCGTGGCGAGAAGGACCCGATCACGGCGGAGGCTCCGATCCCCGAACGCTTCGGCGCGTTCCGCGACTAGGACGGCCCGGCGATGGCGCTGATCCCCGTCACCCGCGCCATCGTGATCGACGAGCGCGAGATCGCCGAGAGCTTCACCCGCGCCTCCGGGCCGGGTGGGCAGCATGTCAACACGACCGATAGCGCGGTGCTGCTGCGCTTCGACGTGGAAGGCTCATCGAGCCTGCCCGAGGCGGTGAAGCTGCGTCTGGCGGTGCTGGCCGGGCAGCGACTGAGCAAGGACGGCGTGCTGACCCTGCGCGCCGATGCCAGCCGGTCGCAGGAGATGAACCGGCGTGAGGTGCGCGAGCGGCTGATCGACCTGATCCGCGAGGCGACGGTCGTGCCGAAGAAACGGCGGCCGACGAAACCGACGCGGGCGTCGCAGACCCGGCGCGTGGATGCCAAGAAGGGGCGCGCCCAGGTCAAGGCGGGGCGGGGGAAGGTTCGGTTCGACTGAACGCACTGGGCTAAGGGAACCCGATAAAAAAACGGGCCGACGAACCCATCGCCGACCCGCTTCCATCATCTGAAAGGATAAAGCCCTTAGCGGCGAACATCCTCGCCTGCGCGGACCAGCGCGTTGCCGGTCGCCTCGCGAGCCTTGGCCGTGCCGTTTTCGATCTTGTCGCCCGCGCGGTCCAGCCCGCGATCGATATTGTCGCCCGCGCGATCGGCGTTGGCGGCGGCGCGGTCACCGGCGCGGTCGAGCTTGTCGCCTGCCTTGTCCATGGCATTCTCGGCCGAGTTCAGCGCCTTGGCGGTCGCAGCCTCGACATCATCCGAGGCGTTCTGCGTCGTCGCCTTCACGTCCGAGCCGATCGCGTCGGCCGCCTGCTCCGACTGTTCGCGGCTGTTTTGGCTGCACGCGGCCAGCGAGATTGCGGCGGCGCCGGTCAGGGCGAGGATCAGGGCCTTCTTCATGGCAAACACTCCCGTTTCAAACATATGATCGGCGTGCCAACGCAGATTATCCGTTTCGGGTCCGTGTCGGCCGAAATCTGTTCGCTCCGTTGACCGCATATAAAGATATCTTTATATCGTGATCCATGGCGAATGCGCTCGAAATCTTCCGCGCTCTGGGCGATCCGACGCGGCTGCGCATATTGGCGCTGCTCCGCTCAATGGAGCTGTCTGTGGGCGAACTGGCGCAGGTGCTGGGCCAGAGCCAGCCGCGCGTCAGCCGCCATGTGAAGATCCTGGTCGATGCCGAACTGGCCGAGCGGCGCAAGGAGGGCAGCTGGGTCTTCGTCGCGCTGGGCGACCGTGAGGCGGTGGAGCCGATGACGGCGGCGCTCGATCGCTGGACGGCGGAGACGCCCGACCCCTGGGTGGTGGCTGATGTCGCGCGGCTGGCGGCGGTGCGCGCCGACCGGGCGGCGAGCGCGGCGGCCTGGTTCGAGGATCATGCGGGCGAGTGGGACGCCATCCGCTCGCTCCATGTCGCCGACAGCGAGATCGAGGAGGCAATGGCGGGCCTGATCGGCGAGGGCGATCTGGGCGCGCTGATCGATATCGGCACCGGCACCGGGCGGATGCTCGAGCTGTTCGGCGACCGGGCGGAAAGCGCGCTCGGCATCGACCGTTCGTCGGAGATGCTGCGGCTCGCCCGCGCCAAGCTGCACGGGCGCGCCAATACCGAGTTGCGACAGGCAGACCTTTATGCGCTGCCGATGGGCGACGGCGCGGCCGACATCGCGATCCTGCACCATGTCCTGCACTTCGCGCAGCAGCCGGGCGCGGCGATCGCCGAGGCGGCGCGGGTGCTGGGGCCGGGCGGGCGCTTGCTGATCGCGGACTTCGCGCCGCATGATCGCGAGGAATTGCGGCAAAAGGCGGCGCATAGCCGCCTGGGCTTTGCCGATGAGCAAATGGCCAGCTGGTTCGGCCCTGCCGGGCTGACGCTGGCGGAGACGAGGACGCTGGAGGGCGGCGAACTGACCGTCAAACTCTGGCTGGGTGTGAAGAAGGGGCTTCGGCCCGTCGAGGCGAATAGGGTGAGGGCGGCATGACGAACACGATCCTGACGCGAGCCGAGGCCGCGCTGGCGCATGAGGAACCGCTGTTCGCCGATGTCGGCGGCGATATTGCGGTCAGCTTTGAATTCTTCCCGCCCAAGACGGAGAAGATGGACGCGCAGCTCTGGGATGCGATCCGCACACTGGAGCCGCTCGACCCGCGCTTCGTGTCGGTGACGTACGGTGCGGGCGGCTCGACCCGTGAGCGGACCCATGCGACGGTCGCGCGTATCCAGCGCGAAACGACGATGGACGCCGCCGCGCACCTGACCTGTGTCGAGGCGACCCGCGAGGAGATCGATCAGGTCGCCCAGGAATATTGGGCGGCGGGCGTGCGGCATATCGTAGCGCTGCGCGGCGATCCCCCAGCCGAGGGCGCGCGTTTCGTCAGCCATCCGGGCGGTTATGAGAATGCCGCCGATCTGGTTGCTGGCCTGAAGAAGCTGCACCCGTTCGAGATTTCGGTCGCGGCCTATCCCGAGTGTCATCCTGACTCGGCGGATCAACAGGCGGATATCGATAACCTCAAGCGCAAGATCGATGCGGGCGCGAACCGCGCGATCACCCAGTTCTTCTTCTCGCCCGAAGCCTATTTCCGCTTCCGCGATGCCGCCGCTGCGGCGGGGATCATGGCAGAGATCGTGCCGGGCATCCTGCCGGTGTCGAACGTCGCGCAGACCCGCAAGTTCGCCGCGATGTGCGGGGCACGCATCCCCGACTGGATGGACCGGCTGTTCGAGGGGCTGGACGACCATCCCGCCGCGCGCCAGCTGGTCGCCGCGACCATCGCCGCCGAGATGTGCCGTCGCCTCTATGCGGGCGGCGTGAAGGGCTTCCACTTTTACACCCTCAACCGCGCCGAACTGGCCTATGCGATCAGCCATTTGCTGGGCGTGCGGGGGAAGAAGGCCGAGGCGGTCGCGGCGGCGTGATGTTAATCCTTCGGGGGTAGGGCGATATCACATAGGGTGTCACTCGCGGCTTTCCCTCCCCCGACCCCTCCCGCCTGCGGGAGGGGAGTGATGAAATTGAAGGGCGAGGTTCGGCGATAGCGCCCGACCTACGACCCAAGCGCGCCCCTCCCGCAAGCGGGAGGGGATGGGGGAGGGCAGGGCCGCAGGCGATGAAGCCTGAGGCTCCCCACTCTCAAAAGAACAACCGCTCGCCAGAGCAGGAGCAAGACGATGACGACCCGCGACACATTCCTCGCCGAAGCGGCCAAGCGCATCCTCATCACCGATGGCGCGTTCGGGACCGAAATCCAGAACTGGAAGCTGGACGAGGCGGCCTATGCGGGGACGCTGGGCCTGTCCCATGACCAGAAGGGCAATAACGACATTCTGGCGCTGACCAAGCCCGAGGTGCCCGAGTCCATCCACCGCGCCTATTTCGAGGCAGGCGCGGACATCGCCGAGACCAACACCTTTTCCGCCAACCGGATCAGCCAGGCCGATTACGGTGCCGAGCATCTGGTGCGCGAGATCAATATCGAGAGTGCGAAGCTCGCCCGCCGCCTCGCCGACGAATATCAGGCGAAGGACGGCCGCCCCCGCTTCGTCGCGGGCGCGATCGGGCCGACCAACAAGACCTTGTCGCTGTCGCCCGACGTCAACGATCCGGGCTATCGCGAGATCGATTTCGATTTCCTCAAGAACGTGTACCGCGAACAGATCGATGCGCTCGTCGAGGGGGGCGCGGATTTCATCTTGATCGAGACGGTGTTCGATACGCTGAACGCCAAGGCCGGGATCATGGCCACGATCGAGGCGGGCGAGGCGCTGGGCCGCGAGATCCCGATCATGCTGTCGATGACGCTGACCGACCTGTCGGGCCGGAACCTGTCGGGCCACACGGTTGAGGCCTTCTGGCACGCGGTGCGCCATGCCAGGCCGCTGACCATCGGGCTGAACTGCTCGTTCGGCGCGGAACAGCTGCGCCCGCATGTGAAGACGCTGAGCGAGATCTGCGACACGCTGATCATGATCTATCCCAATGCCGGGCTGCCCAACGAACTGGGCGCCTATGACGAGGCGCCGGTCACCACCGCCGGTCTGGTCGGCGAATGGGCGGTCGAGGGACAGGTCAATGTGCTGGGCGGCTGCTGCGGCTCGACGCCCGCGCATATCAAGGCGATCGCCGATAAGGTTCGGGGGATGAAGCCCCGCACAATACCGACCCCGCCCGTCGTCACCCGCCTTGCCGGGCTGGAGCCGTTCACGATGGCGGCCTGACCCGCAAAGCCCCTCCCCTTCAGGGGAGGGGTTGGGGGTGGGGCGTGGCCTCCATCCCGGACCTTTGACTGCCTGGACAGGCCCCACCCCAACCCCTCCCCTGAAGGGGAGGGGCTAGGAACAAGACGATGACCACCAACACCTCCACCAATTTCGTCAATGTCGGCGAGCGGACCAACGTCACCGGATCGGCGGCGTTCAAGAAGATGATCCTGGCGGGTGACTATGCCCGCGCGGTGGAGGTGGCGCGCAGCCAGGTCGAGAATGGCGCGCAGGTGGTCGACGTCAACATGGATGAAGGGCTGCTCGACGCCGAATACGCCATGACGACCTTCCTCAAGCTGATCGCCGCCGAGCCCGACATCGCGCGCGTGCCGATCATGATCGACAGCTCAAAATGGAGCGTGATCGAGGCGGGGCTGAAGTGCGTCAGCGGCAAGCCCATCGTCAATTCGATCAGCATGAAGGAAGGCGAGGAAACGTTCCTTCATTATGCCCGCCGCTGCATGGCGTACGGCGCGGCGGTGGTCGTCATGGCGTTCGACGAGGTCGGCCAGGCCGACACCAAGGAGCGCAAGGTCGAGATTTGCGCGCGCGCCTATGACCTGCTGATGTCGATCGGTTTCCCGCCCGAGGACATCATCTTCGACCCCAATGTCTTCGCGGTCGCCACCGGCATCGAAGAGCACAACAATTACGGCGTCGACTTCATCGAGGCATGTCGCGAAATCAAGGCGCGCTGCCCGCACGTCCATATCTCTGGCGGCCTGTCGAACCTGTCGTTCAGCTTCCGCGGCAACGAGCCGGTGCGCCGCGCGATGCATTCGGTGTTTCTGTACCATGCCATTCCGGCGGGCATGGACATGGCGATCGTCAATGCGGGCCAGCTGGACGTGTATGACACGATCGACCCCGAACTGCGCCAGGCGTGCGAGGATGTGGTCCTAAACCGCGATCCCGAGGCTGGCGAGCGGTTGGTGGCGCTGGCCGAGCGCTATCGCGGCACCGATGCGGTGGCCGAGAAGCAGGCGGCCGAGTGGCGCAGCCTGCCCGTCACCAAGCGGCTGGAATATGCGCTGGTCAAGGGCATCGACGCGCATGTGGTCGACGATACCGAGGAATGCCGCCAGCAATTCGCGCGGCCGATCGAGGTGATCGAAGGCCCGCTGATGGACGGCATGAACGTCGTCGGCGACCTGTTCGGCTCCGGCAAGATGTTCCTGCCGCAAGTGGTGAAGTCCGCCCGCGTGATGAAGAAGGCGGTCGCGCATCTCCTCCCCTTCATCGAGGCGGCGAAGGAGCCGGGCGCCAAGGGCAAAGGCAAGATCGTGCTCGCGACCGTGAAGGGCGATGTGCACGATATCGGCAAGAACATCGTCGGCGTGGTGCTCCAGTGCAACGGCTTCGAGGTGGTCGATCTGGGCGTCATGGTGCCCTGGTCCAAGATCATCGCGGCAGCGAATGAGAATGACGCCGACATGATCGGCCTGTCGGGCCTCATCACCCCCTCGCTGGACGAAATGGTGACGGTGGGCGAGGAGATGCAGCGCGCGGGCATGACCATGCCGCTGCTGATCGGTGGCGCGACGACTTCCAAGGTCCATACCGCGCTGCGCATCGCGCCCGCTTATTCGGGGCCGGTCGTGCACGTCCTCGATGCCAGCCGCGCAGTCGGCGTGGCGACGACCCTCGTCTCCGATACCCAGCGCGACCCCTATGTCGCGCAGGTCGCGGCCGATTACGAAGCGGTCCGCAAGGCGCGCGAGGGCAAGGGTTCCAACGCGCTCCTGCCGCTGGAGGAAGCGCGCGCGCGCGGCTTCGTTGCCGACATGGCGCTGAAGGCGGGCGATCCGAAGCAGCCGGGCGTGCATGTCTATCAGGACTGGGATCTGTCCGACCTGCGCGACTATATTGACTGGACGCCCTTCTTCCGCGCCTGGGAGTTGGCAGGCAACTTCCCCGCGATCCTGACCGACGAAGTGGTCGGCGAGAGCGCCAGCGGGCTCTATGCCGACGCGCAGGCCATGCTCGACACGATCATCGCCGAGAAGTGGCTGACCGCGCGCGGGGTGGCCGCGCTCTGGCCCTGCCGTCGCGACGGCGATGACGTGATCCTGACCGCCGATGGCGCGGAAACCCGCATCCCCTTCCTGCGCCAGCAGATCGCCAAGCGCGAAGGCCGTGCCAATATGTGCCTGGCCGACTTCATCGACCCGGCGGGTGATTGGATCGGCGGCTTTGCGGTCGGCATCCACGGCATCGACGCGCATATCGAACGCTTCCGGGCAGGGCATGACGATTACAACGACATCCTGCTGAAGGCGCTGGCCGACCGTCTGGCCGAGGCTTTTGCCGAACGGCTTCATGCCCATGTCCGCACCGACCTGTGGGGCTATGCGGCGGGCGAGCAGCTGACCAATGAGGCGCTGATCCGCGAGCAATATCGCGGCATCCGCCCCGCGCCGGGCTATCCGGCCTGCCCGGAACACAGCATCAAGCGGACGCTGTTCGATCTGCTGGGCGCCGAACAGGCCGTAGGGCTGGAACTGACCGAGAGCTTCGCAATGCTGCCGACGGCGGCGGTCAGCGGTTTCTACTTCGGGCACGGTCAGGCAGAGTATTTCGGCGTCGCGCGGATCGGCGAGGATCAAGTGGCCGACTATGCCGTACGACGCGGCGTCGATGCGGTACAGGCAACACGGTGGCTGCGGACCAATCTAGATTAATGACAAATCGTAAATTCGGTCTCAATACTGATATGCAAGATATCTTAGTCCACTCGATTTCGTGGTTAATGTAAGTGTTGTGCCTATGCAACTCAGCAAGGCGCCGCTAACTCTCCGCAATAGTTCTATGCATTCATCAGGGGGCGTGGTGCCTTGGTGGTTGCTGTTCGCGGGGGGACATGGTCAGGGTGCCGGATGGGGCTTGTGAGATCGAGATCAGCAATCTCGAACTGATCGCGGCGTGCTGGGGGCCGCGGATAGGGGACCATGTCGTAAGTCGGATCGCGGCGCGTCTGCGCGAGGCAGGGCTGGCGATCGAACTCGATGCGAAGTCCGGGCGGTTTCGCATATTGGGTAGCATGCAGAATGGGCGAGCGCCGTCCCAGGACCGCCTTGCCGATCTGTCCTATCGCCTGACTGCGGAGTCGATATCGATCGAGGCGATCACCGGCGAGCCCGGCGCGGCCGTCCATGCCGTCATGACCTGGCGGAATGACGAGCCGCCGCGATACCGGGGCGCGCGCGATCCTGGCGAGGGCTGGTTCGCGCTGTACCGGAACGACATGCAATTGGCTGCGCAATCGCTTCGCTGTGCGGACGAGGGTCGGATGACGGTATGTTGGCAGGCGGTGTGCGACTACCGCGATCCGTCGCGGACCCTGTATCATGAAGGGCTGGTCCGCCTCGACGAACCGGGGGCGGGGCTGTCCCCCGCAGCGATCTTTCCGGCGCTGGAGCGGACGGGGACCGCGACGACCTTCGACTGGGCGATGGTCCGGCATGTAATGGACGAGCTACGCGCTCATCCCGATGCGGTTCTGGGCGTCAATATCTCGGCAAGCTCGGCGCACCTCAACGGATGGTGGAGAGGCATATTGTCGGAACTGGCCGAGCGGCCCGATCTGGCGGCGCGGCTGGTCGTCGAGATTACCGAAACGGAGCCGATCACGCACATTCATGACGCGATTGCCTTTGCGCGGGCGCTGCGCGCGGTGGGGGCGACGCTGGCGCTCGACGATTTCGGAGCGGGCTTCACATCGATTCGCCAACTGATGGACCTGGTTCCCGCTCTCGTGAAGATTGACGGGCTGTTCCTTCAGCGGGCGACCCGCGACGGCGAGCCCTGCCAAAGCCTGCCGCATCTCATCGGTCTGATCCGCGAATTGGGCGGGACGGTAATCGTCGAAGGGGTCGAGACCCAGGCCATGGCCGACCTGGCCTTTGTCAGCGGTGCAATCTGGCAACAGGGCTATTATCATGGTTACCCGGAAGCCGTGCGTAGCGGCAGTGGTCATGGCGAGCCCATGTCACGGCTGGTGTCCGGCAAGAGCTGAGCACGGCGCCACCAGCTTCCGGATTGATCCTTATCAATATACCTGAGAAATGATCCGCAATCATTTGGCAACAGGGAATCTTTCGGAACGTCCCAGGTCCAAGCGGCGTTGGGGCATCCGATGTCAGACACTGAAAGCAGTCTATTCCCCGCTCATGATCCGAGTGAGCCGGAATCCGCCGCGATGCTCCGCGCCCATATCGCGGAGGCCGATTTCCCATGCGTGGGCGCCAAGGCGGCGATGGCGCGCGGCACGCTCGAAATTCTGGGTGCGCGCGACATCGCCAGCGCCTGGGATGATTTACGCATCCATGACTCCCTGCGCCGCTTCGCCGAGCGCTACCGGGCCGAGCCGCAACTGTTCCGCAGCTTGGCCGTGGTGTTCGCCGGGCCGGACACGCTGGACGAGGCGGCGTTCGAGCAGGCGGTGTGGTCGCGCATCCAGTCGCTGTCCGACAAGGATGTCTGGCTGGGCCAGGATTGGGACACGCGGGTCAGTGCCGATCCGAGCGACCCGCATTTCTCACTCTCCTTTGGCGGCGAAGCATTTTTCGTGGTGGGCCTGCACCCCCAGGCCAGCCGCCCTGCACGCCGCTTTCCGCGCCCAGCGATGATCTTCAACCTGCACGACCAGTTCGAGATTCTGCGCGCGCAGGGGAAGTATGAGACGATGCGCGAAAAAATCCTGATGCGCGACGAAGCGCTGGCCGGATCGCGCAACCCGATGCTCGCGCGCCACGGCGAGATGAGCGAGGCGCGCCAATATAGCGGCCGCGTGGTCGAGGAGGGCTGGCGCTGCCCATTCCATTATGCGGGCGGGGCAAGCGAGGCCAAGCCATGAGCGGCGCGACGGTCGAAATCCCGCCGCGCAGCGGCGACGCGTTCCGCATGGCCAAGGGCGACAGCCTGACCGTGATCGATCCGCGCGGGCGACAGGTGGCGGATCTGCTGGCCTTCAACGCGGATGATCTGGACGAGGTGATCTCGTCGGGCCGCACGCTCGATTATGCCGAGACGATCCGGTTGACCAAAGGGCACAAGCTCTATTCCAACCGTTCGCGGGTAATGCTGGAGATCATTGAAGACACGGTCGGGATGCACGACTTCCTGCTGACGCCGTGTTCGGTCGACACATTCGATCATTTCTACCCCGACCTGCCGCGTCACCGAGGCTGCTTCGGCAATCTGGCGGCGGCGCTGGAGCCCTATGGCGTGGTGCCCGACCGGATTCCGGTGGCGTTCAACTGTTTCATGAACGTCCCCATCGACGGCGCGACCGGCAAGCTGGAGGTGCTGCCACCGCTCAGCGGGCCGGGGGACCATATCCGCTTCGTGGCGCATATGGACCTGGTGATCGGCCTGACCGCGTGCTCCGCGCCCGCCTCGAACGGGGGCAGCTTCAAACCGATCGAATACAGGGTCGAGCAGGCCTGAAATCCTCCCCGGCACGGGGAGGGGGACCGCTGCGAAGCGGTGGTGGAGGGGGGGTCTCCGCACGGTACGTCCTGTGTGGAAGCCCCACTCCGTCAGCGCTGCGCGCTGCCACCTCTCCGTGCCGGGGAGAATATTTTCATCGCCTGCACGTATCCGCCGCACCAGGATCGAGGTCCAGGCACCGCCCGTCGACCCCCGGCATCGGCAGACCGATCGTCGCCGCCAGCGTCGGCGCAATATCGACGGTTTCCACCGAAAGCGGCTGTTCGAACCCGGCCATGCCCTTGCGCCAGAACAGGATCGGCACGCGGCGGTCATAGTCCCATGGCGAGCCATGCGTCTCGACATAGCCGGGGCCGGGCTCCTCGATGGTCGTCACGCGAGGCTTGAGCAGGATCAGCAGGTCGCCCGAGCGCGTGGGGTCATAGGATGACCGCGCCTTTTCCCTCAACGTCCAGGTTTCGGGCGGGGTGGTCGGCCAGGGCGTCGCCGCGATCTCGTCGCGGGTCAGCGCGGCGGCCACCTGCGGCAGTGCTTCGTAGCGGCGCTTGGCTTCGGCCAGCACTTTCGCGCGCGTGGCGGCCGGTAAAGCGCGGTCGATATAGATGTCGCCCTCCGCGCTCATCATGATCGGCGGGTCGTTGGGCAGGCCCAACGTGCGGGCGATCGCAGCGGCCATCGTCTTGGTCTTGGCCTCGGGCGCGACATGGCTTTCCATCGGCATGGCGCGAAGCTGTTGGCGCTCGGTCATGTCATGCGCGCCGTGGTCGGCGGTCAGCATCACCTCATAATCGACGCCGGTCTGGTCGAGCACCTCGAAGAAGCCCGCCAGCGAACGGTCCAGTTCGGCCATCTGGATGCACATCTCGGCGCCCTGGGTGCCCAGCGCATGGCCGATATAGTCGGTCGCCGACAGGCCCACCGACAGAATGTCGGTCTGCGGACCCTGGCCCAGCTTCATGTCCTGCACGAAGCCTGCGGCCATCGCCAGCACGGCGGCATCGGCGGCGGGCGAGACGCGGAATGCCTTCAGGTCGCCCGCCGCGCGCTGGAATCGGCCTGTGCCCAGCGTCTGGCCGCCTACCGTGATCGGCCGGTCGAGCGGCTTGCAGAAACCCGGCAGCGGCATCGGCTCCTGCGGGCGGGCGATCAGGTCGGCCACCGCCTTGCGGGTGCGCTCCACGACCAGGGGCACGGCGCGTCCGGCATAGGAGACATAGGTCTTGCCGTCCCACCACCAGATCTCGTCCATCTTGTGTCCGCCCATCATCACGGCGGCACGGTCCTTGCCTGCGACGGAGACGGTACGGACGCGGGGGTCGGCGGTCTTCATCCGCTCGCCCAGCGTCGGGACCTTCAGATGCTTGTCCGACACGACGTAGTTATTGTGGTCCATGCCCGCGACACTTTCGTCTTCCGAGCAATAGACGATCTTGTCGGGGCGGTTGACGGACTGGTCGACCCAGTTGTTGGCGATGATCCCGGTATGGGCGGGGCGATAGCCGGTCAGGATGGTCGAGTGGCCGGGGCAGGTCTCGGTCGCGGCATGGCTCTGATAGCCCGAGGGAAAGACCGCGCCGGTCAGCAGTCGCGCCATGCCGCCGGTGAAGTGGTTGCGATATTGCGCGAACAGGTCGGCCGAGAACTGGTCGACCGAGATCGCCACGATCAGCTTGGGCGGCGTCGTGGGGAAGGGGGCTTGCGGCGTGCCCGGCAGGGTGGCGACCGGCGCAGGCGCGGCGCCAGGTACGGGACTGGCGGTCTGGGCCAGAGCAGGCATGGCGAGCAGCGCGGCGGAGGCGAGGAGCGCGGCAGTCAGGGAGTTCATGGGCAACCTTGATGCAAAGCGGGGACAGGGACGCTATGGAACGCGAAAGCGGGTTAGGGCAAGGTCGATGCGCGGTTGGTTTTACATCCTGATGACGGCTCTGTTCATGCTGGTGGCGGCAAGCCCCGGCATGGCCGAAAGCGCACCCACGCCGGGCGCGATCCATCTGCCGATGCGCCTGGTCGCCGAAAGCGAAGCCCCGGCGGCGGGTGGCCACACGACACTCGCGATCGTCGCGACGCCGGAAAAGGGTTGGCACGGCTATTGGAAGAATGGCGGCGATGCAGGCCTGCCGACCGAGGCGCATTGGGCGCTGCCCAAGGGCGTGAGCGCGGGCGAGTTGCGCTATCCGGTGCCGGGGCGGCTGAAGATCGCCGGGCTGATGAACTATGTCTATGAGCGGCCCTTCACGCTGCTCGTCGATCTGTCGATCCCGGCCGGGCTGGCCAAGGGGACGCCGCTGCCCGTCACGGTCAAGCTCGACTATCTGGTCTGCACCGATACGATCTGCGTGCCCGAAAGCCAGACGCTGTCGACCAAATTGACGGTCGGTGACGGGGCGGTGGCACCTGCGACGCGTGCCGAGTTCGACCGCTGGCGCGCTGCGCTGCCCCGGCCGCTGGGCGGCGACGGCGTGATCGAGACGCAGGGCAAGCAGGTGCGGATCGCGGTGCCGCTGCCCGCATCGGTCGCGGTCAGGGACGTCTATTTCTATCCCGAGCGCAGCGGCATCATCGACCATGCCGCGCCGCAGGTCATGACGCGCAGCGGCGACCAACTGATCCTCGCCATGCCCGCCGCCGCCGTGCCGACGCCGGGTCCGGTGTCGGGCGTGCTGTCGATCGGTGAGGGGCAGGGCCTGTCCTTCGCCGCCAAGCCGGGTGCCATCGCCGGGGCGAGCGGCAGCGCGGATCATGGCTTCGGCGCGATCGCGCTGGCCTTTCTGGGGGCGGTGCTGGGTGGATTGCTGCTCAACATCATGCCCTGCGTCTTCCCGATCCTGAGCCTGAAGGCGTTGAGCCTCGCCAAGGGCGGCGGGGACGAGCGCCATGCGCGGACCGAGGCGCTGGCCTATACGGCGGGCGTGGTGCTGGTGTGCGTCGGGCTGGGCGTCGTCCTGCTGGCGTTGCGCGCGGGCGGGCAGAGCGCGGGCTGGGCGTTCCAGCTTCAGGACCCGCGCGTGATCGGCATATTGCTGCTGCTGGTCGCAGGGATCGCGTTCAACCTTGCGGGGCTGTTCGAGCTGCCGACGCCCGCCTTTGCCGGACGCTCGGGCGCGATGGGATCGTTCGCGACCGGCGCGCTGGCGGCGTTCGTCGCAACGCCCTGTTCGGGGCCATTCATGGCGGGGGCGCTGGGGGCGGCGCTGGTCCTGCCCGCCGCCGCCGCGCTGGCGGTGTTCGCGGGGCTGGGTATCGGCATCGCGCTGCCCTTCATCGCCATCGGTTTTGTGCCCGCGCTGCGGCGGCGTCTGCCCAAGCCCGGCATGTGGATGGTCCGGCTGCGCCATATCCTGTCGGTGCCGATGTTCCTGACCGCGCTCGCGCTGGCCTGGATCTTGGGGCAGGAAGCTGGCGTGACCGGCATGACGCTGGGCCTCGCCGCTGGGCTGATCGCATCGCTGGGCTTCTGGTGGACGGGTCTGCGCCAACACAGTGGCAAGGGGCGCGCGGGCTGGCCCGCCATCGTCGCCCTGGTGCTGGCGATCGGAATCGTCGTGACGGTCAAGCCCGCCGCCGCCGTCGCCAAGGCGACTGCCGACACCGCCTTTACCGAGGCCAAGCTGGACGATCTGCGCAAGCAGAACCGCCCGGTCTTCGCCTATTTCACCGCCGACTGGTGCCTGAGCTGCAAGGTCAACGAAGCCGCCGCGATCGAGCGTTCCTCGGTGCGCGACGCGTTCCAGCGCAACAAGGTAGCGGTGCTGGTCGGCGACTGGACCGATGGCGATCCGGTTTTGGGACGCTTTATTGAGCGGCATAACCGGGCGGGCGTGCCGCTGTATCTCTATTATGCGCCGGGTGCGAAGGAGCCGCAGGTCCTGCCGCAGGTGCTGACCCCGTCGATGCTGGAGAAGCTGGGCGCGTAAATCCTCCCCGGCACGGGGAGGGGGACCAGCCGCAGGCTGGTGGAGGGGGCTGTCCATCTAGCGAGCCCCTGGCGGTGATCCCCCTCCACCCCCGCTTCGCGGCGGTCCCCTCCCCGTGCCGGGGAGGATCGTGTTTCCCCCTTGCGCACCCCCATCATGCGGTGCAGCATGGAACCGGAACACGAGGGGGAGCGTAACGACCGGATGGGGACTATCGCCGCGTTCGACGAAATCATGGGGGCTTCCGGCGCAGGTTCGTCGCGGCCCGAACTCTCTGCCTTGCAACGCTGGCTCGATCTTACCCCCGATAGCGAACTCCGCCGCCGCCAGCAGGCGGCCGAGGCGACCTTCCGCCAACTTGGCATCACCTTTGCGGTTTACGGCGAGAATGATGCCGCCGAGCGGATCATTCCCTTCGATATCGTACCGCGCGTGTTCCTGCCCGATGAATGGGCGCGCCTGTCCGAAGGGCTGGTGCAGCGGGTCGAGGCGATCAACGCGTTCCTCGACGACATTTATGGCGAGCGGAAAATCCTGCGCGACGGGATCCTGCCGCCCGACCTGATCTTCGGCAATCCGCAATTCCGCCCCGAAATCGCCGGGATGCGCCCGCCGCATGGCGTTTGGGCGCATATCTGCGGCATCGATCTCGTCCGCACCGGCCCGGACGATTTCTTCGTGCTGGAGGACAATGCCCGCACGCCCTCGGGCGTCAGCTATATGCTGGAGAATCGCGAGGCGATGCTGCGCCTCTGCCCGGAGCTGTTCCGCCAGTTCCGGGTGGCGGCGGTCGACAGCTATCCCGACCGGCTGCTCGCCACGATGAAGTCGGTCGCGCCGCACGGCGTCGCCGAGCCGACCTGTGTCGTGCTGACGCCGGGACATTACAACTCCGCCTATTACGAACACAGCTTCCTGGCCGATTCGATGGGTGTCGAGCTGGTCGAGGCGGCCGATCTGGTGGTCGATGACGACATCGTCTGGATGCGGACGATCGCGGGCCGGGTGAAGGTGGACGTCATCTATCGCCGGGTCGATGACGATTTCCTCGATCCTTTGGTCTTCCGCCCCGATTCGATGCTGGGCGTGCCGGGCCTGATCGCGGCCTATGCGGCGGGCAATGTCGCCATCCTCAACGCGCCGGGCAACGGCATCGCCGACGACAAGGCGATCTACAGCTATATGCCCGACATCGTCCGCTATTATTCGGGCGCCGAGCCGAAGCTGAAGAATGTCGAGACCTGGCGGTGCCGGGAACCGGAGGCGCTATCCTATGTCCTGGACCACCTGAGCGAGTTGGTGGTCAAGCTGGTGGACGGCTCGGGCGGTTACGGCATGCTGGTCGGCCCGACCGCGAGTGCGCGCCAGATCGAAGAATTTCGCGCGGCGCTGATTGCCGAGCCGCACCGCTACATCGCGCAGCCGACGCTGGCGCTGTCGACGGTGCCAACGCTGGTCGAAAGCGGCGTGGCCCCGCGCCATGTCGATTTCCGCCCCTTCGTCCTGACGGGCGCTGGCGGCGTCGAGGTTACGCCGGGCGGGCTGACCCGCGTGGCGCTTCGCGAGGGCTCGCTGGTCGTCAATTCCAGCCAGGGCGGCGGCACCAAGGACAGCTTCGTCCTGTTACCGGCCGAACTCGACAGCTGGGTCCAGGTCCAGGGACAGCAGTCGCAGATTCAGACGCAGGGAGCGCACTGATGCTCTCGCGCACCGCATCCTCGCTCTACTGGCTGGGGCGTTATTTCGAGCGGGCGGACTTCATCGCCCGGCTGGTCGAAGCGACGGTTAGGCTTGACGTGCTGTCGCCGCGCTCAGCAGGGCTGGCCGCCTGGGGCTCGGCGCTGGCCGTCACCGACACGGCCAGCGCTTTTGCCGAGGGCGGGCGCGAGATGCGCCGTCGCGAGGTGGCGCGCTTCCTGACGGTCGAGAGCTGCCATCCCGGCTCGATCGTCCGCTGCGTCGACATGGCACGGACCAACGCCCGTGCGGTGCGCACCGCGCTGACCCGCGAGGCGTGGAGTGCGATCAACCGCGCATGGCTGCATTTCGAGGCCAAGCCCGCGGCCGACGATCCTACCGCCGTGCTCGGGCTGGTCGAGGCGGTGAAGAACGAGACGCGCGGGTTTGAGGGCGCCGTCCACCGGATGCTGCGCAACCAGACGACCTGGTTCATCCGGCTGGGCCAGGCGGTCGAGCGCGCGGACAACACCGCCAGGCTGCTCGACGTCAAATACCATATCCTGCTGCCGGCGGGCGAGCGGATCGGCGGCGTCGTGGATCGCGACCAGTGGACGACGATCCTGCAGACCGTCTCCGCCGTCACCGCCTATCGCTGGCTCTATTCGGACGGGTTGAAGCCCGCGAACGTCATCGACCTGCTGATCGCGCGTGCCGAGTTGCCGCGCAGCCTGGCGGCGTCGGTCGAGGAAACGGTGGACGTGCTGGGACAGTTGGCCCGGCGGACGGGGCAGCATGGGGAGGCGGATCGTATGGCGAGGTTGCGCGCAAACCGGATGAGCAAGACGCGGTCGGGGGACGTGATCGCGGGCGGGCTTCATCAATATCTCGAAGCCTTTATCCAGGAAAATGCCCTGCTGCACGGCGCGATCGGCCGTCAGTTCAAGTTCGCCTGATGCGCATCGCAATCGAGCACCAGATCGTCCACCGTGCTCGCGCGGGGCGGCCGACATCGGTCCAGATGCTACGCCTGACGCCGGAGAATTACGACGACCAGACGGTGGCCAACTGGCATATCGACGTGGATTGCGATGCGCGGCTGCGGCGCGGACAGGACGGCTTCGGCAATGTCGTCACCATGCTGTACATCCAAGACGCGCCGGAGACGGTGACGATCACCGCGACCGGTGAGGTTCTGACCAGCGACGCGCATGGCATGGTGCGCGGAACGACCGAGACGCTGCCACCCGCACTGTTCCTGCGCGCGACGTCGGCCACGCCCGCCGATGCGGCGATCGCGGCCTTTGCCGAGGATGCGATAAAGGGCGCGGACAGCAGCCTGGCGGCGCTCCATGCGGTGAACGCGGCGCTTCATCGGCGCTTCGCCAGCGACGCGCGCAGCCCCGCACCGGACGCCGCGACGGCGTTCGCGGCGGGAGCGCTGGGTGCCTGTGATCTGGCGCACATCTTCTGCGTGGCGGCGCGGTCCCTGGGCGTGCCTGCCCGGTTCGTCTCGGGCTTCGCCTCATGGGACGATGCGGCAAGCGCCACCGCGCATTGCTGGGCGGAAGCCTATGCCGAGGGGCTGGGCTGGATCGGCTTCGATCCCAGTATCGGCCTCAGCCCGCAGGACCGGCACGTGCGGGTCGCCGTAGCGCTCGATGCCGCCGGGGCGACGGCGCTGTCGGGTGAAGCGTGGCGGGAGGTCGCGCTGGTGGACGAGGCAGCGCAGTAGCGGCGTATCAGGCTGCTGCCCCATTCCTCCCCTGTAAGGGGAGGGGGACCAGCGCAGCTGGTGGAGGGGTGTCCCCCTATCGAGAGCGTGACACCCCTCCGTCAGGGCTGCGCCCGGCCACCTCCCCTTGCAGGGGAGGAATAAGGGCGCGCCAGGTCAGGCTTCCCCCGCCTCGATCGCGGTTTCGACCGGGGGAGGCGCGATCGGCGTCGGGCTTTCGCCGGAGAAAGGGGACCAGCCGCGCACGGTAAGCGCCTCCAGCGGCTGATAGCGCGTCTTGTACGCCATGCGCGGCGAGCCCTTCACCCAATAGCCCAGATAGACGAAGGGCAGTTCGGCGGCGCGCGCGCGCAGGATATGGTCCATGATGATGAAATTGCCGAGACCCGGGCGGCTCTCGTCCTGCGTCTCGAAAAAGCTGTAGATCATCGACAGGCCGTCGCCCTGCCGATCGGTCAGGCAGCAGCCGACCAGGCGTCCGCGCGTCCCGTCCGCCGCGGTCGGTTCGCGATATTCGACCAGCACCGACTGGACGGGCGACAGTTCGACCATGTCGGCATAGTCGCTCTCATCCATCGCCGCCATGCCGCCGCCGGGATGCCGCTCGCCCAGATAGCGGCGGAGCAGCGCGAACTGCTCGGCGGTGGCCCAGGGCTGGCAGGCGGTGACTTCCAGGTCGGCGTGGCGGCGCAGCAGCTTGCGCTGGGTGCCGTTGGGCCGAAAGCCACCCGCCACGACCCGTACCGACACGCATGCGCTGCACCCCGCGCAGGAGGGGCGATAGGCGACCCCCTGGCTGCGGCGAAAGCCGATGCGGCTCAGCGCTTCGTTCAGTTCATCGGCATGGTCGCCGCTCAGTTCGGTGAACACCTTGCGCTCGTCGCGCCCCGGCAGATAGGGGCAGGGGGCGGGGCTGGTGACGAAGAAGCGCGGAAAACGAAAAGGCGCGGTCACCGCCGGGCAGTTCCTTACGAGTAGGGGACGATAACTCTCTTTAGCGATCTTCCCGTCCGAAGCGATGGGGCAGCATCGTTCGGAAACGGGACGATCGGCCGAAAAACAGCCGTGGATCAGGCGAGTTCGACCTGGGTGGTTTCGTACCCCGCCGCGCGCAACGCCTCGATCAGTCGGTGCAGGTGCAGCGCGTCGCGCGTCTCGCACTCGATATCGGTGATGAGGCCCTTGGCGGGAAGGGTGGTGAAGACGCGCTGGTGATACACCTCGATGATGTTCACCCGCTCACGGTCGAAGATGCGCGCGACGTTGAACAGCGCGCCCGGCTGGTCCTGCAACCGGATGCGCAGGCGGGCGAGGCGGCCCGAGCGCGCCAGGTCGCGCAGCAGCACGTTGGCGAGCAGGCGGGTGTCGATATTGCCGCCGCACAGCACGATGCCGACCGTCTTGCCCCGGAAGCGCTCCGGGTGGGACATCAGCGCGGCGAGGCCCGCCGCGCCCGCGCCCTCGACCACGGTCTTTTCAATCTGGAGCAGCGCGCTGACGGCTTCTTCCAGATGACGCTCATCGACCAGCAGGATTTCGCGCACCAGTTGCGCGACCATCTGCGAGGTCAGGCCCCCGGGCTCCTTGACCGCGATGCCCTCGGCCAGCGTATCGCCTGCGCAGGGCAGGGTCGTCCCGTTCAGCCGGTTGTACATGGAGGGGAACAGTTCGGCCTGCACGCCGACGACTTCGACCGGCTTGTCGGCCGCCGCCGCGACGGTGGCGATGCCCGAGATCAGCCCGCCGCCGCCGATCGGCACGATCAGCGTTTCGATGTCGGGGGCGTCCTCCAGCATCTCCAGCGCAACCGTGCCTTGGCCCGCGATCACCCGCGCATCGTCGAAGGGGTGAACGAAGGTATAGCCACGCTGCGCCTCGAGCACGCGGGCATGGGCATAGGCAGCGTCGAAGGTGTCGCCTTCCAGCACGACGGTGGCGCCGTGTCCTTCGGTCTGGACGACCTTCACGATCGGGGTGGTGCGCGGCATCACGATGGTCGCGGGCACGCCCAGTCGATTGGCGTGATAGGCCAGCCCTTGCGCATGATTGCCCGCCGAGGCGGCGATCACACCCTTGGCCTTGGCTTCCTCGGAGAGCTGGAGCAACGTGTTGAGCGCGCCGCGTTCCTTATAGGCGGCGGTGAACTGCAGGTTCTCGAACTTCAGGTAAACGGTCGCCCCGGTCAGTTGCGACAGCGTCCGGCTGATCAGCGTCGGCGTACGGATGATCCGGTCCGAAATCCGCGCATGAGCGGCGCGGACATCGTCGATGGTGACGAGCGAGGACGGGATTTCCGAAGCGGCCTGAGCGGCGGTGCGACTAACCATGGTGATGCCGTAGCCGATCGCGGGCGGGAGGTGAACCGTTTCGGAAAGGTCTGGGGTGGGGCGTTCGGGGTGAGGGCGGGGCGAGGCCTTCGACTTCGCTCAGGCTGAACGGGGGGAGCTCTTCTTTCTCCCCTCCCGCAGGCGGGAGGGGTCGGGGGAGGGTATGGTGTCTCACCGAGCCTGGCGTCCGTGGCTTTCCCTCCCCCATCCCCTCCCGCCTGCGGGAGGGGCGTGCTTGGGGCAACGGTAGGAACGCCTCGAGGTCCATCTCCACTGTTGCATTGCGGCATCGCCCGCCCCCCGAAAACGTGCAGCAACGCAACAACCCCTCGGCCCCTGCGTTGCTGGTCTTTTGGGGCCATGCTAGGGCGTCGCGATGATCACAGGGTTGCCACGGATGTCGCCGATGATCCTTCCCATCACCGGCACGATCCCCCAGTCATGAGCGTCTCTCCCACCGGGATCGCCACAACCGCGAACGAAGACTCCCATCCCCATCCGCCCCAGGGCATGGCGCGGCTCGCGCTAGGGGCGATCGGGGTGGTGTTCGGCGATATCGGCACTAGTCCGATCTATGCCTTCCGCGAGACCTTCGCGAATCCGCACCATCCGCTGCCGCTCGACAATGCGCATATCCTGGGCGTCATCAGCCTGATCTTCTGGTCGATGATGATCGTCGTCTCGATCAAATACGTCGCGATCATCATGCGTGCCGACAACAAGGGCGAGGGGGGCAGCCTGGCGCTGCTCGCGCTGGTGTCGGGGCAGACCAAGACGCGGCGCTGGTCGCGGGGCATCGTGCTGCTCGGGGTCTTCGCCACTGCGCTTTTCTATGGCGACAGCATGATCACGCCCGCCGTCACCGTGCTGAGCGCGGTCGAGGGACTTGCGGTCGCCGCGCCCGCCTTTGGCGGCTTCGTCCTGCCGATCGCGATCACCATCCTGATCGTGTTGTTCAAGATCCAGCGTTCGGGCACCGAGCGGGTCGGCCTGTTCTTCGGACCCGTGATGCTCCTCTATTTCGGCGCGATCGCGGTTCTGGGCATCATGAGCTTCGTCCAGACGCCCGAGGTGTTGCAGGCGCTGTCGCCGCATCATGCGGTGCGGTTCTTCTTCATCGATCCGGTGCGTGGCTTCCTGGCGTTGGGTTCCGTCGTGCTGGCGGTGACGGGCGCGGAGGCGCTCTACGCCGATATGGGCCATTTCGGCCGGCGACCGATCGGCCTGTCCTGGCTGGTCTTCGTGCTGCCCGCGCTGATGCTGAACTATATGGGGCAGGGGGCGCTGCTGTTCCGCGAGGGCGCCGCCGCGCTGGAGAGCCCCTTCTACATGCTGGCGCCCGAAGGGTTGCAGCTGCCCCTGGTGCTGCTTGCCACCGCCGCGGCCGTCATTGCCAGCCAGGCGGTCATCACCGGCGCCTTTTCGGTCACGCAACAGGCGATCCAGCTCGGCTTCATGCCGCGCCTGCGCATCGAGCATACGTCCGCGGCGACCGCGGGGCAGATCTACATCCCGCTCATCAACTGGATGTTGATGGTGATGGTGATCCTGCTCGTCCTGTTCTTCCGCTCCTCGTCCAACCTGACCTCGGCCTATGGCATCGCGGTGACGGGGGCGATGCTGATCGATACCTGCCTGCTCGGCGTCGCGTTGACCCGGTTGTGGAAATGGCCGCTCTATGCCGCGCTGCCCCTGCTCGGCCTGTTCTTCCTGGTCGACGGCGCCTATTTCCTCGCCAACCTGACCAAGGTGCCGTCGGGCGGCTGGTTCCCGCTGCTGGTCGGCTTCGTCATCTTCACCTTCCTGACGACTTGGTCGACGGGGCGCAAGCTGATGATCCAGCGGCTGCGCGAGGGGACGATGCCGATCCACATCTTCATCGATTCGGCGGCGGGCGCGGCGAGCCGGGTGTCGGGCACCGCGATCTTCATGACCTCCTCACCCGAGGGGGTGCCCCACGCGCTGCTCCACAATCTCAAGCATAACAAGGTGCTGCACGAGCGCATCATCTTGCTGACCGTCAAGATCATGAGCCAGCCTTATTGGCCCGAAGGCGACAGGGCCAAGCGCGACGATCTGGGCCATGGTTTCCACCGCCTGGTCCTGCGCTTCGGCTTCATGGAAGAGGCGGACGTGCCCGCCGCGCTCAAGCGGGTCGAGATGGAAGGCGGCGCGTTCAAGATGATGGACACCAGCTTCTTCCTGTCGCGCCAGACCCTGCTCGCCGCCGAGCGACCGGGCATGTCGATGTGGCGCGAGAAGCTGTTCTCCTGGATGCTGCGCAACGCCGAAAGCGCCATGGAGTTTTTCCGCCTGCCGACCAATCGCGTGGTCGAGCTGGGCAGTCAGGTGGAAATCTGAGCGGCCAGCCCGCCCCGATCCCGGCGCCCATCATCGTCACCGCGCTGTTCGGTCGTACCGACCAGGGCTGGTTCGATGGCTTGCGTCGTCAGCATTTTCCGCCCGAGCGCAACGTGCTCGACGCGCATTGCACGCTGTTCCACCATCTGCCGCCCTCGGTCGAGGCGGAGCTGAAGCTTCGCCTGAACGGCCTGACGCGCGGGGTGCGCGCGCCCGATACGCGCGCGGGCGGGCTGATGTCGCTGGGCCGGGGCGTGGCGATCCGGATCGAATCGCCCGGCCTCGTCGCCATTCGTCGCGAACTGATCGATGCCTTTGCGGGGATGCTGACCCCGCAGGATGCGGGGGGATGGCGTCCGCATGTGACGATCCAGAACAAGGTGACGCCCGCAACCGCCAAGCTGCTGCTGCAACAGATGGAACGCGATTTCCGGCCCCGCCCGGTCGAGCTGATAGGGCTGGGCGCCTGGTGGTATCGCGGGGGTCCTTGGGAAATGCTGTCGCGTCATTTGTTCGCTTGACGCCCGAAAACAGCCTGTCTATAGGCGCGCCTCCACCGGGTGGAACGCCTAGCATGGCGAAGTAGCTCAGCTGGTTAGAGCAGCGGAATCATAATCCGCGTGTCGGGGGTTCAAGTCCCTCCTTCGCTACCACCCGGTGTATTTCCCCATCATCGTGACGATCCGGCGCAGGCGGACCTGCGCCTCGAATCGCGCGGCTGTGCGTTGGAAAGAGCCGGTCGGCAGGCGGTGTTCAGCGCGGCCTTTGCGTTGCTCTTGCAAGTAAAATGACTTGGCTTTATAACATTTCGTGCATTCGGCGCTTTGCCCGCATGGCCTATTGCCACGGGTTGCCATAGCGTGCTTCTCTCTGCGCTAGCAGGGTCCGGGGGCAAGGGGTATGTTGCGCCTTAACCTCTCCTTTTCTTCTGTTTGGTAGCTTCGCGTCACGATTTTCCCAGGGAGCTTCGGACATTAGGTCGTGAATGCCGCCGTCTATGCCTTGATAGCCAATAGCTGCATGGCGGCGCTTTTCGTCGTGACCTATGGCGTGGTCGCGGTGTCCTATCCGCGACAGCGCGCGGCGATCTGGTTCACGGTCAGCTATCTCCTCGGCTTCCTGACGCCCATTTGCGAGCTGATGGTCCGCTATACCGACGCTGCCGATCTGTTCGCTCTGTTGGGCTATGCGGCGTTCCTGGGTGGCATCCTGGCCATGGGAATGGGCATACAGGTCTTTGTCGGGGATCGCCCGCCGTGGCGGCTTCCCCTGCTGATCTGGCTCGGCGGACTGGCGCTGCGTCTTGCGATATGGGGTGGCACACGCAACACCATGCCCTATGAGCTGCTGTTCCAGCTTCCCTTCGCCATCGCCTCGGCGGGGGTGATGCTGGCGGTTCGGAAGATCGGGGCGGTAGGGCCGATCCGTGCCATGCTGGTCGGCGTATTCGCCGTTACCGGGGCGCATTTTCTGGCCAAGCCGTTCCTGGCGCTATCGCTGGGATCGGGCAGTTCGGCCAAGGCCTATCTAAGCACTTTTTATGCGATCATCTCGCAAATCTCGACCGGCGTGCTGTTGGTCGCGTCCGGGCTGTGCCTGATGCTGCTGGTGATCCAGAGAGCCTTGGAAGAGACGATCCTCGATGCCGAAACCGATCCGCTGACCGGTCTCGCCAATCGGCGGCGCCTGTACCGGGTGGGGCCGCGCATGATGGTCGAGGCGACGCTGCGCGGCGGAGGGCTTCATGCCCTGGTCCTCGACCTCGACCATTTCAAGGCGATCAATGACTGTCATGGCCATGCAACGGGCGACACCGTGCTGGTCGCCTTCGCTCGCGTGCTTCAGGGCCTGATCGCGAAGGATATGTTGGCGGTGCGCATGGGCGGCGAGGAGTTCGCGATCCTGATCCCTGATGCCGACGGCGTAGATGTTGGGCCAGACAATCGCGCGGCCCGGCTGGGTCAAGCGATTCGTGACGCGCTGAAGCCCTTTGCCGCGCGCGGTCTGCCCGCGCTGACCGCTAGCGGTGGAATCGTGCGCTACCGGGCGGGCGACACGCTCGACGGATTGATCGCGCGTGCCGACCAGCTCGCCTATCGTGCGAAGCGGGCGGGGCGTGACCGCATCTTGCAGGATACGCCCGACAGGCCGTCGGATCGCGATGCGATCGGCTGGGCGGAGGTGCCCCGGCTCGTCGCGGGCTGATCCGTCAGGCGAAACAGCCGTGCGGATCGTGCGCGACGAGCATCGCATCGGACCGGGCCAGCGCGATCAAGGTCAGATCATGGGCGCGAGCATGGGCGATCGCCAGGCTGGTCGGCGCGGATATCCCGATCAGCAGGCCGATGCCTGTCACCAGTGCCTTGTCGACCATCTCATAACTGATCCGCGACGTGACAAGGATGAAGTCGGCGTGCAGCGCCGTATCGCGGGCCAACATGCCGACCAGCTTGTCGAGCGCATTGTGCCGCCCGACATCCTCGGCCGCCGTCAGCACCGCTCCCATTGCGTCACAGGCGATGGCGGCGTGAACGGCTCCCGTCCGGGCATTGAGCGGCTGATGCGCGCGAACGGTGCCCAGCGTCGCGAACAGCGTCTCGGTGCTGGCTTTCGGCCGGGGGGGGCGTTTGGTGACGGGGCGAGCGATCTGCTCCAGCCCCGAAAGGCCGCATAGCCCGCAACTCGTATCGCTGGTCCGGTGGCGGATCCGGTCGTGCATCCGACCGCGCAGATGCGCCGCCAGCGTCACCCGGACGATCCAGCCCGTGTCGGCGGCAAAGGGCTCGATGGCAAGGATGTCGCCGGGCACGTCGACCAGCCTCTCGGTCAGGAGGAAGCCGGTGGCGAAATCCTCCAGCCGTTCGGGCGTCATCATCATCACGGCATAGCCGAAACCGTCGACCTCGATCGCAACCGGACATTCCACCGCGACCGCGCGCTCGATCGACGCTGCCGCACCGTCGGCGGACAGGCGGATCATCGTCAGCGGACGGGCGGGATCGGAACCCGCCCTCACAACGCGGCGAGATCGGCGGGCGTGTTTACATTGGCGATCGGCTCGGGCGAAGCGATGGGTATCGCCCCGATCGCCCGAACCCAACCGCGCACCGAGCGATCCTGCCCAAGCGAAAGATGCGCCATCAGATGCGCCCCGAGTGCAGCCGGCCACAGCCCCAGCACCGGCGCATCCCGGCAATAGCTGGGCTCGCGACGCAGGATCGCCTCGATCAATCCTTGCGGCAGGTGCGGCATGTCGCACCCGATGGTCAGCACGCAGCGAAAGCCGTGGCTCGCCGCATAGTCCAACGCCCCGGCAATGCCGCCCAGCGGCCCCAGGCCGGGGGCGGGCATGTCGGGTACACCGTCCATGCCCCCGACCTGGATGACCCGCGCGCAATGGGGGGCGATGGTCGCGCGGGCGTGCGCCACCAGGGTGCGGTCGCCCAGCATTGCCACCGCCTTGTTCGATCCGAAGCGCGAGGATCGCCCTCCGGTCAGGACCGCGCCCAATATGCTCATGCGCCTAGGGTCGCATCCTGTACGCGGACCCTCACGGGCACCGACTTGCCGGCGGGGACATGGCTTTCCAATGCGTGATGTTCGAGCGGGATCAGATAGTTGAGCTCGGGATAATAGCCCCCGATACATCCTTCCGGGATGTTGTACTCGACCACCCGCAGGCCCTCCACCACGCGATCCACGCCATCTTCGGCGTCGCTTTCCAGCGCGATGGTCTGACCATCGGACAGGCCGAGTTTTGCGATATCGGCCTTGTTCATCATCGCGACCATCCGCGTCCCGCTAATCCCGCGAAAGCGATCGTCATAGCCATAAATGGTGGTGTTGAACTGGTCGTTGGAACGCAGGGTGATGAGCCGCATCCGGCCCTCGGCGGGGGTAATGCCGGAAGCGTCCATTGCGCGCGGCACGTTGAATTCGGCCTTGCCGCTTTCGGTTTCCCATTTGCGGTGCGCCGCAGGATTGCCTTTCCAGAAGCCGCCCGGCTCGAAAAGCCGTTCGTTGAAATTGGCGAACTTGTCCGGATAGACATTCTCGATCGCGTTGCGGACCAGCCCATAATCGCCGACCCATTCGTCCCACGGCACATTGGGGTTGGGCGGCAGCACAGCCTTGGCGATCCCCGCGACGATGGCGGGTTCGGACAACAAGGTATCGGCGGCGGGCGTCGCCTTTCCGACCGAGCCGTAGATATGGCTGAACGAATCCTCCATCGACACCGCCTGACGTCCGCCCCTCTGCATGTCCGTTTCCAGTCGCCCCAGACAGGGCAGGATATAGCTCTCCTCGCCGGGCACCAGATGGCTCTTGTTGAGCTTCGTCGCGATATGGACGGTGATCGGGAGTTTCGCCCAGGCTTGCTTCATCCTGGCATGTTCGGGCGTCGCGCGCAGGAAGTTGCCGCCCAGCTGGACGAAGCCTTGGGCGGTCCCCGCGATGATCTGGCGACAGGCCTCGACCGTGTCCCAGCCATCCTCGGTCGGCGGCTCGAACTCGAACAATTCCTTCAGCCGCTCGACGGGGGCGAGCTCGGTCTTTTCGGTGATGCCGACGGTGCGCTGGCCCTGCACATTGCTGTGCCCGCGAACCGGACCCGGCCCCGCGCCCTCGCGGCCGATATTGCCGCGCAGCAAGAGCAGGTTGACGATCATGTGCAGCGCGTCGATGCCATAGCGGTGCTGGGTGATGCCCATGCCATAGACCGCAATGACCCGCTCCGCCTTCATATAGACGCGCGCCGATTGTTCGATCGCGTCGCGGGTCAGCCCCGAATCGCGCAGGATGTCGCTCCACGCGGCATTGCGGCAGTAATTGGCGAAATCCTCGAACCGGGTGGTGTGCTGTTCGATGAAGTGATGATCGAGGATGCGCTTGGTGCCCTTGGCGACGGCGCGGTCGTCTTCCTCGATCACCAGCTTGCAGATACCGGTCAGCGCGGCGATGTCGCCGCCCGCCTTCACCTGATGGTACTGGCTGGAAATGTCGGTCGAGCTGCCGGTCAGCATCTGTGCCGGGTTCTGCGGCGAGGCGAAGCGTTCCCAGCCGCGCTCGCGTAAAGGATTGAAGGTGACGATCTCCACACCGCGCTTGGCGCAGGCCTGAAGATTGTGGAGCATCCGCGGCGAATTGGTCCCGACATTCTGCCCGAAGGAGAAGATCGCGTCGCACTTGTCGTAATCTTCCATCTGGATCGTCGCGACGGGCGAACCGATGGCGGATTTCAGGCCGACCGAGGTGGTCTCGTGACACATGTTCGAGCTGTCGGGCAGGTTCTGCTGCCCCCACATCCGCCCGAACAGCGAATACATGAACGAGGTTTCAAGGGAGGCGCGGCCCGAGGCGTAGAGCACGACCTTGGTCGGGTCGCAGCTTTTCAGCTTGGCCCCGATCGCCGCGAACGCCTCGTCCCAGCTGACCGCAACATATCGGTCGGTCGCACGGTCATAGCGCATCGGATGGGTCAGGCGGCCCGCCTGCTCCAGGTCATGGTCGGGCCATGCTTCCAACTCGGTGACACTATGTTTGGCGAAGAAATCGGGCGTGACGCGAAGCGAACTGAGTTCCCAGGCCGTAGCCTTGGCCCCGTTCTCGCAGAACTCGGCAATATGTGGCTTGGCGGGTTTGCCCCAGGCGCAGCTGACGCACATGACCCCGCCGGGCTTGTTCTGACGACGCAGCGTATCGAGCGTCTCCGGCCCCAGACCCTCCTTGGGGAGGATCTTGGCCATACCCTTCATCGAACCCCAACCGCCGGCGGGGGCGGTATATTCGGTGATCTTCACATCATCGTCGTCGCGCATCGGGCAAATCTCCACTCAAACGCCCAACGAAGCACGCGCCGATTGGCCGCATGAGAAGCAGTTCATTTTTGGACGGGCAGCGCCTATCTGGGGGCAAATCGTTTCACAGGACTCGGACATGACCACCCACACCACGCGTATGCTCATCCTCGGCTCCGGCCCCGCCGGGCTGTCGGCCGCCATTTACGGCGCGCGCGCAGGCATGCAGCCGATCGTGGTTCAGGGCATCCAGCCCGGCGGTCAGCTGACCACGACCACGGATGTCGAGAATTATCCGGGCTTCGCCGATGTCATCCAGGGACCCTGGCTGATGGAGCAGATGCAGAAACAGGCCGAGCATGTCGGCGCGCGGATGATGTGGGACACGATCACCGAGGTCGATCTGACCAACCGCCCGTTCCGCCTGATCGGCGATGGCGGCGATATCTATGAAGGCGAGGTGCTGGTGATCGCTACCGGTGCGCAGGCCAAATGGCTGGGTCTGGACAGCGAAGAGGCGATGAAGGGCAAGGGCGTGTCGGCTTGTGCGACCTGCGACGGCTTTTTCTATCGCGGCAAGAAGGTCGCGGTGATCGGCGGCGGCAACACCGCGGTCGAGGAAGCACTGTACCTGACCAACCATTCGGACGATGTAACGCTGATCCACCGCCGCGATTCGCTGCGTGCCGAGCGTATCCTGCAGGAGCGCCTGTTCGCGCATCCGAACGTAAAGGTGCTGTGGAACAAGGAAGTGCGCGAGTTCGTCGACGGTGGTGGCAATGCGGGCCTGGTCGCGCTCGACCTGCTCGACACGGTGACGGGCGAGCATAGCCGGTTGGATGTCGAAGGCGGCTTCGTCGCGATCGGCCACCATCCGGCGACCGAACTGTTCCGGGGCCATCTCGAACTTGATTCGGACGGCTATATCGCGGTCGAGACGGGATCGACCCGGACCAGCGTGCCGGGCGTGTTTGCCTGCGGCGACGTGGCGGACAAGGTGTACCGCCAGGCGGTGACGGCGGCGGGCACCGGCTGCATGGCCGCGCTCGACGCCGAACGCTTCCTGGCGGCGGCCGAGTTCGAGGAACTGGCCAAGGCGGCGGAGTAAATTCCTCCCCGGAACGGGGAGGGGGACCAGCGAAGCTGGTGGAGGGGGCGTGCCACAAAGGGCGTCCCTTGCGACCATCCCCCTCCACCACCGCTTCGCGGCGGTCCCCCTCCCCTTGCAGGGGAGGAATGGTTTCAGCTCAACCGATCGATCGCCTCGGGCGTCAGCGACCCCGGCACGATCATCACCGGCACCGGCAGCGCGCCGGCGTCGGTGCCAGCAAAGTGGCTGACCAGCTGGCCGGGCGCGCCGCTAGCCGCCGCGCCCAGCACCAGGGCCGCGATATCGGGATTGGCCGCGATCATCTCGCGGATCACCTTCGGCCCGTCGCCTTCGCGCACCGTGATCGAGGGGCGCAGGCCCGATTCGTCCAGGATCGTGCCCGCGGCGCTGGCCAAAAGCGCCTCGGCCTGTTGCCGCGCCTCGTCCTCGATCGTCGCCTGCACGCCGCCGAATGCGATGAACTCCTGCGGCGGCAGTACGGTCAGGATTTCGACGCCCCCGCCGGTCTTGACGGCGCGCCGAGCGGCGAAGCGTAGCGCGATTTTCGATTCCGGACTGTCGTCGATTACGACCAGATAGATGCGCATGGCGGCCCCCAAATTCCGATGAAGGGATGCCGTTACATAGTATTTCATGCAAGGCCATGACTTGACCGAGCGCAATTCGGGCGCAAGAGACGGGCCGCTACGGAATTCGTTTTCCCCGAGAGGACCTCCATGTCGATCGAGATCAAGATGCCCGCGCTGTCGCCGACCATGGAGGAAGGCACGCTGGCCAAATGGCTGGTGAAGGAAGGGGACACGGTGAAGTCCGGCGATATCATGGCCGAGATTGAAACCGACAAGGCCACCATGGAATTCGAGGCGGTGGACGAAGGCGTCATCGCCAAGATCCTCGTGTCCGAAGGCTCCGACAATGTGAAGGTCGGCACCGTCATCGCGATCCTGGCCGAAGAGGGCGAGGATGCCGCGTCGGTCCAGGCCCCGACCAAGTCGGAAACCCCAGCACCTGCCAAGCCGATGCCGACCGACCCAACCGATCCCAACAAGACCGGCAGCGAAGCCAAGCCGGTCGAGCGCACGCTGACCCAGGCCGAGGATCACGGCAAGCCCGTCGATTCGGGCAAGCAGGGTGGATCGAGTGCCGGAAACGGCCGCGCGATCGCCAGCCCGCTGGCGCGCCGCATCGCTTCGCAAAAAGGCCTCGACCTGTCTGCCGTCACCGGCTCGGGGCCGAACGGCCGCATCGTGAAGGCCGACGTCGAGAACGCACAGCCCGGTCAGGCCAAGGCCGCCGCTCCCGCCGCTTCGGCTCCGGCGGAAACCGCGTCGGCGCCTGCGCCCGCGCCCAAGCCCGCGCAGGTGCCGGACATCCCGCATGAAGCGTCGAAGCTGTCGAACATGCGCAAGACGATCGCGCGTCGCCTGACCGAGTCGAAGCAGCAGGTGCCGCACATCTATCTGACGGTGGACGTGCGCCTCGACGCGCTGCTCAAGCTGCGTGGCGAGCTGAATGCCGGTCTCGAATCGCGCGGCGTGAAGCTGTCGGTCAACGACATGCTCATCAAGGCGCTGGGCGTCGCGCTGATGGCGGTGCCCAAGTGCAACGTCATGTTCACGCCGGACCAGCTGATCAGCTTCAAGCGCGCCGACATCTCGGTCGCGGTGTCGACGCCTGCGGGCCTGATCACCCCGATCGTGTCGGAGGCGGATACGCGGTCGCTGTCGTCCATCTCGACCACGATGAAGGACCTGGCCACCCGCGCTCGCGACAACAAGCTGCAGCCGCATGAATTCCAGGGCGGCACCGCCTCGATCTCGAACATGGGCATGTTCGGCATCAAGCAGTTCGAGGCGGTCATCAATCCGCCGCAGGGCATGATCCTGGCGATCGGCGCGGGCGAGAAGCGGCCCTATATCGTCGACGACCAGCTGGGCGTGGCGACCGTCAGTCGGCGACCGGCAGCTTCGACCACCGTGCGATCGACGGGGCCGACGGTGCCGAGCTGATGAAGGTGTTCAAGGAGCTGGTCGAGCGTCCGCTCGCCATGCTGGCCTAAAGCAGCGAAGGGGCGGGGCCATGCGGGTCGGGATCGAGCTGTTCTATATCGGCCTGGGGCTGGTCGCGGCGCTCGTCATGACCTGGGCCGCCGCCTGGGCCTATCCGCTGGCACGCACCGAAATCTGGTGGTGTGGGGCGGGGGCGGCGATCGTGACGGTGGCGATGGGCATCGGCCCGCTCCACCGTGCGCGTATCGCCGATCGCATGGCGCGCAGGCATAGCGAACAATGACCGCACTGCCCGATCTGAACCCGACGATCCGCGTCACCGCCATGCCGGGGGACGCCAATCCTTATGGCGATATCTTCGGCGGCTGGCTGATGGGCCAGATGGACTTGGCGGCCGGTTCGGTGGCGTCGCGCCACTCTGGCGGCCGCGCGGTCACGATCGCGGCGGAGGGGATGAAGTTCCACGCCCCCGTGCTCGTCGGCGACGAGGTCTCGGTCTATGCGACGCTCGTCCGGGTCGGCAACACGTCGATGACCATCGAGGTCGAAGCCTGGCGCCGTGCCCGCCATATGGAGGACGCGACCAAGGTGACCCAGGCGCGCTTCGTGTTCGTCGCGACCGACAAGGACCGCAAGCCGCGTACCGTTCCGCCGATGGCCCCGGCACAAGACTGACATTACCTCGGGGGTAACCCCATCCGCCGCCTTGAGGCGTGCGTTCAGAAGGAAGATCCAAGTGGCTGACACTTACGACCTTATCGTCCTCGGTTCCGGCCCCGGCGGCTATGTCGCGGCGATCCGCGCGAGCCAGCTCGGCCTGAAGGTCGCGATCGTCGAGCGCGAGCGGCTGGGCGGCATCTGCCTCAACTGGGGCTGTATCCCGACCAAGGCGCTGCTGCGCTCGGCCGAGGTCTATCATTACATGACCCATGCCGCGCAATATGGCCTGTCGGTCGAAAAGCCCTCGTTCAGTCTGGAGAAGGTGGTCGACCGCAGCCGCAAGGTGGCGGGCCAGCTGAATGCGGGCGTCAAGGGCCTGATGAAGAAGAACAAGGTCGCCGTCCATGAGGGCGTCGGCACGATCACCGGAAAGGGCAAGCTGTCGGTCGTCCAGGGCGACAAGACCACCGAGCTGACCGCCAAGCACATCATCGTCGCCACCGGCGCGCGCGCGCGTGACCTGCCCTTCGCCAAGGCCGATGGCGAGCGGATCTGGACCTATCGCCATGCGATGGTGCCGCCCGCCATGCCGACCAAGCTATTGGTCATCGGATCGGGCGCGATCGGGGTCGAGTTCGCCAGCTTCTACAACGACATGGGCGCCGAAGTGACCATCGTCGAGATGCTCGACCGGATCATGCCGGTCGAGGACGCCGAAGTCAGCGAGTTCATGACCAAGCAGCTGACCAAGTTCGGCATGACCATCAAGACCAAGACGGGTCTGGAAAAGCTGGAAGCCACCGCATCGGGCGTGAAGGCCGCGATGAAAGGCCCGGACGGCAAGGTCGAAACCGCGGAGTTCAGCCATGCGATCGTCGCCATCGGCATCGTCCCCAACACCGAGAATATCGGTCTGGAAAAGCTGGGCGTCGAAAGCGATCGTGGTCACATCAAGACCGACGGCTATGGCCGCACCAATGTCGACGGCATCTGGGCGATCGGCGACGTGACCGGCGCACCCTGGCTGGCGCACAAGGCGAGCCATGAGGGCGTGATCGCCGCCGAAGCCATCGCGCAGGCGCTGGGCAACAAGGATGTCCACCCGCACGCGATGGACAAGGGCAACATCCCGGGCTGCACCTATTCGCGTCCGCAGGTTGCCAGCGTCGGTCTGACCGAGGCGAAGGCCAAGGAATCCGGTTACGAGGTGAAGGTGGGCAAGTTCCCCTTCATCGGCAACGGCAAGGCGATCGCGCTGGGCGAGGCGGAAGGGTTCGTGAAGACCGTGTTCGACGCCAAGACCGGCGAGCTGCTGGGCGCGCACATGGTCGGCGCGGAAGTGACCGAGATGATCCAGGGCTATGTCGTCGCCCGCCAGCTGGAGACGACCGAAGCCGAGCTGATGGAAACGGTGTTCGCGCACCCGACCATCTCGGAATCGATGCACGAATCGGTGCTGGCCGCTTATGGCCGTGCGCTGCACATCTGATTTTTGCCGAGCAGATTATGACGAAGGGGTTCGCATTTGCGGACCCCTTTTTTGTTAGGGTTCCCTTGGCCTTCGACTTCGCTCAGCAGTCATTATGCATTGGGGGACCATTTGGTCTGTCTGGCGAGCACGACATTGGCGTAGGCGGGCAACTTTCTGGCGCGGGCGGTGAGCGCCCGGGGGCATTTTCACAGCGACGAGGCCGCCACCAAGCTGCTCTACCTGATCTTGAACCGCTCGGAGAAAGAGTGAAAGATGCCGCCGCGTGAGTGGACCATGGCAAAGGCCCAAGTCGCCGTCATCTTTGGCGAACGCTTCATCAGGGCCATGGCAGCGTAATGTTCATCCGCCCGCTCGCACACGAAATTCCTGACGCTCCCGGATCATCACCTCGCCGGGGGAGGGGGGGCGGCAAGTCCCGCAACGGCTACGGTCGGAAGACGTAACGATCGATACCGGCAAGCTGTCGATCGACGTGCCACGCGGCCGGTTTGCCGGTCTCAGGCTCATCCATCGCCAGACTTTTCGGGACCAACGCTCCACCGAGCCAGCGAAGTGGCAGGATTTCGCGCCCCAGCAAGACCGCCTTCAGGATCGACATGCATCCGGTGGAGAGCAGCTCACCTCAAGTCGGCAGCATCGTCCTGGTCGCCATTTCGCCGATGTCTGCGCTGCGACGCCCTGCCGCGAGCCATGTTTCTGCAATGTGCCATGCCCGCTCATCGTCTACATCGATCCATTCAAGATCGCTGCAATCCTTGACGGCGGCGGCCCGGTCGGATGCCAGGCGCCGCATTCCTTCGGTGAGAGAGGGCTTTTCCAATCCGCGGAGCGCGTCGAAAAGGCCCTTGCCGACGGTGAAGACGCCCGTATCGAAGCAATCATAGACGGCCAGGCCCTTGCCGATCCCGACCACGCAGTCGCCATCGGTCTGAACGCAGGTCACATCCTCAAGATCGATCCAATCGCTATCGATCCGACGGTCGATTCCGAGCGACGCACCGCCGCCCGTATTGGCGCCGGCCATTCGCCGATAGAATGTTGGTTCGACTAGATGGTCGCACATCGCCAGAATTGCCTCATCGCCGCCCAGCAGTGGTTCCGCTGCGAGCAACGATGAACCGTTGGGATTCCGATGATCTTCGACCCGTATCGTCTCGACGATGATCGGCCAGTCGTTCGCCGCAACGTAGGATTCGATCCTCTCCGCCTCATAGCCGACGACCACAACCGTTCGCGCCAGCCCTGCCTCAGCCATGCCGAACACGGCATGGGCAAGCAGTGTCCGCCCGTCAACGCGGCAGAGCGGCTTGAGCGGGGCGACAGAGCGAAGGCGCGAGCCTTCGCCTGCCGCGAGAACAATACCGGTTTCGATCATTCCGCCGCTACGGCAATGAACTCATCGACTGCCTGCGCTGCAAGGTCATCGGTCATCTGAATACGCGGATGCTTGCAGAAATACGCCGAGGCCGCGTCGATTGGCCCCGCCAAACCGCGATCCTTCGCCAGCTTGGCGCACCGGATCATATCGATGGCGACGCCGGCGCTGTTCGGGCTGTCCTCGACGGACAGGCGCAACTCGAGGTTCATCGGCACACCGCCGAACATCGTCCCTTCCATCCGCAGGAAGCAGATCTTGTTGTCGTTCTGCCAAGGCACATAGTCGGACGGGCCGATATGAACATTGTCGTCGTGCAGCCGCTCCGCCGCGACCGACTGCACCGCCTCGGTCTTCGAGATTTTCTTCGAGGCAAGGCGGCGATGATTGGACATGTTGAGGAAGTCGGTGTTGCCGCCGGTGTTGAGCTGGTAGGTGCGCTCCAGCTTGACGCCCCGCTTGGCGAACAGATCGGTGAGCACGCGGTGAACGATGGTGGCACCGAGCTGCGCCTTGATGTCGTCGCCAATGATCGGCACGCCAGCCTTGGTGAAGCGCTCCGCCCATATGGGGTCACTGGCGATGAACACCGGAATATTGTTCACGAAAGCCACACCCGCCTCGAGCGCGCATTCGGCGTAGAACTCGCTGGCAGCCTGCGAACCAACCGGCAGATAGTTCATCAGCACATCGGTCTTGGTCTCGCGCAGCGCGGCGACCACTTCCGCTTTGGACGCCTCCTTTTCATGCGCGAGCAGGAACGTCCGATGATCGTCATAATCCGACATATGTTCGGCGACGCCGTCAAGAACATGCCCCATCTGCACCTTGGTCCCAGTGGGAGGCACGGTTTCGCAAAAGACGGTGGTGCAATTGGGCTTGGCGAAAATCGCCTCTGCTACGTCCTTGCCGACTTTTCGTTGGTCAATATCCCAAGCCGCGACAACGTTTATATCAGTCGGCTTATAACCGCCCAAGTCCCAATGCATGAGCCCGACCGTTTCATTTGCACCCTCGCGATAATAGGAAAGCCCCTGCACGAGAGAGCTGGCACAGTTGCCTACCCCAACGATGGCAATGTTAATGGCCGGCATTACTTCTTACTTCCTTTTATTTCTGGAAAATACTTTCCCGGCACTGTTAAGCAATTCTCGACGGTGCGGTGTTGGAAAAGTCCAAGGATGAGGATGATGTTTAGTGGGATGAGCTCAAACCACCAAAACAGGCGTGGATTACCGAAAAGACAGGCCAGGAAAATGGCATAGACCCGCACATTGGCGGACAACAGACTCATTAGCCGCATGGGCCGAACGGCCAGGGTGGCATATCTCGCCGCAAGCTCAGAGGGGGCAGGGTGGTGCCCCAGCGCCTGATCGAACCGCGCGGCGACGCGATCCAGCATTCCCCAGCTATAATCATAAAGTTGAACGAGCGGATTGCGGCTAGGGGCAGGACGGACAATCGTCGCCACCGCATTGCGACGACGGTGAAAGCGGGCTCGTTCGCTTTCGTACATGTTGGATTGAACCATATGGGCAATGCCTGCAGCGACCGCCAATGCCCAGCCTTCCAACGTGCCGATGGAGAAGGCCAGCGAGACATAGATCAGGAAGAAAACACCATGGTCACACAACCCGTCCAGCACGCGCCCCAGCGGACTGGCTGTGCCGGTGGCCCGCGCTATCATCCCGTCCAAGCCGTCGGCGACAAGCCATCCGACTGACAGCAGCAAGCCGGCAAAGGCCAAAAACCAGATTTTCCATTGGGTGTAGGCCAGCGCCGCGGATGTGCCCAGAGCCAGCCCGGCCAAGGAAACGGCATTGGCTGAGATTCCACGCTCGACGAACCAAGGCAAAAGGCGGCGAGCCGCTGGATGAATGATCCAGAGATTTGTCGGATCCTCTATCCGACGGTCCCGTGACATGTCGGGGGCGGTAAGCGTCATTAAATCGTAATGTATGGGCTATGGTGTCCGATTGGCAAGCGATTTGCAACGTGCCGGTCATTCATCGGTTCAAGCCGATGGTTGTGGCGATGGCCTGCACCCGGCAGGCCCTGGCAAATCAACGTGCCAGCCAGACCAAATGGCCTCCCAATTCATCATGGTTGCCGAGCGAAGTCGAAGACCTCCCGACTTCCCATCCCCTCGACAAAATCCGCCGACAGCAACGCCTTGGTAATTTCGAGGATCACCCCGGCTTTCGATCCGGCCGAGGGTGAGCCGTCTCCGATGACCATTCGTCCGCGCCGATACGGCGAATTCCGCTTGCGAAACATCCGGTTTTGGCCGCATCGGTCGCATCCGTCATGACCAGAGCCCATAGCCACCGTCTGCGCGTCATCGTTGCGGCCCTGATCCTGTTCGCGCTCGGCGTCGCCATCTTCTCGCCCGGCTTCATTCAATATGACAGCGTCGGCCAATATGCCCAGGCGCTCACCGGGAAATATGACGACTGGCACCCGCCAATCATGGCGCGGCTCTGGTCGCTGTTCGTGCATCGGGGGACGGCGCCGATGCTCGCGCTGCAACTGGCCGGATGGTGGCTGGGACTGGGGGCACTGGCGGCGGCGATCGTCGATCGGCGGCCGCGCGCCGCGCTGATGGTGCTGGCGGTCGGGCTGATGCCACCCTGGCTCGGATGGCAGGTCGCGATCCTGAAGGATGCGCAGATGACAGCCGCGATGCTGGCTGCCGCAGGGATCATTGGCTGGTGGCGCTTGCGCGGGGCGTCGGTGCCGCGCGGCGCTTGGGGGGCGGCGGCGCTGCTGTTGGTCTATGCCGCGCTGGTGCGGGCGAATGCGATCTTCGCGATCGCACCGTTCGTCGCGCTGCTGGTGGCCGATCGCTGGCCCCGCCGGATCGCGATTACGATCGCATTGACCCTCGTGACATTGGCGGCGGCGCCGTTCGTCAACCATCGCCTGCTGGGTGCGGCGGATAGCGGCGTCGCGCGGACCCAGGCGCTGTACGACCTTGCGGGGATCGCGGTGCGGGTGCCTTATGACCCCCGACTGGGGTTGTCCCCGGCCGAGGTGGTGGAGATTCGCGCCAAGCATTGCGTCAAGCCGTTCTTCTGGGATCCGCTGGGCGAGCCCGCCCGCTGCGGCACCCGGCTCCACCGGTTCGAGAAGACCCCGCCGGGACAGATCTATGCCCGGCTCGCCCCTGCGATCCTGCACCATCCGCTGGCCTATGCCGAGCAGCGGCTGGCGCATGTGAACTCGACCTGGCGGCTGTGGGTGCCGCCGGGCTGGATCAATGCCGCGCCGCCGCAGGGCAGCGAGCCCAACGACTATCATCTGGGGCAACCCGGCCGAACCGCGCTGGCCTGGCAGAAAATGGCGGGTCGCTGGGCCGATATGCCGATCATGTGGCCGATCGTCTGGCTGGTGCTGGCCGCGGGAGGCCTGGCGGTGACGCGCGGCAATGGACTGGCTGGCGCGCTGTTCGGTTCGGCGCTGGGACTGGAAGCGAGCTTCCTGGTCATCAGCGTGGCGTCGGACGTTCGCTATCACCTCTGGCCGATCGTCGCGTGCGCGCTGGGGCTGATTCTGGCCAAGCCGTGGCATGGCGATCGATGGATCGTGCGGACCACGGGCGTGGTGCTGGTGGTGGTACTGATCGTCGGCGGCATCGCGCGGGCGACCATGCCGCTGCCCCCGCAAAGCTATGAAGCGATGCTGATCTGAACCCCAAAGCCGCTGCGCGACGTTGACCGCCCCGAAAGGAGCCGCGCATGGCCGACGATCACGAGCAGGTTTACGCCGATTTCAAGGAGGCCGTGAACATGGCCCCGGCGGAGCTGGAGACTTTTCTGGATACCGACGAGTCGCAGAAAGTCGGCCAGAAGAAGGGCGGATCAGTCGAGAGCGTCGGGCACGAATCGGGCCGCCGTATCGTGGAGATCAAGCGCAAGAAGAAGGCCGATCTGACCGACGACGACTATGCCCATATGAAGAAGGTCGTCGGCTATGTGCACCGGCATCGGAAGCAGGGCGGACCGGACAAGGATGTCGAACATTCGCCGTGGCGCTATTCGCTGATGAACTGGGGGCATGATCCGTTGAAGGGCTGAGCGGCCCCGAAGACGCCGCCCCGATCGATCGTTCAGTTGCGCTGGTTGCGCTCGTTCGTGCTGGTCATGTTCAGCGCCCGGCGAAACTCGCCGACGCCCTGTTGGCCGATGCCGTCGAACTTGCGCCACTCTTCGTCGGTGTTGCAGACGCGGGTTGGCAGGAACGAGCCGGTAGGTGTCAGCGATCGGCACGTCTTCTTGACCTTGGGTTTTTCTGCCGTCTGTCCCGATTGCGCGATGGCGGGGGCGGCGGCCGTCATGACGGCCAGGGTCATCATCATTGCGCGAGCGTAGTTCATGCCGGTCGTCTCCCCTTGGGTCGCGGCAGGATGCGTCAGCATTGCAGACGTATCAAGCGCCTATGGGTGTGCGAGCGGACTTGTAACTCCATGAAAAAAGGCTCGGTCTTTCGACCGAGCCCCTTTCATCTCAATCGGATCGGTAAGATCACGCCGCGACGTCGTACGGCTTGATCTCACCCGCCAGATACAGGTTGCGGGCCTTGGCGCGGCTCAGTTTGCCCGAGCTGGTGCGGGGCAGGGTGCGCGGCGGGATCAGTTCGATCACGCAGTTCATGCCGGTCACCGCGCGCACCCGCTCGCGGATTTCGTCACGCAGGCGGGCGCGTTCCTCGTCGTCCGAGCTGCGGCACTGGACCAGCACGGCGGGGGTTTCCTCACCGCCCGGCGTGGTGATCGCAAAGGCGGCGATGTCGCCAGCCTTGAACCCCGGGAGCTGCTCGACCGCCCATTCGATGTCCTGCGGCCAGTGGTTGCGGCCGTTGACGATGATCATGTCCTTGGCGCGGCCGACGATGTAGATATAGCCCTTGGACATATAGCCCATGTCGCCGGTGTCGAGCCATCCGTCGACCAGACAGGCGTCGGTTGCTTCCTGGTCGCGGAAATAGCCGACCATGACCGATGGCCCCTTGCACCAGACCTTGCCGATCGCGCCATCGGGCAGGGGAGTGCCGTCCTCTTCGCGGATCTGGATTTCCATGTCGCGTGCGGGCTTGCCGCAATTGACGATGGCGCGGAAGCGCTGCGGGCGGTCGGTACCACGTGCGCCGCCCGACAGCTGGGTTTCCTCGACCAGCTCGACGCGGATACCCTCGCCCGGCGGCATGATCGACACGGCCAGCGTCGCCTCGGCCAAGCCATAGGAGGGCAGGAAGGCGGTGGCCTGGAAACCCGCATCGGCAAAGGCGTCGACGAAGGACTGCATCACATCGGGGCGGATCATGTCGGCGCCATTGCCCGCCAGCCGCCAGCGGGACAGGTCGAAGCGATCCGACGCCTTGGTCTGCGACGAGATGCGGCGCGCGCAAATGTCATAGCCGAAGGTCGGCGAATAGCTGACCGAGGTGCCGGGATTGCGGCTGATCATGTCGAGCCAGGCGAGCGGACGCCGCGCGAAATCCTCGGTCTTGAGGTAATCGGTCGAGACCTGGTTGGCGATGGGTGACAGGAAGCAGCCGACCAGACCCATGTCGTGATACCAGGGCAGCCACGAGATGCAGCGGTCGCTGTCCTGGATCTTCATGCCATGGCTGTGCGCGGCGAGATTGTTCAGGAGCGCATGATGGGTGATCGCCACGCCATGCGGGAAGCGGGTCGAACCGCTGGAATATTGCAGATAGGCGATGGCGTCCGGGCTCGCTTGCGGCAGCGTCGTCTCGGGCGCCTCGCGGGTGGCGAAGCTGTCCCAGTCGATGCCCTCGACGCCCGCGGCCTGGGCGGCAGCGCTCGCCATCTGGGCCAGCTCGGGCGGAAAGATCAGCATCTTGGGGTCGCAGCTGGCGAGCTGGACGCGCAACTGCTCGATATAGCTGTCACGTCCGCCGAACGAGGTCGGCAGCGGCAGCGGCACCGGCCATGCGCCCGCATAGACCACGCCGAAGAACAAGGCGGCGAATTCCGGCCCCGTTTCGGCGACCAGCGCGATCCGCTCCTCCGGTTTCACGCCGCTGGCGATCAGCCGGCGGGCGCAGGCCAGCGCATCCTCGCGCAGTTCGGCGAAGGGATAGGGGCGGGTCAGGGTGCCGCGTGCGTCATGAAAGTTCAGCCCGCGCGCGCCCGAGGCAGCATAGTCCAGCGCTTCGCCAAGCGTGTCGAAGTCGGCGAAGCGGCGCGGCAGCGCATCCTCGGTCGGCGTCGCGATGATGGCGCGCGCGTCGTCCTGATGGTGCTCGATCGTCATGGCCTTGCCTTCGTTCCTTATGCTTTTGCGCCCCCGCAAAGTGATCGCGCGGGGACGAGTGATTCTTTTCCGCCAAGAATGGCGGCTTCCCGCGTTCTAAATCCGGTGTCAGTGTGGCACAAACAAGGCGTGCCCGCCGATCGTCGCCCGCCAAAACCCCTTGATCCCAAAACGCTGGAGAATCTTGCGCTACGCTATGTCGAGCGATTTGCCACCACCGAAGGCAAGCTGGTCGATTATCTGAACCGCAAGCTGCGCGAACGCGGCTGGGCCAGCGACGGTGCCGCCGACCCGCGGGGGCTGGCGGCGCGAATGGTCGCACTCGGCTATATCGACGACCGCGCCTATGCGGAGGCCAAGGCTGCGTCGCTCGCCCGACGCGGAATGGGGGCCAGACGCGTGGCCCAGGCGCTGCACGCCGCGCGGGTTGGCGCGGAGGATCATGAGGCGATCGCGCCGCAAGTTGCGGAGGCGACGCGCGACGCCGCACTCGCCTTTGCCCGGCGGCGGCGAATCGGGCCTTATGGCGATGGTGAGGCGGATCGGGCGATGCGCGAGAAGCAGTTCGCGGCGATGATGCGCGCGGGACACCCCATGGACCTGTCGCGGCGGATCGTGTCGGCAGCTCCGGGCGATCTGCCGGATGACGAGGATTTTTGATCCAGCGCAAGAATATGGGCGGCGTGGGTTAATTTTCGCGCCATCGTCCCACTCCGGACCAGCAAAAACGCACGTCCGTGCATTGCGAGTGCGAACAATGATGCTAGCACTTGGGCACAAGGGTACGATGATGCTGGAAGAAACGCCAAGTGAAGGGGGCGGCATCGACGGCGGGGCGGCGGAAACGGCCGTAAGGCTGGCGGGGGTCGTGAAGTGGTTCGACGTGACGCGGGGTTTCGGCTTCGTGGTCGCGGATGACCCGATCTACGGAGATGTGCTGGTGCACTTCACCGTGTTGCAGCCGCATGGGCGGCGCAGTCTGCCGGAGGGCGCGCGGGTCGAGCTGCTGGGCGCGCGTGGCGGGCGCGGCTATCAGGCGCGCGAGGTGCTGACGATCGACCTCGCCCATGCGCTGCCCGAAGTTCCCAAACGCCCCCGCTCGCCCGACCGGATCGATCCGGTCACGCTGGTGGGGGAAGCGGGGGAGCCTGAACAGGTCGCGGTAAAATGGTTCAACCGACTGAAAGGCTATGGCTTTCTGCTGCGCGACCGTGACGGGGCAGACGTCTTTGTCCATATGGAGACGCTGCGTCGCGGCGGAATCCTGGATGTCGAACCCGGCCAGCCGCTGGCGGCGCGCGTGGTCGAGGGGCCGAAAGGCCCGCTGGCGGTGGTCGTGACGCCGAGAGGACTCGAATGATGCGGGTTGCGGTAATGGCTCTGGCCTTGGCGGGCGCGGGGCTGGCGGGATGCTCGGGCGAAAACTCTTCCTCCGAACAGGCGGGGCAGAAGGTCGCGACGGTGCCCGTCACCATCACAACCGCGCAGGGCCGGCACCGCTTCAACGTCGAAGCCGCCCGTACCAGCGCCGAGCAGGCGCAGGGGCTGATGTATCGCACCGACCTGAAACCTGATGGCGGCATGTTGTTCGCGCCTTATCCCCCCGAGGGGGGCGGTCCGCGTGCGGCAAGTTTCTGGATGAAGAATACGCCGACCCCACTCGACATCCTGTTCATCCGCGCCGACGGCACGATCGCCCGGATCGCGGAAAACACCGTGCCGTTCAGCGAGGCGCAGATTCCCTCGGGCGAGCCGGTCGCGGCCGTGCTGGAGCTCGTCGGGGGACGTTCGGCGGAACTGGGTATAGCGGAGGGCGATTCGGTTTCCTGGCGGAGGTGATCCGCTGAGGCGTTTCTTTCCTGCAAGGGGGCAGAAGGGGCTTAATAGTATCTCGCGTCGCCCCAAGCATCTCCCCTCCCGCAGGCGGGAGGGGCTGGGGGAGGGCAAGGTGTCTCACCGAGACCATCGCTCGCGGCCCTGCCCCCACCCCAAACCCCTCCCCCCTGTCGGGAGGAGGGGCTTCAGAAGGGCGTGCCGCAAGGCGTGTTCTGTGAAGAAGCCCCCCTCCGTCAGGGCTGCGCCCTGCCACCTCCCCGTGCCGGGGAGGATTATCGGGACGCCCAATCACACGAACGCGGTTGAAGGGCGGCGAGAGCCGGGCTACACGGCCCGTCATGGGCATCAACCTCAATCCCTTCACCTGGTGGAACGGCGCCACCATCGGCACCTGGTTCGGTCTGCGCGGCAAGGCGCAGGTTGGCGAGGACGCGCATGGCAACGTCTATTATGAAGGCGGCAGCGATACCGCCGGTCGGCCGCGCCGCTGGGTGATCTACAAGGGCGCCAATGATGCCAGCCGGGTTCCGGTGGAATGGTTCAGCTGGCTGCATCATCAGATCGATGACGTGCCTGACCGTTCGCTGCCGCCGCGTCGCGCGTGGCAGAAGCCCGCTATGCCGAACATGACCGGCACCGCTATGGCCTATCGTCCGTCGGGCGCGCTCGAAAAGGGTGGGCAGCGTCAGGCGGCGACCGGGGATTACGAAGCCTGGACGCCTGAGGGGTGAAGACGTCGCGCTGGCTCGCCAGCGGTGCGTTGGTCGCCTTGCTGGGGGTCGGCGGCTGGTTCGGCTATCAGGCGCTGACCGATCATGGCGGCGGCGATTCCACCGAATCGGCGGTCAGCCAGATCCTGCCCGATAGCCCCGGCGCCGCGTCGGGAATCGAATCGGTCGACGGAGCGCAAGCGACGCTCCCCACCGGCGGAACCCCGATGGCCGAGAGGGTCGCGGTGATCGGCCTGCTCAACAAGCGCAACGGCGTGTCGCGTGACCTGACCCTGAAACCCGGTCAGGCGGTGCGCGTCGGCGATGTCGTGGTGCGGCTTCGCGCTTGTGAAAAGACGGCGTCCTGGGAGCCGGAGCCGCTCACCGGCGCTTTCGTCCAGCTCGACGTGCGCGGTGCGAATCAGCGGTGGCAGCGCGTGTTCTCAGGCTGGCTCTACAAGGAGCGGCCTGCGCTGAATGTCGTGCTCCACCCGGTCTATGACGTCTGGGCCAAAAGTTGCACGATGTCCTGGCCCGAGACGGGGCCCGACACGGTCCCGGCCTCGCTGCCCGGCGCCGCACCGAAGCGATCGAGCGCGGCAAAGTCGCCGGGGGCCGATACCCCGGCTGCGGATGCTCCCGGCGCGACCACGCCCGCCAATGCGTCGGACAGCAGCGCGACATAATCCTCACGTCCGATCTCGATCGCGCCCATGGTCGACAGATGGGCGGTCTGAAACTGGCAGTCGAGCAGGCTGTAGCCCCCGGCGCGAAGCCGGGCGACCAGCCAGACGAGCGCGACCTTGGACGCATCGGTCCGGCGACTGACCATCGACTCGCCGAAAAAGGCGCGGCCCAATGCCAGGCCATAGAGCCCTCCAACCAACTCGTCGCCGTCCCAGCATTCGATCGAATGGGCAAAGCCCATATCGAACAGGTCGATGAACACCCGTTCGATGGCGTAGTTGATCCAGGTCTCGGGCCGGTCGGGCACGCTTTCAGCGCAAAGCCGAATGATCGATTCGAAGGCGGTGTCGGCGGTCACGCGGAACCGGTCCTTGGCCACCGTCTTGCGCAGCGAACGCGACAGGTGAAACCCGTCGAGGGGCAGGACGGCGCGCTTGCGCGGCTCCACCCAATAGACATGGTCGGTCTCCCGCGTGTCCGCCATGGGGAAGACGCCGACGGCATAGGCCCCCAGCACCAGATGCGGGGTCAGCCGTTCGACACGGCCGGGTTCGTCGCGGAGACTCATCCTCCCGCCAGCCTTCGTTCGATGACCCGCCACAGATCGGCGTAAGCCCGGGCGGCGGTGCTGCGAGGGGCAAAGGCACCGACGGGCGCGCGGTGCTGCCCCATCGCCTCGACCAGGCTGGCCATCGGGATGATCGGCCAGTCGGGATGGGCGGTCAGCGCCTCGGCATGAAGGCTGCGGCGGCGGTCGACCATGACATGGACGGGCAACAGGGGCACGCGGCCCCGGACATGGCCATCCACGACCTCCAGCGCCCGGGTGGCGAGCGCAGAGGGAACGACCGGCACCACGATCAGGTCGACCGCGCGCAGTATCTGCTCCGCCGTCTCGGTCAGGCCGGGCGGGCAGTCCAGGATCACGCTGTCGTAACCGTCCAGCCCGTCGATCAGCCGGCCGAGGCGCTTCTTCTTCTGGATCATGTGGAACAGCAGGTCCAGGCCGCGCAGCGAGTCGTCGGCGCCGATCAGCGACAAGCGGGGGATGTTCGTCTGTCGGATCAGCCGGTCGACGGGAATGTCGCGGGAAAACACGGCCTGCGCCCGTTCGCCATGCGCCGTGCCGCCCAGCAGCCAGGTCGAGGCGGCCTGGGGGTCAAGATCCCATAACAGGGTCCGGCGCGCGCACAGGCTGGCGGCGCACCAGGTCAGATTGACCGCCATGCTGGTCTTTCCGACGCCCCCCTTCAGGCTGTAGATCGCGATCGCAGCCACGGCTTGTCCGTTCGACCTCCCCATAGAGCCCAAAGAAAAGGCCGACGGAGATATCCCCGCCGGCCGGTCTGCGATCAAGTCCTTATCGTCGATCAAGCGACGCCAAGGATGAATTGCGCGCGATCAGATGTGGCAGACCTGCGCGGCCTTTTTCGGGGTGGTCAGCGTGACCGCCTTTTCGTCGCCCGTCATCTTCCAGCCGCCCTCGGCGGTCAGCGGTTCACCGGCGGCCGGGGCCTTCAGCACGACCGGGGTTTCGCCTTCCTTCAGACGGACATTGGCCTGCTTGTCGCCCTGGAAGAAGGTGACGAAGACGAGGCTGTTGTCCTTGCAGCGGAAGCTCTTGTCCGCCTTGATCGCGGGCGGCAATTCGACCGGCGCGCGGTTGGCGAGGATGTTGGCCATGGGGTCGGGATTGGTGTCCACGACCTCGGGCTGGCTGGGCTTGGAATTGCACGCTGCCAGGGCGAGCAGCGGTGCGGCGACGAAAACGGGGAGGAGGCTTTTCATAGCGGGCCGGTGCTTCGCAAATGCAGCAACCCGGCGTCAAGCATCACCTGTGCATCCGGCGCCCGAATCTCGAACATTTCGCCCCTTGGCCCCGGCGCGATCCTTCTTGTCACCACCCAAGCAAGGCTTTGCTTGCCCGATGGCGGGGCAGGAGCCATCTAGGCGGCATGGATGTGACCTCCGACACGCTGGCCCTGATAGGCAATACCCCGCTCGTCCGCCTGAAGGGGCCGAGCGAGGCGACGGGATGCGATATCTTCGGCAAATGCGAATTCGCCAATCCGGGCGCCAGCGTGAAAGATCGCGCCGCGTTGTTCATCGTCGAGGATGCGGAGGCCCGTGGGCTGCTCCGCCCCGGCGGCACGATCGTCGAGGGGACGGCGGGCAATACCGGCATCGGCCTGGCGCTGGTCGCCAATGCCAAAGGCTATCGCACGATCATCGTGATGCCCGAGACGCAGAGCCGCGAGAAGATGGATACGCTGCGCGCGCTTGGGGCCGAACTGGTGCTGGTCCCCGCCGCGCCCTATTCCAGCCCGTGCCATTTCGTTCACACCTCGCGTCGGATCGCCGAGGAGACGGACAATGCGATCTGGGCCAATCAGTTCGACAATATCGCCAATCGCCGCGCGCATATCGTCGGGACGGCCGAGGAAATCTGGCACCAGATGGGCGGGCGCATCCATGGCTTTACCTGTGCGGCGGGAACCGGCGGCACGCTCGCGGGCGTCGGCCTGGGACTGAAGGCGCATGACGAATCGGTGACGATCGCGCTCAGCGATCCGCATGGTGCGGCGCTCTATGACTATTATGCGCATGGCGAACTGAAGTCCGAAGGTTCTTCGGTCGCCGAAGGGATCGGGCAGGGGCGGATCACCGCCAATCTGGAAGGCGCGCCGATCGATACCCAATTCCGAATTTCGGATGCCGAGGGATGGTATTGGGTGCAGCGGTTGCTCAGCGAAGAGGGGCTGTGCCTCGGTCTGTCCTCGGGGATCAACGTGGCGGGTGCGGTGGCACTGGCGCGTGCTATGGGGCCGGATAAGCGGATCGTAACCATTTTGTGCGATACGGGATTCCGCTATCTTTCCACGCTCCACAACCCGGCGTGGCGGGCCGAAAAGGGGCTGTAGCCGCTGACCCTGCGCGGCGGAGGTCGACAGGATGCGGCGCGCGGAGTAGTATCGTTCGGTTCCATGAAGTCACCCGACCATCATCATATCATGCAGCGCGTGAAAGTCGGCATGATCGGCCTGGCCGCCGTCATCCTGCTGATCGCGATCGCCAGTACGATCCTGGGCTCGCTTAACCGTGACGAGCCGCCGGTCGTCGCCGCGGGTGCGGCGCAGTCGAACATGGTCGCCGGCATGGCTATGGCCAATGCAGCCACCCCGGCAAGCAGCGAGCCGCTGGCCGAACTGGGTGTCGCGCCTGCCCCGGTCAACAGTCAGGCCTCCGCCGAAGCGGCGCGCTGATCGCGCGCGTCTGACCCGTCTGTCGACGGGTGCTCCCCCTCCAAGCGTTACCGCGCGAACCGTCCGTTTCGGCCTTTTTGCTTAATAAATGTTAATTGCCTCGCAAGCGCTTTACGCGAGAATTGGCCGGGGAAATTCGGGGAATCTGCCCCCCGTCCGCAGAAATCCACCATTTCGGGTGATCCCGCTGTGCGCACGGTCCCGCGTGCAGGCTGGCCGTTCGTCGCAAAATGCCGGTTTCAGGCGGGATTTCCCCGCTTCTCCCCAAAAATCCCGTTGCCTCCCGGTTATGCTATAGGTAAACCGTATTCCAACAGAGGGGCAGGCTCACTGTGATCCAGAAATGGTCGGAATGCGGCGATGGCCGTGTTTCGAAGCGGTGAGGTCGTGCGCGCCATGTGCGAGGTTGGCGTGTCTGAAAGGGGTTTGTATCAGGGAAGTGGCATTGGCCTTGTCGACGACAAGGGTCGCGTTGCCATCCCCAATGCACTCCGCTCCACGCTGGCACAGAACGCGCCACGCCCCGACGGAAAGGATGGCGGGACCATCATCATCGCGGTCCATGAAACCGAGCGTTGTCTGATCGCCTATGATCCGGGTTATGTTGCCGTGCTGAAAAAGGAACTGGACGCGCGGACGGAGATGTCGCGCGGGCCAGATGGCCGGATCGACTATAACATCAAGCGCGACCTGGCGAATGGTGAGGCGGTGCCCTTTGACGGATCGGGCCGTTTCATCATGCCGGGCTTTCCCCGCTTTCATGCCGGGATCACCGGTCATGCCTTTTTCTGGGGTACGTTCGACTATATCGAAATCTGGGATCCCAAGACGCTGGTCGACACGCCGGGGCTGCCGGCCAAGATGATTTCGGCCGCGCGTTTCCATTGCCAGGAAAAGGGGATCGCGTTGTGAGCGGGATGTCCGACGCCCCCCATATCCCCGTCCTGCTCGACGAAGTGCTCGACGCGCTCGCCATTGCCCCTGGCGAGACGCATGTCGACGGCACGTTCGGCGCGGGTGGTTATGCCCGCGCGATGCTGGGCCGGGGCGCGAAGGTCATCGCCTTCGACCGCGATCCCGATGCGATCGCCAATGGCCAGGCGCTGGTCTCGGCCGAGCCCGGGCTGACCCTGATCCACCGCGAATTTTCCGGTCTGGATCAGGCGCTTGATGTCCGCGTTGATGGCGTGGTGCTGGATATCGGCGTCTCCTCGATGCAGCTCGATCAGGCCGAGCGGGGTTTCTCGTTTCAGGGTGACGGTCCGCTCGACATGCGCATGGCGCAGGCGGGCCAGTCTGCGGCCGATTTCCTGAACACGGCCGACGAAGCGGCGATTGCCGACGTCCTTTATCATTATGGTGAGGAGCCGCGTTCACGCCGCGTCGCGCAGGCGATCGTCGCCGCCCGCCCGCTGACCCGCACCGGGGAACTCGCCGCCGTGGTCCGCCGGGCGCTCGGCTATCGTCCGCACGACAAGAAGGACCCGGCGACCCGAACCTTTCAGGCGATCCGCATCCATGTGAACCGCGAACTCGACGAGCTGGCCGAAGGACTGGCGGCGGCCGAGCGCGCGTTGAAGCCGGGTGGTCGCCTGGCGGTGGTCACGTTCCACAGTCTGGAAGATCGCATGGTCAAGCGCTTCTTCCGCGAGCGCGCCGGGCAGATGCCGGGCGGCTCGCGTCATCTGCCCGAACAGGCGGCGGCGCGCGCACCCAGCTTTGCCCATGTCGGCAAGGCGGTGCGCGCGGGTGATGCGGAGTTGGCTCGCAATCCGCGCGCGCGTTCGGCGACGCTGCGTTTTGCGACGCGGACGGAATCCCCCGCCTGGTCGGCGGGGCAGGGCGGGGCGCCGATGGGCGAGTTGAGTCAGGAGTTGCGCATATGACGGCGGCGTATCGGTTGAAGGGGATAGGATGGTTCGGGAGCTGCGTCGCAGTGGTCCTGGGATTCTACCTCGTCTCGTTGCAGGTGGCGGCGGAGCGCAAGAAGCTCGACGACGTCAACGGCCGCATCGCCGCTGCGCAGCGGGACATCCGCGCGCTGGAGACCGAGTTCGACACCCGCGCCAATCTGGTCCAGCTGGAAAAGTGGAATGGCGACACACTGGCGCTGACCGCGCCGGTGGCGGGCCAGTTCGTCGGGGACGAAACGCAGCTTGCCTCGCTCGACGTGACCCATGGTCCAACCGAAGGCGCGATCCAGACCGCCGCGCTGCTCGTCCCCTCGCAGCCCGCGCCGGTTATCGTCCAGCCGGAAGCCGCCACGCCTGCCGCTTCGCCCAAGCCCAACGCGCCCGCCCCCGTCGTCCGCCTCGCCAAGGTCGATCTGCCCAAGCCCCAGATCGTCCAGGCCGTGTCGGAGCATGTCGTGACGCCTAGGAAGGCCAAGCCTGCCCCTCTGGCGACCGTTCGCACCGCCGCCGCCGTGGCGAAGGTCCGGCCCGAGGCGGTGGCGATGCTCGACCGCCAGCTGCTGTCCGACACGACGCTGGGTGACATTCTGAAGGGCGCCAAGACCGAATCGCGGCGGCGGCGTTGAGCGTTCTGGTCGCGCGTCCCGCCGGAACGCAGCGTACCGCCGGCCAGCGCCACGCGCTGGTCGCGACGACGCATATGCGGCTGATGATGCTGATGATGCTGTTCGGCGCGGCGGTCCTCGTCGTGATCGGGCGGCTGATGCTGCTGGCGCTGTTCGCCGGACCCGCCGATGCGGCGGCGCGGACGGCGACGCTGGCGGCGCGCGGCGATATCGTCGACCGCAACGGCGCGCCGCTTGCGCGCACGATCGACAGCTGGACGATCGCGGTCCACCCGAAGAAACTGATCGGCGACCCGATGGAGATCGCCGCGCGCCTCGCCGCGCTGATGCCCGATCGCGGCGATCAGGCCTGGTTCTACAACCAGCTGACCCGCAAGGCGAATTTCGTCTATCTGCAACGCCGCGCCAGCCCCGCGCTGGTCGAGCAGGTGAATGCCATCGGCGAGCCCGGTCTGGTCTTCGATCGCGAGACGCAGCGCCTGTATCCGCAATCCTCGCTCGCCGCCCATGCGCTAGGCTTCCTGTCGACCGACGGACATGGGATGAGCGGCATGGAGCGCGTGCTCGATGAACGGCTGCTCGATCCGGCGCAGGCGGGCAAGCCCGTGGCGCTGTCGATCGACACCCGTGCCCAGGCCGCGTTGGAAAGCGAACTTGGCCGGGCGATGAACACCTTCTCCGCGCGCGGTGGCGGCGGCATCATCCTGGACGTGCATACCGGCGAGGTGATCGCCATGGTCTCGCTGCCCACCTTCAATCCCAACCGGGTCGGGATGGCGGGCACCGAGGAGTTGCGCAACATCACGACGCAGAGCGTGTTCGAGCTGGGTTCGACCTTCAAGCCGATCACGATGGCGGTGGCGATGGAGAATGGCGTCGTTACCTCGATGCAGCGGCGCTTCGACGCGACCCACCCGCTCAAGGTCGGCGGGTATACGATCCATGACGAAGCGGGCGATCCCAAGCGCTGGCTGAACATGGCCGAGACGCTGATCTATTCGTCCAACATCGCCACCGCGCGCATCGCCGACGAGATCGGGCCGCAGCGGATGCAGGCCATGTTCAAGAAGCTCGGCTTCGACACCAAGCCGGATATCGAGCTTCGCGAAAAGGGGCGCCCGCTGCTGCCGACCTATTGGGCGCGGACCACGACGATGACGACGGCCTATGGGCATGGCATCGCGGTGACGCCGCTGCATCTGGCCTCGGCCTATGCCGCGCTGGTCAATGGCGGCATCTGGCGGCCCGCGACGCTGCTGAAGGTTCAGCCGGGCCATGGTGCGACGGGACGGCGGGTGCTGAGCGAAGCGACCAGCGCGCGGATGCGGCAGATGTTGCGTCTGATCGTCATGCGCGGCACGGGCCGCAAGGGCGATGCGCCAGGCTACCGCGTCGGGGGCAAGACAGGCACCGCCGAGGCGGCGGTCGCGGGCGGCTATGATCGGTCGCGCAACGTGGCTACCTTTGCGGCGGCGTTCCCGATGGATGCGCCTCGCTATGTGGTGCTGGCGATGCTCGACTCGCCAAAGGGTACGAAGGAGACGTTCGGGTGGAAGACCGCAGCCTGGAACGCCGCCCCCGTGGTCGGGCGGACGATCACGCGGGTGGGCGCGATGCTGGGCGTCGTGCCCGACGCCAACAAGGACGTGGACGTGTCGGACATCCTGCCGACCCTGTGGCAGGATCCCAAGGCACCGCCGGTGGACGGACGATGAGGGGCGCGGCATGAAGCTGAACCAACTGACCGGCGACATTCAGGGCGAGGGCGGTGACGCCCTCGTCTCCGGTTTCGCGATCGACCATCGCAAGGTCGCGCCCGGCACCATATTCGGCGCGTTCCAGGGTGCGCGGGTCAATGGCGAGGATTTCATCGCGGATGCCGTGCGCAGCGGCGCCGTGGCCGTCGTGGCGCGGCCGGGCGTCCGGGTCGAGGGTGCCGTCCACATCGCCTCGGACGAGCCGCGTGCGGCCTTTGCCCGGCTGGCGGCGGCGTTCTTCGCGCCTTTCCCCGCTACGGCGGTCGCCGTGACGGGGACCAACGGAAAGACCTCGACCGTCGAGATGACGCGCCAGCTCTGGCGGATGGCGGGGCATCACGCCGCCTCGATCGGGACGCTGGGCGTCACCACCGCCGACGAACGAACCTATACCGGCCTCACCACCCCCGATGTCGTGACCTTCCTGTCCAACGTCGCAGGGCTGGCGCGCGAGGGCGTGACCCATCTGGCGTTCGAGGCATCCAGCCATGGCCTGACCCAGTATCGGACCGAGGGGCTGGAGGTGTCGGCGGCCGCCTTCACCAATTTGTCCCGCGATCACCTGGACTATCATGGCGATATGGGCGCCTATCTTGCGGCAAAGATGCGCCTTTTCTCGGAAGTCCTGTCGCCGGGCGGCACGGCTGTCGTCTGGGCGGACGACGTCCAGAGCGGCCGGGTGATCGACCTGGCGCGGGCGCGCGGAAACAAGCTGGTCACGGTCGGCGAACGCGGATCGACGCTGAAGCTGGTCGAGCGGCATCCGACGCTGCTGGGGCAGGGGCTGGTGATCGAGGATGAGCATGGCCAGGCGCATAAGGTGCAACTGCCGCTGATCGGCGCCTATCAGGCCGCCAACGCACTGGTCGCGGCGGGCCTTGTGCTGGCGACCGGCGGCGCGATGGCCACGACCATCGCGAACCTTGCCCGATTGCAGCCGGTACGCGGGCGACTGGAACGCGCCGCCATCGCGAGAAGCGGCGCGCCCATCTATGTCGATTATGCCCATACCCCCGACGCGATCGAGGCGGCGATCGCCGCGCTAAAGCCTCATGCGGGTGGGCGGCTGATCGTCGTGCTGGGTGCGGGCGGTGATCGCGATCCGGGCAAGCGCGAGGTGATGGGGCAGGTTGCCTCGATGCACGCGGACCGGGTGATCGTGACCGACGACAATCCCCGGACCGAGGACCCCGCCGCGATCCGCGCCCAAGTGATGCGGGGGGCGACCGGCGCGATCGAAATCGGCGACCGGCGCGAAGCGATCGCGGCCGCCATCATGGAAGCGGGCGAGCAGGACATCGTCCTGATCGCGGGCAAGGGTCACGAACAGGGCCAGATCGTCGGAGATCTTGTCCTGCCTTTCGACGATGTCACCGTCGCTCGGGAGTGCGCGGTATGACCGCCAAGGCCCCGGCAACCAAGGTGCCCCCGGCATCGCCCCCTGCCTGTGCTCAGCCCGAGGCGGCGCCCCGCGTGCGTCCCAAGCTGTCGCTGCATTATGGCGCCAAGACGGCCGAGGAGCGCAAATGACCCTCTGGACCGCACAGGAGATCGCGGCGGCGACCGGCGGCACGGCATCGGCCGACTTCGCCGTATCGGGCGTCGCCTTCGACAGCCGGGAGGTCGGCTCTGGCGACCTATTCGTCGCGATGTCGGGAGAGGCGACTGATGGCCATCGCTTTCTGGATCAGGCGTTCGGCCAAGGCGCGGCGGGCGCTCTGGTCAGCAACCCCACCGATCATCCGCATGTCCGCGTCGAGGACAGCTTTCGCGCACTGCAGGATCTGGCCCGTGCCAGCCGCGCGCGGACCAGTGCGACGATCATCGGCGTCACCGGATCGGTCGGCAAGACGAGCGCCAAGGAAGCGCTCTACGCCGCGCTCGAACGCGGCTGGCGGGGTGCCGTGCATCGCTCGGTCAAGAGCTATAACAACCATACCGGCGTGCCCTTGAGCCTTGCGCGGATGCCGCGCGACATGCGGGCGGGCGTGTTCGAGATGGGGATGAACCATGCGGGCGAGCTTTCCGCGCTGACCGCGATGGTGCGGCCGCATATCGCGATCATCACCGCCATCGCGCCCGCCCATACCGAATTCTTTTCCGACGAATCCGCCATTGCCGACGCCAAGGGTGAGATTTTCCAGGGGCTGCAGCCCGGTGGCACGGCGATCATCCCCTATGACAGCCCACACCGCGACCGCCTGATCGCCGCCGCCAGGCCCTATGCCGACCGGATCGTGACCTTCGGCTTCGATCCCGCCGCAGACGTTCGCGCGGTAGAGGCGATGCGCGGCACGCGTGGCGGCAGCTTCGTCACCGCCAAGCTGGGCGACAAGGAACTGAATTTCACCCTGTCCCAGCCGGGACGGCATTGGGTGTCCAATGCGCTGGCCGTGCTGGCTGCCGTCGATGCGGCGGGCGGCGATCTGGGTTTGGCCGGGCTCGCGCTCGCCGAACTGGGTGGCCTCGCCGGGCGCGGCGCGCGGTTTCGCGCGACCAATGGCGCGCTGGTCATCGACGAAAGTTACAACGCCAACCCCGCCTCGATGCGCGCGACGCTGGCTGTGCTGGCCGAGGAACCCGGCCGCCATGTCGCGGTGCTGGGCGAGATGCGTGAGCTGGGTGAGGACTCCGCCGACTATCACGCGGGACTGGCCGAGCCGATCGTTGCGGCGCGCGTCGAACGGGCGCTGCTGGTCGGCGAGTCGATGGCACCGCTGGCCGCCGCGCTTGAGGGGCGGGTCGATTTCGTCCATGTGGCGGACGCGAAGGCTGCGCACGAGGCGCTGGCCGGGTTCATCGCACCGGATGACGTGGTGCTGATCAAAGGGTCGAACGGAGTGGGGCTGTCGCGTGTCGTGGCGGCTCTGCGGGGCGACACCGCAACGGGCGGGGCGTGAGTTAGATGCTGTACTGGATCGCGGAGCATCTCGGGTTTCCGGGGCTTCTGAACCTCATCCGTTACCAGTCGTTCCGCACCGGCGCGACCGTGGCGACCGCGCTGTTCATCGGCCTCATCATCGGGCCGCGATTCATCGGCTGGCTGCGCGTCCGCCAGGGCAAGGGGCAACCGATCCGCGCCGACGGTCCGCAGACGCACCTCGCCAAGCGCGGTACGCCCACCATGGGCGGGCTGATGATCCTGACCAGCATGGTGCTGTCCATCTTGATCTGGATGAACGTGTTCAACCCGTTCGTCTGGGCGTGCCTGTTCGTGACGCTTGGCTTCGGCGCGATCGGCTTCCTCGACGATTATGACAAGGTGCGGAAGGCCTCGACGGCGGGCGTGTCGGGTCGGACCCGGCTGTTGCTGGAGTTCGCGATCGCGGGCGTCGCGGCGTGGATCATCATGGGGCAGAACGGGCCGCATCTGTACCTGCCCTTCACCTCGCGCATGTATCTGGACCTCGGCTATTTCTACCCGCTGTTCGCCGCCTTCACCATCGTGGCGTTCGGCAATGCGGTGAACCTGACCGACGGACTGGACGGGCTGGCGACCATGCCGGTCATCATCGCCAGCGTGGCCTTCATGGTCATCGTCTATCTGGCGGGTAACGTGAAGTTCGCCGATTATCTCGGTATCCCGCATGTGCCGGGAGCGGGCGAGCTGGCGATCTTCTGCGGCGCTGTGGTGGGGGCGGGCCTTGCGTTCCTGTGGTTCAATGCGCCCCCGGCGGCGGTGTTCATGGGCGACACCGGCAGCCTGGCGCTGGGCGGCGCGCTCGGCACCATCGCGGTGGTCGCGCATCACGAGATTGTGCTGGGCATCATCGGCGGCCTGTTCGTGGTCGAGGCGATGTCGGTCATCATCCAGGTCTTCTTCTACAAGCGGACCGGCAAGCGGGTGTTCCGCATGGCCCCGATCCACCATCATTTCGAACAGCTCGGCTGGTCGGAGCCGACGGTGGTGATCCGCTTCTGGATCATCGCCTTCGTCCTGGCGCTGGCGGGCCTGTCGACGTTGAAGCTGCGATGATCGTCGCCAGCGACTGGGCGGGGAAACGGTACGCGGTGCTGGGGCTTGCACGCTCCGGCGCCGCGACCGTTTCGGCGTTGCTGGCGGGCGGCGCGAGTGTGGTGGCCTGGGACAGCGATCCCGCCAAGCGTGCTGCCTTGTCTCCCCTCCCCTTCAGGGGAGGGGCCGGGGGTGGGGCCTCACCGCAAACTGCACAGCCTGAGGACGCGCCCCACCCCAACCCAGCATCGGGTCGATCAGGCTCCCAGCCTGATCTAAACCGCGCGGGGCGCGGTTTACCCGATGCTCCTGAAGGGGAGGGGCTGAGATTGGTTGACCTCGATACCGAGGACCTAACGGGCTTTGACGCGCTGGTCGTGTCGCCGGGGGTGCCGCTCAACACCCATCCGCTGGCCGCCGCCGCGCGGGCGGCGGGCGTGCCGGTGATCGGCGACATCGAACTCTTCGCCCAGGCGCGGCGCGACCTGCCGCCGAACAAGGTCGTCGGCATCACCGGCACCAACGGCAAGTCGACCACGACGGCACTGGTCCATCACATCCTGAAGACGGCGGGCGTGCCGACCCTGATGGGCGGCAATATCGGCCTGCCGATCCTGGGGCAGGAGCCTCTGCCCGCGGGCGGGGTCTATGTGCTGGAACTGTCCAGCTATCAGATCGACCTGACGCAGAGCCTGGATTGTGACGTCGCGGTCCTGCTCAACATCACGCCCGATCATCTCGACCGTTATGACGGGTTCGAGGATTATGCAGCGTCCAAGGCGCGGCTATTTTCGATGCAGTCGGCCGGGCATAACGCGGTGGTCGACGTCGTCTCGGCGGCCGATCATGATGCTTTGCGCGGCTCAAAGGACCTAGTCGCGAGCTTTATTGAGGATGCTTTTGATTTCAAGGCCATTGACGATCGCGAACAGCGCGAATGGCCCGCCTTGCAGGGGCCACATAACCGGCACAACGCCCGCGCCGCCGTCGAAGTGTGCGATATTCTGGGTCTCGATCTGGATACTATCCGAATGGGACTGCGCACCTATGCCAGCCTGCCGCACCGGATGCAGCATGTCGCAACGCGCAACGGCGTCGCCTTTGTCAACGATTCCAAGGCGACCAACCCCGAATCGACCGCGCCAGCGCTGGCGGCCTTCCCCCGCGTCCACTGGATCGTCGGCGGCAAGCGCAAGGGCGACGATCTCGACGCCTGTTCTCCGCATCTCGATCATGTCGCCGCCGCCTATACGATAGGCGAGGCGGCCCCGCTCTTTTTCGATCTGTTGAAAGACAAGGTTCCTGTCGTCGAGCAATCGGGCACGCTGGAGGCGGCGGTCGCCCATGCGGCGGCAGCGGCGCAGCCCGGCGATACCGTGCTGCTGTCGCCAGCCTGTGCCAGCTTTGACCAGTTTCGCGATTACGAAGCACGCGGCGACGCTTTCCGCGCCGCCGTGGAGGCATTGGCATGAGTGAGCGCGCGCCCAAGACTCCACGTCCGGGCCTGATCGGATCGATGAAGGGCCGTGGTGGCCGAGGCGACCGTTCGCCGCTGGGCACCTGGTTCTGGGACATCGACCGGGTGCTGCTGCTGCTGACCCTGTTCCTGATCGCGATCGGCCTGATTGCAGTCGCCGCCGCCAGCCCCGCGACGGCGATGCGTTATTCGGGTGAGCACCGGAAATTCACGCCGCTCTACTATTTCTGGCGACAGGTGATGTGGGTCGGCGTCTCGCTGCCCGTTTTGTTCGTCGTGTCGATGCTGCCGGTCGTCACCGCGCGGCGCATGGCGGTACTGGGGACGGGGGTGTTGATTGCGATCCTGGCCGTCACGCCCTTTATCGGGGTGGAGATCAACGGTGCGCGGCGCTGGATCGGCTTTGGCATCGCGCAGTTTCAGCCGTCCGAGTTTCTGAAGCCCATGTTCGTGGTGACGACCGCCTGGCTGTTGTCGCTGAAGGCCAAGGAGCGCGATCTGCCCGCCACGCTGCTCACCCTGGGGCTGACCGGGCTGGTTGCGGGACTGCTGATGATGCAGCCGGATTTTGGTCAGACGATCGTATTTTGCGTCATCTGGGCCGCGTTGCTGATGATTTCGGGAACGCCGATGCGGATCATGCTGGGCCTGGCGGCTATGGTGCCGGTCGGGCTGACGGCGGCCTATATGTTCTACAGCGTGGCGCGCAACCGCATCAACGCATTCCTGTTCCCCGATGTCGATGGCGAGGGAGCGGCCGACCATTTCCAGGTGAACGCTGCGCACAATACGCTGACTGCGGGCGGCTGGACCGGCACTGGGCCGGGTGGCGGCACCGCCAAGTTTGGCCTGCCCGAGGCGCATACCGACTATATCTTCTCGGTGATCGGCGAGGAGTTCGGCCTGATCGCCTGCTCGATCATCGCGCTCGTCTTCCTGGCGATCGTGGTGCGCGTGTTCGTGAAGCTGCTTGACGAACAGGACGAGTTCAAGCTCTACGCCGCCTCCGGGCTGGCGGTGCAGTTCGGCGCGCAGGCGCTGATCTCGATGGCGGTGAATACGGGGCTTGCCCCGTCCAAGGGCATGACCCTGCCGTTCATCAGCTATGGCGGCTCGTCGATGATCGCGCTGTCGATCGGGATGGGGTTGTTGCTGGCGTTCACCCGGCGCAATCCGTTCCTGACGCGCAGCCCCTATATAGTCAGGTGGAGCGGGCAATGAGCCGTCACTTCGTCCTCGCCGCCGGGGGAACCGGCGGCCATATGGTTCCCGCCGCCGCCCTTGCGGCCGAGCTGACCCGGCGCGGGCACCGTGTCGCGCTGGTGTCCGATGCGCGCGGCGTGCGCTTTCCAGGGTTGTTCGAGGATATCCAGACCCATGTCCTGCCCGCCGGGCGCTTTTCGGGCGGGCCGGTCGGCTGGGCCAGGGCGCTGCGCGAAATGTGGCGCGGCCGGGCGATGGCACGCGAACTGTACAAGACCTTCCGCCCGGCGGCGGTGATCGGCTTCGGCGGCTATCCGGCGATGCCCGCGCTGCTGGCGGCGTTTGCGGAGGGCATCCCGACGGCGATCCATGAGCAGAATGCCGTGCTGGGCCGGGTCAACCGGCTGGTCGCGGGCAAGGTCGATGCAATCGCCTTGTCCTATGAGGATACGCAGCGGCTCAGCGCCAAGTACGCGGGCAAGACGCGGCTGATCGGCAATCCGGTGCGCGACCAGGTGCTGGCGCTGCGGTCCCGGCCCTATCCGCTGCTGGAGGAGGACGGTATCTTCCGTGTGCTCGTGACCGGCGGCAGCCAGGGGGCGAGCGTCTTGTCGCAGGTCGTGCCCGATGGCCTCGCCATGCTGCCCGTCACCTTCCGGCGGCGGTTGCAGGTAACGCATCAGGCGCGGATCGAGGATATCGACGCTGTGCGTGCGAAGTACGCCGAGCATGAAATTCCGGCCGAACTCGCCACCTATCTGCCCGACCTGCCCGAACAGCTCGCCTGGGCGCATCTGGTGATCGCGCGGGCCGGTGCCTCGACGCTCGCCGAACTGACCGTGGCGGGGCGGCCTGCGATCCTGGTGCCGCTGCCATCCGCAACCGACGATCACCAGACGGTGAACGCGCGCGAGATGACCAAGGCGGGCGGCGCACGGACCATCGCGCAGAAGGATTTCACGCCGGTCGAGCTGGCCAAGCAGATGCAGAAGCTGGGTCTGGATCCGGCGGCGCTGGAGAATGCGGCAGGGCGCGCACGAGGCTGTGGACGGCCCGAAGCGGCAAGCGACCTCGCCGATCTGGTCGAAAGCCTGGACGCGCCGCGCATGGTCTTGCCGGTGGGCAAATCGCAAGGGACACAAAATTTGGCGGGAGCGGGCGCATGAAGGGCGTCGCCACGGATATCGGCACGATCCATTTCGTCGGCATCGGCGGCATCGGCATGTCGGGCATCGCCGAGGTGATGAAGAATCTCGGCTACCGGGTGCAGGGCTCCGACGTGGCCGAGGGCTATGTGGTGCAGGGCCTGCGCGACAAGGGCATTCAGGTCGCCATCGGCCATGCCGCCGATAATCTGGGCGATGCGGCGGTGGTCGTGACCTCGACCGCGATCACCCGGTCCAACCCCGAAGTCGAAGCCGCGCTCGAACGCCGCATTCCGGTGGTGCGCCGCGCCGAGATGCTGGCTGAGTTGATGCGGCTGAAGTCCACCGTCGCGGTGGCAGGCACGCATGGCAAGACGACGACGACCTCGATGGTCGCGGCGCTGCTCGATGCCGGGGGTGTCGACCCGACCGTTATCAACGGCGGCATCATCAACAGCTATGGCTCGAACGCGCGTCTCGGTGCGAGCGACTGGATGGTGGTGGAGGCGGACGAGAGCGACGGAAGCTTCCTGCGGCTCGACGGCACGATCGCGGTCGTCACCAATATCGATCCCGAGCATCTGGATCATTACGGCTCGTTCGATCGGGTGAAGGACGCGTTCGTCGAGTTCGTCGAGAATGTGCCCTTTTACGGCGCGGCTTTGCTCTGCCTCGACCATCCGGAAGTGCAGAACATCCTGCCGCGAGTCCGCGACCGGCGTGTCGTGACCTACGGCTTCTCGGCGCAGGCCGATGTGCGCGGCGTCAACGTCACGCCGATTCCCGGCGGCAACCGATTCGAAGCGATCATCCGCCACCGCGACGGCACGGCGCGTTCGATCGAGGGGATCGAGCTGCCCATGCCGGGCCGCCACAATGTTCAGAACGCGCTGGCCGCGATCGGCGTCGCGCTGGAACTGGGCATCGACGATGCGACCATCCAACAGGGCTTCGGCCAGTTCGGCGGGGTCAAGCGGCGCTTCACCAAGGTCGGCGAGATCGCGGTGGACGGCGGCGTCGCGACCGTGATCGACGATTACGGCCATCACCCGGTCGAGATCCGCGCGGTTCTCGCCGCCGCCCGCGAAGGCGCGCGCGGCCGCGTGGTCGCGGTGGTGCAGCCGCACCGCTTCACCCGACTCGGCAATTTGATGGAGGAGTTCCAGACGGCCTTCAACGACGCCGACCGCGTGCTGGTGACGCCGGTCTATGCGGCGGGCGAGCCGCCGATCGAGGGCGTCGATGCCGACGCGCTGGTCGAGGGGCTAAAGCGACGCGGGCATCGCTCGACCGCGACGGTCGCCGATGCCGATGCGCTGGCCGAGGAGCTGGCGGGCTCGATCCGCGCGGACGACATGATCGTCTGCCTGGGGGCTGGCGACATCACCAAATGGGCGGCGGGTCTGGCGGCGGCGATCGAGGCGCGCCGATGAACCTGCCCGACACCGCTGGCCGACTGACCCCGGACGCGCCGCTGGCGCCGCTCGTGTGGTTCAAGGCGGGCGGACCGGCCGAATATCTGCTGGAGCCGAGGGATGTTGACGATCTGTCGGCGTTCCTGCGCGGCCTTGGAGCCGAAGTGCCGGTGATGGCGCTGGGCCTCGGCTCCAACCTGATCGTGCGTGACGGCGGCGTGCCGGGCGTGGTGATCCGTCTGGGCAAGCCGTTCAGCTACGCGCGGGCTGGGGAGGGGCACCTCATAACCTGCGGGGGCGGCACCTCGGGCATTCTCGTATCCTCCAATGCCCGTGACGCAGGGATTGGCGGGCTGGAGTTTCTGCGCTCGATTCCCGGCACGGTTGGCGGCTTCGTGCGGATGAACGGCGGGGCCTATGGTCGCGAGGTGGCCGATGTGCTGGTCTCTGCCACGGTCGTTCGCCGTGACGGCACGGTCGAGACGCTGGGCGTTGCGGACCTGGACTACACCTATCGCCACTCCAACCTGACCGACGGGACGGTGGTGGTCGAGGCGACCTTCCGGGGTCACGCCGCCGAACCCGCCGACATCCAGGCCGAGATGGACCGCATCGCCGCCGCGCGCGAGGCGTCGCAGCCGCTGCGCTCCAAGACCGGTGGCTCGACCTTCAAGAATCCGGAAGGGCACAAGGCCTGGGCGCTGGTCGATGCGGCGGGCTGTCGCGGGCTGACGCGGGGCGATGCGCAGGTATCGGAGAAGCACTGCAACTTCCTCCTGAACCTCGGCAATGCCAGCGCGGCGGAGATCGAGGCGCTGGGCGAGGACGTCCGCGCCAGGGTGAAGGCGCAGTCGGGCGTGACGCTCGAATGGGAAATTCAACGAGTGGGAATCGCGAAGTGACCGACAATCTGCATATCGCGGTTCTGATGGGTGGCTGGTCGGCGGAGCGGCCGGTGTCGCTGATGTCCGGCGCCGGCGTCGCCGATGCGCTGGAGCGGAACGGCCACCGCGTCACCCGGATCGACATGGACCGCGATCTGGCGGCCAAGCTGGTCGAGGCCAAGCCCGACCTGGTTTTCAACGCGCTGCACGGCTCGCCCGGCGAGGACGGCACGGTGCAGGGGATGCTCGACCTGATGGGCATTCCGTACACCCATTCGGGTCTTGCCACCTCGGTCATTGCGATCGACAAAGTGCTGACCAAGCAGGCACTCGTACCCCATGGCATCCCCATGCCCGGTGGTCGTATCGTCAAGTCCGAGGAACTGTTCGCCGCCGATCCGCTGCCGCGCCCCTATGTGCTGAAGCCGGTCAATGAAGGCTCGTCGGTCGGCGTGGCGATCGTCACCGACACCAGCAATCACGGGAACCCGATCGCCCGTGACGCGAGCGGCCCCTGGGCCGAGTTCGAGGAACTGCTCGCCGAACCCTATATTCGCGGTCGCGAACTGACCACCGCCGTATTGGGCAACCGCGCGCTGGGCGTGACCGAGCTCAAGCCCAAAAATGGCTGGTACGATTTCGACGCCAAATACACCGACGGCCTGACCGAGCATGTTTGCCCCGCGCAGATCCCCGACGAGATCGCCGAGGCGTGCAAATCGCTGGCGCTGGAGGCGCATCGTATTTTGGGTTGTCGCGGGGCGTCGCGTTCCGACTTCCGCTGGGACGATGAGCGCGGCGTCGACGGGCTGTTCCTGTTGGAGGTGAATACCCAACCGGGCATGACCCCACTCAGCCTGGTGCCCGAACAGGGGCGCCATGTCGGCATGGATTACGACACGCTGGTCCAGGCGATCGTCGACGAGGCGCTGGCCTGGTACAAGGATCAGGCGGGATGAGCCGCACGATCAAGCGCGGGCCGCCACCCCGCCGCCCCGTGCCGCGCCGCCGCCAGCCGGTGAAGCGCGTCACGCTGGCGCAGCGTTTGCTGGCGCGGGTGCCGGTCAGCGAGGAGACGATCAAGAAGGCCGTCACCTGGACGATCCTGGGCGGCGCAGGCGCGGCGGCGCTGGCGATCGCGACCTATGTCGGCGTGCCCGGCATGATCGGCACCGCGATCGCCGAACAGGCGGGCCATGCCGGTTTCCGCGTCCAGCAGATCGAGGTGACCGGTCTGAAGCGCATGGACCGGATGACCGTCTATGCCGTCGCGCTCGACCAGCAGAGCCGGGCGATGCCGCTGGTCAATCTGGAGGATGTCCGGGCCAAGCTGCTGCGATACGGCTGGATCAAGGACGCGCATGTCTCCAGGCGACTGCCCGACACGCTGCTCGTCGATATCGAGGAGCGAACCCCGGCGGCCGTGTGGCAGGACAATGGCCAGCTGACCCTGATCGACGCGGGGGGCGTGCTGCTGGAGCCGGTGCGGGCCGAGGCGATGCCCGACCTGCCGCTGATCATCGGGCCGGGCGCTAATTTGCAGGAGCCCGCCTATCAGGCGCTGCTGTCCGCCGCGCCCGCGCTGAAGCCGCGTGTGAAGGCGGCGACCTGGATCGGTAATCGCCGCTGGGACCTGACCTTCGACAGCGGCGAGACGCTGGCACTGCCCGAGGAAGGGGCGGGGGCGGCGCTGATGAAGTTCGCCGCCATGGACGGCTCGCGGCCGCTGCTCGGGCGCGGCTGGCTGCGCTTCGACATGCGCGACCCTGCAAAGCTGGTTGCGCGAAAGCCCGGTTTGAATCAGAATCATGCGCTTGCCGATCCGGCCAAGGCCGGGGACATGGGCAGCGATCCCGCGTCCGGGAATGACGCGGACGGGGCGGCGTCCGAAGGGGCGGCGGCCCAAGGGGCAATACAGGGGTAGCAAGGTCATGGCGAAGATTGCACCCGAAGGGTTGATTACCGCGCTGGATATCGGGTCGTCCAAGGTGTCGGCGCTGATCGCGCGCAAGGGCGACGGCGGCGAACTGATCGTGCTGGGCACCGGCCAGCGCGAGAGCCGGGGCGTCAAGCGCGGCTATATCGCCGATATGGGCGCGACCGAGGCGGCGGTGCGCGAGGCGGTCGAACAGGCCGAGCGGATCGCGGGGCTCAATATCGAGAATGTCTGGGTCGGCTTTTCGGCCGGTGGCCTGGTGTCCGACGTGGCCGAGGTCGAGTTCGAGCTGGGCGGCCATCAGGTTGAACAGGGCGACATCGACGCGCTGCTGGCGGCCGGGCGCAACTCGATCGATCCGCAGGGGCGCATGGTGCTGCACGCGCAGCCCGCGCTCTATACGCTCGACGGGCTGACCGGCGTGAAAAAGCCGCTGGGGCTTCATGCCGACCGGCTGGGCGTGCATATCCATGTGGTCGCCGCCGATGGATCGCCGGTGCGCAACCTCGACCTGTGCGTCCGCTCTGCGCATCTGGAGGTGAAGTCGATCATCGCCGCGCCCGTCGCGACGGGCCTGGCCTGTCTGTCGGACGAAGAGCGCGAGCTTGGCGTCGCGCTGGTCGAGATGGGGGCGGGGATCACCAATGTCTCGCTGTTCGCCGGCGGGATGCTGGTCGGGCTCTGCTCGCTGCCGATGGGCGCGGCGGACATTACCGATGATGTGGCCTCGGCGTTCGGCACGCGGCGGCAGATGGCCGAGCGGATGAAGTGCTTCCACGGCTCGGCCAATGCGTCCCCGCGCGACAATCACGACATGCTCCAGGTGACGCCCATTTCTGCGGAAGATGGCGGAGACACGATGCAGATCACCAAGGCGCAGCTGATCGGCGTGATCCGCCAGCGGCTGGAACATCAGATGGGCGAAATCCGCAAGGCGCTCCAGCATCTGAAGTTCGAGGGGCCGGTGGGGCGCCAGGTGGTGCTGACCGGCGGCGGTGCGGAGCTGAAGGGCATCGCCGACTATGCCCAGCAGGCGCTGGGCCGCTCGGTCCGGATCGGCCGGCCGCGCGGGTTGACCGGCCTGCCCGATGCGCATGGCGGACCGGCTTTCGCGACGCTCGCGGGGCTGGCTTTCTATGCCGCGACCGACCCGATCGACCTGCGCAGCATTCCGGCGGTGAACCAGACGGTGCACCGGCCGAGCGGGATGGGGCTGTTCCGGCGGCTGATTCAGGCGGCGAAGGCAAATTATTAGAGAAAAGCGTCATAGGCTTGACGCTTTTGGGTTGGCACCGGGCACAGGACTGGTGCACTAACGATGAATTCAGGGGCCCGGTCTTTGCGTACCGATCGGGAACGGCGGAGTAAATTTGGGATGAGCATCGAATTCATCGCACCCGAGGTCGACGAACTGACGCCGCGCATCGCGGTGATCGGTGTCGGCGGTGCCGGCGGCAACGCGATCGCGAACATGATGCGCGCCGAGGTGCAGGGCGTGGATTTCCTCGTCGCCAACACCGACGCGCAGGCGCTGAAACAGTCGATCGCGCCGCAGCGTATCCAGTTGGGTGCCAAGATCACGCAAGGCCTGGGTGCGGGCAGTCGTCCCGAAATCGGCCGTGCGGCGGCCGAGGAGACGATCGAGGACCTGTCGAAGCTGCTTGAAGGCAGCCACATGTGCTTCATCGCGGCGGGCATGGGCGGCGGCACCGGCACCGGTGCGGCTCCGGTCATCGCCAAGGCGGCGCGCGACATGGGCATCCTGACGGTCGGCGTCGTGACCAAGCCGTTCGCGTTCGAGGGCAATCGTCGCGCCAAGTCGGCCGATGGCGGCATCGAGGAACTGCAGAAGTACGTCGATACGCTGATCGTCATCCCCAACCAGAATCTGTTCCTGATCGCCAATGCCAACACCACCTTCAAGGAAGCGTTCGCGATGGCGGACGAGGTGTTGCAGCAGGGCGTGCGCGGCATCACCGACCTGATGGTCATGCCGGGCCTCATCAACCTCGACTTCGCCGACGTCCGCTCGGTGATGCAGGAGATGGGCAAGGCGATGATGGGCACCGGTGAAGCCACCGGCGACAATCGCGCGATCGAGGCGGCGCAGAAGGCGATCGCCAACCCGCTGCTCGATGGCGTGTCGATGCAGGGGGCCAAGGGCGTCATCATCTCGATCACCGGCGGCGACGACATGCGCCTGCTGGAGGTTGACGAGGCGGCCAACCATATCCGCGAACTGGTCGATCCCGACGCCAACATCATCTGGGGTTCGGCGTTCAATCCCGAACTGGAAGGCCGCATCCGCGTATCGGTCGTCGCGACCGGCATCGACGCCGACGTGAAGGTTGCGCCGTCGCCTTCGGAATCGAACCGCAGCGGATTCAGCATGGGCGGCATGGCGCGCAAGTCGGATGAGACGCCGGGCCATCGCTCCAGCGAACCCGCCGCGTCCGCACCGCAGGCCAGCGTAGCTGCTTCCGCGCCGGTCGAGCAGCCGGCCCCCGCGCCTGCGCCGACCCCCGCTCCGGTGGCGGCTCCTGTCGCGTCGACCGTCGCCGCGCCGGTGGCCAAGCCCGCGGCAGCTCCGGCCCCGGCTCCGGCGGCGGATGACGAGTTGGTGCTGGGCGCTGACACGATCGTGCCCGCACCGACCGCACCCTCCCAACCCGCTGCCGCCGAGCCCGCTCCGGGAAGCGACGAAGCACGCCGACGCTGGCTGGCACCCGGCAGTGAGGCCGGGGAAGCCCCCGCACAGCCCGCGCCGCGCGTGAAGCTGGGCGGCACGCTGTTCGAGCGTATGTCGAACGCCGCGCGCGGTGCGCAGCGGGATGAGAATGGCCAGGGCGGGTCGGACTCGTCGCTCGACATCCCGCGCTTCCTGCATCGACAGAACAACCAGTAATATCCTGCCCCGGCGTGCCGGGATGAGGATGAGCAAAGAGGCCCGCGCGAGACGATCGCGCGGGCCTTTTCTGTTTCGATCGGAACGAGGTTTGAGCCAATCCCTCCCCCCGACCCCCCTCCCGCCTGCGGGAGGGGGAGCGCGCAGGGCGGCCGTCACACTTCTCCCCTCCCGCAGGCGGGAGGGGTTGGGGGAGGGGCTTTCCGCACGCCACCGCGCCAACGATAGACCTAACCCCGACGACCCACCGCACCATCATTTTCGCCTGTTGGTCGACCGCCCGGAGCAATCGGGCGCGCGGGTGTGCGAGGGGCATTGCCGTGCGCCGCGAAACACGCTTTATGAGCCACGGTCCCATGACGTTCGCATTTTTTCCCCGCGCCTCGCTGGCGCTCGCCCTGGCCCTTGCGGCTGCACCCATGCCGTCGTTCGCGCAGGAAGTGGTCCAGCCGCTTCCCGGCACCACCGACGCCGACAAGCTGGGGGACGTGATGCGCCGCGTCGCGCAGAACCCCCGCAATGTCGACGCGCTGGTGGAGGCGGCGGAGTTGTCCATCCATCTCGACGATCTGTCGGGCGCCGCCTCGCTGCTGGCGCGTGCGGAGAAGGTCGATGCCCGCGATCCGCGCGTCAAAGCGGGGATGGCGTCGATCCTGGTCCGTTCGGAACGACCGGGCGAGGCGCTTCGCTACTTCACCCAGGCGGAGGCGGCGGGGCTGCCGCCTGCGCGCTTCGCGGGTGATCGGGGACTGGCCTATGACCTGATCGGCGATCAGGCGCGGGCGCAGCGCGATTATCGTCTCGCGCTGGCCAATGCGCCGAGTGACGAGATCATCCGTCGCTATGCCCTGTCGCTGGGCATCTCGGGGCAGCGCGATCAGGCGCTCGAGCAACTCGACCCACTGTTGCGCAAGACCGATCGCGCGGCGTGGCGCGCGCGCGCCTTCATCCTGGCGATGGGCGGCGATCTGCCTGAAGCGACGCGGATCGCGTCGACGATGATGCCGCCGCAACTGGCGCAGGGGCTGCAACCCTTTTTCCAGCGGCTGCCGAGCCTGCCCGCCGTCGATCGTGCCTTTGCCGTCCATTTCGGTGAAACGCGTGCGACGCCGGAGCGGCTGGCCGACGCACGGCTGGCGCCCAACCTGCCGCCTTTGACCCCGCAGGCGCCGGTGGCGCTCGCCTCTGCGCCCGTTCTTCCGTCCGCTTCCCCGGCGGCGCGCGAGGATCGGCGGCGCGGTGGACGCATTTCGCGCGGTACGGCGGTGGCGGCAAGCCCTGCGCCGATGGCGGTGGCATCGGCAACCACGCCCCGTGTCGTCGCGGCGGCATCGCCGATGCAGATGATCCAGCCGTTGCCCCAGGCGTCAGCGCGGCCTCAACCTCAACCTCAACCTCAACCTCAACCTCAACCCGGCTTCACTGGCGCGCTGCCGACGGCGCCCGCAACACGCGCACCGGTCGAGATGGCGTCGAACACCGCGCGTCCCATGATCCAGCCGCTGCCCACCGTGTCCGCGACGGCTCCGGCCGCGACGACTCCGGCGACGGCAACCGCGATCGTTCAGCCTGTGCCTGCTGCGACCACGGCCACGCCGCCGCTTCAGATGGTGCAGACCGTGCCCGCGCCGGACCCGGTGCTAGCGACTCCTGCGCCGGTTGCGACCGCGATGGTGCAGCCGCTGCCGAGCAAGGCCGAGGAGCCCATCCCCGCACCGCGCCCGACGCGCGTGGCGTCCCGCCGTACCCCTCCGGTGCCGACACGCGCGGCGCGGGAAGACTCGGTGCTGGCACGGATCGTCGCCAACCTCTCGATTCCCGCGTCCGAACTGGGCGTGGAAGGCCCCGAGCGCCCGGCCGCGATGGCCGCCGCGACTCCGGTGAGCAGTGGCGCGCAACGGGTCGTGGCGGAGGCGCGCGCCAAGGCGGAGCGCGATAAGGAAGCGCGCGAAAAGACCGCCGAAGCAGAGGCGCCGCGCGCACCGACCGCAGCCGAGCGCAAGGCCGCCGCCGCCAAGGCCGCTGCCGAAAAGAAGGCACTGGCCGCCAAAAAGGCCGAGGCCGATAAAAAGGCGCTCGCCGCCAAGGAAGCGGCCGAGGAAAAGAAGCGCGCCCGCGCCAATCCGGAGCGTATCTGGGTTCAGGTCGCAGGCGGCGCGAACGAGGACGATCTGCCCAAGGCCTGGGCCGCGACCAAGGCCAAGGCGCCCGAAATGTTTGCGGGCCACAAGGGTTACAAGACCCCGTTGCGCGCGACCCATCGCGTCCTGACCGGCCCGTTCAAGACCGATGCGGAGGCGCGCGCCTTCGTCAATCAGCTCGCCAAGAAGGGGGTGTCGGCCTTCCCCGTGACCAGCGACGCAGGGCAGGCGGTAACGCGGCTCGACGCGAAGTGAGCCGCTTCGCACCCTGGGCTTCCTTTCCCGAACACAGCCGTGGCCGTCGTCATGACGAGGCCACGGCCCTGGCACGCGGACCACGCGATGCGTTCCAGCGCGATCGCGACCGGATCATCCATTCGATCAGCTTCCGGCGGCTGCGGCACAAGACCCAGGTCTTCATGGCGCCCGATGGCGACCATTTCCGCGTCCGGCTGACCCACAGCCTGGAGGTGGCGCAGATCGGCCGGACGATCGCGCGCACGCTGGGGCTGAACGAGGATCTGACCGAGGCGCTCTGCCTGGCGCACGATATCGGCCATCCGCCCTTCGGCCATGCGGGCGAAGATGCGCTGAAGGGGGCGCTCGCCGATCATGGCGGGTTCGACCATAACGGCCACACGCTGCGCACCCTGACCGAGATCGAGCGGCCTTATCCCCGTTGGGACGGTTTGAACCTCAGTTGGGAGACATTGGAGGGGCTGGCCAAGCATAACGGGCCAGTGCGCCATCCCGGCTGGGCGTTGCAGGAGGCGGATGCGGGCTTCCCGCTGGATCTGGACAGCCATGCTTCGCTGGAGGCGCAGGTCGCGGCGCTGGCCGACGACATCGCGTACGACAATCATGATATCGATGACGGCCTGCGCGCCGGGCTGCTGACGCTGGATCAGTTGCTGGCCGTGCCGCTGGTCGCGCGCGGCTGGGACGCGGCGCGGGCGCAATTCCCCGAGGTCGCCCCGAAGCGGCTGGCGAGCGAACTGATCCGCTCGCAGATCGGCGTGATGGTCAACGACCTCGTCGCCGAAACTCGCATTCGCATTGCCGAGAGCGGGGTGAGCGACGTGGCGGATGTCCGCGCGGCGGGCTGGGCACTGGTCGGCTTTTCCGACGCGATGCGCGTCGAGGAGCGCGACCTGAAGCGCTTCATGTACACCAATCTCTATCATCACCCGCGCCAGCTGGCGGCGGCGGACGCGGCCCATGGCATCGTGAAGGGGCTGTTCGCGGCGTACCACGCCGACCCCGCACAACTGCCCGAGGAATGGCGCGAACGCTTGCCGGAGGAAGAGCCAGCGCGCAGTCGGCACATCGCGGACTTCATCGCGGGCATGACCGATCGTTATGCGGTACGGTGTTATCAGCAGGTCGTGGGCGCGATTGACTTGCCGGAGGGGTTTTGATGCTGTGACCCCACCCGCATCACTAACCGTCGCTCTACGGGGTTGGGATCGGCGTGAAGGGTATCATATTCCTGGTGATCGTAGCACCAGTCTTGGCGGTGTTCGCTCCGTATAAGGGCAGTTCTAGGGTTGCCAAGATCGGGATATGGACGCCGGCCGTTATCGGCGGAGACCGGTTAAGCCGCCCCGATTTCCGGATGCCGGTCGATCACTCCGCAACATGGGACGACGATGAGGATACCCAGTTGGTTGATCTTTGCACATCGCTCGAACGGCCGACGCCGAACCAGATTGCCGCATTCCGCCGTTGTTTTAAGAGGCGATGATCCGATCATATCGATGGGACCTATGGCGCGCCGCCAAAGTAGCTAAGGGCGGCGTATCGGATGACGGCTTTGAATATTTTCGAACTTGGCTGATCTCGCGCGGGCGAGCGAATTCGAAAAGGTTCTTGCCGATCCGGACGCAGTGGCCGGTCTGACGAGTTCGGATGCATAGCGACATGGAGTTCGAAGCGTTTGCTTCTGGAAGCGCTTCGGATCGTAGCTCCGGCGGATTCGGCTTCACGAAAAAGCCCCGCGCCTCCTATCGGAGGCACGGGGCCGTTTTTCTTAAAGCCGTCAGACAGAGATCAGCGAGCGCTGGTCTCGACGCCCGCGCCCAGCGCGCCGCGCGCTTCGTCGGTGGTGAAGGCAACCGGGGTGTTGCCGGTGGTGCCGGTGACGCGGTGGCCCTTCACGACGAAGCGGAACGGCTCGCCGCCTGGATAGCGGTGGCCCTGGATCACCGACTGGCCGTTCTGACTGGAACGGGTATAGACATAGGTGCTGCCCTCGTGGACGAAGCGCTGCTCGCCCTCGGCGGCGATCGCACCGATGGTGGGGACGGCGGCGGCGACGGTGGCGGCCAGGATCAGAATGGTCTTGCGCATGATCGAAACTCCCGCATTTGCGTTGAGCCGGATCAGGTCCTCTCGCGCGTTGTCCGCGCTGTACTTTCGTATACCGAAATATTGCGATGCAGCATGAGGCGCAACTGCAAAGGGGTTCTGCCTGATTGCAGTGGGTGCAATCGTCCCGTGGCCAGGTACGCCATGGTTTGAAGCCAGCGCCCGATTTCGCTAGAGCGCAACGCTTTGCTACCCCGATCGGACGATGTGATGACGCTCTACACCCGCTTTGCCGCGCATATCGACGCGGCGCTGGACACGCTGGTCACCGCCGGCACGCTGCCCGGCGGGCTGGATCGCCGCAATGTGACGGTCGAACCGCCGCGCGACGCCAGCCATGGCGACCTGGCCACCAACGCCGCGATGGTGCTGGCCAAGCCCGCAGGCACCAACCCGCGTGTGCTGGCCGAGGCGATTGCCGCTGAGTTGGGCAAGCTGGACGAGGTGGACAGCGTGTCGCTCGCGGGGCCGGGCTTCCTCAACATGCGGCTGACCGATGCGGCTTGGCGCGACGAGCTGGCCGCGATTCCGGCGGCGGGCGGAGATTATGGTCGCTCGACGCGCGGGCAGGGGGTGACGGTCAACATCGAATATGTCTCGGCCAATCCGACGGGGCCGATGCATATGGGTCATTGTCGTGGCGCGGTGGTGGGCGATGCGCTCGCCACGTTGCTGGAGTTTGCGGGCCACAAGGTCATCCGCGAATATTATGTCAACGATGCGGGCGGCCAGGTCGACGTCCTCGCGCGGTCGGCGCATCTGCGCTACCGCGAGGCGCTGGGCGAGACGATCGAGATTCCCGAAGGCCTGTATCCGGGCGAATATCTCAAGCCGGTGGGCGAGGCGCTGAAGGCGGAGTTCGGCGACAAGTTCGTCGATGCGCCCGAAAGCGAATGGCTGGTCCTGTTCCGCACTCGCGCCGTGGCGGCGATGATGGCGATGATCCGTGAGGATCTGGCGCTGCTCGGCATCCATCACGACATCTTCTCCTCGGAGGCCGAGTTGCAGGCGGCGGGCAAGCCCGAGGCCGCCGAGGCCGAGCTGCGTTCGCGCGGGCTCGTCTATGACGGCGTTCTGGAGGCCCCCAAGGGCGAGACGCCCGAGGATTGGGAGCCGGTCGAGCTGCCGCTGTTCCGCTCCAGCCAGTTTGGCGACGATCAGGATCGCCCGATCAAGAAGTCGAACGGGGCCTGGACCTATTTCGGCGCCGACCTGGCCTATCACTATCAGAAGGCGCAGTCCGCCGATCAGCTGATCGACATCTGGGGGGCGGACCATGCGGGCACCGTCAAGCGGATCGTCGCGGCGGTCGAGGCGCTGACCGGTGGCAAGACCAAGTTCGACGTCAAGCTCGTCCAGATGGTCCGCCTGCTGCGGGGCGGCGAGCCGGTGAAGATGTCGAAGCGCGCGGGGAACTTCGTCACGCTCGCCGATGTCGTGCGCGAGGTCGGCAAGGATGTCGTGCGCTTCACCATGCTGACCCGCCGCGCCGACGCGCAGATGGACTTCGACTTCGCCAAGGTGGTCGAGGCGTCGAAGGACAATCCGGTCTTCTACGTCCAGTACGCCCATGCCCGGATCGCCTCGCTGAAACGCCGCGCGGCGGAGGCAGGGATTGCGGAAGGCAGTGCCGACTTGTCGCTGCTCGACGCGGAGGATCTGGCGCTGGTCAAACTCGCTGCCCAGTTCCCGCGCATCGTCGAGACGGCGGCGGCGGCGCGCGAGCCGCATCGCATCGCCTTCTACCTCTATGATCTGGCGGCCGCCTTCCATGCCGCCTGGAATGTCGGCAACGACCGGGTGGATCGTCGCTTTCTCATCGCGGAAGATGCCGAACTGACGCGCGCACGTCTTTTCCTCAGCGACGGGATCGGGCAGATCATACGTAACGGCCTGGCCCTGATGGGCGTCGAAGCCGTGTCGGAGATGAAGTGATGGCGAACGAGACGGACGGGCGTGCCCTGGATCTGGATGAGGCGGATCGACTGCCCTGGCTCGAAACGGTCGAGGCCGATGAGCCGGAAGGTGTCGGCATCGGCAAGGTCATGGCGTTGGTCATCGTCGGTCTCGCCATCCTGGCGGCGATCGGCTTCGCCTTTTACAAATGGCAGGCGAACCGCGCGGCAGCGGATGGCGACGGCGCGCTGATCGCCGCGCCGGAGGGCGACTATAAGGTCCGCCCGGCCGATCCCGGCGGCTTGAAGGTCAAGGGGGAGGGTAACACCGCGATCGCGACCAGCGCGGGCAAGCCCGGCGGCACGGGCGCGATCGATCTGCGCGCCGTGCCCGAAGCACCGATGAACGGCACGCGCGTTGTCCAAAAGCCTGCCGAGCCCAATGGCGGCCGCAACGCGGTGGCGCAGGTGCCGGAATCGGGTGGCAAGCTTGTCGCCCCGGCGCCCGTCGCGGCGGCGCGGGCGCCCGCTGCCGCCCCGACCGGCGGCGCGATGGTCCAGTTGGGCGCCTATCCCAGTGAGTCCTCGGCCAATGCCGCCTGGGATCGCTTCTCCAAGCGCTTTTCCTATGTCGCCGCGCTCGGCAAGGTGGTTCAGCCGGTCGCCTCCAACGGCAAGACCCTGTATCGCCTGCGCGTGAATGCCGGTTCGGCCAACCAGGCCGCCGACATCTGCGGCCGCCTGCGCGTGGCGGGCGAGAGCTGCTTCGTCGCCAGCTGATTGCCCGCCCATGATCCCCGTCATCTTCGGCCTGTCCGGTCCGGTGCTGACCCCCGACGAGCGGGCGTTCTTCGCCTCGGTCGAACCGGCGGGCTATATCCTGTTCAAGCGCAACATCGTCGACCGGGTGCAGGTCCGCTCACTGACCGATAGCTTGCGGGACCTGGCGGGGCGTGACGATCTGGCGATCCTGATCGACCAGGAAGGGGGCCGGGTCGCGCGTATGGGGCCGCCCGAATGGCCCGCTTTCCCCGCCGGGCCGGTTTTTGCGCAGCTATACGAGAAGGCGCCGATGTCGGCGATCCAGGCGATGCGCGCCAATGGCCAGGCGTTGGGCGTGATGCTGCGCGAAGTGGGAATCACCGTCGACTGCGCTCCGCTGCTTGACGTGGCGCAGGCCGATACGACCGACGCGATCGCCAGTCGCGCTTATGGGGTCGACCCGATGCAGGTGGCCGCGCTCGGCCGCGCCATGCTGGAGGGGCTGGCGGCGGCGGGTGTCGTCGGTGTGGTCAAGCACATGCCCGGCCATGGTCGCGCGCTGGTCGACTCGCACCATTTGCTGCCCACCGTCACCGCCAGCGAGGCGGAGCTGGAGGTCGATCTCGAACCCTTCATCACCTTGTCGGGCGCGGCGATGGGGATGACCAGCCATATCGTGTTCGAGGCCTGGGATGCCGAGCGGCCTGCGACCCTGTCTTCGACCGTGATCGATCGGATCATCCGCGGACGGATCGGCTTCGACGGGCTGCTGATGACCGACGATATCGATATGAAGGCGCTGTCGGGGACGGCGGGCGAGAAGGCGGCGGGCGCTTTGGCGGCCGGATGCGATCTCGTCCTCGACTGCTGGGCACGGATGGACGAGATGGTCGAGATCGCCGGCCGCGTGCCGCCGATCGGCGAAACGGCACGGAGTCGGCTCGACCGTGCCATGGCCAGTGTCGGGCCGGGCGAGGGCGATTTCGCCGAACTGATCGCCCGCCGCGACGCGCTGCTGTCGCTGGTCGCTTAGGGACGCCTATCCATCCCTAAGCCCAGATTGGGAGAGGATCGGGTCGTCACGCGCCGTCTCGCCATCCCGGATGATCGCGGCTAGGGTCGCGCATCATGACGGGGGAACAGCTGACGCTTGATCTGGACGGGTGGGAGGGGCCGCTCGACCTGTTGCTGTCGCTCGCCCGGTCGCAAAAGGTCGATCTGCGGCAGATTTCGATCCTGGCGCTGGTCGAACAATATCTGCGCTTTGTCGACAAGGCCGGGCGGATGCAGCTGGAACTGGCGGCCGATTATCTGGTGATGGCCGCCTGGCTTGCCTATCTGAAATCCTCGCTGCTGCTGCCGCGCCAGCCCGAGGAAGAGCCCGACCCCGAGGAAATGGCGCTGCGCCTGCAACTTCGGCTGGAGAGGCTGGCCGCGATGCGCGAATGCGGGGCGCGGCTGATGGCACGCGACCGGCTGGGCCGCGACGTGTTCGCGCGCGGCGCGCCGGAGGGGCTGGCCGTGCAGCGCAAGGCGATGTGGCAGGCCGAGCTGTATGACCTGATCTCTGCTTATGGCCGGATCAACGCGCGGACCCGCCCGGTCATGCATGTCGTCGCCGACCGACAGGTCATGACGCTGGAAGCCGCCCTGGAGCGCGTGTCCCTACTGGTCGGCAGCCGGGTCGACTGGTCCGCAATCGAGACCTTCCTACCCGAGGGCAGCGAGCGGCTGCGACGATCGGCGTTGGCGTCGAGCTTTCTGGCGGTGCTGGAATTGGCGCGTCAGGGTAAGGTGGAACTCCGCCAGGCCGCCCCCTTCGCCCCGCTGCTGATCCGCCAGCCCGCATGACCGGGATCGACGCGACCGTTCGCGCCGTGGAAGCGGTACTGTTCGCCTCGCCCGAACCGATGGCGATCGACTCGATTCGTGCGCATGTCGGTGTGGGGAAGGGCGGGGATATCCGCGCGGCGTTGGAGCAATTGGAGGCGGACTATCGCGGGCGAGGCATCATCCTCGTCCGGCGCGGCGACCGCTGGCATTTCCAGACCGCGCCCGACCTCGCCCATCTGCTCCGCCGGGATCGCGAGGAAGCACGCCGCCTGTCGCGCGCCGCCATCGAGACGTTGGCGATCATCGCCTATCAGGAACCCGTCAGCCGCGCGGAGATCGAGGCGATTCGCGGTGTAGCGATCTCCAAGGGCACGCTCGACGTACTGATGGAGGCGGGCTGGGTACGCCCCGCCGGGCGACGCGAGGTGCCGGGGCGGCCGCTCATCTATGCGACGACGCCCGCCTTTCTCCAGCATTTCGGGCTGACCAGTCGGCGTGATCTGCCGGGGCTCGAAGATTTACGCGCCGCTGGGTTGCTCGACCCGGTCGATCTGGCGCTGGAGCGGATGGGCGACGGGGACATGTCCGATACGCCCGCGGAATCGGCGGCAGATGACGGCGATTGAGCGCTTTCCTTTGCGTCATGGCCGCGTCACAATGCTCGGCCACGGCTCCCGCATCCCAGGTTCGGGGCTATTCCCACGGTCGACCATTGCCGCTGGCGATGCCAAGCCCTAGATAGAATATAAATTCCAGGAGACGTGCCATGGGCAGCTTTAGCCCGATCCATCTTGTCGTTCTCGCGATCGTCGCGATCCTGCTGCTCGGCGGCGGGCGTTTCTCCAGCCTGATGGGCGACGTCGCCAAGGGTGTGAAGAACTTCAAGAAGGGCATGGCCGAGGAAGACGAGACACCCGCCAAGCCGTCGGCGCGGATCGAGGTGCAGAAGTCGGCCGAGCCCGCCTTCGATCGCGACGGCGAGCGCGTGCGCGACGATCGCTGATCCGGTCCGCCAGCTGATACCGGACCTCCATGTTCAATATCGACTCCAGCGAGTTCCTGCTGGTCGCCATCGTCGCGCTCGTCGTGATCGGCCCCAAGGACCTGCCCAAGGCGATGCGCGTCGTCGGCTATTGGGTGGGCAAGGCGCGTGGCGTCACCCGCCAGTTCCGGCAGGGCTTCGACAATATGGTCCGCGAGGCCGAGTTGGAGGAAATGGAGAAGCGCTGGGCCGCGGAGAATGAGCGGATCATGCGCGAACATGCCGCCGATACGCCGCCGGTGCCGCATGTCGATGCCGATCTGCCAGCAGTAGCGACCCCGGCGGCCTTGCTGGATGCGTCGCATCAGGCGCCGGCCGCCGATGCGCCTCATCGCGACGCCCATGACCATGGCGATCCCCACCCCGATCACAGCGATGAACCGGTGATGGTGGAAAAGCCCATGGTCGCGCCTGCGCCCGTGAGCACGCATCCCTCGCGCGGGACCGAGGGGGCGGCATCGTGACCGACCAGGACGAGATCGACGCCAGCCGCGCGCCCTTGCTCGAGCATCTGATCGAGCTGCGACGTCGGCTGCTCTACTGCATCGTCGCCATCGGGCTGGCCTTTGCGGTATCGATGTATTTTTCGGAAGCGATTTTCGGCTTCCTCGCCAAGCCGTTGCTGCGGGCCGGGCAGGGGACGCTGGTCTATACCCAGATTTTCGAGGCGTTTTTCGTCCAGGTGAAGGTTTCGTTCTTCGCCGCGATGATGATCTCGTTCCCGGTGATCGCCAACCAGCTGTGGCAGTTCGTCGCGCCTGGCCTTTATCGCAAGGAAAAGAAGGCGCTTCTGCCCTTCCTGCTGGCGACGCCGGTGCTGTTCCTGATGGGGGCGGCGATGGCCTATTATATCGCCATCCCGATGGCGCTGCACTTTCTGCTGGGCTTCGACGGCATGGTCGGCGGCGTGAAGCGAGAGGCGCTGCCCGCGATCGGCAATTACCTGTCCTTCGTCATGCAGTTCCTTTTTGCCTTCGGGCTCGCATTCTTGCTGCCGGTGCTGCTGATGCTGTTGGAGCGGGCGGGCATCGTGACCCGCAAGCAACTGATCGGAGCGCGGCGCTATGCGATCGTCGCGGCGACCGCGATCGCAGCCGTCCTGACCCCGCCCGACCTGATGTCGCAGGTGCTGCTCGCGGTGCCGCTCATCATTCTTTACGAGCTGGCGATCATCGGTATCTGGTTCACCGAGCGCGCGCGATCGAAACAGGTCGCGGTGGAAGAAGATGAGGAAGCCGACGCGACTGCGTGATTGTAGAGGGTCGTTTTGGACGTGGGGCCTCGGCGAAAGCCGGGGCCTTTTTTGTGATAGCGGGCGGGCGTGGCGTTCGTCTTCGCTCAGGTGGATATATGGACGCTGTTCCCTCGGTTCGTTCGGTCTGAGCGAAACCGAAAGCGGCGACCGCCGGCCGATCTTCAAAGAAAAAAGGCCCCGGCGATATCCGCCGGAGCCCTTCGCATGGTCAGCCGGGTGAAGGGCTTACTTCGCGTCGTCCGCCGTCTTGGCAACCGTATTGCCAGCCGAACTCACGTCGCGGCCCACGCCTTCGACGGTGTTGCAGGCGCTGACCAGCAGTGCACCGGCGACGATCGCCAGACCCATCAGCTTACGCATTCTCTATCTCCTTCACCAAATCCGTTTTGCCCAATGCGTCACGCGCTTATTCGTTCCGGACCTGTCACGGCCGGCACGCGGGAAAAGGGGGAGGGAATCGGACAAGCAGGCCCGGAAAAGATTAAGGCCTGGAAGCGTCACCGGGGGGGGGAGGGTGGACGCTTCCAGGCCTATGGCTTGGACAGCGAGAGCGGGGGGGGCATAAGTTCGCTATCCGAAGAGGAGAACACACTGCCGAGGCAGGGGTTCCCACCTTTTTTCAAACCGCCAATTTTTTTTGAAAAAATTCAGTCGCGCCCGACGATCGGGATCGCGATCTCATAGGCTCCGGTCAACGGATCATGGTGCAACGGTGCCCGAAGCTGCCGTGCCAGCCCCTCCATCACGCGTCCGTACCGCTTGCCGATCAGGTGGCGCAGTTCGTCCGTCTCGACCAACGCGCGCGAGATGACGCGGACGACGGCGCGGCTTTCCTGCTCGGCGGGTTTGATCGCGACACGGATCTGTGCGGCAGGGTCGCAATTCATCGCCAGTTCGATCGTCTCGGTCACAAGGAAGGCGACGGCGACGGCGACGTCCTGGTTGACCAGCAAGGGTGCCACGTCGAGCGAGATGCCGATGCCAGCAGCGCCTTCCGGCGCGGTCGCTCGGATATTGGCGGCCAGCTCTCCAATCATCGTGCGCAGATTGAGCCCGCGATTTTCCTCCAGCTCGGCGAAGTGATGCCGATGGACGACCGCCAGCGCATCGACCCGACGCTGGATCGAGGAATAGGCGGCCATGGCCTCCGGACCCGTCGCGCCCCGGGCATGGAAGTTGATGAGGCTGGAGATGACCTGGAGGTTGTTCTTGACCCTGTGATGGACCTCGCGGGTCAGCTTCGTCTGGCGCACCAGTCCTTCGGCCAGCCCGGCTTCATGGGTGGCGACGGTGCGGGTGATCGCCTCGAACGTGTCCGCCAGATCGCGGATTTCCTGTGCGGGTGCGGCCTCGACTTGCGAAATGTCGAGGACTTCGCCCGGTCGATAGGTCGCGACAACGGCCCGCAGACGCCGCAGCGGCCGGATCAGCAGCCGGTCGACGATGAACCAACCCAGCACCACGGCGGCCAGCCACATCAGCAGCGGCAGCGCAAGTGCAACGATCAGCGAGGAGGTGATCGGCGCGCTGGGCGTCGAAGTGCGCAGGACCAGTCCGGCAATGCCCAGCTCGGTCCGCATCGACTTCATCCGCGCCAGCGCACCCTGGCGGGGCAGCTGGTGGATGGGCAGCAATTCGCCGTCCAGCTCCAGCACCGATTCGATCGGGCTTGCTGTGCTGCTCTGGTCGACCAGCGACTGGAGGAAGGGCAGGGAGAAGAAGGCGCGGGCCTGGGCGCGGCCGTCCTGGCTCTGGACCGACAGGACCAGCCCCTTGCCCGGCAGCACATCGGCGCCGATGGGGGAACCGTCGACCGGCGTCGGCAGCGCGGCGGGAAGCGGGTCGCCGCACAGCGTCTTCCCCGAGCGGTCGGTGATGAGGAAGCGGGCGCCGGTCATCGACTGCTGCGCAAAGACGCCTTGAGCCCGCGCGCAACTCGGCATGTCGAGCGGGTCTTGACCCATGGCGCGTACCGCGACGCGCAGCGCGGTCATGTCGCCCATCAGCTCGACGGCGATGGCGCGGGCATCCTCGTTGGCGGCAATGCGCAAACGGCCGCTGGCTTCGCTGTCCGCGAGCCGCGTCGTCTGAAGCGTCGCGAACACTGCGATGGCTGCCAGGATGAAAAGGGTGCTTCCCAGCACCAGCACGAGCTTCGCGCCCGTGGTCAGGCGGTGCGGGGCGGGACGGAGGCGTTCGGGGGCCTCGAAATCTTGGGGAGGGACGCTGGCCATTCAGCCGGACGTTCAGTCCAGCTTGCTGAGAAGGTCAAGCATCTCGTCCGGGATTCGTTCGTCGACCGTCTTCTGATACGCTTGGCGAAGTGCCGAGCCCGCATCCTTCTGACCGCCCTTTTGGGGCGTCGATGACGGCGTCTTCTTCGTCTTGTTGCCCAAACTCAAAATATCCCCCTGCACGACCCACTAGCGGGGCAACCGACGCAATGGCGGCCATGGGCACCGCCGATCGGCGTCATGCCTGGGCCATAGTTGATGTGGCGATGAAACCAAATTCGATCTTGTTGGTTCCCGATCCGATACGAAAAATCCGGAGAGCACGTCCAGAGGGCGTGGCGGACGGGGATTTCGGGAAACGGCATTGAAAACATGCGCGGGGGTCAGCACATCAGGCATCCGCGAATACCTCAGGGAGTGATTATTACCCATGTCGCTTGGACAGCAGCTTGCGCCCCACCTTCCCTTTCTGCGGCGCTATGGCCGGGCCCTGACCGGCAGCCAGATGCACGGCGACAAATATGTCCGCGCCACGCTGGAGGCGATCGTCGCGGCCCCGGATCAGTTCCCGCGTGACGTCGATCCCCGCCTGGGCCTGTACCGCATGTTCCAGGGCATCTGGTCCTCGGCCAATTATGACGAACTGGACAATGACGGCGTCGATGCCGATGGCAATGAAGGGCTGGCCCGTGCGCGGCTCGCCCGGATGACGCCGCTGTCGCGTCAGGCGCTGCTGCTGACCGCGATGGAAGGCTTCACGCCCGAGGACGCAGCCTATCTGATCGACGTGGAGCCGAGCGAGGTCGAGAATCTCGTCTCCCAGGCGCTGGCCGAGATCGAGAAGCAGACCCGTGCCCGCGTGCTCATCATCGAGGACGAGCCAATCATCGCGATGGATATCGAGACGATCGTGCGCGATCTGGGCCATGAAGTCACCGGCGTCGCCGTGACCCGTGACGAAGCGGTGGCGCTCGCCATGGAGGATCGCCCCGGCCTGGTGCTGGCCGACATCCAGCTGGCCGACGACAGCTCGGGGATCGACGCGGTCAAGGATATCCTGGCCGAGTTCGAGGTGCCGGTGATCTTCATCACGGCCTTCCCAGAGCGTCTGCTGACCGGTGAGCGGCCTGAACCGACCTTCCTGATCACCAAGCCGTTCCAGCGGTCGACCGTGAAGGCCGCGATCAGCCAGGCGCTGTTCTTCGACCAGAGCACGGTTCCGGCCGAATAAGAAAGACTTACAGTTACGGACCCAAAACGGTCGAAAGGCGTTGAGGCAGGCATGGCTGATTCCGATGAACCCATTCATGTCGCCAAAGAGGACGCTCGGGCAGGATCGACGCCGCATGTTACGCGGTATGTCCTGCCCATTTCCCTCGTGCTCGTGATCGCGATCTTCGCCTTTCTGGTGTTGCGCTGACACGCGTTCGAGCGGTTAGGCCCTTGGGACGGCTGGCTATTATAGGGTCGGCCCCTTATATTTCGAAACGGCCGCAGGATCGGCCGTTTCCGATGATCGGATTTTCATGACGCAGCCACTGACTCGGGACGAATTAGAGGACGACGACGCACCCGTTGCGCCCGTCGAGCACGTCGCGCTGCCCGATTCCGAGTTCAAGGCGGAACTGGCGCGCGTGATTCCCCATCTGCGCGCGTTCGGCCGGTCATTGTCGGGCAGCCGTGATCTGGCCGACGATCTGGTGCAGGAGACGCTGCTCAAGGCCTGGGCCGCGCGTAAGCGCTTCCAGGCGGGCACCAACATGCGCGCCTGGACCTTCATCATTCTGCGCAATCTTTATCTGTCCCAGATGCGCCGTGCGCGCTTCAAGGGCGAGTGGGACGATCTGGTCGCCGACCGCATTCTGGCCGCGCCGGCCAGCCAGGACCGTCATGTCGAACTGGGCGATATGCAGCGTGCCCTGATGCACCTGCCGCAGCCGCAGCGCGAGGCACTGATCCTGGTCGGCGCGGGCGGCTTCGCTTATGAGGAAGCCGCCGAAATCTGCAATGTCGCGGTCGGCACGATCAAGAGCCGCGTGGCGCGTGGCCGCGTCGCGCTGGAGGCGATCCTGACCGAAGGCTCGCTGCCCTCGCGTCGCCTGCATGAAACCGACAGCAGCAAGACCGCGCTTGACAGCATCATGGGTGATGTCGACCAGTTGAGCGGCGGTCGGTAAGCGCTTATCTTATTGAGGCTTTAATGGATGGCCGCTCCGATCCTGATCGGGGCGGCCATTTTGATGGCTGGCGATCGGCTTGACGGTTTTGGGCTAGTTCTGTCCGATCTGGCCATGCGCGTGCTGTCCCTGATCTTTTCCGCTTTCCTGCTGACTGCGGCCACGCCGCCGGTGCCGGAAGTCTTGAAGCCATACATCAAGGGCGATCGCTTCGATCCGGGTGATTACAAATAGATGAAGGGGTGTTTCCCCGACGCGCCCCCCCAAGGAGAAGGCGCAGGAGAAGCAGGTCCGGGATTGGTTGATGGCGTGTTATATGCAGGGCTTGGCTGAAACGCGGGCTGAACTGCGTGCTCTTGGTATCGTCGATCCTATACTGAAAGAGGCGCCCGTTGACGATGTGCTATGCGCGCAGGTGAGCGCTGCTCCCCATATATCCCATTGGGCTGATTTTTCCGCCTTCCAGCAGTCTCTCGAAACTGCCGTGCCGATCGTGGACACTTATCTGATGGCCGTGGGGGCGGCCAAACAGATCAGCGCTTCCAAGACGCCCAAGCTTCATGATCTGCTGATGGCGCGCCCGATGGGCGAGCAAATGTTGCGGTATGTCGGTGACTGGAGGCCAGACGGCTTGGTAAGGGCTCCGGCCGTCCCCGAGCCGGTCGGCGCCATCATTCGGGCGCGTCTCATGGCGGCTGCCATGGTCGAAGACCATGAAAATACCGAATGGCTCAAACGGATCGTCGCGGAGCGGGGCTGGCCCAAGCGATCGGATGTCGGCGATGACGCAGCGGGGGAGGCTTGGCTACTGGTTCAGCATGCGGATGCCGACCCGGCGTTTCAGCTCGCCGTGCTCCGCGCCATGGAGCCGCTTGTGCCGAGTGGCGACGTATCCCAGACGGACTATGCCTATCTGTACGATCGCGTGATGCTGAAGATCACCGGCAAGCAGCGCTACGGCACGCAGGCGATATGTGATAAGGGCAGGCGCCTTTCCCAGCCATTGGAGGAGGAGAAGGCGGTAAACCGTCTGCGCGCCGCGGTGGGTCTGGCTCCCGTGGCGGAATATCTGGCTGAAATGGATAAAAGCCTTGGCCGCTGCCAATCCGGCGAGCGGTAGCCGTATCAGGACTGCCCGAGCCGCCGATCTAGCCGCGCGAGCAACCGCACCCAATGATCCGGCAACCGCGCCGGCCGGGAATAGGCCGAGCGTAGCACGCAGCCGATATCGTCCGTGCGCTGCGGTGCGCGGACGATGCGGATATCGCTGGTCCCGGTTTCGGTGCTCATCATGGCAACATAACCGATCACGGCTTGACAAGTTGCAAATCATCTGAATTGCTTTTTGTTAACCTATTGGAAAGTGTTTCTTTCGGTGCGTCCCGCGGCGTAGAAGCGCGGGTATGAACAGCCTGTCCCGTTCCGCCTTGCCCGATGCCGTTGCCCGCGCGCGTCGGCATTCGTCCTTTCTGGCGATGTTGCTCGACCGGGAGCCCGACATCGAGGCGGCGGCATTGGCGGGCGAGCTGCTGGCGCCGCCCGCCGTGGCGGATGATTTGCCGGTTGGCACCCGGTTGCGTCGCGAGCGGCGCGCTCTGGCGTTGACCATCGCGCTGGGCGATCTGGCGGGGCTGTACGATCTGACCGAGGTCACGCACAGGCTGAGCGATTTCGCCGACCGCTCGCTAACCCAAGCGATCCGTGCCGCGATCGATGAACGCACGCCCGGTGCCGAGCCGGTCGGTTTCGCCGCCATTGCGCTGGGCAAGCAGGGCAGCCGTGAACTCAATTATTCGTCCGACATCGACCCGATCCTGATCTTCGATCCGCTGACGCTGCCCCGCCGTCCACGCGAGGAGCCGGAGGATGCGGCGGTGCGGATCGGCAAGCGGGTGGTCGAGCTGCTCCAGGCGCGCGACGGCGATGGCTATGTGCTGCGCGTCGACCTGCGGCTGCGGCCCTCGCCCGAGGCGACGCCGATCGCGATACCCGTCGAGGGGGCGATCGCCTATTATGAAAGCCAGGCGCTGACCTGGGAGCGGGCGGCGTTCATCCGGGCGCGCGCGGCAGCGGGCGATCTGGCGCTGGGGCAGCGTTTCCTCGACGCGATCCGGCCGTTCGTGTGGCGGCGCGCGCTCGATTTCGGCGCGGTCGGCGAGATTCGCGACCTGACCCGCCGCATCCGCGACCATCATGCGCAGGGGCAGGCTATGGGGCCGGGCTATGACCTGAAGCGCGGGCGCGGCGGTATTCGCGAGATCGAGTTCTTCGCGCAAATCCATCAGTTGATCCATGGCGGCCGCGACCCGGCGCTGCGCGCGCCCGCGACCCGCGACGCACTGGCGAAGCTGGCCCAGGCGGGACGGATCGATGGGGGGCAGGCGGCCGCGCTGACCGATGCCTATGTGCTGCTGCGCACCATCGAGCACCGGGTCCAGATGATCGACGACCGCCAGACCCATCAACTGCCGATGGGCGAGGGGCTGGGACGGGTCGCACGGCTTCACGGGCTGGTGGATGGCGAGGCGCTGGTCGACATGCTCGCCCCCGTCACCGCGCAGGTGGGGCGCTTCTATGACGCGCTCGACGCCGACGAACGGCCGCGCCTGCCGCATGATCCGGTCCTGCTGCACGAGCGGCTGGCGGGAGCAGGTCTGAAGGATGTCGAGGCGGCGGCCCGGCGGATTTCGGCATGGCGCGGCGGCGACTATGCCGCGCTGCGCAGCCCGGCGGCGCGCGAGGCGCTGGACGCGGTATTACCGACGTTGGTCGAGGCGCTGGGCGAGGCGCCCGATCCTGACGCCGCGATCCTGAAACTCGATTCGCTGTTCGAGCGGATGACCAGCGCGATCAACATCTTCCGGCTGCTGGAGGCGCGGCCGGGGCTCGCCAGCCTGACCGTCGCGATCCTCAGCCATGCCGCACCACTTGCGGCGGAGCTGGCGCGGCGCCCCGCGCTGTTGGACGGGCTTATTGACGCATCCGCGTTCGAGCCGTTGCCTGCCGTCAAATTCCTCGAACGTGCGATGCGCGGGGGCGAGGCGGGGCAGGATTATCAGGACCGGCTGGACCATGTCCGCCGCGTCGTCGGCGAGTTGCGCTTTGCTCTGGGCGCGCAGATCGTCGCGGGGCGGGCCGATCCGCTGGAGGTGGCGGGGGGCTATGCGCGCGTGGCCGAGGCGGCGGTCGGCGTGCTGGCGCAGGCGACGGTGGACGAATTCGTCGCGGCGCATGGCCGGGTGCCCGGCAGCGAGTTGGTGGTCCTGGCCCTGGGGCGGATGGGCGGCGCGGCGCTGACCCATGCCTCCGACCTCGACCTCGTCTATCTGTTCACCGGCGACTTTGCGGGCGAGTCCGATGGGCCGAAGCCGCTGGGGGCAACGCTTTACTATAACCGCCTGGCGCAGCGGGTGACGGCGGCCTTGTCGGTGCCGACCCAGGCGGGGCCGCTCTATCCGGTCGACACACGGTTGCGGCCCTCGGGCACGCAGGGGCCGTTGGTCGTCTCGGTCGAAAGTTTTGCGCGATATCAACGCGAAGACGCCTGGACCTGGGAGCATATGGCATTGACCCGCGCCCGGCCGATCTTCGGTTCGGCGGACGCGCGGGCGGCGGTGGCGGCGATCGTCGCCGATGTATTGAACGGCAACCGGCCCGCCCGCGATATCGCGGCGGAAGCGGGCGAAATGCGCGCCGAGATGGCGCGGCACAAGCCGCCACAGGGACCGCTCGATATCAAGCTGCTGCCGGGTGGGCTGGTCGATTTGGAGTTCGCGGTGCACCGGACGCAGCTGATCCACCGTACCGGCTTTGACCCCGATCTGGGGCGGGCGATTGCGGCGCTGGTAGCGGAGGGACTGACGCCGCCGTCCATGGCGCAGGCACATGACGTGCTGACCCGCGCGCTGGTGTCCTTCCGCCTGCTGGTGCCCGACGGGCAGGAGCCGCCCGAGCCGACCCGCCCCCTGATCGCGCGCGCCATGGGGCTGGCCGACTGGGCGACGGTGGTTGCCACGCTGGAGGCGACGCGGCAGGAGGTGGCCGAAGTCTGGCAAGGAGGCGAAGATGCAACAGGGTGACGCGATCCCGGCGGTGACGGTGAAGACCGCGAACGACGAGGCGCTGGTGCTGGGTGATCTGGCGGGACCACTGGTGGTCTATTTCTACCCCAAGGACGACACCAGCGGTTGCACGCGCGAGGCGCAGGACTTCACCGCGCTGGCCGGGGAGTTCGCGGGCGCGGGCGTGCGGGTGATCGGCATCTCCAAGGACAGCCCGGCCAAGCATCGCAAGTTCAGCGAGAAACATGCGCTGACCGTCGAGTTGGCGAGTGATGAGGACGGTGCGGCCTGCGAGGCGTTCGGCGTCTGGGGTGAAAAGAAGCTCTACGGCAAGACCTATATGGGCATCGAGCGCGCGACCTTCCTGTTCGGCCGCGACGGCAAGCTCGCGCAGAGCTGGCGCAAGGTGAAGGTGCCCGGCCATGCCGAGGCCGTGCTGGAGGCGGCGCGCGCGCTTTGACGACGATCGCCCAGGCCTGCGCAGGCGTGCTGCGCGAAAGCGATCCGCTGGCCAAGGTGCAGGCCGCGCGGGCGGTGGCGCGTGGCTGGCGGCGGGGTGCGCTGGCGCATGAATTCGACGTCGCCATGCCCGATGCGCCCGGCCGTCCCGACCGGCCCGAGCTGTTGCCGCCCAACCGGATGCCCAAGCGTGGGCGCGGCGGATCGGAAAAGGGACGGATCGCGCTGCTCCATGCGTTGGCGCATATCGAGTTCGCGGCGATCGATCTGGCCTTCGACGCGGCGGGGCGGTTCGGCGGCCAGTTTCCGCGCACCTTTGTCGACGACTGGATTTCGGTCGGCGCGGACGAGGCGATGCACTTCGCTGTTCTCCATCGCCGGTTGAAGACTTTGGGGTCGGGTTACGGCGAACTGCCCGCCCATGCGGGCCTTTGGGAAGCGGCGGAGGAAACCGCGCACGATGCCATGGCGCGGCTCGCCGTCGTGCCGATGGTGCTGGAGGCGAGGGGGCTGGACGTCACGCCGGAGACGGTCGCGCGCTTTCGCGCCGGAGGTGACGAGCCGTCCGCGCGTATCCTCAACCGCATCTATACCGATGAGATTCGGCATGTCGGATTCGGCGCGAAATGGTTCGGCTATCTAGCCGCCGGGCATGACATCGAACCCGCGGAACACTGGCGGATGCTGGTCCGGCGCCATTTCCGCGGGGTCGTTAAGCCACCGTTCAACGTTTCGGCGCGCGATACGGCCGGTTTGACGCGGGATTTCTATGCGCCTCTTGCGGACGAGGAACCCATAAAGGCACAAGCTGACCGACTGTAACGCGGTGGGGCTGCGACACAGCATAGGATGAACGAAGCCGGGCTTTTCCGACTGCGGGATCGTTCGGCGACAAGGGTTCGGGGTTCGATGAATCAACTGGCACTCTCGGGTAAATCGATTGCATCGCGTGTCCGCTCTGTTTTCCTCGCTACCTTGACGATCGGCCTGTCCGGCCAGATGGCGATGGCCCATTCGGCGCCCGCCGCCGCTCCGGCTCCTGCCGCTCCCAAGGCTATTGGAGGAGAGTTCATCCCCGCTAACAGCGCCGAAGCCTCGGCCGACCTTCGCACCGACCAGCAGTTCCGCACCCTGTTCCAGACCTGGAAGAAAATGGACGCCCGGCCGAACGGCGTCATCGCGATCCCCTCGGTCCATCCGGTCGAAAAGCTCCAGTTCACCAGCAATTTCGGTATTCGCTCCGATCCCTTCCGTGGCACCGCCGCGATGCATGCCGGGGTCGATATTCCGGGTCCGGTCGGCACCCCGATCTATGCCACCGCCGACGGCATCGTCGATCATGCGGGCTGGCAGGGCGGCTATGGCAATCTGGTCGAGGTCAATCATGGCAAGGGCATCGCGACCCGCTATGGCCACCTCTCCAAGATTCTGGTCGCCGACGGCGCGCGCGTCACCCGCGGCCAGCTGATCGCGCTGATGGGTTCGACCGGCCGTTCGACCGGTCCGCATCTTCATTACGAAGTCCGCATGGACGGTCATGCCGTCAACCCGATCCCTTTCCTGACCACCGGCGACTATCTGACCGCGTCGCAGGATCATGCGATCCACCAGATCCCGGTCTCGACCGACGGCCCCGCCGCGCAGGATTAACGTTTATTCCTCCCCGGTACGGGGAGGTGGCAGGCCGCAGGCCTGACGGAGGGGGGCTTCCTCATAGTGCGTCCTGCGTGGCGAGCTCCCTCCACCAGCTTCGCTGGTCCCCCTCCCCGTACCAGGGAGGATTAGTGGGATTGCCCCTCCGGTCCCTCGCGCCTATCTCAGCCCCATGGCCACCAGCATTTCCGAAATCGCGCTGACCCCGGCCGCCGCGGCTCGCGTCGCGACGATCGCCGAGCGGCAGAACAAGCCCGCCATCCTGCGTCTGTCGGTCGAAGGCGGCGGCTGTTCGGGCTTTCAGTACAAATTCGGCCTGGCCGATGCGCCTGCCGACGATGATATGGTCGCGCAGACCGATGGCGTTCGCCTGGTCGTCGACAGCATCAGCCTGGATCTCGTCCGGGGGGCGCAGGTCGATTATGTCGAATCGCTCGGCGGCGCGGCCTTCCAGGTGAAGAATCCCAACGCTGCCTCGGGCTGTGGCTGCGGCACCAGCTTCTCGGTCTGACGTGAAGATCACGACCTATAACGTCAACGGGATCAAGGCCCGTCTGCCCCGCCTGCTCGAATATCTGGCCGAGGCGGATGCGGATATCGTTTGTCTTCAGGAACTGAAGGCCAGCGACGAGACTTTCCCGATCCAGGATATCGAGGCCGTCGGATACGGCGCCGTCTGGCATGGCCAGAAGAGCTGGAACGGCGTCGCCGTCCTTGCGCGCGGTACCCAGCCGGTCGAGCGGCAGCGGGGTTTGGCGGGAGAGGATGAAGACGAACATAGCCGTTACCTCGAATGCGAGGTGAACGGGCTGGTCGTCGCCTCGCTCTATTTGCCCAATGGCAATCCGCTGCCGGGGCCGAAGTTCGATTACAAGCTGCGCTGGATGGAGCGGCTGGCGATGCGCGCACGCGCATTGCTTGGCGAGGAAGTGCCCGCCGTGCTGGCCGGGGATTACAACGTCATCCCCCATGACGACGACACCTTCTCCGTGCCCGCCATGGCCAGCGACGCGCTGATGCAGCCGGAGAGCCGTCAGGCCTATCGCCGGCTGTTGGCGCAAGGGTGGACGGACGCGCTGCGTACCCGCGCGCCCAAGGGCGGGGTGTGGACCTTCTGGGACTATCAGGCCGGGTCGTGGCAGCGCGATGCGGGCTTCCGCATCGACCATCTGCTGCTCAGCCCGCAGGCCGCCGATCGGCTGGTCGATGCGGGCGTCGACAAAAGCTATCGCGGCCGGGAAAAGGCGAGCGACCATGCACCCACCTGGGTGAAATTGCGGGACTGATAATTCCTCCCCTGTAAGGGGAGGTGGCAGGCCGGAGGCCTGACGGGGGGTGTCACGGCCGATGGCGTGAACCATCGCTGGCGGTTACACCCCTCCACCATGCTTCGCATGGTCCCCCTCCCCTTGCAGGGGAGGAATTACTGGAACAGAAACCATCTATGCGCCGTGCCGCTTCCCTGTTGCTCCTCAGCCTCTCACTGGCCGCCTGCCAGCAAAATAGCCGTACCGACGACCGCTTGGCCGACGCCGACGCGCAGGAACGCGCGCGCCAGGAAAAGGCGGCGAAGGACATGGTCGCGCAGACCGAGGATCAGGTGCGGGTGAAAATGCTGGAACAGCGCGTCGCCGCGCTGGAGGCGCAGGTCGCGGCGATGCAGGGGGATCGCAAGCTGCTGGATGCGCAACTGGTCGAGCAGCGGCTGAACCAGATCGAGGCGGGCCGTGTCGATGCGGGCAATCCGGCACCATCGGCAACGCCGACGACCTCCGCGACGCGTCCCGTGAGCCGCACGCCATCTCCGGCCGCGACACCGCCCGCGCGCAAGCCGCTGGTCCTCGACCTGCGATAACCGCGCGAGCGGGGAAGGGGGCACCCCGGCATGGCGGCCGGGGCGCGTAAGAAGGCTTACTTCTTCAGGTGCGCCGAGATGAACTTGTTCATCTCGAACATGGTGCACTTGTCCTTGCCGAACACCTTCTTCAGCTTGTCGTCGGCCAGGATTTCCCGCTTGTTCTCGGGGTTCTGCAGGTTGTTGGCCTTGATATAGTCCCACACCTTGCTGATGACCTGGCTGCGCGGCAGCTTCTCGTTGCCGACGATCGCGCCCAGTTCCTCGGACGGCTGGACCGGGGCGTGGATGCCGGTGCCCGTGGTTGCGGTGGCCATGTGTTTCCTTCCTATAATCCTTCAGCATCCCGGCCCGTTGGCAGGACGCGCGTGAATCACGCTTTTTTCAGCGCGTCCGCCTTGTGCGCTGCCTTTCCGCCATTGTCACTCTCTACTATGTATTGCGGCTCATCCTTGGATGCGCGGACGGTATGGCCCTTGATGGTCGTGTCGCTGGTCTGCTTCTTCACGACCTTGCCCTCGGCGGTGCCGCCATGGCTGTTCCATTCGACATGATCGCCCTTTTTGAATTCGGTCATCATCACTCTCCCGGCTGGTAACCCGCATCAATCCCTCGGGGCTTTCGTTGGTTGCACCAGCGCACGCCACGGGGCATCAGGGCGCCATCCAAGGAGACAGGAACCCATGAAGACCCGCGCCGCCGTCGCCTTTGAAGCGAAGAAGCCGCTCGAAATCGTCGAACTCGATCTGGAAGGTCCCAAGGCCGGTGAGGTTCTGGTCGAGATCATGGCGACCGGCATCTGCCATACCGATGCCTATACGCTCGACGGTTTCGACAGCGAGGGGATTTTCCCCAGCGTGCTGGGCCATGAAGGCTGCGGCATCGTGCGCGAAGTGGGCGCGGGCGTGACCAGCGTGGTGCCGGGCGACCATGTCATCCCGCTCTACACGCCCGAATGCCGCCAGTGTAAGTCGTGCCTGTCGGGCAAGACCAACCTGTGCACCGCGATCCGCGCGACGCAAGGCAAAGGCCTGATGCCCGACGGCACGACGCGCTTCAGCTACAAGGGGCAGCCGATCTTCCATTATATGGGCTGCTCGACCTTCTCGAACTTCACCGTCCTTCCCGAGATCGCGGTGGCGAAGATCCGTCAGGACGCGCCGTTCGACACCAGCTGCTATATCGGTTGCGGCGTGACGACCGGCGTGGGCGCGGTGGTCAACACCGCCAAGGTCCAGCCGGGCGAGAATATCGTCGTCTTCGGTCTGGGTGGCATCGGCCTGAACGTCATTCAGGGCGCCAAGCTGGCGGGCGCAGGCCGGATCATCGGCGTCGACATCAATCCCGACCGCGAGGAATGGGGCCGCCGCTTCGGCATGACCCACTTCCTCAACTCCAAGGGGCTGAGCCGCGAGGAGACGATCGCCAAGGTTCTCGAACTCACCGATGGCGGCGCAGACTATAGCTTCGACGCGACCGGCAATACCGAAGTGATGCGCACCGCGCTGGAATCCTGTCATCGCGGCTGGGGCACCTCGATCATCATCGGCGTGGCCGAGGCGGGCAAGGAGATCAGCACGCGGCCGTTCCAGCTGGTCACGGGCCGCAACTGGCGCGGCACCGCGTTCGGCGGCGCGCGTGGTCGCACCGATACGCCCAAGATCGTCGACTGGTATATGAACGGCATGATCGAGATCGACCCGATGATTACCCATCGCCTGACGCTGGAAGAGATCAACAAGGGCTTCGACCTGATGCACGCGGGTGAGAGCATCCGCAGCGTGGTGATCTTCTGATGTTCAGCCATGTCATGCTGGGGGCGAACGACATCGCCGAGGCCAAGCGCTTTTATGATGCCATTCTTGGCGTGCTGGGCGCGCCCGAGGGCGTGGTTGATCCCCTGGGACGGCTGATCTACAGCCACAAGGGTGCGCGGTTCCTGCTGTCCAAGCCGATCAATGGCGAGCCCGCGACCCATGCCAACGGCGCGACTCTCGGCTTCGCGATGGACTCGCCCGCGCAGGCAGAAGCCTGGTACGCGGCGGGCCTCGCGCATGGCGGCACCGCGATCGAGGACCCGCCGGGCGTCCGCGAAATGCCGGTGGGCAAGGTCTATCTCGCTTACTTGCGCGACCCGACCGGCAACAAGCTGTGCGCGCGGCATCTGATGGAGGCGGCTTGATGTATACGCATGTCATGGTCGGATCGAACGACATCGCGCGGTCCAAGATCTTTTACGACGCGCTGTTCACGGCGCTGGGCGGCAAGCCCGGGATGCAAGACCCCCATGCGGAGCGCATCCTGTATCTGCATAACGGCGCGGCCTTCATGGTCAGCCGTCCGATCGACGGGCAGGCGGCGACCTTCGCCAATGGCGGGACGATCGGGCTGGGTGCGGCCGATCCGGCGCAACTCGACGCCGCTCATGCGGCGGCCGTGGCGAATGGAGGCACCGCGATCGAAGCGCCGGTGGGAGAGCGTCAGACGCCATTGGGGCCGGCCTATCTGGGCTATCTGCGCGATCCGGACGGCAACAAGCTCTGCCTTGGCTGCCGCCTGCCCAAGGCGTGAGCAACGACTATATCCTGACGCTGGCGTGCCAGGACAGGGTCGGCATCGTCGCCGCCGTGTCGGGCGCGCTGGCGGGGACTGACGGGTTCATCCTCGACAGCCAGCAATATGCCGATCTGGAGACGGGGCGCTTCTTCCTGCGCATCGTCTTCACCGGGCAGGGGGATCGCTTCCCCGCGTCGGTCGATGGGGTTCGGGCGGCGCTGGCCGAACCGGCGGCGCGGTTCGGCTTTGACTGGCATGTCGCCCCCGCCGCCGAGCGGCCCCGGATGCTGATCGCGGTGTCGAAGGGGTCGCATTGCCTGAACGACCTGCTCCATCGCTGGCGGACCAGCGCGCTGCCGGTGGAGATCGTCGGCGTCGTGTCGAACCATGACAATTTGCGCCCGCTGGTCGAATGGCATGGCCTGCCCTGGCATCATCTGCCGGTCGACGATGCCAACCGGGCCGAGCAGGAAGCGGCGATGCTCCGGCTGATGGAGGAGAGCCGCGCCGACTATCTTGTCCTTGCCCGCTATATGCAGGTGCTGGGCGCGCGGCTGGTCGCGGCCCTGCCGGGGCGGTGCATCAATATCCATCACAGCTTTTTACCCGGCTTCAAGGGCGCGCAGCCCTATCACCGCGCACACGCGCGCGGCGTGAAGCTGATCGGCGCGACCGCGCATTTCGTGACCGCCGATCTCGATGAGGGGCCGATCATCGAACAGGCGGTCGAGCGGGTCGATCACCGTGCCAGCGTCGACGACCTGATCCGCATCGGCCGCGATATCGAGGCGCAGGTGCTGGCCCGCGCGGTCGCCTGGGTGGGGGAACGGCGGGTCTTCCTCAATGACAACCGGACGGTGGTGTTCCGATGACGATCGAGACGATTTCGACCTCCAAGGCGCATGGCGGCGTGCAGGGCGTCTATGCCCATGACAGCGAAGCGACGGGCACGCGGATGACCTTCTCGGTCTTCGTGCCCGCGCATGAGGAGGGGGAGAAACTGCCCATCCTCTGGTATCTGTCCGGGCTGACCTGCACCCATGCCAATGTCACCGAAAAGGGTGAGTTTCGGGGGCCTTGTGCCGGGCACCGGGTGATCTTCATCGCGCCCGATACGTCGCCGCGCGGGGAAGGCGTGGCCAATGACGATGCCTATGACATGGGGCAGGGCGCAGGCTTTTATGTCGATGCGACACAGGAGCCCTGGGCAAAGCATTTCCGGATGCGGACCTATATCGAGCAGGAACTGCCCGCGCTGATCGCGGAGCATTTCCCGATGGTCGACATGGGCGCGCAAGCGATCACCGGGCATTCGATGGGGGGGCACGGCGCGCTGACCATCGGTTTGCGCAACGCGGATCGCTTTCGCAGCGTTTCGGCCTTCGCGCCGATCGTCGCTCCGAGCCAAGTGCCATGGGGTGAAAAGGCGCTTGGCGGCTATCTGGGGCAGGACCGGACGGCGTGGCGACAGGCGGATGCCGTCGCGCTGATCGAGGACGGCGCGCGGGTGCCCGACCTGCTGGTCGATCAGGGCGACGCCGATCAGTTCCTGGCCGAGCAGCTTCGGCCCGAATTGTTGGCCGAGGCGTGCGAGAAGGCGGGCATCGCCCTGACGCTCCGGATGCAGCCGGGCTACGATCACAGCTACCATTTTATTTCCACCTTCATGGCGGATCATGTCGCCTGGGCGGCAGCGCGATTGCGCCGCTGAACCGGTTTTACCACCTCCTATTCTCCGCTCAGGCTGAACGGGATGGATGAGTGGCCGGCACGGGGAGCCTGGATTTTGCACCCCGGCAATCGATCCGCTATCGCACCGGCTTTGGCATGAAGGACGAGATATGAGCTGCGCGCATGGCGATCCGGAGGATGGCGACCTGATCGGTCAGGACGGCAAGATCGCCGTGCCCGATCATGTCGCCGACGCCATCCGCACGCTGATCGCCTGGGCAGGCGACGATCCAACGCGCGAAGGGCTGATCGATACGCCGAAGCGCGTCGCGCGCGCGTGGCGCGAATATTGCGCGGGCTATGGCGATGATCCTGCCGTCCACCTGTCGCGGGTGTTCGAGGAAGTCGGCGGCTATGACGAGATCGTGCTGCTGAAGGACATTCCCTTCCAGTCGCACTGCGAACATCACATGGCCCCGATCATCGGCCGTGCGCACATCGCCTATCTGCCGCGCAACCATGTCGTCGGCATCTCCAAGCTCGCGCGCGTCCTTCACGGCTTCGCGCGACGCTTGCAGGTGCAGGAGCGGCTGACCGCCGAGGTCGCAGACTGTATCTGGGAAAATCTGAAGCCCCTGGGCGTCGCGGTGGTGATCGAGGCGACCCATGCCTGCATGACCGCGCGCGGGGTGCGGACGCCGGGCGTCTCGATGGTGACGAGCCGGATGATGGGCGTATTCCGCGACGACGATCGCAGCCGCAAGGAAGTGCTGTCGCTGATGGGTCTGGGCGGATGAAGCGGCGCACCGTCCTCGTGACCGGAGCGGCCAAAAGGCTGGGCGCGAGCATTGCGCGGCGGCTGCAGGCGGACGGGCACCGGCCGGTGATCCATTATAACGGTTCGGGTGCAGAGGCGGCGGCGCTCGCCGCGGAACTGGCCGCGCCGATGGTGCAGGGCGACCTGTCCGAGCTGGACGGGATCGATGCCCTGTTCATGCGGGCACGCGCGGCGGCAGGCGGCCCGATCGACGGGCTGGTCAACAGCGCCTCGGCCTTCATGTTCGACCGGCCGCCCCAAGTCGATCCCGCTTTGATGACGCGGCTCTACGCCGTCAACGCCGCCGCGCCCGTGTTGCTGGCCTCGGCGCTGGCGCGACAGGACGATGTCGCGGACGGCGCGGTGGTCGACATCCTCGACCAGAAGCTCGCCAATCCCAATCCCGACTTCTTCGCCTATAGCTGCGCCAAATTCGCGCTGGCGGGGGCGAACACGATGCTGGCGCAGGCGCTGGGGCCGCGCATCGCGGCGAATGCGGTCACGCCGGGCCTGACCCTGCAAAGCGGCGACCAGAGCGACGATGAGTTCGCCGAGGCGGCAACCAAGAACCTGCTCCGCCGCCCGATCGGGGCGGGTGCGGTCGCGGAGGCGGTGTCCTTCCTGCTGACCGCGCGGGGGATAAGGGGGCAGACGCTCTACGTCGATTGTGGCCAGCGCTTCTGCCGCCGTGATGGCGATGTGATGTTCGAGGGGCGGAGATGACCGCGACCTATACGATTCTGCTCGACGACATGAACGTCGCCATGCGGCTGGGTATCCACCCGCATGAAGCCGAACCGCAGCCGGTCAGCCTGTCGGTCGCGATGACCGTCCGCTATCCCGCCGCCCCCAGTGCCGACCAGATCGAGGAAGTGCTGGACTATGACTTCCTGCGCGAGGGCATATTGGCGATGGCACGCGGGGCAGGCTTCGCGCTTCAGGAAAGCCTTTGCGAGGCGGTGGCGGCCTTGTGCCTGGCTGACGCGCGGGTGGTATCGGTGAGGGTGCGTTCGATGAAGACCGGCATCTATCCCGATGCGCGCGTAGGGTGCGAGATCGAGCGGACGCGCTGACACCGATCGGTTTGTCACGAGAATATCACGGAACTGTCATCAATCTGTTGCGGAAAGAGCCGGAGCCGTCCTAAGTCGCCGCCGCAAACAGGGCGGAAGAACATGGCGATCAGGTCGACACCCCAGCGGACCGGTTACGGGATCGCCGCCGCGATGATAGTGGCGAGCTGTCCGACACCCGCCGCCGCTCAGACGGTGCAGGAATTGCAGCGCCAGATCGATGAACTGAAGGCGCAGATCAAGGTGCTGACCGATGCGCAGAAGGGAGCGGGGGCCGTCGCCGTTTCGGCCGCGCCGGCTTCTACCCCCGTCACCGCCCAGCCCACCGCCACGCCGCAAATCGCCGTGGCGACTCCTGCGCCTGCTTCATCCCCGCGCGTCGCGTCGGTCGCCAAGCCGCCATCCTCCCGTGCGCCCTGGTATGAACGTCTGCGCCTGCGCGGTTATACGCAGCTTCGCTACAATTCCGTCCTGGATAGCGAGGATGTGGCCGGCCCCAATGGCTCACGCCTGCGCTCGGTCCATGACAGCTCGATCAACGAGGATGGCGGCTTCCTGCTGCGTCGGGCGCGACTGGTGTTGCAGGGCGATATCACCGACCGGCTGCAACTCTATTTCCAGCATGATTTCGGCGCGGCGGTAAACAACCAGTCCAGTACCGAGCGGCGCGAGAATTTCGGCCAGTTGCGCGACGTCTATGTCGACTGGTTCGTTGATCCCGAGCGTCGCCTGCGCCTGCGTTTCGGCCAATCCAAGGTGCCGTTCGGCTGGGAGAATCTGCAGTCCTCGTCCAACCGGGTGCCGCTCGACCGGTCGGATGCGATCAACAGCGGGGTTCCCGGCGAGCGCGATGTCGGGATCAATGCCTATTATACCCCCGCCCCGGTCCAGGCGATCTGGGACCGGCTGACGAAGAACAAGCAGAAGCTGTTCGGTAATTACGGCGCCTTCGGGGTGGCGCTCTACAATGGGCAGGGCACCAATAGAACCGAGCGCACCGACAATCTGATGAAGGTCGCCATGGCCACCTGGCCCTTTGCGCTCGACGGGCTGGGGCCGTTGTTCCGGGGGCAGGTGCTGGAGATTGGCGGCTCGGCGATGTTCAACCGTTTCCGGCCCGAATTGCGCAGCGGCGGGGTCAGCTCGGTCGACTATCGCGATGACCGCGTCGTCGTCCACGCCATCCTCTATCCACAGCCCTTCGGCATCCAGACCGAATGGACGACCGGCTGGGGACCGCAATATGACAATGCGCTTGGGGCAATCCGCTCCAGCCGTCTGGGTGGCGGCTATGTCCAACTGATGGCGAATGTCGGCAAGACGCCGATCGGCCGCGCCATCCCCTATGCCCGGTGGCAGCACTATCGCGGCGGATGGAAGGCCAATGTCGACGCGCCGCGTCTGGAAACCGACGAATGGGAACTGGGCACCGAAATCCAGCTGGTCGAGGCCCTGGAGCTGACGCTCGCCTATGCGCGGATGGAGCGGCGCGAGGCAGATGCTCGGCGGACGGGCCGGGCGACGGGCGACGTGATCCGAACCCAGCTGCAATTCACCTATTGAGGGTCAATTGCCGACCCGCGTCGTGCTGAAGTCGATCCGAATGCGAACCCATTCGCCGATCATCTCCTTGCCGTTGACGCGGGGCGCACGCACGCGGAATTGCCACGCGGCCTCGCGCATCGCTCGACCCAGCCCGGAGCCGACCGGCGATTCGCCCAGGACCTGGCAATTTTCGACGCGGTAGTCGGGAATGGTGCGGCACGCGATCAAAGCCCAGCCGCCATCGGGGGCAGGCCCGCGTAGATAGCCGCTCAGCTCGGCATTGGTCGGGCGGCGCGGGAACCATTCGGCGTTGTAGAGCCGCTTGCCGCCCGGTCCTTCGCCGGGGCCATAGGCCGATGTGCTGTCTTCGCCCCGGTCATCGCCCTTGCTTGACCCGACGCCCTTGCCCTCGCCCTTGGGAAGGGCGGCAATGTCGCCCGCGTCGAACAGCGATTTGTCGCCCCATTGCCATGGCGTCGCGGTGGACGTGTCGGCGGCCTTTTCGGCGGGCGGCTTGGGCGTGTCGGGGCGCTTTTCGCTCACCGGGGCCTTCGAGCCACCGGCGGAAGCGGGCTTACGCGTCGCCGTGCGGGTCTTGGGCACCGGTGCACCCGCCTCCTGATCGGAAGGCGAAACCGAAAAGGTGTTGAGCGAGGAGGATTTTTCCGGGTCGATCAGCTTGGGTGCCAGATGGAAGAGCAGCCATGCGAGGAGCAGGTGCGCCAGCACGGTGAGCGTAATCGACGCGCCGCGCTCGCGCAGCTTTTCGCGGTAGCGTTCGGAGATGAATGCCCATCGTGACGATGGAGGGGCAGCCGTGCTCATGATGACGGAGACACCATAAGCCGGGACACCCCTCCGTCAGACTGTCGGTCTGCCACCTCCCCTCGCAGGGGGGGAATGACCAGGGCGAACGCGTCCACCGATCGCCGTCTTAGCCGAGGCAGACGCGAAGCACCGGATCAGGCCCGATTGGCGGCGGAGAGCACCGCGCGGACGCTGGCGGTCGCGATGTCGGTGTCGAGACCGACGCCGAACACGATCCGGCCATCGGCGGTGCGGGCTTCGACATAGGCGGCGGCCTGTGCGTCCGCGCCGTGACCGATGGCGTGTTCGTTATAGTCGATGACTTCCAGGTTCGGCCCCGTCGTGTCGGCCAGCGCCGCGATCACGCTGGAGATCAGGCCATTGCCACGCCCCGAGATCGAACGCTCCTCGCCATCCACCTGCACGCGGCCGATAAAGGTCCGCTGGCCCGCCGAGCCGCTTTCCTCATAGTCGCGCAGAACGAAACGGTCGCCTTCGCGTGGCAGATAGGTCGCCTCGAACCCGCCCCAGATATCGGCGGCGTTGAGCTCGCGGCTGGTGGCGTCGGCCATCGCCTGGACATGGCGGCTGAAATCGGCCTGGAGCCGCTTGGGCAGCTTGAGCCCCTTGTCCTGCTCGATCACCCAGGCGACGCCGCCCTTGCCCGACTGCGAATTGACGCGGATGACCGCTTCGTAAGAGCGGCCGAGATCGGCGGGGTCGATCGGCAGATAGGGGACTTCCCACAGATCGTCGTTGCGCTGGCTTTGCGCCGCGAAGCCCTTCTTGATCGCGTCCTGATGGCTTCCCGAAAAGGCGGTGAAAACCAGATCGCCTGCATAGGGCGTGCGCGGATGGACGGGCAGGTTGGTGCAGTAATTGACCGTGTTCACCACCTCGTCGATGTCCGACAGGTCGAGCTTGGGGTCGACGCCTTGCGTATACATGTTGAGCGCGACGGTCACGAGATCGCAATTGCCGGTCCGCTCGCCATTGCCGAGCAGACAGCCCTCGACCCTGTCGGCGCCCGCCATCACGCCCAGTTCGGCGGCGGCGACGCCGGTACCCCGGTCGTTATGCGTGTGGAGCGAGATGACCACCGAGTCGCGGTTCGGGATGTTGCGGCCGAACCATTCGATCTGGTCGGCATAGACATTGGGCGTCGCGCATTCGACGGTGGCGGGCAGGTTCAGGATCAGCGGATGGTCGGGCGTCGGCTTCAGCACGTCCATGACGGCGGCGCAGACCTCGACCGAGAAATCCAGCTCGGCCGTGGAGAAGGTTTCCGGGCTGTATTCGAAAAACCAGTCGGTGTTGGGGCGCTTGGCCGCCTCGTCGCGCAGGATCTTGGCGCCCTCGACGGCGATCGTCCGGACCTCGTCGCGGGTCATGCCGAAGACGATCTTGCGCCAGGCCGGGCTGACCGCATTGTACAGATGGACGATCGCGGTGCGCGCGCCCTCCAGGCTTTCGAAGCTGCGCTCGATCAGGTCGCGGCGCGATTGGGTCAGCACCTGAATCGTCACATCCTCCGGAATGCGATCCTCGCGGATCAGGCCGGAGATGAAGTCGAACTCGGTCGCGCCCGCGCTGGGGAAGCCGACCTCAATCTCCTTCAGCCCGACCTTGACCAGCAGGTCGAACATCCGCGTCTTCTTCTCGGCGTCCATCGGGTCGATCAGCGCCTGGTTGCCGTCGCGAAGATCGGTCGACAGCCAGCGCGGCGCCTTCGTGATCGTGCGGTTGGGCCATTGCCGGTCGGGCAGAGTGATGGTCGGGAAGGGGCGGTATTTGGTCGAAGGATCGCGGAGCATGATCGGGTCTTCCAGCATTCTCGGCCGCATCTGGCCAAAGGCGCGGCGGGGGCAGGTCTATCGGTTCATTCGGCCCTTAGGGAAGTCGCGCATGGCCACGCCGATCCTCCCCTAAGGGCGGATAAGTCGAAGCGAACGGAGCAGCGGCGCGGCGATCATGGTGGCAGGTTCATGCCGTGTCGAAAGAGCCTTGTCCATATCGCCGATGGACCGGGCACACGCTTTGTTGCGTGGTGACAAATTTTTCAGCGGATCGTCAGCCACGCAAAAGGCGGAGCCGCAATTCCGCGACCCCGCCTTTCGCGGATGAGAGATGGAAGAGGGGACTTACTGCGCGGTAAAGGCGGCGTTGATCGTCAGGTCGACCTCGTCACCCACGACCGGGACATAGGCGCCGACGCCGAAGTCCGAACGCTTGATCTTGCCCATGGCGCGGAAGCCGATGTTCAGCTTCTTCGACATCGGATTGGTACCCGCCCCGAAGAAGGTGGCGTTCAGCGTCACCGGCTTGGTCTGGTCCTTGATGGTCAGATTGCCGGTGATGACGGCCTTGGTGCCCATGACTTTCACGCCGGTCGAGACGAAGCGCGCGGTCGGATAGGTCGCGGCGTCGAAAAAGTCCTTCGACTTCAGGTGATTGGCGAAGGGCGCGGCGGTGACCGAGAGATCGTTGATCTTGAAGGTCACGTCGACCTTGGCGGCCTGCGGCTTGGCCGGGTCGATGGTCAGCGTGCCTTCCGACGCGCCGAACTGCCCCTCGAGCATCGAGAAGCCCATATGGTTCAGCGACCAGGTGACCTGGGTGTGAGCGGGGTCGACGGCATAGGTGCCCGCGACGACGCGCGAGGCGACCGGGGCGCCGGGCTGGGTCTGGGCGATGGCGGCGGGGGCGGCGAGGACAAGCGCCAGGGCGGCGGGAACGGCGAAACGCATGGGTGGAATCTCCCTGTTGGACTGCGACCTTTGTGGGCCGTGCGGTTAACGCACGTCAAAGGCTAGAGTCGCAACGATGCGTTTCCGGGTTGGGGCGGTGAGGGTGGTCTCTGCGAGGCCCCGTTCCCTCCCCCATCCCCTCCCGCTTGCGGGAGGGGCGTGCTTGCGGCGGCGGCAAGGCCCCGAGATACCATGCAACTCGCTGATGGGAGGCGGTTACGCGTGATGGTGGCCCAGTAACGCACCCCTCCCGCAAGCGAGTTTCAGGTCGGTCATGCCCCCGGCATGACCTAAACGATGCGGGGCATCGTTTACCTGAAACTGGGATGGGGGAGGGCTCCAGTGTCTCACCGAGCCCACCCCCGCGAAAAATCAGTTCTTCGCCTTGTCCACCAGCTTGTTCGCGCCGATCCACGGCATCATCGCGCGCAATTCGCTGCCGACCTGTTCGATCGGGTGGCGCTTGGCGGCGATGCGGCTGGCCTTCAGTTCGGGCTGGCCGGCGCGGTTGTCGAGCACGAAGTCCTTCACGAAGCGGCCCGACTGAATGTCGGCGAGTACGCGCTTCATTTCGTTCTTGGTCTCTTCGGTGATGATGCGCGGGCCGGTCTTGATGTCGCCGTACTCGGCGGTGTTCGAGATCGAGTAGCGCATGTTGGCGATGCCGCCCTCATACATCAGGTCGACGATCAGCTTCAGTTCGTGAAGGCACTCGAAATAGGCCATTTCGGGGGCGTAACCCGCCTCGACCAGCGTCTCGAAGCCCGCCTGGACCAGCGCGGTCGCGCCGCCGCACAGCACGGCCTGCTCGCCGAACAGATCGGTCTCGCACTCTTCGCGGAAGTTGGTCTCGATGATGCCCGAGCGGCCACCGCCGACGCCGCTCGCATAGGCCAGCGCCACGTCATGCGCGTTGCCGCTGGCGTCCTGATGGATGGCGATCAGGCAGGGCACGCCGCCGCCGCGCACATATTCGCTGCGCACGGTATGGCCCGGACCCTTGGGCGCGATCATGATGACGTCGATGTCGGCAGGCGGCTCGATCAGGCCGAAATGCACGTTCAGGCCGTGCGCGAAGGCAAGCGCGGCGCCCGGCTTCATATTGTCCTTCAGGTCGGCGTCATAGATCGCAGCCTGATGCTCGTCGGGGGCCAGGATCATCAGGATGTCGGCCCAGCCAGCCGCTTCCTTGTTCGACAGGACCTTGAAGCCCGCAGCCTCCGCCTTGGCGGCCGAGGCCGAGCCGGGGCGCAGCGCGATCGCGACATTCTTGACCCCCGAATCGCGCAGGTTCTGCGCATGGGCATGGCCCTGCGAGCCGTAACCCAGGATGGCGATGTTCTTTTCGGAGATCAGGTTCAGATCGGCGTCGCGATCATAATACACACGCATTGGACTTCCCTTTCGAAATGGCCGGGCCGCTGGGGCCTCGTGATAGTTGAAAATTCAGAGGGGCTCAGGCCGCGTCCTTGCCCCGCGAGATGGCGGCGATGCCGGTGCGGGCAACCTCGACCAGGCCGACTTCGCCCATCAACTCGACGAACTTGTCGATCTTGGCGATCGTGCCGGTGACTTCGAACACGAAGCTGCCGATTGTCGCGTCGACCACGCGCGCGCGATAGACTTCGGCGAGGCGCAGCGCCTCGATCCGGCGGTCGCCGGTGCCCGCCACCTTCACCAGCGCCAGCTCGCGCTCGACATGGTCGCCCAGTACGGTCAGGTCGGTGACCTTGTGGACGGGCACCAGCCGGTCGAGCTGGGCGATGATCTGCTCCATCACCGGCGGCGAGGCGCTGGTGACGATGGTGATGCGGCTGACGGCCTTGTCGGCGGTGATCTCCGACACCGTCAGGCTCTCGATATTATAGCCGCGCGCGGTGAAGAGCCCCGCGATCCGCGCGAGGATGCCCGGTTCGTTGTCGACGATCACCGCCAGCGTGTGGCGTTCCACCTGTTCGGTCTTGATGTGCATATTCAATTCCTCCCCGGAACGGGGAGGGGGACCGCTCGCGCAGCGAGTGGTGGAGGGGGCTCTCCACCAGCGCTGTACCAAGCGGCCATCCCCCTCCACCGTGCCGCTTCGCGTCACGGTCCCCCTCCCCGCAGGCGGGGAGGAGCAAAGAGTTACACCAGCGCCTTGGCCTCGTCGTCCATGGTGCCCGATACCTCATTGGCCTGCAGGATCATGTCGGTATGCGCCGCACCGCTCGGGATCATCGGGAAGCAGTTGGCGAGCTTGGCCACGCGGCAGTCAACGATCACCGGCCCATCATGGTCGAGCATCGCGGCGATGCCGTCCTCCAGCTCATCGCGGTGTTCGATCAATATGCCCTTCCAGCCATAGGCTTCGCCCAGCTTCACGAAGTCGGGCAGCGAGTCCGAATAGCTTTCGGCATAGCGGCTCTCATAGGTCAGTTCCTGCCACTGGCGGACCATGCCCATATATTCGTTGTTCAGGATGAAGATCTTGACCGGCAGGCGATATTGCGTCGCCGTCGCCAGTTCCTGGATGTTCATCTGGATCGAGGCTTCACCGGCGATGTCGATCACCAGCGCACCCGGATTTCCCAGCTGCGCACCGATCGCGGCGGGCAGGCCATAACCCATGGTGCCCAGGCCTCCGCTCGTGAGCCACTTGTTGGGCTTCTCGAAACCGAAATGCTGGGCCGCCCACATCTGGTGCTGGCCGACCTCGGTGGTGATGATCGGCTGGCGCGCCTTGGTCGCGTCGTACAGCGCCCGGATCGCACGTTGCGGCATGATCGCGTCGCCCGCCTCCGGGAAGGAGAGGCAGCCGACCGCGCGCCACTCCGCAATGCGGCGCTGCCATTCGGCGGTGTCGGGCTTGGGATGCTGGCGCGCCTTCCAGATGCGCACGGCATCCTCCAGCGCGTGGCCGACATCGGCGATGATCGCCAGGTTGACGCGGACATTCTTGTTCACGCTCGACCGGTCGATATCGACATGGACCTTGCGGCTGTTGGGGCTGAACGCATCCAGCCGACCGGTGACGCGATCGTCGAATCGGCTGCCCAAGGCGACGATCAGGTCGGCCTGGTTCATCGCCATATTGGCTTCATAAGTCCCGTGCATCCCCAGCATTCCCAGCCATTGCGGGTCGCTGGCCGGGAACGCCCCCAGGCCCATCAGGGTCGAGGTGACAGGCGCACCGGTGATGCGGGCGAGTTCGCGCAGCAGCTGCGACGCGGCCGGTCCCGAATTGATGATGCCGCCGCCGGTGTAGAAGACGGGCCGTTCCGCCGCCGCCAGCATGTCGACCAATTGCTCGATCTGGCTCTGGTCGGCCTTCACCTGCGGGCGATAGGTCTTATGGCGGATCGGACCAGGCTTCTGATAGCGGGCGGTGGCGACCTGCACGTCCTTGGGAATGTCGATCACGACCGGACCGGGGCGGCCCGAGGTCGCGATGTGGAACGCCTCATGCACCACCTCGCCCAGACGTGCAGGGTCCTTCACCAGGTAATTGTGCTTCGAGCAGTGGCGCGTGATGCCGACCGTATCCGCTTCCTGGAACGCATCGGTACCGATCAGCGCGGTCGGCACCTGGCCGGTGATGACCACCATCGGGATCGAATCGAGCAGCGCGTCGGTGATGCCGGTCACGGCATTGGTCGCGCCGGGGCCGGAGGTGACGAGCACCACGCCGGGCTTGCCGGTCGAGCGGGCATAGCCCTCCGCCGCATGGGTCGCCGCCTGTTCGTGGCGGACGAGAATGTGGCGGATGCGCTTCGACCGAAACATCGCGTCGTAGATCGGCAGCACCGCACCACCCGGATAGCCGAAGACGACCTCCACGCCGAGATCGCACAGCGCCTCGACCAGGATATCGGCTCCGCTTTTCTCGGTCATCATCTTCGTCCTTCTGCGTCCGTGCCCACTGACGGGGCGTGTCGGGAATGGCGCGGCTACAAGTTTAAAAAGTGCGCGTCAACCGTCAAATGCGCAATAAAGTTTCTATTATGCTGCGACGCACATCGGCGTCCGTGTCGGGAATCACGGTCCAATCCGGGCCGGGCTGATGACGAAACCAGGTAAATTGCCTTTTGGCGTAACGTCTTGTCGCGAGTGCTCCCGCCGCCTCGGCTTCAGCGCGGGTCATCGTGCCTGCCAGAAGCATGGCGGCCTCGGGTACGCCGATCGCGCGGCGGATGAGGGCGTCGGCGGGCAAGTCGGCGCGGGCGAGAAGGGCGGCGGCTTCGCCCAGCCCTTCGTCCAGCATCTCGCCGAAACGCCGGTCGATCCGCGCGTTCAGCCAGTCGCGATCGGGCAGCAGGATGACGGCGGACAGGTTGATCCGGTCGCCGACGCCGCCTTCCTTCTGCGCGTGCCAATGGTGCAGCGGATGGCCGGTGGCGCGAACCACTTCCAGCGCGCGCGCGACGCGGGTGGTGTCGGCAGGGTTCAGACGGGCGGCGGCGACAGGGTCTTCGCGCGACAGGGCGGCGTGCGCTTCGGCGACAGGCAGGGCGCGGACTTGCGTGCGGATGGCGGGATCGATCTCCGGCACCGGTGCGATGCCGTCGAGCAGGGTGCGCATATAAAGGCCGGTGCCGCCGACCAGGATGGGCAGCGATCCCGCCGCGACGCTGTCCTCGATCGCGCCCCGTGCTTCCGCCGCCCAGCGCGCCGCCGAATAGCCGGTGTCGGCGCCGTCGACATGGCCGAACAGCCGGTGCGGCGCTTGGGCTTCTTCTTGCGCCGAGGGGCGGGCGGTCAGGATCGACAGGTCGCGATACACCTGCGCCGAATCGGCGTTGATGATCGTGCCGCCGGTCGCCCTGGCCAGATCGAGCGCCAATGCGGACTTGCCGCTGGCGGTCGGCCCTGCGATGAGCGCGACCCTGGGTCGGTCAGAGGAGTTCGCCATGTTCATCGCCACGCTGATAGCAGCCGAATCGATCGCCGAGCGCGATATTTCGGAGGCGGTGGCGCAGATGACGCCGCTGTGTGCGGTCGCCGACTGGAACTGGATCGATGAGGGCCGTGCGGCGGACATCTGTTTCGCCGAGGACCCCGATTTCGCCGGTGGCGTCCTGCATGGCCGCTTCGACCGCACCGACGTGGTCATCCAGCCCGCCACGCACCGCGAAAAGCGGTTGCTGGTCGCCGACATGGATTCGACCATGATTACGGTCGAGTGTATCGACGAACTGGCGGACTATGCCGGGATCAAGGAACAGGTCGCCGAGGTGACGGAACGCGCGATGCGCGGCGAACTCGACTTCGCCGCCGCGCTCGATGCACGGGTCGCCCTGCTGGAAGGGCTCGACGAGAGCGTCATCGAACAATGCCTCGCCGAGCGGGTGACGCTGATGGCCGGTGCCCGAGCGCTGGTTCGGACGATGAAAGCGCGCGGCGGTCATGCGATCCTGGTGTCGGGCGGCTTTACCCGCTTCGCCGAGCCGGTCGCGGCCGAGATCGGCTTCGACCGCGCCATCGCCAATTATCTGGAGATCGCGCACGGCAGGCTGACCGGCAGGGTGCGCAAGCCCATCGTCGGATCGGACACCAAGGAAAAGACGCTGCTTGCCGCGCTCGACGAACTGGGCATCGGCGCGGCGGAGAGCATGGCGGTGGGCGACGGTGCCAACGACCTGGCGATGATCCGCCGCGCGGGGCTGGGCGTCGCCTATCGCGCCAAGCCGATCGTGGCGGGCGCGGCGGCGGCGCGGATCGACTATGGCGACCTGACCGCGCTCCTCTATGCGCAGGGCATCCCCAGCGCCGAGTGGGTGGTCGCTTAAGGCGCGACCACCACGCAGGGCTGGCCCGAGCGGCTGCACGCCGCTTGCGCGGCCCCGCGATTGGCATAGCCGCCCGCCTGAAGCCGGGTCACGCCGCCCGCCGTGACGAAGAAGGGCTGCGCCCCGCCCAGATGTCCGCGCACGCGCTGCCAAAGGGCGTCGGCATTGCCGCGATCGCGGAACGCGCCAAGCTGAATGCGCCAGGCGCCGCCGCTGGCATGGGCCACAGGCGCCGCTTTGACCGGACGTGGCTGGGGCGCGGGGGCGGCGGGGCGGGTATGACGCACCCCATTGGAGGCTTCCTCGCGAACGACAGCGGGGCGGGGCGAGGCGGGGGCGCCGGGCATGGGATAGCTAGCGCCATATCCCGTCGTGGAGGGGCGTGACGGTTCGACCGGGACCGGCTGCACCGTGGGTTGCGGAGAGGATGCCGCGCGGGGACTTGGCGCGTCGCGGGAAGCGGTCTGGCCGGTGACGGGGTCGGGGCCGACCATCACCCGCTTCGATCCGCTCGCGATGGGCGCAGGCGTGGGAAGCGCGGTGAGTTGCGCACGATAACGCTGGGCCAGTTCGACGCCGTGCTGGCGGTCGGGCGGGGTGATATATTGGTCCATCTGCGCCAGCGTCTGCGACGCCGCCTGCAATCCCGCCTGCGATGCCAGCGTCATCAGAGCATAGGCGCGGGGATAGTCGCGGGGGATGCCGTCGCCGTTGAACAGCATAGTGCCCAGCACCAGCTGCGCGCGCGGTTCGCCGTGCGCGACCGACTTTTCCAGCCACGGCGCGGCCTCCGCCTTCTTGCCCGCCTGGAACAGCGCAAGGCCGTAATTGTCGGCGGCCTGGACGTGACCCTGGACCGCCGCCTTGCGGAACCAGCTTTCGGCAAGCGTCGGGTCGAGCGGCACGCCGCGACCCAGCTTATAGGCCTGGGCCAGGTTGAACTGCGCATCGGCATCACCAGCCACGGCGGGGCCGCGCCATTCCTCGACCGCCTTGCGATAATCGCCCTGTGCCCAGGCATCGACCCCCGCCTTCACGTCCGGAACCGCCAGAGCGGGCGTGGCAGCCAGACCGGCGATCAGAAGCGCGGCGGGCGCGACCACGCCGCCGATCGGGACTCTGCGCATCATCCTTCGTCCTTCCGCCATTGTCTCTCGCCCCATCCATGCCCCGCCCCCGGGCGCGGGTAAAGCGGGCAGTGAACCGGCTTAACCGTTCCTTATAGGCTGGGATCTTAGCACGGGGTCCGATCGGGGAAATGGGTCATGCGTCGGGCGTCCTATCGGCCCTGCCATGTCGTATCGGCCGCTTCCCAGGGCAGGACCGGATGACCATGATGACCATGTTCCGCACTCTTCTATCTTGCAGCGTCGGCGCGTTGATCGTGGGTGGCGCCCTGACCGGCTGCACCGCGAGCGGCCCGCGAAGCGCCCGGCTGAGCGCGAGGATGACCCCGTCCAAGTCGACGGCCGCGCTTGCCGACCAGACCCGGCGGGTCTTGGCACAGCGCGATGGCGATGCCGCCGCCGCCCTGGCGGAGCGCCTGGTCGCCGCCGATCCGAAGGACGCAGGCTATCGCTCGCTTCTAGGGCAGAGCTATCTTCAGGCAGGGCGCTTCGCTTCGGCGCGACAGGCGTTTACCGATGCGTTGCAGCTCAATCCGGCGGATGGCCGCAGCGCGCTGAATCTGGCGCTGGCGATGATCGCGGGCGGCAATGGCGCGGGGGCCAGGATGCTGCTCGATGATCACGCGGCGGTCATTCCGGCCGCCGATCTCGGGCTTGCTCTGGCACTGGCCGGAGCACCGGGCGATGGGGTGCGCCTGCTGACCACTGCGGCGCGCGAGCCGGGCGCGAGCGTCAAGACCCGGCAGAATCTGGCGCTGGCGCTTGCTTTGGCGGGCCAATGGGACATGGCGCGCATGGCGGCGTCGGCTGATATGTCGCCTGCGGACGTCGAGGTCCGGATGCGCGAATGGGCGAACTTCACCGCCAATGCCAGCCCTGCCGACATGGTTTCGTTCCTGCTGGGCGTGAAGCAGACGATCGATACCGGCCAGCCGATCGCGCTGGCGCTGAATGCCGCCCCCTCCGCGGCGGTGGTGCAGGACATGGTCCAGGCGCTGCCCCAGCCCGCTGGCCCCGCAGCGATCGAGGCTGAACCGGCTGTCGCCGAACCGGCGACGTCGCGGATCGTCTTCGCTGCCCGCCGCGAAGTCGTCCAGCCGCTACTTATGACCTCAGAGCGCCCGCCCTTGCGGACCGCGCATATGGCGCCATCGAGCATGTTGATGGCACGGCGCGACGACGACACGCGGGTATCGCAGCAGGTACGGGCACAGCGCATAGCGGCTGGCCCCGTCTCGGCACCTGCCTTGCTTCGCCGGGCCGAGGATCGGCGCGCAGTAATGCGACGCGGCGGCGACTGGAACGTCCAGATCGGTGCCTTCGGCAGGGCAGACGGCGCGCAAAAGGCTTGGGCTCGCCTGACTCACCGCTTCGACGGCCTGTCGGGCTATACGCCGCAAAGCGGCACTGTCCGCCTGTCGGGTGAGCGGCTCTACCGCCTGTCGGTCGGTGGGCTCAGCCGGTCCGATGCGGATATGCTCTGCCATCGTTACCGCGCGGCAGGGGGGGCGTGTTTCGTTCGGCGTCAAGCCGACGATCAGATGGCGCAATGGGCGCGGCCGGGGATCGGCCTCGCCTCGCTCTGACATCAGACGGCTTCGCCCGCCGCGCGGCCGCTCGCCCAAGCCCATTGGAAATTATAGCCGCCCAGCCAGCCGGTGACGTCCACCGCCTCGCCGACGAAATGCAGCCCCGGCACAGCCTTGGCCTCCATCGTGCGCGAGGATAGCGCGGCGGTCGAGACGCCGCCGACCGTCACTTCGGCCTTGGCATAACCCTCGCTGCCATTGGGGTAGAAGGTCCAGTCGGCCAGCCGCGCTTGCGCCGCCGCGAGCAGCTTGTCGGTCGCCGCCCCCAGTTCGCCGGGTAGCGCCAGCCGTTCCGCCAATGTCTCCGCCAGCCGGTCGGGCAGATGCTGGCCCAGCGCACGCCGGGGGCTGGTGCGCGGGGCGCTGCGTTTCAGGGCAACCAACCAGTCGGGCGCGCAATCGGGCAGGAAGTCGATGCCTACGCCCTCGCCATGCCGCCAATAGGACGACACCTGCAGGATCGCCGGACCGGACAGGCCGCGATGGGTAAACAGTGCCGCCTCACGGAACCGGGTCTTGCCCGCGCGCGCGACGACCTCCGACGCGACGCCCGACAGCGAGCGGAACAGCGTCTCCTCGCCACCCAGCGTCAGGGGGACGAGGGCGGGGCGGGGTTCGACGACCTTCAACCCGAACTGGCGGGCGAGGTCATAGGCATAGCCGGTCGCGCCCATCTTCGGGATGCTCGGCCCGCCGGTCGCGACGATCAGGCGGGCGGCGGTGAAGGCTTTGCCGCCGCGCGTGACCCGGAACTGCGTGCCGTCATGCCCGACGCTCTCGACCGGCTGACCGAGTGCGATATCGACCACGCCACCGGCGCGCGTCGCCTTGTCGCATTCGTCGAGCAGCATCGCCACGATCTGCCGCGCGGAACCATCGCAGAACAGCTGTCCCAGCGTCTTTTCATGCCAGGCGATGCCATGCGCCCCGACCAGCGCCAGAAAATCGGCCGCCGTGTACCGGCCCAGCGCCGACTTGGCGAAATGCGGGTTCGCCGACAGGAAGCGGTCGGGCGCGGTGCCGATATTGGTGAAGTTGCACCGCCCGCCGCCCGAAATCAGGATTTTCTTGCCCGGCGCATCCGCGTGGTCGACGACCAGCACCTGCCGCCCCAACTGCCCGGCGGTCGCCGCCGCCATAAGCCCCGCCGCCCCTGCGCCGAGGATGATCGCGTCATAGTGTTGCATGGCGGCGGTTTAGTCGCGTGGGGGGCGATGCGATAGTGCCGTGTGTTGACCGTTTGGCACGCCCCTCCCGCAAGCGGGAGGGGATGGGGGAGGGCAGGCCGCGAGCGATGGTCTCGGTGAGACCCCATTCCCTCCCCTCGGTCCCCTCCCGCCTGCGGGAGGGGATGCAGAAGGTCAGGCGGCCGTGACCTCCACTACCTCAACCGCATCGGCCTTCCCCCCGAACGCCACCGTCTCCCCCGCCATCGCGCCCATCAGCGCCCGCGCCAGCGGTGCGGCGTAGGCGATGCGGTCGTGCGCAGGGTCGGCTTCGTCATGGCCGACGATGGTCAGCGTCTTGGTCTGGCCGTTCAGGCGGAACGTCACCATGCTGCCGATCCCGACTTCATCCTTGGCAGGAGAAGGGGCCAGTTCAGCGGTGGCGGCGCGGGTGTTCCAGTAGCGCAGTTCGCGCTGGAGCCGGGTACGGTCCTCCTCCGTCTCCGCCTCCGCGATCGCCGCCTCGACCTCCGCCACCTTCCCGCGGGTCAATTCCAGCCCGCGCGGCGTGACCAGATTGGGGCCGGGCGGGATCGGCAGCTCGAATTTGGGTTCGAGATGTTCCTCATCGGATTCGCGGCGAAAGGCGACACTCATCGGGGTTCAACGCATGGAGTCATGGCGCGGCTCCATGGCGGGCCGTTAGGTTTACCGCAAGCGTGGCTTGAGTTTTCTGCCAATTGGTGTAAAGGGCCACGCTTTCACGGAACGCAAACATTCACCCGTGCCGCATGGGTGTATCCGCCAACTAAGAGGGATGGGTCCCTTGGTTCGGCGGTACGCGCTCCATTTTTTCTGTTGGAGTCCCCATGCCTTTCTCTGCTCTGCCGCCGGTATTGTCGGCTGCCCTCTCCGCGCGTGGCTATACCGCGCCCACCCCCGTCCAGGCCGCCGTTATCGAGGATGATGCCCAGGGCCGCGACCTGATCGTGTCCGCCCAGACCGGTTCGGGCAAGACCGTCGCCTTCGGCCTCGCCATGGCGAGCGAGCTGTTGAACGGCGGCGATCATCTGCCCCAGCCGGGTGCGCCGATGGCGCTGGTCATCGCGCCGACCCGCGAGCTGGCACTGCAGGTCAGCCGCGAGCTGGAATGGCTTTATGCGGGCGCCCGCGCGCGCATCGCCACCTGCGTCGGCGGCATGGATGCCTCGCGCGAACGTCGTGCGCTCAGCCACGGCACGCATATCGTCGTCGGCACGCCGGGCCGTCTGCGCGACCATCTGGAGCGCGGGGCGCTCGACCTGTCGTCGCTGAAGTTCGTCGTGCTCGACGAGGCGGACGAGATGCTCGATATGGGCTTCCGTGAGGACCTGGAGCAGATCCTGGACGGCACGCCGTCCGAGCGCCGCACTTTGCTGTTCTCGGCGACCATGCCGCGTCCGATCGTTCAGCTCGCCAAGCGCTATCAGACCAATGCCAAGCGGATCGAGACGATCAGCGAGGACAAGGGCCATGCCGACATCGCCTATCAGGTGGTGACGGTCGCGCCGGCCGATATCGAGGCGGCGGTGGTCAACCTGCTGCGCCTGCACGAAGCCGAGGTGGCGATCCTGTTCTGCGCCACCCGCGACAATGTCCGCCACCTCCATGCCAGCCTGGTCGAGCGCGGCTTTTCTGCGGTGGCGCTGTCGGGTGAGCATTCGCAGAACGAGCGTAACCATGCGCTGCAGGCGTTGCGTGACGGTCGCGCGCGGGTTTGCGTCGCGACCGACGTGGCGGCGCGCGGTATCGATCTCCCGGGCCTGACGCTCGTCATCCACGTCGAAATCCCCCGCGATGCCGAGGCCTTGCAGCACCGTTCGGGCCGCACCGGCCGTGCGGGCCGCAAGGGCACGGCGATCCTGATCGTGCCCTATCCGCGCCGCCGCCGCGTCGAGGGGATGCTGCGCGGTGCCCGCATCGACGCCGAATGGCGCCGCGCGCCGACGCTGGAGGAAATCCGGGCGCAGGACCGCGAGCGTCTGCTCGCCGCGTTGCTGGCGCCGGTCGAGGTGGACGAGGGCGATCGTGAGCTGGCCACCCGCCTGCTCGCCGAGAAGTCGCCTGAGGACATCGCCGCCGCGCTGGTCCGCGCGCACCGTGCGGCGCTGCCCCAGGCCGAGGAACTGGTCGAGGGTGATGCTCCGGCCCCGCGCGAGCGTCGCGAAGGCTTTGACGATACCGTCTGGTTCCGCATGAGCGTCGGCCGCAGCCAGAATGCCGATCCGCGCTGGCTGCTGCCGCTGATCTGCCGTCGCGGGCACATCACCCGCAATGAGATCGGCGCGATCCGCATCCAGCCGAACGAGACGATGTTCGAAATCCCGGCCGCGCTGGCGTCGCGCTTCGTCGCCGCGCTGAAGCGGACCGAGGCGGACCATGCCGAGGACGATATCGCGATCGAGCAGGCCGATGGTCCGCCCGCCGGTGGTTCGGGCCATGGCGGCGCGCGTCGTGGTGGTCCGGGTGGCAACCGCCCGATGGGCGGTCGTCCGGCCGGTGGCCCCGGTGGCCCGCGCCGCTACTCGCCGCGCCCCACCCAGGGCGGCCCGCGCGGTCCCCGTCGCGGCTAAACAAAAAGCCCTCCCCGAGACGCCTCGGGGAGGGGGCTTTTTTGGGCCATTGCGATAGGCCTTATCCGTCATTGTGGGTGTAGCGGAATGATATGAGGCGAAATCGCCCCTCCCCTTCAGGGGAGGGGACGGGGGTGGGGCGCTTCCGCAAGCGCTGCGCCTGACGAAATGCCCCACCCCAACCCCTCCCCTGAAGGGGAGGGGCTCGCCTGAATCAGTCCATTGCCGTTACGCTGCAAAGAGTCAGGCGATCTCGCGACCGGCCTTCCACAGGCGCAGCGCGCGGCCCTGCACAGGAAAGCCGTCGAAGGGCGTATTTCCCGCCGAGGCGAAGGCGTCGCCCGACACCATCCATGGTTTGTCGGCATCGAACAGCATCAGGTCGGCGGGCTTGCCCGGCTCCAATGTGCCGGTGTCGAGGCCCAATATCCTGGCCGGATTGGCCGCGAGCAGCGTGAACAGCCGGGGCAGGGTGATCCGCTCGTCGCGGACCAGCATCAGCGCGAGCGGCAGCAGCGTCTCCGCCCCCGCCATGCCCGCTTCGGCATCGACGAACGGCAGGCGCTTGGACTCGGGGCCGTGCGGGTCATGGCCCGAACCGATCACATCGACCGTCCCGTCCGCGACCGCCGCCAGCGCCGCCTTCCGGTCGCTCTCGTCGCGCAAGGGCGGCGAGAGACGGGCAAAGGTGCGGAAATCGGTGATCGCGATATCGGACAGGTGGAGATGCGCAGGGGTGATGCCGCAGGTCACCTTCACGCCGCGCCGCTTGGCCGCGCGGACCAAGTCGAAGCCCGCCGCCGTCGTCACCTGCCGGATGTGGAGCTTCGCGCCCGTTTCTTCGGCGAGCATCAGGTCGCGCGCGATGGCCAGCGACTCGGCGATGGCGGGCGCAGACGGAAGGCCGAGGCGGCTTGCCGTCTCGCCCTCGGTGGCGACCGCATCAGCGGCGAGGCCACCGTCTTCGGCGTGCGCGATGACCGTCAGCCCTAGATCGCCCGCATAGGCGAGGACCCGGTGCATGACGCCCGAATCGGCGATCCAGCCGCGCCCGGTGCCGACCGCCTTCGCGCCCGCCGAGACGCAGACCGCCATTTCCGCCAGGTCGGTCCCCGCCAGCGAGCGGGTCGCCGCCGCGATTGGGTGAATCCACAGGTCTGGTCGTCCGATCAGCGCGGCGCGCTGCACCACGCCGGGGTCGTCGAGCACCGGCGACTGGTCGGGCATCAGGCCGATGCGCACGATCCCGCCCGCGCGGCACGCGGCACGATCGACCTTGAACACGCCCAGATCGACGATGCCGGGGGCAAGCAGCCTGCCGCCGCAGTCGATGACGGTCGCGCCTTCGGGCGCGCTTCCGGTGCCGGTGATGACACCATTCTCGACCAGCAGGGTCTGGCCACGAATCTCACCGCCGATCGGGCAGATCAGCGTCGCGTTGGTGAAAGCGGTGACGCTCATGCCCAGCCCTCCAGCTTGCGGGCGCGGCGGGTGAGGACGTCCAGGCACGCCATGCGCACCGCGACGCCCATCGCCACCTGCTCGGTGATCGCCGATTGCGGGCCGTCCGCCACTTCCGAGTCGATCTCGACACCGCGGTTCATCGGGCCGGGATGCATGACCAGCGCGCCCGGCTTGGCGCGCTTGAGGCGTTCGGGCGTCAGGCCGTAGCGCATCCGATATTCGCGGGTGGAGGGGATATAGCCCCCCGCCATCCGCTCATTCTGGACGCGCAGCATCATGACGACATCGGCATCCTCGATCGCTTCGTCAAAATCGGTGAAGGGGGTGACGAACATCCGCTCGATCCCTTTGGGCATCAGCGTCGAGGGCGCGCAGACCCGCACCTCGGCCGCCAGCGCGGTAAGGGCGAGAATGTCCGAACGCGCGACCCGGCTGTGCAATATGTCGCCGCAGATCACGACCTTCTGGCCTGCCACGCCGCCGCGACGGCGACGGATGGTCAGCATGTCGAGCAGCGCCTGCGTGGGATGCTCGTGCCGCCCGTCGCCCGCATTCAGCACCGGGCAGTCGACTTTGTCGGCGATCAGGCGGACCGCGCCGCTCGCCATATGGCGGATCACGATCACATCGGCGCGCATCGCGTTCAGCGTCATCGCCGTGTCGATCAGCGTCTCGCCCTTCTTCACGCTCGACTGCGCCGCGTGCATGTTGACCACGTCCGCGCCCAGGCGCTTGCCCGCGATCTCGAAGGACAGCAAAGTCCGGGTCGAGTTCTCGAAAAAGGCGTTGATTTGGGTGAGGCCCGCCAGCCGGGTATCCGGCGTGTCGGTCGCGCCGCGATCGAGCCAATGTTCCGCCTCGTCGAGCAGGAACATGATCTCATGCGGTTGAAGGCCGTCGATTCCGGTCAGATGCCGGTGCGGGAAAACGGCGCCACCCTGAATGAGCGTGCCGGGGCGATGATCCGAGGTCTGCATTAAAGCCGCCGGGTAGCGGGGGGCGGCGCGATGGGCAAGCGGGCTTATTGTCTCACGCCATCACCAGCGCATCGATCGCGGCCTGCAGGATATGCGCGGCGGCGAGGTTGTCGATGCGCTCGGCGCGCTTGGCGCGGCTCATATCCTGTTCGATCATCGTCCGTTCGACCGCGACCGTCGACCAGCGCTCGTCCCAGAGCAGGATCGGGCCGAGATCGGCGCAGTTGCGGGCAAAGGCGCGGGTCGATTGCGAACGCGGACTCTCGCTGCCGTCGAGGTTGAGTGGCAGTCCGACGACCAGACCTCGTACCCCCTGTTGCGCGATCATCGCGATCAGCGCTTCCTTGTCCTTGGTGAACTTGGTCCGTCGGATGAGGGTCGCGGGGCTGGCGAAGCTCCATCCGGCATCGCACAGCGCGGTGCCGACCGTCTTGGTGCCGACGTCCAGCCCGATCAGCCGCCCGCCCGAGGGGAGGGCGGCGCGAAACTCGCTGCGGTCGGTGGTGATCAGGCTCATCGAAAGGCTTTCAAACGGCGCTCCGCATCGGCGCGGACATTCGCCCAGAACAGGCTATAGTCATACACGTGATAGTTGTTGCCGGGCAGCACATAGGGGCCGACGCTCGGCCCTTCGCCGATGGTCAGGATGCCGCGCCCCTCGCATTTGGCGGGAACTTTGCCCGACACGATGGCGGCGGTCTTCAGGTCCGGCGAGGGATAGAGCGTGCCCAGATTGGCGGTGGCGGGCGCTTCCCCGCCAGGCGTGCCGGTCAGCGGATTGGTGCACAGCATCGCGGTGTCCTTCCGGGGCGCGCCGGTATAGCCATTGGTCTGGTCGAACACGCCCAGGATCAGCGACGGATCGGCGGGCTCGCCGAAGCTCTGCCAGCTGAGGATACAGCCCGTCTGATCGGGCTTCGCGCAGGCGGGCAGCCCCATGGCGGGCAGGTCCGCGGTTATCGAGATCGGCCAGCCCACGACATAGGCCGCGACGATCCTCCGCTTCAGGCTGGCATCCTTCGCCACCCGGTCGGTCAGCAGCCGCGACAGGTGCAGCGCGCCTTGGCTGTGTCCGGCGAGGATCAGCGGGCGGTTGGGATCGACCTGCGCCAGAAACGCGGTAAAGGCGGCGTCGACGTCCCTGTAGGCAAGGTCGAGCGCGCGTTCGGCATCCGCCATGCTGGTCAGGAATGCGCCGAAGGTCGCCTGGCGATAGCGCGGCGCCCAGATGTCCCCCGATCCATTGAAGGCGCTGGCCTGTCCGCGCAGGAACAGCTCGGCTCGGCCATTGGTCTCGGGATCGTCGAGCGGGGCGTTCCAGTGCGCCTTGCTGATATAGGAGGTCGGGTGGATGAAGAAGACCGCTGCACCCCGACCCGCCTGGCCGGGGGTATAGCCGGTCGGCACCCACAAGGCGGGGTTGCCCGGCAGGTCTGGCCGGGCCAGCCACATCTTGCTGTCGCGATATTCCTCCGCGCGCGTCGCCGCCTGGGTCTGGAACGACTCGGACGGTACGGTCGACCAGCGCAGCAACTGGTTGCCGAACAGCCGATAGGCAAAAGCCGCCGCGATCGTCAGCACGATGAGCGCCGCCACGACATAGAGGAATTTGCGTGCCAAATCATACTCCGTTGTGCGGTGCAGCAAAATCGAAAGGCCCGCAATTGCTATTCATGATGCCTCCACATGCCCCGGATGCAATCGCCGATACGGCAAAAGCGTTGCGTGAAGCCGCGCGGCGATGCTAGCCGCAAATCCATGTCCGTAGATACCGCAACCGTGAAGAAGATCGCGAGCCTAGCCCGCATCGCGATCACCGAGGAGGACGCGACGCGCCTCGCCCCCGAGCTTGGGAACATCCTGGGCTGGATCGAACAACTCGGCGAGGTCGACACCCAAGGGGTCGAGCCGATGACCGCGGTGATCCCGAACCAGCTTCGCCTGCGTGAAGACGTCGTCAATGACGGCGGCATCCGCGACCTCCTCATGCAGAATGCGCCGCAGGCCGAACACGGCTTCTTCACGGTGCCCAAGGTGATCGAATAATGACCGACCTAACGACGCTCGGCATCGCCGCCATTCGTGACGGCGTGCGCGACGGCCAGTTCAAGGCGCGCGAAGTCGCCGAGGCCTTCAACGCCAAGGTTGCCGCTGCCGACCAGCTCAACGCCTTTCTGGTCAAGACCCCCGACCATGCGCTCGCCGCCGCCGATGCGGCCGACGCCGCGCGCGCCGCCGGTGAGACGCTGAAGCCGCTCGCGGGCGTGCCGATCGGCATGAAGGACCTGTTCGCGACCAAGGGCGTCGCAACCACCGCCGCCAGCAAGATCCTCGAAGGCTTCGTGCCGCCATATGAGTCGACGGTTTCGCAGAATCTGTGGAATGCGGGCGCGGGGATGCTCGGCAAGCTGAACCTCGATCAGTTCGCCATGGGTTCGTCCAACGAAACCAGCGCGTTCGGCAATGTTATCTCGCCCTGGCGGCGGCCGAACGACACCGCACCGCTCGCCCCCGGCGGGTCGTCGGGCGGGTCGTCGACGGCGGTGTCGGCAGGCTTGGCGCCCGGCGCGACGGGTACCGACACCGGCGGCTCGATCCGCCAGCCCGCCGCCTTTACCGGCATTTCGGGCATCAAGCCGACCTATGGCCGCTGCTCGCGCTGGGGCACGATCGCCTTCGCCTCCTCGCTCGACCAGGCAGGGCCGATGGCGCGCGACGTGCGCGACTGCGCGATCATGCTGGAGGCGATGGCGGGCTTCGACGCCAAGGACGCGACCTCGCTGAAGCTCGACGTGCCCAACTGGGAAGCCGCGCTGTCGGTCGATCTGAAGGGCAAGAAGGTCGGCGTGCCGAAGGAATACCGGGTCGACGGTATGCCCGCCGAGATCGAGGCTTTGTGGCAGCAGGGCATTGTCTGGCTGCGCGATGCCGGGGCGGAGATCGTCGAGGTTTCGCTGCCGCACACCAAGTACGCGCTGCCCGCTTACTACATCATCGCGCCCGCCGAGGCGTCGTCCAACCTCGCCCGCTATGACGGCGTGCGTTACGGCCTGCGCGATCTGCCCGAGGGCGCGGGGTTGCAGGACATGTACGCCGCAACCCGCGCCGCCGGTTTCGGCGACGAGGTGAAGCGCCGCATCCTGATCGGTACCTATGTGCTGTCGGCAGGCTTCTACGACGCATACTACACTCAGGCGCAGAAGGTCCGCACGCTGATCGCCCGCGATTTCGAGCGCGCGTTCGAGCAATGCGACGTGCTGCTGACCCCGACCGCGCCGTCGGCGGCGTTCGCGCTGGGCGAGAAGCAGGCCGATCCGCTGGCCATGTATTTGAACGACGTGTTCACGGTGCCCGCCTCGCTGGCCGGGCTGCCCGCCATGTCGGTGCCGGGCGGTCTGGACAAGGACGGGCTGCCGCTCGGTCTCCAGATCATCGGCAAGCCGCTGGACGAGCAGGGCGTGCTGAACGCCAGCCTGGCGATCGAACAGCGGGCGGGCTTCACCGCGCGTCCGCAGGCCTGGTGGTAAGCGACCGCGCCTTTTCGGCCCGCAACATCGCCGTGTTGCGGGAGGCGCAGGGCGCCCTGAACGTCGCGTTCGGGGCGATCCTGAGCGCCTATGTCGGCGTGTCGCTCAGCCACATGGAAAGCCAGCCCTTCGACCATCACACGCTGGCACGCTTCTTCCTGGGTGTGGCGGGCTTCATCCTGTGCCTGTGCGTGGGCAACAGCGTGATCCTGCGTGGTGAGGTGCGGCTGGGTGTCCTGTTCCTGCTGTTGGGCGCGGGCGCGGCCTATATCGGGTTGCGCGAGGCGCGGCATCTCGGCTTCGAGACATCCGTCCTGCGCATCCTGTCGACCTGCTGGATCGTCGCCCTGCTGGGCAGCAACGCCGTCCTGACGGCGATCAACTATCTTCATCATCGAGATCGAACATGAGCGAATATCGCATCCAGGGCGCGACGGGGGAATGGGAGGTCGTGATCGGCCTGGAAGTCCATGCCCAGGTCACCACCAACGCCAAGCTGTTCTCCGGCGCAGCGACCGCGTTCGGGGCGGAGCCCAACACCCAGGTGTCGCTGGTCGACGCCGCAATGCCCGGCATGCTGCCCGTCCCCAACATGGAGTGCATCCGTCAGGCGGTGCGCACCGGCATGGCGATCGATGCGCAGATCAACAAATGGTCGCGTTTCGACCGCAAGAACTACTTCTACGCCGATCTGCCGCAGGGCTATCAGATCAGCCAGCTCTATCACCCGCTGGTGGGCGAGGGCGCGATCGAGATCGGCCTGGACGAGAAGAACCCCGACGGCCCGACCAAGCGGATCGGCGTCGAGCGTATCCATGTCGAGCAGGATGCGGGCAAGCTGATGCACGACCAGCATCCGACGCGCTCCTATGTCGACCTCAACCGCTCGGGCGTGGCGCTGATGGAAATCGTCAGTCGCCCGGATATGGCTTCGCCTGCCGAAGCAGGGGCTTATCTGCGTAAGCTGCGGGCGATCCTGCGCTATGTCGGCAGCTGCGACGGCAATATGGAAGAAGGCTCGATGCGCGCCGACGTGAACGTGTCGGTGCGCAGGGTGGGCGATGAACTCGGCACGCGCACCGAGACGAAGAACGTCAACTCGGTTCGCTTCGTCATGGCCGCGATCGAATATGAGGCTAAGCGTCAAGTCGCGGTGCTGGAGGATGGCGGCAAGATCGTCCAGGAAACACGGCTGTTCAACGTCGAGAGCGGCACGACGCGCTCGATGCGGTCGAAGGAAGATGCGCATGATTATCGCTACTTCCCCGATCCCGACCTGTTGCCGCTGGAACTGACCGACACCTTCCTCGAGGAGTGCCGTGCCAGCCTGCCCGAACTACCCGACGCCAAGCGTCGCCGCTACGAGGCGCTGGGCCTGACCCCGTATAATGCGGGTGTGCTGACCGCCGAGGTCGAAACGGCGCGCTGGTTCGACACGCTGCTGGACGCGCTGGAAGGTTCGCAGGCCAAGCCCGCGCAGGCGGCGAACTGGGTCGCGGCCGAGCTGTTCGGCGCGCTGAACCGGCTGGGCAAGGACATCACCGAGAGCCCGGTATCGCCTGCGCAGGCGGCCGAACTGCTGGCCTTGGTGGCGGACGGCACGCTGTCGGGCAGCCTGTCGAAGCAGGTGTTCGAGATCATGCTGGAGACGGGTGATGGTCCATCGAAGATCGTCGAGGAACGCGGCCTGAAGCAGACCAGCGACACCGGCGCGATCGAGGCGGTGATCGCGGAGGTTCTGGAGAAGAACCCCAACCAGCTGGGCCAGTACCGCGCAGGCAAGGAAGCGCTGTTTGGCTTCTTCGTCGGTCAGACGATGAAGGCGATGGGCGGCAAGGCGAACCCGGCCGTGGTGAATGACCTGCTGAAGAAGGCGCTGGCAGGGTGATCGCGTACTCCCCCTCCCGCAAGCGGGAGGGGTTGGGGGAGGGTAGGGAGCCTCGCAGAGGGCGTAGCTTGTGGCTTTCCCTCCCCCATCCCCTCCCGCCTGCGGGAGGGGCGTGCCCAGGGGCGGGCGGCTTGCGCTTTCATGAGCTGGGGGCTTATCGAGCGGCCTGGGGTTAATCTTTCACCCCTCACCCCAAGCGTCTTCCCTCCCGCAAGCGGGAGGGGCTTGGGGAGGGCAAAGGGGTCTCACCGAGCCCCCCTCAATTACTGCGCGTCCAAATCCTGGTTCCGCACCACGCCGCCGGTGCCACCGACACCATCATGCTCGCCGGTATCGGTAAACGTCACCGGCTCCTCACCGCCTTCGCCACGCTTGACCGCATCGGAGCGCGCCTCGACCGCCTGTTCGATGTCGCTGCGCGGGTCGTCGCGCGGTGGGCTGTCGGGGTTGTTCTCGGGCGCCTCGCTCGGCGGGCTATCGGGATGGTTTTCGGGGTTGGTCGCCATCATCGGCTCCTCTCAAATCTGCGGTGGCTGGGCGGTGCCGGGATCGCCGGGGCCGACGCCGGGGGCGGGCTGGTCGATGTCCGGGCCGGGCGGCACGATTTCGGGGGGCGGCGTATCGGGCTGGGCCGGTTGGGTCGGCTGCGGGCTTTCGGGCGGGGGCTGGGTGGCCATTCTCGCTCTCCGTAAATTGAGCCGTTTTTCCGGCTGGGGAGGGCATAAACGCACCGGACACGCCGATGTTGCCTGTTGTCCCTTGCCGAAGCCGCCCATGGTGATATAGACGCGCGCCCATCGGCGGTGTCCTCGTGCGGGCGTGGCGGAACTGGTAGACGCGCTGGATTTAGGTTCCAGTATCGTAAGATGTGGGGGTTCGAGTCCCTTCGCCCGCACCAGTCCCCGGTCAAGAACGGGGCGACAGCCACACGGAATTTCTCCAGATTGAAGGCCTTTAGATGCAGACTGTCGAGACGCTGAACGAGGGGCTGAAGCGCGCCTACACGCTCACCATCACTGCCAAGGACATCGAGGGTAAGGTCGATGCCGAGCTGAAGCGGATCGCTCCGCAGATGAAGATGCCCGGTTTCCGCCCCGGCAAGGTGCCCGCGAACCTGGTGCGCAAGATGCACGGCCCGGCGCTCCTCCAGGACGCGCTGAACACCGCGCTGCAGGAAGGCGTGCAGTCGCTGATCGCCGAGCAGAACCTGCGTCCCGCGATGCAGCCGCAGGTCGAGCTGGTCGGCGACTATGAAGAGGGCAAGGACGCCACGCTGAACGTCACGCTCGAGGTTCTGCCGACCGTTCCGACGCCTGCGATCGACGCGCTGAAGCTCGACCGCCTGACCGTGCCGGTCGCCGACGAGGCGGTGGACGAGCAGCTGCAGAAGTTCGCCGACCAGCAGAAGCGCTGGGACGATGCGGGCGACAAGGCCGCCGAGCAGGGCGACCAGGTCACCGTCGACTTCGTCGGCAAGACCGCCGATGGCGTCGCCTTCGAGGGCGGCTCGGGCGAGGACATGGCGGTCGAGATCGGCGGCGGTCGCCTGATCCCCGGTTTCGAGGACCAGCTGGTCGGCGTGAAGGCCGGTGAAGAGAAGCAGATCTCGGTCACCTTCCCCGAGGACTATCCCGCCAAGGACCTGGCCGGCCAGCCCGCGACCTTCGACCTGACGATCAAGTCGGTGAAGACCGCCGGCGAAGCCAAGATCGACGACGAGATGGCGAAGAATCTGGGCCTGGAGAGCCTGGAGCAGCTGCGCGGTCTGCTGAAGGGGCAGATCGAGCAGGAGCATAACGGCCTGACCCGCACGTACATGAAGCGCAAGCTGCTCGACCAGCTGGCCGATGGTCATGACTTCGAAGTGCCGCCGTCGATGGTCGAGGCTGAGTTCTCGCAGATCTGGGCGCAGCTCGAGCATGAAGCGACGCACGAGGAAGATCCCGAGGCCGCCAAGGCCGAGATGGAGAAGGAGCGCGACGATTATAAGAAGATCGCCGAGCGCCGCGTCCGTCTGGGCCTGCTCCTCTCGGAGATCGGCCAGGCCAATGGCGTCGAAGTGACCGCGCAGGAAATGAACCGCCTGATCGCCCAGGCCGCGCAGCAGTATGGCCCGGAAGATCGCCAGCGCTTCATCCAGTATGTCCAGCAGGAGCCGATGGCCGCCGCCCAGCTGCGCGCCCCGCTCTATGAGGACAAGGTCGTCGACTTCCTGTTCGGCAAGGCCGAGATCACCGATCGCGAAACCACCCGCGAGGAGCTGGAAGCCGCGATCGAGAGCGAAGACGGTTTCGCGACCGGCACCCACGTCCACAATCATGATCACGACCATGATCACGACCACGGTGCCAAGAAGTCGAAGGCGAAGGCCAAGAAGGCCGACGTGACCGAGGACGCCGCTTCGGACGAACCCGCCGCGGAGAAAAAGCCCGCCCGCGCCAAGAAGGCGGCGGCGCCTGCCGAGGGCGAAGCGGAAGTGACCGAGGAAGCTGCGCCCAAGAAGCCGCGCGCCAAGAAGGCCGCTGCTCCGGCGGAAGGCGAAGCGGACGCCGCCGACGCACCCGCGAAGAAGCCGCGCGCCAAGAAGGCTGCGCCGACCGAGTAAGAACGGTCTGAGCGGGCTTCGGCCCGCCAGCTGATGAAAAGGGCGGCCGCGCAAGCGGTCGCCCTTTTGTCGTTCAGGCCGTGCGCGTTTGCGGCGTGCGACGCCGAACAAAGGCGATGGCGAAATATGATGCGAGCAGCGGCAACAGCCATAGCACGCGGCTTTGGTAACGATCGTCGGGGCCGGACAGATCGCCGGTGATCGCTGCGTTGAGCAGGAGCGTCGCCACGACTAGCCCCGTCAGGCCCAGCAGCGGCCATTGTCGACGCCGCATCGCCCAGACCAGCATCAGGGGCAGCAGCAGGACGACCGCCACGGCGACCGCGACATCCGGTGCGAATTTCAACGGACCGAGCGCATTGCGCTGTTGCCGCGAATTTTCGAAGGCTTGGAAATCGCCGGGCAGCCGCGCCTTCAGAATGCGCGAAATCTGCATATCGGCCGTATAGGGTGGAAGGACGCCCTTGCGGACGGTTGATAATTGTTCGGCAAAGCCCTGCCACGCCAGCGTCGCGACACCGCCGGGATCGTCGTGCAGGACGGTGCGGATGATACGCCGCTGCTCGGCAATGACGCCCGCCCGATCGCGACGGAGCATCGTGCCGATCGGCGAGCGCTGGTCCCAGAGATAGGCCTGGCCCGGCTTGGCGATGGCGGGATCGTCGACCAGCGGCCGCACCGCGCAATGCGCCAGCGCCTGCCGTCGACAAAGCCGGGCCAGCGTCGGTTGCGCCACATGCCCGTCGAACAGTCGTGCCAATAGGAAGGTATCGGACGACAGAGCTGGCCTGAACTCATAACCCGCCACACGGTTCAGGCTGCTCAGGCCCAGGAGCGCTATCAGGATGGCCAGGGCGGCGGGTAACGAGCGCCGGACCGTCTCGCGCCGTGCGGTGCCGGTGAGCCGCATCGCGATGGCGGCGAGCACCAGCAGCCCCGCCGTCAGCAGCACATGGCTGAGATGCACGGCGATCAGCAGCGTCAGCACCGCGGCCAGTCCCGCGCGTTGCCACAGCGGCGTATCGGTGGGGCGGGCGAGCAGGGCGAACAGCACCAGCGGTATGAAGCCGGTGGCGAGGTCGGGCATGATCTGCCCGACGAACCAGGGGAGGCTGCTCGCTACGGCCAGAAAGGCACAGGTTGCCACCACATCCAAGGGACGCCGGCGCCCCCAACCGATCGACAGAGTCATCGCGATGATCAGGGCGCTGCCGATCGCCTGAACGGCAACAATTCCCCAGATGCCTATCAGCCAAAGCGGCAATCCGATTGCGAGGCCATAGATGGGCGGCCGATCGGTCGGATAATAGAGTTCGAGCGGTATCCGCAGATAGGTCCCCGAATCGGCGAAGACCAAGGGGAAGCCATTGGCGATCGCGACCCAGGACAGGATCAGCGAGCTGGCAGTGAGCACCGCAAGCTGCTGGCTTTTCAGGCGTGTCGAATCGCGCCCAGTAAGCATGGCTGTTCCCTTTAACATTTCCTGCGCCATGCTTCCCGCGAATTGATGTTAGGTGCAAATCGCCGACCTTGTTTGAATGACATGCTCTTGGGCCGTCCCGGGATCGGCCTGATGATCAAGCACCCACGGGCAAGGGGGTTGCGGAGCATCCCGGTGCCACCATAAGGCGCCGCGAGCGAGGGATTGGGGATCATCATGTCGGTTGCGGATTTGGGCGGCTTTGCAGACCGCCGCGTTGCGGTGCTGTTGCCCTGCTATAACGAGGAAGCGGCGATCGCGCAGACGATTGCGGGCTTTCGCGAGGCGCTGCCGACCGCGACCATCTATGTCTATGACAATAACAGCCGCGACCGCACGGTTGAGGTGGCACGCGCGGCGGGGGCGGTCGTCCGGTCGGAGCGTATTCAGGGCAAGGGCGCGGTGGTGCGGCGGATGTTTGCCGACATCGACGCCGACATCTATGTCATGGCGGATGGCGATGCGACCTACGACGCGGCCTCGGCACCGGCCCTTGTCGCCCGCATGGTCGAGGAACAGCTCGACATGGTGGTCGGCCAGCGGGTGAGCGAGGCCGAACTCGCCTATCGCCGCGGGCATCGCTTCGGCAACGCCATACTGACGGGGATGCTCGCCAAGCTGTTCGGGCGCAGCTTCACCGACATTCTATCGGGCTACCGCGTCTTCTCGCGCCGCTTCGTCAAGAGCTTCCCGGTTCTTTCGGTCGGCTTCGAGATCGAAACCGAGATCAGCGTCCATGCGCTTGAGCTCAAAATGCCCTGCGCCGAGATCACCACGCCCTATTATGCGCGGCCGGAGGGGTCGGCGTCCAAACTGTCCACCTATTCGGACGGCTGGCGCATCCTGCGCACCATCATGAAGCTGTACCGGATCGAGCGGCCCATGTGGTTTTTCGGCGCGGTGGCGGCCCTGTTCGCCGCGCTCGCCATATTGCTCGCCGTGCCGATCATCCTGACCTATCTGGATACGCATCAGGTGCCCCGTTTCCCGACCGCGATCCTGTCGACCGGACTGATGCTGCTCGCCGCGCTGAACATATTCACCGGGCTGATCCTCGATACCGTGGTACGCGGACGGCAAGAGGTGCGGCGGCTCGCCTATCTGGCGCTGCCCGCGCCCGGGAACCCCCGCTAATCGGATTTTCATCCCTGAACGCGATAAACGACCCAGGCGGCGCGTCGGTGCGCCGCCGGGGCTTGAATATGCGCGGTCATCACGCGACATAGGGGCTCTTCTGGGCATAAGAGAGAATTCCATGCACAATCCGTTCGAGACCGGCGATTTCGCGAGCCCGCTGGCGCAGGCTGGCGTCGGGCTCCGGCAGACGCAGGCCGGGCTGGTTCCGATCGTCATCGAACAGTCGAACCGCGGCGAACGGTCGTTCGATATCTTCAGCCGTCTGCTGCGCGAGCGCATCATCTTCGTCACCGGCGGTGTCGAGGACGGCATGGCCTCGCTGATCTGCGCGCAGCTGCTGTTCCTTGAGTCGGAAAATCCGAAGAAGGACATCTACATGTACATCAACTCGCCGGGCGGTGTCGTCACGGCGGGCATGGCGATCCATGACACGATGCAGTATATCCGTCCGCGCGTCGGCACGCTGTGCATCGGCCAGGCCGCCTCGATGGGCAGCTTCCTGCTTGCCGCCGGTGAACCGGGGATGCGTGTCGCGACCACGAACAGCCGCATCATGATCCACCAGCCTTCGGGCGGAGCGCAAGGCATGGCCGCGGACATCGAAATCCAGGCGCGCGAAATCCTGCGGATGCGGCACTTCCTGAACACGCTGTACGCCAAGTACACCGGCAAGCCGCTCGAGGAGATCGAACGCGCGATGGACCGTGACAAGTTCATGAGCTCCGAGGAAGCCAAGGAGTTCGGCCTGATCGACCAGGTGTTCGACAAGCGTCCCACCCCGGCCGACGACGCATCGACCGCGGCATAAGACGGGTCGTTCAGCGTGAACGGTTTATTTCGATTGTGACTTTATCGGGGTGCGGTACGATGCGCACCCCGGCAACGGTAGCGCACCGCCTCATAGGTGCGAGAGGTGATTGATGGACAAGGTGAGCGGTGGCAACTCGAAAAGCACCCTCTATTGCTCGTTCTGCGGCAAGTCGCAGCACGAGGTGCGCAAGCTGATCGCGGGGCCGACCGTCTTCATTTGCGACGAGTGCGTGGAGCTGTGCAACGACATCATCCGTGAGGAGACCAAGTCCGCTTTGGTGTCCAAGAAGGATGGTGGCGTGCCGACGCCGCAGGAAATCTGCAACGTGCTCGACGACTATGTCATCGGGCAGAAGCAGGCCAAACGTGTCCTGTCGGTCGCCGTGCACAACCACTATAAGCGCTTGAACCACGGTGCGAAGGGCGCCGATGTCGAGCTCGCCAAATCGAATATCCTACTCGTCGGCCCGACCGGCTGCGGCAAGACGCTGCTGGCGCAGACGCTGGCGCGCATCCTTGACGTGCCCTTCACCATGGCGGACGCGACGACGCTGACCGAAGCGGGCTATGTCGGCGAGGATGTCGAGAACATCATCCTCAAGCTGCTCCAGGCGTCGGATTACAATGTCGAGCGGGCGCAGCGCGGCATCGTGTATATCGACGAGATCGACAAGATCAGCCGCAAGGCCGAGAATCCCTCGATCACCCGCGACGTGTCGGGCGAGGGCGTTCAGCAGGCGCTGCTGAAGCTGATGGAAGGCACGACCGCCAGCGTTCCGCCGCAGGGTGGCCGCAAGCATCCGCAGCAGGAATTCCTGCAGGTCGACACGACGAACATCCTGTTCATCTGCGGCGGCGCGTTCGCGGGGCTCGAGAAGATCATCGGCGACCGCCTGCAGGGCAAGTCGATCGGCTTCGGCGCCTATGTCGCGGCACCGGAAGAAAAGCGGACCGGCGAATATCTGCGCCAGACCGAGCCGGAGGATCTGCTGAAGTTCGGCCTGATCCCCGAATTCGTCGGCCGTCTGCCGGTGATCGCGACGCTGGAAGACCTCGACATCTCGGCACTGGTCAAGATCCTGTCCGAGCCGAAGAACGCGCTGGTGAAGCAGTATCAGAAGCTGTTCGAGATGGAGAGCGTCGAGCTCGACTTCACCGACGACGCGCTGACCACGGTTGCCAAGAAGGCGATCGAACGCAAGACCGGCGCTCGCGGGCTTCGTTCGATCCTGGAGGGCATCTTGCTCGACACCATGTTCGACCTGCCCGGCATGGACGGCGTCGACGAGGTGATGGTCGACAAGGACGTGGTCGAGGGCCGCAAGGAGCCGATCCGCGTCTATGCGGAGAAGGCCAAGAAAAAGGACGACGCAGCGGCCTGATCGGCGGCGTGACGTCTTGGAATGGATGGCGGGCGCTTCCCCGGGGAGGCGCCCGTTTTCGTGTGATGATGCGATGGTAAATATCCGAGAAGCCGGAGCCCGAGACCGGGCAGCGGTGGCGACGATGCTGGGACGCGCCTTTGCCGATGATCCGGCAATGTCCTACATCTTCCCCGATGCCGCCGACCGGGCCAAGCGCCTGCAGCGCCTGTTCGGGCTGCTGTTCGACAGCGATGGGGTGGGAATGCGGCTGGTCAGCCAGGACGCGGACGCCGGAACGTTCTGGCGTCCGCCGGGGCAGGCGCATGTTCCGACCATGGCCTTTGCCCGGCGGCTGATCCCGGTGCTGCATGCGCTGGGGGCGTCTCTGCCCCGTGCGATGCGGCTGGGCGATGCGGTCGAGGCGCATTTCCCGAGCGAGCCATTCTGGTATCTGCATATCGCGGGCGTTGATCCTGCGCGACAGGGACGCGGGCTGGGTGGCGCGTCGATCCGGGCGGGGCTGGCGCGGTGTGACGCGGACGGCGTGCCCGCCTATCTGGAAACGGCGACCGAGAGCAATGTCGGGCTTTACGCGCGGCTGGGGTTTGAGCTGACCGGAGAATGGTCGGTGCCGAAAGGTGGTCCGCGTTTCTGGTCGATGATGCGACCGGTCGGTGCCTGATCCTCCCCGGAACGGGGAGGGGGACCATCGCGCAGCGATGGTGGAGGGGGCGTGTCGCCAAGGACTTACGATGAGGCAGGCCCCCTCCGTCAGCGCTGACGCGCTGCCACCTCCCCGTGGCGGGGAGGATATTGGCTTCATCCTAAGCGTTGCCGCTCCGAACAGGAGACGCCGCGATGAAGCCCCATATGATCTGTCACATGATTTGCAGCCTGGACGGACGCATCCTGCAAAGTCGCTGGCGCCCCGATAGCTACAAGCCTGGCGATCTGTTCGAGGATCTGCATGACCGGATCGGCGGCGATGCCTGGATCGTCGGGCGCGTGACGGGTCAGGAATTCGCCAAGGGCGATCGCTATCCCGACACCGACGAGAGTTTCCCGCGCGAACATTGGTTCGCTCGACGCGAAGCGGACGCGTTCGGCGTCGTGCTGGACGGACGGGGTAAGATCGTCTGGGGGCGGGGTGACATTGGCGGCGATCCGATCGTCGTCGTCCTGACCGAGGCGGTGTCCGACGCGCATCTCGCCGGACTGCGCAGCGACGGGGTTTCCTATATCTTTGCCGGTGCGGACATGATCGACCTGCGTGCCGTTCCCGAAATCCTGAACCGGGAACTGGGCGTCGAGACGCTGCTGGTCGAGGGCGGTGGTACCGCCAATGGCGAATTCCTGCGTGCCGGGTTGATCGATGAAATCAGCATGGCGCTTTGCCCCGCGATCGACGGCGCAGTGGGGGCGCCGAGCCTGTTTCATTCGGGCGAGCAGGATGCGGACATGCGAGCCCCGCTGACCGGGTTGACGCTGACCCATCATGAGGTGCTGCCGGGCGGAGAGGTCTGGTTGCGGTACAAGGTGGAGAATCCGGCGCTCGCCTGACGACCCTCGCCCTTCCGGCGCTCCGTACCTTCCTCCCTCTCCCATCGGAAGCGTGAACGGCGAGGGCAGTTATTGCCCTATCGCAACGATTTCGGTCTCGGTCGGGAGCCAACAGGGCGGTTGGCGCATTGGCATGACAGGGATGTCATCATTCCATGCCATGCCGAGAAGGAGGTCCGACCCATTATGAGCGAACCCGACGCCATCGTCACCGCCGGACAGAAGCGCGCGCTGCTCCAGCGCCTGCTGATGCCTTGGTGGACCTTGGTGTTCCCGCTGCTGGGCCTGCTCGCCATCGCGGTATCGCTCTACAAGATGGGGACGATCGGGGTGGTCGTCGCTGCTTTCATCCTGTTCGGATGCGTGCTGTCGGCCGTCCATCAGGCGGAAGTCGTCGCCCACCGCGTCGGCGAGCCCTTCGGCACGCTAGTCCTGGCGGTCGCGGTGACGGTGATCGAGGTGTCGCTGATCGTCAGCCTGATGTTATCCGATGCGGGCGACGCCTCCAGCCTGGCGCGCGATACGGTCTTCGCGGCCATCATGATCATCCTGAACGGCATTGTCGGCCTCTGCCTGCTGGCCGGGGGATTCCAGCATGGCGAACAGCGCTTTTCGCTACGCGGCGCGAGTTCGTCGCTCAATGTGCTGACTGCGATGGTCGTGCTGTCGCTGGTCCTGCCCAATTATGTCTCGTCCGCACCGGGGCCGACCTATGCGACATCGCAGCTGATCTTCGTCGCGATCGTCAGCGTCATCCTCTATGGCACCTTCGTCATGGTGCAGACGGTGCGCCACCGCGACTATTTCCTGCCCGCGGATGAGGACATGCCCGGCGACGCCCATGCCGAGCCGCCGACCAATGCGGCGGCCTGGGCCGCTTTGGGGATGCTGCTGGTCGCGCTGGTCGGCGTGGTGCTGCTGGCCAAGGGGCTGTCGGGGATCGTCGAGGCAGCGATCCTGGGCGCGGGCCTGCCGCTCGCGATCGTCGGCGTGGTGATCGCGGCGCTGGTCCTTGCGCCGGAGAGCCTGGCTGCGTACCGGGCGGCCAAGCGCAACCGGCTCCAGACCAGCCTGAACCTCGCGCTCGGCTCGGCGCTGGCGACGATCGGGCTGACCATTCCGGCGGTGGCGATCGTGTCGCTGATGCTCGGCCTGCCGCTGGCGCTGGGGATCGGGGCCAAGCAGATGATCCTGCTGGTCCTGTCGCTATTCACCATCACGCTGACGCTGGGCAACGGCCGGACCACCGTGTTGGGCGGCGCAGTGCATCTGGTGATCTTCGCGGCCTATCTGTTCGTGACGGTGGTGCCGTAAATCGCTCATTCCGTTCGCGCTGACCGAAGTCGAAGCGCGGGATGATCTTGCCTCAGTTCGGCTTCTTCTTCGCCGCCTGCTCTGCCTTCCACGCGCGGAACTGCTCGATCGCCACCGAGCGTTTCAGGATCTTGGCCCAAGGATCGACCACCACATGCGCGTCGGTCGGGACGGTTAGCGTGCCGCTCCCGTCCGTCATCGGCAGCGTCTGGACCTTATCACCCACCTGCACCTCGACCGGCAGGGGAAAGGGGCCGCCGCCCGGTACCTTCCAAGTCAGCGTCAGCTTGTCCCCACTCCGCGTTTCGACGATCTCGGGCAATGCCGCCTGGCGGAGATAGACGTTGAAGAACCAGCCATAGTCCTTGCCCGTCACCTGTCGGACAAAGCCCTCATATTCCTTGGTCGAGCCATAGCGAGGTGTGAAATTACCCGGTTTGGGATCGGTGCGGCCATAAACCGCCAGCCGGGTCACGTCCCAGAATGCCTTGTCGCCGATCAGGTTGCGCAGGGTGTGGAGCATCCACGATCCCTTCATATAGATGTCCAGGCCCGGGCCGCCCTTGGCCTCCTCATAGACGTCCTGCTCGGTCATGCTGCGGTCATGGACGATGGGGGACTGGTTGGCGATCTGCCCCCGTTGCGCGTCCATCATCACCGCATAGCGCGCCTCGCCCTCGCGCCAGCGGCCGTACGAGGGCTGCATATAGCTGCCGTAACCTTCGTGCAGCCAGAAATCGTCCCAGTCGACATTGGTCAGCTGGTTGCCGAACCATTCATGGCTGAACTCATGCTGGAACAGCCAGTCGAAGCCTTCGGGCGCCTTGGCATATTCGTTGCCGTACGCGTTGATCGTCTGATGCTCCATGCCCTTGTGCGGGGTTTCGACCACGCCCAGCTTTTCGTCGCCGAAGGGGAAGGGGCCGACGGTCGATTCAAAGAAGTCCAGCGTCGGCGCGAACTCGGCGAACAGGCCTTCGGCCTTCGCCTTCTCGCCCGGCAGATACCAGTAGAACATCGGGATCGTGTTGCCGAAGCGGCTCTTATATTTCCCCTCGACCACCTCATAAGGGCCGACGTTCAGCGCGATGGCATAGGTATTAGGATGCTTGGCCCGCCAGTTCCAGCGGGTTCGGCCGTCGGGCAGCGTGTCGACGCCCAGCAGCACGCCGTTGGACGGCGCCTTGAGTCCCTTGGGCACGGTGATGTGCAACGTGACGAGGCCCGGCTCGCCCATCGGATAGTCTAGGCACGGCCAGAGCAGGTCGCAGCCATAGCCCTGATCGGTCGTGGCGAACCAGGGCCGTCCATCGGGCGTCTTCGCCCAGACGACGCCGGTGTCCCAGGGCGCGCGCACCGCGACATGCGGCGTGCCGCCATAGGTGATCTTAGCGCTGACCTTCTGCCCGGCCTTGAGCGGGCGGGGCAGGGTGATGACCAGCTGGCCTTCCGGGTTGGACCAGGCACCGGGCTTGAGCAGCTTGCCGTCGATCGCGATCGCCTTGACCGGAAGATTCTTGTCCAGATCGACCACCAGCCGCGCCAGCGGCGACTTTGCGGTAAAGTCCAGCACCGCGATGCCGTTCAACTCCTGTGTATCGGGCAGCACCTCGAACGACAGGTCGGCGCGGTCGAAGCGGACGGCGAGCTGTTCGGGTGGACGGACCCCGCCCGAGATCATGGTCTGCGCCGTCAATGGCGGCTCACCCTTGCCTGGAAGCGCCTTGGGCGTTTGAGCACCGACTGGAGCGGCGCAGAGAAACGAGGAGGCGAGCAGCGCGACAGCGACATTCCGTATACGATCCATGCTGCATGGTGTTGCGCAGCGGGCCCGACTTGGCAAGCCGTCTGGTTGCGGCTCGTCGCAGCGGGAATTGATGGATCGGCAACCCTCCCCATATATAGATGCGAAGAGGCCCTGATCGGGGCCGACCGGAGTTTGCATGACCCAGACCTATCCCGTCCTCCCGCTGCGTGACATCGTCGTCTTCCCGCACATGATCGTGCCCCTGTTCGTCGGCCGCGACAAATCGGTCGCGGCGCTGGAAGCAGCGATGGCGGCGGACAAGGAAATTTTCCTGGTCGCTCAGCTCGACCCCGCCGAGGACGATCCCGCGCGTGAGGATCTGTACGAGATCGGCGTTACCGCCAGCGTCCTGCAGCTGCTCAAGCTCCCCGACGGCACGGTCCGCGTGCTGGTCGAGGGCAAGACGCGCGGCCGCCTGGTTGAGCTGGACGAGTCGGGCACCCATCTGACCGCGACCATCGATGTCACGCGGGACGAGGCGGAAGAAGCCGCGCTCGAAGAGCAGGACCATGACGTCAAGGCGCAGATCGCCGCGCTGATGCGCTCGGTGGTCGACCAGTTCGAGAATTACGCCAAGCTCAACCGCAAACTGCCGGCCGAGACCGCGGTGCAGCTCGCCGAGATCGAGGATGCCGCGCAACTCGCCGACGCGGTCGCGGCGAACATCTCGGTCAAGGTTGCCGACAAGCAGGCGCTGCTGGTCGAGACCGATCCGGCCAAGCGGCTGGAGATGGCGTACGCCCTGATGGAGGGCGAACTGGGCGTCCTGCAGGTCGAGAAGAAGATCAAGAGCCGCGTCAAGCGCCAGATGGAGAAGACGCAGCGCGAATATTATCTCAACGAACAGCTCAAGGCGATCCAGCGCGAGCTGGGCAATGAGGGCGAGGACGGCGACGGCGACGAAATCGCCGAGCTGACCCAGAAGATCGCGACGCTGAAGCTGTCGAAGGAAGCGCGGACCAAGGCGACCGCCGAGCTGAAGAAGCTGAAGACCATGGCGCCGATGAGCGCCGAGGCGACGGTCGTGCGCAATTACCTGGACGTGCTGCTGGGCCTGCCCTGGGGCAAGAAGTCCAAGGTCAAGAAGGACATAGCGGCGGCGCAGGCGATCCTCGACCAGGATCATTATGCGCTGGAAAAGGTCAAGGACCGGATCGTCGAATATCTGGGCGTCCAGGCGCGCACCAACAAGCTGAAGGGGCCGATCCTGTGCCTCGTCGGCCCGCCGGGCGTCGGCAAGACCTCGCTGGGCCAGTCGATCGCCAAGGCGTGCGGGCGCGAGTTCATCCGCCAGAGCCTGGGCGGCGTGCGCGACGAAGCCGAGATTCGCGGCCACCGCCGCACCTATATCGGTTCGCTGCCGGGCAAGATCGTGACCAACCTGAAAAAGGCCGGCACGTCCAACCCGCTGTTCCTGCTCGACGAGATCGACAAGCTGGGCCAGGATTTCCGCGGCGACCCCGCCTCGGCGCTGCTCGAGGTGCTCGATCCCGAGCAGAATGCCAAGTTCAACGATCACTATCTGGAGATCGACATCGATCTGTCGGACGTGATGTTCGTGTGCACCGCGAACACGCTGAACCTGCCGCAGCCGCTGCTCGACCGCATGGAGATCATCCGTCTGGAGGGTTATACCGAGGACGAGAAGGTCGAGATCGCCGAGCGTCACCTGATCGCCAAGCAGGTCGAGACGCATGGTCTGAAGGACGGCGAGTTCACGCTGACCCAGGAGGGCCTGCGTGCGCTGATCCAGCGTTACACCCGCGAGGCGGGCGTGCGCACGCTGGAGCGCGAGATCGCGCGTCTGGCGCGCAAGGCGCTGCGTCAGATCCTGGAGGGCAAGGCGACGTCGGTGACGATCACGCCGGAAAACCTGCACGAATTCGCGGGCGTGCAGAAATTCCGTCACGGTCTTTCCGAGCAGGAAGATCAGATCGGTGCGGTCACGGGCCTCGCCTGGACCGAGGTGGGCGGCGAGTTGCTGACCATCGAGTCGGTGACGGTGCCGGGCAAGGGCCAGGTGAAGACCACCGGCAAGCTGGGTGACGTGATGAAGGAATCGGTCCAGGCCGCCTTCAGCTTCGTTCAGGCGCGCAGCCCCAGCTTCGGGATCAAGCCGTCGCTGTTCCACCGCAAGGACATCCATATCCATCTGCCCGAGGGGGCGGTGCCCAAGGACGGGCCGTCGGCGGGTATCGGCCTCGTCACCTCGATCGTCTCGACGCTGACGGGAATCGCGGTGCGCAAGGATGTCGCGATGACCGGCGAGGTGACGCTGCGTGGCCGCGTGCTGCCGATCGGCGGGCTGAAGGAAAAGCTGCTCGCGGCGTTGCGGGGCGGGATCACCACCGTCCTCATCCCGCACGAGAATGAGAAGGATCTGGCGGATATCCCCGCCAACATCCTGAACGGCCTGAAAATCGTACCGGTCGCGCATGTCGACGAAGTGCTTCGCCTGGCACTGGTCGGGCCGTTGGAGGCGATCGACTGGACCGACGCGGACGAGCTCGCCGCCTTGCCGCCAGCGCCGATCCCGGCGGTGGGGGGCGAACGCCACCACTGATCATCGCACGAAAGGGGGCCGCCGGTCGAACGATCGGCGGCCTTTTTCAAACGATGTCATGAGGATGACACAGGGCTCTGTTTGCGTCATCGTTCGCTTTGCATAACGACGGGGGTTTGACAGCATCGCCTGCCGCGTCATTATCGTTGCTTTAATATTTTGGCGGCACCGAGTCCTGTGTCGTGTGTGTCGAGATCATAGGGGGTTATGGAATGAACAAGCAGGAGCTGATCGCCACCGTCGCCGACTCCTCAGGCCTGGCGCGCGGCGATGCGGTCAAGGCGGTCGATGCCGTGTTTGAATCGATTACCACCGCATTGAAAAAGGGCGATGAAGTTCGCCTGGTCGGCTTCGGCACCTTCTCGGTTTCCAAGCGCAAGGCGTCGACCGGCCGCAACCCGCGCACTGGCGAGCCGATGACGATCAAGGCATCGTCGCAGCCCAAGTTCAAGCCAGGCAAGCTCCTGAAGGACTCGGTCAACTAATTCCTTTTTTTGGGGCTGGACAGGCGGCGGATCGCCGCCTAAAGGCCCGTCTCCCGGTTACGGGCGCGTAGCTCAGCGGTAGAGCACACCCTTCACACGGGTGGGGTCACAGGTTCAATCCCTGTCGCGCCCACCATTTTTTCGATGGCTCAGAGGGCCTGGAAAGAATGGTGGAACAGCCTGATCGGCAAATCTTCTCTGTTCCTGGCCGCTGATCCGGCGAGTTCTGGCAATTTTTTGCCGGATGGTCGGCAATTAACGTGCCCTTAGCGGCCTCTCCCTATGCTGAACGGCAAAGGAGAGTTTCATGCAGCCTGGGTATCGCAGCTTTTGTCCCGATCATCCGGCGTTCGCCATCGCGATGGCGTTCCAGCCGATCATGGATGTCGAAGCAAGACGGCCCATCGCCTATGAAGCCCTGGTCCGGGGCAGCAAGGGCGAATGCGCGACCGATATCTTGGCGCGGATCCGGCCCGAGGATCGCTACGACTTCGACCAGCAATGCCGCGTTGCCGCGATCGAGGGCGCGGTGGCGGCGGGACTGCGGGAGTCGGGTGCGCGGCTGTCGATCAATTTCTTTCCCGATACGGTCTACTCGCCGCTCGCATGCCTGGAGCCGACGCTGGACGCCGCACGGCGGCTGAGCCTGCCTTATGACCGGCTGATCTTCGAATTTTCCGAACAGGCCAATATCGGGGATGGCGAACATCTGAAGACCATCCTTGAAGCCTATCATTGCATGGGGTTCGGGACCGCGATCGACGATTTCGGCGCAGGCCATGCGGGGCTGACCCTGCTGGGGCAGGTCAGGACCGACTATATCAAACTCGATATGGCGCTGATCCGGGGGATCGATCAAGCCATGCCCCGGCGCATGATCGTCGAGGGCGTGATGCGGATCGCCGAAAAGATGGGTATGGCGGTCATCGCCGAGGGCGTGGAGACGATCGGCGAATATGACGCGCTTCGGGCCTTGGGCGTGCGGTACATGCAGGGCTATCTGATCGCACGGCCGGGCTTCCGCTGTCTGCCGCCGGGGCAACTGCCCGAGGAACCAGCCCGGGCGGTGAGCGCCTGAGGGGCAGGGGCAGATCGGCTTTCATTCAATTCCTCCCCTGCAAGGGGAGGAATGCGTTTTTATCCCGTGTTCAAAAGCATCCGGCGTCAACGGCGCGCACCCGTATCTCCCGCCAGATAGCGGGCGATGGGGTCGATCATATCCTTCGGAATACGCCGCGCGATGACCGGCATGGTCGCGTGGCTCTTGCGCGCATCGACGATATTCTTGTCACCCTGCCAATGGCGCAGGCGCGCGGCGATGTAGCTGGCCCGCTGTCCGGCGAGGACGGGGTAGGGCTTGCCAGGCGTGTGGCAGCTGACACAGGCGGGAAGCTGCTTGTCGGGCAGCCCGCGCTCGACGATCTGCGCCGCCGCCGGATCGCCTGCGGGCTTCGCGCCTAGTCCCGGCATAGCGGCGAAGCGGCGCGCGGCGGCTTCCATCTGGACAGGGTCCATCCGCATCGCAACCTGCTGCATGACCGCGCTCGACCGGGTGCCATTGGCATAGCCCTTCAACGCGGCGAGCAGATATTCGGGGCTCTGGCCGCCCAGGATCGGAATGTCGGGCGCACCGCGACCCCGGCCGTCCTTGCCATGGCATCCGGTGCAATTGTCGGGATCGATCGCGGGCGAGGCTTCGGCGACCAGCGCGCGATACTGGGCGGCGCTCATGCCGGGCAGGCGGCGGACAAAGGCGACCATGCGCCGCACCTCGTCGGGGCGGTCCTGCACGGCCCAGGCGGGCATCCCGGTATATTTGACGCCGTGCTGGAGGATCCAGAACAGCTGCTTGTCGGTCCATTCACGCGCGTTCACCGACAGGTCAGGCGCGGGCGGGGTGGCGGCCTGCATCACGGGGGCGGGTTTCTGTCCCGGGGCGCCGTGACAGATCGCGCAACTGTTGGCGAAATGCCCCGCCGCGCTGACCAGCCCGGTCGCATCGGCAGGGTCCTTGGGCGCGGTGAAGGCGGCATGGGTGCGCACCGAGTTGCGCATCGTCCAGTGCAGGAACCAGTCGGTGATCGCCCAATGCCCGCTGGAGGCCGCGAGGTTGATGACCCCCGACCAGGCCACGCCCATGCCGAGCAGCGCCAGGCCGAGCACGGTCGCCAGCGCCCGCTTCCAGGTGATGCGGATCGTCATGCGTGCGCCTCCTCTTTGGCCTGGAGCAGCCGCGCCAGCATCGTCAGTCCGCCGCACAGATAGGCGACGCCGCCGACCAGCAGCATGACGACGCCCGCCATCTGCTGATCCGCCAGCGCGCCCATGTCGTGATGGCTATAGAGCGGACGCGGGGCGAGGCCGATCAGCGCGCCCAGCAGGGTCATGTGCATCGAGGTGACGAGCAAAGCGGCGACGCCTGCGGCACGGTGGCGCGGCGCGAGCACGGCGGCCCAGAGCAACAGGCCGACCGCCAGGAAACTCGCCTGCTCGACGATCAGCCAGGCGGTGGTGTGGTCCGCCAACCGCCGAAGCGCGGGCACATGCCAGCCCCAGACGACCACCGCCTCGATCAGCGCGGCGGTCAGCGGCGTGGCCAGCCGGGGCAGACGCATCACCGGATCTACCTGCGTACCCTGCAGCCCCAGCGCGATCGGCGGCGCGGCAACCGCCACCGCGATCATGTGCGCGACCATATGGCCAGTCATGCCCCATGTGCTGAACGCCCAACCGAGCGACAACAGCGCCAGTCCCAGCATCAACCAGCCGCGCTTCACCGGCAATCGCCCAGCATAAGGACCGGCATGGCGGTGAAGATGACCGCGACGAAGCTCAATCCCGCGAGCAGCATGGTGGAATAGGCCAGGAAGCGCAGGCGATCGATGTCGGTGCCCTCATTATGCGGCGGCGGATCGCCCGGCGTGCGCGATTGCTGCCATGCGATGACGCCGGACGCGAGGATGACGATCAGCGCGACGACCGTGCCGATCGCAAAGGCGGTGGGGAACAACGCCCATTGGCCGATCCGCTCGCACGAGATCGCAACCCACAGATAGGAGAAGAGGAAATGCACCGCCCAGGTGGTCGGCGGCACGATCAGCGTCCAGAGGGTGACGCGCAGGCGGTGCGCGCGCTTGAGCCAGCGCTTCATAGCCCCGTCTCCGGGAACAGGCCGATGGTCAGATAGGTGACGATCGCGGTCAGTGCGAAGAAATGCATATATACGGTGATGTTGCGGATGTCCGCGTCATGGGTCGGCGTCATCCGCCCCGCGATGCTGCGGGCGAGCGTGTAGAGCTGCATGATCGCGGCGACGGCGGCATGGACGACGGTCCAGACGACCAGCACCCAGACGATAGCCGGATAGACATTGGCCTCCGGGTCCAGCCCGTCGAGGCAGGCGAGCCCGGCGAACAAGCTGCCAACAGCGGTGACCGCGCCGGCGATCAGCAGTCCCCGTGCTGCGGTCACCGAGCCCCAGCCATGAACCTCGCGCGCGCTCAGCGTCGCCGCCCAGCTGGCGAGCGACAGGGCCAGCGCCATCAGCGGCCCGCCGCTACCCGGTTCGTCAAAGCCTGCACCGAAATCGAGATGGATCGTCCAGTAGAAATAATAGCCGAAGACGAGGCCCGAAAAGGCGGTCGCATCCGCCATCATGGTGATGAACATCGCCCACCAGCCGGGCGCGGCCGGGCCGGAGATATAGAGCGACAGGCGCATCCCGTGCCCGATCGGCTTTTCAGGCTTTTCGGGGATTTCGGCGGTATCCCACAGCCACCACAAGATGCAGCCCAGCGTCACCACGCCGCCCAAAGCCGCGATCAGATAGAGGTGATAGGTGGTCAGGATGAACACGCTGCCCAGCGCGACGGCGGTCAGCATCGGCTTGACGCTGGGCGTACCCAGCCGGATCACAGATACGGGCTTGGCATCGAGGACCGAGGTGATGATCGTCTCGCGGCGGCCTTCCTCGGCGTCGGGCAGGAAGAAGCGGCCTTCATCGACTTTGGCGACGAAATTCTTCTGGTCCCAGATCGGATAGCGGCTCTCGACCAGCGGCACCGATCGGATGCCCCAATCCTCGTCATCCGGGTGCGCCAGCCATTCGAGCGTCCCGGCATTCCACGGGTTGCGCGGCGATTTGGTCCGCGTCGGCGACAGCATCAGGTCGACGACCAGCACCGCGACACCGGTCGCGAACATATACGACCCGGCGGTGGAGGCGAGGTTCAGCCAGCCGATGCCCAGTTCTTCGGGGTAGGTGAAGACCCGGCGCGGCATTCCCTCCAGCCCCGACAGATGCATCGGGAAGAAGGTCAGGTTGATGCCGACGAACATGATCCAGAAGGCGATCCGCCCCAGCCGGTCGGACAGCTTCTTGCCGGTAATCAGCGGCCAATAATAATAGAGCCCACCGAATAGCGGCAGCAGCGTGCCGCCTATCAGCACATAGTGGAGATGCGCGACGACGAAATAGGTGTCGTGCGCCTGCCAGTCGAACGGTGCGACCGCGACCATCACACCGGTCAGCCCGCCGATCACGAACACCGCCAGGCTTCCGCTCGCGTAGAGCAACGGCGTCGACCACTTCACCTTGCCCGCCCAGAGCGTGGCGATGAAGGCGAAGATCTGCACGCCGGTCGGGATGGCGACGGCCTCGGAGGCGGCGGAGAAGAAGGCCAGGCTGATCTTGGGCAGGCCGGTCGCGAACATATGGTGCACCCACAGCCCGAACGACAGGAAGGCGGTGCCGACGGCGGCCAGCACGATCCACGGGTAGCCGAGCAGATGCCGCTGCGCGAAGGTCGGGATCATCATCGCGAACAAGGCGATGGAGGGCAGGAAGACGATATAGACCTCCGGGTGGCCGAAGATCCAGAACAGGTGCTGCCATAGCAGCGGATCGCCCCCGCGCGCGGCGTCGAAGAAGGGCCAGTTGAGCAGCCGCTCCATCTCGAACAGCAGGTCGCCCGCGATCAGCGGCGGGAAGGCGAACAGGATCATCACGGCCACGACCAGGATATACCAGGCATAGAGCGGCATCAGGTTCAGCCGCATCCCCGGCGGGCGGCATTTCAGCACGCCGACGATCAGCTCGACCGCCGCCGCCACCGACGACACTTCAATGAAGGACAGGCCCAGCATCCAGATGTCCGCGCCCAAGCCGCTCAGGTCGGTGCGGGTGGTCAGCGGCGGGTACATGAACCAGCCGCCATCGGGCGCAGCGTTGAAGAAGATCGACCCGCCGACGAACACGCCGCCGAGCAGAAAGCTCCAATAGCCAAAGGCCGACAGGCGCGGGAAGGGCAGGTCGCGCGCGCCCAGCAGCTGGGGCAGCAGGATGATCGACACCGCCTCGAACATCGGCACGGCGAACAGGAACATCATCATCGAGCCGTGCAGCGTGAACAGCTGGTTGAAGGTGTTCGCCGAGACGAGGTCGTTGTCCGGCACCGCCAGCTGGGTCCGCATGATGAGCGCCAGCACGCCGGCGAACAGCATGAAGCCGAACGCGGTCAGCGTGTACCAGACGCCGACCCGATTGTTGTTGGTATCGGTCCAGCGCAGGAACAGGCCGCTGGGTGGTTTCCACACCGCGCGCAGCCGTTCCTCCTGGGCGGCGCGAAGCTGGGGATCGTCCTGCGCGTGGAGGCTCATTTCAGGCCCTGAAGATAGCGGGCGAGGGCCACGCCCTCGTCATCCGACAATTGGGGGAAGGACGGCATCCGCACGCCGGGCTTGGTCTTTTCGGGATGGCGGATGAACTTGGCGACGTTCGCCGTGGTCATCGGCAGGATGCCCGCCGCCAGCGTCCGCCGCGATCCGAAATGGGTGAGGTCTGGGCCGATGCGGCTGGGCGCGGTGACGCCCGCGATGCCGTGGCAGCCGCTACAGCCATTGGCAGCGAACAGACGCGCGCCCGGATCGTCGCTCGGTCGGGCGGGGCGGGCCTGCTCGGCGAGCCAGGCGTCGAAGGCGGCGGGCGGCATGGCGATCACGTCGAACGCCATCAGCGCATGGGACAGCCCGCAAAATTCGGCGCATTGCCCGCGATAGCGACCGGGCTTTTCGGCGCGGACGACCAGGCTGTTGATGCGGCCGGGGATCATGTCCATCTTGCCCGCCAGCCCCGGTATCCAGAAGCTGTGCACGACATCGCCGCCGCTCAGGCGAAAGGCGACGGTGCGGCCGGTGGGAATGCGGATCTCATTGGCGCTGAGAATGGGCGCGCGGCCCGGCGGCGCATAGGCGACGCGCCACCAGAATTGCTCGCCGTCGACCGCGATGGTCAGGTCGGCGGGCGAAGCCGGACGCGGCTTCATATAAGGCAGCGAATAGGCGAGCAGCGCCAGCAGCACGATGGTCGGGATGATCCCGCCCAGCCACAGAACGATCCGCATCCCCTTGCGATGGTCGATCGATCCTTCGGGCGCACGGACGGCATGGCGCATCAGCAGCGCGACGCCGCCCGCGATCACCACCGCGCCGACCAGCATGATGATGAAAAGATGCCGAATATCGGCTGCATCGACCCCGAACGGCGCCAGCGTGGACTGATGCGTGTTGCATCCCGCCAGCACATTGGCCGTCACGATCAGAGTGGCGCTGCTTTTCCCCCGCATCGCCCCCGAACGTTTCGATGGTGGATTGGTTCATGTTAATGTCATCCAAACTTCATGTTTGGCGGCGGTCTTCCTCGACGTTGCGGCGCCAAACCTCCCCGGCGAGAAGGGTGGCAAAGCCCAGCCATGCCGCCAGCGGCATGACGCTGGCCGAAGCGGGGCGATCGACCTTCCAGGCGGTGGCGACGAGCGCCGTGGTGCCGAGCGCCATTGCTCCGGCAGCGGCGGTGCTGGCCCCGGTGCGGCGTTCGCGGAAGAACAGCTCGGTCCAGCCGCCGATCATCGCGCTGTTGCCCAGCCACAGCGCAACCGAGGCATTGCGGGCGGGCGAGGTGGGTTGGCGCAGCAGGCGATAGCCGCCGACCGCCGCCAGCGTCTCCAGCACCGGCCATACCGCGCCGAACACCTTGTCGGGCGGGGTGAAGCCGGGCTTGTCGAGCCGCGCATACCAGCGGCGAATGCGCGGGTGTGACGGATCGGGGGCGTTGCGCCGCCCGATCAGCGCGCTCAGCCCCAGCACGCCGCCTGCGATGCCGCCCGCCACCAGCGGCGAGAATCCCTGCTTCTTCATGGCCTTCATCCCTTCCGAATGTCGGAGGGATAACGGCCTTGGCTCAACCCCGTTCAATCGCCATCCGGCGGCGGCTCCACAAGACGATCCGGTCGAGCAGGCCGATGACGATCAGCGACAGGCCGAACAGCGGCAGGGCGATGCCCGCCACGACCAGCGAAGCGAGCAGTCCGCCGACCCGCGCACCTGAAAGTTTTGGCGGCGCGCCGAGCCGCCCGCTGGGGCGACGCTTCCACCACATGGCGACGCCGCTGATCGTCAGGACCCAGATGGCGATGCAGGGGATCAGCATCAGCAACTGGTTGGCGCGGCCGAAATAATTGCCCATGTGAAGCTGCACCCCCGACTCCACCGCGCGGCCGACGATGCCGTAATCGGCATAGCGCACCTCCGGCCCGATCGACCTGAAGCTATAGCGGTCGATATAGAGCGTCTTTTGCCCCACCGGCCGGTCGGGATAGGTGAAGACGGTATAGACCCCGTCCGCTTCCTTGGGCAGGAACAGGCGATAGCTGCCCGACCAGCCATGCGCGCTGAGAATTGCGGTGACCCGGTCGGTGCCACGAATGACCGCGGGGTCATGGGTGGCACCGGGCATTTCCGGACCATGATCGGCATGTTCGCCGCCCATGGCGGGCATGGCCGAATGGGGCATCGGCGCATCCTCCAACGTCCACGGCGCATCCCCCAAGGCGGCCTTCATCGGCACGCTATGGGGTATGTTGTACTGGCGGAAGGACGGCGGATAGCCGACGCCCAAGGCTGCTCCGGCCCGGTGGATCAGCGGCCCGCTGACCCCGGCCCAGGGCAGGCCGGTGACGATCAGGAAGCCGATCAGCGCCACGGTCCACACGCCGACCGGCCCATGCAGGTCGCGCCAGAACCGGCGTCCTTGCCCCCGCAGTCGCGGCCAGAGCGTCCCCGCCGCCGTGAACCGCCCGCGCGGCCACCACAGGATGACGCCGGTGACGAGCAGCACCAGCGCCCAGCTGACGGCCAGCTCGACCAGCCGCTCGCCGAACATGCCCATCAGCATCGAACGGTGCATGGCGTCGGCCCAGCCGACCAACGTGCGGTCATAGACGACGCTGCCCAGCACTTTACCCGTGCCCGGATCGACCGCGACGCGGCGGGGCGGTCCCTGGGTCGGCTGAACGAAGACCACCGCCGATCGATTGGTGGCTTGGGGCATATCGACCCGCGAGGCGCTGCCCGGATAAGCGGCGAGTGCCGCCTCGATCATGCGCGACATCGGTACATCGCTGTGGCGCGGTGCGACGAATCGCTGCTCCGGGTAGATTGCATCGTTCAACTCGTCGTTGAACAGATAGATGGCGCCGGTCAGGCTCAGCATCAGCAGGATTGGCGCGACGAGCAGTCCGGCCCAGAAATGCCAGCGCCAGATGGTCCGGTGGAAGGCGGCATGGCGGGAGGCGGATGTCATGGATGTGCTCCTCACAACCGGGCCGTCAGCGCGATGTCGAAGGATCGCGGCGCGCCGATATAGATGTTGGTGGTCGGGTAACCCGAATATTCGCCGTAGAAGCGATTGGTCAGATTGCGTCCGCGAAAGGTCAGGGTGGTGTGCTGGCCGACGGGGAGCGACAGGCTGGCATCGAGCAGCGCGTGACCCGCGACGTAGATGCTGTTCGCGGTGTCGGTATAGAAGCCGCCCGCTTGGCGCAGGATGCCGCCCAGCGTGACCTCGTGTGGCAGGGTGTAGAAGGCGGCGGCGAACAACGTTGTGTCGGGCACGTTGATCGGCTGGTTGCCGCTGCGATCGATCCGCACGCCGCCGACCAGCTCCGACAACTGGTCATAGCGCGCATCGACATAGGATGCGCCCGCCGTGAGCCGCAGTGGCGGGACAGGGCGAAGCTCGCCGGTCAGCTCGATCCCGCGTGAGGATTGCCGCCCGCCCTGCACGCTCAAGGCGGGGTTGGTCGGGTCGCGGGTCAGGATGTCCGACTGGGCGATGCGATAGACCGCGCCGGTCAGCGTCGCGCGGTTGCCCCAGCCGCTCGCCTTGAACCCCGCCTCGACCGCGCGGCCATGAGTCAGGCGGAAGCGGCTATTGGCGATCGAGGCGAGCAGGATCGTCGACACGGGCGAAACGGCGGTGGTGTATTGCGCGTACAGGGTCAGCCCCGGCACGGCTTCCCAGGTCGTGCCCGCGCGCCAGGACACCGGATCGAAACGCGGCGCGTTACGGTCGGCCGCGCCCCCGACATTCTGGATCGTCGTCCGGTCGAGCGCGATATGGTCCCAGCGGACTCCGCCGACGACCAGCCAGCGCGCGGTCAGGTTGACTGCATCCTCGGCAAAGACCGAAGCCTGTTTTAGCCGCGAGCGGAAGGTCACATTGCCGCTGGTGAAAACGGCCGGAGAGCTCGGCGCAACGATCAGCGCGGGCTGGCGCAGATCGACGTCGGGCAGGGTGCCGAGTGGCGCCTGCTGGCGAAGGCTGGTAAAGTCGGTGGCGTTGTACTCCGCGCCCAGGCTGAAACGGTGCCGGAAACCGGCGATCCGCCCGTCACGCCCTATGACCCCACGCGCATTCCAGAAATGATGATCGTGGCGGAAATCCTGATAGCTCTGCCGGATGCCGCCATCGGGGAAGGCGGCGCTTGGCCCGACGAAGCTCTGCGTATCGGCGAGCAGAAAGGCGCGGTCGGCGGTATAGCCGGTCAGGTCAAGCGCGGCGGTCCAGCCGTCGCCCATCGTCCAGTCGAGCCGTGATCGGACTGTCGTCTCGTTCGCGCCGGACCATGCGCCTTCCGGATTATAGTTGCGCCGCCTCAGGCTCTGATCGGCGACCAGCCCGGCGCTGCTGCGCACCGCATCGCTGGGATCGAGGGCGTAGCGGGCGGGGATCAGCGGCAGGCCCTGATAGGTCGCGTCGTAACGATCCTCGAAATGATCGACCGCGACCAGCAGCGACAGGCGATCGCTGGGTCGGAACAGCGCGCTGGTGGTCAGCCCGGTCGAGACGCTGGCATTATGGTCGACATCGTACAGGCTGTCGGAGCGCTGATAGCTGGCGTCGGCGCGCACCGCGATGGTGGACGAGACGGGCAGATTGACTCCGGCGCCTGTGAATATCGTGTCGAAGCTGCCCCCCGACAGCATCAGGTCGAGCATACGCTCGCCGAGCACGGGCTTGCGCGTCACCTTGTTGATGACGCCCGCCAGCGCGCCTTCGCCATACAGGACGGAGGCGGGGCCTTTCAGCACCTCGATCCGCTCGTAATGCCAGATGTTGGTGTCGCGCTGGGCCACGGTGGATGCTGCAACGCGCACGCCATCCTGAAGGATCGAGACGGTGTTGCCGGCAAAGCCGCGCATCGTGACCACCGCCGGATTGCCCGGGACATTGCCGGAGATCGCCCCGACCACCTGATCGAACGCCTCGCGCGCGGTGCGGATGCCGCGCCTCTGCAATTCGTCTTGGGTCAGTATCTCGATGCTGGCGGGGGTTTCGCGAACCGACAAAGGCAGGCGGCTGGCCGCCGCGGACTTTTCGTCAAGCGTATCGCCGAGCCGCTTGGCCGTGACCACGACCGTGGGAGAAGAAGGCGGCGGCGCCGCCTGGCCGGACACGACCATGTCCGGCATCGCAAGGATTGGAACCATGAAGGGTGCTTTCGACCGACCCCCGCCATGGCGGGGGTGAGCATCATGAAGGCGTCGCCACCCCCTGGCGGCGATACCGGATGAAACGGGTCAGGAAAGCGCGGGCGGACCCCGCAAGGGTGGCCGTAGATAGGGTGCCGCCACGGCGCGGGGCAGGACCGGCATGGCCAGCCCCATCGCCATGACGAACGCGATGAGCAGGGCAAGTTGGATCGGGTCGGTCGCTGTCAGACCGGGCGTGCTCAGTCCAGCAAAGGCGCAGGGCATGTCGCGGCCATGATCCTTGTCGGAATGGCGGGGGGCGTGCCCGCTTCGGTCATGGACGATGGTCGCATGGTCCATCGCCATGGCGCCGTCATGGACCATGGGGGTCATGTCCGGCATGGGCGCGCTGCCGGGGCACAGGATGATCGCCGCGCGCCCGTCGACTTGGCCGATCATATAACCCGCAGGTATCAGCAGCTTGAGCAGCAACGCCGCTGTGCAGAGCAGCACGGCCAGATGGCGTTGCGCGAACAGGCTGCGGATCGCCAGCATGAGGCGAGGCGTAATCGAGCGGATCGGCCCTGTCACCCAGGCAGATCAGTTTCGACAAAAAAGCCCCATCATCTCGGATCGGCATCATCAATCCCTGTTTGTGCTTTTAATACAGTCGGATGCCGGCGGTCTGGCGTTTGTTCGCGCACTATTGCAGGGTTGGCCGATGGTCCATTCCTCCGCATTTGCATTTCTGAACGGCGTCACGGGCCAGGTCGTCGACGAGATCGTCGCGTTCGACTGGACCCAGACCAGTCTGGGCGGCCCCGAGACATGGCCGACCGCGCTGCGGTGCCAGTTGGCCACCATGATCGCCTGCCCGGTGCCCATGTATCTGGTCTGGGGGCCGGACCTCATCTCCTTCTACAATGACGCATATCGCCCGATCCTGGGCTATCGCGCCGCCACCGCGATGGGCATGCCGTTCCCCATCCTGTGGAGCAGCATCTGGGATGATATCGCACCGCTGGTCGACAAGGCGCTGTCGGGCAAGGTCGCACAGATGACCGACATGCGGCTCGATCTGGCGCGCGAGGGGCGGCCGGAGGAGAGTTTCTGGACCTTTTCCTATTCGCCGGTCTTCGACGATCGCGGCGCGATCGCCGGCATGGTCTGCGTCACGGGTGAGACGACGGCGCGCGTCCTGGCCGAACGGCGGCAGCGCGAGGCGGACGAGCGGCTGAACCTGGCACTGAATTCGGGCGCCCATGTCGGCATGTGGGACTGGGACGTGGTGAACGATTCGGTCCGCTCGGACCGACGCTTCGCCGCCATGTACGGGGTCGATCCGGTCGCGGCCGAGACGGGGATGCCGATCGCGCAATTCTTTCAGGGCATCCATCCCGAGGACCGCGAACGGGTGGAGCGCGAGGTTGCCGAGGCGATGGCCGGGGCCGGGGCCGGGGAAGGCGATGCGGTGGGACGCTTCGTCTCCGAATATCGGCTGGTCCAGTCCGATGGTGCGATCCATTGGGTATCGGCGCGGGGCCGTTGCATCACCGACGAAAGCGGGCGTTGCGTGCGCTTTCCGGGCGTCAGCTTCGACATCACCGATCGCGTCTGCATCGAGCAGAAATTGCGGGCGACCGAGGCAAGGGCGCGACTGAACGCCGAGCGGGTGCAGCTGGCGCTCGAGGCGGGAGCGATCATCGGCACCTGGTTCTGGGACCTGCCGTCCGACCGGTTCACCGTCGATGAGCCGTTCGCGCGCAACTTCGGGCTGGACCCGGCGCTTGGCCATGAGGGCCTGAGCCTGGCGCAGGTGGTCGAGACGGTGCACCCGGACGACCGGGCTGGACTGGCCGAGGCGATTGACGAGGCGATCGCGCGCGGCGGCGCCTATGCCCATCAATATCGGGTCAAACGCCATGACGGACGCTATCACTGGCTGGAGGCCAATGGCCGGGTCGATCATGCCCCGGACGGCACACCGCTCCACTTTCCCGGCGTGCTGATCGATGTCGGCGTCCGCCGTGCGCTGGAGGCCGAGCGCGACACCGCCATCGCCGAACTGCGCGCGCTGACCGACCAGCTGGAACAGCGCGTCGCCGATCGCACCGCCGAGCTGATGCGCGCCGAGGAGGCGCTGCGCCAAAGCCAGAAGATGGAGGCGGTGGGCCAGTTGACCGGCGGATTGGCGCATGACTTCAACAACCTGCTCGCCGGGATATCGGGTTCGCTGGAACTGATGGCGCTGCGGCTGGCCCAGGGGCGGGTGAACGATCTCGACCGCTATATGGACGCAGCACAGGGCGCGACGCGGCGCGCGGCGGCGCTGACCCACCGGCTGCTCGCCTTTTCCAGACGGCAGACGCTGGCGCCCCGGCCGACCGATATCGGTGCGCTCGTCGCCGGGATGAGCGACCTGATCCGCCGCACCGTCGGGCCGGGCATCGCGCTGGAGACGCAGGGGGCGGACGATCTGTGGACCGTGCTGGTCGATGCGCCGCAACTGGAGAATGCACTTTTGAACCTGTGCATCAACGCGCGCGACGCGATGCCGGACGGCGGGCGGATCACGATCGAGATGGTCAATCGCCACCTCGACAAGGGCAATGCCCGCTTTGCCGATATACCGGACGGCGAATATCTGGCGCTGTGCGTTACCGATACCGGTACCGGCATGACCCCGGACGTGATGGAAAAGGCGTTCGACCCCTTTTTCACCACCAAGCCGCTGGGGCAGGGGACCGGGCTGGGGCTGAGCATGATCTATGGCTTCGCCCAGCAATCGGGCGGGCAGGTGCGCATCCGTTCGGCACCCGGCGAGGGAACGACGGTGTTCCTCTATCTGCCGCGCCATGACGGCCCCGCCGAAAGCGAGGGCAAAGATGCGACCGGCGTGACCGCCAGCACGTCGGGCGCCGGGGAGACGGTGTTGGTCGTCGACGACGAGGCGACCGTACGCATGATGATCACCGACGTCCTGCGCGACATGGGATACCGGGTGATCGAGGCGGCGGACAGCGTGGAGGGGCTGGCCGTGCTGCGATCGGACGAGCGGATCGACCTGCTCGTCACCGATGTCGGTCTGCCCGGCGGCATGAACGGTCGGCAACTGGCCGATGCGGCACGGGAATTGCGACATGAATTGAATGTCATGTTCGTCACGGGCTATGCGGAGAATGCAGTGCTGAACAGCGGGCATCTGTCGCCGGGTATGCAGTTGCTGACCAAGCCCTTCACGGTGGATGCGCTGGTCATGGGAGTCCAGGCGGCGATGGGCGCGGGCGCTAGGCGGTACGAACCCCATGCCCCCTGATCCGTCGGCGGTGATGGTGCCCCCGGCATCGCGGTACTGCGTAACGCCCGGGAGTTTCACGATGTTCTTGACCCGCCGCCTGACCTTTCCCACCGTGGCCCTGCTGCTCTTCAGCGCGTCGGCCGCCGCCCAGACCGGCCCCGACATCCCCGAGCCGATGGTGTTCGACATGATCCGCCCGCTGACCGCCAAGGCGGGCGAGATCGAGGTCAACACGCTGGCGCAGCGCGACCTGACCGGCCCGCGCGGCGAGCTGGAATGGGCGCCCGAGATCGAGATCGCGGTGGCGGACGGCCTTGCGGTCGAGCTGGAACTGCCGCTCGTCAATGCCCGCGTGGTCCAGTACAAAATGGGGCTTCAGAAGCGGCTGGGCACGTTTCGGGACGGCCGGAGCGTCCACGGCGTCCAGTATCTCGGGCTGCACGACCGCGAGGAGGGTGGCTGGACCTCGACCCTGTTGTGGCTGCTCGGCAATCGCTTCGGCGAGCGGTGGAGCACGATGACGATGCTGGGCGTCGGCGACGTCACCTTGCGTGAGGGGAACGAGACTGGGGCGATCATCAACCACTCGACCTTTTACGACGTGAACTCCGACACAGTGCTGGGCCTGGAGGTGAACCGCCAGAATGGCCGGGGCGCCTATTGGCTGTTGATGCCGCAGGTCCATCGCGCGTTCGGCAAACTTGGGGTGCAGGGCGGCATCGGCGCGGAAAAGGCGCGGGCCGAGCGGTTCCGGCCGCGTTTGGGCTTGCGCCTCATCCGCGAGCTGTGATGGAACGCGCCGCCAAATGGGAGACATTGCATGACCATCGCGCTGATCTGCCTCGATGCGGATGATACGCTCTGGCACAATATGCGCCATTTCGCAGCGACCGAGGAAGCCCTGGTCGGCCTGCTCGCCCCCTTTGCCGAGGCGCGGGTGGCAAGGGCGACGCTGGAGGCATGCGAGGCGCGCAACCTGCGGCTGTACGGTTACGGCGCCAAGGGCTTCACCCTGTCGATGATCGAGACGGCGGTGGAACTGGCCGGGCCGACCCTGCCCACCGACCTGATCGCACGCGTGCTGGAGGCGGGGCGGCAGTTGCTGGCGCATCCGGTCGAACTGCTCGACGGCATCGCCGAGACGATCGAGGCTTTGCGCGAGCAGGGCAGGCTGGTGCTGGTGACCAAGGGCGACCTGCTGCACCAGGAGGCGAAGCTGGCCGCGTCGGGCCTGGGTTCGCATTTCGACGACGTCGCGATCGTCAGCGACAAGACACCCGATACCTTCGCCCGCATCTTCGAGCGCCACGGCGTCGCCCCCGAGGCGGCAGTGATGGCGGGGGATTCGATGCGCTCGGACGTGCTGCCCGCGCTGAAGGCAGGCGCTTGGGCCGCCTATATCCCGCAACCGCTGGCATGGAGCCATGAGGCGGGCGAAACGCCGGTCGACCATCCCCGCTTCCGCCAGTTGGAGCGGCTGCGCGACCTGCCCGCATGGATCGACGCAATCGGGTGATCTTTCCTCCCTGTAAGGGGAGGTGGCAGGCGAAGGCCTGACAGAGGGGAGGAATGGATTGGCCCGATCAGCCTGGATCGCTTTCCTCGCCGACGATCACACCGGACGGGGCTTCGCCGCCGCCATGGGCAAAGCCGTTGCGGTGGATACGCACGCCGGCCGTCGAAACCGGCATGGGCTTCGTATCGGGAGCCGTGCCCATCGCTTCCGCCCTCTGTTCGCCGCGATGGATGGTGACGCCGTACATCGCCTCGACCACCGGTGCGGTGGCTGGGTTCAGCACGGCGGCGGGCACGGGGATGTTCGGTTCGACCCCCGCATAATGCTGCCGGAAGGACAGGTCTCGCTCCAGTGCCCCGCGCCAGCGATAGAAGATGTGCGATCCGATCGCACCGATCCGGCTGAGGCTGGAGGCCCACCAGGGCAGCACGTAATTGGCGTGATAGAAGGTCGCCGCCCCGACCGGCGCATAGACCAGGCCCGCCAGCGCGGCCTGCGCGACGGCGGCCGCTCGCCCCCAGGCGGCGGGATCGCGCGGTTGCAGCATCGATCCGTCACAGGTGAAGCTGAACTGGCAGCCGGTCGACCGCTCCGATCCCTGATAGACGACGCCGCAGATGCTCTTGGGGAATGCTCGGTCGCGGACGCGGTTGAGCACGACCTGTGCCACTGCGCGCTGGCCGTCGATCGGTTCGGAGCGAGCCTCGTAATAGATGGCCGCGGTCAGGCATTCGGCCGCGCGCGCCGCGTCCGTTGCGGTGCGCGCGATGCCGGTGAAAGCGGGGGCGGCGGCCATCTCGATCGGGGTATTGCCGCTGATCGTATCCGGCAGGTCTGCGTCGGGCACATCGAGCGCGAGCTGGCGCAGCAGCGTCCGCGCGGTCGGCGGCGGTACGTCCAGCGTCAGATGCGCGGGGGCATGATGGGCGGGGGTGCACGAGGTGGCGATCGCCAGGCTCGCCACCAACATCAACCAGCGCAGCACGATATCCGCTTCCCAACCCATGGCCTGATGGACCGCCTCTAGCGGGGCGGGGTTAGGAAGCGGTTAAGTGCCGATAACCTCGTATTTTGGTGGAATGACGTTCGACCCGGATAGCCCCTCCCCTGACGGGGGGGAGGCTCAAGCGTCTCCTTAGAAACGCGCGCCCAGCTCCACGCCGTAGAAGCGGGGTTCGCCCGCGATATAGGTCGGGGTGCTGAATGTGCCGCCGGTATTGCCCGCGTCGATCAGATAGCGCTTGTTCGTCAGGTTGCGCGCGAAGCCGCCGATATGGAAGCGACCCTGCTCGCCGAACTCCAGCCCCGCACGCAGATTGACGAGCGTATAGCCGCCCTGAGAGATGGCCTCGCTATTGGGCAGCTCGAAATACACTTTCGAGCGATAGGTGGCGCTGGGCGTCGCATACAAGACCGCCGACGATCCCACCGGCACGCGCAGGGTCGCGCCACCCGACGCGGTGGTGTCGGGTTGCAGCCGGAAACGGTTGCCCGCGAACACGCCGTTCGATGGATCGTTGCCGATGCCGCCATCGATATAGGCGAAGGTGCCGAACAGGCTCAGCCAGCGATGGACCGCCAGATTGCCCTCCAGCTCGACGCCGATATTGTCCGCCGAGCCTGCGCTGCGCGTCACGGTCAGGCCGTTCTCGAACACCGAGACCTGAAAGCCCTTGTACCGCTGATAGAAGACCGAGGCGGCGCCGGTGAACGGACCGACCCGACCCTTGATGCCGCCTTCGTAATTCCAGACGCTTTCCTCGGGCACGATCTGCAGCCGGGGGATGGCGCCCGAATTGGGCACGGTCAGCGGCACGACGCGCTGCGCGTCGAGCTGGACGACCGGTGAGCGGCGGCCCTTGCTGACCGTCGCATAGACATTCACATCGTCGTTCAGGCGATAGAGCGCGTTGAAGCGCGGCAGGATCGCGGCATAGCTGCGCTCGGCGGTGTATTTCTGCCCCTTCGTGTTGGCGCCGCCCAGCAGGCTGGTGAACAGGCCCGCGCCCGCCAGCAACCGGCTGTCCGGCATGACCGAGCTATAGCCGGACTGGCGATCCTCGATCAGCACCCGCGCGCCTGCGGTCAGCTCCAGGGCGGTCGTCGGGATCCAGGTGGCGTCGGCGAAGACCGAATAGGTGTCGGTATTGCCGTAATTGGCGAAGCTGGCGCTGTAGGGCAGCACGGTTGCCGCACCTCGCGACAGGATCGCGGTCGCGCGGGCGCCCGGCACGGTGCCATTGGGGGCGACACAGTTGGTGCCGGTCGGCACGCCGGCCGCATTCAGCATCTGGCGGACCGGGGCGAAATCGCGTGCCACCGAACAGGCCAGATAGGTGCCTTCCTCGGTCGAGAAGGGCACCCGCTGCTGCCCGTTTTCGAAAAAGGCATTCCAGCCGAACGAGGCGCGATAATGCGCCCCGTCGAAGGCGAAACGGCCCTCATGGCTCCACTGGTCACCCTTGGCATCCTCGCCGAACTCCAGATACCAGGCGGGACCGCCGTCCGCGTCGAAGATTTCCAGAGCGTCGAACCGGCGATAGCCGTTGACCGTGGTGAAGGTGATGCCCGGCGCGACATCGACCGCGACCGTCAGGTTCGCGTCATAGACGTTGCGGGTCAGGCCGAGCTTGCGCTTGCCCAATACCTCGGCGGAAAAGGGCGATCCCGACAGTTCGGCATAGCCATAATCACCGGTCTGGCCGCCGGTGGGGGCGAAGACGCGGCTCTTGAATGCGGTTCCGGGGTTGCGTTGGCCGTCATAGGTCAGGACCAGGTTGGCGGTGACCGAGGAATTCGGCGTCCAGCGCAGCGAGCCGCGAACCCCGCGCTGATCCTGTCCATTCAGATCGTCTTGATCGACCCGCCCCCGATTCTGGTTCGCGACGTTGGGATCGCCCGCGATATTGCGGACATAGCCGTCGCGATATTTGTAGGCGAAGGCGATCCGGCCCGCGAGCGTGTCGTTGCCCGCGTTGAGATAGCCCGACACCTGGGTCCGGTCGAAATTGCCATAGGACGCCAGGACTCCCGCCTCGGTCCCGGCATGGGGGCGCGCCGAGATGATGCTGATCGCGCCCACCGCGGCGGCGGTGCCGAACAGCGTCGCCTGCGGGCCTTTCACCACCTCGATCCGCTCGATATCGTACAGGTCCTGATAGGCGCCCCGCGTCCGGCTGATGTCCACGCCGTTATAATAGAGCGTGACGCGTGCGCCCTGCTGCGCCGAGCCGGAGTCGGAGGTGATGCCCCGGATCACGAAGCCCGGATTGTTCGCGCTCTGCTCCTGAATTTGCAGGCCGGGAATATATTGCGCGACTTCGGACAGCGAATTGGTGCCCAGATCGGCCATGCGCGCGCCCGTGACGGCGGTGACGGTGACGGGCACGTCGGCGATCCGCTGCTCGCGCTTCTGGGCGGTGACGATTACTTCGGGATTGTCATTCGCGTCGCGCGGATCCTCTTGTGGCTGGATCATCGCCTGCGCCGCAGCCGCCTGAGTGAGCGCAGCCTGCGACAGGCCAGCCAGCAAGATGGCCAGCGTCGTGCGGCCGATCGTCGAATTCATATTGTCCCCCGGAATTACCCTGTTTGGCGGGTCACTTAAGGAACAGGGATTACTGGCTGGTGTCTGCGATGTTGCAGTTGGATGACACGGCCGCTTGTCGCCAAACCGTCACAGGTCCGCCATCGCGCTGTCGCGTGCGGGGCCTAGCCGTTCGGCCCGAAAGGACCGACACGATGACGATGATGAACCGACGCCGCGCGATCGCGCTGATGGGAAGCGGGGCGAGCCTGGCGTTGCCGATGACCCTGGCCGAGGCGGCGGCCCCGGCGGTTCGCTTCGATCATGGCGTGGCCAGCGGCGATCCGTCGCCGGTCGGCGCGATCCTGTGGACCCGCGCGACGCCGGTTGGGGAGCAGGGGGCCGAGGGGCTGGCAGGCGATATCGCGCTGACCTGGCATGTCGCGCCGATCGGCGGGGGTGACGCGGTCGGCCTTCACACCGGCCGCGTGGCGGCGCGCGCGGCGCGCGACTTTACCGCCAAGGTCGAGGTGGCGGGGCTGCAACCGGGGCGCGACTATCGCTACTGGTTCGAGACGGCGGCCGGGCAGCGCTCGCCCGAGGGGCGGTTCCGCACGCTGCCGCGTGGGCGGGTCGATGAACTCGCTCTGGCGATCGTGTCGTGCCAGCTTTACCCGGGCGGCCTTTTCAACGCCTATGACGCGATCGCGAAGACCGATCGGCTCGACGCCGTGGTTCATCTGGGCGACTATATCTACGAATATGGCGCGGACGGCTATGGCGCGGCGATCGGGCAGAAGCTCAACCGCCTGCCCGAGCCTGCGCATGAGATCGTGACGCTGGCGGATTATCGCCAGCGTCATGCCCAGGTAAAGCGCGATCCGGACATGCAGGCCGCTCATGCCCGTGCCGCCTTCATCTGCGTGTGGGACGATCACGAAGTCGCCAATGATGACTGGATCGGCGGGGCAGAGAACCACCAGCCCGCAACCGAGGGCGATTGGGGCAAGCGCAAGGCGGCGGCCATGCAGGCCTATTTCGAATGGATGCCGATCCGCGATCCCAAGCCCCGCCAGCCTTGGGAAGCGATCAACCGCAGCTTCGATTTCGGTGATCTGGCAACGCTGGTCATGCTGGAGACGCGGCTGCTCGCCCGATCGAAACAGGTGACGGCCAAGGGCGAGGCGCCCGAGCCTGACGAATATGCGGCGATGATGGCCGAGCGGGCGCGGCCGGACCGCGAGTTGCTGGGCACCGGGCAGCTCGGCTGGATCGAACGGACGCTGGCCGCCTCGGTCAAGGCCGGGACGCCGTGGCAGGTGATCGGCAATCAGGTGGTGATGGCGCGGATCGACGGCCCCGATCTGGAAAAGCAGATGGGACCGCAGGGCTATGCGAAGCTGACCGAACGGCTGTCCGAAGCCGAGCACCGGCAGCTGGACGAGGCGCAGGCGTCGTATCGCGCCGGGCTGCCGCTCAATTTCGATAGCTGGGACGGTTATCCGGCGGCACGCGAACGGCTCTATGCGGCGTTCCAGCGCGCGGGGGCTCGCCCGGTCGTCGTCTCGGGTGACAGTCATGCCGCCTGGGCCAACGACCTGTATGACGCGAACGGCAGGCTGGTCGCGGCGGAGTTCGCGGGGACCTCGATCACCAGTCCGTCCTGGGGCGACCTGATGCCCGGCATTGGTCGCGAGATCGCCGCGGCCAATCCCAAGGTCGTCCGCTTCTGCGATCAGGATGCCAAGGGCTATCTGCACCTGACGCTGACCCGCGACACCGCGACCGCCCGATACATGACGGTGTCGACCGTGTTGGCCAAGCCCTATGCGCTGGGCTGTGCCGCCATATGGCGGACGCGCAAGGGCGCCGAGGCACCGATCGAGGCGATCACCGCCTGACCGTCAACGGCCCCTTCCGCCATGGGACGCGGGAGGGGCCGTCGTGCAGGGCCGCTTCGACATGCGCGACCAGCGCGGCGTCGTCATGGTGCAGATAATGGCCGCCGGGCAGGGCGACGACGCGCACGTTGGGCCGTTTGAGCAGCGGACACAGGCTGTCGGGCTCACGCACGCCGTAAATGCAGGTGATCGGAACCCAGTCGATCCGCCGCGCGGTGGTGATCCCCACGCTGTCGGGCCGCCCCATATAGGCGAGGCCCGACGGGTCGGACCGGAAAAAGGCCGCCTCGCCGGGCACCACCAGCACGATCGCCGCAATAGGCGCGCGCAGTTGAACGGGCAGATGCGCGAGCCCGGTCTGAAGCATGTCGGCGCCGTAGGACTGGCCGAGCAGCACCAGCTTTCGGTTGCCCATCTCCGCCTCGGCGCGGCGGACGAGGTCGGCGATGACCGCGTCCACCTGCGCTGCGGTGCGCCGTTTGCGGAACAGCACGGGCGAGTTGACCCCCATCACCTCGATCCCATCCGCACTCAGCGCCCGCGCGATTACCCCGCCCATGCCATAGCGAAGGCCCATGTCGCCCGACAGCGACAGGACCAGGATCGGCTGGGCCGCGCCTTTGGCGGGAAAGCGGGTGAACGGATCCTCGTCGAAATAACTTCCCGAATAGAGAAGGATAGCAGCGCCGCCGACCAGCAGCATCAGGACTGCGCAGAGGATTGGGCGCCATCGGGAACGCAGGCGGGCGAGAGGGGCGATCATGGCATGTCCTATTGCGGATGGCCTACCATTGTCATGCTCCGGATGAAGGGGAGGCGGGGGCATCATGAAAAATCGGTAATGTCGCGATCACGCGCTCTATGCCCATGATCTGTCATCGGCGGCGTGATGGAAACGTGGGATTAAGTGGTCGGCGGTAAACAGGGCCGCCCTTCCGATCACGTATAACGCCAAGGATCGACACCGTTGACCAACCCGATCTTCTTTGACCCGACAGGCCGTCGGGGCGCCTGGGCGCGGCGTGCCGTCGCGGTGACGATCCTGGCGGTGGTGGTCGCTGCGATCGCCTTTGCCACGACGCTGGTCGCGGTGCCCAATTCGGGCGTGCTGCCCTTGCCCTTCGCGCGGCGGCAGGCGATGACGCTCGAGCCGACGGCACAGCTGAAGGGGCGTCGCGGCGCGTGGCTGCCGCGCAAGGCGGTGGCGCAGGATCATACGCCGCTGACCATCGCCTTCTACACGCCGGGCAATGACTCCGCGCTGGCTTCGCTCCACGCGCATATGGGCCAGATCGACTGGCTGGTGCCCGGGCTGATGAACGTGGCAGGCCCCAAGGGCCAGCTGACGATCAGCAACGATCCCAAGCTCGCCACCCTGCTGTCCCGCGCCGCCAAGCCGCCGCGCCTGTTGCCGATGGTGCAGAACCTGTCCGACGACGAGTGGGATGGCCAGACCATCGCGCGGATCATCGCCAGCCCCGCCGCGTCCGAAAAGCTGGCGACCCAGCTGGGGCAGTCCGTCACGGTCAATCGCCAGTCCGGCCTGGTCATCGACTTCGAGAATCTGCCCGCCAGCGCGATGCTGGGCTATCCCCGATTGCTCCAGCGGATCAAGGCGCATCTGCCCAAGGGCACCGTCCTGGCCGTCACCGTTCCCGCCGAGGATGAGGCGTGGGAGCTGACCCGGCTGGCCAAGGTCGCCGATCGCATCATCCTGATGGCCTATGACCAGCATTGGCAGACCGGCACGCCCGGCCCGATCGCGGCGCAGCCCTGGTTCCTGCAAGCGTCGGAAAAGGCGCTGCGCGAGGTGGGTCGCGACAAGTTGATCGTGGCGCTGGGCAGCTATGGCTATGACTGGCCTGCCAAGGGGCCGGCCGAGTCCAAGTCGATCGAAGAGGCTTGGCTGATCGCGCATGACAGCCAGGCAAAGGTGACGTTCGACCAGGCGAGCGGCAATGCCGGCTTCGCCTATGATGAAAATGGCGAGCATCACACCGTCTGGATGCTCGACGCCGCGACCAGCTGGAACCAACTCGAGGCGCTCAAGCGGCTGGGCATCGACGATGTCGCCTTTTGGCAATTGGGCAGCGAGGACCCGGGGCTGTGGGCGGACTTCGCCGCATTCCGCAGCGCCGCCCGCGGGGTGATCCCCCGGCTGGGCACCATCGTCTCGCCGCTGAACGTCGATGTCGAAGGAACCGGCGAGATCCTTCGCATTACGGCCCAGCCGACCCAGGGGGAACGCGGGCTGCAATATGACAAGGACGGCGTGATCCGGAACGAGGTCTATCGCACCTATCCGACGCCCTATGTCGTGCAGCGGGCGGGCGCATTGCCGAAGACGATCGCGCTGACCTTCGATGATGGTCCCGATGCCGAATGGACGCCCAAGATCCTGGACGTGCTGGAGCGCGAGCATGTGCCCGCCACCTTCTTCGTGATCGGCGAGAATGCGCTGCAACATCCGCAGCTGCTCCGCCGGATCGTCGCGGGCGGCAGCGAGTTGGGCAATCACAGCTATACCCACCCCAACATGGCGACGACCGGCGAGCGGACGATCAAGCTGGAGCTGAACGCGACCAAGCGACTGATCCAGGCCTATACCGGCCGATCGACGACGCTGTTTCGCGCGCCCTATTTCGGTGACGCCGAACCGACCACTGCGGACGAGATCGACCCGGCGCTGGTTGCCCAGAATCTGGGCTATACGGTCGTCGGTCTTCACGTCGATCCCAACGATTGGCAGCGCCCCGGCACCGACGAGATCGTCCGGCAGACGATCGACCAGGTGCACGGCGCGACGCCTGATAATTCGGCCAATGTCGTCCTGCTGCATGACGGCGGCGGCGACCGCGAACAGACGGTCGAGGCACTGCCGCGTATCATCGATACGCTGCGCGCCGAGGGTTATCGCTTCGTCCCCGCCTCGCAACTGGTGGGCGTCAGCCGGGATCAGGCGATGCCGCTGATCGAGGGGCATGACCTGCTGGCGGTCCGGACCGACGTGGCCATTTTTGTCGTGCTGGCCTTGCTGTCGGCGGGGCTGGCCTGGCTCTTCTATCTTGCCATCGCGCTCGGCATCGCGCGGGCGGTGGTGATGGCCGGGCTCGCCTGGTTCCAGGGCCGCAAGTCCAAGCCGGTGCCACCCGCCTTCACTCCCAGCGTCTCGGTCATCATCCCGGCCTTCAACGAGGAGCGGGTGATCGTCCAGTCGGTGAGCCGCGTGCTCGCCAGCGATTATCCGGGGCTTCAGATCATCGTCGCCGATGACGGGTCGAAGGACGGCACCAGCGCGGTGGTCCGCGAGGCGTTCGCGAACGAGCCGCGTGTCCGCCTGCTGACGCTGGTCAATGGCGGTAAGGCGGCGGCGCTGAACCGCGCGCTCCAGGACGCGACCGGCGAGGTGGTGATCGCGCTCGATGCCGATACCCAGTTCGAGCCGGAGACGATCGCCAAGCTCGCGCGCTGGTTCGCCGATCCCAAGCTGGGCGCGGTCGCGGGCGACGCGCGGGTGGGCAACCGGGTCAATCTCGTCACCCGCTGGCAGGCGGTCGAGTATATCACCGCGCAGAATCTGGAGCGCCGGGCGCTCGCCGGATTCGATGCGATGACGGTGGTGCCGGGCGCGGTCGGCGCGTGGCGGCGCGCTGCGCTCGATTCGGTGGGCGGCTATCCGGAGGATACGCTGGCCGAGGATCAGGACCTGACCATCGCGATCCAGCGGGCCGGGTGGCGCGTGACCTATGATCCGCGCGCGGTCGCCTGGACCGAGGCGCCCGAAAGCTTCCGCGCGCTCGCCAAGCAGCGGTATCGCTGGGCGTTCGGGACGCTGCAATGCCTGTGGAAACATCGCGGCGTGCTGCGCACGGGCAAGCCCGCGGGGCTGGCGCGGATCGGCCTGCCGCAGGCCTGGCTGTTCCAGATCCTGTTTGCCGCCATCTCGCCGCTGATCGACTTGGCGCTGATCCTGTCGATCATCGGGACGGCGGTGCGTGTCGGCCAGCATGGGTGGGCGCAGACCCATACCGATGTGTTTCAGATGGCAGCCTATTGGACGGTCTTCACATCGGTCGACATATTGTGCGGCTGGCTCGCCTATCGCCTGGACGGCAATCGCGTCCGTTACCCCGCGCATCTGTTGGTCGCGCAGCGGCTGGTCTATCGCCAGATCATGTACTGGGTCGTGATCCGTGCCATCGCCTCGGCGATCGGCGGGTGGATCGTCGGCTGGGGCAAGCTGGAGCGCACGGGTAACGTGGGGGCGTAGGGACAATCCATCCTCCCCATCTATCGATGGGGAGGATGGATCAGCCCAGCGTGAGGCGGACCCGCAAACCCGGCGCATTATCCTCCAGCGACACCGTGCCGCCATGGAGATGCGCCACCGCACTGGCCAGCGACAGGCCCAGGCCGGCTCCGCTTTCGGTCCGCGCCGCGTCCAAGCGGCCGAAGCGCTTCAACGCCTCCTCGCGACGTTCGGCCGCGATGCCGGGGCCGTCATCGGTGACCAGCAGCACCGGACCCGGTTCGACCCGGACGACGATTTCGCCCGCGCCATATTTCAGGGCATTGTCGATCAGGTTGGCGATCGCCTGGCCCAGCAATTCGCGGTGGACGCAGGCCAGCAATGTCTCGGGTGCTTCGGCACGGATCGTCATGCCGCGATCCTCGGCCAGCGGCTCGAACATGTCCGCCACGTCGCGCACCATCGCGGCCAGGTCGGCCTCGACAAAGGCATCGCGGCCCAGCCCCGCTTCTGCCCGGCTGATCCGCAGCGCGGTGTCGAGCATGGCGAGCAGCCGGTCGCTTTCCTCCAGCGCACGGCCGACCGCGACCCGCGCATTCTCGTCGTGGCTCACCGTCAGTGCCCGGTCCAGCGTCGAGCGCAACCGGGTCAGCGGCGAGCGCAGGTCATGCGCCAGCCCATCGGTCGCGACCTTGAGCTCGGTCATCAGCAGCGCGATACGGTCGAGCATCGCATTGACCGCCTGCGCCAGCGCTTCGAAGGCATCGTCGCCGCCCTTGGGCGCGACGCGGCGCGACAGGTCTCCGGCGGCGACGGCATGGGCGGTGGAGACCGTATCCTCGAGCCGCCGCTCGATCATCCGTGCGGCGATCCAGGCGGCGAGCGCGGCGAGCACGATCGCCGCGGCCATGCCGACCGCCATCGCCTCTTCCATGGCCAGCGCGACGCGGAGTTCGCTTTCGACGACATGCCCCGCCAGCATCCGCGACCCGTCAGGCAGCCGGGTGGCCATCACCCGCATTCGTTCGGGTTGCGAATGGCCGATCCGGAAAATCTCGATCGTCGCGGCACCCGGGGCAGGGACGTTGGGCGGCCATTCGGCGATGTTACCCGCCACGAAACGCCCATGGGCGTCGGTGAGCAGGATGACCGACAGCGGCAGCCTGTCGGTAGTCAGCCGCCGGTCGACCGCCGCGCGGACCGCCGCCTGGCCACCCGACAGCCACATGCCCGCCAGCTCGTCGCGCAGATCGCTGGCGGCATCCTCCGCCCGGGCGGCGATCTCGCCGCGGGTCAGGTGGCGGACCGTGGCCACCATCGCACCCGCGCCGATCAGTTGCAGCGCAAAGACCAGCAGCGCAAAGCGCAGCGTGGTCGAACGGAGGACGGCCGGTGCTATCTCTCGACCCCGAGCTTATAGCCCGAGCCGCGCACCGTATGGAGTAGGGGCCGGGCAAAACCCTCGTCGATCTTCTTGCGCAACCGGCTGATATGCACGTCGGTCACATTGGTATTGGGATCGAAATGGAAATCCCACACGCCCTCCAGCAGCATGGTGCGGGTCACGACCTGGTCGACATGCTGGAGCAGATATTCGAGAAGCCGGTACTCGCGCGGTTGCAGATCGATCGGCTTGCCCGCGCGCCGGACGCGGTGGGCTAGCAAGTCCATTTCCAGGTCGTCGCAGACGAGCTTGGTCGGCGGCGCGTTGCCAGTGGTCCCGCCGCGCCGGATCAGCAGGCGGACACGCGCCAGCAACTCGGCGAAGACGAAGGGCTTGGTCAGATAATCATCGGAGCCGGAGGTCAGCCCGGCGACGCGATCCTCCGGCGAGGACAAGGCCGACAGGATCAGAACCGGCGATTCGATCGCCGCCGCGCGGATCGCGGCCAGCACCGACATGCCATCCATGCCGGGCAGCATCCGATCGAGAATGATGCAGTCATAGGTGCCGTCGGTGGCATGAAACAGGCCATCCCGGCCATTGGCCGCGTGGTCGATCAAAAAACCTTCTTCCCGCAAGCCGTTGGCGATGTAATCCGCCGTCGAGCGGTCATCTTCGATCAGCAAAATCCTGTTGGCCACGCTGTCCTCCCGAGCCGCTCCTTAGCAGCGTGATGGTGAGGAGGCCATGGTCGCGCGCAACCTGAAGACGCAGCGGCGTGTCGCTGGGCAGCGCGGCTTCGTCGCGCAGCAGCGCAAAGGACGTGGCTGGGCGGCCATCGACCGACAGGACCGTATCGCCGACATGCAGCGGCGGCTTGACCGGCGTGACGGCATCGTCGTCAACATCGCTGCGCAGGCTGGTGACGACCAGACCGGGACGGCCCTCGGCCACCGGCGCGAAGGTCGCGCCATATAGCGTCGAGGGCCGATGCGGCCCGGCGTGAAGTGGCATATGACCGACGAGCAGCGCGAACGCCGCTCCACCGACCAGCGCCGCCACGCCTGCGCCCCAACCCACGATCCGCAAGCCCTTCATCGTGGCCACCGATCGCGCACGCGCCATCCGGACACGGTTGCGGCCAGGCCGGTACGCGGAGCGGGGATGGGCGATCCTTTCACCCGACCGACATAACGCGCGAGACCTGAGGGAAGCGTGGGCGACGCATGACGCTTCTGTCATGAAGGCGGGGATGAGCGGATGACCAACTTGTCATGTGCCCGTAAGGCATCGTCGGCGGCGACAATCCTATGGCTTGCCGGCGTGCCCTGTTAGGGGATCGCAATATAAGTGAGATGGGGGCGCGTGGGGGCGGATATGACGGGCGATCGGATCAGGGCGATCGCGAAAATGGCGGTTCGGTGACGGCTCATTCAAACCTGTCGTCGATGGTGGACCGGATGGTCGCCTATGCCAAGCCGCGGCGTGGCTATCTGGCGGTGGGTGCGGTCGTGCTGCTCGTCGCGTTGGGACTGTCCGCGCTGCACCACCTGACCCGCTCGGTGCGGCTGAGCGACGTCCGCGCGGCCTTTTATGCGATCGACCCGCGCCAGATCATCTTCTCGGTCGGTTTCACCATCGCCAGCTATGTCGCGCTGACCTTTTACGACGTGATCGCGCTGCGCGTCATCGGGCGGCCCTTGCGCTGGCGGACGGCGGCGGTGGCGTCGTTCACCAGCTATACGCTCAGCCACAATCTGGGGCTGGCGCTATTGACCGGCGGGTCGGCCCGCTACCGAGTCTATGCCGCCGCCGGGCTGGATGGACCCGACATTGCGCGGGTCATCGCCATTGCGAGCGCGACCTTCTGGTTCGGGGTGTTCACCGTCACCGGGCTGGGGCTGCTGTTCCATGAGGGGCCGGTCACCGTCGAGACGCTGGTGTTGGGCCAAGGCATCGTCCGCTGGATCGGCGGCGCGGTGGTGGCGGGGGCGCTGGGGCTGATCCTGCTCTGCGCGCTGCGGCCGGGGCAAAGGGTGGGCTGGCGCGCCTGGAGCGTGCCGCTGCCCACGCCCGCCCAGGCGCTGGCGCAGGTCGGCATCGCCTCGCTCGACCTCGCCTGTGCCAGTGCGGCGCTGTTCGTGCTGCTGCCCGGTGCGTCGATCGACCTGCTGCCCGCCTTCCTGCTCGCCTATGCACTGGCGATCATCGTCGCATTGGTCAGCCATGTGCCCGGTGGCATCGGCGTGTTCGAGGCGGTGGTGCTGGCGACGGTGCCGGTCGACCGTACCGCGTTGTTCGCCGCGCTGATCGCGTACCGCGTGCTTTATTATCTTGCCCCGTTGGCGCTGGGCATTGCGCTGCTTGCCTGGGACGAGGTGCGGCGGCGGCCGGTCCGGGCGCTGCGCGACCTGCGCCGGGTGCTGCTCGGCATCGCGCCGACCCTGCTGAGCGCTGCCTGTTTCGGGGGCGGGGCGATCCTGCTGCTGTCGGGGTCGCTGCCCGCCATTCCGCAGCGCGTGCACCATCTGGTCCATATCGTGCCGCTGCCCTTTATCGAGGCATCGCACTTCGCTGCCAGCCTGGTCGGCACTGGCCTGTTGTTGCTGGCGCCGGGGCTTTACCGGCGGCTCGATGGGGCGAGCCTGGCCGCGCGCGCGCTGTTGGTGGCGGGTGCGATCTTCTCGCTGGCCAAGGGCATCGATTATGAGGAAGCGGCGGTCTGCCTGAGCATCGCGCTGCTCCTCCAGATGAGCCGCCGGGCCTTTTATCGGCGCACCTCATTGGTCGCGCGGCCGCTGTCGCCCGCCTGGCTGTTCAGCGTCGCCGTGGTGATCGTCGGGACCGGGTGGATCGGCTTTTTCGCGTACAAGCACGTCGATTACCAGGAATCGCTCTGGTGGCGGTTCGCGCTGTCCGACGATGCCTCGCGCTTTCTGCGCGCGGGGCTGGGCGTCGCGGTAATGCTGGCGGGGGCGGGGCTGTGGCGACTGTTCCTCGCGGCCCCGCCGGGTGAAGCGGACCATCCGGCGATGGAGCAGGTTCTGGCCGTCGTCGAACAGGCCGAGCGGACCGACGCCGCGCTCGCGCTGCTCGGCGACAAGCGCTTCCTGTTTTCGCCCGAGGGCGACGCCTTCGTCATGTATCAGGTACGCGGCACCAGTTGGATCGCAATGGGCGATCCTGTCGGCCCGCGCGCCGCCTGGGCCGATCTGTTATGGCAGCTTCGGACCATGGCGGATGCCGCGCAAGGCCGCCTGATGCTGTATCAGATCACGCCCGATTGCCTCGAAATCGCGATCGAGATGGGGCTCCAGATCATCAAATATGGCGAAGAGGCGCTGATCGACCTTTCGACCTTCGCGCTGGAGGGCGGGCGGATGCGCGGACTTCGCCAGACGCTCAACCGATTCCGCACCCGCGAGAATGCGACCTTCGCCATCCTGCCTGCCGTCGAGGTGCCCGCGATCCTGCCAGAGCTGAAGGCTGTGTCGGACGACTGGCTGCTGGAAAAGGGGCATGGCGAAAAGGGGTTCAGCCTCGGGCGGTTCGACCCGGCCTATCTGGTACTGACCGATTGCGCGGTGGTGCGGGTCGAGGGGCGGATCGTCGCCTTCGCCAATCTGTGGAAAGCGGGCGATCGTCGCGAGCTGTCGGTCGACCTGATGCGCCATGTCGAGCACGCACCCGGCGGGGTGATGGACTATCTGTTCGTCGAGCTGATGCTGTGGGGGCAGGCAGAGGGCTATGGCCGGTTCGCGCTCGGCCTGGCACCGCTATCGGGCGTCGGCGGGCGGCGGATGGCGCCGACCTGGGCCAAAGTCGCGGCGCTGGTTTTCCGGCATGGCGAGCGATTTTACGGCTTTCGGGGGCTGCGGGCGTATAAGGAGAAGTTCCAGCCGGAATGGGCACCACGCTATATCGCGGGGCCGCGGGGACTGGGGCTGGTCAAGGCACTGCGCGATCTGAATGCGCTGATCGCCGAGGGGGGTGAGGCCAACTGATCCTCCCCGCTCGCGGGGAGGGGGACCGCCGCGAAGCGGTGGTGGAGGGGGCTCGCCACACCGTACGTACCTTGTGGAAGCCTCCCTCCGTCAGGCCTTTGGCCTGCCACCTCCCCGTGCCGGGGAGGATGGTTCACGCCTTGAACAGCGACGGCGCCTTTTCCACCCGCGTTCGTCCGGCCGCATCCGTCACCGCATAGGTGAAACCCGGCAACAGGCAGAACGCCCCGATCCGCCCGCGCGTATCCATCGCCAGGAAGCCGACCTGCACGCCCTTGATCGCATCGCCGCGCAGGGATGCGATGTGCTTGGCGGCTTCCTCGCAGGCTGCCTGCGGGCTCATGCCATGGCGCATCGAGGCGACGACGCGCGCGGTGCCGCAGGTCCGCGTCACCTCCTCGCCCAGACCCGTCGAGGTCGCGCCGCCCACGCCGCGCTCGACATAGAGGCCCGAACCGACCTGCGGCGAGTCCCCGACACGCCCACGCATCTTGAACGCCATGCCAGAGGTGGTGCAGGCACCCGCCATCCGCCCGCTTGCGTCGCGGGCGAGCATCCCGATCGTATCGTGATCCAGCGCGCCGCCCGGCGTGCCGGGGCGGCCCGCGCCATAGGTGCCGGTCTCACTATTGGCGACGGGCTTGTAGTTTTGCGTCTTAAGCCAGTCGCGCCACGCCTTTTCCGCTTCCGGGGTCAGCAGGTTGACGCGCGGGAAACCCCGGTCCCGGGCGAAGCGGGTGGCCCCTTCGCCCACCAGGAAGGTGTGCGGCGTATGCTCCATCACCGCGCGAGCAACCGAGATGGCGTGGACCGTATCCTCCAGCGCGGCGACTGCGCCGACCCCGCCCGCGTCATCCATGATGACCGCGTCCAGCGTGACATGCCCGTCGCGATCGGGATAGCCGCTATAGCCGACCGAATGATTGTTCGGATCCGCCTCCGGCACCATCACCCCCGCTTCGACCATATCGATCAGCGAGCCGCCGCTACGCCCCTTGGCGAAAGCGGCGTCGTTGGCGGGGGCGCCGAAGTCCCAGGTCGACACGATTATGGCCCCTGGTGCGGCCGCCGCGTTGGCCAGGGCTCGCACCGGCATGGCCAATCCCGCCCCAATGCCTGCAAGCGAGGTGACTCCGCCCAGAAAACTCCGTCGACCTTCGATCATGCCCGCTCCGCTTCGCTATCAATGCTCATGCCTGATTGTGCGTTCACCGGCGACCCGCGGCAAGGCCGATTGACGAACCTATATGACACCAATTTCACCACGCAAGTTAGCAGGCGGGAAGGAAGGACAGCTTCTGGACCGGAGAATGGCGTTGGCTTCGGCAAAATGGCATGTAATTCAGGATATTGAAATCGTTTCTAATTGTGTCTTTTCGGTTACATGCTTGGAGTAAAGGTTGCTTTAGGGCTCGATAGGTATGGTTTAGGTATTGACCGGATGCCCCAAAAAATCTGTTTTCTCCCCGGCGCCCGACAACCAGACTCAGCCTTGGGCCCAGGGGAGACGTATGAAGATCCAGCATTCCGCATCGTGGCTGGCGCTATCCGCCGCATCGATGCTGTTCGCCGCGCCCGCCATCGCGCAGCAGGCCGGCGCCACGGGCGCCCAGGCGACCGCGCCGCAGGGCGACGCCGATCAGGCTTCCAACCAGAATCCGGGAACGCTCAGCGCCGATGCGGCTGCGACCCGTTCCGCCGCGATCTCCGGCACGCCGCAGGCCGCCAGCAGCGGCGACGTGGTCGTCACCGGCACCCGCATTTCCCGTCCCAACCTCGCCTCCGCCGCGCCGATCACCTCGGTCACGCGCCAGGACATCCAGGCGCAGGCCGCGGTCAATGTCGAGGACGTGCTGAACCGCCTGCCGCAGGTCGCGCCGGACAGCCAGCAGACCTATAACGACTCCGACGGTCGCCAGCGGATCAAGCTGCGCAGCCTGGGCTTCGAGCGGACGCTGGTCCTGATCGACGGCAAGCGCCTGGGCACCCAGAACGGCCAGGACGTCGGCATCATCCCGACCTCGCTGCTCCAGCGCGTCGATGTGCTGACCGGCGGCGCCTCGTCGGTTTACGGCTCGGACGCGGTCGCGGGCGTCGTCAACTTCGTCCTGCGCAAGGATTTCGAAGGCGTCCAGATCGACACCAACTATAATTTCTACAACCACAACAACAAGGACACGATCGTCTCGCCGCTGGCGCGCGCGGCGGGCTTCAGCAGCCCGCGTGGCCTGACCAACGACGGCGGCCGTGCCGACCTGACCCTGACGGCGGGGACCAAGCTGTTCGACGACAAGCTGCACGTCAGCGGCTTCGTCAATTATCGCCACACCGACGAGGTACCGATCACCGCGCGGTCGAACTCGGGCTGCTACCTGACCCAGTTGCAGCTCAACGGCCCGCTGTCGTGCGGTCTGACCCCCAGCAGCTCGACCAGTGGCCTGATCACGCCCGGCACGGGTCCGAACCAGGGCGCGCAGCTGGTCAACAATCCCAACGGCTCGCGCACCTTCGTGCCGTTCGCCGCAGGCCCCGGCAACGCGTCCAACTATTTCAGCGGCTATGCCTATCAGCGGCCGTCGGAGCGGGTGAATGCGGGCGGCTTCGTCACGCTCGACCTCGCGCCCGAAGCCGAGCTCTATGCCTCGGGCATCTGGTTCCGCGACAAGTCGTACACCGATTATCCGACGATCGCGAGCGGCACCGTCAACGTCAACTGCAACAATCCCTATCTGTCGGGCTCGCAGGCGACCACGATCGGCTGTGCCGCTGGCGTCGGCAGCGTGCCCGTCACGCTCGCCTATCGCCTGGGCGAGAACAACGATCGCCCCGACACTTTTATCAACACTGGCCTGCGCCTGACCGGCGGCGTTCGCGGCAAGGTGGGCGATGCGTGGACCTATGATGTCGGCGGCGTTTATGCCCGCAACCATCAGGACTATATCCCCAGCATCCGCATCCCCGGCAACCTGCAGAATGCGGTCAATGTCGGCGGTACGCAGGCCAACCCGACCTGCGCCAACGGGGCGGCCGGTTGTGTGCCCTTCGACATCTTCAGCGCGGGCAATACCAACCCCGCCCTGATCAACTATTTGTTCGGCACCGGCACCAACCAGACGATCGGCACGCTGTACGACGTGCAGGCGAACGTCACGGGCGACCTGACCAGCTATGGCATCACCTCGCCCTTCGCTGAGCAGGGGCTGGCGATCGCGCTGGGCACCGAATATCGCAAGGATACGCTGAAGTCGCGCGCCGACGCCGCCTATCTGAGCGCGGTTGGCGGGAGCGACACCGATCTCAGCCAGGACGTGATCGAAGCCAATATCGAGGTCCAGGCCCCGCTGATCCAGCATAAGCCGTTCGCCGAGCTGGTGCAGGTCAATGGCGGCTATCGCGTGTCGAAGTACAGCAGCAATCCGAAGTCGTTCAACACCTGGAAGATCGAGGGCGTTTACGCTCCGGTGAGCGACATCACCTTCCGCGCTTCGTTCAACAAGGCGCAGCGCGCGCCGACCGTGGTCGAGATCCGCCAGGCCACCAACATCGCGTTCGCGAATGGCGGTTCGGGCACCTTTACCGACTTCTGCGCCCCCACGCCGATCCCCGGCCCGAACGGCGTCACCTATGGCGCGCCGATCGCCTCGCGTGAGGTGTGTCGCGCGACCGGCCTGTCGGACGCGCTGTATGGCAGCCAGAGCCTGTTGTGCAGCAACGGCACCGCGCCCAATGGCAGCGCCGCTTGCGCGGTGCGTTCGGGCGGCTTCACCGCCGATCCCGAAACCGCCTATACCCAGACCTATGGCCTGGTCCTGAAGCCGCGTTTCGTGCGCGGGCTGGTCTTCTCGGTCGATCGTTACCGGATCAAGATCGACAACTCGCTCGGCTATAACGACTACAGCTATTACACCGATGGCTGTCTGCGTTCGGGCGGCGACCAGTTCTTCTGCCAGGGCATCGTCCGCAACGCGTCGACCGGCACGCTGTTCAATGGCGGCTATATCCGTCAGGGCACGACCAACTATTACACCTCGGTCGCGCAAGGCTGGGACTTCCAGGCGCAATATGCGCTGAACCTGGAATCGATCGGTCGCCTGGACTTCGGCTTCAACGGCTCGCTGACCACCAACGCCGGTGGGCAGGACTCGCCGCTCCAGCCGAACCGCAACTGCGCGGGCTATTACGGCAATGGCTGCGGCCAGCTGATCCCGAAGTGGAGCCATGGCCTGCGCACGACCTATACCACCGAAGACAAGAAGTTCAGCGCGTCGTTCAACTGGCGTTACGTCGGTGCACTGACCAACGCCAACAATTCGGGCGATCCGGCGATCGGCGGCACCCCGGAACGGGCGTTGACCGACTATTACCGTGTCGCGCCGCAGAACTATTTCGACCTGGCGTTCAATTTCGCGATCGCCAAGCAGTTCTCGCTGCGCCTGATCGCGAACAACCTGCTCGACCGCGCCGCGCCGATCGTGCCGGATTCCTACAATATCAGCCTGGCACGCACGAACACTATCCCGCAGCGTTACGACTCGCTGGGTCGCAACATCGCGATCGGGACCACGATCAACTTCTGATCCTTACCCCCGGCGGGGTGCCTCGGCACTCCGCCAATCCCCGAACTGAAAAGCCCGGTTGTCCATCAGGACAACCGGGCTTCTTTTTGGTCGCACTCCCGACCCGTTCGCGTCGAGCGAAGTCGAGACGCATCCCTTGGCCTTCGACTTCGCTCAGGCTGAACGGAGTGTCGGGAAGGAGATTACTCCACGAAGTCTTCCACCTGACGCCGCTTGCCGCGCATGAAGGCGTCGGCGACGTGGCGGAGCGGGGCGATGTCTACGTCCGAACGCCCGCCCTGCACCAGTTCGGCGAAGCGTGCGTACAGGCCGGGATATTCGCCGTGCAGCCCTTCCTCAAGATGCGGTGTGGAGCCGTCGGGCAGGGTCAGCACCGCGCCGCCCTCGGCCAGCTTCAGCGTGCCGTCGGTCGTCTCGACGACGATGTCCCAGCTTTGATGGCCTTCCTGCCGCCAGTCGAGGTCGAGCGTGACGGGCGTACCGTCGGTCGTGCGGAACGCGACATCGGCGGCGATCGGCGCGTCGCGATTGGCGGGGAAGTCCAGCGTCGCGCGCTCGATGAAGAAGGGCTGCGGCATGATGTGAGTCGCGATCGACAGCGCGTTGATGCCCGGATCGAACACGCCGAAGCCGCCCGCTTCCCAGATCCAGGCCTGGCCCGGATGCCATTGGCGCACATCCTCGCGCCAGGTGATCGCGGCGGACGTAACCTTGCGGCTCGACAGCCATTGGCGTGCGGGCTCGACGCCCAGCGCGTAACGCGAGTGCCAGCTGGCAAAGAGGGTGACGCCCGCCTTGGCCGCAAGATCCTCCAGCACCGCCACTTCGGCCAGCGTCGCACCCGGCGGCTTTTCGAGGAAGACGTGCCAGTTGTTCGCCAGCGCGGCGGCGGCGATGGCGTGGCGGACCTGCGGCGGGGTGCACAGCGCCACCGCATCGACCGTCACATCGCTCTTGGCCAGTTCGTTGATATCGTGGAAATGCGGCACGCCTTCGACCCCGCCGGGCGAGCGGCTGACGGTCGCGACCAGCTCGAAGGCCGGGTTCCCCGCAATGGCGGGGACATGCTGGTCATGGGCGATCTTGCCCATGCCGACCAGCGCGAGACGGATCGTGTCGGTCATCGGTATCAGCGTGCCTTTTCGACATAAGCGCGCGCCGACACGGCGACATCCGCCGCCGGCTTGCCCGCGCGATAAAGATTGGAGCCCAGGCCGAACCCGTCCGCGCCGTGCGCGCGCCATTCGGCCATGTTGTCGGGGGTGATGCCGCCGACCGCCAGCACCGCGACGTCGCGCGGCAGGACGGCGCGCTGCGCCTTGAGGAAGGTGGGCGAGGCGCCCTCGGCCGGGAACAGCTTCAGGCCATGCGCGCCCGCCTTCAACGCGGCGAAGGCTTCGGACGGGGTGAAATAGCCGGGCAGCGAGATTAGCCCCTGCGCGACGCTGTGCGCGATCACGTCCGTGTCGGTGTTGGGCGAAACGATCAGGGTGCCGCCCGCCGCCTTGACCCGGTCGACCTGTTCGGTACTCAGGACCGTGCCCGCACCCACGATCGCCTTGTCCCCGACATGCGCCGCGATCGCCGCGATGCTGTCATAGGGATCGGGCGAGTTGAGCGGCACCTCGATCAGGGTGAAGCCCGCCCCAACCAGCGCATCGGCGACGGGGATGGCCTCGGCAGGCGTCAGGCCGCGGAGGATGGCGACCAGCGGACAGGCGGCAAAGGCCCTGGCGAAGTTCTGGGCGGGGTCGGTCATGACAAATGCTCCCGGATGGCATGGAGACCGGCAAGAAAACCGGCATGGCTGTCGAGCGCGACGACGCGGCCCCCGCGCGCCTCGATCCCGATGGTGTAGAGGTCGGCAAGCAGCCCGCTCGACAACAGATGGACGGTGCTGCCCTCCATATGCGGGACAGCGCCGATGTCGCTGCCGATCAGCAGCCCGCTGGCATAGGCCGCCGCATCATCGGGCGCGATCCGGCCGAGCAGAACCGAGGCGCGGACCCCGAACAGGGCCGCCGTCAGGTCGCACGCACCGCTGCCGCGTGAAAGGCCGTCGCGAAAGGCTGGCCCGTCCGCCACCGGACCGTCGAGCATCCCGGCAAGGATGCCGTGCCCCTTGACCAGCGCGAACAACTCGCCGGTCATGGTGGTGGCGAAATCGGTGATCCGGCCGTCCTCGACATGGACCCATTTGTTATGGGTGCCCGGCTGGGCGAACAGCGCATCGGCCGGTGCGAGCCCCGCAGCAACCGCGCCCAGCACCTGCACCTCCTCGCCGCGCATCACATCGGCGCGCGTGTCGGTCAGCAACGAGACGCCCGGGACGATGGTCACGTGCTCCTCCACGACCCGGGTCGCGGCCTGCGCCAGGCTGGCGAGATCGGCGGGGGCGGGGACATAGGCGGCCTCTCGCCATCCGCGGGTCGAGCCGACCATGCCCGCCGCGATCACCGGCAGCGCACCGAAGCGTGCCCGGATCGCAGAGATTTCCGAGGGATAATCCTCCACCCGCATCGCCAGTACGCCGCGATCGTCGCGCACCGTATCGAGCATCGTGCCATCGCCCGCGATCACATAGCATCGCCGGTTGGTGGTACCCCAATCGATCGCGATATAGGCGGGCGTCACGTCTGATGGCACGGCGGGTACGCCCTCTCCAGCTTATTTTCTGGGAGGATTTGTAGGACAATAAAATCATGCGTGCAAGCGGCACGGCCGTGCCGCGCTGTCCGAAAGTGATGCGGCGGGGATGACGCGCGGCTCCTATCGGCCTACATCGCGTGACATGTACCAGTTCGACATAGCCGCCGGATCGAAGGCGGAGCTTTACCGCGATCTCCACGCTGCGCTCGACGCGCTGACCGCCGGAGAGGGGGATGCGGTCGCCAACATGGCCAACGCCGCCTCGCTGATCTGGCAGTATCTGCCCGATCTCAACTGGGCCGGCTTCTACCGCATGGTCGGCGGCGAGCTGGTCCTGGGGCCGTTCCAGGGCAAGGCGGCGTGCATCCGCATTCCCGTCGGCAAGGGCGTGTGCGGCACTGCCGTCGCCGAGGCGCGGACGCAGCGTGTGGCCGATGTCCATGCCTTCCCCGGCCATATCGCCTGTGACGCCGCCAGCCGGTCGGAACTGGTCGTACCCTTGCTGCTGGACGGCACGGTGATCGGCGTGCTCGATCTGGACAGCCCCGAGCCGGGCTGGTTCGACGAAGAGGATCAGGCAGGCTGCGAGGCGCTGATGGCGCTGCTCGCGCCGCGTGTGGCCGCGATGGCGGACTGACCCGTTTCGGGACGGGCTGCGCCGCTATCGATATAGGCAGGGCGCTGATATCAAACCTTGTTTCGGTTTCGGCGTTGAGGGGGGCGTCGCTGCATTGATACAGGGGAATCCATCCGCCATGCAAAGCTCGTCGCGCTTGATCGTCCTGACCCTTGGCTTGGTCGCCAGCACGCCTGTCATGGCGCAGGCCGGGGCCAGCTACCCGCGTCCTCCAGTCGATTCCCAGCCGTCCTCCGTCCCGGTACGGGGGCAAGGGCCAGTCGTCCGCACGACCTTGGTAGGCGTGCCGCCTGCGCGGGCGAACCGTTGGGGCAGCCGGGTCGGCGGGCGTTGGTGGGGTGGCGCGAATGCGCCCGGCGGTTGGCGCGCCTATCGCCGTCCGGTGCGCGGCATGGTGGTTCCGTCCTATTGGGCCGATCGGCGTTTCGGCGTGGACGACTGGGCGGTCTATACCCTGCCGCAGCCGCCCGTCGGCTATCGTTGGTCGCGCTATTACGATGATGCGGTGCTGCTCGACGAGCGTGGGTCGGTCTATGACAGCGTGTACGGCGTCAACTGGGATGGTACACCCGACTATGCGGGAACGCCTTATGCGCCCCCGCGCGACAACGGGCTGGGCGGGGCCGCGATCGGTGCGGTCGCGGGCGGCGTGGCGGGGAACCTCATTGCCGGGCGAGGCAATCGGCTTGGTGGGACGCTGCTCGGCGCAGGCGTCGGCGCGGCTGCGGGCTATGCGATCGACCGCGCCGAGGATCGCGGACGGCGCATGACGCCGGGCTATGATGATTACAGCTATCGAGACGATTACGCGCCGCCGCCGCCGCCTGCCATGGGACGGCGCGTGGTGACCCGGGATAGGACGACCATCACCACAACGACCACCGTGGGCACGCCAAGCACGCTGGACTCGCAGCGTGCAAGCTATTACGCCGATGGATATTATTATCCGGCTCCCACTGTCACAACGGTTGTGGTACAGGGTGCTCCGGTCATTACCACGACGACGACCACCACGACTGAAGTCGTGCATTCTGGCCCGCGACGCATGCGGGTCCGCAGCAAGCTGGTTCGTCGCTAAAGCCTTCCCCCAGGGGGGAGTTTCAGCCCGAGAGACGCCGGGCTGGAAACCGGGATGCCGCCCCGACTCTCCCGCGGGGTGGCATCCCTTTGAATTTGCAATCGATTTTCGGTCAGCGCCCGCCAAAGGTGATGATGCTCTCGGCGCCGTCCGCCGCGATGGCTGAGACGCCGACGAAATGGTCATCGACCGGAACCTGGGGGAGAATCGTCTTCGTCTCGGTCACGTCGCGCGACTGTGTCCAGTCGGCGCCGTCGTTCCGCCGCCAATGGACCCGGTAACGGACCGCGCCCGGCACCGCCGCCCACTCGACCTGGGTGTCACGGGACAGCGCCCCGCTGATCGTCACCTTGTCGGGTGCAGCCGGCGCGGCGGCGAGGCGGGCCAGCGTCGCGATGTTGATCGCCGTCACCTTCGCCAGATAGGGAAAGTCCATCTTGTCGACGGTGTCGCCATACGCGACGGTCCCTTCTTTGCGCAGATCCTGATGCTGCGCGTCCCAATCCTCGTTTGCGACGGAGAAGCGAACCGCGGGATAGCCGAGCTTGAGGAACGGCTCATGATCGCCGCCGCGCCCGAAACGGTCGGGCCGCCGGTCGACAAAGACGTCCAGCCCGCCAAGCTTGGAGGCGACGCCATGGATCGCCTTGGCCAATGCGCGGCTGGGGCCGTCATCCTCGCCGCCATTCCCGCGCCGCTGCATCTGCTGGGGCAGGTCTTCCGAAGTGCGAATGCCCTCGGAAAAGACGCGGACCCAGCGTGCCTCGCGCACCCCGCCTTGGCCGACGGTGTTGCCGACGATATCGTTATTGAGCATCGCCGAGACTCGCCAATTGCGCGCCTTGGCGGTGTCGGCGAGCAGGGTTGCACCCCACAGGCCCTGTTCCTCGCCGGAAAAAACGGCATAGACGATGGTCGCATCGAACTGCTGTTTCGATAGATGGCGCGCGGCCTCCAGTACCAACGCCACCCCCGAGGCGTCGTCATTGGCGCCCGGCGCATCGGACGTCGCGTCCATCACGTCGGTCACGCGACTGTCGATATGCGCGCCGATGATGACGACGCGGTTGGGGTCGCGCCCCCGCTGGATGCCCAGCACATCCTCGACCATCACCCCGTTCGGTGCGCGCGGACCGGTGAAGCGTCGGTTGATCCGCTCGACCGCGATGCAGCCGTTACAACCTTGCCCGATCACCTCGAACTGTTTGGCCGCCCAGTCGCGCGCGGCACCGATGCCGCGCTTGGGATCGTTCGTGACGGAGGCCGTATGGCGGGTGCCGAAGCGGACCAGCGCTTCGACATCGGCCTTTAGCCGGGCAGGAGAGGTGGCGGTAGCGGGCGTCGCGGCGGCGGCGAGAAGAAGCGGCAGGATCATCGCATCAGACTGGCCGAGCCGGGAATGCGAGGCAAGTGCCCTATTTCGTCTCCTAACCCATCCCATCGTGGTCAAGTGACTGACATAGATGGAATTATGGACCGTCGCTCATGTCTTCACGTTGCCTCTCTAGCCATGACAGCGACAAAGGAATCATCATGAACGCCAAATCCGTCAGCCTGGGCCTCGGTCTGTTCTCCCTGGCTTTGGGGGCCGTTGAGCTGCTGGCCTCCCGACGCATCGCCGAGCGTCTTTCGGTGCCGGGCGGGTCCGGGACCGTCAGAGCTTATGGGGTCCGCGAAGTCGTCGCCGGGGTCGGGCTGGTACAAGCGCCAGCCCATTCGGCGCGTGTGTGGAACCGCGTGATGGGCGATTTGCTCGACCTGGGGACCCTGGCGATGTCCGTGCGTCGTTCGCCGAGGAAGCGGGCGGTGTGGGGGGCAATCGGGTTCGTGGCTGTTACCACCGCGCTCGATGTGCTGACCGCCCGGGCGCTCGACCGGAGCACGGGAAAGACGGTGCCGGTCGGCGCCTGACGTGAAACCGCCCCGGGCCATGCGACCCGGGGCGGTTCTATCCTGTCCTGTAAGGAGAGGGGGGGACCATGCGGGGCATGGTGGAGGGGTGTCGCTCTATCGAGAGCGGGACACCCCCCGTCAGGGCTTTGCCCTGCCACCGCCCCAGCAAGAGGAGGAATTGCCTGGCTTACACAGCGGGCTTCTCGCCGATCTGTTCGGCCTGGGCGCTGCTGTCGGGGCGCGCCGGACCGAGCACGGGTTCCTCGCCCATCGGCTCGTTGCGGAACACGGTGAACTCGCCCTTGCCGTCGACGCTCGGCCCCCGGGTCCAGCGACCTTCGGGATAGGTGCCGTCGACCGAGGTGACGAAGAAGTCGTAATTGTGATCCTGGCTTTCCTTCGCTTGCGGGAAGGAATTGGGGATGGGCAGTGCGGCTTCGGCGCCTAGTTCCTCGATCACGGCCAGCCATTGCTCCTGATGCATGGTGTCGCGCGCGATCATGAAGTGCAGCATGTCCTTCATGCCCTGATCATGCGCGGCGTTGTAGAGGCGGGTGGCCAGCACGCGCCCCGTGCTCTCGGCGGCGACGTTGCAATACATGTCGGCGGCGACATTGCCGCTGGCATAGATATGGCTCATGTTGAACGGCACGCCGTCCGAATCCACCGGCTGTGCGGCCAGGCCGGTCGACAGGATATGCTTGTGCAGCGTTCCCTCGATCGCATGGCGCGCACTGCCGCCGCCCATCACCGCACCGACGATGCCGTCGGCCGCGCCCTCTTCCTGAAGCGAGGCGGGCGCCTTGTCGAGATTGAGCGCGACGGCGGTTGCCAGCATCTCGATATGCCCGATTTCCTCGGTCGCGGTGTGGAGCAGCATGTCGCGGTACTTCGGCGTCGGGGCACGATTGCCCCAGGCCTGGAAGAAATACTGCATGCAGACGCGAATCTCGCCCTCCACGCCGCCGATCGCCTGTTGCAACATGCGTGCGAACAAGGGGTCGGGGCTCTCGCACCGGACGGGATATTGCAGGCGTTTGTCGTGATAATACATGATCGGCCTCGCTGGATTGGGGGGGCGGTGGTGGGGATTAGTGGCTGGCGGTTTCGCCCGCCGCGCGGCGTTCGAGATAGCGGCGGGTCAGCGCAGCATTGTTCTCATCGACCCAGGCCGCCATCGACAGCTCTTCATTCAGCGACTGGGTCAGCAGCGGCGTCGCGCTGCCGAAGCCGCCGACATCGGCGATGGTGATGAGTGATTTGTAGCTGGCCGCCTCGAAATTCTCGAAAGCGAAGTTGGCGAAGCTGTTCTTCAGGATTTCGTCGGGGGCGAAGATATGCCCCAGCGCCGCCATGTTGCCGGAAAAGCTGAGCGCCGCGTCCTTCAGCATCGAACGGCTTTCGTTGAAGCTGTCGAGAATATCCTCCAGCCGGACGATCTGCTGCTCGGTTTCGCCGCGGTGCATCCGCAGATGGTCGGCTACGTCCGGGTAATTGGACAGGTGATCGAGCTGCCGGTCGATCAGCGCCAGCGCCTGATGCTCGACGGCATGGGCATTCTTCAGCCCGGTCACGAAGACCGCCGTCACGACGTCATTGGGTAGGGTCGCCATGGATGATAGCTCCTTGCGTGGAAATCAGAGGAAGGGCGTGCCGCCAGTGACGGGGATGGTCGCGCCGCTGATGTAGCTGGCCTCGCCGCTCGCCAGCAGGACGTAAGGGGGCGCCAGTTCGGCGGGCTGCGCAGCGCGGCCCATCGGCGTCTGCTCACCAAAGCTCTTCACCGCCTCCGGTGGCATGGTGGAGGGGATCAGCGGGGTCCAGACCGGCCCCGGCGCCACCGCATTGACGCGGATCTTCCGCTCGGCAAGCATCTGCGCCAGCCCGGCGGTAAAGTTGTGGATCGCGCCCTTGGTGGTCGCATAGGCGAGCAACTGCTGGTTGGGCTTGTCGGCGTTGATCGATGTCGTGTTGATGATCGATGCGCCTTCGCCCATGTGCGGCAGCGCGGCCTTCACCAGATAGAACATGGCATGGATGTTGGTCGCGAAGGTGACCTCCCACTCCTCGTCGCTAATGTCCTCGATGGCCTGAAAGCTCGCCTGATGCGCGGCGTTGTTGACCAATATGTCGACCCGACCGAAGGTCTGGACCGCCCGCTCAACAATGGTGCGGCAATGCGCCGGATCGCTGACATCGCCGGGGATCAGCAGCGCCTTGCGGCCCGCCTGCTCGACCAGTCGCTGCGTCTCGGCGGCGTCCTGATCCTCGGACAGATAGGAAATGACCACATCCGCGCCCTCGCGGGCAAAGGCGATGGCGACGGCGCGGCCAATGCCGCTGTCGGCGCCGGTGATGATCGCTTTCTTATCGGTCAGCTTGCCATGGCCGACATAGCTGTGTTCGCCATGATCGGGGCGCGGATCCATCGCCTCGGTCTGGCCGGGCATGTCCTGCTGCTGTTCGGGCTGTGGTGGGGTGGGGCGTTCGTTCATGGACCGTCTCTCCTTGCCCGGTCCAATGGGCGGGGCGGAGAGCCGTTCCGGAAAAAATCCGTATCTTAAAGCGCGTTAATCGCTATTTTATGGTTCCGTGCGTCCGTCGCTCGCAGCCCTCATCCCGTCCGATCCGGTCTTTATCAGATGCGCGACGATGACCTGTTCCAGCGCCTTCATCGCATCGGCATAGCTGTGCGAGTCCGTTGCCAGCGTTTCGATCGCAAAGCCGCACCCGCGTGCAGCGGCGCGGAAGGCGACGCCGGTCGCGTCCCCCTGCGCCACGATGATCGCCACATCCTCGCCCCAGCCATGGATCGCGTGGATCAGCGGTGCCGCGGTCGCGTCGAGCGGCGAGGGGGGGGCGGCGATCTTGGTCAGGCCCTGGCGCAGTTTGCCCATGTCGACTGCGCCGCGCGCCAGTCGCAGCCATTCGGCCGGATTGACCAGCTTTCGCATATAATGGCGGCGGATCGCGGCGACCGGGGGCAGGGCGTCGGGCTCATCCGACAGCCAGGGATTGGACAGCAGAATACGGGCAAACCCCGCCTCGGTCCCGAACATCGCCAGCGCGGCGGCGGCGTCGCAATTGCCGAAGCCGATCACCTGCGTCAGCTTCGCCGCCTCGGCAAAGGCATCCACGGCGGCGGCGATATCGGGGCCGCTCGACTGCCAGCCGCCATTCGCCCCTTCGCTATCGCCGACCCCGCGCCGGTCGAACCGGAACACCGGATAGCCCCGCGCCGCGATCCGGGCCGCGAGCATCGCCTGTCCGCGATGCGCGCCCATGCGCGGCTCGTTGCCGCCGGAGACGATCACCAGACCCGTCCCGCTCGAGCCTTCGTCCAGCGTTCCGACCAGCGTCGCGCCCTCGCATGGGAAGGAGATCAGCCTTCGCATGACGCGATCCACTGCGCGATGTCCTCGGCCAGAATGGCGGCGAGTTCCGGGTCTTCCTGCGGCTCGGCGCGGCGCCAGGGGGGCACGGCGTCGATGGTGCGGTCGGCGGGCGCGCGGTCATGGCCCAGGCGTACGACGCGGCGCGGCACGCCGGGCTGGTCATAGGGCTCGGCCCCCGCAAGCCCGGCGAGAAAATGCGGCGAAACCCGGTTGCCGGCGATCCGAACGGGGGACTCCGCGCCGAACAGGCCGTAACGGTCGCCGCGCAATCCCGCCGCCGCACGCAGGCGGATGACGTCGCGCAGCACCGCCTCGCCCGTCATCGGCGCCAGATGCCAGCGCCCCGACAGCATGGCGAAACCGTCAATCAGCGTTCCGCCCCGGATCGATACGCCGTAGCAGGGCCGGTCGCTCAGCGTCGCCGCCGCCGCTTCATGCGCGTTGCGCCACTGGATGATGGTGGCCTGCTCGGTCTCGATGAGGCTCTCGCCCGTGCCTGGCCAGTCGGGCAGCGCGCCGCCGATGCCGTGATCGGCCAGCCGCCGCAGCACCGCCACCGCCAGGCCACGTATCCGGTTCGCCTCCTCCCAGAAGGGAAGCGCGACCAGCACGACCGGCCCCTGCGCGGGGCCGAAGCGCAACATCGCCTCGCGCCCGCCGGGCCAGTCATAATAGTCGATCAAGCGCCCGCCTTGGCATGGGCAAAGGCGACGAGCTGACCGAACGTCTCCAGCATCTCGCCATCGACCTCGTCATCCTCGATCAGAATGCCGAGGCGATCCTCCAACTCGGTCAGCACGCCCGCGACCGCCATCGAATCCAGCTCGGGCAACGCGCCGAACAGCGGCGTATCGGCGTCGAAATTCTCCACGCGCTCGGTCGACAGGCCCAGCACATCGGCCAGCACGCCGCGCACCGCTGCTTCCACTTGCCCGTTTGTCTGGAGTTCCAAACCCTGTCGCCCTGCTGTTTTGTTGTGACGACAGCGTTAGTGCGGCGGCGGGCGTTGGGCAACGGGTGTTGGGCGCTTTGCCCCTCCCGCCGGCGGAAGGGGGTCGGGGGGGGGGCATGCCGGGTGCCTCCGTCGTGACGCCGGTTGTTTCTCCGGGTGGTGAAAGTGTTCGGCTTTCGGAAAGCGCGGGAGACCCATGCCCTCCCCCAGCCCCTCCCGCCTGCGGGAGGGGAGTGAAGCTCACAAAGGGGGGCAGCAAAGCTCTTTTCGCCTGCGGAAAAATAACCCCCTCCCGCAGGCGGGAGGGGGTTGGGGGAGGGGACACGCCGGGTTTCTCCGTCGTGACGCCTGTTGTTTCTCCGGGTGGTGAAAGTGTTCGGCTTTCGGAAAGCGCGGGAGACCCATGCCCTCCCCCGGCCCCTCCCGCCTGCGGGAGGGGAGTGAAGCTCACAGATGGGGGCAGCAAAGCTCTTGTCGCCTGCGGAAAAATAGCCCCCTCCCGCAGGCGGGAGGGGGTTGGGGGAGGGGACACGCCGAGTGTCTCCGTCGTGACGCCTGTTGTTTCTCCGGGTGGTGAAAGTGTTCGGCTTTCAGAAAGCGCAGGAGACCCAGGCCGTCCCCCAATCCTTCCCACTTGCGGGGGGGAAGTCAGGTTGGCGCGCGTGCTCGACTTTGCGGCATCCCCTCTAGTAGATGGCGCGATGATCCTCGATCCGACCGCCTATCCGATCGACCATGCCTTGCGCGGGGCAGGCGATGCGCCTGCGTTGCTCGACCGCGACGGCGGACTAAGCTTTGCCGAGGCCGAGGAGGCGGTCGCGCGGCTGGCGGGATGGCTGGCGGGGCAGGGCTTTGCGCCCGGCGCGCGGGTGGCGACCTGGTTGCCCAAGACGCGCGATGCCGCGTTGATGCCGCTCGCCGCGCCGCGTGCAGGGCTGGTGCATGTGCCGATCAACCCGCTGCTCAAGCGCGCGCAGGTCGCGCATATCCTGGCCGATAGCGGCGCGGCGATGCTGCTGACCCACGCGCCGCGTGCTGCGACGCTGGAGGAGAGCGATGTCCCCCCGGGCGTGGTGGTTGCGACCGAGGCGGGGCAGGGCGATGCGCTGTCCCGTTCGACCGCGGATACGGATGCGCTGGCGGCGATCCTCTATACCTCCGGCTCGACGGGGCGGCCCAAGGGGGTGATGCTGAGCCACGCAAACCTCTGGTACGGCGCGGTATCGGTCGCCCATTACCTGAAGCTGACGCCCGAGGACCGGGTGCTGGGCGTCCTGCCGTACAGCTTCGACTATGGGCAGAACCAGCTCTTCTCGACCTGGGTCGCGGGGAGTGCGGTCGCACCGCTCGACTATCTGACCCCGCGCGATGTGGTAAAAGCGGTCGCCCGCCACGGCGCGACGACGCTGGCGGGGGTGCCGCCGCTCTGGACGCAGTTGATCGGTATCGACTGGCCGGAGGAGGCGGTCGCATCGCTCCGGCGGCTGACCAATTCGGGCGGCGCGTTGACGCCGCGCCTGGTGAAGGGGCTGCGGGCGTTATTCCCGGCGGCGGACCTCTATGCGATGTATGGCCTCACTGAGGCGTTCCGCTCGACCTATCTGGACCCCGCGCTGATCGACGCGCACCCCGATTCGATCGGTCGCGCCATTCCCTTTGCCGAGGTGATGGTGCTGCGCCCCGACGGCACCCGCGCCTTGCCGGGCGAGCCGGGCGAGCTGGTCCATGCCGGGCCGCTGGTCGCGCAGGGCTATTGGCGCGATGCCGAGCGGACGGCGCAGCGTTTCCGCCCGACGCCGGACCATGACCGTGCGGTGTGGTCGGGCGACACGGTGGTCGAGGGGGCGGACGGCCTGCTCCGCTTCGTCGGGCGCGATGACGAGATGATCAAGGTCGCGGGCAACCGGATCAGCCCCCAGGAGATTGAGGAGGCCGCAATGGCCGGCGGCGAAGCGCGCGAGGCGGTGGCCTTCGGCATTGCCGACCAGGCGCAGGGGCAGGCGATCGTCCTGATACTGGGCGGCGATCCGGCGCAGGAGGGCGCACTCCGCAGCCGGTTGAAGCGCGACCTTCCCAATTTCATGCAGCCGTCCCACATCGCCTGGGCCGATGCGCTACCCCGCAACGCCAATGGCAAGCTGGACCGCGCGGCGCTGCGCCGCGCCTGGACCGACAAGGACACAATGTCATGAAGCCGATGGGGCCGATCCCCCCCGAATTTGCCGCACAGACGGGCGCGCTGACCATTGCCGGGCGAAGCGCCGAGGATTGGATGGCGGGCCATGACGGGCCGGTCTTCGTCTATGACCCGGCCATCGTCGCCACGCGTGTCGCGCGGTTCCGCGAGGCCTTTCCCTCGATCGACCTTCATTATGCGATCAAGGCCAATCCCCATCCGCCGCTCCTGAAGGCGATGGCGGCGATGGTCGACGGCTTCGATGTCGCCTCGGCGGGCGAGCTGGCGAAGGTCGCGCCGCTGGGAAAGCCGGTCAGCTTCGCAGGCCCCGGCAAGCGCGATTCCGAGCTGACCGCCGCCATCCAGGCGGGCGTGACGATCAACCTCGAGTCCGAGGGAGAGGCGATGCGAGCGCTGGGGCTTGCCGATCGGCTGGGCGTGACGCCGCGCCTGGCGGTGCGGGTCAATCCGGATGTCGAGCTGCGCGGGTCGGGCATGAAGATGGGCGGCCGACCCTCGCCCTTCGGTATCGATGCCGAGCGGGTGCCCGCGCTGATCCGCCATCTTTGCCAAGTGGGGGCCGATTGGCGCGGCTTTCATATCTATGCGGGCAGCCAGGCGCTCGATCCGCAGGCGATCATCGACACGCAGGCGGCGACCATCGCGCTTGCGGCCCGGCTGGCGGAGAAGGCCGGGGTGACACCGCCGCTGGTCAATCTGGGCGGCGGGTTCGGCGTCCCCTATTTCGCCGGGGACAATACGCTGCCGGTGGAGAGGGTGGGCGAGGCGTTGGAGCAGGCGCTGGCCGCGCGATCCGCGATCCTGTCGCAAAGCCGCTTCGCGATCGAGCTTGGCCGGTGGCTGGTCGCCGAGGCCGGGGTCTATCTGGCGCGGGTGATCGATCGCAAGGAGAGCGGCGGCGAGACCTTCCTGATCCTTGACGGCGGACTGCATCACCAACTGGCGGCCAGCGGCAATTTCGGCACCGTCGTGCGGCGCAACTATCCGCTGGCCATTGCGCGTGCGATGGGCGCTACGGCGGAGGAGACGGTGTCGGTGGTCGGACCCTTGTGCACCCCGCTCGACCGGCTGGGCGACCGGGTCGCGCTTCCCCCCGCGCGGGTCGGCGATATCGTCGCGGTATTTCTTGCCGGAGCCTATGGAGCGACCGCAAGCCCAGCGGCGTTTCTGGGCCATCCCCCCGCCGCCGAGATTCTGGGCGGCGCGGTCTAACGCTCTGTTCACCTCTTGGGTGGTATCGTGGGATTGCGCAATTTGCCCTTCGTCTCCACACGCTTGGAGACGAGGGGTTCAGGAGTAACGTTCGCATGGCATCGTTCGCCCGCCCCCTCTTGCTCGCAGGCCTTTGCGCCTCGACGCTGACCGCCTGTTCGACGGCGGGGACCAAGACCGAGCTGCCCTCGGCCGGTTATGTCGCGCGCAAGGAACAGCCGGGCGAGGAATATGTCATCGGCCCGCTCGACACGCTCAACATCTTCGTCTGGCGCAATCCCGACCTGTCGACCAAAGTCCAGGTGCGCCCCGATGGCCGCATCACCACGCCGCTGGTCAACGACATGCCCGCGGTGGGCAAGACGCCCGCGATGCTGGCTGACGACATGAAGAAGGCGCTGTCGGAATATGTCTCCAACCCGATCGTGTCGGTGATCGTCGAGAATTTTTCCGGCACCTATAGCCAGCAGGTCCGCATCGTCGGCGCGACCGAGCGGCCCGCCTCCATCCCCTACCGCGCGAACATGACGCTGCTCGACGCGATGATCGCGGTGGGCGGGCTCAACCAGTTCGCGGCCGGCAACAAGGCCAAGCTGGTGCGCACCGATCGGGATACCGGCAAGCAGCGCGAATATGCGCTCCAGATCAACGACCTCCTCCGGAAGGGGGATTCGAGCGCCAATGTCCGGCTGGAGCCAGGCGACGTCATCATCATCCCCGAATCGATGTTCTGAGGCGGCCGGGTGTCGAGTATTCAGGACGAGATCCGGATCGCGGTCCATGCGATATGGATACGCCGCTGGCTGGCGTTGGCGGTGGCGTGGACCGTGTGCGTGATCGGGTGGCTGTTTGTCGCCCAGATTCCCAGCAAATATGAATCCCGCGCACGCATCGCGGTTCAGAACTCGCAGTTGTTGCCCGACGGCATGAGCACCGGGCCGAACAGCCAGATGGACTCGGTCGATCAGGTCCGCCAGACGCTGATCTCGGCGATCAACCTGCAAAAGGTGGTGCGCGGCACCGATCTGGCCAGCACGGTGTCGAGCGACGCCGATGTCGCGGCGCGGGTCGCGCAGCTGGCGCAGGCGATCAAGATCGAGAATCAGCAGGACACGATCTTCCAGTTGACCGTGACCCAGGCCAGCCCCAAGCTGGCGCAGCAGGTGGCGCAAAAGCTGATCGACATCTTTGTAGAATCCAATCTGCTCGGCGATCGCAACAACACCGCCCAGAGCCTGGCCTTTCTCGACAAGCAATTGAGCGAGCGACAGAAACAACTCCAGACCGCCGAGGCCAAGCGCGCCCAGTACCAGAACCAGTTCATGGGTGGCCTGCCGGGCAGCGGATCTGTCGCGGACCGGATTGGGCTGGCCCGCTCGCAGATGGCGCAGGTGGACAGCGACCTGGCGGCGGCGCAATCCAGCTTCGCGGCGGTGCAAGGCCAACTGGCGGGCACTCCGCGCACGGTGAGCGAAGGCGGCGGCGTCGCCGTCAGCCCGGCGCGGGCACGACTGGCGACGATCCAGGGCCAGCTCGCCGATGCCCGCGCGCGCGGCTATACGGAAAATCATCCCGACGTGATCGCGCTGAAGAACCAGCTTTCCGCCGCGCAGGCCGCCGTGAAGGCCGAGCCTGCCGGTGGCGGGGCGGCGGGGCAGCCCAATCCCCTCTACATGTCGCTCCAGTCGATGGCGGCGGAAAAACAGTCGCAGCTCGCCAGCCTGAAAATCCGCAAGAGCCAGTTGCAGAACGACCTCGACCGGCTGAACGCCAGCCTGACCACCGATCCGGAGGCCGCCGCCGAACAGGGCGCGATCGATCGCGATTATCAGGTGCTGAAGGACAGCTATGACCAGTTGCTGCGCCAGCGCGAGCAGGTGGCGTTGCGCGGTCAGGCGCAGAACCAGACCGACTCGATGCGCTTCAGCGTCATCGACCCGGCGACCTATCCGCGCGCGCCGACCGCGCCCAATCGCATCCTTCTGCTCAGCGTGGTGTTCGTCGCCGGGCTGGGGCTGGGCGTCGGATCGGCCTTTGCTTTGTCCAAGCTGCGCCAGACCTTCACCACGCCGCAATCGCTTCAACGGACGATGGGAATGCCGGTGATCGGCGCGATCGGCGAAGTCGTCACGCGCGGCCAGGCGGCGGCGCGGGCGCAACGGACGAAACTGTTCCTCGGCGGGACGGCGGCGCTGGGCGCGGCCTATGGGCTGGTCCTGATAATGGAGCTATTACAACGGGGAATGGCCGCGTGAACGAAAACGTGAAACCCCCCAGACCCCGCCGGGAACCGTCGCTGCTCGAACGCGCCGCGAACGTCTATGATTTTCAGTCCTATATGCGCGTCCCCGAGGCGCCGACGCCCGAGCCGGTGGACCGGGAACCCGAATGGACGCCACCTGCGGGAGCGATCGAAGCCGCTCTGCCGGTTTCCCTGCCCGACCACGATGCCCCATTCTCCGATCCCTCGCTCAGCGCCATTCCGGCCGAATTCCTGGCGCAGCCGGGCGATGAGGAGTTTCTGGCCAGCGAATATAGCCCCGGCTTGTCCGACGTCGCGATGGTCGACCGCGCGATGCTGGCCGAAAACGGGATGATCGTGCCCGGTGCGCCGATCGGGCCGCTGGCCGAAGAGTTCCGGCTGGTCAAGCGCCAGCTCATCATCACCAGCCAGCGGCTAGTCGAGGGCGGCGACGAGGACAAGGCACGCGTCGTCCTGGTCTGTTCGGCACGACCGCAGGACGGAAAGACCTTCTGCTCGGTCAACCTCGCTCTGTCGCTGGCGGCGGAGCGCGATATCGAAGTGCTGCTGGTCGACGCCGATGTCGCCAAGCCCGATGTGATGGGGCGGCTGGGTCTGGCTGAGGGGCCAGGGCTGCTCGATGCGCTGGTCGACGGCAGCATCGATGTCGAGTCGCTGGTGATGCGCACCGATGTGCCGCATCTGGCGGTGCTGCCCTGCGGCACCCGGACGGCGAACGATACCGAGTTGCTTGCCTCCGCGCGAACGCGCGCGGTGGTGCAGCGGCTGTTGTCGGCCAATCCGCGCCGGTTGGTGATCTTCGACTCGCCGCCGGCACTGGCCGCATCGCCCGCCTCGGTGTTGGCGATGCTGGCGGGGCAGGTGATGATGGTGGTCCGCGCCGATCGCACCCCCGAGAGCGAGGTGAGCGGAGCGATCGCACTGCTCGATGGGTGCGACCATATCCAGCTGGTGCTGAACAGCGTCGCGTTCGTGCCGGGCAGCCGCCGGTTCGGCTATTATGGCAAATATGGCAAGGACGGCGCGCCGTGACGGCGGTGCGGCCCGTCCTTGCGAGGCTTGCATGGATGCTGGTCGCCTGGCCGACCACGCTCGCCGCGCAGACGCAGGGCGCGCCGAGCGCCGGTGGCGTAGCGGCCGCTGCGCAAGAGACAAGGTCGACGGATCGGGCCGAGACGGGGGACGGATCGCGCGCTGCCACGCCGCCGCGGCTTCGCGCGCGGCTGACCCCCTATGTCGAGGTGGGGCAGGTTCTTGTCGCCGATCTGACCGGTGGCGACGCGGTCACCTATACGACCCTGGCGGCAGGCGTGAACGCGCAGGTTCAGACCGCTCGGGCGCAGGGACAGGTCAGCTATCGCTATGAGCGTCGCATCGGCTGGAGCGACCGGGCCGGGGACGGCGATATCCATAGCGGGCTGGCTCGCATCTCCTATGCCCTCACGCCGGAACTGCATCTGGAGGGCGGCGCGCTGGCGACGCGGACGCGCGCGGATATCCGGGGTGCCGCGCCCGGCGTGCTGGTCGGCGATGTCGCCAATATCTCGCAAATCTATTCGGCCTATGCCGGCCCCTCGCTGGCCACGCGGGCGGGGCCGGTGCAGATCGGCGCGAATTACCGGCTGGGCTATACCCGCGCGGAGACGCCGGGGCTGGGCGGCCTGGCGCCGGGCCAACCCCAACTCGACTATTTCAGCGACAGCTGGAACCATATGGCGACCGTCAGCGCCACCGCGCGGCCTGGGGCGATCGCGCCGGTCGGCCTGTCGGCCAATGCCGCCTATGAGCGCGACGATGCGGGGCAACTCTCGCAGCGTTATGAGGGCTGGTTCGTGCGCGGTGACGTGCTGAAGCCTGTTTCGCCCTATGTCGCGCTGACCGCCGGGGTCGGTTACGAGCGGATCGAGGCGAGCCAGCGCGATCCGGAAGTCGACGCCGCCGGCCGACCCTTGGTCGACAGCCGGGGCCGGTTCATCACCAATCCGCAAGGTCCGCGCCGGATCGCCTATCGCACCGACGGCGTCTATTATGATGCAGGCGTCATCTGGCGGCCCGACCGCCGGACCTCCGTCGAAGGGCATGTGGGCGAGCGCTATGGCTCGCTCAGCGTCACCGGGCTGGCGCGCTATCAGGCGTCCCGCGACCTCGTCTTCCAGGCGGCGATCTATGACGGGATCCAGACGTTCGGCCGTCAGCTTCGCAACGGGCTGTCGAACCTGCCCACCAATTTCGTCGAAACGCGCGATGCCTTTGCGCAGCAGTTCAATGGCTGTGTCTTTTCGGCGGGCGGAACGTCGCCGGGCGGATGCCTGAACGACGCATTGCAATCGGTGCAGACCGCCGTCTATCGCGCCCGCGGGCTGGACATGGCTCTGTCATACCAGCGGGGGCGTTCCACCCTGGGCGTGGGGCTGGGCTATACCAGCCGCCGCCTCTTCGCGCCGGACGACGTGCCGGGCCTCATCGTCTCCGGCGCACAGGACGACAGCTATTACGGCCAGATTTTCCTGGGCCATGCCTTTGGTCCCAATTCGGGGCTTAACGTTAATGGCTTCGTTAACTATTACGTCTCTAGGTTGGCGGGGGCCGAGGACGTGGTATCGCTGGGAACGACCGCCAGTTATTACCGCAACTTCGGTCGGCTCGGAACAACCGCGTCGGTTGGATTGTACCATTTCTCGGTCGGGGACCTGACCAATGCGCTGTCCGCGCAAGCTCTGGTCGCCGCACGGTATCAATTCTGACCGGCCGAAAGGCACGATAATGTACGAGACCCATTTCGGTCTGGGCGAACGCCCGTTCCAACTGACGCCGGACCCGCGTTTCTGGTTCCAGACCGCGACTCATGGCAAGGCGATGGCCTATCTGGGCTATGGGCTGGCACAGGGGGAGGGCTTCATCGTCATCACCGGCGATGTCGGTGCGGGCAAGACGACGCTGGTCGGCCATCTGGTCGAGACGCTGGATACCAAGCGCCTGCGCGTCCTGCATATCGTGTCGACCGCCGTCGAGCCGCAGGATCTGCTGCACGTCCTTGCGGGGCAACTGGACGTCGATGCCCAGGGTTTGAGCAAGGCGGCGCTGCTGGCTGCGATCGAGCGGGCGCTGAACGGCGTCGCGCGCGAGGGACGCCGCATCCTGCTGATCGTCGACGAGGCGCAGGCTCTGCCGCTCGCCTCGCTCGAAGAATTGCGTATGTTGTCCAACTTCCAGGTCGGCGGTCACGCGCTGCTCCAGATCCTGCTGGTCGGGCAGCCCGAATTCCGCGAACGCCTGCTCGGTTCGGCCGCCATCGAGCAGCTGCGCCAGCGGGTTATCGCCATCCATCATCTCGACCCGATGGAGCCCGAGGAAGTACCCGATTACATCGCGCACCGCCTGGCGGTCGCGGGCTGGACGGGCCGTCCCGACTTCGCCGCCGATGCCTTTGATGCGCTGTATGACGCATCGGGCGGCGTGCCGCGCCGGTTGAACGTGCTTGCGGGCCGTGTCCTCCTGCAAGCCGCGATCGAAGGTGTCGAACTGATCGGCCGCCAGACGGTCGAAAGCGTGGCCGCCGACATGGCCGCCGATATGGGCGTGGCCATGGATGGTGGTCGCGAGGCGCCGATGCCCATCGCACCGGAGCCCGAGCCTGTCGCACCCATCTTCAACACCTCGGCTCGGCTGGGTGATCCGCTATTTTCGGCGGGGACGCTTCGCACCGGGCTGGGCCTGAACGGTCATGCGACCGTGGCCGCGGCGCAGCCCGATCCGATCACCCGCGTCATGCCAGAAAGCGAGGCGGTTTCGCGCAGCGCCCACCGCGTCGTCGCTCCGCCGCCCGCGCCCGAGCCGGTGTCGCTGCGTCCGATCCCCGAGCCCGTCGCGCCCCTGCCGCCCGTCGCCGAGGGAGCACCCGTCGCTCCCGAACGACCGGCCGAGCCGTCGCCGGTCGCCGCGCTGGAGAACCGCGTCGCGCAACTCGAAGCGCGGCTGGAGCAGCAGGAAGCGGCATTGCGTCGTGTCCTGACCCTGCTGGTCGACTGGTCCGAAATCGACAACCGCGCCGAAATCCATCGCGAGGCCGGTCCCACGATCCGACCGGGGGCCTGGGGCCATGCCGCCTGAGGCTCTGGCACCCGAATGCCTGGCGGGCGATAAGGCAAAGGCGTTGCCGCTCAACGGCATGTCGGTCGATGTCGAGGAATGGTTTCAGGTCGGCGCGTTCGAGCGGACGATCGACAAGCGCGACTGGGACCGGCTGGACAGTCGGGTCGAGGCCAATACCGATGCCGTCCTGTCGCTGTTCGCCGAGACAGGTACGCGCGCGACCTTCTTCACGCTGGGCTGGGTGGCGCATCGCCATCCCGGACTGATCCGCCGCATCGTCGATGCGGGGCATGAGATGGCGAGCCATGGCTGGGACCATCAGCGTGTCTTCACCATGACCGCCGACCAGTTCCGCGCCGATCTGGCCCGCGCCCAGGCGGCGATCGAGGATGCCAGCGGGCAGACGGTGACAGGATACCGCGCACCCAGCTTCTCGATTGATACCCGCACCCCCTGGGCGCACCCCGTACTGGCCGAGGCGGGCTATCATTATTCCTCCAGCGTCGCGCCGCTGCGCCACGACCATTATGGCTGGGCCGGGTCGCCGCGCTATGCCTGGCGGCCGCTGGCGGACTCGGCGCTGATCGAACTGCCGGTCACGGTGGCGCAGTGGGGCAGCAGGCGGCTGGCGACCGGCGGCGGCTTCTTTCGGATGCTGCCCGCCAGACTGACCGACATCGCGGTCGGGCAGGTCAATCGCGACGCGCATGGCGCGATCTTCTATTTCCACCCCTGGGAGGTCGATCCCGATCAGCCGCGCGTCGCCAACGCGCCGCTCCGCTCGCGCATCCGCCATTACAGCCGGTTGAGCGCCATGGCGGGCAAGCTGCGCGGGCTGCTCGGCCGCCACCCCTGGGGTCGGGTCGATCAGGTCGCGGCCGAGGAAGCGGCGCGGCTGGCATGACCGCGCGTGCGTCGACGATCCGCGTCGCCGATCTGGCGAGCGAGTCCGAATGCGCGCGGATCGACGCCTTCGTCACTGCGCAGGCGGATGGCACCCCCTTCCATCTGACCGGCTGGTTGAAGGCTGGCGCGAAAGGCTGTGGCCAGACAGCGCATTATCTGCTCGCCGAAGGGCAGGACGGTGCGATCATCGGTGCGTTGCCGCTCAGTGAAATCCGTTCGCCGCTGTTCGGTGCGGCGATGGTGTCGACCGGCTTCGGCGTTGATGGCGGCGTGCTGGGCGAAGGTGTCGACGCGCTGGCCGAGGCCGCCTGGGGCCTGGCGGGCGAGAAGGGGATCGAGTCGGTCGAACTGCGCGGTGGCCCGGTACCTGATGGCTGGACGGCGGACGCGGACAGTTATCTGGGCTTCGTCCGCCCCATCGCAGGCGACGACGAGGCCGAGATGAAGGCCATTCCCCGCAAGCAGCGCGCCGAACTTCGCAAGGCGCTCGCGCAGGATCTGGAGGTCGTCACGGGCCGCGAGCCCCAGATGCTTGCCGAGCACTACCGGGTCTATGCCGAGTCCGTTCGCAACCTCGGCACGCCGGTCTTCCCCGCCAAGCTGTTCCGCGAGGTGGTCGCCCGCCTCGACGCCGATGTCCTCACCGTGCGGCATGACGGACGGGCGGTGGCGAGCGTGCTCAACCTCTATCATGGCGGCACGGTCTATCCCTATTGGGGTGGCGGCACCCATGCCGCACGGGGCCTGCGCGCCAATGACCTGATGTATTTCGCGCTGATGCGTCACGCCCGGCAGCGCGGTTGCGACAGCTTCGATTTCGGCCGGTCGAAGGTCGGAACCGGGGCGGCCGCGTTCAAGAAGAATTGGGGGTTCGAAGGGCGGCCGCTGGTCTATGCCAGCCGCAGCGTCCACGGCCCGCGCGCGCTCAATCCGCTCAATCCCAAATATGCGCTGATGATCGCGCTATGGAAGCGGCTGCCCGTCCGCGTCGCGCAGATCGTCGGGCCGCCGATCGCGCGGGGTTTAGGTTGAAGGACCTTCTGTTCCTCGCGCACCGCGCGCCCTTTCCGCCCGATCGTGGCGACAAGATCCGCAGCTATCATGTGCTGCGCCATCTGGCGCGCAACTGGCGCGTCCATCTCTGCACTTTTGCCGAGCAGGCGGCGGAGCAACACTTGCCCCCCGAGCTCCAGGCCGAACTCGCCAGCCATTCCATCCTGCGCCGGACCAAGCCGATGGCGGTTGCGGCGATGCAGGCGCTGGTTACCGGCAAGCCGATTTCGCTGGCCGCCTTTGCCCATCCCGGCATGGCGCGCGCCGTGGCGGATGTGCGGGCGCGCCACCCGATTGCCGCGACCTATATCTTCTCCGGTCAGATGGCCCAGTATCGGGGGGGCGAGCCGACGATCATGGACATGGTCGATGTCGATTCCGCCAAGTTCGCGAGCCTTGCCGAGACGACCCGGCCGGGAATGCGGGCCATCCTCAAGCGCGAAGCCCGGCTGCTCGGCCGCTATGAACGGCAGGTTTCCCGGTCCGTCGCCGCGACCCTGTTCGTCAGCGAGGCGGAGGCGGCGCTGTTCCGCTCGGGCGGCGGAAAAGGGAATATCCTGGCGGTCGAGAATGGCATCGACGCCACCCGCTACGACGCCGCCACCGTCGATCCGGGCACGGATGACGGTCCGCTGATCGTCTTTACGGGGCAGATGGATTACCGCCCCAATATCGATGCCGTAACGCGCTTTGTCGAGCATATCCTGCCATTGGTTCGCAAAGCCTGTCCGACGGTCCGCTTCGCGATCGTCGGCCGCGCGCCGACTCCCGCGGTGCGGCGGCTGGCCAGCGACGCGGTTATCGTCACCGGCGAAGTCCCGGACACTCGCCTCTGGCTGGCGCGGGCGGCCGTCTGCGTGGCTCCGCTCGATCTGGCACGGGGCATCCAGAACAAGCTGCTGGAGGCGATGGCCATGGCGCGGCCTGTCGTCGCCTCGGTCCCCGCCGCAGAAGGGATTGACCATGGCGGCACGATCGCGGTGGCGGGCGACGATCGCGACTTTGCCCGGCAGGTCATCGCCGCGCTGAACGGCCCGGCCGACAATCCTGCGGCGCGTGCGCGGGTGCTGGCGCGCTATGACTGGGCGGCGCGGCTGGCGCCGCTCGATTGCTTGCTGGGGGACATCGCATCGTGAGCGCGGGGGATATGGCAAGCCTGGACGAACAGGTGAGGCCGGGGCAGCGTCGGGAATGGGGGCGCTGGACCTACCACCTCGCGTTGCTGGCGGGGGCGGCGCTGTTCGTCCTGCTGCTGTTCCGGGCCGACGTTGCTCATCTGGTCGATATCTGGTGGACCAGCACCACCTATGGGCATTGCCTGTTCATCGGGCCGGTCGTCGGTTGGCTGATCTGGCAGCGGCGCAGCGAATTGTCGCAACTGACCCCGGCCGCCTGGTGGCCAGGGCTGTTCGTCGTGACGGGCGGAGGGCTTCTCTGGCTGCTCGGCGAGTCCGCCACCGTCGCATTGGTTCGCCAGCTAGGGCTGGTGGGCATGCTGGAGGGGGCCGTCATCACGCTGCTGGGACCGATGGTCGCGCGGGGAATGCTGTTTCCGCTCGCCTATGCCTGGTTCCTGGTGCCGTTCGGGGCCGAACTGGAAAGGCCGCTCCAGCAGATTACCGTGTCGATCGTCATGCCGCTGCTCGACTGGAGCGGCATCCCCGCCTCGGCCGACGGGGTGCTGATCCATGCGGGCCGCTATTGGTTCGAGGTGGCAGAGGCCTGTTCGGGGTCGAAATTCGTGCTGGCCATGGTCGCCTTCTCCGCTCTGGTCGCCCATCTCTGTTTCCGCTCGCCCTGGCGACGGACGATCTTCGTGATCATGTCCTTGATCGTGCCGGTCCTCGCCAATGGCGTGCGCGCCTGGGGGACGATCTTCGCGGCCGACAAGACTTCGATCGAGGTGGCGGGCGGGGTCGACCATATCATCTTCGGCTGGGTGTTCTTCGCGATCGTCATGGCGGCGGTGCTGGCGATCGGATGGCAATTCTTCGACCGTTCGCCCGATGATCCTGCCTTCGACCCGGCGCGGCTGTCGGGGGCACCGCGCCGCCGCATCGATCCGCTGCTTGCCGCCACGCTGGCGGTGGCGATCGCCGCCATCTTCCCCAGCTGGAGCGGTTTTGCCGGATCGCGTGCGGCGGTCCTGCCCGCCCAAATGGCGCTGCCCGACATAACGGGCTGGACCCCGGTGCAGCAAAGGACGGCGTGGAGCCCCAACTATCCGGGTGCCGATGCCGTGCTGTTGCGCAGCTACCGCGACGGCGAGGGGCATCAGGTCGATCTGGCGGTCGGCGTCTTCGCGCGTCAGCGGGAAGGCGGCAAGCTGGGCGCGTTCGGGACGGGCGTGCTGCACGAGGATGACCGCTGGATTCGTGTCGCCGATCTGGGCCGGATCGCGGGCGGCGACGCCATGCGACTGACCACGACCGGGCCGACCGGCCAGCCGGTCGAGCGCGATGTTGCGACATGGTACCGGATCGGCGATACGCTGACCCCGGATATGCGGCGCGTGAAACTCGAAACGATGAAGGCCCGGCTACTGGGGCAGCGCCAGACGGCGGTGGCGGTACATGTGTCGAGCGAGGGCGACGACCCGCGCGCGATCGCGGCGTTCGTCCGCGCGCTCGGGCCGGTCGACGCGTTCGCCGATCGTCTGACGGGGCAGCGCTGACCCCTCATGTGCGGCATCGCCGGTCTATTCCATCCCGCCACACCCAAGCCGGTCGACCCCGCCCGCTTACGCGCGATGATCGGCGCGCAGGCGCACCGCGGACCGGACGGGCAGGGGATATGGACCGCACCCGGCGTCGGCTTCGCCCATGCCCGGCTGTCGATCATCGATGTGGCGGGCTCGCCCCAGCCGATGGTCGATGGCGAGGTCGCGGTCTGCTTCAACGGCGAAATCTATAACTATCGCGAACTGCGCGAGGAGTTGCGGGCCAAGGGCGCGGTGTTTCACACCGATGGCGATACCGAGGTGCTGGTCCATGGCTGGCGGCTTTGGGGTCCGGCGATGCTTCACCGGCTGGTCGGCATGTTCGCCTTTGCCGTGCATGATGCGAAGGCGGGGACGCTGTTCCTCGCCCGCGACCGGCTGGGGGTGAAGCCGCTTCACTGGGCCGAATTGCCCGATGGTGCGGTCGCCTTTGCCTCGGAGATGAAGGGGGTGCTGGCGCATCCGCTGTTCCGCCGCCGCCCCGATATCCGCGCGGTCGAGGATTATCTGGCCTTTGGCTATGTCCCCGACGATGCCAGCATCGTGGCAGGCGTCCACAAGCTGCCCGCCGGGCATTTCCTGCTGATCGAGCGTGGCCGCGCCACTCCCGCCCCACGCCAATGGTGGGACGTCGACTTCTCCAACCGCGAAACCGGATCGGCCACGCAGCTGGGCGAGGGGCTTCTCGCCCGGATGCGTGAGGCCGTGGTCAGCCGCATGGTCGCCGACGTACCGCTAGGCGCGTTCCTGTCGGGCGGGGTGGACAGCTCGGCGGTGGTCGCGCTGATGGCGGAGGCGTCGCCGCGCGCCGTGCGCACCTGCACCATCGGTTTCGACGAGGCGGGCCTGGACGAGCGTAGCCATGCCCGCACCATTGCGCAGCGCTTCGCCACCGATCATGCCGAGCGGGTTGTCCAGCCGGACGACTTCGCGCTGATCGACACGCTGGTCGCGCAGTTCGACGAGCCCTTTGCCGATGCGTCGGCGCTCGCCACCTATCGCCTGTGCGAGATGACGCGCGAGCATGTCACGGTCGCATTGGCGGGCGATGGTGCCGACGAAATCCTGATGGGCTATCGCCGCCACATCTTCCATGCGGGCGAGGAGCGGGTGCGGGGCCTGTTTCCTGCGGAGTTCCGCCGCAGCGTGTTCGGGACGCTGGGCCGCCTCTATCCCAAGGCCGACTGGGCACCGCGCTCGTTGCGCGCCAAGACGACGCTCCAGGCGCTGGGGATGGATGGCGCGGAGGCCTATGCCCGGGCCGTCGGCGTGACGAGCCCGGAGGCGCGCGCGCGGTTATTCTCAGCCGAGGCCAAGGCGGCGCTGGGCGGCCACCGAGCGGAGGATCGCTATGTCGCCGCGATGCGCGATGCGCCTGCGCGCGACGCGATGGACCGGGTCCAATATGCCGATATGAAGATCTGGCTGCCCGGCGATATCCTGACCAAGACCGACCGCATGTCGATGGCGGTCGGGTTGGAAGCGCGCGAACCGCTGCTCGACCACCGGCTGGTCGAATATGCCGCGCGGCTGCCCGTTTCGATGCGGCTACGGGGCGGGCAGGGCAAGTGGCTGATGAAGAAGGTGCTGGAACCCTATCTGCCGCGTGACATCCTCTACCGGCCCAAAATGGGGTTCGTGACGCCGATCAGCGCCTGGTTCCGGGGTGCCCTGGCGGATGAGGCGGCGCGGCTGGAGAAATCGGGGCTGCTCCGCGAGACCGGATGGTTCGACTTGACCGAACTGGGGCGGCTGGCGGCGGACCACCGCGCCGGCCGCGCCGAGCATGGCCGGACCTTGTGGCAGATGCTGATGCTCGAACGCAGCCTGGGGCGGCTGTTCGCTTAGAGGTTTCACCCCTCCCCTTCAGGGGAGGGGCAGGGGGTGGGGCGCTGCCGCAAATGCCAGGTTCGTGGAGAGGCCCCACCCCAACCCCTCCCCTGAAGGGGAGGGGCTTATTCTCTGCCGCCCATTACAGCGTCCAGATCAGCACATTGCCGACCAGCACCACCGCCATCACCAGCATCAACGCGCCCTTCCGTCGATCCCCGCGCCGGATCGTGACGACACCCCCTGCCACGCAGGCAAAGGCCGCCAGCATCGCCAGACCCGGCGCGGCGTTCGCGATCCCCTCCATCAGCCCGCCAGCACCCGCGCATAGGCCGCGCGGTCGACATTGCCGCCCGACAGCAGGACCAGCATCCCGTCCGCCGCCGTCACCTTACCCGCCAGCAGCGCCGCCAGCGCCACCGCACCGCCCGGCTCGACCACCAGTCGCAGCCGCTCCGCCGCGAAGCGCTGCGCCGCCGCCACTTCCGCTTCGCCGACCGCGACGCCTTCCGCCCCGCGCCGCGCCAGCACCTCGAAGGTCAGCGGCGACACGCGCACCGTCTGGAGCGAATCGCAGGCGGTCGGGGGCGGATTGTCCCCGACCGGCTCGATCCACCCCGCCTCCAGCGAGCGGCGCATATCGTCCCAGCCCTCGGGCTCGACCACCGTCACCTTCGCCTCGGGCAGCGCCAGCGTCAGCCCCGCGGCCAGCCCGCCACCACCGCATGGCGACACGACATGAGTCGGCGCAGAAAGCCCTAGCGCGGCCATCTGCGCGGCCGCCTCGATGCCCGCCGAGCCCTGTCCTTCGATCACCCAGGGATCGTCAAAGCTGGGCACCAGCGTCGCGCCCCGCGCCTCGGCGAGGCGGCGGGCGATCAGTTCGCGACTCTCGGTCGCGCGGTCATAGTCGACGATCTCCGCGCCCAGCGCCAAGGTGCCTTCGCGCTTGGACGGCGGGGCATCGGCAGGCATCACGATCGTCGCCGCAATCCCCAGCCGCCGCGCCGCCCAGGCGATTCCCTGCGCATGATTGCCGGACGAGAAGGCCACGACCCCGCGCGACCGTGAAACCTCGTCCAAAGCGGTTAACCGATGCCACGCGCCGCGCAGTTTGAACGCGCCAATCGGCTGCAGGGACTCGGCCTTCAAAGCCACCGTTTTCCCATTGATTTGCAACGGGAATATCGGTGAGGGCGGCAGGATCCGGGCGATCTTTTCGGCGGCGTCGCGGACCCCCGCTTTGGTAGGCTGTCTTAAGATTGTCACTTTTTATCTCCGACGCCTCTTCTACCGCTTTACAATCGAAAAAGCGGACCCTATTTCGCGCCTCCGCTGCCCCATGGGACTTCCAACCGCAAGGCAGCTTTTTGTCACCGTATGCCGTCAGGCAATTGGAGGTCCCTTGAGTTGCACCAGAATCATCGCGCGCTGGGGCTAGCTGCCCGTTCGACCGCCGTCCCCTCCAACCTGGAGCGCGGCATCGACATCGCCAAGCGTCGTCCGGCTGATCCGGTCACGCTGCTTCGCCCGCACGCCGCTGCGCGCGCCGCCCGATTCTTCGTCGAGAAGTTTCCGGGCCGGCCGATGTATGCGGTGAAGGCGAATCCGTCCGCAGATCTGATCCAGATCCTGTGGGACAATGGCATCACCCATTTCGACACCGCCTCGATCGCGGAAGTTCGCCTGGTGAAGTCGGTCGTCCCGGAGGCGGTCTGCTGCTTCATGCATCCGGTCAAGTCGGAAGAGGCGATTGCCGAGGCCTATTTCACCCACGGCGTTCGCACCTATTCGCTCGACTGCCTGGAAGAGCTGGAGAAGATCGTGCGTGCCACGGGCGGCGCGACCGACCTGACCCTGTGCGTCCGGATGCGCGTGTCGTCGGAGTACGCCAAGCTCAGCCTGGGATCGAAGTTCGGCGTCAGCCTGGAAGAGTCCAAGGACCTGCTGATCGCGACCCGCCAGGTCGCCGATGCGCTGGGCATCTGCTTCCATGTCGGCAGCCAGACCATGACCCCCGACGCCTATTCGGCGGCGATGGAGCGGGTGCGGGCGGCGATCGTCGCGGCGGCCGTGACCGTCGACGTGATCGATGTCGGCGGCGGCTTCCCCTCGGCCTATCCGGGCATGACCCCGCCGCCGCTGGAGCGTTTCTTCGAGACGATCCATCGCGCGTTCGAGAGCCTGCCGGTGTCCTATTCGGCCGAACTCTGGGCCGAGCCAGGCCGGGCGCTGTGTGCGGAATATTCATCCGTTGTGGTGCGGGTCGAGCGTCGTCGCGGGCATGAGCTGTACCTCAACGACGGCGCTTACGGCGCGCTGTTCGATGCGGCGCATATCCGGTGGAAATACCCGGTCCAGCTGCTGCGCGAGCCGGCATCCGACGCGCGCGACATGGACTTCAGCTTCTGGGGTCCGACCTGCGACGATCTGGATTATATGCAGGGTCCGTTCCCGCTGCCCGCGGACACGAACACCGGCGATTATTTCGAGATCGGGATGCTGGGCGCCTATGGCCAGGCGATGCGGACGCAGTTCAACGGCTTTACCTGCCACGAATTCGTCGTAACCGATGATGAGCCGATGTTCTCGGTCTATCGCGAGGAAACCGAGCAGGCTCTGCCCGCCAACGTCGTCAAGCTGTAACCCAGCCTGACTAGCACCATGAATAACCCTCCCGCTCCGGCGGGAGGGGAATGGGGTGGCATTGCGGTTCCGACCGCGATAAGGCCCCCTCCCATACCCGATTCCGCACATGCCGCAGGACCGGGCCAGCCGGGTTACCGCGTCCCCAATAACGACGACGGCTTCTCGATGATGATGGAACCATCATGACCGACACGATCAACGACAACCGTAAGGCCGAGCTGCTCTCCAGCGTGGTCGAGCATATCGACATCACCAAGTTCGACGCCCGCCCGATCATCGATTCGATGGGCAAGATGAGCTTCACCAGCCGCGATCTGGCGCGCGCGACCGGCATCTACAACCAGATGCTGGCCGACAAGGACTGCTCGATCTTCCTGGTGATCGCGGGCTCGACCTCGGCGGGCGGCTGCATGGACCTGTATGCCGAACTGCTGCGCTCGAACATGATCGACGGCGTGGTCGCCACCGGTGCGTCGATCGTCGACATGGATTTCTTCGAAGGCCTGGGCCACAAGCACTATCAGGCGCTGGAAGTGCCGGACGACAACACGCTGCGTTCGCTCTACATCGACCGCATCTACGATACGTACATCGACGAAGAGCAGCTTCAGGATTGCGACCACACGATCGGCAAGATCGCCGACTCGCTGGAGCCCAAGCCCTATTCGAGCCGCGCCTTCATCCGCGAGATGGGCAAGTATCTGGCCGAGCATGGCAAGAAGGAAAACAGCCTCGTCAAGCTCGCCTATGAGCATGACGTGCCGATCTTCTGCCCGGCCTTTGTCGATTCGTCGGCGGGCTTCGGTTTGGTGAAGCATCAGGTCGAGCGGGCCAAGGAAGGCAAGCCGTACATGGTGCTCGATGCGATCGCCGACTTCCGCGAATTGACCGACATCAAGATCAAGGCTGGCACGACTGGTCTTTTGATGATCGGCGGTGGTGTTCCGAAGAATTTCATCCAAGATACTGTTGTTTGTGCCGAAATCCTGGGCCATGACGATGTGGAAATGCACAAATACGCGGTGCAGATCACGGTAGCCGATGTTCGTGACGGTGCCTGCTCGTCCTCGACGCTCAAGGAAGCGGCAAGCTGGGGCAAGGTCGACACCGCGCTCGAGCAGATGGTGTTCGCGGAAGCGGGTTCGGTCATGCCCCTGCTCGCCTCGGACGCTTATCACCGCGGCCACTGGCGTGAGCGCGTGAAGCGTCGTTGGGGAGCGATTTTCGACTAATGCTGGAATTTCTTGATAGAGAGCAACTCGCCTATATCATCATTGGGGCAGTGCTGCTGTCGGGTTTCGCTTTCGCGGTTCCCTTTATCCGTCGGCGCAAGCGAGAGAAGCTTCGCCGTCGCGGAATCAAGAAATACGGTCATTGAGAGATCGGGGGCGGGACCGAAAGGTTTCGCCCCCTTTTTACTTGCTTGCGCGCGCTCGCCTCGGCACCCTCATCGGATATAGCGCTGTCAGGCGTTGAGGATGAGGGGATGCCAATGATCGATCGACGCTCTCTGATCGGGGCCATGGCCACCGTACCGCTGGCCGCGCGGGTTTCTGCACAGGCCACAGCTTCGGCGCCCGCAATGACGCCCTGGCCGCCCGCCGAGCACTTCCCGCTCTGGCCCGGCCGTCCGCCCGGCGCGCGAGCCACGCTGCCCAAGCCCAATCCGTCGATGAACGGCCCCGCCGGTCGCAGGGAATTGTGGCTGCGCGGCACGGCCAATCCGATCGTCGCGGTGTTTCGTCCCGAGCGCCCCGACGGTCGCGCGGTGCTGACCATTCCCGGGGGCGGCTATGGCTTCGTGTCGATCCAGAATGAGGGGATCGATGTCGCGAAGACGCTGAATCCGCATGGCATCACCGTCTTCGCACTATCCTATCGCCTGCCCTCAGAGGGGTGGGACGATCAGGCGAACGTACCGCTTCAGGATGCGCAGCGCGCGATGCGGCTGATCCGTGCCCATGCGGCGCGCTATGGCATCGATCCGGCCAAGCTCGGCATTGTCGGCTTTTCGGCGGGCGGCCATCTCGCAGCCTCGCTGACCGTAGGCTATGATGACAAGGTCTATAATCCGGTCGATGCCGCCGACCGCCAATCGGCCAAGCCGCGTTTCTCCGGCCTCGTCTATCCGGTGGCCAGCCTGTCGACGCCGAACACCCATCCGGGCTCGCGCAACAATCTGCTCGGTCCCAATCCCGATCCCGCGACCAAGGCGCGTTACGACACGCCGCGCCGGATCAATGCCGGTACGCCGCCGCTGTTCCTGGTCCATGCGGTCGATGACGGGCTGGTCCCGCTCGACCAGTCGATCGACGTTCTGACCCAGGCGCGCGCCGCCAAGGTGCCTGTCGAGGCGCATTTCTTTGAACGGGGCGGCCATGGCTTCGGCGCGATGAGCGCGCCGGAAGGTTCGCCCGCGCGGCTCTGGCCCGACCTGTTCGACCGCTGGATCGCACAGACGTTGAAGCAGGGGTAACGTCCTGAACGGGCATCGGGTCGGGGACGAGTGACGTCTGCCCCGAACCTCGCTAAGGACCGCGCCCATGTTCCGCATCGCTCGCTGGGCCGTGAAGGCCGTGCTCGCCTTTGTGATCCTCAGCGTCGTCTGGGTCGGCGTCTATCGCTTCGTGCCGCCGCCGATCACCTTCACCATGCTGGGCGACGTGATCGGCGGGCATGGGGTGACCAAGGACTGGATGCCGCTGTCCGAGATGGACCCCGACATGGCGCGCGCGGCGATCGCGGGCGAGGATGCGCGCTTCTGTTCGCATAACGGCTTCGACTTCAAAGCAATGGCAAATGCGGCCTATCGCAATGCCAAAGGCGGGCGGATCCGGGGGGGCTCTACGATCAGCCAGCAGACCGCGAAGAACGCCTTTCTGTTTCAGAATGGCGGCTATGTCCGCAAAGCGTTCGAGGCGTGGTTCACCTTCCTGATCGAGACGCTGTGGGGCAAGCGGCGGATCATGGAAGTCTATCTCAACATCGCCGAAACGGGGATCGGGACCTATGGCGCCAATGCTGGGGCGATGCGCTATTTCGGTCATGACGCCTCGCATCTGTCGCCGACCGAGGCTGCGCGGATTGCCGCCGTCCTGCCGCTGCCCAAGAAGCGCGCGGCGGTGGCGCCGACCGGGTTCGTGCGCAAACATGGCAATGTGATTGCGCGTTATGTCGGGGTGGTTCGGCGGCAGGGTCTGGATAGCTGTATCAGGTAAGGGGGGCTCGGTGAGACACCTTGCCCTCCCCCATCCCCTCCCGCCTGCGGGAGGGGTGCGTTGTTGGCAGACGCCAAGCGGCATTCGATATGTTTTTAGACTAACAGAGCGCGCCAGGCACGCCCCTCCCGCAGGCGGGAGGGGATGGGGGAGGGCGGTCGCCCCAAGCTGTCCGCTCTCCGTGCAAAGCCTCGTAAAAGCCACGATGCGCGCTCATCCTCACGCGATACGATAGGAGATTATGCGATGTTTGCGGCGCTGGTATCGATGCTGATGCTGCAAACCGCGCCGTCATCCATGATCTTGCCGCGTATAACCCGACCAACCGCGTGTCCGGACGCGTTGGATGGGGATATTGTCGTGTGCGGCCGCCGCAATGCCACCGAACGATACCGGCTTCCCCCATCGACTCGTGGCTCCGCGATCGAAACGCAGGATATGGGATCAGGGGCGAGCGGGGCGTCGGTCCTGTCGGGGACTGGTCCCTGCGGCATCCATGCCGGGCAAAGACGTTGTTCGCACGCCGAGACGGCAAGCGCCGGTTATGGAGGCGGACGTGATCCGCTGACATTCGCACGAAAAATCCTGACGCGGCTGATCGACCCGGACGCCGCAATCGATCCCCCGGCATCACCACCGGCCGGACCCTGATCAGCCCGGCCGGTGGTCAAACACCTTATTTCGCGTCGCCAGAAATCGCGTCGCCCGCCTTCTCGGCAGTATCGCCGACGCTCTTCGCCGCCGAGGTCACGGCCGCGTCGCGACGATTTTCCGCGCCGCCCCGGCTGAACAGATAGAAGCCGCCGACCAGCACCGCGATCAGCAGGACGATGGCGATCGCCATCCCGCCGCCACCGCCGCTGCGGCGCTCGATGACCGTGGTATGCGGCTGCTGCGTGCCATAGGTTTCGGTAACACGTTCATCGGCCATGACATTCCCTCCTCTATTGGTGGGGAGAGCAACGCCATGGCCGGGATAGCGTTCCCGAAACGACCGCCGATCAGAAGGGGAGCTTGAAGCCCGGCGGCAGCGGCAGGCCGCTGGTCATCTTGGACATTTCGCTGCCCGAGGCGGCATCCGCCTTGGTCCGTGCGTCGTTGATCGCGGCGGCCAGCAGGTCTTCCAACATGCCCTTTTCAGACGGCTGCATCAGCGAGTCGTCGATGGTGATGCCGATGATCCGGCCCTTGGCCGACGCCTTCACCTTGACCAGACCGCCGCCGGAGACGCCTTCGACCTCGATATTGTCGAGATTGGCCTGCGCCTTTTCCAGCTCATTCTGGACGTTCTGGGCCATTGCCAGGATTTCGTCGAGATTCTTCACATCATGCTCCGTTCATACTGCGTTTGCCGGGCCATTCCATCAATTCGGCCTCGGGGAAAGCCTCACGCGCGGCGCGGACCATGTCCGATTCCCACGCGGCGGTCTTGATCGCTTCCTCGGCCGCCACCTGCTGCTCGTGCAGGGTCGGGGCGCCGGGCACGTCCTCCAGCGTGACGCGCCAGACCTGGCCCGTCGCCGCCTTCAGCGCTGCGATCAGCTCGCTCAGCGTGTCGGCCGCGATCGGGCGCGATCCGCTGAACACCATCTCCGGTGGGGTATAACGCACGAGACGCGCGCCGTGGCGCAAGCGCGCCGCCAGCGCCAGCTGGCCCATATCGTCCAGCCGGTCGATCATCGCGACGAAGCTGTCGGGCAGCTTCGGCGGCTCGGGCTCGGCCGGCGGTGGAGGCGGCGCGATCCCGACCGGTCCCGCAGCGGGTGCCGCCTGATGCGTCACCACCGGGGCGCTGGGTGCCGACACGGCGCCGTCGCGGATCTGCCGCGCCAGCTCCCCCGGATCGGGCAGGCTCGACGCATGGATCGCGCGGAGCAGCGCCATCTCCGCAGCCTCGATGGGCAGCGCGGCGCGCGCGACCTCGTCATGGCCCTTCAGGAACAGCTGCCACAGGCGGTGCAGCGCGGGGAAGCTGAGCGAGCCCGCCCATTGTTCGCGCGCGGCACGCTCCTCCAGCGGCTGGGCGGCGTCGGGCGGCGTGCCGACCTTGGTCAGCGTGATGCCGTGCACCGTCTCCAGCAGCGAGCGGAGCACCGATTGCGGATCGACCCCATAATCATATTGCCGCCGCAGCGACGCGAGCGCGCCCGCCCCGTCGCCGTTCAGCACCAGTCCTAGCAGGTCGCGCACCGCACCGCGATCCGACAGGCCCAGCATCTCACGCACGGCGGCCGCCGTGACGCCGCCACCCTCCAGATCGGCATGGGCGATTGCCTGGTCCAGGATCGACAGCCCATCACGCGCCGAGCCTTCCGCCGCACGCGCGACCAGCATCAGCGCCTCGTCCTCGGCCGTGACGCCTTCCTTGACGCAGATATCGGCGAAATGCGCGGCCAGCTTGTCCGCCGTGATCCGCCGCAGGTCGAAACGCTGGCAGCGCGACAGGACGGTGATCGGGACCTTGTTCACCTCGGTGGTGGCGAACAGGAACTTCACATGCGCGGGCGGCTCCTCCAGCGTCTTCAACAGTGCGTTGAAGGCGTTCTTCGAGAGCATGTGAACTTCGTCGACGATGTAGATCTTGAAGCGCGCCGAGACGGCGGCATAGCGCGACGCTTCGATGATCTCGCGCACATCGTCGACGCCGGTGTGGCTGGCGGCGTCCATCTCGATCACGTCGATATGGCGACCCTCGGCGATGGCGCGACAGGGCTCGCATAGCCCGCACGGGTCGATCGTCGGTCCGCCGGTGCCGTCCGGCCCGACACAGTTCAGCGCCTTGGCAATCAGCCGCGCGGTCGAGGTCTTGCCGACCCCCCGCACGCCGGTCATCAAGAACGCATGGGCCAGCCGGTCGCGCTTGATCGCGTTGCCGAGCGTCTGGACCATCGCGTCCTGCCCGATCAGTGCGTCAAAGGTCTGCGGCCGGTATTTGCGCGCGAGAACGCGATAGGCTTCGGCCTTGGCAGGCGTCTGGACAGGCTGGGGCGGTTCGCCCAGGTCGAACGAATCAGCCATGACGGGCCGGACAAGTCGGGGTGAGGGAAATCATCGCCAACCAACATAGGCGCTCGGGCGCGCGCCGTCATCAGCGGATACGCCGATGGCTACCGGGCGTTGGACGATTACAATGTGCGGAGGGTGGGAGCCGGAACGACCCGCAGCGAAATCGTTACGGCTGCTTCCGTCAGGACCTGACCGGGTTGGCGACGACTACGTCCGCCCGACTCCCGGTCGCGCATATGGCGAAACGGGGCCGGGGGATCAAGTCCTTATCCCACCGGCCCCATCCGTGACGAACTTTCAGCTCAGCGATAGGTGTTGAAGCACTGGCGCTGCGGCCCGTTCCAGGTCCGCACCCAGCGGCAGGTCACGCGGGGACGGCCATAGGCGTAACGCGGGCCGCGCCAGCCGGGACCACGGTCCCAACGGGGACCACCGCCGCGATGCCAGCCGGGACCGCGATCCCAACCCGGACCACGATGGTGCCAGCCCGGCCCGCGATCCCAGCCCGGACCACGGCCCCAGCCGTCGTGCGGAGCGGCATCGGCAGGGGTGGCGGCGGCGACGCCCGAAACGGCGATGAGACCGGCGCCCAAGACAGCAAGAAGTTTCATAACGCTTTACTCCCGGTAATCCCGCCTGTCGGCGAGCATGGGAGAAGAATGGCGAATCGCCGATGATCAGTCCCTGAACCCGTTTGTTATCAAAGGTTCATGGTAATCGGGCGATCAGTCCGCTCATATGATCGGTCAGTCTGATCTGACAGGCGAGGCGGCTCGACCTGGTCGCTTCGGGCACCAGGTCGAGCATGTCCTCCTCCTCCGCCGAGGGGAGGGGGAGACGGTCGAGAAAGCCCGGATCGATCAGAACGTGACAGGTCGCGCACGCCATCTGGCCGCCGCACGTGCCCTCCAGCGGCTGACCCGCGCGCTGCCCGGCGCGAAGCAACGTCTCTCCCGGCTGGCCGTCAATCGGGGTGGCGGTACCATCGGCGGCGATGAAGGTCAGCGCGATCATCGCCGCTGGATCCGGGCCGCCGCGTCGATCCGGTCGATCGCCTCGACCAGTTCGGCCTCCGTCGTATAGCGGCCGAAACCGAGGCGGATCGAGGATTTCGCCTGCCGCTCGTCCAGACCCAATGCGGTCAGGACATGGCTGGGCCGCCCCGATCCGCTGGCGCAGGCGCTTCCCGCCGAGAAGGCGATGTCCCGGCAATCAGACATCAGCCGTGCGACATCCAGCCCCTCGCGGCGCATATTGAGATTGCCGTGATAGCGGTGATGGGCCGATCCGTTCATCGTCCAGTCCGGACCGAACCGCTCGGTGGCGAGCGACCAGAGCCGTTCGACATGCGCGGCGTCTTGGTCGGCATGGGTCGCCATCAGCCTGGCCGCCGCGCCGAACCCGGCACATAGCGCGGGGCTGAGCGTGCCCGAGCGGCCGCCCTCCTGATCCCCGCCATGCAGCAAGGGGGGCAGGGTGATGCCGTCCCTGATCCACAGCGCGCCGATCCCCTTGGGTCCATGGATTTTGTGCGCGGACAGCGCGACCATATCGACCGCGTCGGGAATCGCCGTCCGGCCATAGCCCTGTACTGCGTCGCACAGCATCCAGGCACCGGCGCGGTGTGCTTCGTCGGCCAGTGCGGCGACGGGTTGGCGGGTGCCGATCTCGTTATTCACCAGCATTGCCGCCAGCAGCCGGGTGCCTTCCGGGATCGCAGCGGGCGTGACCAGCCCCTCGCAATCGACCGGCAGGATGGTGAGTGGCCGTCCCGTCGCGGCGGCGGTGTCGAGCACGGCGGCGTGTTCGATCGCCGTGGTAACGATCCCGCCGCCGGTGCTCTTGATCGCCCAATTCAGTGCCTCGGTCGCACCGCTGGTGAAGACCACCCGGCCGCCGGGGGGCAGCAGCGCCGCCACCTGATCGCGCGCGACCTCCACGGCGGCGCGCGCCTGACGCCCTGCACGGTGGGGGGAATGGGGGTTGGCGTGACCTTGCTCCAGCCAGGGGAGCATCGCCTTCAACGCCTCCGGTGCGAGCGGGGTGGTCGCCTGATAGTCGAGATAGATCATGCCACCCGCTTCCCCCGCGCGATGGCGCGCCAGGCGGTGACGAAGCGGTCGACATCCTCCCGCGTCGTCGTCCGGCCGAAACTGACCCGCACCACCTCTCGCCCCGCCTCGACCTCCCAGCCGAGCGCGGCGAGGACATGGCTGGGCTTGAGGCTGCCACTCGCGCAGGCGCTGCCCGCCGAAACCGAAATCTGGGCGAGATCGAACTGGATCAGCTGCGCCGCCGATGGCTTGCCGGGCATGTGATAGCTGGCGATGGCGGCATGGCGGCAGCTGGCGTCGGCGACGACGATGCCACCCGAACGACGGATCGCATCGTCCAGATATGCGCGCAACTGGGCATGATCGGGCTCCGGCTCGGCCAGCGCGGCGGCATAGCCCAGCACGCCGGGCATATTCTCGGTGCCGGGGCGATAGCCGCGCTCCTGGCCCCCGGTCGGTGCCAGCATCGCCAGGTCACGGACCAGCAGCGCGCCGATCCCCGGGGGGCCGCCGCGCTTGTGTGCGGACAGCGCGACAAGGTCGGCATGTTCGATTACCTCGGTATCCGCGCCTGCCGGCATCTGGGCGGCGTCGACCAGCAGGATATGCCCGGCCGCATGGATCGTCTCGGCCAATTGCGCGATCGGCTGGCGGACGCCGGTTTCGCTATTGGCCCATTGCACGGTCACGATGCTGCGCGGGCCGCTCAGGTCGGGCAGGTGCAGCACGCCGTCCGGGCCGACCGGCATGACGATCGCATCGGGGGCGGCGCGCAGCACCGCGTCATGGTCGATCGCGCCGACGAAGCGTCGCTCCGCCATCGCACGGGTCAGCGCGATCGACAGGGCCTCACTCGCCCCGCTAGTGAACACTATGTCGCGACTCCAGCCCAGCGATCGGCCGATCGCCGCGCGGGCATCCTCCAACAGGCGCTTGGCGGCGCGTCCCTCGGCATGAGGGGAGGAGGGGTTGGCCCAGGCCGCGCACCCTTGTGCCAAAGCGGCTCGGGCGGCCTCGGTCATCGGGGTGGTGGCGGCATGATCGAGATAAAGGCGGGGCAGAGCTTGTTCCGTCGCTGAAATGATCGAACAATTGCGAAAATGACGTGTCAGCCTATATAGCGCAACGTTCCCGGCGCTCCACCAGCGCGCATCCAGATCGGCGAGTTTTGATGCCCGAAGTCATTTTCCCCGGCCCTGAAGGCCGCCTCGAAGGCCGTTTCGCCCCCGCTCCGCGTCCGCGCGCGCCCGTCGCCATGATCCTGCATCCGCATCCCAATGCGGGCGGCACGATGAACAACCGGATCGTCCAGGAACTCTACAAGACCTTCCAGCGGCGCGGCTTCGCGACGCTGCGCTTCAATTTCCGCGGCGTGGGCAAGAGCCAGGGCACGTTCGACAACGGCATCGGCGAATTGTCCGACGCCGCCTCGGCGCTCGACTGGGTGCAGAGCTTCCACCCGGAAGCCTCGACCACCTGGATCGCGGGCGTCAGCTTCGGCGCGTGGATCGGGATGCAGCTGCTGATGCGCCGCCCGGAAATCCGCGGCTTCATCTCGGTCGCGCCGCCCGCCAACATGTACGACTTCACGTTCCTGGCGCCGTGCCCCTCCTCGGGCATCATCATCCAGGGCGAGGCCGACGAGGTCGCGACCCCGGCCGCGACCCAGAAGCTGGTCGACAAGCTGCGTACCCAAAAGCACATCACCATCCACCACGACACCATCCCCAAGGCCAACCACTTTTTCGAGCATGAAATGCCCGAACTGATGGGGTCGGTGGACCGGTATCTGGACATGCGACTGGACCCGAACTCGCCGATCCGGTGAGTTTGTCGGATCGTGAAATGGGAAAGGGCCTCGGCGAAAACCGGGGCCTTTTTTGTGGGTGTCGGCTGAGGCATGGTGCCGCGATGCCGGATACGCCTTTCGACCTGACCGAGAAGGAAGCCACCGTCTTGCATCTTCTGGCGCGGGGTCATGATGTGAAGGGTGCGGCGGCCGAATTGGGCCTGTCGGTCCATACCGTTCATGAGCGCCTCCGCGAAGCACGGCGCAAGACAGGCGCGAGCAGCAGCCGGGGTGCGGCCCGCCTTTTGACCGAAGCGATGCCCCCCAATTTTTCAGGGTCCGGAAAATCCGGGGTGTTGCCATGTTCGATCGAGGACCAGTCATCGGGCCAGCCCCGCATCGGGGCGACGGACGGCCCCCGCTTGCCGGGCTGATGGGGAATGCCGGTGATGATATCCGCGATGACAACCGTAGCGATCCTGGGGGCGACGCATGTGGCTTCAGGCGACGCTGCGAAGCCCACCGCGCCGCACGTGGTATCGACCGTCCCGGCCACCGGTGCGGTGGTGCCAGCAGGACCGATCATTATGAAGGTTACGTTCGACCGCCCGATGCGGCAGGGGAGCTACTCCTTCGTCCGTGTTTCCCCCGATACCTATCCCGATTGCGGCGATAATCCGCCGGTCCAGTCTGCGGATGGACGAACCTTCGCGCTGACCTGTTCGGTGCGGTCGGGGAAAAGTTACGAGGTCTGGTTCAACAGCTCGAACTACAGGAACTTCACAGGTGAGGACGGCGTCCCGGCGGCGCCCTATCGACTGGGGTTCCGGGCGAAATAGCGTCGTCAGGCGGGGGCGGCCAGCTGCACGATCGCATGCGCCGCAGCCACCCCCGTTTCATAAGCCCCATGCGCAGTGGAGAAATCGTCGCGCGAGCAGGCCTCGCCCGCAAAGAAGATGCGCCCGTCGATCGGTTCGGCCAATATCTGCCGAGCTCCGGCCTGACCAACCTTGGCGTGGCTATAGCTGCCGCCGATCAGCGGTACCTGCCGCCAGCGGGTCGCATCGAGCGGGGCGAAGCGTCGTCGCCAGGCGCTCCCCAGCAATCCTACCAACTCATCGATCGCGAACGCCGCCGCCGCGCCGTCTTCCTCCAGCCCCTCGGCACAGGGGCCGCCGAAGAAGCTCTCGACGATCGGCCAGCCGAACGGGGAAAGGCGGTGGCTGGCGGTGCAGGCGCTGTACGGATTGCCGGTCAGATGCGCATGGGCGGGCCAGGGCAGGGAGCCTTCGACCGACAGGAACACCTTGTCGGCAATCCCGAGCGGCAATGCGGCGGCGGCGTCTTGCTTGGCAAGGCGTGGCGGGTCGAAGCTGAGTTTGCCTTCGGCCAAGACGGTGGTGGGGACGGCGATGATGACATGATCCGCCTCGATCGTACCTGCCGAGGTTTCGATCCGGATCGTCTGACCGCGATGGTCGATCCGGGTTGCCGTCACACCGGTCTTCACCGGCACGGCCGTCGCGTGGTGGACGACGACGGTACCATAGCCCTCGACCACTGCCCAATTATCGTCCGTCGCGGCGTTCTCATAGGCCGCCCAGTCGTGGAGCGAGACTTCGGCTAGCGCGGCGCCATTGGCATAGCCCGAAATCGCGTCGATCATCGGCCGCCACGGATCGTCACTCGCCACGAAGTCCGATAGCGGGCGGTCCGGCCCGTCGAGCGCGGCCATCGCCGCATCCTCGAACCGGGCATAAGCCTCGCCCGAGGCGCGCTTCCGGTCAGGGGGAAAGCCCAGGTCGTTCCACTGGACCTGCCAGTTGGGCGAGCGGCGATCGATGGTGAAGCCTGCTTGTTCGGCAATGGCGGTCCAGGGATTGCGCTTGGCGGAGTGGAGCCAGCCGCAACCATGATCGACGACATGGCCGGTCGGCAGTCGCACGCTCTGCGCCCGCCCGCCCAGCCGGTCCGCTGCCTCGATCAGCAGGACTTCGCGCCCCGCATCATGCAGCGTCCGTGCCGCCGCGATCCCGGCCGCGCCGCCGCCGATGACGACGGTGCGGCCGGTCATGCTCAGGCGGCCGCCAGCAGCCGCTTTTCGCCGGCGATTCGCATCATCGCCTTTTGCAGCTTTTCGAACGCGCGCACCTCGATCTGGCGGACGCGCTCGCGGCTGACGCCGTAGACCTGGCTCAGCTCTTCCAGCGTCTTGGGATCGTCGGTCAGGCGACGCTCGGTCAGGATGTGCTTTTCGCGGTCGTTCAGGTCGTCCATCGCGCTGACCAGCATGTCGTGGCGGACGTCCGCTTCCTGCTGCTCGGCGACGACACTATCCTGAAGCGGCGAGTCGTCGGCCAGCCAGTCCTGCCACTGGCCCTCGCCATCCTCGCGCATCGAGACGTTGAGCGAGGTGTCGCCCCCCATCGCCATGCGGCGGTTCATGCTGATGACCTCGTCCTCGTTGACGCCCAGATCGGTGGCGATCTTGGTCACGTCCTCGGGGCGCAGGTCGCCGTCCTCGAACGCGTCGAGCTTCGACTTCATCCGGCGCAGGTTGAAGAACAGCTTCTTCTGCGCCGCCGTGGTGCCCATCTTCACCAGGCTCCACGAGCGCAGGATATATTCCTGGATCGAGGCGCGGATCCACCACATCGCATAGGTGGCGAGGCGGAAGCCGCGATCGGGCTCGAACTTCTTCACGCCCTGCATCAGGCCGATATTGCCCTCCGAGATCAGCTCGGACGTGGGCAGGCCATAGCCGCGATAACCCATCGCGATCTTCGCCACGAGACGCAGGTGCGAGGTGACGAGCTGCGCCGCCGCCTCGGGATCGCCATGCTCCTGGAAGCGCTTGGCGAGCATATATTCCTGCTCCGGGGCAAGGATCGGAAATTTCTTGATCTCGGCCAGATAGCGGTTGAGCGACTGCTCCCCGCCCAGTGCAGGAATCGTCGCCGGGACGTTGCTGCCTTTTGCCATGATCCTTATCTCCCTTTCTGGAGCGTCATTCCGTCTGGCCCACCACATGGGTCGAGGCGGTCTTCTGCTATACGTGAAGCCGACTGAACAGTTCCTGCATGTCGGGCGGCATCGGGCTCTCAAACGCCAAAGCGTTACCGCTTATGGGATGAATAAAGCCCAGATGCGCCGCGTGCAGGGCTTGGCGCCGGAAATCGAGTTCATCGAGCAGGGCTTTTTGAGCACCCTTTGTTCTACCATAAACCGGGTCGCCGAGCAAGGCGTGTCCCAGCGATTGCATATGAACGCGCACCTGGTGCGTCCGGCCCGTCTCCAGCCGGCACTCGACCAGCGCGGCGTTGTTCAGCTTTTCGATGGTGCGGTAATGGGTGACGGCGCGCTTGCCGCCCTGCACGATCGCCACCTTCTTGCGGTTCTGCGGGCTGCGCGCGAGCGGCGCGTCGACCGTGCCGTCGGCCGGGCGAGGAACGCCCCCGGTGATCGCGCGATAGCGGCGGTCGATCGAGTGCGCCGCGAACTGCTTGGCCAGCCCTTCGTGCGTGCGGTCGGTCTTGGCCGCGACCATCAGACCGGACGTGTCCTTGTCGATCCGGTGGACGATGCCCGGCCGCGCGACGCCGCCGATTCCCGACAGCGATCCGCCGCAATGATGGAGCAGCGCGTTGACCAACGTGCCGTCGAGATTGCCCGCCGCCGGATGCACGACCAGCCCGGCGGGCTTGTCGATGATGATGAGGTGCTCGTCCTCATAAGGAATGACGAGCGGAATATCCTGCGCCTCGTTATGCGCGGGGGTGGGGGCGGGTACGGCGACCTGGAACAGATCGCCCGCCGCCGCCCGCTTGGCAGGGTCGCGTGCCATCACGCCGTCGCGCGTCACCGCGCCGCTGGCGATCAACACCTTCAGCCGTTCGCGCGACAGGGTCGGCACCGCATCGGCCAGCGCGCGGTCCAACCGCCAGCCATCCGCTGTGGGCGCGATCCGCGCATCGATGATGGCAACCCCCCGGTCCATGGCCTAGTAAATTGGGCATGACCGTAACGATTTCAAGCGATGCGCTGGACTTCCTGTTGATAACCGCCGCGGCGTCGCCCGATCGTGAGGTGTGCGGACTGTTGCTGGGCGAAGGAAACCGGATCGCGCGGGTCATGCCCTGCGCCAATGTCGCGTCCGAGCCGTGGCACCGGTTCGAGATCGACCCCGTCGCGCTGATCGCCGCGCACCGTGTGGCGCGGAAGGACGGACCGGCGGTGATCGGTCATTACCACTCGCACCCGACCGGGCTGGCCGAGCCGTCCCCACGCGATGCCGCCGACGCCGCGCCCGACGGCACGATCTGGCTGATCGTTGGGGGCGGGGAGGTCACCGCCTGGCGTGCCGTCGCGGCGGGCCGCCGCCATGGCCGGTTCGATCCGCTCACCCTTGCTTGCGCCGAGGGGCCGGGCGCGTCAAAAAGGGGAACTTCGTCAAGGGATTTTGCATGACCGTCAGCCCGGTGGATTTCGCGAGCCTACTCTGTTCGCGACTGTGCCACGATCTTTTGTCGCCGGTGGGCGCACTCAACAACGGGCTGGAGTTGCTCGCCGATGAAACCGATCCGGCGATGCGCGCGCGGTGCATGGAATTGCTGGCCGACAGCGCGCGCGCCTCGGCCAACAAGCTGAAATTCTTTCGCCTGGCCTTCGGGGCGGGCGGCGGCTTCAGCGAACGGGTCGACATGGCCGAGGCGAAGGCCGCGATCGAGGGGCTGCTGGTCGACAATCGCCGCACCACGCTGGGCTGGCTGGTCGAGGCACCGTCGTTGCCCAAGCCCGCGGTACGCATTCTGGTCAATCTGGCGCTGATCGCGGTCGAGGCATTGGCGCGGGGCGGCACGATCGATATCGGGGCGGAGGCGGGACGCGAGGCCATCGAGATCGCGATCCGCATAGAGGGGCCGCGAATCCTGCTCGACCCGGAAATCCGCCGCACCCTGATGGAGGGGCGGGGGACCGAGCCGCTGGCCTCGCGGACGGCGCCCGCCTTTCTGGTTCATACGCTTACCACCGAACTCGGCGGCATGACGCTGGTGACGGAGCCCGCGCCCAATACCATGATCCTGGGGGCCGCGATCCGCGCGGGGTAAACGCCCTTTTAATCTTGTGGCGGCAAGAGGGAGCGGATCTCAGCGGGGAAGCTGGGGGCTCCCTCGGGGATTTATGGACGACCTGTTACAGGAATTCATTGCCGAGACCCGCGAAACGCTGGAAGCGCTGTCCAGCGAGGTCGTCGCGTGGGAAGCAGCGCCCGGCGACCGTGCGCGCCTCGATGCGATTTTCCGGTTCGTCCATACCGTCAAGGGGAGCTGCGGCTTTCTCGATCTGCCGCGCCTCGCACGCTTGAGCCATGCCGCCGAGGATGTGCTGGCCGATGCGCGCGACGGCAAGCGGATGCCCGATACCGCGCTGGTCGATGCCGTGCTGGCGATCGTCGACCGGATCGGTGCGATCGTCGAGGGCATCGCGGCGAACGTGACGCTGGACGATTCGGATGACGAGGCGCTGATCGCCGCGCTGACCCGCGTGGAGGAGGTGGTCGCGACCGCTCCGGCCCCGCGTGTCGCTGGCACGCCACGCACCGCGCCCCGCAGCATACGACTGAACGTCGACCTGCTCGACCGGATGATGAGCGGCATGTCCGACATGGTGCTGGCCCGCAACGAACTGGCGCGAAGACTGCGCGACGATGTGCTCGACCCGCGCGTCGAGGCGGCTCTCGATCAATTGTCGCTGACCGTCGCCGATATGCGCGACACCGTGACGCGAACCCGGATGCAGAAGGTCGATGCCCTTTTCTCCGCGCTGCCCCGCATGGTCCGCGATACGGCGGCGGAGCTGGGCAAGGCGGTCAGCTTGCGTATCGAGGGATCGGATGTCGACCTCGACCGCGAGATGATAGAGATGATGCGGGACCCGCTGGTCCACATCATCCGCAACGCCATCGACCATGGCATAGAGACGCCCGCGCGGCGGCGCAGCCTGGGCAAGGCACCGACCGGCCAGATCCGCGTCACGGCGCGCCAATCAGGCAACCAGATCTTGATCGAGATCGAGGATGACGGTGCGGGCATCGACGTTGCGCGTATCGCGGCCAAGGCGGTGGCGAACGATGTCCGCTCCGCCGCCGAGGTCGCAGGCATGACGCCCGCCGACAAGCTGAGGCTCGTCTTCGAGCCGGGCCTGTCCAGCCGCGATACCGTCTCGGCGGTATCCGGGCGCGGCGTGGGCATGGATGTGGTGCGCGCCAATATCGAGCATGTCGGCGGCCGCATCGCGCTGGACAACCGACCGGGCCGGGGCCTGACCATCACCATTCAAGTTCCGCTGACCTTGTCGATCATGTCGACATTGATCGTCGCGGTCGCCGACCAGCGTTTCGCTATCGCCCGTCAGACGATCGAGGAGATCGTCAAGGTTCGCGGCGATCAGGTCCGCATCGACCCGGTCGGGGACATCAAGGTCGCGACCGTGCGCGGCCGACGCCTGCCGATGCTGGCCCTCGCCCCCTTTCTCGCGATCGGCGAAGGCGAACCCACCACGCTGGTGATCGTGTCCACCCGCGAGGGTGACTATGCGCTGGGCGTCGACGATGTGCTGGACACCGAGGAGGTCGTGGTCAAGCCTGCCGCTCCGGCCGTGATGGGCACCGGCCTTTATGCGGGGCAGACGCTACCCGACAGCGGAATGCCGATGCTGCTGCTCGATGGCGGCGGCCTGGCTTTGGCGGCCGGGCTCCGGTTCCAGCAGGACATCATCGCGGCGACCGAGGCGCTTGCCCCGGATGCCGCCAACCCCGCACTGTTGTTCGAGGATCTGGACGGCGCGCGCCGCGCCATTCCGCTGGGCGCGATCGACCGGGTCGAGAAGGCGAGTGCCGAAGCCATTCACCGTTCGGGCGGACGCACGCGCCTGGTCGTCGATGGGGCGACGATACCGCTCCACCATGGCGATGCCGCCGCGCTCGACCGGGCGCTGGCGCGGGGGACGATCGAGGTGCTGCGCCTGACCGATGGCGAAGCCGAATGCGCCTATGCGATCGGCGGCGCACTGGAGATCATTCAGCTTCCTGCCGATATCTCACCCGCGGCGGACGGACCGGTACTGGGCGTGGCCGTATGCGAAGGGCGGGCGATCGAGATACTCGATCCACTGGCCTTCTTCCTCGATTCCGATGTTCCGGACCATGGGGAGGCCGCGCCGCTTTGCCTGCTCGACGGGGCAGGCGCGGCATGGATGGACCGTTTTCTGCGCCCCGTGCTGGAGGCGCATGGCTATCGCTGCACGCTTCGGCCCGATGGCGACGAGGCACCGGCCGTTCGCCTGGTCATGGACGAGGATGCGGTCGCCGCCGACCGTTCGGACGCCCCCGTCCTGCGCCTGTGTCGCGATCGGGAAGGGGCCTGCGAGCCCGGCAGCATCTATCGCTATGACCGTTCTGCCCTGATCGCGGCGCTGGCGGGCCATGCGCGCCGGGGAGGTCGCTGATGCCGCTGTTCCTGATCGCCTGCATCGCCGGGCAGGGCGTGGCCTTCGACGCGGACCAGGTCGATTCGGTCGTGGATATCGGGGAGATCGTGGCGGTGCCCCGCGCCGATCCGTCGGTCCGTGGGCTCACCGCGCTGCGCAGCCGGGTCGTTACCGTCGTCGATACGCGCCGCTCGCTGGGGCTGGAGCCGACCGCGCCGCACGTCCGCCGCGCCGTCATCACCCAGCAGGATGGCCATTACTACGCCATGCTGGTCGACGCTCTGGACGATATCGAGACGTTCGAGACGCGCTCGATGCCACTTGTCGCACCGAAGGAAGACCGCTGGTCGCGTGCCGCCGACGGCATGGTCTTTCGTAATGGCGAGCCGCTCTTGATCCTGGACTTGGCGAAACTAGTGCCGCAGCCGGCGGCTATGCTGGCCTGACCGATTAACGGGACCGTTACTTTCGAGCACTATTTTGAATGGCAGGTCCATTGGGACCCCAGGTAGGAATAGGGCGTACCGAATGAAGACCTGTCTCGTCGTCGACGACTCCAAGGTGATCCGCAAGGTCGCGCGCCACATATTGGAAACGCTCGACCTGCAGGTGCGCGAGGCCGGGGACGGCCGCGAGGCGCTGGAGGCTTGCCTGGAGGCGGTTCCCGACGTCATCCTTCTCGATTGGAACATGCCGGTGATGAGCGGCATGGATTTCCTGCGAGCGTTGCGCGACGCCAATCTGCCGCGGCGGCCCCGCATCGTTTTCTGCACCACCGAAAATGGCATGGCGCATATCCGCGCCGCGATCGACGCGGGCGCGGACGAATATATCATGAAGCCGTTCGATCGCGACACGCTGGAAAGCAAGCTCCAGCTGGTCGGCATGATCTGAACGGGACGGCATCCGTCCGGGATCGCTGCGCCATGACCTACATCCCCCCGCCCCCCATTCACGCCACGCCATCCGCGACCCGGGAGGTCGGGGCCACCCGGGTTCTGATCGTCGACGATTCGGCGGTCGCCCGGGCCTTGATCGCGCGGCAGATCGAGCCGCATGAGCGGTTTCGGGTGGTTGGCGCGGTCAGCCATGTCGAGGCGGCGCTGGCATTTCTCAGCGACCATTCGGCTGACATCATCCTGCTCGACGTCGCCATGCCGGGCATGGACGGCATCACCGCGCTGCCCCGGCTGATCGCGGCGGGCGGCGGCGCACGGATCATCATCGTCTCGGCCTCCACCCCGGTGGGCGGCGCGGCGGCGGTACAGGCGCTGGCGCAGGGGGCGGCCGATACGCTCGACAAGCCCCGGCCGCAGGGTTTGGCGGGGTTTGGCGATGCGCTCCTCCAGAAGCTCGACGCGCTGGCCCGTTCGGGCGATCGCGCAGCGCCGGTGCCGCGCACACGCGCGCCGGTAGTCAGGGAAGCCGTCCCGTTCAACGGTGCGTGGCCCGATATCATCGGCATCGGTGCATCGACTGGAGGCATTCATGCGCTGAGCGAACTGTTCGCCCCCATCCCGGCGACGATGACCGTGCCGATCGTGGTGACGCAGCATCTGCCCGCCACCTTCATCTCCTTTTTCGCAGCACAGATGACCGCCATGGCGCGCCGGCCGAGCGTGATGGCCGAGGACCGGATGCGCGTTCGAGCCGGTCAGATCATCGTAGCCCCTGGTGACGCGCACGTCACTTTCGTCCGGCTGACCGATGGCGGCGCGGCGATCCGGTTGAAGTATGAGCGCGCGCGCAGCGGCTGCCTGCCATCGGTCGATCCGATGTTCGCCTCGATGGCCGAGCTATGGGGTGAGAGGGCCTGGGGCATCGTGCTGACGGGGATGGGGCGCGACGGACTGGAGGGAGCACGGATGCTGAAGGCCGCAGGCGCGACGATCGTCGCCCAGGACCGCGACAGCGCGGTCGTCTGGGGAATGCCCGGCGCGGTCGTCACCGATGGGCTCGCCGATGCCGTGATGACCCCAGAGGCGATCGGCGCGATGATCGCGGCGGGAGCGCCCCGCTGATGGTCATGGCCTCAAGCTGGACGCCGGCAACCCCTGTCCGACCCGGAGGCATGGCGATGGTGCAATCCGCCTCGTCGGGCCAGTCGCTCGCCGTCCTCAGCGCCCTCCTCGAGGCACGGACCGGCCAGCAGATCGCCAGCCACCGCTCGACGCGCGTCGACACCGTCCTGCTACCGCTGATGCGCGAACGGCGGATCGAGACGCTCGATCAACTCGTCTATGCCGTTCTCGACGGCCGCGATCCCCATCTGGCCGGCCGGGTCATCGATGCGCTGGTCAATGGTGAGACGTCCTTCTTCCGCGACCGGCACGTCTTCGACAATATCGTCGAGGTGGTCACCGAGGTGGAGCGGGCAGGGCGGCGCGCCCGCATCTGGAGTGCGGGCTGTTCGACGGGGCAGGAGCCCCTGTCGCTGGCGATGATCTTTGCCGAGCGCCAGGAGACACACGGTACGCCGATGCCCGAGATCGTTGCGACCGACGTGTCGGAAGCCGCCATCGCGCGGGCGCGCAGCGGTTCCTATACCCAGTTCGAGGTGCAGCGCGGCCTGCCCATCCGCCAGATGGTCCGCTGGTTCGAAGGGCGACCCGGCAATGAATGGGTGGCTAGGCCCGAACTGCTGCGCCACATCGCCTTTCGCCAGATGAACCTGACAATCGACCCGGCGCCCGGCGGATCGTTCGATGTGGTGCTGTGCCGCAATGTCATGCTCTATTTCGCGCCCGAGCCGAAGAAGCGCGCTTTCCATACCATCGCCGGGGCGATGCGGCCTACCGGCCTGCTGATCCTGGGAGCGGGCGAGACGGTGATGGGACAGACCGACCTGTTCCAGCTCGCCTCGGCCGGGCGTGGCATGTACCAGAAGAGCGATATGGGCGATCCCGCGCCACGTGCATGAAGCCATATCCTTGCGCGCGGCTTCCCGCTAACAGGGGCGGACGAACCGGGGTCGTTCAGGAGGTTGCATGACGATCGTCGACACGCCGTCACCCAATTTCGACGCGCGTAGCCTGCCCATCACGATGATCGTATTGCACTATACGGGGATGCAGGATGCGGAATCGGCTATCGCCCGTCTGCGTGATCCCGAGGCCAAGGTGTCGTGCCACTATCTCGTCGCCGAGGACGGCACCGTGCTGCGCATGGTCGACGAGGCGGAGCGCGCCTGGCATGCGGGCCGCTCACACTGGCGATCGATCGAGGATGTCAACTCGGCGAGCATCGGGATCGAGATCGTCAATCCCGGCCATGACTGGGGCTATCGCCCGTTCCCGGACGAACAGATCGCGGCGGTGATGGAACTGGTCGCCGACATCCAGAAGCGGCACGGCATCACGCGGGGCAATATCGTCGGCCATTCCGACATCGCCCCCGCCCGCAAGCGCGATCCCGGCGAACTGTTCCCCTGGGGCGATCTTGCCAAGCGTCGCCTGGCCCTGCCGCGCCCGACCAAGAATCTGATGGACCCGATGTGGACCGAAGCGGGTTTCTGCCTGGCGCTGGAACGCTTCGGCTATGACGTGACCGACCGGATGGCGGCGATCATGGCGTTCCAGCGGCGCTTTCGCCCCGAACTGATCGACGGCGAGATCGATGCTGAGTGTCGGATGATCCTGCTGGCGTTGCTCCTGCCGCGTCCGCAGGGGGATGGTTGAGGGGATTCCCTTGGCCTTCGACTTCGCTCAGCCTGAACGGCTCTTCGGGTTCAATACGTCACTCCGTTCAGGCTGAGCGAAGTCGAAGCCCACGCGATACCCCCACTCACAAACCCCTTGCCCTCCGCTGCATTCTCGCTACAGCCGCCCGCAGTCAGAGGGCCGGGCGGCCGCGGCTTCGGGAAACCGGGGGCGAGGAAAGTCCGGGCTCCGCGGAACGACGGTGCCGGGTAACGCCCGGCGGGGGTGACCCCAGGGACAGTGCCACAGAGAGCAGACGGCCACGGCTTCGGCCAGGTCAGGGTGAAAGGGTGCGGTAAAAGCGCACCGCGGTCCCGGTAACGGGAACGGCATGGCAAACCCCACCGGGAGCAAGACCGAATAGGGATGGCATGGCGCGAAAGCGCCGGGGCGTGTTCCCGCCCGCTATCCGGGTTGGTTGCTTGAGGCGATGCGCAAGCATCGTCCTAGAAGAATGGTCGCCCATCCGGCTTTGGCCGGTGGACAGAACCCGGCTTACAGGCCCTCTGGCTGATGTCCTGCGCGGGCGGGGTCCGATCAGGACCCGCCCAGCGCGTTGGAATGGATCGTGATGGCCGTGCCCTGCGACCTGCCCGTCGGTGCACCCTTGGCGATGAGATCGAATACCTGTTCGGGGCGGGGCAAATTCGTGAATGACGGATAGCTGCTCGCGCTGTTGTCGACGTCGTTCAAACGAACGGCATATGACCTGGTCTTGCGATTTTCCACTTGGCTCATGAGATCGGGGAAGACGTCTATCGTCCGCCCGGCATCATAGAGTGCGATCATATAGCCGTCGCTGTCGCTTTCCTCCCAACGATAGACCCCGAACGGAGTCGTGCCGGCGCCCTCACGGCACAGGGGAGCGGCAGGTTTAACCGGTTCCGCCTTCGGGTTCGCCTTGTCCTTCTCGATCTGATCGATGACCGCGGCGTTCATCAGCAACGTGAACAGCGGATTGAACGTGTTCGATTTTTCCACCTTGGCCTTGGGCAGGTGCGCGAAGTCGGTCTGCACCGCGCAGGGGCTGATCGGCACGGCCGGGCCGGGATAAGCGGCGGTGGTTGCAATGGCGGGCTTCAGCGCGGCGATGATCTCGTTCATCTTCTGATCGAGAGCGTCAGCAGTCAGCTTCTCGGCAGTCAGACGTGCGACCAACATCCATTCGCCCATCGGCATGACGGCCAGCGAGGTGCTGCGATAGGGGCTGCTCAGCAGCGACCAGCTTTGCCGCAGGGCGACCGCTGGACCGGAACCGGATGGGGCGAAGGCGATCGGATCGGCGCTGGCAGGGGCGCCCTTGTCGAAATTCTTGCGCTCCTCGATCGCAGTACGCGAGCGGTCGAACCACAGGGGCACACTGGGCACCGCCGGGTGGAAAAGGAACAGCGTGGCGAAGACCGATCGGTCGGCGCTCTCCAGCTTGACCGCAATGTCATGCTCGGTCGTGGTCGCGTCGGTGATCTGGGTCCGGTTCAGACCGGCGACGTTCGACCGGACGATCAGCTTGGTCCTTGCGTGCATCCAGCCCTTGTTCGCCGGAACCTCCAGATCACGCGCCCACACGCCGCTCGCCATCACGACCGCCGCCAGTGCCGCCAAATTCCAAGCCCGCATGACATTCTCCCTGATGGGGAGAGCCTATGCGCTGCTCAGGGCAGGATCAAGCGAACGGGATCACACCAGAACCTTGTCCGGCCGCGCCAGCCCGTCGAGATCGGTGTTCGCGTCGATTTCGAGCAGCGTTTTGATATGCCCGTCGCGAATGTCATAGACCCAGCCGTGCAGCCATAGCTCGCGCTTTTCGGCAAAGGCCTTCTGGATGGTGTCGAGCCGTGCCAGGTGGCGCAACTGTTCCATCACGTTCACTTCGACCAGGCGATTGACCCGGGCGGCCTGATCCGGCTGGGAATCGATTTCATCCTGATGGCGATGCAGCACGTCGCGGGCATTGGCCAGCCACTGGTCGAACGGCCCCTCCGTTCCGCCTTCGAGCGTCGCCAGCACGCCGCCACAGCCGTGATGGCCGCACAGGATGACGTGACGAACCTTCAGCACGTCGACGGCGTACTGGACGACCGACAAGAGGTTCAGATCGTCGTCGTGGACCAGATTGGCGATATTGCGGTGGAGAAACATGCCGCCGGGCGGCGTCATGGTCATCTGCTCCGGCGTCACCCGGCTGTCCGAGCAACCGATCCAGAGGAAGTCGGGCTTCTGTCCCGCCGTCTGCCGTTGGAAGAAGTCGGTCTTCTCCTCGAGCAGTTCGGTGGCCCAGGCCTTATTGGCGAGCAGGAGCTGCTTATATTCCCTCATGCGTAGCGCACTCCTGTCGATGGGGCATTGATGAGCGGGGCGGTCCGCTCGGCGATGTCGCCGCGCACGATCACGCTGATCCCGCGGAAGTCGGCGCCCTTGATGAAGGCGTTGATGATGTCGACATTGTCCAGGTCGACATAGGAGGTAGAGGACAGGTCGATCAGCAGGTTGGCACCGTCCGGCACCTTGGCCAGCGACTTCTGCAACTCGTACTTGTGGATGAAGTACAGGTTGCGCCGCGCGCGGATCAGGCAATCCTCGTCGTCGCAGGCGAAGGTCAGCGCAGGGCGGAAATTGCGCGCCACGACGAATACGAAGCCCACGACCAGCCCGACCAGGATCCCGATCAGCAGGTCGGTGCGCAGGATTGCCAGGATGGTGACGATGAAGGGGATGAACTGGCTCCACCCCTGCTTGTATCGCTCGGTGAACAGCTTGGGCTTGCACAGCTTATAGCCGGTGGCGATCAGCACGGCGGCGAGTGCTGCGAGCGGGATCTGGTTCAGCACGACCGGGATCAGCGCGACCGAGATCAGCAGCCAGGTGGCGTGCAGCATGGTCGACAGCTTGCTCTCCGCCCCTGCATCGACATTGGCCGAGGAGCGGACGATCACCGAGGTGACGGGCAGGCCGCCGAGCAGGCCGGAGACGATATTGCCGCCGCCCTGCGCCATCAGCTCCCAATTCTTGTCGGTGGTGCGGCGGCGCGGATCGAGTTCGTCGACCGCCTTGACGCTGAGCAGCGATTCGAGGCTGGCGACGATCGCCAGCGTGATCGCGGTGGTCCACACCGCGCCCATGCCGATCGCGGAAAAGTCGGGCAGACGGAACTGGCCGACGAACTCCGACGCGCTGCCGGCAACCGGCACCTGCACCAAATGCGCCCCCGCCAACTGCCATTCGGGACGCAGCGCGCCGAGCAGCATGTTGCCAACCACGCCGATGACGACGACGACCAGCGGCCCCGGCAACAGCCGCAGCGGGCCTTGCTTGGGCTTGGCGTGATCCCACCAGAACAGGAAGGCCAGCGAGACGCCGCCGATCAGGACCGCGCCCGGCGCGATGTCGTTGCTGACGCTGGTCCACAAGTCGGTGAAGGTGTTGCCGCCCGCACGACTGGCATATTCAAAGCTGCCCTCGAAATCGCCGTCATAGCCGACCGCGTGGGGGACCTGCTTCAGGATCAGGATCAGGCCGATCGCCGCCAGCATCCCGGTGATCACCGAGGAGGGGACGAACTCGGCCAGAACGCCCGCGCGCGTGAACGAGAAGGCCAGCTGGAGCACGCCCGCCAGCGTCACCGCCAGCAGGAAGACCTGGAAGCTGGGCAGCCGTTCGATCGCCTCGAACACGATCACGGTCAGACCGGCCGCAGGCCCCGCGACCGACAAGGGGGATTTGGAGAGAAAACCGACGACCAGACCGCCCACGATTCCGGCGATCATGCCCGCAAAAGGTGGTGCGCCCGAGGCGACCGCGACACCCAGGCAGAGCGGCAACGCGACCAGCGCCACCACGATCGAGGCTGGCACGTCCGCTCTCGCGGTGGCCAGGAAAGAACGACTTTTGGCCACGACGGCTCCTGACAAGGCTAGACGTCCGCATATGTCCGGTACGGACATGAATATATGATGACGTTTAATTCATGAACGAGGCAGCCGTTGCCGGTCAAGCGTTTCGGCGGCGCCATTTGACGGCCCGGTACCGCAAAGCTTGACCTCCGTGCTTGCACCGGCGCGCAAGTCGCTTAAATCGGCCGGCGTGGCGCGTTCTTCTACCCGATCCAACGACTGGGGCTTTCCTCGCTGGCGCAGTTACGGCGCGGCGCGGGAGGCCAAACCCGTGCGAATCTGCGACCGGCATGGTTGTGATCAGCCGGGCAATTGCCCCGCGCCCAAATCCCCCAACAGCCCCGATCGCTGGTATTTCTGCGAGGCCCATGCCGCCGAGTATAATCGCGGCTGGGATTATTTTCAGGGTCTGAGCGCCGAGGAGGCCGCCGCGCGCGAAGCCTCTGAACGGCGGACGAGCGCGGGCTATGCCCAATCCAAGCACCAGGCCTGGGCCGGGCCGGGCGACGGCACCCGCTCCCGCGACGAGATGCGCGCGCTCGATGCGCTGGGTCTCGAGCCAGACGCCGAGTTCGACCTGATCCGCGCAACCTGGCGCGGCCTCGCCAAGGCGAACCACCCCGATATCCGCCCCAACGACCCGGAGGCAGCGACCAAGTTCCAGCAGGTTCAGGCAGCCTATGAGGTCCTGCGCGCCGCGGAGGAACGGCGGAGCTGGAAACCCGAATGATCCGCCGCGCCAAGGCGGAATGGGAAGCAACGGTCCTGGTCTGCGGCAAATGCTCGAAAAAGGTCGGCGGCGGGTTCGGGCCGAAGGGCAAGACTTCGCTGGCCAAGGCGCTGAAGCGAATATTCGGCAAGGGGCGCAAGGCCTCGGTCGGGGTGATCGAGACCAAGTGCCTGGGACTGTGTCCGAAAAATGCCGTGACGCTGGTCGATGGGCGCCGGCCGGGGGAATGGCTGGTGGTGACGCCGGACGAGGATGTCGAGGCGATCGCGGCGCGATTGGGGCGGGGGGAGTTGGGGTTTCAAGCCGGGGCTCGGTGAGACCCCTTGGCCCTCCCCCATCCCCTCCCGCCTGCGGGAGGGGAGCGGCCAGGCGGCCAGCACCGGGGCTGTTTCGTCAGGCCAAGCCCTAATTTAAACGGTCGAGGATCGCACGTCACTCGCCTCTAGCCGCTCCCCTCCCGCAAGCGGGAGGGGATGGGGGAGGGCCAGGTGTCTCACACAGCCCACCCAAACCTCAATACCGCCCGGCCGTCTCCCGGATCAGCGCGATCATGTTGGGAATCCCCTGCGTCCGGTTGGAACTCAGTTGGTTCTTCAAATCGAACGGCGCCAGTTCGCCCTCGATATCGGTCGCGAGGATTTCCGCAGGCGTCTTGTCCTGCACCGTCTTCAGGACCAGCGCGATGATGCCCTTTGTGATCGCGGCGTTGGAGTCCGCCAGGAAGTGCAGGCCGTCGGCCTCGCTCTTGGTCGGATAGACCCAGACCGAAGCCGAGCATCCGCGCACCAATGTCGCGTCGGTCTTCAGCGCGTCGGGCATCGGTTCCAGCGCGCGACCCAGGTCGATCAGCAGGCGATAGCGATCGTCGGCGTCGAGAAATTCATATTCGTCGCGGATTTCGGCAAGATCGGACATGGCCCCCGCGCTACCGTGGTTCGTGCGTGCCGACAACCGTTCAGGGTGCCAGCAAGGCGTCGACCGAGCCACCATTGCGCTGGAGCTCGGCCGCCACGCGGCGACGTCCTTCATAATAGGTCAGGACGCGGGCATTCGGATCACGCTGGCGGATCATTGCCTCATCCTGCGGCCGGATGCTGGTTTCCTGGGCGACATACTCGGGATAGCCCTCGCGCTTCCAGGCGGGCAGGCGAAGGGCGGCCCATTCGCCGATATGGTCGGCGACCAGCCTGTGGGTCATTTCATGCGCGATGGTGCCCGACAGGGTGCGCACACCACCCAGCGGCGCTCCATTCGTCACCCGGTCCGTCGCCACCGAGCTGCGGTTGAAGATCAGCGCATGGGCGAAGGGGCGGCGAAAGGCGATCGAGCCGCGCGCACCGATCGACAGCATGTCCCAGCGCCAGCCGCCATTGGTCAGCACCACCTGCCGCGCCAGTCCCGGCCGGTAGAGAGGGCTGGCCGCCAGCAGTCGGTCGGCGCGCGCCAGTACCCGTCGCATCGCCGTCCGGTCGATCGGCTTTTCCGCCAGGACCGTCGTGGTGCCGAACTCCGCGCGATAGGGAAAGGCGAGCGCGGCGGGGACATGGACGACCCCGGCGACGATCACCGCCCCGCCACAGCCTATTCGCGCCGTCCAGCGGCGAAGGGCGGCAAGGCGGACCACGGTCAGAGATCCACTCCGGCCGCGATGGCTTCGAGCTTGCGAATACGCTCCTTCAGGTCGGCCAGTTCAATTCGCGAGGCGGCCGAGCCCGCGGGCGGGTAAGGCAGGTCGTGGGCACGATCGAATTCGCGGCTCTTGAGCTGCAGCCATCCGCGCCAGCCCGCCAGCCCGGCGGTGACGATCATCGCCAGGCCCGCAAGGCCGGCGGTGGCGATGACGATATAGAGATTGGTATCGGTCATGATCCCGGTCTCCGTTTTCGAATCAGCGGCCGCGAAGACGCTCGATCTCGCGGTCGAGATCGATGCTCTTGTGCTGGTCGGTGATGACGCGTTCCAGCACCTGGATACGGTCCTTAAGCTGCTGCATCTCGGCGCGAAGCGCCTGGGTATCGCGATTGCCCTCGCTGCGCAGATGCTCGACCATGTCGAGGCCGGGCGAGCGGCGATGCTTTGCCTTGAAGATGCTGGTGATCATCACGATCGCGACGATCAGAACGACCATGAACTGTGAGCCGGACATGGCGGTGACTCCCCTTAAAAAATTTTATCTCAGTGGTCGATGCGGGCGGGCGCTTCGCCCGTCACGCGCAGGCCATCGATCTCGTCGCTCAGCGCCAGGCCGCGATCGGTGACGATCCGCTCCAGCACCCGGACCCGCTGCTCCAGCCGCTCGGTCTGGGCGGCATATTGTGCCGCCTTTTCCGCGACCATCGAAGCTTCGGTGGCCAGCTGCTTTTCGCGAAGGGCGAACCAGGGTTTCAGAAAGACGCCGCCGATGATGGCGAGAAGGCCGCAACTGATACCCAGGATGGGGATCAGGATGCCAAGGACGGGAACGATATCGCGCATGACCTCTCTCCCTCAGCGATCGCGCAGCGCGTCGATTTCGCGCGCGGTCCGCTCGGCGGGGTCGGTGGCGATCCGCTCGAGGACGGCGATCCGCTCCTCCAGTCGTGAGACCTGACCGACCAGCTTCTGGTTTTCTGCGGTCAGCAATTCGACCTTGCGGCCATCGGCGATGTCGCCCTTGTGCGTCATGCCGCCCCAATCATTTTCCAGGCTGTAGCCGTGCTTGGCCCGTATCCAGGTGGTTATGACCCAACCGATCGTCGAAATTGCGATGATCGCCAGGACGAAACCCGGTCCTCCCCAAGACATAATCCATACTCCCATAGGATAATTGCTGTGCAGGCCGGTTTCAGCGCAGGCTGTCGATCTCGTCGGCGAGCTGGCGGTTGCGGCTGGTATAGTGCAGTTCGATATCGGCGAGGCGACGGTCGAGATCGCGGAACTTCGAGCGGACCTCGGCGGTCGAGCGGCGCGGATTGCTGCGCACGCCCTGCCAGAATTTGGCGTCGTCGTCCGACTGGTAGAGGTCGATCGGCTTGGCCGTCGCCATCCAGGCGACCAACATATAGGCAAGCGGGACCCAGGGCATGCCGACGCCGGTGACGGTCAGCAGGACCGCGGCGATGCGGACCCACAGAACGTCGACCCCGGTATAGTCGGCGATACCGGAACACACGCCCTTGAACTTGGCATTCTGCTTGTCGAGGTAGAATTGGGTGCGGCTAGCGGTCATCTCAGTTCCTCCGATCGAGGCTGTAGTCGGTGCGGCCGAGACGACCCTCGGGGCGCCATTCGGGCTGCGACAGGCTGGGTTTGAAGTCGGGATTGTCGGCCGCGACGATCCGTTCGACCGTGTTCAGCCGATCCTCCAGCCGCCGGGCGAGCAGGTGGAGCTCGTCGAGCAGCTGCTCGTCCTCATGCGTGATCTTCGGCGCCTGCTTCCACTTGGTCATATAGTGGAGGAACAGCCAGGGCAGCGCGACGAAGATCGTGACGATGGGAACGGCGATGTTGAAGAAATCCTCCATCTCACTCCCCCTTGTTCAGGCGCGCCTTGAGCGCGGCGAGTTCGGCATCGACCCGGTCGGAGGCGCGCAGTTCGGCGATCTCGTCCTCGAGCGTCTTGGGGTTCGATCCCAGGCCCAGCGCTTCCGCGCGGCCCTCGGCCTCATCCACCTTGCGCTCCAGAATGTCGAAGCGGCTGAACGCGTCGTGCGTCTTGGCCCCGTTCCACATCTCGCGCAGGCGATAGCGGTTGTTGGCGCTTTCCAGACGGGTCTGGACCGCATTCTGCTTGGTCCGCGCCTCGCGCAGCTTGTTCTGCAGCTTGGCGATGTCCTCTTCCGACGCGCGCAGCGCATCGTCGAGCACCTGGACTTCGGCCTTCAACTGGTCGGCCATGTCGGCGGCCTTCTGACGCTCGATCAGCGCAGCCTTGGCCAGATCCTCGCGGTCCTTCGACAGCGCCAGCTCGGCCTTTTCGGTCCAGCTGTCCTGAAGCTGGTCCAGCTTCATGATATGGCGGCGGATTTCCTTCTGGTCGGCGATCGTGCGGGCGGCAGAGGCGCGCACCTCGACAAGCGTCTCCTCCATTTCGAGGATGATCATGCGGATCATCTTCGCGGGGTCTTCCGCCTTGTCCAGCAGGTCGGCGAAATTGGCGGCGACGATGTCGCGGGTGCGGGAGAAAATGCCCATCGGATACTCCTTGATGGCGAATGTCTTTGTTATGCAGTCGGTGCCTCGATCGCTGCAACCGGGGTCGTGGCAGTGGCGACATGCGCAGGGGCGAGGGCGCCCATCAGGCAGGTGGCGCTCATCACGACGGTGCAGGCAATGGCGGCGATCTGGCGGGTGAAGGCGGTGGCGAACATGGTGGAAACTCCCTGATTCTTTTGTTTCGATCCGCTCATCGGCGGGATGCCCTATGCTTTGCAGGGAGCGTGCCAGTTTCAAAAACGGCGGAAATCCGCCATTTCCCAATTTGGTTGCGTTCCAATAACGATTGTCCTCTTGCCAAGGCTTGGGAAAATCCGCCACCTGTTGGGAATGGAGCGGACAACGCAGGTCATCGGCCAATCGGGGGCCTTTCTGGACGCGCTGGAACGGGCCAGCCGCGCCGCCGCGCTCGACCGCCCGGTGCTGGTCATCGGCGAGCGCGGGACCGGCAAGGAACTGGTCGCCGAGCGCCTTCACCGCCTGAGCGGCCGCTGGGACCAGCCACTGGTCGTCATGAACTGCGCCGCGCTGCCCGAGACACTGATCGAGGCCGAACTGTTCGGCCATGAGGCGGGGGCTTTCACCGGTGCGACCAAGGCGCGGGCGGGACGGTTCGAGGAGGCCAATGGCGGCACGCTGTTCCTCGATGAGCTGGGGACATTGTCCATGGCAGCGCAGGACCGGCTGCTGCGCGCGGTCGAATATGGCGAGGTGACGCGGATCGGCTCGTCGCGGCCGTTGCGGGTCGATGTGCGTATCGTGGCGGCGACCAACGAGCATCTGCCCGACAAGGTCGCCGCGCATCAGTTTCGCGCCGACCTGCTCGACCGGCTGTGTTTCGAGGTGGTGACGCTGCCCCCCTTACGCGCGCGCAAGAGCGACATCATGGTGCTGGCCAATCATTTCGGGCGGCGCATGGCTGCCGAAATCGGTTGGGACAGCTGGCCGGGCTTTGGCGCAGGCGCGACCGATGCGCTGATGGAGCATCGCTGGCCCGGCAATGTCCGCGAATTGCGCAATGTGGTCGAACGCGCGGTTTACCGCTGGGACCGGGAAGGGCCGGTCGATGCGATCGAGATCGATCCGTTCCGCTCGCCCTATCGTCCGCAAGGCCAGTCGCCCGCCGCCGCCAAAGGTGAGGAGGCGGGGCAGGGTAATGCACCGGCCCCTGCAAGCAACGACGGCGATGAAGTGGCGGCCTGCGATGTCGGTCCGTCGGATTTCAAGTCGCGGGTCGCCCGGTTCGAACGCGAATTGCTGACCCGCGCGCTGGCCGAGAACCGCTTTAACCAACGGACCACCGCCGAGGCGCTGGGGCTGTCCTACGACCAGCTCCGCCATGCACTTCGTCGCCACGATCTGATCGGAACGGTTGCGTAACTCCGTTCGGGGAGCCATTTGGGGCGTCCGGCGTTGCCACTGGCAAACCCCAAAAGGAGCAATCACGATGGCTTTCGAACTGCCGCCCCTTCCTTACGACTATGACGCGCTGGAGCCGGTCATCTCCAAGGAGACGATGACCTTCCACCATGACAAGCATCATGCGGCCTATACCAACAAGCTGAACGAGGCGGTCGAGGCGGACACGTCGCTGCAGGGCAAGTCGATTGAGGATATCCTCGCCAACATCTCGTCGGCCCCGGCGGTCGTCCGCAACAATGGCGGCGGCTTCTGGAACCATGACTTCTTCTGGAAGATCATGACCAAGCCCGGCACGACCCAGCCCTCGGGCAAGCTAGCTGAAGCGATCGAGGCGTTCGGCGGTCTCGACAAGCTGAAGGACGAGTTCAACACCAAGGGTGCAGGGCAATTCGGTTCGGGCTGGGCCTGGGTGATCGCGGACGCCGACGGCAAGTTGAAGGTCACCTCGACCCCGAACCAGGACAACCCCCTGATGGACGTCGTGGCCGACAAGGGCATGCCGATCCTGGGTAACGACGTGTGGGAGCACGCTTATTACCTGACCTACATGAACGACCGCCCGGGCTATCTGAAGGCCTGGTGGGACGTTGTGAACTGGGACGAAGCCGGTCGCCGGTACGAGGCGGCCGTCGCGTAATTTCGCGGCAATCCGGTTCGGATACAGGAAAGGGCGGCTCCGATGGGGCCGCCCTTTTTATTTGATCCTCCCCGGGACGGGGAGGTGGCAGCGCGAAGCGCTGACGGAGGGGGGCTTCCACATAGGGCGAATCTAGCCGCACGCCCCCTCCACCATGCTGCGCATGGTTCCCCTCCCCGTGCCGGGGAGGATAATTACTCCACGGGCGGTTCGTCGACCTTCGCGGTCTCCGCGTTCAGCCCGTGCTTCAACAGCATCGGGATGTTGGCGATGGCAAAGCCGATGGTCAGCGGCATCGCGCCCCAAAGTTTGAACCCGACCCAGAAATCCCAGGTCGAATTGCGCCACACCGCTTCGTTCAGCACCGCCATGAAGGCGAAGAAGAGCGCCCAGTTGCGGGTCAGCTTGCGCCAGCCCTCGGGCGTCAGGCCCGAATAGACGCTGCCCAGCACCATCTGGATCAGCGGTCGCCCGGTGACGAGGCCGAAGAACAGCATCGCCGAGAACATGGCGTAGACGATCGTCGGCTTCATCTTGATGAAGCGCTCGTCATGGAAATACAGGGTCAGGCCGCCGAACACGACGACCAGCGCGCCCGACATCCAGAGCATCGGCGAGATGCGGCCCAGTTTCACCTTGCTGACGATCATCGACACCACGGTCGCCGCCATGAAGACGCCGGTCGCGACCAGCACGCGGGTCAGCGGCCCCAGCGGCGCCAGGAAATTGACCGCGAAGAACAGGACGAGCGGGCCGTACTCGATTCCGGCCTTCAAACCGGCGCTAGCTTCCTTCTTGGGGGCGTTCACTTGCGGCCTCCCTCGATACCGGCGATGATCCGGCTGACCTCATTGGCGTCGAAGGGGCGCAGGTCGGTCATGCCCTCGCCGACACCGATGGCATGGATCGGCAAGCCGTATTTCTCCGCCGCCGCGACCAGCACGCCGCCGCGCGCGGTGCCGTCCAGTTTGGTCATGACCAGACCGGTGACGCCTGCGACGTCCTTGAACACCTCGATCTGGTTGAGCGCATTCTGGCCGGTGGTGGCGTCGAGCACCAGCAGGATGTCATGCGGCGCCTCAGGGTTCAGGCGGCCGAGCACGCGGCGGATCTTGGACAGTTCGTCCATCAGCTCGCGCTTGTTCTGGAGGCGTCCGGCGGTGTCGACGATCAGCACGTCGATGCCGGTCGCGGTCGCCTGTTTTACGGCTTCATAGACGATGCCCGCCGCGTCGCCGCCTTCCTTGCCCGACACGATCGGCACGCCGACCCGCTCGGCCCAGGTGGCGAGCTGGCCGATCGCGGCGGCGCGGAAGGTGTCGCCCGCCGCCAGCATCACGCCGTAATCCTGCTCCATGAACAGATGCGCCAGCTTGGCGATGGTCGTCGTCTTGCCCGATCCGTTGACGCCGATGACCAGGATCACCTGCGGCCGGGGAAAGGCGTCGATCTCCAGCGGCGTGGCGACCTTGGCCAGCGCTTTCTCCACCTCCTCGGCGACGACCAGGCGGATGCCCAGATCCTCCATGTTCCGCTCGAAGCTGCCCTCGGCCAGCCGGGTGCGGATATGGCCCGCCGTTTCGGGGCCGAGGTCCGAGGCGATCAGCGCTTCCTCGATCTCGTCCAGCGTGTCGTCGTCGAGCCGCGCGGTGCCGAGCCCCGCCAGATTGCCGACCAACCGGTCCGAGGTACGACGGAAACCGCCGAGCAGCTTTTCGTGCCAGGAGGAGGAAGAACTCATGCCAATTGTCCGATCAGATGGGTTTCGGTCGCCGCCGTAACCCGAACGCGGGCGATGCTGCCCGGTTCGATGGCGGGGGAAAAGTGAATGTCCGCGAAGTCGGGCGCGTGGCCGCGCGTGCCCGGCCGTTCGACCAGCACGTCGCGGGTCTGCCCGATCTGGGCGGCCAGCCAGTCGCGGCGGCGGCGGGCTGCGGCTTCGCGGAGCAATGCAGCCCGTTCGCGGCGCAGCGGGTGGGGCACCTGCGGCATCCGCGCGGCAGGCGTGCCGTCGCGCGCCGAATAGGGGAAAATATGCGCGTGAACGATCCGGCAATCGTCGATCAGCGCCAGCGTGTCCGCCGCCATCGCCTCATCCTCGGTCGGGAAGCCCGCGATCAGGTCGGCGCCGATCGCGATCTCCGGCCGCGCGGTCAGCAGGCGCTCGACGATCGCCACCGATTGGGCGCGGCTGTGGCGGCGTTTCATCCGCTTGAGGATCAGGTCGTTGCCCGCCTGGAGCGAGAGATGCAGGTGCGGCATTACCCGCGCCTCGCCCGTCACCAGTTCGAACAACCGGTCGTCGATCTCGATCGAGTCGAGCGACGACAGCCGCAGCCGGGGCAGGGCAGGAACATGGGTCAGGATACGCTCGATCAGAAGGCCGAGCGTCGGCTGTCCGGGCAGGTCGTGGCCATAGCTGGTCAGGTCGACGCCGGTCAGGACCACCTCTTGATGCCCCAGTTCGACCGCGCGCGCGATTCGCTCGATCACCAGCCCGGCGGGCACCGAACGGCTTGGTCCGCGCCCGGTTGGGATGATGCAGAAGGTGCAGGCGTGATCGCAGCCATTCTGCACCTCGACAAAGGCGCGTGCATGGCCAGCAAAGGCGGAGGCAAGATGTGGCGCGGTTTCCACCACCCGTGACAGATCGGCGACCAGCATCGGCTCGGCCGAGGTCCAGCTTTCCGCGCGCAGCTTGTCGGCATTGCCCAGTACGCGGGCGACCTCGGGCATGGCGGCAAAGCTAGCGGGGTCGATCTGCGCCGCACAGCCGGTCACGATGATCTGCGCATCGGGTCGCGCCCTGGCCGCGCGGCGGATCGCGGCGCGGGTCTGTTTGACCGCTTCGTTGGTGACGGCGCAGCTGTTGACGACGACCATGTCCCCGCCCTCGCCGACAAGCGTGCGGATCGTTTCGCTTTCGGCGATATTCAGGCGGCAGCCCAGGCTGATAATCTCGGGCCGAGGGAGGGACGACATGACCGCCGATCTAGGGATGGATGAACGAATAGTCCACGCGCAGACGCAGGACGTTCTCGACTTCTGGTTTTCGCTGGCCCCGGAAAAGCATTTCGCCAGGGACGAGGCCCTCGACCGCGTGATCGCCGAGCGTTTTGGCACGCTGCGTGACCAGGTGCTGGCGACGGAGGCGGCGGGGTGGCGCGACGATCCCGACACGCTGCTCGCCGCTATCCTGCTGCTCGACCAGTTTTCGCGCAACCTGCATCGGGGCTCCGCACAGGCCTTCGCCGCCGATCCGCTGGCGCTGGACCTGTGCCTCTCCGCGATCGATGCGGGGTGGGAGCATCATTATCCGCCCGAGCGTCTGGCGTTCGTCTATCTGCCTCTAATGCACGCGGAATCGCGAGCAATGCAGGATCTGAGCGTCGCCAAGTTCACTGAATTGGGGCGGGAGGACAATCTGGCCTTCGCGCGCGATCACCGCGACGTCATCCGGCTTTATGGTCGTTACCCCAGCCGCAACGCGGCGCTGGGGCGCGCCACGACCGAGGAGGAGCGCCTCTATCTCAGCCGGCCAGGCGCGGGCTGGTAGGCGCGCTGGCCGTCGTGCCCGCCAGCAGGCGTTTTTCGGCCAGCATCTGACGAACCTGCGCCAAGTCGAGGGGCGGGCCATAGAGCGCGCCCTGACCATGCGAGCAGCCAATGTCGCGCAACCGCATCTCGATATCCAGGTCTCGCACGCCCTTGGCTGCGACTGGCAGATGCAGGCTGTCACCCAGATGGACGATGGCAGTGACGATCGCGCAGCAATCGGGATCGGAGGCCATGTTGCGGATGAAGTTAGGATCGATCCGCACCCGGTCGAAGGGAAGGGCACGCAGGTGCGCAAGGCTGGAATAGCCACGTCCGAACGCGTCGAGTGCCAGCGCAATGCCCTGATTCTTCAAGCTGATGACGATCGACTGCGCCAGCGCGAGATTGGCGAACAGCGCATTCTCGGTAATCTCGATTTCCAACCGGTGGGCCGGAAAGCCGCATTCGGTCAGTGTCTTGATGATCTTTTGCGCCAGCCAGGCATCCTGGAACTGAGATGCCGCCAGCGGGATCGACAGCGTGATCGACGGGTCCCAGTCGCGCGCCGCCGCCATCGCCTGTCGCATCAGCGACAGCGACACCTCGCCCGATAGGCCGCAAGCCTCGGCGACCGGCATGAAGCGCTCGGCGGTCATCGTGCCCAAGCTGGGATGCTCCCAATGCCCCGACACCTCAAACCCGGTCAGCCGCGCCGTGCCCAGATCGACCTGCGCCTCGAACCGGGGCTGAATATCCCCCTGCGCCAGGGCCGCGCGAAGATCGGTGATGATGGCGTTACGCTCCGCCATGGCCTCTTCCATCGCGGGCACGAACCAGAGCGGCTTGCCGTCATTACGCGCCTTGGCGGCGATCAGTGCGAGGTCGGCCTGGCGGACCAGCCGGTCGATCGTCGCGGTACCGTCGTCGATGCGGGTCAGCGCGATGGCGGCGCGGGGCGTGAGTTCCTGTTCGGCCAGGCGAACCGGCTGGCCGAGGCGGATGGCCAGCCGTTCGGCCAGCCGCTCGACCCGGTCGCGCCCGCGCGGATCGAAGGGGATGAGGCAGCCGAAGCAATCGCCCTCGAACCGCGCGACGATCGCATCGGACGGTGCCTCGTCGCGAATGGTCTTGGCGACGTGGCGGAGCAGCAGGTCGCCCGTTTCATGCCCCAACGACCCGGCGATGGCGCGAAAACGGTCTATATCGACGAGCATCAGCGCGATGCCGCGATGGCGCCGCCGCACGCTTTCGATCATGCCCTGTCCCGCATCATGGAAGTACCGCCGGTTCGTAAGCCCGGTCAGCGGATCGATCTGCTCGGCATCGGGGGAGCGGGCGGACAAGGCGGGCAATCGCCAATAGACGAGGGTCGCGGCAATAGCGGTCGCCGACAGCAGCATCTTGGCAGACTGGTCCATCCCCAGCTGGATCAGGACGATCGCGGCGGCCAGCAACAGGACGCCGCCCGCCACCGCCGCGCCCGAAAAGCTGGCGGACGCAGAGGTTTTGGCGACGATGTGACGCGACGCGGACATGGCCTAGCGGTCGCATGGCAGGGGTGTACAATGGGTTAACGCCGCGTCCGACCGCGCCAGACTTGCGTCCGTCGGCATTTTCCCATAAGAGCCCACCCAGGTTCCGTTTCGGAATGTGAAAGTGAAGCGCCCAAGGGTGCACGCTGGCCGGCGAGGTTTCGCCCGCCGGCGCTTTTGCGTTTGGCGATGCGGCATGGGTTTGTGGACCGGACTTCGGGTCAGGTTTTAACGAGGTGAGGCGATGTTCGACAGCTTGAGTGATCGGCTTGGCGGCGTTTTCGACCGCCTCCGCGGCCGTGGCGCGCTGACCGAGGCGGATGTCCGTACCGCGATGCGCGAAGTGCGCGTGGCGCTGTTGGAGGCCGACGTCGCGCTGCCCGTGGCGCGCGATTTCGTCGACAAGGTGACCGAACAGGCGATTGGTCAGAACGTCCTGCGCTCGATCACGCCAGGCCAGCAGGTCGTCAAGATCGTCCATGACGCGCTGATCGCGATGCTGGGCGCGGATGCCAGCGAGCTTCTGCTCGACGTGACGCCGCCCGCGGTCGTGATGATGGTCGGCCTTCAGGGCTCGGGCAAGACCACGACCACCGCCAAGATCGCCAAGCGGCTGTCGGGCGGCGCGATGGGTCGCGAGCGCAAGAAGGTGCTGATGGCGTCGCTCGACGTCAATCGCCCTGCCGCGCAGGAGCAGTTGGCGACGCTGGGCACCCAGGTCGAGGTCGCGACCCTGCCGATCATCCAGGGTCAGCAGCCGGTCGAGATCGCGCGGCGCGCGCTGCAGGCCGCCAAGCTCCAGGGCTATGACGTCCTGATGCTCGACACCGCCGGTCGTCTGCACGTCGACCAGGCGCTGATGGACGAGATGAAGGCGGTGGCGGAAATCGCCCAGCCTCAGGAAATCCTGCTCGTCGTCGACTCGCTGACCGGCCAGGACGCGGTGAACGTCGCGACCAGCTTCTCCGAGCAGGTGCCGCTGACCGGCGTGGTGCTGACCCGTATGGACGGCGATGCGCGCGGTGGTGCGGCGCTGTCGATGCGTGCCGTTACTGGCAAGCCCATCAAGTTCGCCGGTGTCGGCGAAAAGATGGACGCGCTGGAAGCCTTCCACCCGGAGCGTGTCGCGGGCCGCATCCTCGGCATGGGCGACGTCGTGTCGTTGGTCGAGCGCGCCGCCGAGACGATCCAGCAGGAAGACGCCGAGCGCATGGCCATGAAGATGGCCAAGGGTCAGTTCGACATGAACGACCTGCGCGGCCAGCTTCAGCAGATGCGCCGCATGGGCGGCCTCGGCGCGCTGGCGGGCATGATGCCGGGCATGAAGAAGGCGCAGAACGCGCTGAACGATGCCGGCGGCGACAAAATCCTGCTCCGCATGGACGCGATCATCACCTCGATGACGCCCAAGGAGCGCACCAAGCCCGAGCTGGTCAACGCCAAGCGCAAGATCCGCATCGCCAAGGGTTCGGGCACTACGGTGCAGGACGTGAACAAGCTCCTGAAGATGCATCAGGAAATGTCCACGGCGATGAAGAAGATCAAGAAGATGGGCGGCATCAAGGGCATGATGTCGATGCTCGGCAAGGGCGGCCTTGGCGGCCTGGGCAACGCCCTGGGCGGTCCGCAGATGGGCGATATGCTCAACAAGGCGGGCGGTGGTGGCGGCCTGCCGGGCATCGGCGGCATGGGTGCGGGCGGCGGCAAGCTGCCCGAGGGCATGCCCAAGCTGCCGCCCGGCTTCGAGAATCTCCTGAAGAAGAAATAACCCCCGCGCCGGACGGAATGCCGGTGAATTCGAACGTGTTAACTCAAGGACTGAAATATGGCTCTCAGCATTCGTCTGTCGCGTGGTGGCTCGAAGAAGCGCCCTTACTACCGCATCGTGGTGGCCGACGCCCGTGCGCCGCGCGACGGCAAGTTCATCGAGAAGATCGGCAACTACAACCCGCTCCTCGCCAAGGACAATGATCAGCGCGTGCAGCTCGACGCCGAGCGCGCGAAGCACTGGCTGGCCAATGGCGCGCAGCCGACCGACCGCGTCGCCCGCTTCCTGGACGCCGCCGGTGTCCGTGAGCGCGCCGCGCGCAACAACCCGAACAAGGCGAAGCCCGGCGAAAAGGCCACCGAGCGCGCTGAAGAGCGTGCCGAGAAGCTGAAGGCCGCTCAGGAAGCCGCCAACGCTCCGGCCGAAGAAACCGCCGAAGCCTAATCGGCTTTCGGCTCTGCGCTGCCCCGGTCGATCGCGATCGGGCCAGCGCAAGGCACCGGATACGGGGTCGTGCGTTTTCCAAAGCCAATGGCTTAGGAGAAAGCGCATGACCCCACCGACCGAACCCGATCCCCGGACCGCACCTGACGATCATGACGACGCGACCAACCAAGGCGTCTCCGCCCCCGAGCCTGTCGAAGGCGGCGACGACACCCCCGATGGAGACGGCGAATCGCCCCAAGGGTGAGCCGCGCGTCACGCTGGCGGTGATCGTCGGCGCGCACGGCATTGCGGGCGAGGTCCGGTTGAAGGTCTTTGCCGACGATCTGTCGGACTATCGCTCGTTCAATGACGGCGCGCTGACGCTGAAATCGACGCGCGAAGGCTCGAACGGCGTCATCGCGCGTTTCGCCGAAGTCACTGACCGTAACGCCGCCGAGGCGCTGCGTGGTACGGAACTGACGGTGGCGCGCTCTGCCCTGCCTCCGCTGGAGGACGGCGAATATTATCATGCCGACATTATTGGCCTGTCCGCGATCGCCAGTGACGGCGAGGAACTGGGCCATATCGCGCTGATCGAGAATTTCGGCGCGGGCGACGTGCTCGAGATCGAACGCCCCGATGGCCGCCGCTTCATGGTGCCGATGAATGCACAGGCCGTGCCCGAATGGAATCAGGACCGCCTGATCGTGGAGCGCGCTTTCATCGCCTGATCGGGCGTTGCGCGTTCAACAAGTTGCGGATCGTCGTGGCCGCGACGCCTGCCTCGCCCATGGCGTGGCTGATCTGATCCAGCCCCTTCACCACATCACCCGCCGCGAACAGGCCGGGAACTGAGGTCCGCTGGTGGTCGTCCACCTCCAGGCAACCGCTCGGATCGGCCTTCGCACCCGCCGATACCGCCAGTTCGGACCGGATGCGGGAGCCCATCGCCGGATAGACGCTGTCAAAGTCCATCCGCCCGCTTGCCGTATCGAGCGCGATCCGATCCCCTTCGATCGCCCAGCCGCCGCAGGGGCCATCGACGCGCTTCACCCCCGCATCGTCCAAGGCCTTCGCGCATTCGGGATCGAGATCATGCCCGGCATCGGGGGCAATCAGCGTCACGTCGCGGGTAAAGCCGCGCAGAAACAGCGCCTCGCGCATGCCATGGTCGCTGGTGCCGATCACGCCGACGCGCTTGTCGGTAACCTCATAGCCGTCACAGACCGGGCAATAGCGGATGAGGCCGCGCTCCAGCGCCGGATCGTGCACCTCGGGCAACAGGTGCCTGGGCCGATGATTGACCACGCCCGTCGCCAGCAGAACGGTGCGGGTGGGGTACGCGCCTTCATCGGTCAGGACCCGGAAATGCCCATCGTCGGGCCGGATCGCCGTGACCCGGTGCGGCGTGCAATGTGCGCCATAGCGCTGCGCTTGGTCATGCATCCGGGCGAGCAGCGCCTTGCCACTGATCCCTTCCGGGAAACCGGCATGATTATGCGTGCACGGGATCATCGCGGCACGGCTCGCCCCGCTATCGAACATATGGATACGCAGGTGATAGCGGGCGAGATAGATCGCCGCTGTCAGTCCCGCCGGCCCCGCGCCGATGATGATGCAATCGTCCATGGCGGGGCAAAGCGCGAGCGCTCGCAACGTTCCTTGGCGTTTCTCCAAGGACCATGTATATACACGGCGTATATACGGAGGTGATATGGGCAAGGACTATCAGGCGAAAGTCTTCCGCTCGGGCAATTCGCTGGCGCTGCGTTTGCCCGCAGCGCTGGGGCTGGTGGAAGGAACCGAGATGACGCTTCGGGAAGAGCAAGGGCGCTATGTGTTCGAGCCCGTGCAAGCGCTGCGCAAGACGATCGACCTGACGGGTATCGCCGGGTCGATGCCGTGGCTGAAACCGATCGAACGGGATGAGCGTGAGTTCGACGATCCTGAGCGGCCATGGCACCTGCTGAACGGAAAGGACGCGTAGGCCGGTGCGTTATCTGATCGACACCAACTGCTGCATATTCCTGTTTGCGGGTGAATATCCGGCGTTGCTCGACCGCGTATCGGCAACGCCAGTAGGTGAGATCGGTCTCTCCAGCATCGTTTTTGCTGAGCTGGCTCTGGGTGTCCGCCACGGCAAACCGCCTCTGGAGCGCCAGTTGGAGCAACTCGCCAAGCAGATGCCGATCCTTCCGTTCGACGAAGCAGCGGCGCGCTGCTATGCGACCCTTCCTTTTCGGCGGGGACGGTTCGACCGGCTGCTCGCTGCCCATGCGCTCAGTCTGGGCGGCACCGTCATCACCAATAACGAGGCCGACTTTGTCGACATCCCCGGCCTGACCATCGAGAACTGGACGCTGTGACCTTTCGCGCGACGATATTGACGCTCTACCCGGAGATGTTTCCCGGACCCCTGGGCCATTCGCTGGCGGGGCGGGCGCTGCGCGAGGATCGCTGGGCGCTGGAAGCCGTTCAGATCCGCGACTTCGCGACCGACAAGCATCGTTCGGTCGACGATACGCCCGCAGGCGGCGGCGCGGGCATGGTGCTGCGCGCCGATGTGCTGGCGGCGGCGGTGGACTCGGTCGCCGACGACCGACCCGTGCTGGCCATGACGCCGCGCGGGCGCCCACTCACCCAGCCACGCGTCCGCGAACTGGCGGCGGGGCCGGGCGTCACCGTGCTGTGCGGCCGCTTCGAGGGTTTCGACGAGCGCCTGTTCGAGGCGCGCGGCATCGAGCAGGTGTCGATCGGCGACTATATCCTGTCGGGCGGCGAGATGGGGGCGCTCGTGCTGCTCGACGCTTGCGTTCGGTTGCTTCCCGGCGTAATGGGCGCGGCTTCCAGTGGAGTCGAGGAAAGCTTCGAAAGCGGCCTCCTCGAATATCCGCAATATGCCCGACCTGCGGAGTGGGAAGGGCGCACGATCCCTGAAGTGCTGCGATCGGGGGATCATGCGAAAATCGCGGCCTGGCGTCATGCTAGGGCTTGCGAGGATACACGGTCAAGGCGGCCGGACCTTTGGGAACGTCATGAGGGCGTTCGGGTCGGTCGCCCTCTGGCGCGCGGCGACGATTGAGGAATGCATCATGAACGTGATCCAGCAGATCGAAGCTGAGCAGATCGCCAAGTTCAACGAGACGAAGAAGATCCCCGAATTCCGCCCCGGCGATACGCTGAAGGTCGGTGTGAAGGTCGTCGAAGGCGAGCGTACCCGCGTCCAGTTCTATGAGGGCGTCTGCATCGCCCGCTCGAACAAGGGCATGGGCTCGTCGTTCACCGTCCGCAAGATCTCCTTCGGTGAGGGCGTGGAGCGCGTCTTCCCGCTCTACTCGCCGAACGTCGACTCGATCGATGTCGTCCGCAAGGGCGCAGTGCGTCGAGCGAAGCTGTACTATCTGCGTGGCCGCACCGGCAAGTCGGCGCGTATCGCAGAGCGTCGCGACACGCGTCCGGCCAAGGGCACCGCAGCCGCCGAGTAATCGGCGCGGCGGACCCTCTAGCGGTTCGATAGGGAAGGGGCGGTGGCACCAAGCGGTGCCGCTGCCCTTTTTCTTTGGCGTACTCCCGCCTACGTCCGTTCCGAAGGCCACGCCCCAACAGCAAGCAGAAGCGGGCCGGACGTCAATCGGATAGGCAATCCCTTGGCTTCCGACTTCGCTCAGGCCGGACGGCGGGTGGTGCTCAACCCCCGAAATTATACAGCCACATGCGGGGCTCCTTGGTCGGCTGCGGCTTGCCGTCCAGTCGCTTGGCGGAGATCAGCGTGACGGGTTTCAGGATCATCTGCCCCTTCATCGCGTCCTGTCCGCCGCCCGAGGGCTTGGCGAGGATCTTCTTCACCGTGTCCATGCCCGCGACGATCCGCCCGAACGCGGCATAGCCGTCATAGCCGGGTCGCGCGTCCATGCCGGGCGTCGGGCCGACGGTGATGAAGAAATTGCCGCCCGCCGAGGACGGCGTCGTTCCCCGCGCCATCGAAATGGTCGCGTCGAGATGCTTGATCCCGGTCCTGGCCGTTGTCTCCAGCGGGAAGGGGGGCAGGATGCGGCGCGCATCGGTGCGTATGCCGCCTTGGACGAAGCCCTTTTTGGGGTCGCGCTTGTCGCGAGCCGCGCGATAGAAGCTGGTGCCGTCGAACCGGCCGTCATCGACATAGGCGAGGAAGTTCTTGCTCGTCGCGGGCGCATGGCGCGTGTCGAGCGCCACGACGATCGGCCCCTCTGACGTATTGAGCTGCACCCGGACATAGCCGGGGCGGGGGACATTCTGGTTCGCCGGAGCGGCGGCGGTCAGCAGGGCGAGAAACGGCAACGCATACTTCATGGCGCCCCGATTACCGCCTTCTCCCCGTCTTGTGGAGGGGGGCGAGTATCTGACCGCGATGTCACCCGATGGTCAGTGCGCCGTTACGGCCGGATGCTAAGGTCCGTGTCTGACATTCCGCGGGGGGTGAAGCGATGCGCTCGGTTGTCATGGGGGTTGCCTCTTCATTCTTGCTGGCACTGCCGTCGGCAGCTCAAACGGTCGCCACCCCGCCCGTGCCCGATGGAACGGTGACGGACTGGGTGCATCCAGATGACTATCCGCCTGCGTCCATGCGTGCCGGAGAAGAGGGGCGGGTGTCGGTCCAACTCGATGTCGATGCGAGTGGCATGGTTACGGGGTGTCATGTCACGAACAGCAGCAGCCATCCCCTGCTCGATGCGCGAACCTGTACGATCCTAACCCAGCGCGCGCATTTTCGACCGGCGCGTGATGTCGCGGGGCAGGCGATCGCTGCCACAACGTCGGTCATGAGCTTCCGGTGGCAGATTCCGGTTGATACGTCGCCAATATCGCCGCTGCCAGCGGACCAGCCCGTTACGCCCGACCGGCTCCGTCTCGCCGAGCCGCTGGTCCGCGGTATGGGTTCTGACAACGAGGCCAAGATGGAAGGCTTTTGGCGTTCCACTGCGAAAAACGCATTTGCTGCGCGTTTCGCTCGCCTCCCTCCGCGAAGTCAGACCTTGGCCAAGGCGGACCTGGCGGCGGCTTTCGACATCGTCTGGCAGCAAAATCTACGGATGGCCCATGACCGCGTGCTGCGCTTCTATGCAGCTCGCCTGAACGACGGCGAAATCCGTGAACTGACGGCATTTTTTCAGTCAGGCGTCGGCTATAAGCAAATCCATCACATGGCCCCTTTGACCGCCGAAGATCGACAGGCCTTCGGACGAGCGATGGCCGAGCATCCTGCGGTGGCCAAGTGGACCGAGCTGGGGATGGACTTCCTCCAGACCACGATGGCGGAGGCGCATGACATGGGCGTGGCGTCACAGGCCAAGCTGAAAGCCGCACTATGCCTAAAGCTGGCGCAGGACCATATTCCACTGTCGATCTGTCCCATGGTCAAGCCGATCCCCGTCACCGGCAAGGCTCGACCGGCTAGGCTGCTGACGACGCACCTCTAGGACAATGGAAAAGGGCCGCCGATCCTTCGACCGGCGGCCCTTTTCATAAACCCAGACCCAGACCTTACTGGTCGAGGAAGCTGCGCATCTTGCGGCTGCGGCTGGGGTGCTTCAGCTTGCGGAGCGCCTTGGCTTCGATCTGGCGGATGCGTTCGCGGGTCACGCTGAACTGCTGGCCGACCTCTTCCAGCGTGTGGTCGGTGTTCATGCCGATGCCGAAGCGCATGCGCAGCACGCGCTCTTCGCGCGGCGTCAGCGAGGCGAGAACACGGGTGACCGTTTCCTTCAAATTCGCCTGGATCGCCGCGTCCACCGGGATGACCGCGTTCTTGTCCTCGATGAAGTCGCCCAGATGGCTGTCTTCCTCGTCGCCGATCGGCGTTTCGAGGGAGATCGGCTCCTTGGCGATCTTCATCACCTTGCGCACCTTCTCCAGCGGCATGGAGAGGCGCTCGGCCATCTCTTCCGGGGTCGGCTCGCGGCCCTGCTCGTGCAGGAACTGGCGGCTGGTGCGGACCAGCTTGTTGATCGTCTCGATCATGTGGACCGGGATGCGGATGGTCCGCGCCTGGTCGGCGATCGAGCGGGTGATCGCCTGACGAATCCACCAGGTCGCATAGGTCGAGAATTTGTAGCCGCGGCGATATTCGAACTTATCGACCGCCTTCATCAGACCGATATTGCCTTCCTGGATCAGGTCCAGGAACTGCAGGCCGCGATTGGTGTATTTCTTGGCGATCGAGATGACGAGGCGCAGGTTCGCCTCGACCATTTCCTTCTTGGCGATGCGCGCCTCGCGCTCGCCCTTCTGCACCATGTTCACGATGCGGCGGAATTCGGTCAGCGCCATGCCGGTCTGCTGCGAAATCTCGGCGATCTCGCTGCGGATGCGGTCAACGGTGGCGGCTTCGTTGGTGGCGAAGTTGCCCCACTTCTTGTCGACGCCGCGAACCGTATCCAGCCAGTTCTCGTCCAGCTCGTGACCCAGATAGCGGTCGAGGAAGTCCTTGCGGTTGACCTTGTGCCGCTCGGCCAGGCGCAGCATCTGACCGCCCAGCGCGGTCAGGCGGCGGTTATAGGCATAGAGCTGATCGACCAGGAACTCGATCTTGGCATTATGGAACTGGACGCTCTCGACCTCGGCGGTCAGCTCTTCGCGCAGCTTGTGGTACTTGCGCTCCTCGGCCGCCGACAGCTCGCCGCCCAGTGCCATGGACTCCAGGCGCTGCTGCTGGATCTTCGAGAACTTCTTGTAGATGCTGGTGATGTTGGCGAACTTCTCCAGCGCTTGCGGCTTGAGAGTCTCCTCCATCTGGGCGAGGCTAAGGGTGTTGTCCTCTTCCTCGTCCTCGGCGCGTGGGCCACGGCGTTCGCCGCCTTCGCCATCCTCGTCATCGACCGAGGGTTCCTCGGGCTCTTCTTCTTCCTTGAACTGAGGACCGGCGTTCTTGGCGCTGATCTCGCCATTGTCGTCCTCGTCCTCCTCGCCCAGATTTTCCGGGCCGGCGTCCTTGGACAGCATGGCGTCGAGATCGAGGATCTCGCGCAGCTGCATCGTGCCTTCGTTGAGCGCGGTCGACCAGTCGATGATCGCGTTGAAGGTGATCGGGCTTTCGCACAGCCCCAGGATCATCGTGTCGCGACCCGCCTCGATCCGCTTGGCGATGGCGATCTCGCCCTCACGGCTCAGCAGTTCGACCGCACCCATCTCGCGCAGGTACATGCGGACCGGATCGTCGGTGCGATCAACGGTTTCCTTCTTCTTGGCCTCGGGCTGGGGGCCGGAATCACCATCGGTATCCGTGGCATCGGCGTCGTCGGCCTCTTCCTCGGACTCGCCGTCCTCGCCCTGCTCCTCATTCTCGACGATATTGACGCCCATCTCGTTGAGGGCGGCCATGATATCCTCGAGCTGGTCGGAGGACATCTGGTCCTGCGGCAGCGCTTCGTTCAGCTGGTCATAGGTGATGTAGCCGCGCTTCTTGGCGCGGGCGATCAACTTCTTGATCGACGCTTCGTTCAGGTCGATCAGCGGCGCATCGCCCGTTTCCGTGGTATCGGTCGTATCCGCCGCCATATTCGCCTTCGCCATCAAATGCCCTCAGGGTTCCGTGCCCGGCCTCTGTCACACCGCTCGCCGTTCATGCAAGCGGGTGAGGGGGCCATGCGTAATTTTCCAGTGTGGGCGTGGGTCGCCCAATATGCCCCGGATATGGGGCGCGGGGGTGCCGGGATCAAGCGGCCTCCCCGGCTTGCTTGTCCGCCAGATCGCGTGCCGCCTCCAGCCACCGATACAGCTCGTCGCGCGAGTGCGCGTGCGCCGCATGGCATCGCGTCTGCTCGGCGAAGCGGTCCTCGGTCATGTCGCTCTGGAACGCCTGCACCGCGCGTTCGCGATTGGCACGCGTCTCGCTCTCTTCCAGCATGACCTCGATGATCTTTTCCAGGTCGCGGACCGCGATGGCCGGGTCGCTGGCCTTGCTGAAGAAGCTGAACGCCAGGTCGCGGGTATAGTCGCGCGCGTCGATCGGGTGAACGTCGGTGGTCGCCATGATCTGTTCGATCAGGCTTTCCGCCTCGGCCGCGTCTTTCCGCGACAGATGCGGGTCGTTGACCGCCGCGTCGAGCAGGTGATGCCGCCAGTCGTTGAGATAGCGGTCGCCCATGTCCAACCGGCTGATCTCGTCCATATAGCGGCACAGGACATGTGGATAGCGCATGAGGCCGAGCAGCACCGCGCGCTTCAGGCTGTATTCGACGCCGCGCCCGACATGGCGATTGGCCTCGGCCACCGCCTGATGCACCGCCGCCGCATTGACCCGGCGGATGCCGAAGATGTCGAAATAGCGCGACATCATCGCGCGCTTATACTCGTAGGCCAGATCCTTGTGCGGGATCTGCTGCGCCAGTTCCTCCAGCCGCTGTTTCAGCGCGGCGCGGCCCTCGGGCGTGTCGGTCTGCGCCTGCGCGATCTCCGACTGCCAGAGCAGATCGCTGAGCGGCGTCGCGCGGGTCAGCACCGCCTCGAACCCGGCCGCGCCCTTTTCCTGGACCAGATCGTCGGGGTCCTGGCCTTGCGGCAGGGTGACGAAGGACAGGCTCTTGCCCGGCTGGAGCAACGGCAGCGCGCGGTGGGCGGCGCGGATCGCGGCCTTCTGCCCCGCCGCATCGCCGTCGAAGCAGAGCGTGGGCACGTCGACCATACGCCATAGCCGTTCCAGCTGATGCTCGGTCAGCGCGGTGCCGAGCGGCGCGACCGCTTCCTCGATCCCGGCCTGGGCGAGGGCGATCACGTCCATATAACCTTCGACCACCAGCACGCGGCCGGACTTGCGCACGGCGGGCGCGGCACGGTCGAGATTGTAGAGCGTGCGGCCCTTGTCGAAGAGCGGGGTGTCGGGCGAGTTGAGATATTTCGGCTCGCCCTCGCCGATGATCCGTCCGCCGAACGCGATCACCCGCCCGCGCGCGTCGCGGATCGGGATCATCACCCGGCCGCGGAAACGGTCATACGGGTCTTTTCCGTCGACCTTGATCAGCAGCCCGCACTCGATCAGCGCCGGGTCGCCATAGTCCTTGAGCGCCGCCTTGAGCTTACCCCGACTGTCAGGCGCGAAGCCCAGGCCGAAGGCGCGCGCCGTCTCCGGCGTGACCCGGCGGCGGGTCAGCAGTTCGCGCGCGTCGCCGCCCGACAGGCCGCCCAGTTGCTCGGAAAACCACGACGCGGCATCGGCCATCGCATCGTGCAGCCCCTTGGCGCGCTCCGCCTTCTGCGCGGCGCGGCGGTCCTGCTCGGGCATGTCGAGCCCGGCGACCTGCGCCAGTTCCTTGACCGCGTCGATGAAGGGCAGGCCACGCTGATCGGTCATCCAGCGAATGGCATCGCCATGCGCCGAACAGCCGAAGCAATGGTAAAAGCCCTTGTCGTCGTTGACGTAGAAGCTGGGCGTCTTTTCGTTATGGAAAGGGCAGCAGCCCTTATATTCCCGCCCCGCCTTTTGCAGCTTCACCGTCTTGCCGATCAACGCCGACAGACTGGTGCGAGCGCGAAGCTCGTCAAGGAATTGCGGGGTCAGGCTCATGGCGTCCTCGCGATTATAATGTGTAGCGGGGAAGGGGTGTTTTGGCAAGGGTCTGGGGTGGTTTCGCGGCTCTCGAACGTGCGGGGCTTTCCCTCCCCCCAGCCCCTCCCGCCTGCGGGAGGGGAGTTAATCAGGATTGCCGTTGCCTAAAGCGCTTCCCCTCCCGCAGGCGGGAGGGGATTGAGGGGAGGGCTTCTCCGCGAGTGTTCGCTCGATAGTGTGGACGACGCCTTCCAAATTGCGCAGGACGTCGTTGTTCCAGAAGCGGATGACGCGCCAGCCCTGCGCTTCGAGGTAGCGGGTTCGGGCTTCGTCATAGGCAGCGCGTTCGTCATGTTGTCCGCCATCAACCTCGACGATCAGCTTTTCCGACCTGGCGGCGAAATCCGCGATGTACGGGCCGACCGGGACCTGCCGGTTGAAGCGGACGCCTGCGACTTGGCGTCTCGATAAGGCTCGCCACAATCGCCGCTCGGCATCGGTCGGATTGAGGCGCAGTTCCCGCGCTTTCCTCGTCGGGCGGTCTTCGCGGAAAGGCCGGGAGCCCTCCCCTCGGTCCCCTCCCGCTTGCGGGAGGGGATGCGCTCTTGGCGGAGGGCATCCCTCTCCACCGGGCGTGCCGAGCTCCCCTCCCGCAGGCGGGAGGGGTTGGGGGAGGGGACCACGCTCGCGATCAGAACGATCCACCAGCCCCACTCCCCAACAGCAACTACGCCAGCGAAGCCTTCACCAGCCCGCTCGCCTTGCTCATATCCAGCACCGCCGCATGCCGCGCCTTCAGCTCGGCCATGACCCGGCCCATGTCCTTCATGCCGCTCGCCCCGATCTCCGCCTTGATCGCCTCGATCGCGGACCTAGTCTCATCCTCGCTCAGCGTCTGCGGCAGGAAGCGCTCGATCACCGCGACCTCGGCCTTTTCGGCGTCGGCGAGTTCCTGACGGCCGCCCTGTTCGTACATGGCGATCGATTCGCGGCGTTGCTTGACCATCTTCTGCAGCACTTCGATCACGACCATGTCGTCATCGGCGGGGGCCTGGCCGGTGCGGAGTTCGATGTCGCGGTTCTTGATGGCGGCCTGGATCAGGCTGATCGCCGCGCGGCTTTCCTTGTCGCCCGCTTTCATGGCGGCCACCTGCGCGGCCTTGATGTCGTCGCGAATCATGTCTTGTCCGTCTTGTCTGAAAGGCGGGGAGGATAGCCCATGGAAGCATTTCCGTGAACCGGTTGACGCGACGGCGCTTGGGGTCTAGCGGACGCCACTTAGCGACATTGCAGACATTTTAAGCAGGAGTGCCCGCCGATCATGGCCGACGCCAAGCCATTCGCCATGCCCGAAAAGCCTGAGGGCGCCACGGGTGTTCTCGTTCTGGCGAACGGAGACGTGTTGTGGGGGCGCGGTTTCGGCGTCGAGGGTGATGCCGTCGGAGAGGTGTGCTTCCACACCGCGATGACCGGCTATCAGGAGATCATGACCGACCCGTCCTTCGCCGGGCAGATCATCACCTTCACCTTCCCGCATATCGGCAATGTCGGCGCGAACCCCGACGATATCGAGGCGGACGCGCCGCACGCGCTGGGCATGATCGTCCGTGAGGACCCGACCGCCCCGTCCAATTTCCGCGCGATGGAGAATCTCGCCGGGTGGATGGCGCGGCACAACCGCATCGGCCTGGCGGGCATCGATACCCGCGCGCTGACCCGCCGCATCCGCGCTGGCGGTGCGCCGAACGGCGTGATCGCGCATTCTGCTTCGGGCGAGTTCGACATCGCCGCACTCCTCGAAAAGGCGCGCGCCTGGCCGGGGCTGGAGGGCATGGACCTCGCCAAGGACGTGTCGACCGAGCTGCATTATGGCTGGGGCGAGACGCGCGAGGGCGGGTTGTGGCGGCTGGGCTTCGGCTATGCCGGAGCCGAGGGCGCGGATCGCCCGCACGTCGTCGCGATCGATTATGGCAGCAAGCACAACATCTTCCGCAACCTGGTTCAGGCCGGCGCGAAGGTGTCGGTGGTCCCCGCCACCGCGTCCTATGAGGATGTGATGGCGCTGAACCCGGACGGCATCTTCCTGTCCAACGGCCCCGGCGATCCGGCGGCGACGGGCGAATATGCGGTGCCGGTGATCCGCCAGCTGCTCGACACCGGCAAGCCGCTGTTCGGCATCTGTCTGGGCCACCAGTTGCTCGGTCTGGCGGTCGGCGCCAAGACCACCAAGATGCACCAGGGCCATCGCGGCGCGAACCACCCGGTCAAGCGCCTGGCGGACGGTTTGGTCGAGATCACCAGCATGAACCACGGCTTCGCGGTCGAGCGCGAGACGCTCCCCGCCAACGCGCGCGAGACGCATGTGTCGCTGTTCGACGGGTCGAATGCGGGTCTGGAACTGACCGACCGCCCGGCCTTCTCGGTCCAGTACCACCCCGAAGCCTCGCCGGGGCCGCAGGACAGCTTCTATCTGTTCGAGCGGTTCGTGGGGTCGCTTCGGAAATGAGGTTCGCGGCTTCCTCCTTCGTCTTGATCGCATCTGCCATGCTGGCTGGATGTGCTGGGCAATCAGGGGGAGTGCCATTTCTTACTCCGAAGGTATTCGCCCGTGCCGCTGCAAAATGTGGGGTCGTCACGACCCATGTTTCCCGCAGGCGGAAGGGCCGAATTCCTTACGCGACCTATAAAATCCTTGGCCCTGCCGGGGAGGTCCGCTCGGACGACGGAAAAAGCCGAGCCTGCCTGACGGACGCACTTCGCGGCTATCGATACGATTATCTGGGTGAGCAGTTTCCCGACACCTAGCACTGTGACGACAGCCCTTATCCTGCATTCCTTTTAAATGGTCATCGCCCAATGCCAAAACGCACCGACATCTCCTCCATCCTCGTCATCGGCGCTGGTCCGATCGTCATCGGTCAGGCGTGCGAGTTCGACTATTCGGGCACGCAGGCGATCAAGGCCCTGAAGGAAGAGGGCTATCGCATCGTCCTGGTCAATTCGAACCCGGCGACGATCATGACGGACCCTGAGCTGGCGGACGCGACCTATGTCGAGCCGATCACGCCCGCGGTCGTCGCCAAGATCATCGAGAAGGAGCGCCCCGACGCGGTCCTGCCGACCATGGGCGGCCAGACCGCGCTGAACACCGCGCTGGCGCTGTTCCATGACGGCACGCTGGAGAAGTTCGGCGTCCAGATGATCGGCGCCGATGCCGAGGCGATCGACAAGGCCGAGGACCGTCAGAAGTTCAAGGTCGCGATGGAGAAGATCGGGCTGGAGTCGGCCCGCTCGGCCATCGCGCATTCCGAGAAGGAAGCGCTGGAGGGGCTGGAGAAGGTCGGCCTGCCCGCGATCATCCGCCCCAGCTTCACGCTGGGCGGCACCGGCGGCGGCGTCGCGTATAACCGCGAGGAGTTCATCGCGATCGTCCGCGCCGGGCTCGATGCCTCGCCGACGACCGAGGTGCTGATCGAGGAATCGCTCCTCGGTTGGAAGGAATATGAGATGGAGGTCGTGCGCGACCGCAACGACAACTCCATCATCATCTGCTCGATCGAGAATATCGATCCGATGGGTGTCCATACCGGCGACTCGATCACCGTCGCGCCCGCGCTGACCCTGACCGACAAGGAATATCAGATCATGCGCAACGCCAGCTTGGCGGTGTTGCGTGAGATCGGCGTGGAGACGGGCGGCTCGAACGTGCAGTTCGCGGTCAACCCGAAGGACGGCCGCCTGATCGTCATCGAGATGAACCCGCGCGTATCGCGCTCCTCGGCGCTGGCGTCGAAGGCGACCGGCTTCCCGATCGCCAAGGTCGCGGCCAAGCTGGCGGTCGGCTATACGCTCGATGAGATCGAGAACGACATTACGGGGGCAACTCCGGCTTCGTTCGAGCCGACGATCGATTACGTCGTCACGAAAATCCCGCGCTTCGCCTTCGAGAAGTTCAAGGGTTCGGAGCCGGTGCTGTCGACCGCGATGAAGTCGGTCGGCGAGGTGATGGCCATCGGCCGCAACATCCACGAATCCATGCAGAAGGCGCTGCGTGGTCTGGAGACGGGCCTGAGCGGTTTCAACGACGTCGAGCATCTGATCGGCGCCCCGCGTGCCGAGATCGAGGCGGCGCTGGCGCGCGCGACCCCCGACCGGCTGCTGGTCGCGGCGCAGGCGCTGCGCGAAGGCTTCACCGTCGCCGAGGTTCATGCGATCGCCAAATACGATCCCTGGTTCCTGGAACGGATCGCCGAGATCGTCGCGGCCGAGGCCGAGGTCATGCAGAATGGCCTGCCGCAGGACGCGGCCGGTATGCGCCGCCTCAAGGCGATGGGCTTCTCCGACAAGCGGCTCGCCTATCTGGCGCTCCAGTCGGCCAATCTGCGCGGCATGGATCGCGGCATCGCGCGCGGTTCGGGCCTGATCCACGAGGTCGTCAAGATGATGACCGGCGGCGTGACCGAGCAGGAGGTGCGCGAGCATCGCCAGAAGCTGGGCGTGCGGCCCGTCTTCAAGCGGATCGACACCTGCGCCGCCGAGTTCGACGCCAAGACGCCCTATATGTACTCGACCTACGAAGCCCCGACCTTCGGCGAGCCCGAGGATGAGGCGGTGCCCAGCGACCGGAAGAAGATCGTCATCCTGGGCGGCGGTCCGAACCGTATCGGGCAGGGCATCGAGTTCGACTATTGCTGCTGCCACGCCTGCTTCGCGCTGGCCGATGCGGGCTATGAGACGATCATGGTCAACTGCAACCCGGAAACGGTCAGCACCGACTACGACACCTCGGACCGGCTGTATTTCGAGCCGCTGACCGCCGAGGACGTGCTGGCGATCCTCGACGTCGAGAAGTCGCGAGGAGAGCTGGTCGGCGTGATCGTGCAGTTCGGCGGGCAGACCCCGCTGAACCTCGCCCGCGCGCTGGAATCAGCGGGTATCCCGATCCTGGGCACCAGCCCCGACGCGATCGACCTGGCCGAGGACCGCGAGCAGTTCGCCGCGCTGGTCGACAGCCTGAAGCTGCTCCAGCCCAAGAACGGCATCGCCCGCAGCCGCGAGGAAGCGCTGATCGTCGCCGAGCGGGTCGGCTATCCGGTGCTGATGCGTCCCAGCTTCGTGCTGGGCGGCCGCGCCATGGAGATCGTCGACGGGCCGCAACAGCTGGAGGATTATATCCAGACGGCGGTGCAGGTGTCTGGCGACGCGCCGGTGCTGATCGACCAGTACTTACGCGACGCGATCGAGGTGGACGTGGACGCGATCTGCGACGGCGATCAGGTCGTCGTGGCGGGTGTGCTCCAGCATATCGAGGAAGCGGGCGTCCATTCGGGCGACTCGGCTTGCTCGCTGCCGCCCTACAGCCTGTCGGCGGAGATCATCGCCGAGATCGAGCGTCAGACCGAGGCGCTGGCGCGCGGGCTGAACGTGCGCGGCCTGATGAACATCCAGTTCGCGGTGAAGGACGGGCTGGTCTATCTGATCGAGGTCAACCCGCGCGCCAGCCGCACCGTGCCCTTCGTCGCCAAGGCGATCGGCACCCCCATCGCCAAGATCGCCGCGCGCGTCATGGCGGGGGAAAAGCTGGCCGACCTGCCGCAGATCGACCGTCACATCGATTATTATGCGGTCAAGGAAGCGGTCTTCCCCTTCGCGCGCTTCCCCGGCGTCGATCCGGTGCTGTCGCCCGAAATGAAGTCGACGGGTGAGGTTATGGGGATCGACCCCGACTTCACCACCGCCTTCGCCAAGTCGCAGCTTGGGGCGGGCACCGTCCTGCCGACCGAGGGCGCGGTCTTCATCAGCGTGAAGGACAGCGACAAGGAACAGATCGTTCCCGCCGCCCGGATGCTGGCGGAGGCGGGCTTTGCGATCGTCGCTACGGGGGGCACCGCCGATTATCTCGACCGCGCAGGCGTGACGGTCGAGAAGATCAACAAGGTGGCACAAGGGCGGCCGCATATCGTCGACCGGATCAAGGACGGCGGCATCACCCTGATCTTCAACACGACGGAAGGGTGGCAGAGCCTGAAGGACTCCAAGCCGATCCGCGAAGCCGCGTTGGGCCAGAAGATTCCGTACTTCACCACGGCGCCTGCCAGCATCGAGGCGGCGAAGGCGATTGCCGCATCCGGCACCCGTGGTCTTGAAGTACGTCCCCTGCAATCCTACTATTCGCGTTCGCACAACTGATCCCGACATGAGAACATGATGTGCTGGCGGATCGCTCGTCCCTTATGGGAGGGCGGTCCGTACCGGGAATGCGTATGGAATTGGGGACTAGGAATATGGCGACCGTCGAAAAGATGCCGATGCTCCAGGAGGGCTATGACAAGCTCACCCAGGACTTGCGGCGTCTGAAAGAGGAACGGCCGCAGATCGTCGACGCGATCGAGGAAGCGCGCGCCCATGGCGACCTGTCCGAAAACGCCGAATATCATGCGGCCAAGGAGCGGCAGGGCCAGATCGAGGCGTCGATCGCCGATATCGAGGACAAGCTGAGCCGCGCTCAGATCATCGATCCCAAGGATTTGTCGGGCGACAAGGTCGTGTTCGGCGCGACCGTCACGCTGCTCGACGAGGACGACAAGCCCGTCACCTACCAGATCGTCGGCCAGACCGAGGCGGACGCGAAGACCGGCCGCATCAGCTATAATTCGCCGCTGGGCCGCGCGCTGATCGGGCGTAAGCTGGACGAAGAGGTCGAGGTGACGGTGCCGTCGGGCGACCGTTATTACGTCGTAAGCAAGATCGAGTTCATCTGATCCCATGAACTGGACAGCGGCACGGGCGACGACGGCCATCGCGGTCGTCACGGCGGTCGTGTCGCTGATCCTCATCGTGACCGGCATGGTGCCGGACGCGGCGGTCGCGGGCGGCTTCATCCCCTTGCGCTTCGAAGGCGCGGCGCTGCCCCCCGATTTCGGCTTTGCGGTGCCGACGCTCCTAACCCCGTTGAGCGCGACGCTGATCCATGGCGGGTTCGCGCATATCGCCTTCAATCTGGTGATGCTCGTCTATTGCGGTGCACAGACCGAGCGGGCGCTGGGGCCGCGGGGTATTGCGGTCCTGTATGTCGTTGGTGCCTATGCCGCGGCGATGGCGCAGTATTTCCCCGATCCCGCCTCGCCCATGCCGATGATCGGTGCGAGCGGCGCGATCTCGGCGATCGTCGGAGCCTATGCGCTGCTCTTCGGCAGGCGGCGGGCGACCAAAGCTATCGCCGGGCTATCGGCGGAATTCGTCCATGTCCTGTGGTTGGCGGCGGGGTGGATCGGCATTCAGCTGCTGCTCGGCTATGCCGGGATGGGGATGGGCGCGATTGCGGTCGCCGCCCATATCGGCGGGTTCATCGCGGGGCTGATCTTTGCCAAGCCGTTGCTGTTGTGGCGATATCGTAACGCCTGAGGCGGCTGGGAATTTATCCCCACCCTTTGTTCAGCCTGAGCGAAGTCGAAAGCCACGCCCAGACTTCGTCTAGCACGAGCCGTCTTCCCGCGCACTTCGGCTTAGCTCGATGTGAACGAGGTGTGTGGTGTGGGGCAGAGATGAACTTCCGCCCCCCGTTCCCCTCAAGCGAAGTCGAAGGCAAGCCCCCGACCTCGCCCGGAACCGGCATCAATCGAGCGTCGGCTCCAGCAGCCGGTGCAGGTGCACCACCACGAACCGCATCTCGGCATCGTCAACGGTGCGCTGCGCGGCGGCGCGCCAGGCCTTTTCGGCGCTGGCATAGTCAGGGAAGATGCCGACCACTTCCAGGGCGGCGGGATCGATAAAATCGAGGGTCTGGGGGTCGCTGACGCGGCCGCCGAACACGAGGTGCAGCTTGCTCATGGTGTCTCCTGAAGCGGTTTGCAGTTCCCCTAGCGGCAAGCGCGGTGCGATTGAAGACGCTCTTTCGCACTTGCAACGCTTTGTCATCCATCGTGACAGGCGGGGGCATCCGGAATAGGGAGGGCGCATGACCGATCCAGCCGCGCCCCAGTCGTCGTCCACCGCCTACGACATTGTCATCGTCGGCACCGGCCATGCCGGTGCGCAAGCCGCGATCACGCTGCGCCAGGAGGGGTTCGATGGCACCATCGCGATGATCGGCGAGGAGGCCTATCTGCCCTATGAGCGCCCGCCCTTGTCCAAGGAATATCTGGCCGGGGACAAGCCGTTCGAGCGTATCCTGATCCGGCCCGAGCGTTTCTGGGACGAGCGCGCGATCACGCTGCGGCTGGGGGAGCGGGTCGTCGCGGTCGATGCCGAAGCGCGGTGCCTGACCACGGAAGCAGGTGCGCTGATCGATTATGGCACGCTGATATGGGCGGCGGGGGGCCATGCCCGGCGGCTGACCTGCGGGGGGCATGATCTGGCCGGCGTGCACGGCGTCCGCACCCGCGCCGATGTCGACCGCCTGATCGCCGAACTGCCCGCGGTGCGCGAGGTGGTGGTCATCGGCGGCGGCTATATCGGCCTGGAAGCCGCCGCCGTGCTGACGAAATTTGGCAAGGCGGTCACCATCGTCGAGGCGCAGGACCGCGTGCTGGCGCGGGTCGCGGGCGAGGCGCTGTCGCGCTTCTACGAGGCCGAACATCGCGCGCATGGCGTGACGGTGCGGTTGAATGAGAGCGTGGCCTGTATCGAGGGGGATGGAACCGTCAGCGGCGTCCGGATGGCCGATGGCACGCTGCTGCCATGCCAGATGGCGATCGTCGGGATCGGCATCGTGCCCGCGGTCGGCCCGCTGATCGCGGCCGGAGCGGCGGGCGACAATGGCGTCGCCATCGATGCGCAGGGCCGTACCAGCCTGCCGCATGTCTATGCGATCGGCGACTGCGCGGCCCATGCCAATGATTTCGCCGACGGCGCGGTGATCCGGCTGGAATCGGTGCAGAACGCGCATGATCAGGCCGCCGTCGCCGCGCGGACCATCATGGGACGCGACGTCGCCTATCATGCCGTACCCTGGTTCTGGTCCAACCAATATGACCTGAAGCTGCAAACGGTCGGCCTGTCGATCGGCCACGACCAGGCGGTGCTGCGCGGTGACGTGGACGCTCGCAGCTTCTCGATCGTCTATCTGCGACAGGGTCGGGTGATCGCGATCGACTGCGTCAATGCAATGCGCGACTTCGTCCAGGGCAAGCCCCTGGTCGCCGATGGCGCTGTGCTGCCGGTCGAAGCGTTGGCCGACGCGAGCCGCCCGCTCAAGACCCTCTGGCCGTTGACGACGGACTGAACGCCAACAAGCGCTTGCATGGCAGCCCCGCGCCATGTCAGACTTATTGCAAAGGTTTGCAGGGAGAGGTCTGGTGTACTGGCGGAACGCTATTCTGGCAGGGGTGGGTCTGGCTGCGTTGGCGGCGCCCATATCGGCGAAGGTGACGGCACCCGCGGGGGCCAGGATCTTTCGTCTCGATGGCGGCGGCGTCACCTGTGCGATGGGGGTGGACGAGAAGGGCTATCTCCAGCCGCTCTATTGGGGATCGGCGCTGGCGGAGGGCGATCCGCTGATCTCCGGCGATCCGGTCAAGACGGGCGACCCGATCGTGCTGAAGGCACCCGGCGAGCTGTCCGGCTTTGATCCCGCCGGGTCGGTCACGCTTCAGGAGTTTCCCGGGCAGGGCGAGGGGCTGGTCAACGATCCGGGCGTCAAGGCGCTGTTCGCCGATGGCAATCGCGACCTCGTCCTGAAATATCGCAGCCATAAGGCCAGTGGTGAGACGCTGACCGTCGAGCTGGCTGACATTCGCCGCCCGCTGTTCGTCACGCTGACCTATACCATCGACCCGGCGACCGGCATCATCGCGCGCTCCGCCAAAGTGCGCAACGGCGATGCGAAGCCGGTGCGCGTCGACCAGCTGGCGGCAGCGGTCTTTTCGCTGCCGGTGGGTGACGATTACCGTCTCCATTATCTGACCGGCCGCCACGCCGCCGAATGGACGCAGAAGACGGTGCCGATCGAGCCCGCCGCCACCGTGCTGGAGAGCCGTCGCGGATCGACGGGCCACGGCAACAATCCGTGGTTCGCGATCGGCCGGGAGGGGCTGACCAGCGAGGAGCATGGCCCCGTCTGGTATGGCGCGCTTGCCTGGTCGGGATCGTTCCGCATCAGCGTGGCATCGGACAATCTGGGCCGGGTGCGGATTGCTGGCGGCTACAACCCTTACGACTTTTCCTGGACGTTGAAGCCGGGCGAGACGCTGGACACGCCGGTCTTTTATGCTGGTTACTCGGGCGACGGACTGGGCGGCGCGTCGCGCACCTTCCATAAATTTGAGGTCGCCAACATCCTGCCGCATGGCACCAAGGCCCGGCTGCGCCCGGTCCTCTACAATAGCTGGGAGGCGACCGCTTTCGACGTGACCGAGGCGGGGCAGATGGCGCTGGCCGAAAAGGCGGCGAAGATCGGTGTCGAACGCTTCGTGGTCGATGACGGCTGGTTCGGCGCACGCAACAACGACAAGGCGGGACTGGGCGACTGGACGGTCAACCCGACCAAATTCCCCAACGGCCTGAAACCCCTGATCGACCGGGTGAAGGGGCTGGGCATGGACTTCGGCCTGTGGGTCGAGCCGGAGATGGTCAATGTCGACAGCGACCTCTACCGCGCGCATCCCGACTGGGTGCTGAATTTCCCCGACCGGCCACGGACCGAGGGACGGAACCAGCTGGTCCTCAATCTCGCGCGTTCCGATGTCCGCGATCACCTGCTCGCCGTGCTCGACAAGCTGGTCAGTGAGAACGATATCGCCTTTCTGAAATGGGATTATAACCGCAACTGGACCGAAGCGGGCTGGCCGGAAATGCCGGTCGCCGACCAGCAGCGCGTCTATGTCGAATATGTCCGCAACCTCTATCACATCCTGTCCGAGCTCCGGCGGCGGCATCCGAAGCTGGAGATCGAGTCCTGCTCGGGCGGCGGCGGTCGCGTCGACCTGGGGATCATCGGACTGACCGACGAGGTCTGGCCCTCGGACAATACCGATCCCGCCGACCGACTGACCATCCAGGACGGTTTCACCCGCGCCTATCCGGTCGCGGTCATGATGGCTTGGGTGACGGACAGCCCCAATTGGGCGAACACCCGCGTCACCAGCCTGGATTATCGCTTCCTGTCGTCGATGCAGGGCGGATTGGGGATCGGCGCGAACCTGGACAAATGGGGGGATGCGGATTTCGCCACCGCACGCAAATGGGTGGCGGCGTACAAGACCATCCGCGAGACGGTGCAACGCGGTGCGCTCTATCGCCTGGAATCGCCGACCGGCGACAATGCGACGGCCGCGACGATGTATGTCGGGCAGGACAAAAGGCAGGCGGTGCTGTTCCAGATGCTGCATTCCTCGATGTGGCGCGACAATCCCGCCGCCATCCACGCGCAGGGGCTCGACCCGGCAAGGGTTTACCGGGTGCGGATGCTCGACGGCTCGGCGCGACCGGCGGGCGTGCCGGAGCAGGCTTCGGGGGCGTACTGGATGAACCGGGGGCTGCGCGCGCCGCTCAAGGGGGATTATGTAGGGGCTGCGTTCGTGTTCGAGGCGGTGGACTGATTTCCCAGGACATCGGCATTTGCGTCCTCATCCGTGGGAGCGGCACACGGCTCGGGTGACGGGCCGAAAGGCGCCGGTCACGCGCACCTGTTTTTCGCATGGATCAGGATCGCGCAATCGCTGCTACAGCGCAGCGGCGGTGAATGATGGAGATTCGCGTGACCAACCGGGCCGGTGTCGAAGGGCGGCGGGGCGATCGATATGAGCTGACCCGGGCGATCCGGTTGCTCGGCCGTCGATTGGAGCTGCGGTCGTTCAGCCTGGTCCCGGAGCATCTTAACCGCGCAGAAGGCTATCGCGGGGCGGTCGCGGTCGCGCTGCCGCTGGTGCTTGCGATCGCGATGGGGCGCAGTGAGTGGGGTTGGGCGGTCTATGCCGCGTTCTGGACCTGTCTGTGTGACGTGCCGGGGCCGGACTGGTTGCGGCGTCGGTTGCTGGCGATCTTCGTGATCGGGGGGTCGGTGGTCGCGTTCGTCGGCTCTTGGGCGGCTTCGATCGCTCCCCATTCGGGAATGCTCGTCGGGCCGCTGCTCGTCTTCCTGGTGACGTTGGGCGCCGGGCGGCTGAAATTCGGCGGGCTGGTGGGCACGCTGTCGTCGGTGGTGGCGGTGGTCGCCATCGGCTTTCCTCACGACCTCGCCGCCGCGTTCCGGCTGTCGGCGGCGTTTTTCGCGGGGTCGGCATGGAGCTATGTGCTGATTACCCTTCTCTGGCGGATCGATGCCTTCGACCCGCTGCGTCGGGCGAGCCGGGCGGTGAGCGCGCGGTTGCTGGATATGGCCGACTATCTCGCCGGGCTGCACGATCATCCTCACCGGGACGAACACTGGCATAGCGACCATGCCGAGCATCGCCGTGCGGTGCGCCTGGCGATCGACCGGTTCCGCGAAGTGCTGGTCCGGTTCGAGGGCGAACCCGGCCCCGCGACGGTGGCGCAGCGTGAGCTGGCGGCGGCGGAGACCATGTTCGGCGCTCTCCTGGCGCTCGACCAGGCCTGTATCGACCGCTGGGGAACCATTGATGAGCGTAGTGCCCTGGCCGACGCCTGCCGCGACGCGGTGGCGAACTGGTGCGCATCGCAGCGCCGATGGTCCCCAACCGAGACTCCGCTGGCACAGGCGCGCGCGACGATGCGAGGTGTACAGGCCAAAGTGACGGCGGATGCGTTCCAGGGGTGCGCCGTGGCGTTCGGGTCCGCGCTGGCCCTGCTGTCCGACCGCGACGGCAATCTTCAGGTCGATCCTGCGGAACCGCCAAGCGACGTCGGAACGGGCGGACGCTCGCCGCTGGCGATGCTCCAGCAGGGGTTACGCCAGGCCGGCGGCCTCGTCATGGTCTACTATGCCGCGGCCACGTTCGGGTTGGGCTATCCCTATTGGGCGGCGATGGCGGTGATCGTCGTGTTGCAGGGCGGCGTGCGGGTGACGTGGGCGCGCTGCCTGGAGCGTATTCTGGGGAGCCTGCTCGGGGGCCTGATGGCACATGCTTTGCCCTTGCTGGGCGGGGGACCGATCGTGCCCGCGCTGGCGGCGGTGACGTTGACTGCGATCACCATGGCGCTGCGCTCGGTCAACTATACGATCTTCGTGATGTTCCTGACGATGCTGTTCGTGTTGGTCACCGACATGCTTCATCCGGGGGTGGGCATCGCTTCGGCCAGGGTCATCGACAATATCGTGGGCAGCATCGCCGCGCTGCTAGCGGTCTTTGCCTTCCGGCCGGATTTCGGTCCGCCGCTGCCCCGACGGATCGAGGACGGGATCAGCGCCAATCGCCGCTATGGCGAGGCGGTGGAGAGTAACCAGCCGATTGCCGTGATCGAGGCCGCGCGCCGCGCCGCTGGGCGCGCCAGCGTCGAGGCCGAGATCGCGGCGCATGATCTGGGCGGCTGGCTGCACCGGCTGTTCCGTCGCGAGGCCGATCTGGCCGCGTTGCGGGACATGCGCAACGTGGCCGGCCATGCCGCCATGGCGTGGCATGCGAGCATAGGGAAGCGGCGCGCAGGGGCGTGAGAGCGGCAAGAGATCGTCCGTTCCTACAGCGGAATGGGGCGATCACCGCGCCAGAGCGCGTTCGGTATCTTCTCGGGCCTGTTCGACCAGAACGATTGTCGCGGCGCGCGCCGCCGCCGCATCGGAGTCCGCGATGGCGGCAAAGAGCTGGCGATGCTCGGGCATGGAGTCGCGGGGGAGCTTGGCGCTGCGGTGTTTGTAAAGCGTGGTCCAGCGGACCGCCGCGCCGATGCTGCCCGACAGGCTGATGAGCAGCTCGTTGCCCGTCGCTTCTAGGATGATATTGTGGAACAGCTGGTCGGCGGCGCGGCCCTGTTCAGTATGGAGTCCGTGTTCGCCCATCGCCTCCAGCGCGGCGCCCATGCGCGAGAGCTGGCGTGTGTCGCGCTTGACGGCGGCCAATTCGGCGGCGGCGGGCTCGACGATCAGGCGGAGCTGGAACAGGCTGGTGACGAAACCGGCGGGCGGCTCGCCCTCGAACATCCAGGCGAGCAGTTCAGGGTCGAGCAGGTTCCATTCCAGCCGCTCGCGCACCCGGGTCCCCGCCTTGGGCTTGCTGACCACCAGCCCCTTGGCCGACAGCATTCGAAGGGCCTCGCGCACGACCGAACGCGACATGCCGCGCTGTTCGGCGATCTCCACCTCGCCGGGCAGGGTCGATCCGGTCGCGATCCGCCCGGTCACGATGGCGACACCGATATCCCGCGCCAAGGCACTATGGGCGGGTCCGCGCCGCTTCAAGGTCGTCACTCGGTAGGTTCCTCCCCGGATGGCGGGGCCTCACCCCGTTGTTGTCTGACCATATTATGGGGCGATGCGTCGAAAGGGAAGCGGGGCAATGACGGACGCCTGCTCGCCCCCGAATGATATTATGTATCGTTTATCAATCCGCCGGTTGCTCCCGACCCGATGTCGCGGCACGATACGGCATCCACTGATCCATGAGGGGGTCCGTTTTCGATGCATTTCCGCCAATTCCTGCTAGCTGCGAGCGCGCTCGCCATCCTGACGCCCGCCACTGCGCAACAAGCGCGCCCCACCGACCAGCAGCCGGTGAAGGTCGTGACCGACTCGACGGTCGGTGACATCCCGGCGCATTTCACTCCGCCGACCGATGTGGCGGAGCGGGACTATATCAAGCGGGAAGTGATGATCCCGATGCGCGATGGCGTAAAGCTCTACACCGTCATCGTGATCCCCAAAGGTGCGGTGAACGCGCCGATCGTGCTGACCCGCACGCCCTATAATGCGGCGGGCCGCGCCAAGCGGTCTGACAGCACCAAAATGATCGAAGCGCTGCCGCTGGCGGACGAGGAGTTCGTGAAGGCGGGCTATATTCGTGTCTACCAGGACATTCGCGGCAAATATGGTTCGGAGGGCGACTATGTCGTGACCCGCCCCGTCATCGGACCGCTGAACGCGACCAAGGTCGATCACACCACCGATGCCTATGACACGATCGACTGGCTGGTGAACAAGGCGAATCTGCCCCAGTCCAACGGCCGCGTCGGCATGATCGGTTCGTCCTACGAGGGGTTCACCGTCGTCATGGCGCTCCTGAACCCACACCCCGCGCTGAAGGTCGCAGCGCCCGAAAGCCCGATGATCGACGGCTGGATGGGCGATGACTGGTTCCATTACGGCGCGTTCCGCCTCGCCAACATCGCTTGGATCGGGTCGCAGACCGGCTACAAGGGCGAGGGCAAGGCGCCGTCGAGTGGCGGCTATGACGATTACGAGAATTTCCGCACCGGCTCGGCGAACGACTGGGCGAAGAAGTCGGGTTACGACCAGCTGCCCTTCTGGCAGCGGATCGTCCAGCATCCGGCCTATGACTTCTACTGGCAGGGTCAGGCGCTCGACAAGCTGCTGGCGGCCAATCCCTCCAATGTGCCCACCCTCTGGGAACAGGGGCTGTGGGATCAGGAGGACATGTACGGCGCGATCACGTCCTGGGAAGCGTTGAAGGCCAAGGGCAAGCTGGGCAACAACTATCTGGTGATGGGGCCGTGGCGGCATAGCCAGATCAACCGGACCGGCACCAGCCTGGGCGCGTTCCAATGGAATGGCGACACCGCCAAGCAGTTCCGCGAGGACATGGTCCTCCCGCTGTTCAACCAGTATCTGAAGGACGGTCCGGCGGCGAACCTGCCCAGTGCCGCCATCTACAACACCGGTGAAAACCATTGGGACAAGCTGACCCAGTGGCCGCTCGCCTGCCAGAGCGGATGCGCCGCGCCGCTGACCCCGCTCTATCTGGCGGACGACAAGGGCTTGAGCTTCGACAAGCCGGGGGCCGGGACGGACGCCTATGTCTCCGATCCGGCCAATCCGGTGCCGCACCTCTCGCGGCCGGTGAACTTCAATGACGGCCGCTGGGGGGACTGGCTGGTCAGCGATCAGCGTCATGTCGATGGCCGCACCGACGTCGTGACCTATACCGGGCCTGTCCTGACAAAGGCGGTGCGCGTATCGGGTGCGCCGATCGCCGACCTGTTCGCGCGCACGACCGGCACCGACGGCGATTTCGTGGTGAAGATCATCGACGTGGCCCCGCCCGAGGATGCGATCGATCCGAAGATGGGCGGTTATGAGCTGCCGATCAGCCTCGATATCTTCCGCGGCCGCTATCGCAACAGCTTCTCCAACCCGACCGCCATCCCGGCGGGCAAGGTGCAGGAATATAAGTTCCGCCTGCCGACGGTGAACCATGTGTTCCAGCCGGGGCACCGGATCATGATCCAGGTCCAGTCCAGCCTGTTCCCGCTCTATGACCGCAACCCGCAGACCTTCGTGCCCAACATCTTCACGGCCAAGGCCAGCGATTACAAAAAGGCGACGATCACGCTGGAGCGCGGCGGCGCGAATGCCAGCCGTGTCTGGTTGCCGGTCGTACCGCTCGACCAGTCGGCGGTGATGGCGCGCTGAATCTTTTTTTCGGGCGGGGGCCGCATTGACCCCCGCCCGGATGGATTTGTCCAAACAAAGCCTTGGAGCCGCGGCCAGGTAGCGTTATCGTGGCTGCGTGGCTCTCCCACCACCTTCATCACCGCCTTTGCCGCTGCCGGGCGAAGCGATCGAAACGGCTGCGGCCGGTCCTGCCGATGGCCAGCGCTATCTGTCGCTGGTGGCGGCCGCGACCGACCAGCTGATGGCCGCCGACGATCCCGGCGCGATGATCGATTCGCTGTTCGCGCTGATTCGCAAAGACCTGCGGCTCGATGTGTTCTTCCATTTTCGCCGCGATGGCGACGCCGTGCGGCTGGAAACCTCTGGTGGGCTGACCCCGGCCGAGCGACAGTCGGCATCTGGCCTGGATGTCGGCCCCTCCGCCTGCGGACAGGTGATGCGCGAGCGTCGGACGCTCCACCTGACCGATATCCAGACCAGTGACGAGGCGCGGACCGGCTTTGTCCGGTCGTTGGGGGTGGACGTCTATCTGTGTATGCCGCTGGTCCATGGCGACGAGGTGTTGGGCACGCTGGGCTTCGGACGGCGGGCGGCAGAGCCCTTTGACGGGGAGGAACAGCGACTGCTGATGCTGCTATGCCATTATGCCGCGCTGGCGCAGCATCGGTTGCGGATCGAGCAGGCGCTCCGGCGTGGGCTCGAAACCCAGGCACGGTTGCTGGCCGAGCTGAACCACCGTGTCCGCAACGCGCTTCAGGTCGCGATCGGCCTGGTGTCGCATGAGCGCCGCGAGGCTCGGGATCCCGAGACGCGCGGGGCGCTGATGCGCGCGGCTGAGCGGCTGCAGGTGCTGGCAAGCGCGCATCGGCCGCTTTACGCGACCGCCGATCCGGGACTGGTCGACCTGCCCGCGCTATTCGGCGACGTGATCACCCAGTTGCGCGGCGATCCGGGCATTCCCCCCATTACGGTAGCCAGCCCGGTGGCGGTGCCGATCGAGCGTGCGGTCGCGGCTGCGCTGCTTCTGGACGCGCTGATGGTGGAAGGGGCAGGGGTGCCGCGCATCAGCTTCGCTGTGAGCGGCGCCCAGGGGAACGAAATCCTGCGCATCTCGTTTGAGGCGATCGGGTGGGGACGCATTGCCGATCTGATCGACCGTGATCGCCTGGTTATGCGGCTTTGCCATCAATTGCGCGCGACATTGACGAATGAGGATGATGGGTGCCTGATCTTGGTCATGCCGCATGACGGCGGCGCACACGGGACTCGCCCCGCATCCCATTGACGAGCCAACCGACGAGACGCCGCTGAATCTCCTTATCATCGAGGATGAAGCACTGGTGGCGATGCTGGTTGAGGATGCTCTGACGCTGCATGGACACCGGGTCATCGGCATTGCCGACACGGTCGCCGCCGCCATGGCGCTGGTCGATGCGGAGCGGCCCGATATGGCGCTTTGCGACGTGAAGCTGGCCGATGGCGACAGCGGCGTGACCGCCGCGCAACTGCTGGCCGATCGCGGTATTCCTTGCGTTTTCCTCAGCGGCAATTGCCCCGAGCGCGCCGGCCATCCGCTGGTGATCGGCTGCATCGCCAAGCCGTTCCGTGCCGGAAGCCTGGGGGCTGCCGTCCGCGCCGCGCATCTGACTGCGACCGGCAAGCGGCCCAACGATCCGCCGCCCGCCCTGACATTCTATCACGAGGAACGATAAAGCAGGGGGCGTCCGACCGAACGCGTGAAGTCGCGATCAGATGGGAAAGGGGGTTCTGCTTGAACACATGGCGACGATCACGCCCCCGTGCGGCCACCAATGGAGCCCGCTCCCGGCCCGGTCTCGACCCGCGTTTCAAGGGCCAGCTCCAGCCGGTCGAGGATGCGCGCAAAATCGCCAAAATCCTCCTCGGTCAACAGACTGAACGCCTGTTCTATCAGTTCGCGGCGAAGCGGCTCGGTCTGGCGCAGGACTTGGCGGCCCTTGTCGGTGATATCCAATCGCTTGGCGCGCCGGTCGACCAGATCGGGCACACGAATGACCAGCGCGTCGCGCTCCATCGTGTCGATCGCCTGGGTCACGGTACGGGGCGCGAGATCGAACCATTCCGCGACATCCGCCGCGCGGACCGGCGCATTGTTCGCAATGTAATGCAGCATCTTGGTCCGCGCCAGCGACGCGCCTTCCGCCACCATGCGCCGGTCGAGCACACGATGCATCAGGCTATAGATGCGGCCATAGCGTATCGCCAGTTGAACATGATCGATCATAATATGAGGTGGCTCAATAAATGGTCTTGCCTTATTGTGCAAGTGCGAGCAAATGCACCATCCAGTGATTTTTGATTCCATCGACAGGGAGGCCGGTGTGGCCGACGCAAACCAAGTGAATGAGGGGCAGGACGCAGAGCGCGAAGACGCCAGCGCGGCCGAGGACAAGACCCCCGTATCGCCCGCCAAGAAGCGGCGTATCCGCATCATCCTGCTGGTCGTCGCGGCGGTGGTCGTGATCGGCGGCGTGTTCTGGTATGCGAACTACAAGAGCGTCGGCCAGTATATGCAGGCGACCAATGACGCCTTCATTCAGGCGGATGCCGTCACCGTCGCGCCCAAGGTCTCCGGCTATGTCGACAAGGTATTCGTCGGCGAGAACCAGAATGTCCAGGCCGGCCAGCCGCTGCTTCAGATCGACACCCGCGATTACCGCGCCCAGACCGCGCAGATCGAGGCCCAGATCGGCGTCGCCCGCGCCAATGCTGAGGGCGTCCAGGCCCAGATCAAGGAGCAGCAGGCCGCCATCGATCGCGCGCAGGCCGAGCTTCGCGCGGCGCAGAGCGATGCCGCCTTCGCCCAGGCCGAAGTGACGCGCTATACCCCGCTCGCCGCTTCGGGCGCGGAGAGCCGCGAGCGTCTGTCGCAGCTTCAGAACCAGGCGCGCCAGGCCAATGCCCGCGTCGCCAGCGCCTCTGCGGCACTCGCCGCATCGCGTCGTCGCATCGGCACGCTTGATGCCCAGGTGCAGCAGGCCCGCTCGCAGGGTCAGGCCGCCCGGGCGCAGCTGGATGCCGCCGAAGTCAATCTGGGCTCGACCCTTATCCGCGCGTCGATCGCGGGGCGCGTCGGCAACAAGACGGTGCGCGTCGGCCAGTTCCTTCAGGCGGGCACCCGGACCATGTCGATCGTGCCGGTCAGCCAGCTCTATATTAACGCGAACTTCAAGGAAACGCAGATGGGCCTGATGCGCCCGGGTCAGCCGGTGAAGATCGATGTCGATGCGCTGCCAGGCGTCGAGATAAAGGGGCATGTCGAAAGCGTGGCGCCTGGCACCGGCGCGCAATTCTCGCTGCTGCCGCCGCAGAACGCGACCGGGAACTTCACCAAGATCGTGCAGCGCATCCCCGTGCGCATCGCGGTCGATGCCGATGCGCAGACCCGCGCGCTGCTGGTGCCGGGCATGTCGGTCGATGTGACCGTTGACACCCGCTCCGCCAAGGGCGCGCTCAAGCGGATCGCCGAGCAGCAGGAACAGCATAACGAAGCGCGACAGGGGGCGCAGGGTCGGTGAGCGCCGCCGCCGCCTCGTCCAGGGGCGCCCCCGCCAAGGGTAGTAAGGCTGCCCCGGCGGGGGGCGCCCCAGCCAAGGCCGATCTGACCGCATGGCTCGCGGTCGCGGCGGGCAGCATCGGCGCGTTGATGGCGACGCTCGACATCTCGATCGTCAATTCCGCGCTACCCACCATTCAGGGTGAGATCGGTGCGAGCGGTACGGAGGGGACGTGGATCGCGACCTCCTATCTGGTCGCCGAGATCGTCATTATTCCGCTATCGGCCTGGCTGGAGCGACTGCTCGGCCTGCGCACCTTTCTGCTCATCGCGTCGATCCTGTTCACGGGCTTTTCGATGTTGTGCGGCGTGTCGACCAATTTGACGATGATGATCATCGGCCGCGCGGGGCAGGGCATCACGGGTGGCGCGCTGATCCCGACAGCACTGACCATTATCGCAACGCGCCTGCCGCGCGAGCAGCAGCCGATTGGCACCGCCTTTTTCGGCGTCACCGCCATTCTCGGCCCCGTCATGGGGCCGCTGATCGGCGGCTGGCTGACCGAGAATATCAGCTGGCATTACGCCTTCTTCCTCAATCTGCCGGTCGGGGCGGTGCTCGTGACCCTGTTGCTCGTCGGCCTGCCGCATCAAAAACCGCACCTGTCGGAGCTGATGAAGGCGGACTGGCTCGGCATCGCCGGCCTCGCTCTGGGCCTTGGCGGCCTGACCGTCGTGCTGGAAGAAGGCCAGCGCGAGCAGTGGTTCGAATCGCGCGAGATCATCGAGCTGACCATCGTGTCGATCATCGGCTTCGCGCTGTTGTTCGCCGGGCAGTTCGTGGCGTCGCGCCCCGTTATCCGCTTGAAGCTGTTGCTGGATCGCCAGTTCGGCAGCGTGGTCATCATGGGTATCGTGCTGGGCATGGTGCTCTATGGCACCTCCTATGTGATCCCGCAGTTCCTGGCGGCGATCGCGGGGTATAATGCGTTCCAGGCGGGCAAGGTCGTGCTGCTCAGCGGCATCCCCAGCCTCATCATGATGCCCTTCACGCCGTTCCTGATCAAAAAGGTCGACATCCGGATCGCGGTCGGGCTGGGGCTGGGCATCATGGCACTCAGCGCCGGCATCGATACCGTGCTGACCGCCGATTCCACCGGAAGCTCGTTCACCGACAGCCAGTTGCTGCGCGGCGTCGGCACGATCCTGGGCATGTTGTTCCTGAACCAGGCAGCGATCTCGTCCGTTCCGCCGTCGCAGGCGGGCGATGCGGCCGGGCTGTTCAGCGCGGCGCGCAATCTGGGCGGATCGTTCGCACTGGCGGGAATTGCCACGGTGCAGGATCAGCGCAGCTTCCTCCATGAGCGCCGGCTTGAGGAATCGTTATCGGCCAATTCCCAGGCGGTGCACGACTGGCTGTCCGGTCTGTCGCAGCAATTCGGCAGCACCGAGGCGGGGTATCGCATGATCGGCAATATCGTCCAGCAACAGGCGCTGGTCATGACCTATAACGACCTGTTCTTCATCCTGTGCGTCGGCATCCTGATGGTGATGCCGCTTGTCCTGTTCCTCCGCCCGCTGCCCAAGGGCGGCCCCGTGGCGATGCATTGAGAACCATGATGCGCAAGCAGCTCTCCCTGATCCCGTTTCTCCTGCTGGGCGCCTGCACTGTCGGGCCGAACTATGCCGGACCGCCAAAGGCGATTGGTTCGGCTGCGACGCCGCCCGCCGGATTCGCGCGCGCCGACAATACGCTGGCGACCACCGCGCCTGCGGTCGCTGACTGGTGGACGACGCTGAACGATCCGATGCTGACCTGGCTGGAGGAGCGGGCGCTGGCGTCCAATCCCAACGTCGCGGTGGCGCAGGCGCGGTTGAAGCAGGCCCGCGCCTCGCTGCGGCTGGAGCGCGCCAACCAGGCGCCCAATGCGAATGCCAGTGCAACTTATCTTCACGCCGATCTGCCCGCACTGGACCTGGGTGGCGGTCAAAGGGAAGGGGAAGGGCAGGGCGGCGCCAATGGCGGCGCGTCGGGCGGTTCGGGCAGTGGTTCGGGTGGCGGCACCAGTGTCGACTTCTTCAACCTGGGCTTCGATGCCAGCTGGGAGATCGATCTGTTCGGCGGTCGTCGCCGCACCGTCGAGGCGGCGCGCGCCAGCGCGGCGGCGGCGGAGGCCAATGTCGCCGACGCTCAGGTGTCGCTCAGTGCCGATGTCGCCCAGGCCTATGTCGGGCTTCGCGATGCGCAACAGCGGCTGATCCTGGCGCGCGAGGCATCGCGGATGCAGCGCGATACGTTGAAGCTGACGGAGCAGCGTTTCGCCAACGGCACCGCCTCGCAACTGGAGGTCGAGCGGCTGCGCAACCAGGTGGAGAGCACCGATGCACAGATCCTGCCGCTGTCCTCCTCGGTCGAGACCTATCTCAACGCGCTGGCCATCCTGATCGGTGAGGCACCGGGCACGCTCGACCAGCGCCTGACCCAGGTGGGGCCGGTGCCGCTGCCACCCGCGCAGGTTGCGGTGGGCGATCCGACCACGCTGCTCCAGCGTCGCCCCGATATCCGTGCCGCCGAGCGCAATCTGGCCGCGCAGACCGCCAAGATCGGCGTGGCGGAGGCGGCGAAGTTCCCCCGCCTCAACCTGATGGGGATCATTGGCATCGGCGGCACCTCGCTCGACGCGCTGACCGATCTCGACAATCTGGTGACGCTGGGCGCGCCAATGCTCCAGTGGAATGTGCTGAACTTCGGGCGGGCCAATGCGCGGGTCGGCCAGGCCGAGGGGGCGCGTGACGAGGCCGAGGCGCGCTACCGCGGGGCCGTGCTGGCGGCGCTGCGCGATGCGGAGGATTCGCTGTCGCGTTTCCGGGCGCGGCGCAATACGGTGGCGACGCTGGCACGGGCCAAGGCATCGGCGGATCGCTCGGCGGTGCTGATGCAACAGCGTTACCGGGCCGGAGCGGCGACGCTGATCGACACGCTGGACGCCGAGCGGCAACGGGTCGCCGCGGACCAGTCGTTGTCGCAGGCGGTTGCCGGGCTGACGAATGACTATGTGGCGCTGCAAAAGGCGCTCGGCCTGGGCTGGCGCGCCCCGACGGGGACTTAAACGTTATCCTCCCCGGAACGGGGAGGGGGACCATGCGCAGCATGGTGGAGGGGGGATTGCAGTAAAGGGCGTCCCCTGGTGAAGCCCCCCTCCGTCAGACCTGCGGTCTGCCACCTCCCCGTGCCGGGGAGGATCAAGTCAGGCCCCCGCTTTCGCGATCCGTTCGCGCGCTTCGCGCTCGATCGTTTCCAGTTCGTCGACCGTCTGGATCAGCGCGCTCATCTGCTGGCGAAGTTCGTCCACCCGCTCGCGGCAACGCTCGGCCAGCACGCGCATCTGTTCGACATGCTGCGGATCGGCGTCATAGAGCCGCAGGAATTCCTCGATCTCCCGCAGCGAGAAGCCCAGCCGCTTGCCGCGCAGGATCAACTGCATCCGGCCTGTCTCGCGTTTGGAATAGACCCGCGCGGTGCCGATCCGGCGCGGTTCGATCAGCCCGCGATCTTCATAGAAGCGCAGCGTCCGCGTCGTGACGCCCAGGCTGTTCGCGACATCCTGGATGCCGCGAAGCTCCTCGTTATCCCCCACCGTCTATTCCCCCATAGGCGCCGCCGCCATCGCCGCCGCCTTCGCCAATTCTTCCTCGACCAGTTCCTTTTTCGACAATTTGCCGATCAGGGTCTTGGGCAGGCTTTCGCGGATTTCCACCACGCGGGGAAGTTCGATCTTGCTGACCTTGTCCTGTAAAAAGGCACGCAGTTCCTCGGGCGTCGCATGATGGTCGGCGGCGAGCTTGACGAACGCCTTGGGCGACTGGCCGCGATAGGCGTCGGGGATGCCGATGACGACCGCCTCGGCGACCGCTGGGTGCTCGTACAGCGCTTCCTCGATCATGCGCGGATAGACGTTATAGCCGCCGCACAGGATCACGTCCTTGATCCGGTCGACGATGAACAGATAGCCGTCCTCGTCCAGATAGCCGACATCGCCGGTGCGCAGCGCACCGCGGATGAAGACCTGTTCGGTTTCGGTCGGCTTGTGCCAATAGCCGGACATGACCTGCGGTCCGCGTGCGCAGATTTCGCCGACCTCGCCCGGCGGCATCAGCCGGTCGGGATTGTCGCGGTCGCGGATTTCGATGATCGTGCCGGGGAAGGGGGTGCCCGCCGATCCGCCCTTGTTCTCGCCGATCAGCGGGTTGCAGGTGATGATCGGCGATGCCTCCGACAGGCCATAGCCCTCGACCAGCTTGGCGCCGGTCGTGTTCTCGAATGCCACGCGCACCTCGGCGGGCAGGGGGGCACCGCCCGAGATGCACGCCTTGATCGCCGACAGATCGACCCTGCGCGTCTCGGCCACGCCCGCGATCGCATGGTAGATGGTGGGGACGGCGGGGAAATAGGTCGGCTTGCTGCGCGCGATGGTCTTGAGCACCTGGTCCAGCTCAAACCGGGGGAGCAGGATCATCTCCGCACCGACCCGGACCGCGAAGCTGAGCACGGTCGTCAGCGCGAATACGTGGAAGAGGGGAAGGACCCCCAATATGCGCTCTTGGCCGATCGTCTCCTCGCCGCCGGTATGGACGACCATCGCGTCGGCATTGGCGATGAGATTGGCGTGCGACAGCATCGCCGCCTTGGGGCTGCCGGTGGTGCCGCCGGTATATTGAAGCACGGCCACATCATCGGGCTTGGCGGATACCGGGGTCAGGCCACGCCCGCGCTTCATCATTTGCGCGAAGGTCAGATGGCGGGGTGAGGGACCGGGCGTAGCGATCATCGATCGCTTGAGCAGGCGATAGGCTAGGCCCTTCACGGTCGGCAGCGCGTCGGCGACCGGGCAGGAAATGACATGGCGCAGGCCCAGCTTCTCGGCGGCATGGGACACGCGGCCATAGATGTCGGGAATGTCGCAGGTCGCGATGATCTCCGCGCCCGAATCCTCCAGCAGGTGGCAAAGCTCGCGCTCGACATAGAGCGGGTTGACGTTGACGACGATGCCCCCAGCCTTCAGCGTCGCGAAGTAGAGAACCGGGTAATAGATGATGTTGGGCAGGCAGAGCGCGACGCGGCATCCCGGCTTCACCCCCAGCGCCTGGAGCCCAGCGGCGGCCTTGTCGACCATCGCGCCCAGTTCGTCATAGCGCGTGATTCGACCCATGAAGTCGACCGCGGGGCGAGAGCCATGGCGCCGTACCGTGGTCTCGAACATGTCGGTCAGCAATCGCGGCTCGAAAACCAGAGGGCGTCCCGTCGCCTGACCCGGTGCACCGCCCGTCGTGGTTTCCCCGATGGCTCCTGCCGTCATCGTGTCGCTCTCCTATATCTTTTTTCGACCATACCCGGTTGTCGATTGCGGTCGAGTTGCTTATTGTGTTGACGTATAGGGTAGGTAACGCACCTTAACGTTAGGCCGCAAGCCCATAAAGAGAGGATTGGATGACCAACATCGTGATCGCAGGCTATGCCCGCTCTCCCTTCACCCAGGCTGGCAAGGGCGCGCTCGCACGGGTTCGTCCCGATGATCTGACCGCGCAGGTGATTCGCGGGCTGATCGAGCGGACCGGCGTCGATGCGTCGGAAATCGAGGACATCATCCTGGGCTGCGCCTTCCCCGAGGGCGAGCAGGGCATGAACGTTGCACGCCTCATTGGCCTGCTGGCGGACCTGCCGCTGTCGGTCGGCGGCATGACGGTGAACCGCTTCTGCGGATCGTCCATGTCGGCCATCCACATCGCGATGGGCCAGATCCAGATCGGCGCGGGCGAAGCATTCATCTGCGCCGGTATCGAGTCGATGAGCCGCGTGCCGATGGGCGGCTATAATCCGCTACCCAACCCTGAGCTCGCCGCCGCGCGGCCGGGCGCCTATATGGGTATGGGCCAGACCGCCGAGAATGTCGCGCAGAAGTACCAGATTACCCGCGCCGAGCAGGAGAAGTTCGCGGTCGCCAGCCAGAAGAAGGCGGCCGACGCGCGTACCGCTGGTCGTCTGGCCGACGAGATCGTGCCGATCCACACCAAGAATGGCGACGTGGCCGAGGACGGGTTGATCCGCCCCGACACGACCGAGGACGTGCTGGCCGGTTTGAAGCCCGCTTTCGACAAGGACGGCACCGTGACGGCGGGCACGGCCTCGCCGCTGACCGACGGCGCGTCCGCTGTGCTGGTCACGTCGGAAGAGTTCGCCAAGAAGCATGGGTTGAAGATTCTGGCCCGGATCAAGTCGGTCGGCATTTCCGGCTGCGAGCCCGAGACGATGGGCCTCGGCCCGATCGGGTCGTCGAAGAAGGCGCTGGAGCGGGCGGGTATCTCGGCCAGCGATCTGGATGTGGTCGAGATCAACGAAGCGTTCGCCAGCCAGGCGATCGCCTGCATCCGTGACCTGGGCCTGAAGGAAGACACGATCAACAAGGATGGCGGCGCGATCGCGATCGGCCATCCGCTGGGCGCCACCGGTGCGCGCATCGTCGGCAAGGCGGCGGCGCTGTTGGCACGCGATGGCGGCCAGTACGCGCTCGCCACCCAGTGCATCGGCGGCGGGCAGGGCATCGCCACGGTCCTGGAGCGTGCATGATGGCTGATGCGATCAACAAGGTTTGCGTGATCGGCGCAGGCGTGATGGGTGCTGGCATTGCGGCGCAGGTCGCCAATGCCGGTGTGCCCGTCCTGCTGCTCGACATCGTGCCCAAGGAAGGCGCCGACCGTGATGCCGTCGCCAAGGGCGCGGTCGCCAAGATGCTCAAGACCGAGCCTGCCCCCTTCATGTCGCCCGCCGCCGCCAAGCTGGTGGAAACGGGCAATATCGAGGACCATCTGGCGCGCGTCGCCGAATGCGACTGGATCGTCGAGGCGGTGGTCGAGCGGCTGGACATCAAGCAGTCGCTCTATGCCAAGCTGGAGGAATTGAAGCGTCCCGGCACGGCGGTGTCGTCCAACACCTCGACCATCCCGCTCGGCCATCTGGTCGAGGGGCGCTCGGAGCAGTTCAAGAACGACTTCCTCATCACCCATTTCTTCAATCCGCCGCGCTATATGCGGCTGATCGAGATCGTGACGTCCGAGCACACCGATGCCGGTGTCGCGGCCAAGGTCGAGCAGTTCGTCGATCATCGCATGGGCAAGCGGATCGTCCGCGCCAAGGATACGCCGGGCTTCATCGCCAACCGTATCGGCACCTATTGGCTGGCGGTCGCGATCAACGCGGCGATGGACCAGGGGCTGACCGTCGAGGAGGCCGACCAGATCGGTGGCCGTCCGATGGGCGTGCCCAAGACCGGCATTTTTGGGCTGATCGATCTGGTCGGCATCGACCTGATGCCGCTGCTCGCCAAGTCGCTGGCCTCGACTCTGCCCGAAGGCGACGCCTATTTCGACACGATCCGCCCCCTGCCGCTGGTCGACAAGATGATCGCGGAGGGTTTCACGGGCCGCAAGGGCAAGGGCGGCTTCTACCGCCTCGACCGCAAGCCCGATGGGACCAAGGTCAAGCAGGCCATCGATCTGCAGACCGGCGAGTATCGCGCCGAGCGTAAGCCCGAGCGTCTGCCCGGTCGTGCCGAAAAGGACCTGGCCGCGCTGGTCGCGACGCCGGGCAAGGTCGGCGACTATGCCTGGGCGGTGCTGGGGCCGGTGCTGTCCTATGCCGCTGGCCTGGTCGGGGAAGCGGCCGACGACATCGTCGCGATCGATGACGCGATGAAGCTGGGCTATAACTGGAAGTTCGGCCCGTTCGAGCTGATCGACCGCATGGGGCCGGGCAAGCTGGCCGAACGGCTGCGTGCCGAGGGCAAGCCCGTCCCGGCGTTGCTGGAGACGGCGGGTGATCGTCCCTTCTACCGCGTGGTCGACGGCAAGCGTCAGTATCTGGCGCTGGGCGGCGACTATGCCGATGTCGTCCGTGCCGAGGGCGTGCTGCTGCTCGAAGACATCAAGCTGCGTTCCGAGCCGCTGCTCAAGAACGGTTCGGCCTCGGCCTGGGACGTCGGTGACGGCGTCGTGGCGTTCGAGTTCACCGGCAAGATGAACGCACTGGACGAGCAGGTCCTGTCGCTGCTGCAAAAGACCATCGCGCTGGTGAAGAGCCAGTACAAGGCGCTGGTCATCTATAACGAGGGCAGCAACTTCTCGGCCGGTGCCAACCTCGGCCTCGCCATGTTCGCGGTCAACATCGCGGCCTGGGGCGAGGTCGACAAGCTGGTCGTCGCGGGGCAGCAGGCCTATAAGGCGCTGAAATACGCGCCCTTCCCGGTGGTAGCGGCGCCTGCGGGCATGGCGCTGGGCGGCGGATGCGAGATTCTGCTCCATGCCGATGCGATCCAGGCCCATGCGGAGAGCTATATCGGGCTGGTCGAGACCGGCGTCGGTCTGGTCCCCGGTTGGGGAGGAAACGGCGAGCTGATCGACCGCCTCGCCAAGTCGCCCAAGATGCCCAAGGGGCCAATGCCCGCGGTCATGAAGGCGTTCGAGACCATCTCGACCGCGCAGGTGTCGCGTTCGGCGGCGCTCGCCAAGGACCTGGGTTATCTCCGTGGAGGGGACGGCATCACCATGAACCGCGACCGCCTGCTGGCCGATGCCAAGCAGAAGGCGCTGTCGCTGGTCGAGGGTTATCAGGCCCCTGAAAAGCCGGTCTTCCGCCTGCCGGGCGCGGCCGGGCGCGTCGCCTTCAACGGCGCGGTCGCCGACTTCGTCAAGAAGGGCGTCGCCACGCCGTACGACGTGGTGGTCGCGGGCCGTCTGGCGAACATCGTCACTGGCGGTGAGGCCGACATCATCGACGAGGTGAGCGAGGATCAGCTGCTCAAGCTGGAACGCGCCGCCTTCATGGAAAGCGTCAAGGATGCGCGGACCCAGGCGCGGGTCGAGCGTATGCTCGAAACCGGCAAGCCGCTGCGCAACTGATCGGGAGAGGATAATCCCATGCAAGTCTATAACGCGCCGTTGCGCGACATGCGTTTCGTCCTCCACGAGCTGTTCAAGGAGGACGAGTTCGGCCCCGTTGCGGGGCAGGACGAATTCGGTCCCGAGCTGTACGACGCCATCCTGGAAGAAGCGGCGCGCGTCACGCAGGACGTCCTGCTGCCGCTCAACGCCACCGGCGACATCGAAGGCTGCAAGCTGGAGAACGGCGTGGTCCGCACGCCCGCCGGTTTCAAGGAAGCCTATAGCCAGTTCTGCGAAGGCGGCTGGGCCGCGCTCGCTTCGCCGGTCGAATATGGCGGGCAGGGGCTGCCCGAGGCGGTGAACAAGCTGGTCGAGGAGATGATCTGCGCGACCAACCTGTCGTTCAGCCTCTATCCTGGCCTGACCCACGGTGCGACGACCGCGCTGATGGGCCATGGCTCGGAGGATCTGAAGAGCTTCTATCTGCCCAAGATGATCTCGGGCGAATGGTCGGGGACGATGTGCCTGACCGAGGCGCATTGCGGCACCGATCTGGGGCTGCTGCGCACCCGCGCCGAGCCGCAAGGCGACGGCTCCTATCGGTTGACCGGCGGCAAGATCTTCATCTCGGCGGGCGACCATGACCTGACCGACAATGTCATCCACCTCGTCCTCGCGCGTACGCCAGATGCGCCCAAGGGGGTGAAGGGGATCAGCCTGTTCCTGGTGCCCAAATATCTGCCCAAGGATGACGGCTCGATCGGCCCGGCCAATGGCGTCAGCGTCGCGGCGATCGAACACAAGATGGGCCTGAAGGCGTCGGCGACCTGCCAGCTGGAGTTCAACGACTCCAAGGGCTGGGTCGTGGGCGAGCTGAACAAGGGCCTCGCCGCCATGTTCACCATGATGAACACCGAGCGTGTCTCGGTCGGGATTCAGGGCTTGGGCATCAATGAGATCGCCTATCAGTCGGCCGTTGCCTATGCGAAGGACCGTTTGCAGGGCCGCGCTCTGGGTGGGGCTGCCCGCCCCGACCTGCCCGCCGATCCAATCATCGTTCACCCGGACGTACGCCGGATGCTGATGACCATGCGCGCTTATGCCGAAGGCTGCCGCGCGCTTGGCCAGTGGGCGGCGCGCGGGCTGGACGCCGAGGCGAATGCAATCGACCCGGCCGACAAGTCGCGCGCGGCGGACTTTGTGGCGCTCATGACCCCGGTCGTGAAGGCTTTGTTCACCGACCTCGCCTTTGACGCCGCGAACATGGCGGTGCAGGTCCATGGCGGCCACGGCTATATCCGCGATCACGGCATCGAGCAGTTCGTCCGCGACGCGCGCATCGCTCAGATCTACGAGGGCACCAACGGCGTCCAGGCGCTCGACCTGGTCGGTCGCAAGATGCCCGCGCATATGGGCCGGTACCTGCGCCCCTTCTTCCATGCGGTGTCCGAGCAGGTCGAGGCGCTGACCAAGTCCGAAGACAAGGCCATCACCGGCTGGGCGGCAGGTATGCAGCAGGCGTTCGGCGCGCTGCAGCTCAGCACCGGCATGATCGCGCAAAAGGGGATGAAGGACCCCGAGGAAGCGGGTGCGGCCGCGACCGACTATCTGCGCCTGCTGGGTCTGGTCGGTATGGGGCACTGCTTCCTGAAATCGGCGCGGATCGCGACCGAGCGGTTGGCCGAGGGCATCGATGAGGCGGGCTTCTACAAGGCCAAGCTCGCCACCGCCGGCTTCTTCTTCGACCGTATCCTACCGCAGGCGACGGCGGCGTTCCTGGCGATCAAATCGGGTAAGCGCTCGACCATGGCGTTGGAATTGGAAGCGTTTTGAGGTGACGCGATGCCGGTTACGCTTGATTGTGGTTAACCGGCATCGTAGGCAAAACAGGTGTTGTCCTATGCGTCATAAGATGGACGTATAGGGTAATTCGGGAGCGACCGGGAAAACCGGCGTTTCGGCCCGATCGAGCGGGCATGGAGAGGAGAAAAGCGATGTTGTTGACCCTGACGGCCATGGCCCTTGCAGCGGCTGGCGTGAATGCGGACTCTGTGGTCGGCCGCTGGCAGACCCAGACGCGCGGCGGCGTCGTCGAAATCCAGAAGTGCGGAAATTCCGTCTGCGGTCGCATCCTGACCTCGGAAAAGCTGCGCACCAACCCCGCGCTGACCGACCAGAACAACCGCGATCCCAAGCTGCGCAACCGCCCACTTAAGAACCTTCTGATCCTGCAGGGCTTTTCGCAGGATGGCGCGGCCTGGAGCGGCGGCACCATCTATAATGCCGAGGACGGCAAGACCTATAGCGCGAAGTTGACGCCCGAGGGCGCGGACACGCTGAAGGTGCGGGGCTGCGTCTTCGTACCGCTCTGCAAGACCCAGACCTGGACGCGTATCCGCTGACCCTTAGCCCAATCAAAAGAGATTTCCGGGGAGTATGCTCATGACCAAGTCCTTCAAGGCGCCGCTGCTGGCCACGGCCATCATTTCGTCCTCCTTCGCCTTTGCGGGCGCGGCCCATGGCCAGGCCTTCTATCTTCAGGAACAGTCGACCCGTGGCCAGGGCCGCGCCTTTTCGGGTGAGGGCGCCGATACCGGCGCGTCCTCGCTCTGGTGGAACCCGGCCGCGATTGCGGGCATGGAGCGCGGCGAAGCGGTGCTCGGCGCCTCGGCGATCCTTCCCAAGGGCGATGTGGTCGACACCGGCACGCTGATCCGTCGCCCGACGCTGCCGGGCGGACCTGTGCAGACCTTCCAGCCCGTCGGCGGCAATCGCGTGTCCAGCGACCCGATCAATCGCGGCGTCGTACCCTCTGGCGCGGTTGCCTATCCGCTGAACGACCGTGTCGCGGTCGGCCTGGCCGTTACCTCGCCCTACAGCTTCACCACGGAATATGACGCCAATAGCTGGGCACGCTACAGCGCGCTCAAGACGGAGTTGCGGACGATCGACATTCAGCCATCGGTCGGCGTCGCGCTGCTCGACTGGCTGCGCGTCGGCGGTGCACTGAACGTCGAATATACCAAGGCCGAGCTGGGTAACGCACTGCCCAACCTGTCCTCGGCGCTGCCCGACGGGTATCAGCGGTTGAAGGGCGATGGCTGGGATCTGGGATGGACCGCCGGTGTCCAGTTGCACAATGACTGGGCGACCGTGGGCATCAGCTACAAGTCGCGGATCAAGCATAATCTGAAGGGCAGCCTGGAGGTTGGCGGCCTGGTCGGCCCGCTCGCCGGTCAGAACCGGACGGTCGATGGCGCAACGGCGGAATTCTACACGCCTGCGCAGATCATCGTGGCGGGCCGCTTCCGCGCCACTGACAAGCTGACGCTGAACGCGCAGGCCGTGCGCTTCACCTGGGCCGATTTCGATGCGATCCGGCTGGGCGCGCCGATCAACACCGCGATCCCGGAGAATTACAAGAACAGCTTCTCGCTGGCGGGTGGTTTCGACTATGCGGCCAATGATCGCCTGACCGTGCGGGCGGGCGTGCAGCGCGGCATTACCCCTACCCAGAACGGCAATCGCGATGCGCGCGTGCCCGATGCGAACCGCTGGAATTATTCGATCGGCGGTTCGTACAAGCTGACGCCGCGCTTCACGCTGGATGCAGCGGGCAGCTATATCGATTTCGCCAATGCCAGCATTGACCGCCGTACCGCCGCCTATGCGGGGACCGCGGTGCAGACGCCGATCCTGACCTCGGGCCAGGTACAGGATGCCCGTGCGTTCGTGGCGTCGATTGGCGGCCGCTTCAGCTTCTGATTGAGAGACTGGATATGAAGATCGTCGTGCCCGTAAAGCGGGTGTTGGATTACAATGTGAAGCCGCGTGTGAAGGCGGACGGGACGGGCGTCGATCTGGCGAACGTGAAGATGTCGATGAACCCGTTCGA
>NZ_JACIFA010000003.1 GCF_014197135.1 Sphingomonas zeae
CACACCTTCCAGAATTGGCGCGGGGTGGAGCAGCCCGGTAGCTCGTCAGGCTCATAACCTGAAGGCCGCAGGTTCAAATCCTGCCCCCGCAACCATATCACCAACAACCAAACCGCCTCAGGATACCCCGAGGCGGCTTTTTTGTGCCCTTTTTTCGTGAGTTAGCTCTCGCTCAACGGCTCTCATCGCGTCTCAGTCGAGGCCTCTCGATGCCAGGACGTCGATTTGCCTTTGGGGGTATTTTCGTGGGTATCATCGCCGCCTCGGCAGGAGATACCCCCATGGCCCTCAAGGAGCTCGAAGTCCGCTACGCGACGACGCGGGCAAAAGACTATAAACTCACCGACGGCGAAGGCCTCTACCTTCTCGTCCGCCCCAACGGCTCCAAGCTCTGGCGGATGAAGTATCGCTATGGCGGCAAGGAAAAGCTCTTGAGCTTTGGTGCCTATCCGGCGGTCTCACTCGCGGAGGCGCGGCTGCGCCGCGCCAAGGTCAAAGTGGTGCTGGGCGAGGGGGGTGATCCGGGCGCGTCGAACAGGCCCAGGGCGCAGATGACCTTCGAGGAGGCGGCGCGCAAATGGCATGGCCACCGCCTCAATGCACTTGATGCTGGCATGCTGCGAGGCTGCTGACCCGGCTTGAGCGTGATGCCTTTCCGACCCTCGGCAAACTCGCGCTCAGTGTCATCACGCCGACCGATGTGTTGGCGATGGTGCGACGGGTTGAGATGCGCGGCGCGCTCGACGTCAGCCGCCGCCTCAAGCAGCATGTCAGCCACGTCTATCGCTTTGCCATCGCGCATGGCTGGGCTGAGCGTGATCCGGCTGAACATCTCGGTCAGCTACTCAAGCCCAAGCCGCCTACTCGACATAGTCCGGCCGCTGACGGTGGTGCGAACCGGCTTGCCACGGATCACGCCGGCCAGGCCCGTCGCCCGCATAAGGCGGGCGACGTCGACCCCTTCGCGCCGCAGCTGCCGCCAGACCTTGCGCACGCCGGAAGCGCGAAAGTTCTCCTCGAACACACGGCGCATCTCTGGCCCAAGCGCATCGTCACGCCGAGCTCGAGCCGACCTCTTGGTCGGCTCGATATTCCTGGCAGTGTGAGCATGATAGGCAGATGGGGCGATCGGCAGAACCCGGCAGATCGGCTCGACCGATAGGTTTCCCGGTGGTCATCGAGGAAGGCGATCATCGCCGAAACGAGCGGTCGAGCGCCGCCATCGCAAAATACGCGCTTGCCTTGCGCAGGATCTCGTTGGCATGGCGCAGTTCGCCGTTCTCCCGCTCCAGCGCCTTCATCCGCTCGGCGACGTCGCTCTGCACCCCGCCGCGCGTGCCGCTATCGACCTGCGTTTTCTTTACCCACTCGTGCAGCGTCTGGTTCGCGCAGCCGATTTTCGCCGCGGTTGACGCTAACGCCGCCCAGCGCGACGAGTGATCCTTCTCATGGTCCAGCACCATCCGCCCCGCACGGGCGCGGACCCCAGGTGAAAACTTGTGGGTCGTCCCGCTTGTCATAGCCCCTTCCCCTCGGGAGGTGAGGCCTTCGACAAACCCGGCGGGGTTCGCCGGCACCCCGTCCCATTTTCGAGGACCTTCAGGCCAGATGCCGCACGATTTCGGAGCTCCTGCTACGCCACGCTGGTATCAGGCCGCGCGGATCGCGGATGGGCGACCGAAGTCGTCCGTCCGATGGCGCCTGGCGGACACGGACGAGCCCGAGGTAGAGATCGTGTCGACGTTGAAGCGCATCACCGATGCCATCAGCGTCCCGCATTCCTGGGCGAGCAGGCTGGCCGCCGCGGTCGATTCCTCGACCATCGCGGCATTTTGCTGGGTGACCGAGTCGATCTCGCCGATCGCGATATTGACCTGGCTCAAACTATGCGCCTGCTGTTCGGAGGAGCGCGCGATCACGTCGACGACGGTCGTGACATCCGAAACCTTGCCGATGATCCGCTGAAGCGCATTGCCGGTTTCGTCGACCAGCACCACCCCCGACCGGACGTGCTCGATCGCTGAGAGGATGCGCGCCTTGACGTCGGATGCCGCGTCGGCGGAACGTTGCGCCAGCGCGCGGACTTCGGAGGCGACGACCGCAAAGCCCTTGCCCGCATCGCCGGCACGTGCCGCCTCGACGCCCGCATTGAGCGCGAGGAGATTGGTCTGGAAGGCAATGCCGTCGATGACGGTGATGATGTCGACGATCTCGCGGCTGGCCTGGTCGATGCCATTCATCGCGGTAATCGACTTGGCAACGATCTGACCGCCCTTTTCGGCCTCGTCCCGCGCCTCTGTCACCGCGCGATTGGCTTCGCTGGCGCTGGCGGCGCCCTCGCGGACGCCTTGGGTGATCTCGCCCACCGCCGCCGCAGTTTCGCGCAGACTTGCGGCCTGCTGCTCGCTTCGTGCCGACAAATGATCGGTGGCCTGCCGGATTTCCTCGATATTCGCACGGATGGCGCCAGCGCTGCCGCGCACGTCGCTGGTCAGCCCGGAGAGATTCTGGACGGCGCGGTTAAAGTCGGCCGCCAACTGGTGGAAGGAGGGCGGCAGGTCGGTGAGGCGGACGGTCAGATCGGCCTCCGACAGGCTGTGCAGGCCGGCGCCGATCGCCTGCAACGCCTGTTCGCGCTCGTAGTCGTCGCTGACCTTGGCCTTGGCGGCATCGCGGAAGACGACGACGGCGCGCGCCATGTCCCCCAGTTCGTCGCCCCGCTCGCTGCCCGGCACATCGATGTCGTTGCGGCCACGCGCCAGTTCGCCCATCAGCCGGGTCAGGGTGGTGATCGGCCGGGCGATGCTCCGGCTCAGGATCATCTGCAAAGTCACGACGACGCCGATCAGCATGACCCCGCCGAGGACCAGAGCGATGATGGCGGTACCGATGGCGTTTTCCTGCGAGGCAGCATTGCTGGCGATGGCCGCGGTTTCCTGGTCGCGAATGGCCCGAAGCGGCAGCACGATGTCGCTGGTCAGCACGGCCTTGCCCGCGTCCCGAACCGCTTGCTGCGCTTCGTCGCGCCGCCCTTCCTTGACCCAGCGGGTGAGCCGGTCGCTCCAGTTCCGCCGCCACTTGGCCGTCTCCGCATGGGATTTGGCGACCAGGGCCAGCTCGGCCGGGTCGGTCAGCATCGCGGTCAGTTCGCGGCTCGTGGCGTCGTAATCCTTACGAGCCTCATCATAGGATTTGAGATAGCTTTTGTCCGCCGTGACAAGAAAACCGCGCAACTGGCTGTTTTCACGCAGGATAGAGGTTTCGAGGGTCAGCGCCTTGGCATAGACCTCCTGCGCATGATTGTTGCGCTTGGTCGCGTCGCGAATTTCCCAGATATTGGCAAAAAACACGATCGTCATGATCGCGGCCGAAAGGCTGACGGTCAGGAACGAGACACCCAGCTTCTTGGGGATGTTCATGTTCGCGAACATTATGCGTTTCTCTCAGCAAGGCGGATCAGGGAAGATGGGCATCGATCAATGCCGGTCGCGGCCATCAAAGCAATGGATTGTTGACGGTCACTGGACGGGGTGTTTGGTGACGCATTTGCGATCGCGGCGGGGGCAGGCAGCGGCCAGTCGAGGGCCGATGCCCCAAAATACAATATTGTAAACATCGTAATCACCGCCGCGCACTGCCTTATCGCCATGATATCACGTCAACCCTCTCTTTCATCGGACAATTGCTAAGCACGCGAAGTTAAATATGGATGAAGCTTATTGATCTTCATCAACCTTAATATGGGTCAGGCTGCCAGCCACTCGATCCAGGCGCCATAGGGGTGGCAATGGGCGAGCACGCGGTCGCGCCCGTCCGGCCAGGAGCGCAGGCGGAGTTCGACGCGCTCGCGGGCATCGTCCCATTCGAAACCGATACAGGCGAAGGGCCTAGCTGCTGTCGCGGCTGCTCCGGCTCGCAGCAATGTGGCCTCGATCGCCATCCGGTCTTCCGGCCGCAGATATTGGAGCACCATGGAATGCAGGGCGACGCGGTGCTGGTGATCCGTTCCGGGCTTTGCGACTTGCGCCGCCAGCCAGCGTGCCGCGTCGCCCGTATCCAGACGTGGGGGATGCCGACGGGCGATGTCCAGCGCCTGCTCTAGGCGCGTTGCGCGCTCGGGTTGGTCGGCAAAGACGAAGAAGGCGAGCCGCTCGCATGCTGCCGGATCTTTCGCGTCGAGCGGGTGAAGATCGACGCCTCGTGCGGCACATACGGTCACGACGGCATCCGGCGGAGTCGGTCCACGCCACGCTGGGGCTATCCGCACCGTCGAGTTCGCTTCGCCCGTTTTCAGCCCCCCAAGGTCATAAGCATAACGTGCCAGGTTGAGGTTCAATCCCGCGCTCGCCCCGATCTCGAACAGCTCGAACCCATGGCCATATTCCTCGGCCAGCACCATGAGGGCGGCATACAAGGCCGCGGCGCGGCCGACCTCGTTGGTCTGTGGAACGCGCAGCAACCAATCGACCAGAAATTCGTCATGACTCGCCAGCGCCAGCGCGACCGCTTCGTCAAAGCGGTTATGCCGCCCGGCATAGAGGGCGGCGAGCTGCGGTTCGACGCCGCGCCGGGCCAGCGCGTGAAGCGCCGCGTTGACCCGCATGGCGATTGCAGAGGATGCGGCAGTGCTGCCCCAGGACCGGATCAACGCGGCGCTGAGCGGGGCATTGTCGAGCTGCCGGTCCACGGCGGCCAATAAATCGGCGACGAAAGGCGTTCCGATCGCTCGCATGACCTGCGACTGTCGGTACAATTCGCTCGGCGGCGCGGTCGGATCTTCCGACTCCTGACACATGGCTATGGAACGCTCCGACTGCATGGGCCGCCTATGACGCCGCAAGGTTAAGAACTGGCAACACGCATCGGGACGGCGAGGCATTCCGTCCCGATGCGCATCCCACATATCGTCAGGATCAGAAGTTGAAGTTCGCCCCAGCGCTGAAGTTGCGGCCGACCAAGCCCGCATAATGCCAGCTGCTCAGATAGTTCGGATTGCTGGTATAGGCTGCCGCCGCCAGCGGAGCGCGGGCATTGGTCAGGTTCTGGATACTGAAGAAGAAGCGGAATTGGTCATTGACCCGCACGCCCATGTTCAGGTCCGTGTAAATGAACGGACGGATGAAGCACTGGTTGCTCACGTCGCTGCCCGGGGTGATGGGCACCAGCGTGTTCTTGCAGGATAGATCGATGACGCCGTTGACCGGCTCGATCCGATCAGCTGCCACCTGCTTGATCCGACCAACATAATAGGTCGTGGAGGTCAACGAGAAATTGCCGAATTCGACGGTGTTCTGCCAGTTGCCACGGATGCGCGGCGTGCCACCACCCGACGACAGTTCGTACGGCCCGAGCGTACCCGCATATTTCTGCGTGACGCCAGCCGGGGTGACGAGGTCGAGGCGAAGCACGCGGGTCACGTCGACACGGCTGATGAACTTGACACCGTTGGCGAACTGGAAGTTCGCATTGGCCTGCATGTCGATGCCCGAGCTGACCATGTAGTTGGCGTTGACGTAGGGCACGTCGAACACCAGCAGACGGGGGAGGGCGTTCGGGTTGACGGGATCGGGTGCGTCGATGACGTTGCACTTATAGCCGGGACCCACCTTTGCAAGCGCTGCACAGGCGTCGGTTGCAGTGGCCTGGCCATAATAGGCCTTGATCGCCTCGGCGCGCATTGGTCCGCTGACGATCAAGTTCGACTTGCGGATGTTGTAATAGTCGACGGTGAAATTCAGCCAGCGTGCCGGGTTTACGATCGTACCGACCGTGAAGCTGCGCGACACTTCCGGCAGGATGTCGGGGTTGCCCTGGGCACCGCTGCCGATGTTGTACGTGGTCGTGTAGGCCGGATTGCCCGGATGCGCCGCGATAAAATTGCTCGGCGGCGTGAAGGACGAGAAGCCCGAATAGCTGCTGGCCGGGTTGTATTCCGCAAAGGTCGGTGCGCGGAACCCCTGCGAATAGGTGGCGCGCAGCGAGAATTCGCGAACCGGTGTGAACTTCGCACCGACCTTCGGCGAGAAGTGGCTGTAGCCCTGCGAATAATGGTCGTAACGGCCCGAGACGTTCAGGTCGAATGAGCGCGCGAAGGGCGCGTCGATCTCGAAGAAGCCGGCGGTCACGGTCTGACGACCCTGGGCCGACGAGGTGTTCAGGGCGTAATAGGACAGGTCCGCATTCTGATTGCGGTTCATCAATGTCTCGCGACGGATCTGGAAACCGGCGCCGACATTGAGGTCGCCGCCCGGCAGTTCCATCAGCGACTTCAGCAGCGAGCCGCCGATCGTCGCGACCGTCGAATAGGACGGGGTGGTCCGCTCCGGCGAGATCTGGTTGCGCACGGCGGCCGTGTTCTGCTCCGGGTTGACGAAGTTGTACGCGCCGGTGTTGACCGCGTTCAGCAGACCCTGGATGTTGATGAAGCCGCGCTGCGTCACGGCGAAATTGTCGCGCGCATAGACGCCGTTCAGGCGGAACTTGAAGCCGTTGCCCAGATCGCCCGAGATGCCGCCGGTCGCGCGGAACACGTCGACATAACGGTGGCTGCCCGCAGGAATGTCGCCGAACAGGTAATAGATGCGCGCGGCACTCTGCGTCGGGTCGGCGCCCGCCACCGCATAGGGGTTGTTGGGGTTCAGGCGGCGATCCGCGGCGTTGGCGCAGTTCACGCCCGCCGAGCAGACATACATGGGCAGCACGATACCGGGGCTGCTGGACGCCAGCGCCGCCGATCCACCGAAGGGCTGGGTCTGGCGGATGGCCGACGGGGTGCCGCGAATGTCGACTTCGGAATGCGAATAGCTGCCGCTGGCAAAGGCTTCCCAGCCCTCGGCAAGGCGGACGTTCAGGCGCGCCGTGGTCGAATAGCGCCCCTGGCGCGGCTGGATGATGCCATATTCGTCGGGCAGGTTGTGCTTGCAGCCGGTGCCCTGCGCCGCGCCCGAGGTCACGGTGAAGGTACCGAAGGGGCAGGCATTCGGATTGAGCAGGCGATACTGGTTGGTCGGCGGCGCGCCGACCTGGCCCGCCAGTGGATTGTTGAGGTCGGTCTGCTGGACGCGGGTGACGACCGCCTGCGGGTTGGCGGCGAGCAACGAGTCGTCGTTGCGATTGCGGTCCTGCAGGCCGCTGGGGCTCAGGTCCAGCGTGTTGAACGGGTAGCCGCGTGAGTTGTTGGTGATGTACCCGTCATAGGTATATTCACCGTTGACGTAGAAGTTGAAGCCTTGCTCGCGATAGTCGCCGATACCGGCGGTCAGCGTCGCGCGGTAATGCGATCCGTCGGCCTTTTCGGTGGTGCCGCCCTGGACCGAGCCCGAAATGCCTTGAACGTTCTTTTTGCTGATGAGGTTGACCACACCGCCGATGGCGTCGGCGCCATAGGTCGAGGATGCGCCGTCCTTGAGCACTTCGATGCGCTCGATGGTGCTGAACGGGATCGAGTTCAGGTCGACATAGGCGTTATGGCCGTCGTCGTTCAGCGGGAAATTCGCATTGCGCAGGCCGTCGATCAGCACCACGGTCGACGAAACGCCCAGGCCGCGCAGCGACACCGCCGCGCCACCTGCCGAAAAGCCGTTCTTGAAACCGGTCGAGATCGAACCGGCGCTGTCGGCGGAGACCGATCGGATGGCGTCCTGCGCCGTCGTGATGTTCGCGCGCTGCAGCACGTTGGAGTTCACTACGGTCACGGGCGAGATCGAGCTGGCGTTCGAATCGCGGAACAGCGTGCCGGTGACAATGACCGTGGCACCTTCCCCCGTCGGGGCAGCAGCGGGAGCGGCCTGCTTGATTTGAACGTCCTGTTCGCCTTGCGTTAGGGCAGAGGTGTCCTGCTCGGCGGAGGCGGCGGTCTGGCCGGGCGCTGCTTCCTGCCCATAGGCCGGGGTGGCAATCGCGGTCAGCAAAGCCGCTGTCGAAATCCCGAGACGCAGTTTTCCCAATGCTGAATTGATCGAATTCACTTAACGCTTCCCCCTGAGACGCGGCAGCAACGCTTGTTGCCGTTACTCATCACGCCGCGGTTGGACGTGATCGGCGGGCGCCTATCATTCGCAAAGTTACTGAGCCGTTAAAGATGAAGGACTGCGCGGCGGAGGAAGAGTACATGACGGGATGGACTTGGGCGGAGAAATTATTCACCCCGTAAGGCGCCGCATTCAGAACTATTTAACTAAAAAGTCTTCGGCAGCTATTCATGACGGGAGCTGTCCCTGGTGCTGCCCGGTAAGGGACCGCAGCGGATCCCTGCCAGCCCGACATTCCTGTTTCACCGGATTCCGGCCGGCATGGGCTGGCGGCGCTCTACAATGCCCGGAGCGCCGCTGACGGTCTGGATCTCAGCACCGGCAGGCTCCCGGCGACGCCGATCAGGACGGTCGCTAGCGCCCCCGTCACGAGCGTCGTCAAAATGACTGCCCATCCGGGCAGCCATTCGAACTGGAAAACGCGTGTGACGACGAACCACCCGCCGCCTGCGCCGAGCACCAGCGCCACCAGGCCGACGATCGCCGAAAGCAGCGCATATTCCATCGCCTGTATTGCCAGCACCTGTCGTCGCGTGGCGCCCAGCACCTTCAGCATGACCGCGTCATAAGTTCGCGCGGCCCGCGCCGCCGCGATCGCGCCGAGCAGCACGGCAATCCCCGCCAGTACCGCGATCCCGGCCGCGACAGTAATCGCCGTCGCCATCTGGCCGACAACGTCCTGGATCTGCTTCAACACGCCGCCGACCTCAACGACCGAGGTCGAGGGGAAACGCGGCAGCAGAGCCCGCGTGACGGCCGCGTCCCGGGAGGCCGGCATGTCGATCGTCGCCGCCAGATTGTGCGGCACGTCTTGAAGCGCGCCCGGCGAGAATACCATCACGAAATTGAACCCCAGCGTGTCCCACGCAATCCGCCGGAACGAGGCGATCCGTGCGGTGCGTTCGACGCCCAGCACCGAGACGGTCAAAGGATCGCCGATCCGCAGGTCGAGCGCGCTCGCCAATCGCTCGTCGATCGACACCAGACTCTGGCGCGCCTCCGCCGGACTCCACCACCGCCCGGCAGTCAGCGAACTTCCGGGGGGCAACGCTGCGGCAAAGGTCAACCCACGTTCGCCCCGAAGCGCCCAGGCGCCATCGGGGATGGTCTTCAGATCGGCAACCCGGGTTGACCCATAGGCGGTGATGGTGCCGCGCATCAGCGGAACGGTGGCGATCCGGGCGGTGGGCGCGACCGCCCGGATGGTGTCGCGGAACGCAGCCTCGCGCTCGGGGGGCACGTCGAGCGCGAACAGCGCGGGCGCGCGGGCAGGAACCGAGCGGCGGATATTGCCATCAATGCTTGTCCGAATGCTGGCGAGCAGGACGAACAGGGTCAGGCCGAGGCCCAGCGCGACGACCAGCGATACGGTCCGCGATCCCGGACGATAAAGCGCGGTCAGCGCCATGCGGGGCAGCGGGCGGCGTGGATGGGGAAGCCGCTTGGCTATGGCGCGGACCGCCATTCCGATCCCGACAAGCACCGCCAGTGTCGCAGCCGTCGCGCCCAGAAACGCCGCGGCAAAGGCGGGACGCCCGGTGGTGGTTAGCGCGAGCGCCACGATAGGGACACCTGCCGACAAGCCCCAGAGGCTGCCTCGCCACCCTCCGCCCGCGCGGGCATCCAGCACGCCGCGCAACAAGGCGGCGGCCGGAACCCGTCTCGCCGCGGCGAGGGGCGGCGCGCAAAAGGCCAGCGCGATCAGCAGACCATAAGCCGCCGCCAGGGCGAGCGGCACGGGCGCGATCGTCAGTCCCGGCGCGATCGGCAATACCGCCCCTACCGCGAGCCCGACGACCGGAACCGCCACGATCCCAGCCGCCAAGCCGAGCACAATGCCGACCCCGGCCACCGCGAGCAGTTGCAAAAGGTAGATTTGCGCGACCAGCCTTGACGTCGCGCCAAGGACCTTGAGCATCGCGATGGTCCCACGCCGGGCCTCCAGATAGGAGCTGACGCCGTTGCCCACCCCTATCCCGGCAATCACCAGTGCGGCGAGCCCGACCAGGGTCAGGAACTCCGCCATGCGTGCGACGAAGCGGCTGGCGCCGGGTGATGCGCGGTCGCGGGTCCGCGTCTCCCAACCGGCTGTGGCGAAGCGGCGTTCGAAGGTCTTGCCGATCCGCGTCGGCTCGTCAGGCGTGGCGATCCGGTATTTGGTCTCGTACAGGCTGCCGGGCTGAATCAGCCCGGTGCGGTCGAGTCCGGCGCGCGAGACGATCGCCACCGGCCCAAGGGTGAAGCCCTCACCCAGCCGATCGGGCTCGTCTGCGATGATCCCGCCGACGCGGAACGGCGCTCGGCCGAATAGCAGCAGATCGCCCTGGCCGACCGCCAGGCGCTCGGCGAGTCCCCGACCGATCCAGACGCTCGTGTCGTTCGGAGCCCGGACTATCCGGCCATCTGCTAGGACCAACCGTCCATATAGTGGATAGGCGGCATCGACAGCCTTCAGCTGGACCGGCGCGGTCGTGCCCCGCGCGGTAACGGCCATCGACTGCATTCGCAGGGTTTCCGACACCCGTCCAAGAGCGCGCATCGCCGCCAGTTCGGCTGGATCGGCCTGACGCTGCGACACGGCAAGTTCCAGGTCGCCGCCCAGCAATATCCGGCCGCGTGCCGTCAGTTCGCCGCCGATCGCCTCGCCCAGGCTGCCGATCGCGGCCAGCGCTCCGACACCGAGGAACAGGCACAGCAGCAAAAGCCGCAGCCCTCGAAACCGGACCGAAAGCTCACGCCGAGCGAGCCGCCAAGCGAGCGACCATCCGCTCATGCGAGGATCCGGCCATCGGAGAGTTCGACGACACGGTCGCACCGTCGGGCCAGCGCCGGATCATGGGTGATGACGACCAAGGTGGCACCAGTCGCGGCGCGGCGGTCGAACAACAGGTCCATCACGCGGCCCCCAGTCGCCCCATCGAGATTGCCGGTCGGCTCGTCGGCGAAGACGATCCGGGGGCGGGGGCCGAGCGCGCGGGCAATGGCGACCCGCTGCTGTTCGCCGCCCGACAGTTGCGCGGGATAATGATCCAGCCGGTGGGACAATCCGACCGCCGCCAGTTCGGCCTCCGCGCGGGCAAAGGCGTCGAGATGGCCGGCCAATTCCATCGGCACGGCGACATTCTCGCGCGCGGTCATGGTGGGCAAAAGGTGAAAGGCCTGGAGTACGATTCCGATCCGGCCGCGACGCGCGATCGCCAGTCCGTCTTCGTCCAGCGTGCCAAAGTCGGTTCCCGCAACCTCCACGATGCCCGATGTCGCGCGCTCCAACCCGGCCAAAACGGCCATCAGCGAGGACTTGCCCGAGCCCGACGCCCCCAGCAATGCCAGGCTTTCCCCGTCCGCCACCTCCAGGTCGATGCCCTTCAGAATCTCGACCGGCGCGGCTCCGCCGAGCGTCAGCCTTACATCCGCAGCCCGGATGACCATATTGCCAGCGACCATAGTTACGGGGATTCCACGACAGAGATGACGAAGATGCCATATGTGGCCAGTGCCGCGCTTCTCCAAGTCGCTGGGATGCTATCGGCCTGCGATACCAAGCGCGACGCGCCGCTGCCCGTGACGAACGTCTCCGCGCCAACGTCAACGGCTGCCACGGCGGCGGCCTCGTCCGTGCCGGTGTCCGGACCCAAGCGGGTCGTCCTCGCCTTTGGCGACAGCCTTTACGCGGGCTATGGCCTGGAGCGCGGTCAGAGCCTTCCCGATGCGATTCAGGCTCGGCTGCGCGGGCAGGGCATCGATGCGACGGTGGTGAATGCCGGTGTCTCCGGCGATACCAGCGCCGACGGGCGACGGCGCCTGGCCTTCACGCTCGACCGGATGAAGGCGAAGCCGGACCTCGTTTTGCTGGGCCTTGGCGGTAATGACGTGCTGCGCCAGCTCGATCCGACGGAGACGCGTGCCAATATGGCGGCGATGCTGGACGAACTGGACCGTCGCGGCATCCCGGTGATCCTGACCGGCATGATGGCGCCGCCCAATCTCGGGCCGGATTTCGGCAATCGGTTCAATGCGATCTGGCCCGATCTTGCGCGCCAGCATCATGCGGATCTCGATCCGTTCATTCTGCAGGGCGTCCTTGGCCAGCGACCGTTGATGCTGGCGGACGGTGTCCATCCCAATGCGACCGGCGTCGCCCGCATCGCCGACCGTGTTACGCCTCTGGTGGCGAAACGGCTGGCGGATTAAGTCCCGGCACCGCCGGAGGCGAGCGCGTCCATCAGGATACGGCTATAGATGCGGTGCGTCGGGTTTTCCTCATGCACACCCGCGGCCGAGGGGGCGATGCCGAGCGACGCGGCAGGCGTGAAGGTCAGCTCGCCGAAATAGATGGCATCGCGACCGTCATACAGGTCGACACGGACGAAGGCGAAGGGGGCGGACAGAGCTCGGGCAGCGGCAACCATCCGGTCACGCCGATCCCGCGCGGCAGGGGCGAATCCAGCCGGAGGACGCAGTCCGTCCGTCACGTCCATGGGCGTGAAGTCGGGAACGCGGAACAGGCGGCTCCACGATTCGCCGAACCTTGCATGGTCTATCTGGCAGATCAGCGGCTCGCCATGGATGCAGTGGAATTTGTAATCGTCTGGTACCGACCCATGGGTCGGGATCATCGCCTCGACGATAATCTTTCGCTCCAAACCCGCATATTGCATCTCGCGCAATAGCGTCGCGTAGTCGCGGGAGGCCAGATCGTGGAGCGCACGCAGTTCGGATGGCTCGGTAAGATCGCGCAGGAAGGTCACGCCGCCGCTGGCATGGGTGGGCTTTGCGACCGCGTCGGTCCCGATGAAGGGCTGGAGCAGTCGGAACAAGTGGTCGACCGACTCTACCGTCTCGAACGGGATGACCATCAGCGTTTCCGGGACACCCAGTTCGGGGTACCGCTGCTTAGCCTCGATCTTTGCTGTTTCCTTGTCGATGAATGTCCGGTGCAGTTCGGACCAACGGGTGTCGATCATCCGATCGAAAATGACGTCGTTGATGAGAGCGCCAGGCGCCTCGGCCGGGAGCGGCCAGCGGCCGAAACGGCGGGCGAAATGTGTCCCCGCGATCAAATGGTTGAACGCACGGGTCATCGGCAGGGCCGCTTCGCGCCTCATGGCATCCGGTTCAGATGAACCCTTCACGGCGACGATCCCTGGATTCAGGAGACGATAAGTCACTTTAGGCGCATTGCCCACAATGTCATGGCATAGCAATCTGTTGTGATCCAGTCATGGCATGCGATCGGAATTGCTCCGCGTGAACCGTGATCGCCTCGCACAGGCGATGCGTTGCCAGGATATCGCCCGAATTGGTTGGGCGGCGCTCTTCCACGCCTGTCAGGAAGTCGAGGCACATCGCCTCGAACCCACGCTGCCTTCCAACCGTCACCCAATCGCCCCGACGCTGGCGGCATTCGCGTCCGTCCATGCAGATTTCGTCGGCCATGTTGAGAACCGAATGGCGCTGGCCGTTTCCGATCACGTCGAGACGTTCCTCGTTCAGGCCGCTATTGCGGTGCATCGTGCCGATGGCGGTGAACCCTTCGCCCGCCAGCACCAACGTCACCGAGATCAGCATGTCGCGCTTGACGCGCGTCTCGATACTCTGTCGCTGCACGGGACCGGGAGCGAGGAACAATAGGGTATCGATGACGTGGATGAAATCATCGTAGATCACACGCCGCGAAACGTCCGGCTGCCGATGCCGATGTTTCTCCATCACGATCAGGTCTGCCTGCAGTCCGGTCAGCGCGACATGGCTGGGCGCAAAGCGACGGTTGAACCCTATCGTCAACAGCGTCTCCTGCCGATCGGCCAAGGTGACCAGTCGTTCGACTTCGTCCAGGTCGGCGGCGAGCGGCTTGTCCACGAAGCTCGGGATGCGCCGTTCAAGCAGGGTCCGCACCAGCGCGGGATGCGCATCGGTGGCGGCGTGGACAAAGGCGGCGTCGAAATGGCCGGTGGCAAGGGCCGCCGCCAAGCTGGCATGAAGCCCCGCCACGCGAAAGCGACGCCCCGCCTCTTCAAGCACCGGCTGGTTCCGGGTCGCAAGGTGCAGTTCGATCTGGGGAAGTGCGGAAAGCACCGGGAGATAGGCCTTGTGCGCGATATCTCCCAAGCCCGTCATCAATACCCGCATGGCCGTCTCCAAACCCTCGAAAAGCGCCTATAACATTCGAAGCGTTGCCGGGAACGGCGGTCACGCGCCGATGGCAGGTCCATATTCGAGGCCGCAGCCAGAGGCGCCCCGCCCTATTGCGCGACGGGCCACCCATCGGTCGTCCAGCCCAGCCGCTGAATCTGAAGCGTCGGGATGCCGTTCCGCTGCGTGTCATAGGCGTGATAGACGATAAAGTCGCCATCGGCCTGTTGAAGCACCGCGACACCGCCGCGTCCGATAAAGCGGCTGCCGTCGCCTCGTCCATTGGTCAGCACGACTGTCCCGCCGCCCTGGAGCATCGCCCTGCCGTCGCGGTCGACATAGGGGCCGTCCGGCGCGGACGAGCGGCCGACGACGGTATAGTAGCTACTCTTGACCCCTTGGCAGCAGGCGTCGAACGACACGAAGAGATAGTAATAGCTGCCGTGCCGGATGATGTACGGCCCCTCCACCGCATCCGGCGCAGGGCGTTCAGCCAGCGCATGCGGGGCGGGGTCACCGGCGAGCCGCAAACCGGTTATCGGGTCGAGGCGGATCAGCTTGATCCCCGACCAATAGCTTCCAAAGACCATCCAGTCATTCCCGCTGGCGTCGGTGAAGGTCATTGGGTCGATTGCGTTGAAGTTGTCGCTGGTCTGCGACCGGATCACCGGTCCCTGATCGACCCAATTGGCCGCAGGAGCGTTCGGGTCGATCTTGGTCGCGGTGGCCAGGCCGATCGCGGACCGGTTCGTTCCAAAGGTCGAGATGGAATAATAGAGGCGATACTGGCCATTCACCTTAGAAATATCGGGCGCCCACATGCCTGTCGCGCCCGGCACGGCGGATTTCGACCATGCGGGCAGTGACAAATAGCTGGGACCGCGCAGGGTCCAGTCCCGAAGATCGGTGGACGTGCGCAACGCCAGCAGGCCTCCTTCGTTGCCTGCATTGCCGGTGGTGAACAGATAATAGGTAGCGCCGTCCTTCAGGATCGCCGGATCATGGACCGCACCGATATCGCCGATCAGCGCGAGCGTTCCGGCGGCGGGCGTGGCGGAACTCGGCGCAGGCAGGGGACTCGAGGTCGGCGCATTGGCGGCGGGGGCGATGGCCAGTCCGCCGTTGCCCGAACCGCAGGCAGAGGCAAGGACAAGCAGTGCGAGCAAGGTAATACGCTTCACAGTCGGAATCCTTCCCCCAATAGGAGCGGGCGGACTTCTTGGCCCGCCCGTCATGGTATCATTTGAAGCTGTAGCGCCTCCCGATCGCGAAGGCCCCGTCGTCGACATCGCCAAAGCGGCAATATTCCGACTGCTTCATCCGCATAAGGTTGACCCTGGTGACCCCGCGCAAACGCGAGGCACCTGATTGGCATTTCTCGGACTATTGCCGCGATCTCAAACCCGACGAAGCGGCCCGTTGGCGACTGGCTGGCCGAAATCAGGGGAGCCGTCGGCGCGGTAGCGGAAATACTGCATCCGCGTATCACGATTGGGATCGAACAGGGGGTCACCCTTGATCGCGGCATAATCGCGCGCATGATAGACCAGCACGTCGCGTCCATGTTCGTCGACGGTGAAGCTATTGTGCCCGGGTCCGAACACCCGATGCTCGACCGAGGTCTGGAATACGGGCACCGGCGACTTCGCCCAATTGGCCGCGTTCATCACGTCCGCATCGGCGTTGCAGGACAGCATCCCCATGCAATAACGGGCATCGGTGGCGCTGGCTGAATAAGTCATGAAAAGCTTACCGTTACGGGCAAGCAGGGCAGGCGCCTCATTAACCTTGAAGCCCTGAATTTCCCATTCCAGCGTGGGTACCGACAGGCGCACCGGCTTGGCGGCAAGTGTCAGCGCCGATTTGAGCGGGGCGAGGTACAGGTTGGAATTGGTCTCGATCCCCGGCTCGCGCTGCGCCCAGGCGAGATAGCGCTGGCCCTTATGGACGAAGCTGGTGGAGTCGAGATTGAATGTGTCCCACTCCGTCTGAAGCTGGCCCAGCACCGACCAGTTGCCGGTCATCGGGTCCGGCCCGTCGCAGACGACCGCGAAGGTGCGGATGCGGAATACGTCCTCGCCGCCGCCGCTTGGCCCCGCTGCGAAGTACATGGTCCACCGGCCATCGATCAGGTGCATTTCGGGTGCCCAGATGAAGCCCGACATCGGACCGCTGGGCAGATGCCGCCACAAAACCCGCTCGGCCGCCTTATGCAGTCCCTCCAGCGTTTTCGAGCGACGCAGGACCAGCCGGTCATATTCCGGAACCGATCCGGTCATGTAATACCAGCCATCGGTATGGCGAAACACCTGGGCATCCGCGCGCTGCCGCACCACCGGATTGACGATCGTGGGCGCCGCTGCCTTGGCGATCGTCGGCAGAGCCATGGCGGCGGTCGTACCGGCCATGAATGCACGTCGGGTTAGCATCTTCCATCCTCCGCCTATCAGCCGCACCGTCCCCGCCGGAGATCGGTCGACCATATTGTTCGAATCGTCGCTGTCGCGTGCCGACATCCTTGCCTAGCCCAAAACTCGGACAAGACAAATCCATGGTCTAATGTGAATGGTGGCGGAGCCGGCGCCTGACGGAATGGGCTGTAACAGGAATGCGAGGGGACGAGCAGGAGGGCGGCTCGAAGGGTGGAGGCAAGATACCGATCGGGTGAATAATCGGTCATCCGCGACCGGGGATCTTGATTTGCCATACAGTTCGACAACCTTCGGGGCGCATTACTGGAGTGCACTCATGAACGCCGAAGAACGCACGCTTCTGACTCGCTTCCTCAATGAGCTATCCGCCGCTCGCCCCGGCGCGAAGGATCCGGAGGCTGATGGGATGATCGCTAGGACGCTTTCGTCCAATCCCGACGCGGCCTATCTGCTGGTCCAACATGCGATCGTCGCCGATCAGTCGCTTCACGCGGCGCAGCAGCGGATCGCCGAACTGGAACGCCAGCAAGAGGCCACACCCGCGTCCGCCGGCAGCTCTTTCCTGCCGCAAGGGGCTGGCGGTCCTTGGGGCTCGCGGGCGCCGGAAAGCTATGCTCCGCCCCCGCCCGAAGCAAGGCCGGGCGTGTTCTCCAATGGCGGTGGTCTGGGCAGTTTCCTGCGCAGCGCCGGCACCACGGCGGCGGGCGTGGTCGGCGGCGAAATGCTGTTCTCGGGACTGTCCGACATCTTCGGCCATCGCGGAGGCGGTGGCCTGTTCGGCGGCGGTCAGAGCTTCACGGATCGCCCGGAAAACATCACCATCAACAATTTTGACGATGATGACGGCAGCCGTTTCGATGACGGCAATTCAGACTATGATCGCTCCGACGACTATTGAAGCGGGATCAGCCGACCTCGGTCGCGTCGGGGCTCCGGTCCGCCAGCCTCATCCCGGAAATGTCGGGGGGAACCGGCACCCGCGCCCCGATCGCGGCAAGGCTGGTGGACAGTTCCTCGCTGCGGAACGGCTTGGTCAACCGAGCCACTTCGACATCCAGCCCTTCGACCTCGGCATAGCCTGACACGATGAGCGAGCGCAGCTCGGGCAGCTTGCCCTGGAGTTCGCGGGCCAGTTGTGCGCCGCTCATCCCCGCCATGAGGTGATCGGTCACGAGCAGATCGGGACGCAAACCCGCCTGCACCAGTTCCAGCGCCTGCGCCCCGGACGACGCCTCGACCACGCCATATCCCAGATCGGCCAGCATATCGGCGGTGCTCATGCGGACGAGATCCTCGTCATCCACCAGGAGGACCGTGCCGACGCCTTGGGCTTTCGCCGAGTTGGGCGCCAAGAATATCTTGGCCGTCGCCGCGACATCGCTAAGTGGCAACCAGAGCGTGATCTCCGTGCCTTGTCCCAGCGTGCTTTCGATCGTCAGACCACCGCCAAGCTGCGCGGCCAAGCCATGCACCATGGAGAGGCCGAGGCCCGTCCCCTTGCCGACGCCTTTGGTCGAAAAGAAGGGCTCGATCGCGCGTTGTCTGGTCGCCTCGTCCATGCCCATGCCGGTGTCACGGACGCTGAGGCAGACATAGTCGCCCGCCGGTACCCCCGGCATCTGCTGGCTTGTTACACTGCGCGGCTTGACCGCGATGGACAGCGTGCCGCCCGTCGGCATAGCGTCGCGCGCATTCACCGACAGGTTGAGCAGTGCCATTTCAAGTTGATTTGCATCCGCCTTGGCGGGCGGCAGCCCAGTGGCTATGTCCACCTCCACGGCAATGGTCGGACCGACCGTCGACCCGACCAGATCCGTCATGCCGTCGACGAGTTGGCCAAGATCGACCGCCGTCGCCTGGAGCGGCTGGCGACGGGCGAAGGCGAGCAGGCGTTGAACCAGCGTCTTGGCCCGCTCGGCGGATTGCAGCGCCCCGTCGATCAGCCGCTTCTCCCGCGCTGTGCCCGAGCCCTTGCGCATCAGCATGTCGAGCGAGCCGATGATCGGGGTGAGCAGATTATTGAAATCATGCGCAACCCCGCCGGTCAGGTTGCCCATCGCCTCGACCTTCTGGCTTTGGCGCAATGCTTCCTGTGCCGTCTCCAGGTCGGCCGCCGCCGACAGGCGTTCGGAAATGTCGGTGGCATGGTGGAAGGCGGCGATCACTCGGCCCGTGGCATCGCAAAGCGGGGTGTAGCTGATCTCCCATGTCGAGACGCCCAGATCCGGGCTGCCAAGGGCTTCGGTGACCGTGAAATGCTCGCCGGTCAGCGCGCGGGTCATCAGTGCCCGCATGGCGACGCGCTGATCGGGTAGGAACAGGTCGCAAAAAACGTCGCCGATCCGGGTCTCGAAACCGTAAATGCGCCGGAAGTCTTCATTATGCGCCTTGTTGAAGGCGATGATCCGATAGTCCGTATCGAAGGCACAGATAGGCGAGGTGATCGCCTCGACGATCTCGTGATAGCGGCGAAGCTCGGCGGTCCGCTCGACCACCTGTTGCTCCAATGTGTCCTTCATCTCGCGCAGGGCCAACTCGGCACGGGATCGCTCGACCGCGGCCCTGGCCCGCTCGCCGACATTTTGGATCAGCGCCTCTTCTTCCGGACTCCAGATTCTCGGGGCCGCGCTCTGCACCGCCAGCAGGCCGACCCATTGCTCCTCCTGGAACAGGACCACGTCGACGAACGCGCCGACCTGGCGCGCCTGAAGTCCCGAGCGCGCACCTTCGCTCAGCCGCTCGTCCGCGCCGACATTGGTGACAACAACCGGCGCGCCATCGCGATAGGCCGCCAACAGGTCCGGACCAAAACTCTCCAATGAGTGACGGCCGACGATCGACGATACCCCACGGGTATAATCCCGTTCGACGGTCATCCAACCGCGCGTCGTGATTTCGGCATAGAAGACGCGGCTGGCCGACAGCTCCTGTCCAAGCCGCTGCGCCGCCAAAGCCATGATCTCGGCCGGAGTCTCCAGCGCGCGGAGCTTGTCAGCCAGGTTCAACAGGAACGCCGCCCGGCGCTCGGCAAGTACCCGCTCCGTTGTCTCGGCCAGGATGCACAGCACACCCGCCGGTTGCCCGTGCTCATCGGTCACCGGTGAGCTGTCGAGGTTGACCCAGGCTCGCGTCTCTTGCCCTTCGCGCTGGATCGTCAGCGGCAGATCGGAAAAATGCGACGTCCGCCCGCCGAGCCCGAGGGCCATGAGCTTGTCATTAAAGTCGCTGTGCTCGGGCCAGCCATCGCTGACCTTGGCTCCGAGCAGGGCAGGGTGGCCATCCCCGACCAACGCCGCATAGGCGTCGTTATAGATCATGACTCCGTCCTCGCCCCATAGCAGCAAGAGCGGAACGGCCGAGCGCAGCAGCATGGCGAGCGACATCGTCAGGGAGACGGACCAACTCTGGACGGGACCGAGCGGGCTGGCCGACCAGTCCATCCGGGCGATCAGATCGGCGCAGTCACCGCCGCCGTTCAAAAAGGGCGGCACGTTCAGCGATGTCTGGTCGTCGGTCACCATGACCGGATACCCGATAACGCCGATCGGCACCATGCACCCAAAAAAAATGGCCCCGGCGTTCACCGGGGCCTTCGTCCTATGACGATATGGAACGTTTAGAAGGTACCGCGCAGGCCGATCAGGAACTGCCGACCCGGCTTATATTGGGTAAAAGTCGCATTCTCGAACTGGAAGTAAGAACGCAGCGTCGCGTTGGTGAAGTTGGCGACGTTGATGGTCAGCTGCGGTGCGCCCGGGATACCGAAGATCTTGTCCAGGTCGAAGGCGGACGAGAAATCATAGGTGGTATAGTCGGTCCCGAACAGGGCCGCGTTCGGGATGCCGTTCTGCGCCGCTCCGCTGTTCTGCGCGCCTTGGCGCGAGGTGGTGGCGACGCGCAGCATCACACCGTTCTTCTCGTAATAACCGGTGATATTGTAGGTGAAGGGTGCCACACCGAAGGCGATCGCCGGGCCGTCGCTGCGCTGGTCGACGATGGTGGCGTTGGCGTTGAAGCCAAAGCCGGTGATGCCGATCGCGCGGGTCAGGAAGTCGAGCGGCTGAACCCACTGGAATTCCAGGCCGTTGATGGTCAGCTTGTTGGGTACGTTGACCTGCGACGTGACCTGTACCTGGGCCTGACCGGGGCCGCCACGCGCGTTGATCGCGATCTGCTGTGTCGGGTTCAACGTGTCATAGGTGATGCCGTACTGCGCCAGGTTCGAGAAGGGCACCGTGCTGATCGCGGTGGTGGTGAACCCTTCCAGCGACTTGCGGAACGCGTTGAAGCTGATGACGCCTTCGCGTCCGGTATAATATTCGAAGCCCAGATCGAGGTTGGTCGACAGATAGGGCGCGAGTGCGGGGTTGCCGATCGACGCCTGATCGGCCGAGGGCGCACCGAAGTTGATACCGGGCAGCTGCGCCGACGGGTCGGGCCGCGTCATCGTCCGCGAACCCGCGACGCGCACCACCGCATGTTCGCCGATGTCATAGGCGAAGGTCGCGGCGGGCAGCCATTCCGAATAGACGTTGCGCGTCTCGGCGATGTTGATGATGCTGGGGTAACGGCTGCCATCGGGCAGCGACGCGCCTGTGGCGGTCGTATTGCGCGGATCGGGCAGCGACACGCGGCCCGAGATCGTCTGGATCGTGTTGACGTAGCGTAGGCCGACATTGAAGCGCAGCGTGTTGCCACCCAGTTCCTGCGCGCCGCTGACGGTGGCGAAGGCGGACTTCACGACCTCGCGGATGAAGCCCGCGCTGGCGCCGGTGTTCGCGCCGCCATTCTCGGGCGCGTTGTCGTGGAAGAACTGGTAGTTGCTGGCCTTGGCGAAAGCGGGCCAGTTGACCGTCACGAAGCCGGCAGGCCCTGGCGACAAATAGCTGGATGCGGCGCTGTTGGGGATCAGCGACCCCCCATAGCTGACCGGGCCGCTCATGCCCGAGCTGAACCCGGTGCCATAGCCAGGATAGGTCGGATAGCCAGCAGGCGCGCCGCCCGGCGCGTTGAGGCCTTCGCAGGGCGGCTGCGAGTTGGGCGAGGGGACGGCGACGTTCGGATTGTTGCCGCAAACCGCGTTCTGCCAGAACTGGCTGTTGTCGAAACCGCGGATCCGGCGCGAGGTGTCGTCATAGGCGCCGCCGACCTTCAGGTTCAGTGCGGTATCGCCCCAGGTCAGGTCGCCGCGAAGTCCCTTGTTGATGTTCAGACGACGTTCGTCCTGAAGGTTCACGCGGCTGCCCGCATACCAGCCGAAATTCTTCGGATCGTTCAGGTCCAGCGCGCTGGTGATCGTTGGGATGCCCCCAGTGTTCGAGAAGGTGACGGTATTGCCGACGCCGAGCGGCGTCGTCATGCCGACGGTCGGGCTTTCGCGGTGGAAGGTCGACCGGGCGTAGTTGCCCTGGAAGTTCAGCTTCAGCTTGTCGTCGATTTGCCACTCGGCGCCGGGGTTGACGCTCCAGAGGTGCGTCGTTTCGGTATAGGGGCGGAATTCGTTGAAGAACTGCGCGTTGGCGAAGGTGCCGCCGGTGACGGTGCAACCCGCGCTGCAGTCCGACTTGTCGAAGGTCAGGTTGGTCGGGATGATCGCGCCGTTGCGGACGATCCACGCCATGTTTTCGCGGGTCAGTTCGTTCTTCTTGAAGCCGTACAGGCCGTCGACATAGAAATGCAGCTCGTCGGTCGGGCGATATTCCGCACTGACGATCGCGTTGACGCGGTCACGCGGGCCACGAATGCTGGTCACGCGGCCCAGGCGCGGGAGCAGGCCGTTGTCGATCTGTTGAATGGTGGCGCCCGGGTTGTTGGCGAGCAGGAAGTTGCGGTCGATCACCGTGCCGGGTACCAGTCCACCGCCAGCGCCCACCGGCACTGTCGCCGGGATCGTCCAGTTGCCGCCGCCGGTGCCGTTGCAACCGCTCGTCGCGCCACACTGCGCGGCGGTCAGCTGCGGGTTGGTATAACCGATCGTCTCGAACCCGCGCGTGTCCGTGAACAGCCGCTGCGCCGAAACGCCGGCCAGCACGCCGAAGGTGTCGTTGCGCCAGCTGCCAATCAGCGAGCCGCGCGCGCCGATCCGGTCTTCGGGCGTCTGCTTCGAGCCCTGGATATTATAGGCTAGGAACGGCCCGCTGCGGTCGAAGGGGCGTGCCGAGCGCAGGTCGATATTGCCTGCCGCGCCGCCTTCCAGAAGGTCGGCGGTGTAGCTCTTGTTCACGGTCAGCTTGGTGAACAGATCGGTCGGGAAGAAGCTGAGGTCGACCGAGCGGTCGGTGCCCTGCGCGTCGGTCGAGCCCGACGAGGCGACCGCGATGGGTGCGCCGTTCAGCGTGACGTTGGTGAAGTTCGATCCCAAACCGCGAATGGCGACGTTGGTGCCTTCGCCGGTCACGTCGCGGGTGATGGTGATGCCCGGAATACGGTTGAAGGATTCCGCGATATTCGTGTCGGGGAACTTGCCGATATCCTCGGCAAAGATCGAGTCGGTGAAGCCGGTCGAAGCCCGCTTGGCATTGGTCGACTTGGCCAGGCTCGAGCGATAGCCGGTGACGACGATGTCCTCGGCGGCGGTGCCCTGGCTGTCGACGGTCTGGGGCGCTGGCGGCACAGAGGGGCCGTTGTCCTGCCCGTCGGCCGGCGTCTGTTCCTGGGGCGGGGGGACTGCCTGCGCCCAGGCGGTCGACGCGCACATCGCGCCAGCGGCCGTGGCGCATAGCAGGGCTATGCGGCTGAGGCGGATGGTGGGCACGGATTTCATGTCAGGTCCTCTCTTGCGACCCGCTGTCGTTCGTCGCGACATGCGGATTAGTTTCGTTGGATCGGTAAGTAGGGGGGGCAGATCACGATGCCGATGGGGCAGGGCGATGGTCGGATGCGCGCGCCTCGCGGGCTGCCGATATGTCGGGCATGATCGTGCCGCTAACCATCTTATCCCCTCCGACCGTCTGTTGCGGCGTATGCTGATAGCGCTATCGTTCTGCGCTATTGGTCCACAAGTCAATGCAAATTGGTTAGGCCGCAGCGGGTTCGTGACGAACTATGGCTGTTCTGCAACAGCCTCACCGTTTCAAGATGAGACGATGAGGCTTGTTCTGAAGATCACGGTATGCACGCGCGGTTTTCTACAATCGATTTATTGATCAGGAGGCATTGCACTATCGGACGGACCAAAGAGCGCTCCTCTGGTTTTGCCGATGCGGTCGGGCGGCAGTTGCGGTTATGACGAACCGCAACCGTCAACCATCTTACTGGGTATGGCCAGGGGCGTAGGGAAAGCGCTGCAGCTTGTACCATGCCAGATCATGTTCCGGCGCCCGGACCCCGGCAGGTAGCGGGCGATGGTTGACCGACATCCAATAGGCCAGACTTGCATCGCGCCACCAACGAGCCTCACGTTCCTGAACGGCAAGATAGGTCGCGGTCTTCTGCCACCGCTCAGCATCGATCTTCGAGCGCAGGCCTTCCCACTGGCGCTGCATCTGCGCGACATAGGCGACGCCGCGATCGTAATGGGCGACTAGATCCTCCCAAAGGTTGCGGCCGCTCGCCATGCGGCGGTCCCAGGGTAGGTGATGGAACCAGAGCAGCATGGACTCCGGCGTCGTCTCCGGCTTGGCGAAGCTCTTGGCGACCGAACCGGCATATTGGCCGACCGCATTGCTGCCGGATGCGGTGCGGTCAAAGCCGATCCCGTTTGCGTCGGCACGGTGATAATAGGTCGGGTTCCATTCTGGCCGCGCCAGATCGGACACCCATGGTCCCGGCCCATAATGATGCCCCGTCGCCATGAGATGCGCGAGGCCCAGCGCGCCGGTATAGTCCACCACCGCTTCCCGGCTCCCCATCATCATCGCGGTCACGGTATCGATGACCTGGCGATCGGTGCCGAAGGTCTGCGCAGCCCAGGAGCGAGCGATCTCCTCCGCCGACAGGTCCGGGTCCCAGGCGAGGCGTCCGAAAGCATACCAGTTCGACTGGTTGAAGGTCGATCCGCTCCAGTCGCGGTCACGCCCGATATTGGCGACGCCCGCCATGCCGGAGAGTTTGTGATGTTCGGCCTGACCGTCGACGACATCGGCCACCGTTTCGCCGGGCTTCTGTCCGGTCTTTGCGTCGAGGACCTCGGTGAACAGAGGGCCGAGATAGGCGAGGTGGGTGGCAAACCCCAGATATTCCTTTGTAATCTGGAACTCGATCATGAGCGGGGTGCGCGGCATCGCGCCGAACAGCGGGTGGAACGGCTCGCGCGGCTGGAAATCGATGGCGCCGTTCTTGACCTGTACAAGGACATTGTCCGCGAACGTCCCGTCGAGCGGCTTGAACTCGCTATAGGCCTGTTTGGCGCGGTCTTCGGGATCGGTTTCGGCATAGACGAAGGCGCGCCACATCACGATGCCGCCATGATCGCGGACCGCCGCCGCCAGCATGTTGGCACCGTCGGCATGGCTGGCGCCGTAATCCCGCGGACCGGGCTGCCCCTCGCTATTGGCCTTCACGAGAAAGCCGCCAAAATCGGGGATGGCGCGATAGATCTCGTCGGCCTTCGCTTTCCACCACGCCGCGACGGCGGGATCGCGCGGGTCTGCGGTCTTCAGCCCGCCCAGTTCGATCGGGGCGGAAAAGCGCGCCGACAAATAGACGCGCATGCCCCAGGGGCGGAACACGTTGGCCAGCGCCGCAGCCTTGGCGATATAGGGTGCGGTCAGGCTGTCGGCCTTGGCGTTCACGTTGTTGAGGACCGTGCCATTAATGCCGATCGAAGCATTGGCACGGGCATAGTCGGTATAGCGGGGGTCGCGGAAATCGGGCAGCGTCCACCAGTCCCAGATCGATTGGCCCGCATACCCCCGCTCCACCGACTCGTCGAGATTGTCCCAATGGTTGAGGACGCGCAGCTTGACCTTCGGTGCCGAGCGCAGGTTCACCGCCGCCGCCTGGCCCCCCGTTGCCAGATGGCGGATCAGCGCGAAGGCGCCGTACAGCGTTCCCCGGTCGCTATTACCCGCGACCAGTATGACCCGCTTCCCGTTCAGCGTGACGTTGCAGACCAGATAGCCCTCGTCGCCGAGGGTGCTGAACGGCAGCGTAAGGGCGCGCACCGAGGGGGCGGATGCGGTGGCCACAACGATCGCGGGCGTTTCCATGGGGAGCGCGCGGCGCAATTCCGATGCGGCCAAGGTCAATGTCGCGCTATCGCCCAGCGCCGTCACCACTGCCTGCCGGTCCACCTTTGCGATCGACCGCAGCCAAAGCGCGTAGCCGTCGTCAGCCCAAGCTGGCTGCGCTGCCATGACCAATGAGACAGACAGCGCTCCGATCAGCGTGCGGAACCTGGGCATGTCATTCTCTCCTGATGCGTCGCCGATTGACAAGGCAATGCTTGACGATCACGTTACCGCTATCAGACCAATTGGCAAGTCGGGTTCACACGGCTGTCTAACAGGAGGGGCCGTCATGACCCGCAGGCCGCAGCTATTTCGCCATGCCGCTTCGCGCGGCCTTCCGTCTGTCGTGCCCCTGTTCGCCTGAAGGACGATTCCATGCCCAAAATTGTTGCTGCCCGCCTGATCGTCACGTCTCCGGGTCGCAATTTCGTCACGCTGAAAATCGAATGTGACGACGGCACCAGCGGGGTCGGCGATGCCACGTTGAACGGCCGCGAACTGGCGGTCGCCAGCTATCTGCAGGAACACGTCATCCCGTGCCTGATCGGGCGCGAGGCGCACCGGATCGAGGATATCTGGCAATATCTGTATAAGGGCGCCTATTGGCGGCGCGGGCCGGTGACCATGACGGCGATCGCCGCGGTCGACATGGCATTGTGGGACATCAAGGGGAAGATCGCGAGGCTGCCCGTCTATCAGCTGTTGGGTGGCGCAGCGCGCGAAGGCTGCATGGTCTATTGCCATGCCAATGGCGCGACGATCGAGGACACCATCGCTACAGCAATTCGTCACCGCGACGAGGGCTATCGGGCGATCCGCCTGCAATGCGGCGTGCCGGGGCTCGCCTCTACCTATGGCGTCGCCAAGGCGGGGCAGCGTTACGAACCCGCCGATGCCGATCTGCCCAGCGAAAGCGTCTGGTCGACCGAGAAATACTTGCGCATCGTCCCCCAACTGTTCGCCGCCGCGCGCGAGGCGTTGGGCTGGGACGTGCATTTGCTCCACGACGTCCATCATCGCCTGACCCCGATCGAGGCGGCGCGGCTGGGCAAGGATCTGGAACCCTATCGCCCCTTCTGGATCGAGGATGCGACCCCGGCGGAGGATCAGGAGGCGTTTCGCCTGATCCGCCAGCATACGACCACGCCGCTCGCCGTCGGCGAAGTCTTCAACTCGGTCTGGGATGCCAAGCACCTGATCGAGAACCGGCTGATCGACTATATCCGTGCCACGGTCGTCCATGCGGGTGGTCTGACGCATCTGCGGCAGATTGCCTCGCTGGCGGATCTGTATCAGGTGCGCACCGGCTGCCATGGCGCCACAGACCTGTCGCCCGTCACCATGGCGGCGGCGCTGCACTTCGGCCTGTCGATCCCCAATTTCGGCATCCAGGAACATATGCCGCACACCGAGGAGACCGATGCGGTCTTCCCGCATCATTACTGGTTCGAAGATGGCATGATGCACCCCGGCGACGCGCCCGGCCTGGGCGTCGACATCGACGAGGGGCTGGCCGAAAGCTATCCCTACAGGCGGGCTTATCTGCCGGTGAACCGACTGGAAGACGGGACGCTGTGGAGTTGGTGAGATGAGCGATTTGACCCGGATCGCCGCGACCGCGCCTGAGACGGCCGCTCATGCCGTGCCCCCGCCGCGCGGGCGAGTGCGCTGGGTCATCTGCGGCCTGCTCTTCGCGGCGGTCGTGCTCAGCTATATCGACCGGCTGGTTCTGGGCGTGCTCAAGCCCCAGCTGACCGCGCTTTATGGCTGGACCAATAGCGGCTATGGCGACATCACCGGTTATTTTCAGGTCGCTTACGGCATCGGGTTCCTGTTGTTCGGATGGCTGATCGACCGGATCGGGCCACGCGCAGGCTATCTGCTGGCAATGGGAAGCTGGACCGCCGGGCATTTCGCCCAGACGCTCGTCACCTCGACCACCGGCTTCGTGGTAGCGCGAATCCCGTTGGCATTGGGCGAGGCGGGGACCTATCCGTCCGCCCTGGCGGCGGCGTCGCAATGGTTTCCCAAAAAGGAGCGCGCGCTGGCGATCGGCATCTTCAATGCCGGGGCCAATGTCGGGGCGGTGGTGACGCCGCTGCTCATCGGCTTCCTGATCGCCGATCTGGTGCTCGACTGGCGCTGGGCGTTCATCATTACCGGACTGTTCAATCTGGTCTGGCTGATGGCGTGGTGGCGGCTCTATCATCCGCCGCACGCGCATCCGCGCATTACCCCGGAGGAGCGCGCCTGGATCGAGGCCGAGCCGGTCGAAACCCGCGGCCGTGCCGGCTTCCTGACCGTGCTGCGCCACCGCGAGGCCTGGTCCTATATGACTGGTCGTTTTCTGATCGATCCGGTCTGGTGGACCTTCCTGTTCTGGCTGCCGGACTTTTTTCACAGCCGCTATGGCTATGACCTGAAGAATTTCGGTCCGCCGCTGGTTGCCATCTATGTTCTGGCCGATGTCGGCGCGATCGTCGGCGGCTGGTATTCGTCGCGGTTACTGAAGCGGGGCGTCGACACGGGCCGCGCGCGCAAGCGGGCGATGTTCGCGTGTGCTCTGTTCGCTCTTCCGGTCATGTTCGCCGCCCAGGCGGATAGCATCTGGATCGCTGTGGCGATGATCGGCTTGGCCTGCGCCGCGCATCAGGGCTTCTCCACCAACCTCTTTGCGCTGCCGGGCGACCAATTTCCCCGCTACGCGCAAGGGACGCTGATCGGCCTGGGCGGGTTCGCCGGGGCGGCGGGTGGCTTCATCGCGTCCAAGGCGCTGGGCGCATTGCTCGATCGGGTGGGAAGCTACCAGCCCTTCTTCATCGCTTGCGGCCTCGCCTATCTGGTGGCCTTGCTCGTCTTCCATATCCTCAATCCCCGTTACCAAAATGTGCGGATCGCATCCGCGCCGGGCAATCGGGGATAGCCCCCTGTAGCATTTCACGTCCCGACAGTCTCCGGCTCAGCCCCGACGGCCGTACGCCGTTCGTCTCGGTCGGCGCCGCGTCGAACGTCGTGAGCCGTAGGGCGGCTTCGCCCTCTCACTGACGGCGGCCCGGTAAGGCATTTGCAGTCACGCGGGGAGCCGACCTCCGCGCGGTGCGTTTGCCGTATCGAATGAGGGAGTTATGAGCGGTATGCGGACGGGGACGGTGTTGGCGCTGGGATTGTTGCTCTCGGCATGTGGTGGTCAGGTCGCAACCGATCAGAATGCGGCTTCCTCAGCGGATGAGCAGGCCGGTCCCGCCAAATGGAACGACCGGACGCGCGGACAGCTTCGTCAGGCGATCGATGCGCGCACTGCGCACGGGCTCGACCATATGACGTTCGATGTGCCGGGCGGTGATGACGGCGCAACCCAAGCGGCGCTGCGCTTCGCCGCCGCGCTGGCGCGTGGGGCCACCGATCCGACCAAGCTGTACGAGGTCTATGCCGTGCCCCGCCCGTCACCCGACCTCAAGGCCGGGCTGGCTGCGGCCTTGCGCAGCGGCGACCTAACCCAATGGCTGAACGGCCTCGCTCCGCAGGATGCCAATTACCGGCGGCTGTCCGATGCCTATGTCAAACTGAAGCAGCAGCCCCAGGACGCGGACGTCAAGATCGCGGGAACCGGTGAGGCGATCAAGCCGGGCGCGACCGACCCTCGCTTACCCGCCATCACACGCGAACTGGTCATCCTGGATTATCTGACCCCGGATGCGGCCCAGGGGAACAGCTACACCCCCCAGATCGCCGATGCGGTCCGCCGGATGCAGGCCGATTACGGCATGAAACCCGACGGCATCATCGGCAGTGACGCGCTGGCCATTCTCAACATGTCGAATGCCGACCGAGCCCGCGCCATCGCCGTTGCGATGGAGCGGCTGCGCTGGTTGGAGCGGACCCCGCCCGCCACGCGGATCGACGTCAACATCGCCGCCGCCCGCCTGAGCTATTGGCGGGATGGCAAAATCGTTGACAGCCGGAAGGTCGTGGTCGGCGAGCCGGATGCCGAAACGCCGCAGTTGGGTTCGCCAATCTATCGACTGGTCGCCAACCCGACATGGACCGTGCCCCGCTCGATCCAGGAGAAGGAACTGGCCAAAAAGGGCGCGGCCTACCTGAAGGCGAACAACATGGTCTGGAAGGATGGCTGGATCGTGCAGCAGCCCGGACCCAAAAATTCATTAGGGTTGGTCAAGTTCGACATGCTGAACGACCATGCTATCTATCTGCACGATACCCCCGCCAAGGCGCTGTTTGGTCTCGTCCAGCGGCAGCGAAGCCATGGCTGCGTCCGTGTCGAGGATGCGTTGGGCTTCGCCGAGATGCTGGCCAAGGACGAGGGCGTGTCGGACGCATGGCACAAGGCGCGCGAGACGGGCGACGAGGCCTTCGTGAAGCTGCCGCGTCAGATCCCGGTCCGGCTGCTCTATCAGACGGTGTTGTTCGACGATGGCGGTGAGCCGATCGTACGCAATGATCCCTATGGCTGGGACGACCGGGTAGGCGCGGCGCTCGGCTTCAAGGCGGGCAAGGCGCTCCGCGTCCAGAGCGGGGCGACGGATGTCGGGCCTTGATGGCCCGACACCCTGACGGGATCAGCCTCGCAATGCCTCGAGGTTGGATAGGAAGTTGATGATTTCGCGGCGGCGCAGCCGTTCCTCGGCAAACTCCCCATCGACCCCCAGTCGCCAGCGGAGCGCGGGGTCGTCGGGCGTATCGTGCAAAGCCTTGAGGTCGTTGGCCCAGGCTTCGACATCGTCCTCATGGTCAGCCAGACCCGCTTCGATCAGATCATCGGCCTGCGCGGCGATCGCCACGGCAATTTCGCGCAGCGCCAGCTCGGGGTGGTATTGAACGCCCCAGAAGATGCCCCGATCGAAGCGGACTTCAGCCGCCTGAACATGTGTCATCGCATTGCTGGCGAGCAGGGTCGCTCCTGGCGGCAACTCCGCGACCTCGTCGCCATGGATAGCGGGAGCGTCCCAGCCCGGCGGGCGACCTGCGAGAAGCGGATGGTTTCGCCCGGCCTCGGTCGGGAAAATGCGGCGGGCTATTCCTGCCTCCATACGCTTTGGCATCTTGCGAATCCGCCCGCCCGCTGCCGCGACGGCGATCTGCAATCCGGCGCAGGAGCCGAATGACGGTATGCCGGCCGCGAAGACCCTGCGCATGAAGTCAAGCTGGTGCCGGACCGCGGGGCCATCGTCATAGACATGCATCGGCGATCCCGTCAGGAACACCGCATCGAATTGCGCTAGCCGGTCGGTAGAGAGGGCAGGAGCGGCATCATCGGCAGGAGAGACGATCGTCGTCGCGACACCTGGCTGTATCTGTTCGAGCGTCGCGGCATAGGTTTCGCCCGAGCTCTTGCCCGCGCGTCGGCGGCGGGCCTCGCGCTCTGCCGGGAGTTCGCTTTGCGCAATCAGAAAATGCGGCACAGGATGCTTTCGATGATGAACGGCGTCAACGCCTGCGATCTCCGGATGGTCCGTCGTTAAGTGTCTATTATTTCGTCGCAAATACAGCCGCCCCGGAGAATGGAGGGACCGTCGCCGTTCGTCGAGGGCGCGCCCCAACCATCACCTAATGCTATCGAGTTGCAACTGCACCTCGGCTGGCCTATGGGCGCCCCGACAAGGGGGTAATAAGAATGAAGATGCATTGGCGGCTATTGGCGATGACCTCGGTCGCGCTTTATCCGGCGAGCAGCCATGCGCAGGACGCCAAGCCCCTGCCGGACGTCGTGAACTCGGCCGATACCGGCAACACGCCGACGCAGGACATAGTCGTCAGTGCGGCCCGATCCGTGTTGCCCCCCAATGCGCTGCCGATGACCGTCGACGTCATCGACAAGCAGGCGCTGGACCAGCAACTCGCCATCTCCGGCTCGGTGGTCGATGCCGTGGCGACGTTGACCCCGTCCTTCTCGCCGACGCGCCAGAAGCTGTCCGGCGCGGGCGAGACGCTGCGCGGACGCTCGCCCCTTTACGCCATCAACGGCATTCCGCAGACGACACCGCTGCGCGACGGTAGCCGGGACGGCTATACGATTGACGGCTTTTTCATCGACCGGGTCGAGTTGATCTATGGCTCCAACGCTCTTCAGGGTGTTGGGGGGACCGGCGGCATCGTCAACCAGGTGACGGTGGGCGCGCCGCGTCGCGAAGGGTTGAGCGGTCGCGCGCTGGTTCAAGGCACCGCCGACACCGATTTTCATGGCCAGGGGCTTGGCGGCAAGGTCGGCGGCCTGCTCCAGTACAGGGCGGGCCGCTTCGATATCAGCGCGGGCGCCGTGTATGAAAAGCGGGGCGTATTCTATGACGGCGAGGGGCGCCGCGTCGGGCTGAACCTGACGCAGGGGGAGACGCAGGATTCGCGGACGACCTCGCTGTTCGCACGGGCCGGCTATGCGATAACCGATACGATGCGGCTCGACCTGATCGCCAGCCGCTTCGAGCTGAAGGGCGACGGCGATTATGTCGCGGTGGCGGGCAATCGCTTGACCGGCCTCCCGACGAGTTCGCAGCGTGGCGATCCGCCGGGACGCAGCGCTGCCAGCCGGACGGAAAGCCTCGCCCTGTCGTTGACCGACCCGGATCTGGCCGAGGGCAATCTCGTCACCCAGATTTTCTGGAACCGAACCCGCGATACCTTCGGCGCGGAGATCAATCCGATCGCGACTTTCCAGGATCCCCGGATCGCGCCGGTCGGCACGCTGATCGACCAGTCGCAGAACCGCAGCCGCAAGTTCGGTGGCAAGATCAGCTATGAGCGGGCGATTCCCGGCTTCGAGGCGTTGACCGCGGTCCTCGGGTTCGATGCATTGTGGGACAAGACCGAGCAGCGGCTGATCCTGACCGACCGCGTCTGGGTGCCGCCCAGCGACTTTCGCAGCCTGGCGCCGTTCGGCCAGTTCAACCTCGCGCTGTTCGACAAAGCCCTGCGGCTCGCCGGCGGCGTGCGGTGGGAGAATGTGCGCATCCGCATCGACGATTTTACCACGCTCGCGACGTCCAACCGCGCTTCGGTCAAGGGCGGCACGCCGGCTTTTCAGGACGCGCTGTTCAACGGTGGCGTCATCCTGGAGCCTGTCCGGGGCATTCGCGCCTATGCCAGCTATGCCGAGGGCTTCACCGTGCCCGACGTCGGGCGTATCACTCGGGCGATCAACCGACCTGGCGTCGCGATCGACAGTTTCCTCGACATCGCGCCAATCGTCTCGAACAATCGCGAGATCGGTATCGAGGTGAAGCGCGGCCCGGTCGACGCCAGCACCGCCTATTTCTGGTCATCCAGCGACAAGGGACAGCTGCTGATCGCCAATCCGGGCGGCATCTTCGACGTCCAGCGTTTGCGTACAGAGATACAGGGGCTGGAAGTCAATCTGGGGGTCCGGCTGCCTTTGCCTGGAGCACGCCTGTCGATCGGTTATGCGCATCTGTCGGGCCGTTATGACAGCGACACGCCGCCCGATGGCATCGTCGACACCGACCTTGACGGTACCAACATTTCGCCCGATCGGCTCAATCTGGCCGCAAGCTACGACCGCGGACGCTGGTCCGCGCGAGTCCAGAGCCAGTTCTTCCTGTCGCGGACCTTCAAGGGCAAGCAGCGCGATCCGCGCAATGACTTTGGCGGCTATACGGTCGTCGACGGCACCATCGCCTATGATACGGGCAAGGGCACCCTTTATCTGGCCGCCCAGAACCTCCTGGATCGTTTCTACATCGATTATTCGAGCGACACCCGGCTTCCGACCGACAATTTCAGCTATTTTGCCGGGCGCGGCCGGACCCTGACCCTGGGCTGGGACGTGAGGTTCTGACCATGCGCTGGCTCGATCTGCTGCACCGCTGGACAGGCGGGCTGATCGGCGTGGTCCTGGCGCTGCTCGGGCTGAGCGGGTGCCTGTTGATATGGAAGACCGCGTGGATCATGGTACCAGGCAAGGCCATGCCGCTGGTCCGCGATCCGGCGACCCTCGCGGCGGCGGTTCAGCGGCTGCTGCCTCGACCGACAGGGGGCGAGAGCGTGGTGTTCGCCGACAAGGGCTTTGCTCTGCACCAGCTTCGATTGCCCGGCGGTGCGGGTGCCTATGCCGATCAGGGCGGCCGGATCGTCGAGCAGTGGAGCAGCCAGTGGCAGCGGCCTGAGCTGTGGTTGTTCGACTTTCATCATCACCTTTTCTCGGGTGATATGGGGGAGACCGTCATCGGCATCGCCGGGCTCTGCGGGCTGTTGTTCGTAGTGACGGGCACTATCCTGTGGTGGAGGACCCGGCGGACCTTCCGCTGGCGCCTGCTCCCAAAGCGGTTGAGCCGCGCCTCGATCGTCATGCATCATCGCGACCTCGGCATCGTCGTCGCGCCGTTGCTTTTGCTCTCGACGATCACCGGCGCGGCAATGGTCTTTCGCCCGGTGGCGATGATCGTCATCGCGCCGCTCGGCTCGCCCGGCGCGGCGCTGACAGCGATGCGGCCGGACAAGGTCCATGGCGGTGCGCTCGCCGCCAGCCCGCCGTGGCGCGCGATCCTGACGACGGCGGCGACGCGCTTTCCTGACGCGGTGCCCCGCATTCTGGTCCTTCCGCGCCAAGCGGGGGATCCGATCATGCTGCGGATGCGCCGAGCCGCCGAGTGGCTGCCCAACGGTCGAACGACCCTGTCCTTCGACGCCACCACCGGCCGTCTGTTGTCGAGCACCGATGCCATGGCGATGCCGCGCGGTGCCCAGGTCTATAACGCCTTGTATCCGCTGCACGCCGGGCGCGTCGGGGGAGTGACGTGGAAGCTGCTGCTCACCGCCGCAGGGCTGGCCATGACCCAGCTGGGATCGCTGGCGGTGTGGAGCTTCTGGTTCAGGCGTCCACGCCGCCGCACCCGGTTTGATGTCTAACGATGGTGCCGCTCGGCGCGATACAGGACCAGAGCCTCTACCGCATCGGTCTGGATCAGGCGAACGCCCATGTCTGCCAGCCGACCCCATACCCCGTCTGGATCGCGCCGCGCTTCGGGATCGCCGCCCATGCCGGTGACGAAGCCGTTGAACAGCGTATTGACCCAGATCGGCGCCGCCATCGCCTTGGCCCGATCCATGACCAACGGCAGGGTGGCGAGCGGCAGTAACGGCAGCTCGACCGCAAGGGGTTTGACGTTGCCGTTCATCTGCCGTTCGACGATCTGCGGCACGTCTGCCGCATCCGGGTCGGCCGTGATCGGGATCACCGCAAAGGGAACGCGGTCATAGGGCGGGATGGCGGCGAGTGGCACCGAGGCGATGCCCGCAAAGGTCTTCACGATCACCCGATCCTGCGCACCCGCCCGCCGCACGGCATCGACGACCTCGCCGTAAATGGCATCCTTCACGTCGAGGTTGAGCACGATGCGATCCTTGGCGAGGGCAAGAAGCTCGTCCAAGGTGGCGATACGCTGGTCGGTCAGCGGGGCCGCTGCGCCGCCCTCGTCCTGACGCAGCCGCAGCGCCTTGAGCTGCGCGAGGGACAGGTCGGCGACCCTGCCGGACCCGTCGGTCGTCCGGTCCACTCTGTCGTCGTGCATGATAACGAGATGCCCGTCGCGGCTGCGCCGGACGTCGGTCTCCATGACATCGGCGCCCAGCGCGACGCATTGCCGCAATGCGGCGGGCGAGTTCTCCGGGGTGGCGCCCAAATGATGGAGCGGCGCGGCCTCGTGACAGCCGCGATGGGCGATGACGATCAGTCCGCCTTGCGGATCACGGATGCGGCGAAGGGTGTCGGCGGGAGAGGCGTGGGCCGGCGAACAGCCGAGCCAAGCCAGGATCAAGACCATGAGCGGACGCTGCATGAAAGACCGGTTGAGGCCAGAGGATCGCATGTGCATCACCATTTGCGGCTAACGATCAGACGCACGTTGCGCCCGAAGAGGGGCCGCCCGAAAATCGCGGTAGGAACGCCTTGACCGAAACGATCGCCCGCCGTGTTGCCCTCGGTGAAGCCGTGCGCGTTGGTGATATTGTCGCCGACCAGCTGGAACTGCCACGCTCCGGACGACACGATCCCGCCGAGCCCGAACGAACCATAAGCGGGCAGCGCGGTGGAGTTGAAGAAGTCCGTGTAGCGACGCCCGACATAGTCATAGCGACCGTAAATGCTGACCTCCGCCCCGGCGACATCGAAGTCAAAGGTCGGTCGAACGTTCAGGAACAGCTTGGGCTCGCGGATGATCTGCTTGCCGTTGGCGCGGCTGCCGTCGAGCCCGGTATTGCTACTGAAGTTCAGGTAACGCGGATTCTGCCAGGTGACTGATCCTGCCAGCGAGAACGGGCCGGAGAGCTTCAGGCGACCGTCCGCCTCCATGCCCTTGGTCTCGGCGGTGCCGATGAAGGTCGTGGTCACGTCCGCGCGCCCCGTGGCCGGATTGAACCCGGCAAAGCTGGCGTTCAGCGGATCGAACCTGGTATAAAAGCCCGTGACGTACAGATAAGATCCGCCTGTGGCCAGTTTGACGCCCGCCTCGTACAGCTTCGCCTTGGTCGCGATCGCGGGGGGCGTGGGATAGGTGAAGGCGATCGTCGTGTTGGGCGGCACGTCGAGCTGCGAGGCGCGCAGATACATGCCGATGTGGCGGCTCAGGTCGTAATTGGCCCCGACCGTCCAGTTCGTCGCCTGTTGGTTCAGCCGTAACTGGCCGACTGCGCCGGTAAAGCCACGCGTGCTGTTGTCGGCCAACGTCGTGGCGTCGCCCAGATTGTACGAGCCCGTCAGCTGGGCAAAGCCGCTATAGCTATACCATTCATGGCGGATGCCCGCGTCGAAGCGCAGCCGATCGTTTATGTCCCAGCTGTCGGTGCCGTATAGCGCGATCAGCCGTCCGTCGACATTCCCGGCGTTGAGCGACACGGCGTCGTTCAGCGCGCCATTGTCCGTGACATAGCCCAGCACCGCCCCGGTGGCCGAATAGGCCGCCAGATCCAACGTTTTGGGCTGCGAACGCACCTGGATCAGGTAATTCTGATAGGCGGTGAACATCTTCTGGCCCCAGAGCGAACCATAGGTCCCGACGCGGATGTCATGGGTGCCGATGCCGGTATCAAACTTTCGCGTCACGGACAGGTCGCCCTGCGAGGAATAGAAGTCCGTCTGGATGGAGCGATACTGCGCCTGCATCACGAGACCCGAGTCCGTCGAGGGGGCGTATGGCGTCTGCCCGCCGGTCCCGGCCAGGCTATACCCCATGCGCGCGATGCCCGGGCCGAAAGCGTTGGTGGCAGCCGCGAGGTAGCCATTGGCGAAGCTCGTCGCGTCGACGGGATTGGAGGTCGAGTAGAAGGCGTCGAAATGCAGATTGCCGATCGTCAGTCCGCCCTTGGCAGAGACGTGCCAGTCGCCATAGTCGCCTTCATAATCCAATGCGACATTGCCGAAGCGGATATGGCGGCCATTGGCCAGATCGCCGCGCTGATTCTGGACCACGCCCGACGCATCGCGATAGCGAATGTTCACCGCGCGCAGGGCAGGCGTATTCAGCGTGCCGGTGAAATAGTCGAGATAGGGGTTCAGGCTTGTCGCCGGATTGCGCGGGTCGTTGGTCGGTATCGAGAGATAAAAGACGTTGTGATCGTCGGTATATTGCCCCGACAGCTTGATGAAGCCGTTCGCCAGGTCATGCTTGATGTTCGCACGGATCTGGCCGCCGCGGTCGCTGGGAAAGCCGGAGTCGCGATACCCGTCATGATAGCGCACGAAGCCGCCGACGGCATAATAAGTGTCGCTGTTCAACGGTCCGGCCTGATAACCGTCGAGCCGGTAATAGCCCGTGTCGCCAAGCGTCGCCTGGACCTTGCCCCGCGTCGTTTCGTTGCCGGTCAAGGTAATGACGTTGGCGATGGCCGCCGCCGTGCTGGCATAGATGGGAGCCGGACCGCCGCGCACGACCTCGATCCGGTCGGTCATCAGGTCGAGCCGGTTCATCCCGTCGCCCTGGTTGAAGAACCAGCCGTCAAGCTCCTGGAACAGCGGCAAGCCGTCCTGCTGGTAATAGAGGAAGCCGCGGTCGGTCGGGATACCGCGCACGCGGGTGATATTCTGCACTTCACCGCCGGTCGCTTCCACATGGATACCCGGCAATGTGCCGATCAGGTCGGTGGTGCTTTTCGGTGCCAGTTTCTGGATATCCGCCTGCGAAAGCGAATTCACCGCATAGGAAACGTCGAAGCGGCGCTGCTGGCGTGCCGATCCGGTGACGATGATGTCGGAATGGCCATCGTCCGTGTTCGGCGCTTCGGTCGTCGTAGCGGGCTGTGTCTGGGCGAGGGCCGGTGGAGCCAAAACCGCCCCCACCGACAGCGCCGCGCTCATCAACAATTCGTTTTTCATGCTACCCCCGATTGATCTGAATGAGGGGGGCATTGGTCGCGATCCGTGACAGTTTTATTTGCTTACATGTAATTAAATCGCCCCTGCGAAGCCGTGACCGCATGAACCGGGATCATCGCCGCGCCGATTACAACGGCGCGGCTGCCTATCGAAGAGGCATGGATCTCCGGCAAAGTCGATCGATAGCCGTCATTCCGGTTGCGCGACCGGACGGCGAGCCCGTCGGCGATCCGTTGCAGCAGCGTCAGCGGCAACGCGCCTGACACGATGACGGCACCTGGATCCAGCCAGACCGTGCCGCTCAACACAGCCTGTTCCAACTGGCCGATCACGCGCTCCGTCCAGGACGCGATCAGGGGCGCATGGCTGTCGAGCAATTCCTCGATGCCGGCGAGCGAGTCGATTTGGACTCCGGCTTCGCGCAGAACCTGGAGCAGGTCGATGCCGGAGGGACGCTCCCGATGGCCGGGGAACAGCCGCCCCACCTCTCCGGCATTGCCATGCTCGCCCAGGAAAAGGTCGCGATCGGCGATCAGGCCACCGCCGATGCCATGACCCAGAAATAGCGTCAGGACCGAGCGATAGCGTCCGATGATCCCGTCCTGATAATATTCGGCCAGGGCCGCCGCGCTGGCGTCATTCTCGATCCAGACGGGCATTGCCAAGGCGTCGCCCAGTATGTCCGCAAGCGGCACGTCGTTCCACCCCGCGACGCGTTCTACCACGACCCGCCGATTCCGGTCGCCGGGTAGCGCATAGCCGGGCACCGCGACGCCCAGCCCCAGAAACTTGCCGCGCATGAATCCATGGGCGGCGGCGATCACCTGCAGCCGGGCCTCGACCGACCGCGCGAAGATGCGGGGGTCGGGGCTGTCGAAGGGTGTCGTGTCGTGCACCAGGGGCCGACCGCAGAAATCGACGATCACCAGTTCCAACCAGCCGGGATGCGGCGTCGCCCCGATCGCCCAGCCGCCATGACCCGATACGGTCAACGGCACCATCGGCCGCCCCCGTGCGGGTGCGTCGAGCGAATCCCTCTCCTCGATCAAGTCGAGCGCGAGCAGCGACTGGGTCAAACGCGTCATCGTCGCCCCGTTCATGCCCAGCAACTGAGCGAGCCGCGTGCGAGAAGCCGATCCCTCGATCCGCAACTGCATCAGGACGCGCCGTTGGGGCTCGTTCAGCCGGATTTGCGGGCGGCGGGGCGGGGCGGGGGAAAGGCGAGACATAGCGGAGCGCTATATTTCCGCCGTGTCAAATAAATGAAAGTCGTCCTGTATAGGGCGGGCGGATCATGACGACCGAGCCCGACAGTGTGCCGACCCGATCCCACTCTCTGGCGGTCCAGTTGGGCTATTGCGTCGGCAATATCGGCAAGAGCGTCGTCTGGAGCAGCTTTGAGAGCATCATGCTGTTCTATCTCGTTTCGATCGCCGGGTTCGGCCCACTCATGGCCGGAGCGCTGCTGGCGCTGTCCTTATGCTGGGATGCCATATTCGATCTCAGCGTGGCGCGCCTCACCGATAAGCGGGGTGGAGCGAAAGGGCTGGCCAAGCTGGTGCTTGTCGGCGCGCCGCTGTGCGGCACCTGCTTCTGGCTGATCTTCGTACTGCCGGCCCCGATGGCCGTCGCCGCCGCGATCATCGCCTGTCGGATCGGCTATTCGCTTTGCGATGTCGGGCACAACACGATGCTGATCCGCGTTGCGCGTGCACCGGGGGATGCCGCTCGTGTATCCGGCTTGCGGTTGGTCTGCAGCGCATCGGGTGTGGCGCTGCTGGCCTTGGTGTCGGGGTCCAGCCTGTCGCTCACCGACCCGGCGGCGCAGCGACAATCCCTTGCAAACGGGGCGATGGCGGGTGGGATGTTGTACGTGGCAACGCTCTTCATTGCCCTGCTGGCCACGCGCAGCCTTGCGCCGCCGAACCGGACTGCTGTCGGCGGACCGTCGCTACGCCCCATCGTCCGCTTTACCCGCGACCCGTCATTCCGTCGCCTGCTGTCGCTTGCCGCCATACAGGCGGCGCTGGTGCCGCTGTTCCAACGCGCGCTTCCCTTTTATGGCCAAGCGGTGCGCGCCGACGCAAGTTGGGCCGGACCTGCCTTGCTGACGATCACCCTTGCCCAGTCAGCGGCGCTGCCCGGATGGATGGCGATCTCACGGCGATATCCGCCCCGCCGCATCGCCATGGCGTCGCACGGCCTGGCGATCGTGGCGATGCTGGGATTGACGATCTGGCCCGATGGCGCGTGCGGCAGAGCGATGCTCGTCCTGCTCGGTGGAGCGCTGGGCGGCATGAACCTCGCCATCTGGGCGTTGCTGACCGAGACGGTGCATCGGTGCGGGAGTATGGGGGGAGAAGCCACGCCAGTGGGCCTGTTCCTGGCGGGGCTCAAGACGTCCGCCGCGATGGGAAACCTGCTGTTCGCGGGGGTCGTCGCGGCGGGATCATGCTGGGACAGCGAAGCATTCCTACCGCTCAGCGCGACGATCATCCCGACCTTGGGGAGCGTCACGGCGCTTGGCCTGCTGATCGGTTGGCGGGATTCAGCGCCGCCGCAGGGCCGAGGCGAGGGCCAGTCCGGCCGCCAGTTGAAGCAGGCCGTAAGCCCGGCGGCGTAAGGGATGATCGACAAAGGGTCTGATGAGCATATCGACTGCGGTGACGTCCGAACGCCAGAGTTCGACATGCCGGCTCGGTTGCAGCAGGCCGAGCATTCCGTCGCCGATCATGAAGACCGCCGCCATTTCCCCGCCGCGGCGCAGGCCGAGTTGCCATTCGTTCCTGTCGCTCATCGGTGATCTCCCAAAGCCCCTCCAACGCCGGAAGGACCCGATGGTCGCACGTGATGAGCGTCCACCGTCCCTTTAAGCGGCGGCCCGTTCTTCCTCGATGATTGCCCGTGCGACGACGGCGCATTGGCCACATTTGGGCTGGCGGCCGAGGGCCTGATACATTTGACATGGGGTCAGGGAGCCGGAACGCGCCGCGTCACGGACCTGAGATTCCCGGATGGCATTGCACACGCAGACGACCAAGGCGCTCTCCATCATTAACGCTCGTCTTCTAGGGCTAATGAGAGTTGATCGCAAGTCTGTTGCGACGCGTTTGCAAAAATTATCGTGGCTCGCCCGCCGGGCCGTGGCTCGCCAGCCGCCAGATCCGCTCCAGTGGGCCATGATCGAACCGGGCGAGCCATGGCTTTGACCAGAGCAGCATCAGGCCCCACATGATGGGTGCAAGGACATAGAGTTGGGCACGATGCCAGAACGCGAATTGGCCCAGGCCGTGGCCATAGAATATCGTGGTCATCACAATGCTGGTCGCGATATAATTGGTGAAGGCCATGCGCCCCGCGGCCGCAATCCGCGTCGTCCACCATCCGTCCGGCCGCATGAGCAACAGGATCAGTGCGGCATAGCCGAGCGTTCCGATCAGGCGGAAGGGAATGTTCAAGAACAGTTCCACCAGCGTGACCGAACGAACGTCATAGCCGCTCGCCATGACGACCAGGGCCATCGCCGCATAAGCGGGGATCGTGAGACCCAGTGCGAACACCGCCCATCGGCGATACGCGACGCGCGACCAACTTCCCGTCACGAACCCCGATTTGAACGCCGCCATCCCTAGCAACATCGCGCTGAGCGTGTCGGGGCCGATCTGAACGAGATCGAGCAGCGGATTTCCGTTATGCGCCAGGCGAAAGGCGGTCGCCCCCCACCATGGCCCGCGCATGGCCGCGATCTCCGGGGCGAGGCTGGCAGGCGAAGGGATACCGAACGCCGATTGATAGCCGTCCCACAGGGCGGCCATCTGCGGCGTGTCGCGCCCGGCGGCGGCAAACAGTCCCAGGCATTCGAGCCACCCCAGCGCCATCGACAGCCCGGCAAAGGCGGCGGCGGTCCAGCAAAGCGCCTTTGGGGCCAGTCCGACAAAGGCCAGTGCGACGATACCGACCAGGGCGTAATGGGCCAGAATATCGCCGGTCCAGATGAAGGTCAGGTGGACCAGCCCCAGGACGAACAGGACCGCCATCCGCCGCAGATGAAATGATGCCCCGTTTCCGCCGGCAGCATCCGCCCTTTGGATCACCAGCAGCGTCGACGCACCGAAAAGGAGCGAAAAGAGGCCGCGCATCCGCCCGTTGATGAACGTCTCGGTCAGGAACCAGACGACTATATCGATCGGCCGTTGCCCGCCCCATGCCATGGGGTTGGAATAGGCCGGGTCAGGCAGCGCGAAGCCGGGTAAATTGGCCAGCAGGATCGCCATCACCGCCACCCCACGCAATACGTCCAGCGCCAAGAGACGAGCGCCGGCGCCAGGCATGGTCGAGGGGGCAGGCGTGGGGGCCGGGGCGGGGTCGGGGGCGGGATCGTCGGACAAGGATAAACTCCGTATGTCCTGCCGGGACTTAGCCCGCGCGGCTCCGGATGCAACCGCCGGGTGGGCCGGAGCATTGCCAAGCCATGGGATTATCGCCTCGCCTCACCGGCCGCGCCACGGCGCGCGCGCATCACTCGCCCGCCGCATCGGCCTTTCTGCGGAAATTCGAGCCGTTGTTTGCCGGACGCGAGGTGACGGGCGGCCCGCTGCTGATCGCGACGATCCTGGCTTTGGCCATGACCAACAGCCCGTGGGCGCATGTTTTCGAGCGTTTCTGGGACACGCCCGTCACCATCGGTTTCGGCGCGAGTGAGGTGTCGCACAGGCTGGCCGAATGGATCGATCACGCCTTGCTGCCGCTATTCTTCGTGATCGTCGGCGCGGATGTGAAGCGCGAAATGGCGACAGGGCCGCTTGCCCATTGGCGCAGCGCGGCGTTCCCGCTGGCGGGAGCTTTGGGCGGAATGCTGGTGCCGGTGGGGATGTACCTGGCCATCGCGGCGGGAACGCCCGCACAACCGGGCTGGGGTGCCGTCATCACCACCGATACAGCTTTTGGCCTGGCGCTGATCGCAGTCTTTGCGAACAGGCTGCCGGTCGGGCTGCGCGCCACCATGCTTGCCTTCGCGGCCGTCGACGATGTCGGCGGGCTGCTGGTGATCGCCTTCGCCTACAGCGGTGCGCTCGACCTCTGGGGCCTGGTCGCGGCGGTGATAGCATTGGGGGGGATTGTCGCGCTGCGTCGGATCGGCTGGGTGTCGTCGGTGCCCTATGTCCTGTTGGCGCTGGTGGTGTGGGGCGGCGTGCTGGAGTCGGGTATCCATGCGACAATCGCGGGGGTGCTGATCGGCCTGACGGTGCCGGTCCAGCCTCGGCTGGAACAGCACGACTTCGCCAGGCGGGTACAAGGGCGGGTTGATGAGTTTCGACACGCACATGATGCGGCCGAACGGGCGGACGACGATGAGGAAGAGCAGCAGCTTCGCGAGCGGGCCGAGGAACGGCTAGGCTATCTCCACGAGATGGCGTCCGCCACCCGGGAGGCCAGCAGCCGCTTGATCGAGGTGCTGACGCCTTGGGTCAACTATGTCGTCTTGCCGTTGTTCGCGCTGTCGAACGTGCGCATTCATGTCTCGGCGGACTTGCTGTCGATGATGGGATCCCCGCTGGTGATCGGCGTCGTGCTTGGCCTGGTGGCGGGCAAGCCGCTGGGGTTCCTGACCTTTACCTGGGCCGCGAGTGCACTGGGCCTCGCCAAGCGTCCCGATCAGGTGACGTGGCCGATGGTCGTGGGGGTGGGGGCCTTGGCCGGGATAGGGTTCACCATCTCGCTGTTCATCGCCGGACTGGCCTTTGGCGATGGCGAAATGCGCGAGGCGGCTTCGCTGGGCGTGTTGCTTGCCTCCGTGCTCGCGGCGGCAATCGGCTATGCGATCCTGCGCAGCTGCGCGGAGCCCGGATCGGCGACCCGGGCTCCGGCAGAAACTTAGGCGAGGGCGGCGTCGGCGCCCATCAGGCCGGGGAAGAAGCCCTCATGGGCGCGGCGTAGAGCGTCGAGCGCCACGACAAAGTCGCCATCCTCCCGCTCGAAGATCAGACGAGACCCCGCCGTGCGGCCGATCCGCTCGACCTCGACGCCCGCCTGATGCGCATTGGCCAGGAAGTCGATCAACGCCGTGTCTTCGACCGTCGCGACATACAGACCCTGATCCTCGGCGAAGAGCTGGCCGCAGGCCTCGCCGGATTCGGGGAACTGGATCAGCGCACCGATATTGCCCGCCAGCGCCATCTCGGCAACCGCAACCGCGACGCCGCCGTCCGACACGTCATGCACGGCGGTCAGATGCCCGGCAGTGATCGCCTCGCGCACCAGATCGCCGGTGCGACGCTCTGCATCCAGATCGATCGAGGGGGGCGGTCCTGCGTCGCGGCCTTCAATCCCGTGGACTTCGCGCAGCCACAGCGACTGGCCGATCTCGCCCTTCGGTGTGCCGATCAGCAGGATGACGTCGCTGGTGCCCTTGAAGGCGATGGTCGCCGACTTGGACCAGTCCGCCATCAGGCCGACGCCGCCGATCGCCGGGGTCGGCAGGATCGCCGAGCCGCCACCGGTCGCCTTCGATTCGTTGTAGAGAGAGACGTTGCCCGAGACGATCGGGTAATCCAGCGCGCGGCACGCCTGGCTCATGCCCTCCAGACAACCGACGATCTGGCCCATGATCTCTGGCCGCTGCGGATTGGCGAAGTTGAGGCAGTTGGTGATGGCGAGCGGCTTGGCGCCGACCGCGGTGATGTTGCGCCACGTCTCGACCACCGCCTGCATTCCGCCCGTCACCGGATCGGCATAGCAATAGCGCGGCGTGCAGTCGGTGCTCATCGCGAGCCCCTTTTGCGTACCATGAACGCGGACGACGGCGGCATCGCCACCGGGGCGCTGCACGGTGTCGCCGCCGACCATATGGTCATACTGCTCCCAGATCCACCGGCGCGAGGCGATATCGGGCGACCCCATCAGCTTGAGCAGATCCGCCGCCGGATCCTGGCAACCGGGCGAGGTGATCGCCGCCGGGACCTCGGTCGGCACATGCGGGCGGTCATAGAGCGGCGCGTCGTCGGCCAGCGGCGCGAGCGCGATGTCGCACACCACTTCGCCCTTGTGGCGCAGGACCATGCGGCCGGTCTCGGTGACGTGGCCGATGACGGCGAAGTCCAGCTCCCACTTGCGGAAGATGGCCTCGGCAAAATCTTCACGGCCGGGCTTCAGCACCATGAGCATCCGCTCCTGGCTTTCCGAGAGCATCATCTCGTAAGCGGTCATGCCCTCTTCACGCTGAGGCACGTCGTCCATGATGAGTTCGATGCCGACGCCGCCCTTGGACGCCATCTCGACCGACGAGGAAGTCAGGCCCGCTGCGCCCATATCCTGGATCGCGACGATCGCGTCCGAGGCCATGAGCTCGAGGCATGCCTCGATCAGCAGCTTCTCGGTGAAGGGGTCGCCGACCTGCACGGTCGGACGCTTGGCGTCCGCGTCCTCGCCGAAATCGGCCGAGGCCATGGTCGCGCCGTGGATGCCGTCGCGGCCCGTCTTGGAGCCGACATAAACGATCGGATTGCCGACACCGCTGGCGGCAGAATAGAAGATCTTGTCCTGATCCGCGACGCCGACCGTCATCGCGTTGACCAGGATGTTGCCGTCATAGGCCGGGTGGAAGTTCACCTCGCCGCCGACGGTCGGCACGCCAACGCAATTGCCATAGCCGCCGATGCCATGGACTACGCCCGAGATCAGGTGACGCATCTTGGGATGATCGGGCCGCCCGAAGCGCAGTGCGTTCAGGTTCGCGACGGGCCGCGCGCCCATGGTGAATACGTCGCGTAAGATTCCGCCGACGCCCGTCGCCGCACCCTGATAGGGTTCGATGTACGACGGGTGGTTGTGGCTCTCCATCTTGAAGATGGCAGCCTGCCCATCGCCGATGTCGATGACGCCCGCATTCTCGCCGGGGCCGCAAATGACCTGAGGCCCTTCGGTGGGCAACTTCTTCAGGTGGATGCGGCTCGACTTGTAGCTGCAATGCTCGGACCACATCACCGAGAAGATGCCGAGCTCCACGAGATTGGGCTCGCGGCCCAGCGCGGTCAGGACGCGCTGATATTCTTCATCGGACAGGCCGTGGTCGGCGACGATCTGGGGCGTGATCTCGGTCATGGCCCGCGCCTTTAACGCGGTGGCGCGGGTTCGTCACTATCGTGATGCGCGAAGTTGCGCCATGATCGGCTCGGGGCGAGAAACGAGGGGGCGGTGCCATGATCCTGGCGATGATGATTGGCGCGGCTTTGGCGAGAGCGGAACTGCCGCCCGAGCCAGAGCGGGCGATGCTGGCAGAGGTACAGCGCATTTATCGCGTGGCGGGGAATCGGCTTTGGCCGGGGTTCGACAAGGTGCCGCTTGATTTGGTGTTGATTGGGCCAGAGCGTGAAGCCCTGTTCTGCCATCAGGCTGTCCAAGGCTTTACGCCCGCCGGGCGGGACCCGCTGACCAGGTGCTCGTTGCAGACACGAGTCCGCGAGTTGGAGATCGACCTTTCAGCCGCCGCAAATTTCTTTACGGGCGGTGAGACGATGGCAATCGGTTATCCTAAGGCTTTGGAGATGAGTCCGGCCTATTGGAAAGCCACCGTGCTTCACGAGGCCTTCCACCTTTATCAGTCGCATATACCCCGTTATGCTCAGATGGTCGCCGAACTGGGGTTGGCCGGTGGGTCGACTGATGGCAGTTGGATGCTGAATTATCCCTTCCCCTATGCCGACCCAGAAGTCGAAGCTGCTTTTTTGGTCATGGGGGACGCTGGCTTAACCTTTCTGGAAGCCAAGTCGCGGAAGGAGCGACGTGCGGCAACCAAGGCCTATGTCGCGGCACGCGAGGCGGCGCTGGCCAAGGTCAGTCCGGTTGATCGGCGCTATTATGAATTCCAGGTCGGTCAGGAGGGCATGGCGCGCTGGACCGAACTGACCCTGTCCCGGCGGGGCGATGCCGCCATGCGCGACGATGCAGCTGGACGCTGGAAAGGCTTCGCGACGAGCCTGCGCGCCGTCCGTGAGCAGGGTTCCAAGACATGGAAACGCGCCGCATTCTATGTCTATGGCGCGATCGAAGCCGAAATGCTTGAGCGGGCAGGCGTAAAATGGCGCCCACAATATCGCCGCCATCCTTTCGGGCTCGGCGATCAACTGAAGCAGCTGAATTAACCCAGCCGCATCGCCACTGCGATTGCCACACCCGACAGTGCCAGCGCGGCCGCGATCCAGCCCGCGCCGACACGGATCGCTGCCTCGATCCCGGCAGTGGACAAGGTGGACTTCTCGCTCTCCAACTTGCGGGTCGTCGCGCGGATCAGGCGGGGCAGGTCGTCGCCCAGCCGGTCGAGTTCCTGGGCGAGCGCGGCGGCGCGCTTGCTCCAGCGTTCGGGGGCCAGGCGCGCCTCGACAATCCGGCTCGCGGCGCGCCGCATCGCGGTCGACAGGTTGAAGTCGGGCTGGATGCCGCTCAGCACGCCGTCGACGGTGATCAGCGCCTTGAACAGCAGCAGAAGGTCGGGCTGAAGCACGATCCGTTCTTCGCGCAGGATCGGAAATATGTCGCCCAGGATCGCCGCCAGCCGCAGCGACCCGCCGCCATGTCGTGCGATCAGCCGATCGGCGACCGCCTGAAACCGGGCGGGCGCAATGTCATCGGTCTGCGACCATTGCGTCATGGTTTCGGCCAGCAATGCGGGATCGCTGTTCATGATCGCTTGGGTGAAGGCAATCACCTCTTCGCGGCGACGCGGGCTGACATGCCCGATCAGTCCCAGGTCGAGAAGCGCGATGCGATTGCCGGGCAGACACAGCAGGTTGCCGGGATGCGGGTCGCCGTGGAAGCGCCCGTTGATCAGCGTCATGTCCAGGACGATGTCGGCCCCCGTGGCCGCGATGGCGGCGGGATCGATCCCGGCCTGGACTAGAGTCGTGGCGTTGCGGGGCGGGACGCCATCGATATAATCCATGACCATCAGCGTTTCGGACGAATGCTGCCAATGGATCGTCGGAACCACGACCCGGGCGTCGCTGACGAAATCCTCACGCAGACGGTCGGCATTGCGGCCCTCGTTCGTGAAGTCGAGTTCTTCCAATATGTCGCGGCCCAGCTCGCGTACTATACGCGCCGCGCCATAGCGCCGCGCTTCGCTGTTGGTCGCCTCTGCCATGGCAGCAAGCTGGCCTAGCAGGCGGAGATCGGCCTCCATGACCGGCCGGATGCCGGGGCGGCGGATTTTCAGCACGACCTCGGTGCCGTCGGGAAGCGCGGCGCGGTGGACCTGCGCGATCGAGGCGGCGGCCAGCGGCTCGGCATCAAAGCGCGCAAAGGCGCTTCCCGGCGGTTCGCCCAATGCGGCTTCCACTTGCGTGCGAAGCTGGTCGAAGGGCAGGCGCGGAGCCGCGCTGTGCAGCTGTTCGAGTTCGGCGATCCATTCGGGCGGCAGCAGGTCGCCGCGCGTTGCCAGGATTTGACCAAGCTTGACCCAGACCGGCCCCAGCGACTCCATCGCCTGCCGGGTACGGGCGGGAAGGTCAAAGGGTAGGGCGTCCGGGTCGCGCCGCGCCGGATCGAGTCCCAGCCGGGCGAGCAATACGTCCAGCCCGAAGCGAGACGCGGTCGCGATCACCTCGGCCAAGCGAGCGCGGTCGCGTGCCGCGACCCGGATCGCGCCCAGCAGCATCGGCTCAGCTATAAGGCGGCTGGGTATAGCCCGCCGGGCTGAGCGTGAAGATCTCGCAGCCTTCTTCGGTTATGCCGATCGAATGCTCGAACTGCGCCGACAGCGACCGATCGCGCGTCACGGCCGTCCAGCCGTCATCGAGCAGCTTCACGTCGGGGCGGCCGATATTGATCATCGGCTCGATCGTGAAGATCATGCCGGGCTTCAACTCGGGGCCGGTGCCCGGACGGCCGACATGGACGACCTCTGGCGCGTCATGGAACAACAGGCCCAGGCCATGGCCGCAGAAATCGCGGACCACGCCATAGCGGTGCTTTTCGGCGTGCTGCTGAATGGCGTGCGCCACATCGCCCATGTGATTGCCGGGCCTGGCCTGCTCGATGCCCAGCATCAAGCATTCATAGGTGACTTCGACCAGTTTGCGCGCCTTCAGGGGCACATCGCCGATCAGGTACATGCGGCTGGTATCGCCATGCCAGCCGTCGACGATCGGGGTCACGTCGACATTGACGATATCGCCCGACTTCAGCGTCTTTTCGGACGGGATGCCGTGACAGACGACATGGTTGATCGAAATGCAGGTCGAATGGGTATAGCCCCGATAGCCCAGGGTCGCGGGCACGCCGCCACGCTCGACGATGAACTGGTGGATCAGGCGATCGATCTCGGCCGTGGTGACGCCGGGCACCATATGCGGCACCAGCATGTCCAACGTCTCGGCGGCCAAGCGGCCCGCCTTGTGCATCCCGTCAAACGCCTCGCGGCCCCAGAGCTTGATCGCGCCGGTCCGCCCCTGGGGCGCGTCGGCGGAAACGGTCACATAATCGGTCATGCGCGCGATATAGCGTGGCGTGGCCGCTTTTGCGAGGCTATGTCGGGCGTATGGCAATTGCGACCCCCTTCGAGCGTATCTGGACCGCGGCGCTGATCGTCATCGGTGACGAAATCCTGTCGGGACGGACGCAGGACCGCAATGTCGCGCAACTCGCCACCTGGCTGAATGTGCAAGGCATCCGGCTGGCAGAGGTGCGGGTGGTTGCCGACCGGACGGACGCGATCGTCGAGGCGGTGAATACGCTGCGCGCTCGCAACGACTATCTGTTCACGACCGGCGGGATCGGGCCAACGCATGACGACATCACCGTCGATGCCATCTCGGAGGCGCTGGGCGTGGCGGTGATCGAACACCCCGAGGCGCGGGCGGTCCTAGAGCAATATTATGCGACACGCGGCGGCGTCAGCGCGGCACGGGCGCGCATGGCGCGCACGCCGGAGGGCGCGTCGCTGATCCCCAATCGCGTATCGGGCGCACCGGGCATCCGGATCGACAATATCTTCATCATGGCCGGGGTGCCGCACATTACCGCCGGTATGCTCGACGCGCTCACCGGTACGCTGGAAGGCGGCCGCCCGGTCGTGTCGGGGACGATCGGCTGTTGGGTCGGTGAGAGTGAGGTCGCCGAACTGCTGCGCAATGCAGAAAAGGCGCATGAAGGCGTGGCGATCGGCAGCTACCCGTTTTTCCGCGAAGGTCGGACCGGTGCCAATTTCGTCGTGCGCAGTCCCTATCAGGATCAGGTCGATGCCTGTCTTCGCGATCTGACCGCCGCGCTGGAGGCGGATGGGCGCGACGTGATCGCCGGCGGCATCTGACCTGCCCGTCTTCTGGTCTTTTCGTACTTTCTCAAGACTGGCTGCATAAAGACGGCGCATCAGGACAGATGAGCCTGTGTACGGCCGATGATAGCGGAGTGGTTGTGGATGCGGATGGCAGTTGCGAGAACGAGGCATAGCGTTCGTCCCGGCGCGGCGTGGGTGCGCTAAGGTCGATGCGTGCACCCATCCTTGTCACCGGCGTCGCGGGCTTTATCGGCCACGCCACGACGCATCGCTTGCTGGCGCGGGGCGAGCGGGTCATCGGGATCGACAATCTGAATGACTATTATGATCCGGCACTGAAGCGTGCCCGGCTCGCCGGTCTGGAGGGCGCAGAGGGCTTTTCGTTCCGGACGATGGACGTGGCGGATGCAGCGAGTGTCGCAAGCCTGATGCGCGACCATGGTGTGACCCAGGTCGTCCATCTGGCGGCGCAGGCGGGCGTCCGGCACAGCATCGAACAGCCTTTCGCCTATGAACGATCCAATGTCGGTGGCCATCTGGCCGTACTGGAGGCATGTCGCCACCAGCCAGGCTTCGTCCACCTCGTATACGCCTCGTCCAGTTCGGTTTATGGCGACAAGCCAATGGGTGGGCAGGGGTTCAGCGAGGACGAGCCTTCGGTCTCTCCCGTGTCGCTCTACGCGGCGACCAAGCGGGCCTGCGAATTGATGAGCCAGTCCTATGCGACGCTTTACCGTTTTCCGCAGACGGGTTTGCGCTTCTTCACCGTCTACGGCCCGTGGGGGCGGCCGGACATGGCCTATTTCTCCTTCACCCGCAAAATTTTGAGCGGCGAGCCGATCGATATCTTCGGTGAGGGCCGCATGGCCCGGGACTTCACCTATATCGACGATATCGTTGACGGCATCGTCGGCGCGCTCGACCATCCTCCGGAGCGCGGCGGCCACCGCATCCTCAACATCGGTGACAGCCAGCCGGTCGGCCTGATGGACATGATCGCCACCCTGGAGCGGGCGCTGGGTCGCGAGGCGATCAAGATCATGAAGCCGATGCAGCCGGGCGATGTGACCGCGACCTATGCCGATGTGTCGAAGCTGAACGCCCTGACCGGCTATGCGCCGCAGGTCAACATAGCCGAAGGCCTCAAGCGCTTCGTCGCATGGTACCGAGACTATTACCGCGTCTGACGCGAAAGAGACCGCTGCCCCAAGGAAGTGGCACGGATCTCGGATATCGGCGCTGGTGATGGAGCGGGTGAAGGGAATCGAACCCTCGTCGTAAGCTTGGGAAGCTTCTGCTCTACCATTGAGCTACACCCGCGGTGGGACGCTGCCTATTCAAGCGCCGGGGCTTTGGCAAGCGGCTCGGGGCAAATTTCTTCGGCTGGCGGTTCAACCGATGATCGACTGGCCCAACGCCATCGTCTTGCCATTGGTCACGATCACTCGGTCGCCCAATCGCGTCGCGTCGAAAAGCTTCTTGGCAAAGCCGGTCGGCACACCGATGCAGCCATGGGTGGCGTTGCCGTATCGCACGTCGCTGGCATGGATCGCGACGCCGTCATTGGTGAGCCGCAGCATATAGGGCATCGGCGCGTCATAGAGGTTGGAGACGTGATCGGCATCCTTTTGGAGGATGGGAAACACCCCCAGCGGCGTCGGCATATTATCGGCGCCATAGATGATCGCGGCCGTCCCGATCTCATAGCCGTCACGGAAGATGGAGACGACTTGGGCGGCCAGATCGACGGTGATGACGATCGGGCCGCTGGGTGCTCCGCTTTCGTCCCAGACGAAGTCGCCATGCCGCAGCGGCTGCTTGAGGTTCAGGATGCGGCGGACGACGAACGGCGCCGGCGTGGGGGAGGGCAAAGGCGATGGAGTGGCAACCGGCGGGCGGCGCGGTGCGGAGCGTTGCACCGGGCGTGTGGCCTGGGACGCTTCCTGGCGATAGGCATGGCGGACCAGCATCGCACCGCCGCCGCCCACGCCCAGAAGGATCGCGCCAGCCAGAAGTTGCAGGGCTCTCATCCTCCGCCCTTTAGCAGCCCTTCTCGATCAAAGGGTTGCGAATTTCGACCGTGACATGGCCGAGTTTGGTCATGCCGTCGAGCCGCTGATGGATGGCCGCGCTGGTCAGCCCGGCGTCGACGCCTTCGACCGACAGCACCACGGCATGGGCGGTGGGGCCGATCCGCCAGATGTGGAAATCGTGGATGCGCAGGTCGCCCGGAGCCTCGACCCGTTCGCGCACCTGACCGGCGAGCATAGGGTCGGCGGCGTCCAGCAGCACGGTCGAAGCCTGACGCATCAGTCCTATCGACCAGTTGGCGATCACTACGGCACCGAGCAGACCGACCGCCGGATCGAGCCAGACCCAGCCCAGATACCGCCCGGCGACCAATGCCAGGATCGCCATGACCGATGTGAGCGCATCCGCCAGCACATGGATATAAGCTGCCCGCATATTGGTATCGCCGCCATGGCGATCATGCGAGTGATCGTGATCGTGCGAATGGTCATGTCCATGCCCATGATCATGCCCATGGCCGAGCAGCCAGGCGCTGGCGATGTTGACCAGCAGGCCGAGCACCGCAACCAGGATCGCATCGCGAAACGCGACGGGGTGCGGTTCGGCGAGCCGCATGATCGATTCATAGGCAATGCCCAGCGATACCAAGCCCAGCACCATCGCCGATCCGAACCCGGCCAGTTCCCCGACCTTGCCCGTACCCCAGCTATATCGGGGATTGGCGACATGGCGCTTGGCATAGGAATAGGCGATCGCGGCAATGCCCAGCGCGCCGACGTGCGTCGCCATGTGAAATCCGTCCGCCAGCAGCGCCATCGATCCGGTCAGATAGCCCGCGACGATCTCGCCGACCATCATCCCCGTCGATAGCCACACCACCAGACGGGTACGGCGCGCATTCTCGTCATGGGCGTGGCCCAGATAATCATGGCTGTGGGTATTCACGGTGGAGCGTCCTTGATCGGCGGTGTCAGCGGAAATGGCGGCGGAGCAGCTTGGCAAGCTCGGCGGCGGCGGCGGTGCGTTCCTCGTCGGATAGGCCGGGGGCCGCGACATGGGCGTGGAGGTGATCCTCGACCAGCTCGTCCATCAATCCCGCCACCGCGCCCCGGACCGCGGCGACCAGATGCAGCGTCGCCGCGCAATCGGCATCGGCCGCCACCGAGCGTTCGATCGCCGCGACCTGTCCCGCGATCCGCCGGACGCGCGCGATGATCTTTTCCTTGCTGGTCGTCACATGAGCCATAATGGATAGGGGTATAGGGTATATGGTCCGGCGGATCAACTGGCGGGTTGCGTGCGGATAGGCATTTCCGCCAAAAGGCCCCATGATGACGGCCAAGGGAGCAGGCATGATCGGGTGGGTTCGGCGATGGGCCGTAGCGGTGGCGGCGTTGATGGCGACCTCGCCCGTCGCAGCCGAGTCGATCCTGTTCGTCGGCAACAGCTTCACCTTCGGCGCACATTCGCCAGTCATGCGCTATCGCCCCGATCTGGTTCACGACTTGAACCAGGAAGGAATCGGTGGCGTGCCTGCACTGTTCAAGACCTTTGCCGAGCAGGCGGGGGAGGACTGGCAGGTCAGCCTGGAGACGTCGCCCGGTCGTGATCTCGCTTATCATTATGAGCAGAAACGCAGCGCGATCGATCGCCGCTGGGATGTGGTCGTGCTCCAGGGCTATAGCACGCTCGACGCCCAGCGGCCCGGCGATTCGACCCGTCATGCCGAGGCCGCGGGACTGATTGCCGCCATGCTGCGTCGGGCCAATCCGCGTGTCCGGGTCGAGCTGGTATCGACGTGGAGCCGGGCGGACCTGACCTATCGCACGGCCAGCCCGTGGCGGGGAAAGGTGATTTCCGCGATGGCGGACGATCTCGCGGCGGCCAATGCCCAAGCGGTTCGGCGATATCCCGAAATCTCCGGTACGATCCCGGTGGGGCAGGCCTGGAACCGGGCATGGGCGGAACGGGTCGCCGATCCGAACCCCTATGACGGGATTGCCTTCGGGCAGGTCGATTTGTGGACGTGGGATCAGTATCATGCCAGCGCGGCGGGATATTATCTCGAGGCGCTGGTGATCTTCGGGAAGGTCACGGGGTTTGACGTTCGGCGGTTGGGCGAACAGGAGCGGGCGGCGCAGGATCTGGGCTTGGAGCCGCGTTTGGTCGGCCGGTTGCAGGCTATCGCCCATGCCGAAGTGGCGGGCGTCACGCCGTAACGATCGCCCCGTTCCGCACCGTCACCGGCCAGGGCGTCAGCCGCTGTCCGATGCACGGTCCGCCCAGGCACTGGCCATCGCCCATATCGAAGATCGCGCCGTGCCAGGAACAGGCGATGCGCTTTCCGTCCGGCGTCAGATAGGCGTCGAGCGTCTGCGCCAGCGGAAGGCCCATATGCGGGCAGCGGTCTACATAGCCGTGGACGGAGTCACCGCAACGAACCACGAAGCCATGGAAGCGGCCCGCCCGCATTTGCAGCACGAAATTGCGTGCCGCGCCGTCCGCGATGGTTTCGAGCGGGCCGAGCGAAATGCCGGCGGGTGTCGCGGTCAGCCTTTCATCGCTCATGACGCGTCGCCCTGAACCTCGGGCGTTGCCTCGGGCACATGATCGCGCAGGCGCTTGGCGGCCGCGACCAGCCGGGGGAAGGCGGACAGATCGACGGCGAACCGCTCGGCATTATAGACCTGCGGCAGGATATGGCAGTCGGCGAGCGTCGGGGTGTCGCCATAAGCATAGCCCGCGCCATGCCGTTCGATCAGCGTTTCCAGCGCGGCGAAGCCTTCCGTCACCCAATGCGCGATCCAGCCATTTATGGCGGCGTCGTCGGCCGCCATATCCTGCCGCAGTTTGGTCAGCACCCGCAGATTGTTGATCGGATGAATATCGCACGCGACGATCGCCGCCATCGCGCGGACCGCTGCACGCCCGGCACTGTCGCTAGGGAGTAGCGGCGGCTCAGGATAACGCTCTTCGAGCCATTCCAGGATGGCGGGGCTTTGGATCAACGCACCGTCGGGGCCTTCGAGAACGGGCACCAATCCTTGCGGTTGCAAGGTCCGGAAATCGGGCGCGCGTTGGGCGCCGGTGCGCAGGTCGTGTGCAACGCTGGCATAGGGCAGTCCCTTCAACGCGAGCGCCAGTCGCACCCGATAGGCTGCGCTCGACCGCCAATAGCCGTGCAGGGTCAGGGTCATGGCAGTCGGGCCTTGGGAAAGTCCTTCCACACTGCGTCATAATCGAGCTGTGCATGAGACAGCGCATGTTCGGTCGGTTGATAGGGCCAGCAGCTTTCCACCATGAAGGCCATGGTGCCTTCGATCCGGTGCGGCTTAAGATCCGCGTCGCTCGCGCCCTGCCAACTGGCGAGATCGGGGCCGTGGCCCGCCATCAGATTGTGCAACGACAGCCCGCCGGGGCGGAAACCTTCTGCCTTGGCATCATAGGCGCCGGTAATCAGGCCCATCGCCTCGGACATGATGTTACGGTGGAACCAGGGCGGGCGGAACGTATCCTCCGCCACCATCCAGCGCGGCGGGAACAGGACGAGGTCGGCATTGGCCCGGCCCGGCACGTCGCTCGGCGAGGTCAGTAGCGTGAAAATCGAGGGATCGGGATGGTCGAAGCTGACCGTGTTGATCGTGTTGAAACGCGACAGGTCATAGCGCCAAGGCGCCAGATTCCCGTGCCACGCCACGACGTCGAGCGGGCTGTGGTCGAGCGTCATGGCCCAGAGCGAGCCAAGGAACTTCTGGACGACCTGAGTGGGCTCGTCGCGATCCTCGAACCAGGCGACCGGCGTCTCGAAATCGCGAGGATTGCCCAACCCATTGGCCCCGATCGGGCCGAGATCGGGCAGGCGGAACAGGCTGCCATGGTTTTCCGCCACATAGCCCGCCGCCTCGCCATCAGGCAGTTCGACACGGAAGCGTACACCGCGCGGCACGAGCGCGATCTGGCCCGGTGCGATGTCGATGCGACCCAACTCGGTCAGGATGGTCAGGCGGCCGGATTGCGGCAGGAAGATGAGTTCGCCGTCCGCATCGACAAAGACGCGGTTCATGTCCCGGTTGCAGGCATAGACATGGACAGCCACGCCCTCCAGGTCGGCCGGGTCGCGGTTGGCGAGCATCGTCGTCATCCCGTCGATCCAGTCGGTGCCGGGCGGTGACATCGGCGCCGGGTCCCAGCGCAGGCGGTTGGGGGGCAGGGGGCTGTCGCTGGTGCCCGGCGCGAAGCGCGGCGCGCCGTCATAGGGCTGATAGGGCGGATGCTCGGCGGTCGGGCGCAAGCGGTAGAGCCAGGAGCGGCGGTTTTCGTGGCGCGGAGCGGTGAAGGCGGTGCCCGAAAGCTGCTCGGCGTAGAGGCCGTAAGCCGGGCGCTGCGGTGAGTTGCGGCCGATGGGGAGGGCGCCAGGGACCGCCTCGGTCGCGACATGGTTGCCGAAGCCGGGGATATAGGATGCCGTCATCTCTGTTCCTCTCCACAACACGTCAGCGCGTCAGACGCGGCCAAGCCGCGCCTTATGCGCTGGCTCGGCCGCGCTGGCCGCGCTCGCTCGCGCACCTTCGTGGGCGCCTCGGCGGATGCTTATGCATCCACCGTGATGACGCCGCGCCGGATCTGATCCAACTCGATGCTCTCGAACAACGCCTGGAAATTGCCGTTGCCGAAGCCCTCATTGCCCTTGCGCTGGATGATCTCGAAGAAGATCGGCCCGACCATGTTCTCGGTGAAGATCTGGAGCAGGATGCCCTCTTCTCCGACATTGCCGTCGATCAGGATCCGATTCTTGCGCAGTCGCTCCAAGTCTTCGCCATGGTTCGGCACGCGCTTGTCCACCAGCTCGTAATAGGTCTCGATCGTGTCCTGCAGCCGCACACCACGGGCGCGCAGCTTTTCGACGGTTTCGTAGATATTGTCGGTGGTCAGCGCGAGATGCTGAATGCCTTCGCCATTATATTCGCGAATGAATTCCTCGATCTGGCTCTTCTCGTCCTGGCTCTCGTTCAGCGGAATGCGGATCGCCTTGTCGGGTGCGATCATCGCCTGGCTAAACAGACCGGTCGCCTTGCCCTTGATGTCGAAATACTTCTGTTCCTCAAAGCCGAACAGCTTGGAATAGAAGCCCGACCAAGTGCGCATCTCGCCGCGGCGGACATTGTGGGTCAGGTGGTCGAGCAGGTCGAGCCCGACATTGCTCTCTGCCTCGGCTTGCTGCCAGTCCGCGATTTCGTTCCAGTCGGCGAACAGGTCGCTGCCTGCCTTGACGAGATAGAGATAGCTGCCGCCGATCCCCTCGATCGCCTTGGCATCGGGGGTCAGGCACCCACGCGCCGCGTCAACCGGGGTTGCGCCGCCCCCCACCGCATGATCGAACGCCTGGGCCGGCTCGGCGACGTAGAAACCCATGCCGCTGGCCGAGGGGCCATGCTCGGCACGAAACTCGGCCGCCTGGCCCTCCGCCTCGGCGTTGAGGAGCAGGGTGATGCGGCCCTGCTTGTACCGGGTGATGGCCTTTTCGGGGTGACGATGCGTGGGCACGAATCCCATCATGTCGAATTGCCGCGCCAGCGTTTCCGGCTCGGGCGTCGTGAATTCGCAGAAAGCGAAGCCGTCCAGACCCAGCGGATTATTCGGGGTGGTTGCCATGACGTCCAACTCCTGATCCAGTATCTTGCGTTACCAGATCGCAGAATGGGGAATTGGTGTCAAATGTTACGATCTCGCGAATTGCGGCTGGACGAATTTCTTCCCTATCGCTTGTCGATCACGTCGAACCTGGTCAGCGACCATATCGCCAGCGCCTACCAGCAGCTGTTCGGCCTCACGATTCCCGAATGGCGGATGATCGCGATCGTCGCGGAGGAAGGTGCGGTCGCCCAGTCTGCGGTGTGCGAGCGAAGCCGGATGGACAAGGTCACGGTGTCCCGCGCCGCCATCGCCATGGTGGGGCGCGGGTTGCTCGACCGGACGGCACATGACGGCGATCGGCGCTCGCACCTGCTCGTCCTCACCAACGCCGGACGCGAGCTTTATGCCGATGTTGCGCCCAAGGCGCTGGAGCTGGAGGCGCAGCTTTTTGCCGGTTTTACCCAAGACGAACTGGAAGCGTTCGTGACGATGCTCCACCGGATTGATGCGGTCGCCCTGGCGCAGCGCGATCAGCCCAGGATCGTGCGGTAGAGCTGAAGATAGCGGTCGGCCATCCGATCCACAGAAAAGCGCGTTGCGGCGATTCGTCGACACGCCGCGCGGTCGATCTCACCGATCCGCTCGACGGCCTCGATCGCCTGTTCGACATTATCGACCAGGAAGCCGTTGACGCCGTCTTCGATCAGCTCCGGCATCGATCCGCGCCGGATGGCGATCACCGGCGTACCGCAGGCCATGGCCTCCACCACGGATAGCCCGAACGGCTCGTCGAAATTGATGAGGTGAAGCAGCGCCCGGGCCTGTCCCAGTGTTGCCGTTCGGTCCGCGCCGCCCACCGGCCCGCGATAGACGATGCCGTTGTCGTCGACATGGGGCTGAACCTCGCGCTCCCAATAGCTCTGGTCCTGCACGATCCCGGCCATGACGAGGCGGCGGCCGGTCGCCTGCGCCACCGCGATCGCCTCGGCTGCGCCCTTGTCGGGATGGATGCGACCGAAGAAGAGGAGATCCTCGCTTCCGGTTGGATCGAAAGGAAAATCATCGATCGGGATGCCGTGGTGGATGGTGTCCGCATAACGCAGCCGGGGATGCCGGTCCGCGTCCGAGATGGCGACATAGTGCACACGGTCCTGATAGGGTTCGTACATCGGCACGATCCGCTCGGACGAGAAGCCGTGGATGGTCGTCACCATCGGCGTTTCGACCAGCCCGGCAAAGGCGTGGGCAGGGAAATCGGCCTGGTTGTGGATGAGGTCGAACTCGCCCGCCCGTTCGAACACGGCGGCAAGGTGGCGCATCTCCCACACCTTGGCATCGACCGAGGGGTCTTCCGAATAGGGGGCGGGGACGGGTCCGGCCAGCGTGGCGGCGGTGATGCTGTCCTGTGTTGCGAACAAGGTGACGTCCACGCCGCGTGCGACCAGCGCTTCGGTCAGCAGGCTCGTCACCAATTCCCAGGGGCCATAGGCGCGTGGCGGGGTCCGCCACGCGATCGGGGCAATCATTGCGATCTTCATGCAGGCGTATCGACTTTCAGGATCAGCCCTTCATGGGGGCGCAGCAGGGAAGGGGCTTGGCGGGGCAGATCGCCCAGCGTGGAGAGGACCGGCGTTCCGAGCGGAAGGTCAACAGAGGCCTTCACGTCGCCGAGGTTCAGGGCGATCACGAAACGCTCGCCATCCTGCTCGCGCTCATAGGCCAGCACTGATCCCTCTGCTTCGATCAGCCGGACGGAACCGGTGGCGAGCGCCGGACTGTTCCGCCGGAGTGCCAGAAGCGCACGGTGAAGCGCCAGCATTGACGCGGGATCGGCCAGTTCGTTGGCGACATTGCGCTGCGGCCAACCAACCCCCAGCGGCAGCCAGGGCTCGCCGATCGTAAAGCCGCCTTGTGCGCTGTCGTCCCAAGGCATCGGCGTGCGCACCGGGTCGCGGCCCAGGCCCAGACCCGGTTCGCGCAACTCGCGGGGATCACGCACGCGATCGGGCGGAATGTCGCCATTCTCCATGCCCAACTCGTCGCCATAATAGAGCGTCGGCGTTCCCCGCAGCGTCAGCAGCAGCATGGCTGCGACCCGCGCCTGCGCCGGGCCGCGTTTGGTCGCGCTGCGCGGGCGGTCATGATTGCCCAACACCCAATTGGGCCAGCCGCCGGAGGGCAGGGCGTCCTCATATTCCGCGATCATCCGCGCCAGGTGCCGCGCATCCCAAGGCGCGTCGATGAGCTGGAAATTGAAGGGCAGGTGGACGCCCTCGCCATGCTGGCCATAATAGCGCATGAGCCGTTCGACCGGCAGATAGATCTCACCGATCAGCACACGCTCGTCGCCTTCGCCGCCAAAGGCATCAGCGATCGCCCGCATGTCGGCCGCGATATCGTGCACTTCGGGCTGGTCGGTCGAATGAAGCTGGAACACCCGGTTCATCTCGCCGGTCGCCGGGTTCCAATCCGGATTCAGCGGATTGTCGGGGAAGCCCGCATGTTTGACGATGTGCCACAACACGTCGATCCGAAATCCGTCGACCCCCCGCGCGAACCAAAAGCGCAGCACGTCGAGCATGGCGGCGCGCACCTCCGGGTTTCGCCAGTTCAGGTCGGGCTGCTCCTTCAGGAAGGCGTGGTAATAATATTGGCCGGTCGTCTCGTCCCAGGCCCAGGCCGGGCCACCGAAATCGCTGATCCAGTTGTTGGGCGGGCCGCCATCCGCGGCGGGGTCGCGCCAGATATACCAGTCGCGTTTGTCATTGTCGCGGCTGGACCGGCTCTCGACGAACCAGGGATGCTGGTCCGAGCTATGATTGGGCACGAAGTCGAGCAGCAGCTTCAATCCGCGCGCATGAGCCGACGCCAGCAGCGAATCGAAATCCGCCAGCGTCCCGAAACGGGGATCAATCCCGCAATAATCTGCGACATCATAGCCGAAGTCAGCCATAGGTGACGGAAATATCGGCGAAAGCCAGATCGCATCGACGCCCAGCTCGACCAGATAGTCGAGGCGGCTCTCGATCCCGCGCAGATCGCCGATCCCGTCGCCATCGCTGTCTTGAAACGACCAGGGGTAAATCTGGTAGAGGACGGCCGATTGCCACCAGGGGCGGGCGTTCATGTGAACAGCCTCTTGGCGAGACGGGTCATACGGCAGGCGAGATCCGCCTCGCCGCTCGCCACCAGATAATGGTCGTGCATGTCGATCATGCCGGTCGAGAAGACCACCGGCGTCGGCAGATACATTTGATGCGCGATGGAGTCGGTGAGTTCCGGTGCGGCCTCAAGGATCGGTTGATCGTCTGCGAGGTGCAGGATGCGGGTCGGCTCGGCAGCGTCGAACAGCGCCCAGAAACTGCGATAGATGCCGACCGACTCGCGCCGCTCGACCCCATGATAGAGGGTCAGCCAGCCGCGCTCCGTCAGGATCGGCGGCGTACCGCCGCCCACCTTCATCGCCGAGACGGAGTCCTTGCGCGCGCGGATGCCGGGGGCTTCCAGCGGCTTCCAGTGAAGCCCGTCGGGTGAGGTCGCGAAGTTGATCGACGGGCCGCCGACGAACGGACTGTCGCCCGGATAGGCGAAATAGACTTCGCCCAGCGGCCTGGTCAGCGCCATGAAGCGACCGTCGACCAGCCCTTCGAAGAACAGCATATCCTTGTTCTGGTGGTCGAGAATGATGCCGGCGAGGCGGTAATCGAGGCCGTTTTCGGAGATATGGAGCGTGGTCGAATGCCGCTCGGCCGATACCGAACAGGTGGTCATGTACCATGTGTCGCCGACCCGGCTGATCCGGGCATCCTCGACACCGTAATCCTGCCAGGTCGCGGCCGGTTCGATCGCCTTGTCGTAATGAACCGCGACGATCGCCGAACCATCTGCCGACAGTTCGACCGGCAACAGCCAGGATAATGAGGTCAGTGCCAGGATGCGGTGCGCACTGCCGCGAATGGCGAACTGGCGCGGATCGTTCATGTCGACCGCGGACAGCGGATAGCGATCGAGAACATAACCGCCGGGTGTCCAGCGGATCGCGCGAACATGCGTTCCGTCGACCGGATCGTTCAAGGCCTCGGCCACGCGCACCATCAACAGGATGTTGCCGCTCGGCAATCGCGTCATGCCTGGGTTGAAAGCGCCCAGCACATAAGTCGGCTCGGATATGCCGCGGCGAAGCGGAGAGCGGGACAGATCGACATCGTCGGGGCGGAAGATCAACTGGTCGTCGGACATGGCCCGCAAACGCCTGCTGTCATCCCGCGTTCCCAATCTCCTCGCCGCGATCTTCCCGCCCGGGTCAACCTGCCCCGATTAATCCGCCGTCGCGACCTTCAGGAACACCGACCAGCGGTGCTCGAAGAAATTGGCCGGTGTCAGCCCGTTGAAGGGATCGGGCAGGTCGAACTGCATCCGGCGGCTAGGCCCGTCCAGGACGTCGGCCAGCAGGTTGAACAACGCCAGAGCGGTGTCGTCACGGCGCAAGAGTCCGGCATCCTGCGACGCCTGGATACACGCGATGATCGGATCGGCGAGAATGCGGTCCCAGGTCGCGAAGCGATGCCGCAATTCCTCTGAAAAAATAGCCTCCGATGTCAGGAAGGCCATGAATCGGACCGAATCGGGTTCGACGCAAAAGGAAAAGAACCGACGTGCCGAGCTCTTCAGGCGCTCAAGCGGATTGGCGCCGCTGCTGTCATTGAGCATGGCCTGGTTCAAGCGATCAAGGTCACGCGTCACGACCGCGTCGAGCAGCGCCATCTTGCCAGCATAGCGACGATAGATGGTATGCTTGCTAACCCCGACGGATAAGGCGATTTCCTCCATCGAGGTTCCCTCGATCCCGCGGCTGCAAAATGCCTCGCGGGCGCCGGACAGGATGATATCGTCAATATGCTGCGCCTGCTCCCGTGTCGGGCGTCCAGCGGTCCGTTTGGTAGCTGTCATGGGTCCCTTCTGCTTTTTCCCTCGGCATAGGTCAAATTTAATTGCACCTATCCGTTGCTTTTTTGCAGGTGCGAGGTAGAGGGGGAGCGAATGACTTAAACGTCATGTGCTTCAGGGAGTTTCACGGCGTGCCCAAAATTACCGTCCTGGGGTCGTCGCTTGCGATGACATTGGTTCTGGCGGCGTGCGGACAGGGATCGTCGCAGCAGGAGCAGGCCGCTCCGCCGCCGCCCGTCGTCACGGCGATCACGGTGCAATCCGCCGCGGTGCCCAACATCATCGAATTGCCCGGCCGAATCGAGGCGATGCGCACTGCCGAGGTGCGCGCCCGGACCGACGGCATCGTCGAGGCGCGTCTCTATAAGGAGGGCACCGACGTCGCCGAAGGGCAGCCGTTGTTCCGGATTGACCAGCGCGATTACCGCGCACAGGTGCAACAGGCCCAGGCGGCACTCGCCCGTGCCCAGGCGGCGCGCGCCAATTCCGCTTCGATTGTCCGGCGCTACCAGCCGCTGGTCGCGGAGCGCGCGGTCAGCGCGCAGGAGTTCGACGCCGCACAGGCAGATTTGCGACAAGCCGACGCCAGCGTTACCGATGCCCGCGCCGCCCTGTCGCGTGCGCAGTTGCAGCTGAGCTATACCATCGTACGCGCGCCGATCGCGGGGCGCGCGGGGCGTGCGCAGGTGACTCAGGGCGCGCTGGTCAGCGCGACTCAGGCCACGCCGCTGACCCAGGTCGACCAGATGTCGCCCATTTATGCTGTCTTCACCCAGTCCAGTGCAGCGCTGTCCGAACTGATCCAGCAGTCCCGCTCGGGCGGCCTCGCATTGCCGAACCTGTCGCATGTCACCGTGCGGCTGACCCTGGAGGACGGCACCGAATATGGACCGACCGGCCAATTGGACTTTGCCGGGCAAACCGTTGATCCGACCACGGGCAGCCAGCAGCTTCGCGCGCAATTCCCCAACCCGAACCGCATGTTGTTGCCCGGTCAGTTTGTTCGGGCGCACGTCAATGCGGGGACGATTCGCAACGGCATCTCGGTGCCGCAACGTGCAGTCCAGCTGAGCAACCAGGCGGCGTCCGTGATGGTGGTCGACGGATCGGGCACGGTTCAGTCGCGCCCGGTGAAGCTCGGCGGGCAGGTCGGAGGCAACTGGGTCATCCTGTCCGGATTGAAACCCGGCGAGAAGGTTGTGACCGAAGGCTGGCAGAAGGTTCAGCCCGGCCAGAAGGTCCGCATCCAGTCGCCGGGCCAGGCCGCGCCCTCACAGGCGCAGGGGCAGCCGGGCGGACAGCCCGGCGCGGCCCGCTGATCGCCGGAGTAGAGCATCATGAACCGTTTCTTTGTCTATCACCCAGTCTTTGCCTGGGTGATCGCGCTCTTCATTGCACTATTCGGTGTGATTTCGCTGCGACTGCTGCCGATCGAAAATTATCCCTCGGTCGCGCCTCCCGCGCTGAACCTTGCGATCAGCTATAACGGCGCCGATGCCGAAGTGATGGACCGTTCGGTGACCGCTGTCATCGAGAAGGAGCTGAACGGCGTCGATAATTTCCTCTATATGGCGTCGACCAGCCGTTCCAACGGCACCGCGCAGATCACCGTGACCTTCAAGCCAGGCACCAACCTGGACGTGGCGCGCACGCAGGTCCAGGATCGCCTGAGCCGCGCCGAACCGCGCCTGCCGCAGGAGGTCCGCGCGCTTGGCATCCAGGTGACCGAGGGGTCGGCGGGATTTCTTGAAGTCATCACGCTCAGTTCCAAGTCCGGCCGGACCACGCCGGTCGAGATGGGCAATTTTGCTGAAAACAACATCCGCAACGAGTTGCGCCGGATCGATGGCGTGGGTGACGTGCAGCTGTTCGGCTCGCCTTACGCGATGCGTATCTGGCTCGATCCGCAGAAGCTGGCAGGCTATAATCTATCGGCCTCCGAGGCGCTGGCCGCGGTGCAGGAGCAGAACAGCCAGACGGCCGGCGGTTCGCTCGGCGCGCAGCCGCTCACCCGCACCGCCGAGTTCACCGCGCAGATCATCACCCAGAACCGCTTCGCCACGCCCGAGCAGTTCCGCCAGATCATCATCCGCGCCAACCCCGACGGGTCGGCCGTGCGGCTGGGCGATGTCGCCCGCGTCGAGTTGGGCAAGGACAATTACGGCTTCCGCCTGACCCTGAACGGCAAGGAGACGGTCGGTCTGGCCGTCCAGCTGGCCAGCGGTGCGAACGCGCTGGCGACGGCGGACGCCGTGGCGGCCAAGATGAAGCAGCTTGAGGCGAGCTTCCCGGCCGATCTGACCTGGCGCGTCCCCTTCACCACGACGCCGTTCATCACCGCATCGGTCGACAGCGTCATCCATACGCTGGTCGAGGCAATGATCCTCGTCTTCCTGGTGATGTTCCTGTTCCTTCAGAACTGGCGCGCCACGCTGATCCCGGCGATCGTCGTGCCGATCGCTCTCGGCGGTGCCTGTATCGGCCTGCTGGCGTTCGGCTTCTCGATCAACACGCTGTCGCTGTTCGGCATGGTCGTGGCGATCGGCATTCTGGTCGACGACGCGATCGTGGTCGTCGAGAATGTCGAGCGTATCATGTCGGAGGAGGGGCTGAGCCCCCGCCGCGCAACCGTCAAGGCGATGGGCCAGATCACCGGCGCGATCATCGGCATTACGCTGGTGCTGGTCGCGGTGTTCATCCCGATGGCCTTCTTCCCCGGTTCGACGGGCGGCATCTATCGCCAGTTCTCGGTGACGTTGGCCGTGTCGATCTTCTTCTCGGCCGTGCTCGCGCTGACGCTGACGCCCGCACTCTGCGCGACGCTGCTGAAGCAGGAGGACGCGCATCTGGAGAATCGTCCCGAACCCAAGCCGGGCATCCGTGGCCTGCCGCGCCGTTTCTTCAACTGGTTCAACGACAAGTTCGGCCGGGGTACGGAAAAATACTCGGGCGGCGTGAAGCGGATGATGTCGCGTCCGGTGCGCTGGCTGGCGGTCTTCGGCGTCGTCGTCGTCATTACCGGCCTGATGTTCACCCGCCTTCCCGGCGGCTTCCTGCCGACCGAGGACCAGGGCTATATCTTCGTGTCCTATGACGCGGCCCCCGGCGCCACGCTGGAGCGGACGGGCGAGGCGATTACCAAGGTCGAGAAGTTCCTCCACGCTCAGCCGCAGGTGTCGGACATCGTGTCGGTCGCGGGGTTCAACTTCTTCGGGCAGGGCCAGGCGGCGGGCATCTCGTTCGTCAACCTGAAGCCATGGCATGACCGCAAGGGCGTCGAGAACAATTCGACCACGCTGGTCGGCAAAACGATGGGCTTCGTTCAGTCGATCCCGGAGGCGACCATCTTCGCGCTCGATCCGCCCCCGATCCAGGCGCTGGGCAACGCAACCGGCTTCTCGATGAAGATCGAGGATCGCTCGGGCCTGGGTGCGGTCGCCTTGCAGCAGGCGCAGGGCGCGATCCTGGCCAAGGCGTCGCAGAACAAGGTGCTGATGGGGGTCCGCCCAGAAGGTTTGGGACCGGCTCCGCAGCTTTATGTCGATATCGATCGCATCCAGGCGCGGGCGCTGGGCCTTCAGATTGCGGATGTGAACCAGACGCTGTCAATCGCCTTCGGCTCGGCCTATGCCAACGACTTTGTCCGCGACGGCAATGTGTTGCGCGTCTATCTCCAGGCCGATGCGCCGCAGCGCATGTCGCCCGAGGACGTGCTGGCGCTGCGCGTGCGCAATACGCAGGGCAATATGGTGCCGTTCTCCGCCTTCACGAAGGTTCGGTGGCAGAATGGGCCGCAGCAGCTGGAGCGGTATAACGGCTATCCGTCGCTGACCGTCTCGGGCATGGCGGCGCCCGGTCAGTCGACCGGCACCGCGCTGAAGGAAATGGAGAAGATCGCACGCGAGGTAATGCCCGCCGGCATGAGCTTCGAGTGGACCGGCACCGCTTTTGAAGAGCAACAGGCGGGTGGTCAGATCGGCCTTCTGCTGGGCCTGTCGCTGATCGTCGTCTTCCTGCTGCTCGCGGCGCTGTATGAAAGCTGGGCGATCCCGCTGGCGGTGTTGCTGGTGGTGCCGTTCGGCGTGCTGGGCGCAGTGTTGATGACCATCTTCCGGGGCTTCTCGGCGGACGTGTACTTCAACGTCGGGCTCATCACGATCATCGGTCTGGCGGCCAAGAACGCGATCCTGATCGTGGAGTTCGCGATCGAGGACGAGGAAGGGGGGCGCACGCCCTTTGAGGCGACCGTAGAGGCGGCCCGCCAGCGTCTGCGCCCGATCCTCATGACCAGCCTCGCCTTCATCCTGGGCATGGTACCGCTGTTCATCGCGACGGGTGCGGGCGCGGCCAGCCGCCGGGCGGTCGGCACGGGTGTGATGGGCGGCATGATCGCGGCGACGGCGTTCGGCATCTTCTTCACGCCGGTCTTCTACATCGCGGCCAAGAAGTGGCTGGCGCGCGAGCATGACCATGAGGCGGCAGATGCCGACGAGGAAGCGCGCGAGCGTGACGCACGAACCGGCGAAGAGGAGGGTCAGGCCCATGCATAACGCCTTTACCCGCACGGCCGCCGCGCTGGCCCTTACCAGCGCGCTGGCGGGCTGCAATCTGGCGCCGAAATATCATCAGCCGATCGCACCCGTCTCCGCTACTTATCCCGAGGCGGTGAGCGGCACACGAACGGCAGCCGAGATCGGCTGGCGCGAGTTCTTCGGCGACGAACAGCTCAAGGCCTACATCGCCGCCGCGCTCGCCAACAACCGTGACCTGGCCCAGGCCGTGGCACGGGTGGCGCAGGCGCGGGCGCAGTACCGCATCCAGGATGCGCAGCGGCTGCCCGCGCTCGACGCGACGGCGGGGGCATCGCGGACGCGCGTTCCGCTTAACTCGCTGGGTTTCGGCAACGCGATCCCCGGCGCGGGCAATGCGGAAAATCCGACCTCGATCACTTATAACCAGTTCTCGCTGGGCGCGCGGGTGTCCAGCTTCGAGTTGGATTTCTGGGGTCGGGTCCGCAATCTGTCGGAGGCGCAACGGCGGCAATATCTGGCGACGGTCGAGGCCGAGCGCGCCTTCCGCCTGTCGCTGGTGGGTCAGGTCGCTGCGACCTATCTCCAGATCCGGGCGGCCGAGGAGCAGATCGCGCTGGCCGAACAGACGGTGACCAGCCGCCGCGAAGGGCTGGCCATCGCCAAGCGGCGGATGGATGCGGGCGTCACCTCCAGCGTCGATTACGATCAGGCCGCCGCGCTGCTGACCCAGGCGGAGACGCAACTGGCCGAGCTGCGCCGGACGGTCGCGCAGTCACAGAACCTGCTGACCGTATTGGTCGGCGGCCCGATCACCGGGCCGCTTCCGGCCGGACGGCGTCTGGGTGACCAGAACCAGTTCGCCGCGATCGAACCGGGGCTTCCGTCCGCGCTGCTGGTCAACCGGCCCGACATATTGCAGGCCGAGCAGCAATTGCTGGCCGCCAACGCCAATATCGGCGCGGCACGCGCGGCCTTCCTGCCCAGCATTTCGCTGACCGGGCTGGCGGGCTTCGTCTCGCCTGCACTCAGCAGCCTGATTGACGGCAATTCGACCCAATATCAGGTGCAGGGCGCGGCGTTGCTGCCGATCTTCGACTGGGGGCGTCGCAATGCGCAGTTGAAGCTCAGCCGCGCGCAGGCGGACGAACTGACCGCCGCCTATCAGCGGACCGTGCAGGGCGCCTTTCGCGAGGTGGCCGACGCGCTGGTCGCGCGGCGTCGCTATGCCGAGCAGATCGAGGCGCAGACCCGGGCGGTGGACGCGCAGCGGCGGCTCGCCCGCACGGCGCGGCTTCGCTACACCAACGGCATCGCCATCTATCTCGAGGTGCTGGATGCCGAGCGCAATCTGTTCTCCGCCGAGCAGCAACTCCTGACGCTGCGCAGTGCCGCCCTTCAGAATGACGTCACCCTGTATGTCGCGCTGGGCGGTGGCTTGCGCGAGGGCGGAGCGGCGTCCACGGTTCCCGCGTCCGGCTAAATCCCCGAACCCCCGGCCGACGCGGTTGAGCGAGGGGCGTACGGGATCCTCCCCCCGTGCGCCCCTTTGCTTTGCCGAGCGGAGCGCCTAACCGGCGGATCGTGTAACAGGAGGGCGTCATGACGGGATGGACGATCGGGATCATTGGCGGCTCGGGCCTTTATGCGATCGACGCGCTAGAGGATGTCGAGAGGCTGGTTGTCGACACGCCCTGGGGCGCGCCGTCCGACACGCTGGTGCGGGGACGGATCGGCGCGGTCCGTTTTGTCTTCCTGCCGCGCCACGGCCGGGGTCATCGTCTGTCGCCGACCGAGGTGAACGCCCGCGCCAATATCCATGCGCTGAAGCTGGCAGGGTGCACCGACATCCTGGCCCTTTCCGCCATCGGTTCTCTGCGGGAAGAGCTGCCGCCGGGCCATTTCGTCGCGGTGGACCAATTTATCGACCGAACCGTGCACCGCGATACCAGCTTCTTCGGCGCCGGGCTGATCGCCCATGTCTCGATGGCCGATCCGGTATGCCCGCGCCTCTCGACCCTGGCAGCCCACGCGGGCGAACGCGCAGGCGCGCGGATGGTCCATGGCGGCACCTATCTGGCGATGGAGGGACCGCAATTCTCGACGCGCGCCGAAAGCCATCTCTATCGCCAATGGGGCGCCGACGTGATCGGCATGACAGCCATGCCCGAGGCCAAGCTCGCCCGCGAGGCGGAGCTTCCCTATGCGCTGATCGGTATGGTCACCGACTATGACTGCTGGCGCGAGGATGAGGCCCATGTCGAGGTCGATGCCGTGCTGGCGCAGCTCGTCGCCAATGGGGCCAAGGCGCGGACGCTGGTCGCAGAACTGGCCGCTATCCTGCCCGAAGCGCGGACCGCTTCGCCGATCGACACCGTGCTCGACCAGGCGCTCATTACGCATATCTCACATGTCGACCGGGCCAAGGCGGAAAGCCTCGGCCCGATCGTGTCGCGGGTGCTCGCCAAGCGAGACGGCTGAGGGTCAATCCTCGACGATCTGGCTGTTCGTCCGCGTGTCGCGCATCCGCAAATAGACGATCAGCGAAATGCCAATCATGACAGTGACGTACCAGTAGAAGCCCTGCTCGAATCCCGACCTCTTGAACAGCAGTGCGACCGATTCCGCCGTACCGCCGAAGATTGTGTTGGCCAGCGCATAGGGCAGGGCGACGCCCAGAGCGCGGATATGCGCCGGGAACAGCTCGGCCTTCACCACCGCATTGATCGAGGTATAGCCGGTCACGATGATGAGCGCGCCCATCACCAGCGCGCCCGCCACGATCGGATCGCGCGTCGTCTCCAGCGTCGAGAAGATCGGATAGGTCAGCAACACGCCCGCGATGCCGAAAGCGACCATCAGCGGCTTGCGGCCGATCCGGTCCGACAGCCCACCCGCCAATGGCTGGAGCAGCATGAAAACGAACAGCGTGACGGCGTTGATCTGGCTCGCGACCTCACGGCTGAAGCCGCTGGTGTTGACCAGGAATTTCTGCATGTAGATCGAATAGGCATAGAAGGCGAGCGTGCCCCCAGCGGTCAGCAGCATGACCGTCAACGTTTCCCTGGGGTGTTTCGTGAAAAGCTGGATCAGCCCCGATTGCGGCGCGCCCTCCTTCTTGACGTTCTCGAAGCTCTTGGTTTCGGCCAGTCCGCGCCGGATATAGAAGACGACGATCGCCAGCACCGCGCCCAGCGCGAAGGGAATGCGCCAGCCCCATTCGTCCAGCGCCGCCTCGGTCATCGTCGACTGGAGGATCAGCAGGACGCAAATGGCGAGCAGCTGCCCCGAAATCAGCGTGACATATTGAAAGGACGAGAAGAAGCCACGCCGGTCCTTGCCCGCCATTTCGGAGAGATAGGTGGCACTGGCGCCATATTCGCCGCCGACCGACAGGCCCTGCATCAGCCGCGCCAGAACCAGCAGGGCAGGCGCGGCCAAGCCGATCGTCGCATAGCCGGGCGTCGCGGCGATGATGAGCGAGCCCATGCACATCAGCGTCACCGACAAGGTCAGACCCGCCTTGCGGCCTTTGCGATCGGCATAGATGCCCATCACCCAGGCCCCGATCGGCCGCATCACGAAGCCGACCGCAAAGACGGCGGCTGCGCTCAAAAGCTGTGCGGTGCGGTTCTCCGACGGAAAGAAGTGCGGGGCGAAATATAGGGTAAAGGCGGAGTAGACATACCAGTCGAACCACTCGACCAGATTGCCGGTCGATCCGCCGATGATGGATTTCAGGCGATGCCGATCAAGATCGGCGGTGGCGTTCGACATGGTCTACTCCCCTATTGTCTGGCTTTCCGAATGTCAGAAACGGAAACTCAACCATCCGGCCCAGAAGTCCGAGCTTTTCAGATTGGCCCGCTGCAGCACGGTGTCGGCCTTGAAGTGTTCGTAACGGCCGGTAAACGAAAGACGCGGCGTTATGGTCCAGACCGCCTGCAAGCGAGCGATCTGGGCCACTTTCTTGCCCCGTACATTCTGCGTTCCCGCCCAGGGCGCCCCACTGGCGCGGTACACGGCATCGAACTCGTCTGGCCGCCAGGCAAAACCATATTCGGCCGCGACGCGCACGCCCTTGAGCGGCGTGAAGCTGACGTTCGGCGCAGCGTAAAGCAGGTTGGTCGGCGTCAGGAACAGGCCGTAGCTGTAATAGATATTATTGCCGAACAGCCCGCTGGTCGTGTTCAGATCGCCCTGCCGCTGATAGGATCCCCGCCGGAGCCATAGTCGAAGTGCACACCGACACGGGGCGCATCGGGCTTTTGGCCCAGGCGATAGGTCTGCGCGATGAACGCCTGCCAGGCTGAGATCGGACGGTTGGCGAAGGTGCCGCGCTGGTTGTTGACGGTCCAGTCGATATTGACCGGCCCGGCATCGCCATACGCGTGAAGTCCCAGGAAATAGCGCTCTTCCAGCGCCGTAGTCGGACCCCAGGTGGCGCGACGATTGCGCAACCGCCAGACGAAGGGATCGAGATACAGCTTCGACCCGCCGAACAGCTTGGGGGGTAGGCGAAATCCGAAGGTCGCCCCGGTGAAGCGCACGTCCGGATTGGTCTTGTCGTCACTGATGCCCTGAAAGCCATAGGTGACGTAGTTCAGATCGAACACGTCGATCCGCGCATTCTTGCCGCGGGCATAGGCCCGGACGCCATCGAGGACGAAGTAGAGCGTGTTGTTGTCGCGCCCCACCGTCAGCAATTGCGGTCCGTCGAAAAACTCCTGACGTCCCGCGCGGACGCCGACGTCCAGGCCAAGCGCCTTGCCCTTCACCTCGGCGAAGAGCTGCTGCACGGCCAGCTGGTTACGCAGGTTGCCACCCGGCGCGCCCAGATTGATGCCCTGCAGCTCCGCACGGCCCAGTTCGCCGAACACGCGGAAGTGATCGCCCAGATGCACGTCAGCGCCACCGACGATCCGCGCGATGTCCTGACGCTGTTGCTGGACGTCGCGCAGATTGGGATTGGTCGTGACGTTCACGCGGGTGCGTAACTCGCCCGAGAAGGTGACATAGGACTTGCCGTCCTCCGTCAGTTTCACGCACTTCAGCGCGTCGATGAAATCGTCTCTCTTGGCTGGATCGCAGTATTTGCGCCAATCCTCGGCCCAGCGCGACTGGTTATAGCCGCCCACCGTGTTGCCGTCACCCGCCGCGCTGGTCGGGTAAGCGGAACTCGCGGGGCTAGCGGGTTCTGCGGCCGCCTTCGGGGTGACGGTCTGTGCCGTCCCCGGGGCAGCCGCCCCCGTGGCCGCCACCATTGCGGTGCCGGCAAGCCACAGATATTTCATGAAATATTCCCCCTGGATCGTGCCAATTTTCGTCGTGTCGACTGCCTTATCGCGTTCCGGTAAACAAACGACCCAGCCGGTAAGATCGGCCGGGCCGTGCCGGGATGCGGATCAGGCGATGGCCGGATGGACGGTGGCGGGAACGGGCGGGGTCGGCGTGCCACTGAGGGCGGCGTCGAGGGCGTCCTTGTCGAGCGCGTTCTCCCAACGGGCGACCACGACTGTGGCAACAGCGTTACCGATGAAGTTCGTAAGGCTGCGGCATTCCGACATGAAGCGGTCGACACCCAGGATCAGCGCCATGCCTGCCACGGGGACATCGGGCACGATCGAGAGGGTGGCAGCCAGGGTGATAAAGCCCGCGCCCGTGACGCCTGCCGCGCCCTTGGACGAGAGCATCGCGACGAGGAGCAGGGCCAATTGCTGTCCCAGGGACAGGTCGACGCCACAGGCCTGGGCGATGAACAGAGCAGCCAGCGTCATGTAGATATTGGTGCCGTCGAGATTGAATGAATATCCGGTGGGGACGACGAGGCCGACGACGGACTTTTCGCAACCGGCCTTTTCCATCTTCACCAGCAGGCTGGGCAGCGCGGCTTCGGACGACGAGGTGCCGAGAACCAGCAGCAACTCGGCCTTGAGGTAGCGGATCAGCTTCAGGACCGAGAAGCCGTTCAAGCGAGCGATCGTGCCGAGCACGACCACGACGAACAGGATGGAGGTGAAATAGAAGGTCGCGACCAGCGCGCCGAGATTGACGAGACTGCCAACGCCATATTTGCCGATGGTGAACGCGATCGCACCAAAGGCACCGATCGGAGCGGCGCGCATCAGGATGCCGACCAAGCGGAAGACGACGACGCTGATCCGCTCGAGGCTGTTCAGCAGCGGGCGGGCGGGCTCGCCGACCAGCGCCATGGAGATGCCAAACAGGATGGCGACCATCAGTACCTGAAGGATATTGCCCTGGGTGAACGCGCTGACCAGCGTGTCCGGAATGATCCCGAGCAGAAATCCGGTGACGGTCGTATCATGCGCCTTGGCGGTATATTCGGCGATCGATCCGGCGTTCAGTGTGGCCGGATCGATGTTCATACCCGCGCCCGGCTGGACGACGTTGGCGACGATCAGGCCGACCACGAGCGCGAAGGTCGACACGGTGATGAAGTAGAAAAACGCCTTGCCGGCGACGCGACCGACCGAGCCCAACTCGCGCATTCCCGCGATGCCGGTGACGACCGTCAGGAAGATCACGGGGGCAATAATCATCTTCACCAATTTGATGAAGGCATCCCCAATGGGTTTCAGCGACTCGCCGAAAGCCGGCCAAAAATGACCGATGATCGCCCCCAAAACGATGGCGAACAGAACCTGCACGTACAGGTGGGACCAGATCCGCGTCCGCCGGGGCGCCTCCGCCACGGCATAATCCTGAGCGATCATGACTTTTCAGCATCCTCTATGAAAATGGGCCGGACGCGGTCTGCCGCGCTTCCGAATTGCCGCCAGTGTGCGGGTTTGCAGCCAGCATTACAAATATCCTAAAAATCCTACTAACCCGTTGGAATAACATAATAAAGAATCATACACGTGCCGTGGTAGCGCGAAAATCCGCATGGCGTTTGACGGGAGGTTGCGATATTCCGCACATATGGTCCCCACGCTTGCTCACGGCCGCGCCTATGTTCGACGCCATGCCTTGCCGCTGATCGCGGTGGTGGTGTTGACGATCGTCGCCGCGTCCGTGTTGCGCCTCTATGCGCATCGTCAGGCCGTGATGGGGCTTCAGCAAGATGCAGCCCGTATCGCACGTCAGGAGGAACGGCTGCTCGGCAGCGAGCTGCAGCGGTTTCGCCTGCTCCCGATCGTGCTGGTCGAATATCCCGACGTCGGCGACGCGCTTCGCAACGGGTCAGTGGCGGCGGCGGCCCGTCTGAACCAGAAGCTGCGAGGGCTTGCGGAGCGTACCGGTGCGCCGGTCATATACGCGATCGACCGGCACGGGCGGACGGTTTCGGCGTCCAATGCGGGGCAGTCGGACAGCTTTGTCGGGCGGGATTACAGCTTCAGGCCCTATTTTCGTCAGGCGATGCGCACCGGAACGGCCGAGTATTTCGCCCTCGGTAATACCAGCCACCGGCCCGGCCTGTTTCTGGCGCGCCGTATCGGCCTGGCCTCGGCGCCCGATGGGGTCATCGTGGTGAAGGTAGAGTTTGCGCGCATGGTGCAAGCTTGGGCGAGCGATGCAGGACATACGCTGCTGCTCGACGATCATGGAGTGGTCGTGGTCACGACAGATTCCGCTGCGGAATTCACACTGATCCGCCCGCTGACCCCCGCCGCCGAGGCGACGATCCGGCAAAGCCAGCAGTTCGGCGATATCGCGCTCCGGCCATGCCCCTATCGGATCGCGGGTCAGAACGCGACCGATCGCGAAGGAGTCCGCTACGTCGTCGGCGCAACCCCTGCGCCGCTGCCCCGGTGGCAGCTTATCCATGTCCTTCCCTCCGAGCCCGCGTTGAAGGCGGCCGATGGATGGGTTCGCTCGGTGACTGCGCTGATCGCGGTAGGGCTGATCGGTCTTGCGCTGCTGGCGACCTGGCGGCGGACACGGGCCGAACGCGCTGCCCTGGCGCGCGAGGCCCTGGAAGATGAGGTCGCCCGGCGCACCGCCGAACTGCGGGCGAGCAACAACCGGCTGACCGTGGAAATTGCCGAGCGTATCCGAGCCGATCAGCGTTTCCGTGCCGCGCGTGAGGAATTGGCGCAGGCCAACCGCCTGGGCTCGCTCGGCTCGATTACAGCGGGCGTCGCGCATGAGATCAACCAGCCGGTGGCGGCAATCCGCACGCTGGCGGACAATGCCCGGACCTTCCTGTCACGCGCCAAGCCCGATAAGGCGGCGGCCAATCTGGCGGCGATTGTCGAACTGACCGAGCGGATCGCGTCGATCGTGCAGGAGATGCGGCGATTCGTCCGCCGCGGCGCTCATGGGCTCGGGCCGGTTTCGCTGGATGCGGTGCTGGACGGCACGATGCTGCTGATCGGTGACCGTTTTCGCACCGCCGGGGTCGCGCTGGAACGGCCGAATGGCGGCGCGCTACCGCAGGTCATGGCTGGGCGGATTCGACTGGAACAGGTGCTGGTCAATCTGCTTCAGAATGCGCTCGACGCGGTCGCGGACAGCCCGTCGCCGCGTGTGCGATTGACCGTCACGGAACAGCCGGACGGGGTCCAGTTGGTCGTCGAGGACAACGGTCCCGGGCTCGACCCCGCGATCGCGAGCGAGATTTTCACACCCTTCGTGACCGGCAAGCCCGACGGACTGGGCCTGGGTCTGGGGATTGCGCGGGACATCATGACGGAGTTTGGCGGCGTGCTGGAGACCATACCCTCAGGCTTGGGCGGCGCGGGCTTTCGTTTGAGGATGCGCCGGGCATGAGCGAGCCGCTTCGGGTGCTTCTTGTTGACGACGATACGGTGCTGCGCCACGCGCTGGCCCAGTCATTCGAACTGGCCGGGATCGACGTCGAGGCGCATGGCGATCCGCTCGCCGCGCTGGCGACCATCACGCCGGACTTTCCCGGTATGATCGTGTCCGACATCCGGATGCCCGGCATTGACGGCATCGAGCTGTCTAAGCGGGTCGCGGCGATCGACGCCGAAATTCCGGTGATCCTCATGACGGGCCACGGCGACGTGCCCATGGCGGTCGCCGCGCTGAAACAGGGCGTCCATGATTTCGTCGCCAAGCCCTTTGCCGCCGATCACCTGATCGCCAGCTGCGAACGGGCGTTGGAAATGCGGCGGCTGGTACTTGATAACCGACATTTGCGACAGGCGGCGGAGGAGGCGCAAGGGGCCTATCCGCTGATCGGGGAAACGCCGGTCATGATGCGGCTGCGCGATACGGTACGACAGGTGGCACAGGCCGATGTCGACGTGCTGGTCGAGGGGGAGACGGGCACCGGCAAGGAGCTGGTTGCGCTGCTGCTTCACCGCTGGAGTACGAGGCGGACGCGCCCCTTCATCGCGGTCGACTGCGCCGCACTGCCCGAGGCGATCGCGGAGGGCGAGTTGTTCGGCCAGGCGCACGGCCGGACGCCGGGCCGGATCGCGGCCGCGCATCGCGGCACGCTGTTTCTGGACGAAGTCGACAGCATGGCCCCGGGGCTGCAGGGGCGGATGCTGCGTGTAGTCGAGGAGCGCGAGGTTCGTGCCATGGGAGCGGAGGACCCACAACTGCTGGACCTGCGCATCGTTGCCGCCGCGAAATCCGATCTGGCGCGGGCCGTCGATGAGGGGCGTTTCCGGGCCGACCTGCTCTACCGGCTGGATGCCGTGCGGCTGCGCGTCCCGCCTTTGCGTGAGCGGCGTGCCGATGTCCCGCTGCTCTTTGCGCATTTTCTGCGTGAGGCCGCGGAGCGGTTCGGCCGTCCGGTGCCGATGATCGACGGCGGCATCCAGGCGCGGCTGCTGTCCCACGACTGGCCCGGCAATGTGCGCGAGGTGCGCAACTACGCCAATCGCGTCGCACTGGGCCTGTTCGGAGAGGCGCGCGAGGCCGGCGATCCTCTGCCCTTGCCCGAACGGGTCGAGCAGTTCGAGGGCGCGACGATCCGTGCCGTATTGGAGGAGGTTGCCGGCGACGTCCGCGCCGCGCTTGCCGTTCTCGGCATCCCGCGCAAGACCTTTTACGACAAGGTCGCCCGGCACGGCATCGACCTGAACGCGTATCGACCCAATCGCGCTTGACGTTACGGCGGGCGCGGGGGAGCATGGCCGCCACGACACCAATCTATGGTGCGGGGGTTAGGAGAATGCCATGGAGGATGCCGCAGCCCGTCTGGCCAGAGATCCGCGCTATGTCGCGCTGGTTCGCAGGCGAGGGCGCTTCACGACCGTCCTGACGGTCATCATGCTGGTCGTCTATTTCGGGTTCGTCCTGACCATCGCCTTCGACAAGGCCTTGCTGGCCCGGTCGGTCAGCGGTGGTGCGACGAGTTGGGGGATTCCCGTCGGCCTGGGGGTGATCGCGTTGGCGATCGTATTGACCGGCCTTTATGTCTGGCGTGCCAATCGCGATTTCGACCCGGTGATCGATGCTCTGGGACGGGAATATGGCGCATGAGGCGGGGGCCTTTGGCTCTCGCCGCGTCGCTGACGCTTCTTCCAATCTCAGGGGCACATGCTCATGCGATCGGCCCGGCCGTCCAGCAGGCGACGAACTGGACCGCGATCGGCATGTTCGCCGCCTTCGTTGCCCTGACGTTGGCGATCACACGCTGGGCGGCGCGGCGTACGCGTACGGTGTCCGATTTCTATACGGCGGGCGGTGGCATCACCGGCTTTCAGAATGGTCTGGCGATCGCGGGCGATTTCATGTCGGCGGCCTCGTTCCTTGGCATTTCGGCGCAGATTTATGCCGATGGCTATGACGGGTTGATCTATTCGATCGGCTTCCTGGTCGGCTGGCCGATCCTGTTGTTTCTCATGGCCGAGCGACTGCGCAATCTCGGGCGCTTCACCTTTGCGGACGTGGCCTCCTTCCGCTTCGCCCAGACGCCGGTGCGGATGGTCGCGGCCTGTTCGACGCTGCTCGTCGTCCTGTTTTACCTGATCGCGCAGATGGTCGGAGCGGGGCAGCTCATCCGGCTGCTCTTCGGGCTGCCTTATGGCTATGCCGTCGTCATCGTCGGTGTGCTGATGACCATGTACGTCCTGTTCGGCGGCATGACCGCGACGACCTGGGTCCAGATCGTCAAGGCGATGATGCTCCTCGGTGCGGCGAGCTTCATGGCAATCGCGGTGCTGGCGCGGTTCGGGTTCAGTCCCGAGGCGTTGTTCGCCCGCGCAGTCGAAGTGAAGACCGCTCTGGCGGCGCTCGCCGGCGCCGGTCCCGACGAGGCGGTGGCAAAGGGCCGGGCGATCATGGGGCCGGGCGGCTTCATCAAGGACCCCGTCTCCGCCATCTCGATCGGCGCCGCACTGATGTTCGGGACGGCGGGTCTGCCACATATCCTGATGCGCTTCTTCACCGTGCCCAACGCCAAGGCGGCGCGCAGTTCGGTACTGTGGGCGACGGGATGGATCGGCTATTTCTATATCCTGACCTTTGTCATTGGCTTTGGCGCGATCGTACTGGTCGCGACGGATCCGGGTTTTCTCGAGGCTGACGGCGCTCTTCGAGGTGGCAGCAACATGGCGGCGATCCATCTGGCGCAGGCGGTTGGGGGCAACCTGTTCCTCGGCTTCATCTCGGCGGTGGCGTTCGCGACCATTCTCGCCGTCGTGGCGGGGCTGACCCTGTCCGGGGCCTCGGCGGTCAGCCATGATCTCTATGCGACCGTCATCAAGAAGGGGCAGGCGGACTCGGCCTCCGAGCTTCGCGTGTCGCGGGTCACGGTGTTCGTCCTCGCGGTCGTCGCGATCCTGCTGGGCATCCTGTTCGAAAAGCAGAATGTCGCCTTCATGGTCAGCCTGGCCTTCGCGCTGGCTGCGTCCGCCAATTTCCCGGTGTTGCTTCTGTCACTGCTCTGGTCGGGATGCACGACGCGGGGCGTGGTCGCAGGTGGTCTGGTTGGATTGCTCACCGCGCTGGTGCTGACCATCCTGTCGCCGGCGATCTGGGTGACGGTGCTCGGCCATGCCGCGCCGATCTTTCCCTATGGCTCACCGACCATCTTTTCGATGCCGCTGGCGTTCCTGACGATCTGGCTGGTGTCGATCACCGACCGGAGCGGCCGTGCGGCGGTCGACAAGGCGGGCTATCCCGCGCAGCGCATTCGTTCGGAGACGGGCATCGGCGCATCGGGAGCGCTCGATCATTGACGCACTGTTCCCACTGTCTCGTAACGGGGCAGTGGGGGCAGATTGGGAAGCATCGGCGCGATGCCCAAATGGTAAACGCGACGTTAACAGGTGGATATGAGACGCCGCCTGGTTTTGACCAACGAAGCTGCCCGTCACCCCTTTCGGCGCACGCTGCCGCCCCTCGCAAAGGCGCGGCAGCGGCGGGATGACGATCAGGATATCCGCCTGTTTGTCCTCAGCTTTACCGCCTTCTTCATCTGCTTCTACACGTTTCTGTTTTAAGCCGGCTCGACGGAAACGTCATGGCAGGCGCGATGCAGGTGACGCGCCAGCCATGCTGACACCAGGCACATGCCCGCGACGACGAACAGCATGTCGGCGGACGACACGCCCGCAGCGCTGATCGCGAAGGCGAGGACGGACCCGATCGTCATCGCAAAACAATTTACGATGTTGTTCGCCGCCACCGTGCGGGCAGTCTGATCCTTTTCCACCGTCGTGGTCAGAAAGGCATAAAGCGGCACTACGAACATGCCGCCGGTCGTCGCGATCGCCAGCAGCGTTGCCAGGATGCCGACGGCGCGCGGCTCGGCCAGAAAGGCCTGCCAGCTATACAAACCGCCGCCCGCCGCCGGGGTCCAGTTGCGGCAGAGGAACGAGAACAGCACGACGAACGCACCCATCGCGATGACGGACATGGGCGAGTAGCGCGCCGAGATCTCGCCCTTCAGCATGGTGTTGATGACCACCGACCCTATGGCCACCCCGATCGAGAAGATCGCGATGGCGAGGCTGGCGACCTCCTTGTCGGCCGTCAGCACATTCTTCACCAGCGGCGGGAAGATGATGATGAGGACCGCGCCGATCGTCCAGAAGAAGCTGATCGCGATGATCGCCAGGAACAGGCGGCGGATGTGCAGCGTCGCGGAGATCAACCGCCACGAAGCGGTAAAGGGGTTGTAGTTGAGCTGGAGCGGCGGACCCTCGCGTGGGGCTGGTGGCACCTGACGGCCCATGAACCAGCCAATGACGGCGACCACCAGCACACCGATCGCAGCAGCCTCGATCGGAATCCAGCCTGCCGCAACCGTACCGAGCAGGATCGCCAGATAGGTCCCAGCCTCGACCAGGCCTGTGCCGCCCAATATGTCATCGGGCCCCAGATGCTGGGGAAGAATGGCATATTTGATCGGGCCGAAGAAGGTTGAGTGCACGCCGAGCGCCAGTACCGTGCCCAACATCAGGGACAGTCCCGCCGTCGTGTAACCGGCCTTTGCGATCAGCAGGCCGCCGGCGCCGACGAGCATGATGCCGATCTCGACCGTCTTGACGATGCGGATGATGCGTGCCTTGTCGTGACTGTCCGCCAATTGGCCCGACAGGGCCGACAGGAAGACGAAGGGCAGGATCGCGGCGCCGGTCGCGGCGCAGTTGAAATAGAATTCCGAATGGGGGTCGGTGAAGATCGCATAGGTGGCGAACAGCACCATCGACGTCTTGAACAGGTTGTCGTTGAAGGCGCCGAGAAACTGGGTGGCAAACAACGGCAGGAACCGACGCTGTTTGAGAAGCCCGAGGGCATTGAGCATAACGAAAAATGGCCCGATCGTGGCAACAGGATGACACCAACATAGCTATGCGGCCACTCATCGCCAACCGCTTAAAGCGGTTTGTCATGGGCGAACGAGCGGTTAGAAGGCGACATGCTGACGCTGCCCAACCTGTTGACGCTCTCGCGGATCTTGGCCGTGCCCTTGCTTGCGGGGCTGTTGTGGCAGCCCAATTGGGCGTTGGGCTATGGCATCGCCTTTGCGCTCTATTGCCTGATGGGCATCACCGATTATTTCGATGGCTATCTCGCTCGCGCGCAGGGTGCGGTCTCGAAGCTGGGTGTCTTCCTCGATCCGATCGCCGACAAGATCATGGTCGCCTCTGTCATTCTGGTGCTGGTCGCGGTGCAGGTCTTGAGCGGGCTGAGCGTCGTCGCGGGCCTCGTCATTCTGCTGCGTGAGATCGCGGTATCGGGGCTTCGTGAGTTTTTGGCGCAGTTGCAGGTGTCGGTGCCGGTGTCACGGCTGGCGAAGTGGAAAACGACGTTGCAATTGGTCGCGCTCGGGGGGCTGATCCTGGGCGGCGCGCTGCCGGGCTGGCCCTGGCTGCACGAGGCGGCGCTGGCCGCGCTCTGGGCGGCGGCGGTGCTGACGCTCGTCACCGGCTGGGATTACCTGCGCGTCGGCCTCAAGCATATGGATAGCTGATGACGCTGACGATCCTGTATTTCGCCTGGGTCCGCGAGCGGATCGGGGAGGCCGAGGAGACGGTCACGCTTCCCAGCCATGTGGTGACGGTCGCCGATCTGGTCGCTTGGCTGTCGGCGCGGGGCGGCGGCTATTCCGAAGCGATGGCCGCGCCCGAGCGGCTGCGCGCCGCGATCGACCAGAATTTCGTCGGGCTCGATGCGGCCATCGGGGGTGCGCGCGAGGTGGCGATTTTCCCGCCGGTGACGGGCGGATGATCCGTATCCTGGTTTCGGTCGCCCCGATCGACCTCGCCGGCGAAATGGCGCGGGTCGAAAGGCAGGATGTCGGCGCGGTAGCAAGCTTTTGCGGGCTGGTCCGGGCCGATGACGGTGTCGATCAGCTCGAACTCGAACATTATCCCGGTGCAACCGAGGCGGCGCTCGACCGCATCGCGCATGAGGCAGTGGAGCGGTGGTCGCTTCAGGCGGCCACCATCGTCCACCGGGTTGGCCCGATGCGGCCGGGCGAGCGGATCGTGCTGGTCGCAGCGGCCGCGCCGCATCGCCGCGATGCGCTCGACGCCTGCGCCTATCTGATCGATCGACTGAAAACGGATGCGCCCTTCTGGAAGCGTGAGACACGCGGAGACGAAGCCCGCTGGGTCGAGGCGCGCGAGAGCGACACCAATGCTGCCGAACGCTGGACCCAATAGAAAAGGCGAGGCCGAAGCCTCGCCTTCCCCTGCCGCAGCGATGTCGAGCCTCAGCCGATCTTCGGCACGTTGATGCCGTTGGTCAGATGCACGACGCCATTGGTGGCATCGACATCGGCCTTGTCGACATAGGCCTTTTGTCCATTCACGTCGGTCAACATGATGTTGCCGTTCGGGCCGACCTGCGCCGTCAGCGGCTGACCTGCCAGCGTGGTCAGCGTCGCGGTACCGTTGCCAGCCGTGATCTGAGCCTTGAGCTGATCGGCGGTCAGCTTGCCGGGAACGACATGATATTTCAGGATGGTTGTGAGCGCGGCCTTGGACTCCGGCTTGCTCAGCGTGTCGAGCGCGCCAGGCGGCATGCGGCTGAACGCCTCGTTGCTGGGCGCGAAGACGGTGAAGGGGCCGGGACCCGACAGGTCGGCGGTCAGGCCCGCTGTCGCTACCAGCTTGGCCAGCGTGCTGCGGTCGGGCGTCGCGGCCAGGATCTGGACGATATTGCCGGTTGCGGCGGGCGTCGCGGTCGCTGGCGCGGCTGGAGCAGCCTGGGCCGGAGCGGCAGGGGCCGCCTGGGCCTGCGCGGGCTGCGTCGGTGCGGTCTGCGCCATAGCGGCACCGGCACCGGTCAGGGCGGTGGCGGGCAGAAGGATGGCAAAGGTCTTCAACATGAAAGGCATACTCCCGTTCTTCTGGCGGCGGAGCGGGATCGCATCGCGCCGCATGGTGAAGGGCAGGCCAGCCGTTCCTCAAACGAAACGGCCGTCCTGCGGGGAGTAACGCACTTAATCCAGTTTTGGCACCAAAACGCCGTTGACGATGTGGATGACGCCGTTCGCCTGGGGCATGTCGCCCGCCTCGATATAGCTTTTGTTGCCGCCGCTGTCGGTCAGGGTGATGACCGACTGTGTCATGGTGACGGTCAGCCATTCGCCCTGAATAGTCATCAGCTTTGCAGTGCCGCCGCCAGCTGCGATCTTTTGCTGAAGATCGGCGATCCCGACGACTCCCGGCACCATATGGAATCGGAGCAGCTTGACCAGCGAGTCCCGGTTGGCCGGCTGGAGCAACTGGTCCTGCACGCCGGGGGCCAGTCGGGCGAAGGCCTCGTTCGATGGCGCGAAAAGGGTATAAGGGCCGGGGCCTGCCAGGGTGGTCGCCAAGCCCGCCGCCCGGATGGCGGCAACCAGCGAGGATAGCGAGGGCGTCGCGGTGGCATTGTCCAGGATGGTGCGCGTCGGTACCATGGGCTGGTCCGGTTGCGGCGCCGGAGCCGTGACGGCTGGCGTACTCGAGGGCGTTGTGGGCACCTCCCGCTGATCCCGCCCGCGTCCGCAACCGCCAAGCCCGATCATGGCGATGAGCGGCAGGACGACCACCAGCCGCCGAGCATTATGGGTCATGGGCGAAACCTCCTGAAAATGAGATGATATCGAAGGGTGCGACGCGCACGACACCGGTTCGGTTGCGCCGCGGATCAATCAGGCCGCCTCTGCCAGAACCTGCGCCAGCAGTCGGAAGTCCTTCTCGCGAGGGCTGGCGCGGCGCCAGACCAATGCGATCTTCCGCATGGCATTCTCCGCGTCGAGCGGTCGGGCAGTGATATGGGTATTGTCCAAAATCCCCGAGCGCAGCGCCATTTCGGGCAGCATCGTCATGCCCAGGCCATTGTCGACCATCTGCACGATGGTATGGAGCGAGGTGCCCAGCATGGTCGCCTCGGCGCGTAGTTCCGGACGGTTGCATGCGGCCAGCGCATGGTCCTTCAGGCAATGGCCATCCTCAAGCAGCAGAAGCCGCGTCTCGTCGATCGCGGAGGCCGGGATGGCCGAAGGCGGCGTATGCTCATCATCGGTCGGAAAGGCGACGAACAGCCGGTCGTCGAACAGCGGTTCGGCCGTCACCTCGCCGCACGCAAAGGGAAGCGCCAGCAGAACGCAATCGGTTCGTCCATTATGCAGTCGCTCGCACGCCGGACCGCTCGGCTCCTCGCGCAGGAACAGCTTCAGGTCGGGATAATCGCGGCGCAGCCGGGGCAGGATGTGGGGCAGCATGAAGGGCGCGATGGTCGGGATCACCGACATGCGCATTTCGCCCGACAAGGGTCGTCCGGCCGCGCGCGCCATGTCGCCCAATTCGTCCGCCTCGCGCAGGACGCGGCGCGCCTTGTCCGCGATCCGCTCTCCCAACGGCGTGAAGCGCACGACTCGGCGGGTCCGTTCGACCAGCGTCACGCCGATCAGCGTTTCGAGCTCGCGCAGGCCCGCCGACAGGGTCGATTGCGTGACGAAGCACGCATCCGCCGCCCGGCCGAAATGGCCATGGTCCTGCAGGGCCACGAGATATTGTAGCTGTTTCAACGTAGGTAGGTAGGTCGCGGCCATTGATCGTCTCAGTCGATTGCGATGTGACAAATAGCTTGTTGGATCGCGGGCGCCAGTCCCCATATCCGTCAGCACAGCGAATACAGGCGGGCAAACCGCCGTTCGTGTGAGAGGATGGCTGGAGCCGAACTTTTAAATAGAGAAGGAGGCACATTGCCATGTTGACCGTTGGAGACAAGCTCCCCGCATTCACCGTTCCCGTCCAGCAGGGCACCAACGCGCTCCCCGCCGGCGAGACGATCAGCGATACCTCCTACGAGGGCAAGTGGAAGGTCCTGTTCTACTGGCCCAAGGATTTCACCTTCGTCTGCCCGACCGAGATCGTCGGCTATTCGCAGCTGAAGGGCGATTTCGAGGATCGCGACGCCGTCTTGATCGGCGCGTCGACCGACACCGCGCACGTCCACCTGGCGTGGCGCAAGTCGGACCCGGATCTGGCCGCGGCCGACTTCCCCTGGATCGCGGACAATGGCCGCGTACTGGCCGACGCGTTGGGCATCGTCGACAAGAATGAGCATGTCGCCTACCGCGCGACCTTCATCATCGATCCCGACAATGTCATCCAGCATGTCACGATCAACGGCCTGAATGTCGGTCGTAATCCGCAGGAAACGCTGCGTGTCCTCGACGCGTTGCAGACCGACGAGCTCTGCCCGTGCAACTGGAACAAGGGCGACGACGTCCTCCAGCTGGCGGCCGAGTAATCCCGTCGTCCGGGGGCGCTGGCGTCCCCGGACCTGTTATTCCTGACGCCCCGGCGAGGGCCGTCGATCCCTATCGGATCGACGGTCCAGACTGGGGCGTCGTTTATCCGGAGCAATCTCATGTCTCTCAAGGAGTTCGCCGGGCAGCTGCCCGATTTCGCCAAGGACATCCGCCTGAACGTCGGCTCACTGCTCAATGAGGCGGTGCTGAACGACCAGCGTAAGTACGGGCTGCTGCTCGCCTGCGCGCATGGTACGGGCCACAAGCCGCTGGTCGAGGCGGCCGAGGCGGAATGCGCCCCCAAGCTTTCGCCGGAGGCCGCCAATGCGGCGCGTGCGGCGGCGGCGGTGATGGCGATGAACAACGTCTATTACCGCTTTACCCACCTGGCCGGAAACCAGGAATATCGCAACATGCCTGCCAAGCTGCGCATGAACGTGATCGGCGCGCCGGGCATCGACAAGGTCGATTTCGAGCTGTTCAGCCTGGCCGTGTCGGCGATCAACGGCTGCGGCATGTGCATCGACGCGCATGAGGCGGTGTTGAAGAAGGCGGGCGCCTCGGCCGAGATCATTCAGACCGCCGTCCGTATCGCAGCCGTGATGCAGGCCGTTGCGACGGTGCATTCGGCCGTCGCGTGAGGTTGATCCTCCCCGCTATGGGGGGGACCATGCGAACCATCGTGGAGGGCTTTCACAAAGCACGTTCCGTGCGGAAGCCCCCCCTTGGTCAGGCCTCCGACCCGCCGCCCCCCCAAAAAGGGGGAGGAGCTTTAACGAGCAATCGCCTGATACAAGCCCCAAAGGCTGGTCAGCGTCAGGATGATCCCGACCAGCCTCAACAGCGTCCGCGCCGGAACCCGCTTTGCGAGCATCGCGCCGAACGGCGCCGCACAGATGCCGCCGATCAACAACCCGACCGTTGCCATGGTAAAGGCACCCCAGCCCAGCTGGGTGATGAATGTGGCCGAGATGGTCGCGGTCAGGAAGAACTCGGCGGTGTTGACCGTCCCGATCGTGGTGCGCGGCGCCGCCCCCTGGACAAGCAGGTTGGACGTCACCACCGGCCCCCAGCCGCCGCCGCCCGCCGCATCCAGAAAGCCGCCGATGAACCCCAACGGTTCGACCACCTTCGGCTCGCGCGTAGCAGTCGTGTGCCGCCAGGCGCGGATCAACAGGTAAAGGCCGATCCCGGTCAGATAGGCGAGGATGAAGGGCTTCACGACGGCCGCATCGATGTTCGACAGGACATAGGCGCCCAGCGCGCCACCGATCACGCCCGGGATCATCAGCCGCAGGAACAGTCGCCAGTTGACGTTGCGATGGATCGCGTGGCTGATCCCCGAAACGGCGGTGGTGAAGGCTTCGACGCTATGGACCCCCGCAGAGGCGGCGGCGGGCGGTACGCCCAGGCTGATGAGCAACGTATTGGAGATCACCCCGAAGGCCATGCCCAGCGCGCCGTCGACCACCTGCGCGGCGAAGCCCACGGCGACGAACGGCACGATATGGATCAGCTCGGTACTGGTCGGGTCCATCATGTCTCCTGTGCTTTATGACCGGCGGCCATGCCGCTTCGAGCGCAACGCTGCAACCGCGATAGAGTTTGTCGGCTCCAAGCGAACTGTGGGCGATCGGGAGCTCGATCTGGATTTCGCTCAAGCCTATGCCTAAATGCGCAGATCGCATCTGGGGACATGCTCATGCCGAGCCGATTGGCCACCTATCTTGATTCGATCCGGGCGCGCGATCCGGCTCCGCATTCGCGTGCGGAAATCCTGCTCTATCCGGGCGTCTGGGCGCTTGCCGGACACCGGGTCGCGCATCGCCTCTATCGTTCGCGGGCTTTTTTCCTCGCGCGGCTGGTCAATCACTTTACGCGCTTCCTGACGGCGATCGACATCCATCCGGGCGCGAAGATCGGGCGTAATTTTTTCATCGACCATGGCTTCGTCGTGATCGGGGAGACCGCGGAGATCGGTGACGACGTCACCATCTATCAATGTGTAACGCTGGGCGGCACCAGCCCGGACAATGGCGTGGCGGGCAAGCGCCATCCCACCCTGATGGACGGCGCGATCGTCGGATCAGGCGCACAGGTGCTGGGTCCGATTGTCGTCGGCCCGCGCGCGCGCGTCGGTGCGAATGCCGTCGTCACACGCGATGTGCCCGAAGGGGCCGTCATGGTCGGTATCCCCGCACGCCCGACGATGGTCGAGGGCGGCGCGGCGTCCGAGAAGCGTTTCGTCCCCTATGGCACGCCCTGTTCCGAGATTTTCGATCCCCAGACCCAGAAGATCGAAATGCTCCGTTGCGAACTGGAAGCGATGCGACGGCGTCTGGACGCGGTATTGGCCGAGCAAGGCGAAGAGCGCGACCGGGCCTGATGGGGGTCGTACCCTTTCCCAAGGCAGTCGGGCAGGTGGGGTTCGACCGCGTCGAGCTGACCCGCATCCTCGACCTGTACGGCCGGATGGTCGCGGCGGGACATTGGCGCGATTATGCCATGGATATGGGGCGCGAAGCTGCCGTCTTTTCCGCTTTTCGTCGCGCGGCTGAACGCCCTGAGTTCCGGATCGAAAAGCGCCCGGCATTGCGCAACCGTCAGGGCATGTGGGCGCTGATCGGCGAGGGCGGGGCGGTATTGAAGCGCGGTCACGAACTGGGGCCGGTGTTGGCGCCTGTCGAGCGGCGGCTGATGAAATTGGTCGAGGAATAATCACCCCAATGAAAAAGCGCCGGTTCCCGATCCGGGAACCGACGCCATTTCTAGACCCGGGTAATGGGCCGATTACTTGCCGCCACGCTGACGGCACTGGTCATACTGACCCTTTTTGCAGATCGGATAGCTCTTCAGCGGTGCCGGTGCCGGATAAGCCTGTTCAGGGCTCGGCGCCTGCTTGAAGACGACCGGCGCACCGGGGGCGGGCGGAGCGGCCATCGGCGGCTGGGCGGGCTGATAGCCGCCGGCGGTCATCGTGCCCGCCGACGCCGCGGCATTGGCCTGCATCGAGCCTGAGGAGTCGGTCTGGGTCGTCGTGTCGGTCTGGGTCGACGCGCCAGCCTGCATGCCCGCTTGGGCGGTGGTGTCGGGGGTCTGCTGGGCCAGGGCGGGCGCCGCCATCAGAGCGGTGGCGGCCAGAAAAACGAGCTTCATGCGAATCTCCTGTTCAGAAGCGCAAGTGTGTAAGCGCGTGGAGCAGAACGTCCGATGGCGCACTTGGCTCCCTCGTTTCGCTTGCGACCCAATTCTGACCGCCTTTTCACGTCATCGTTCAGCCGCCCGCGTCCAGCGAATACCCCGCCGAACGAACCGTGCGGATGATGTCGGGACGGTCGCCGATATTGATCGCCTTGCGCAGGCGGCGGATATGCACGTCGACCGTCCGGCTTTCGATATCCGAGTCATGGCCCCAGACCGCGTCGAGCAGCCGCTCGCGCGAAAATACCCAGCCGGGATGCTCCAGGAAGTGCTTGAGCAGACGAAACTCGGTCGGTCCAAGCGAGACGACCTCGCCTGCGCGGCGGACCTTGTGACCGACCGTATCCATTTCGATATCAGCATAAATCAGCGCTTCGCCCGCCAGCGCCGGACGAACGCGCCGCAGGACCGCGCCGACCCGCGCGACGAGTTCGCGGGGCGAGAAGGGCTTGGTGACGTAATCGTCCGCCCCCGTCTCCAGCCCGCGCACCCGGTCCTCTTCCTCACCACGCGCGGTCAGCATGATGATCGGCACGTTCGCCGTCTCGGGGGAGCGGCGCAGGCGGCGGCATACCTCGATCCCCGAAATCCCCTCGACCATCCAGTCGAGCAGCACGATGTCGGGCGTGCTTTCGCGCGCCAGCAGCAGCGCCTCCTCGCCGTCCGGGGTATGGGTGACCTCGAAATCCTCGCGCTTGAAATGAAAGACGAGCAGTTCCGCCAGCGCGGCGTCGTCTTCGACCAGCAACATCTTTACCCGTGCCATCGTGCCTGTTCCCTCAAGAAGGCAAAGTGCCGCCGCGGTCCCGTTCACCCATCTGGGTGCCGGTGGCGGCGAAATAGACCATCTCCGCGACGTTGGTCGCATGGTCGCCGATGCGCTCGAGATTCTTGGCGATGAACAGGAGGTGCGCGACCTGCCCGATCGTCTTGGGATTCTCGACCATATGGGTGACGAGCGTGCGGAAGATGGAATCGTAGAAATCGTCCAGTGCGTTGTCGCTGTCGCGGACTCGGATCGCCGCCTCGGCATCGCGCGCAGCAAAGGCGTCGAGCACGTCATGGACCATCGCGGAGGCGATCTTGGCCATGGCGGGCAGGATCGAGACGGGCTCGATCCGGTCCTCGCTCTCGATCATGGGCACGCGCTTGGCGATGTTCTTGGCATAGTCGCCGATACGCTCGACGACGCTGGCGATCTTCAGCGCCGCCACCACCTCTCGCAGGTCGTTGGCCATGGGCGCGCGCAGGGCGATGGTGCGCACCGCCAGCCGTTCGACCTCGGCCTCGATCAGGTCGATCGCCTTATCGTCCTCGCGAACCTTGCGCGCCAGTTCCAGATCGGAGCGTTGCAGCGCCTTGATGGCATTGGCGATCGCCTCCTCGGCCAATCCGCCCATCTGGCTGATGAGCCCGCGCAGGCGGCCAATGTCGTTGTCAAAGGCTTTTACGGTGTGGTCCATGATCCTCGTCCTCAGCCGTAACGGCCGGTAATATAGTCCTTGGTCCGCTCTTCCTTCGGGTTCGTGAAGATGTCGGACGTCTTGCCGTACTCGACCAGGGTGCCGAGGTGGAAAAAGGCGGTACGCTGCGAGACGCGGGCGGCCTGCTGCATATTATGGGTAACGATCGCGATGGCGTAGCGGCCGCGCAGGTCGTGGATCAGCTCCTCGATGCGCGCTGTGGCAATCGGGTCGAGCGCGCTGCACGGCTCGTCCATCAGGATGACTTCGGGGTCGACGGCGATCGCGCGGGCGATACAGAGCCGCTGCTGCTGGCCGCCGGACAGCGATGTGCCGCTTTCCGACAGGCGATCCTTCACCTCGTTCCAAAGCCCAGCGCGGGTCAGCGAGCGTTCGACGATCGCGTCCAGTTCTCCGCGCGAACTCGCCAGGCCGTGGATGCGCGGGCCATAGGCGACATTCTCATAGACCGACTTGGGAAAGGGATTGGGTTTCTGGAACACCATCCCGACACGGGCACGAAGCTGCACCACGTCCATCTCGGCGGCGTAGATGTCCTGCCCGTCCAGCCGGACATCCCCCGACACGCGCGCCGAGGGGATGGTGTCGTTCATCCGGTTCAGCGTACGCAGGAAGGTCGATTTGCCGCAGCCCGACGGGCCGATGAAGGCAATGACGTGATCCATGCCGACATCGATCGAAATGTCGTGGATCGCCTGTTTGGCGCCATAGGACACGCTGACGTTGCGCGCGGTTATCTTGGGGGTACTCACCAGCGTGTCTCGAACCGATTGCGGAGGTAGATGGCCAGCCCGTTCATCGCGAGCAGGAAGACGAGCAGGACGATGATGGCGGCCGAGGTCTTCTCGATAAAGCCGCGATCGACCTGATCCGACCAGAGGAAGATCTGGACCGGCAACACGGTCGCCGGGTCGGTCAGACCCTGTGGCGGCGCGGCGATGAAGGCGCGCATACCGATCATCAGCAGCGGTGCCGTCTCGCCGAGTGCACGGGCCATGCCGATGATCGTACCGGTCAGGATGCCGGGCAGCGCGAGCGGCAGGACATGGTGGAAGATCACCTGCACCCGCGATGCGCCCACCGCCAGCGCGGCGTCCCGGATCGAGGGCGGCACCGCCTTGATCGCGTTACGCCCGGCGATGACGATCACCGGCATGGTCATCAGCGCCAGAGTCAGGCCGCCCACCAAAGGTGCCGACCGTGGCAGCCCGAAGCTGCCCAGGAACACCGCAAGGCCCAGCAGGCCGAAGATGATCGACGGGACGGCGGCCAGATTGTTGATCGACACCTCGATCATGTCGGTCCAGCGGTTCTTGGGCGCATATTCCTCCAGGTAGAGGGCAGCCAGAACGCCGATCGGAAAGGCGAGCCCCAGCGTGACGAGCATGGTCAGCAGCGACCCCTTGGCCGCCCCCCAGATGCCGACCCGCGTCGGATCGGTGGCATCGGCATCGCGCAGAAAGCCCAGATCCCACCCCGTCGACACCAGCCCCCGCGCTTGGAGTTGCGCCACGACCTGCTCGGCTTGGGGAGTTCCCACCCCCTTGGCCGCTACGTCGTAGCGGCTGGCAAGCGGCAATTCGAAGCGGACGGTGCGATGGAGCAGGCTGGGGTCGGCCTTGATGGCGTCACGCACGACGATCCATGCGCCGGGCGAGAGGAGATCGGATCCCATCGGTCCGAAGGCGGCCGTCGCGGCGGTATCGACCGCATCCTCCAGCCCGGCGCCCGCCAGCGCCAGATCCGCGCCGCGTCCCTTCAGCCGGGCGGGTTCGATCGGCAGGTCCGCGGCCGCGAGATTGATCGGCATGGCGACCCGTGTCTCGGTAAAGCCGCCAAGACCCTGCGCCAGCATGGTGATGAGCAGGAAGGCCAGAAACGCGGCCGACAGCGTGACCGCCATGGCGCCCAGACGCCGGAAGCGGCGCTCGGAAGCATAGCGGCGACGCAGACGCCGGGCCATGGCCGGGCTATCCCACCCGACCGACGGAGGCGGGGGCGGCGGCTTATTCATAGGTTTCCCGATACCGCTTCACCACATTCAGCGCGACGATGTTGAGCAGCAGCGTGATGATGAACAGCGTCAGGCCGAGCGCGAAGGCGGCTAGCGTCTTAGGACTGTCGAACTCGGCCTCGCCGGTCAGCAGGTCGACGATCTGGCGCGTGACGGTGGTGGTGCTGGCGAAAGGATTGGCGGTCAGCGTCGCGACGCCGCTCGCCGCCATGACGACGATCATTGTCTCGCCGATCGCGCGGCTGACTGCTAGCAGGACACCGCCCACCACGCCCGGCAAAGCCGCGGGCAGCATGACGCGGGTGATCGTCTCCGATGGCGTCGCGCCCATCGCCAGGCTGCCGTCGCGCATCGAACTGGGCACGGCAGCCAGGCTGTCATCGGCCATCGAGGATACGAAGGGGATGATCATCACCCCCATGACGAGCCCGGCGGCCAGCGCGCTTTCCGACGAGGCCCAGTCGATGCCGATTGCGACCGCGAACTGCCGGACGGTGGGCGCGACCGTCAATGCGGCGAAATAGCCGTAAACGACCGTCGGCACGCCCGCCAATACCTCCAGCACCGGCTTCATGATGCGCCGAGCGCGGGGCGCGGCATATTGTGTCAGATAGACGGCGCTCATCAGGCCAAAGGGGATGGCGACCGCCATCGCGATGATCGCACCAATGAAAAACGTCCCCCAGAAGAGCGGCACCGCGCCCAGCGATGCGCCGGGATCGCGCGGATCGATCGACTGCGGACTCCAATGGGTGCCGAACAGGAAATCAGTGATCGGCACGACGGAGAAGAACCGCCCGGCCTCGTAAAGCAGCGAGGCGACGATTCCAGCTGTGGTGAAGATCGCGATGAGCGACGCGCTCAGCAACAGGCCCAGCACCACCCGCTCGATCCGGGTTCGCGCCGAAAATTCGGGTCGCACCTGCAGATAAGCATAGGCGCCCCCCGCCAGCGCCAGGAGCAGGACGATGGCGGTGGCAATCCAGTCGATTCGCGTCTGCGCCGCGTCATAGGCGGGCGTGAGACTGCGAGAGAGCGCATGGAACGCGCCATGCGCCTGCCCCGCCGCCAGCGCGCGCGCTTCGGACAGGATCGCCCCGCGCTCGAACCCCGTCGGGGGGAGTTGTGCGGCGGCCGGTGCCTTCAACACCATGTCGGTCACGAGCGCGGGCGAGGTCGCCGTCCATATAGCCAGGAAGACCAGCGGCGGCACCGTCGTCCACAGCGCGACATACCAGCCATGATGGTGCGGAAGCGAACTCGCCCGCGTGCCCGAGCGACGGCGGAAGCTTAGCGCGTGCATCCGTGTCGCGGCCCAGGCGATGATGCCCAGCCCGATGGTCAGGATGAGGAGGACGACGCCGTTCATGACGGCAGGCTTGCCGGGTCTAGAGGGATTTCGCGAACGATAATGGCGCGCGAGCGGGCCTGAACGGGCGCGGGGGAGGCGATCAGACCCCGGCGAACCAGCGGCCCGCCCTTGCTCCAATTGTCGGCATAAAGCCGCAGAAAGGCCCGCAAACCCGGGATGGCGTCGAGATGCGCTTTCTTGACATAGATATAGAGGGGGCGCGATCCCGGATAGCGGTCGGCGGCGATGGCGTCATAGGTCGGCTTGACGCCGTTGATCGTCACGCCGTCGACGGTCTGGCGATTTTCTTCGAGATAGGAATAGCCGAAGACGCCGAGCGCATCGGGATTGGCCTGAAGCTTCTGGACGATCAGATTATCGTTCTCGCCCGCGTCGATATAGGCGCCGTCCTCGCGGACGCGGGTGCAGGACAGCCGACGCGCCTCGAGCCCACGCGCCGTCAGGGCGGGGCCGCCCGGTTCGACCGCATCGCATCCTTTGAGCAGGATCAGCTCGGCGAGTGCGTCACGGGTGCCGCTTGTCGCGGGCGGGCCATAGACCTGGATGGGAATGGCGGGGAGCGCCGGGTTGACGTCGGCCCAGGTGCGCGCCGTGTTGGGTTTGCCGCCGGGATAGGCCGCCAGCGCGCGGTAGATGTCGGCCGCGGTCAATGCCATATGCGGCCCGCGCTTGGACTCGGCAAAGGCGATGCCGTCGATCCCGACCTGAATTTCCAGCAGCTCGGCGGCACCATGCGCGGCGCAGTCGCGATACTCGCTCGCCTTCATGCGGCGGGACGCGTCTTCCAGGTCGGGATGCCCCGCTCCAATGCCGGCGCAGAACAGCTTCATCCCCGCGCCCGTGCCGGTGGACTCGATCACCGGTGCCTTGGCGTCGGGATCGGCGGCCACGAAACGCTCGGCGATGATGGTCGTGAAAGGATAGACCGTCGAAGAGCCGACCGCCGTAATCTGCTCCCGCACGCCCGCGCCGCCGCCATTGGCCTGATCGTGGCAGGCCGCCAGCGCGAACATGGCGGCGAAAAGGCAGGGCAGACGCATCGAGATCCTTGGCAACACCGGAGCGGGTGCGAACCGGCGCTGCCACGCTCGCCATACTCCCGTGTGACATTTTTATTGTGATTTTGTGACAGCGCCCTCGACAGCGATCTTTTCCGGCATCTTCAGCGTTGGCAGCCGTACCGTCACCGTGGTGCCGACTCCGACCTCGCTGGTGATTTCCAGCCGCCCGCGATGCCGCTCGACGATGTGCTTGACGATCGCCAGGCCGAGGCCCGTGCCGCCGATGCTGCGGCTGCGGCCCGAATCGACGCGGTAGAAGCGTTCGGTCAGGCGCGGCAGATGGCTGGCGGCAATACCTTCGCCACGATCGGCAACGCTCAGCCGCAGCATGGGGCCGTCGCGGTCCAGCCGGACGCGGACCGGCGTCTGCGCCTTGCCATATTTCATCGCGTTGCCGATCAGATTGTGCAGCATCTGCGACAGCTGCGCCCGGTCGCCAGCGATCGGCGGAAGGTCCTCGACCAGTTCGCAGCTAATATCGTCGGCGCGCGGCGAACCCGAATCCAGAAACTCCTCCCAGACATGATCGACCAGTTCGGCCATGTCGACGGGCTGGGCGGGCTGGCGATATTTGTCGGCCTCGATCCGGCTGAGCGAGATCAGGTCCTCGACCAGCCGCTGCATCCGCCGCGCCTCGTCGAACATCACCTTCAGGAAGCGCGCGCGGATTTCGGGGTCGTCACCTGCTTCGTCGCCCAGTGTCTCGATGAACCCCAGGATCGAGGCGAGGGGGGTGCGCAGCTCATGGCTGGCGTTGGCGACAAAATCGACGCGCATCCGCTCGGCGGCGTCATGCGCGGTCTGGTCGATCAGATGGACGATGCGCTGGCCGCTGGTCGTATCCGCGACCCGCATCTCCCAACGTTGTTCGAGCGACCCCAAGCCGACCAGCGAGATGGGGTGGTCGGGATCGGTCACGCCTTCCCTGGCCAGCAGCCGCTCGGCGGCGGCCGGGTGGCGGATGGCGATGCGCGCGTCCTCGCCGACGATATGCCTGCCTAGCAGCCCTCGCGCCGCATGGTTGGCCAGGATCACTCGCCCGCCCTCGATCAGCAGCACCGGCTCGACAATCGCATCCAGCGCTTCTTCCAGGAGCGGCGACAAGCCGGTCTGGCCGTCCTCTGTCGCGGGATCGTCTTCGGCTGCCTCCGGCACGCCCTCGCTGGCGACGAGCGCGGCGGCGATCCCGCCGACCAGGGCGATGATCGCGGGCGCGGGGCCGGCGGTCAGGAATACCACGGCGGCGGCCACCACGACCACGACGATGGCCCATAAGGTACGAATGCCGAATCCCATGACGTGCCGATGTAGCGAGGCGCGCGCGCGCTGTCTTTAGCTCTACGGCGTATCTCTCGCCTCGGGGCTTCCAGTTTTGGGAGGGGACTGGCCCTTCAGAGCTTCTTGTGGCGGGACGACGAATATGGGACATCGCATCGTCATGGACGACACGCCCCCCGAACACGGCCCCATGCCCGAGGAACCGGCGACCGCCACCGCCTCCGCGTCGGCCTCCAGCGTGACCAGCCGCCGGATGTTGATGCTGGGTGCAGCCGGAGCCAGCACGGTCATCGCCATCCGTCCAGCGCTGGCCAACACGACGGCGTCGGTCCTGACCTGTCAGATTCCTGTGCCCGGTCCGGGCAATGCCGGGAAATATATCGATCGAAACGGCAATGTCGTTGACCCTGGGCCGCTGGGACCATTGGGCGCGCTGTTCGGAGGGCCTTATCCGCCGCCGTCGCGCCCCTTCACGGGGGAGGAGGTACGCGATGCGTTGTACAAGGGCGTGTATCTGCCCGGCACCACATATTATTCCAACGACGCCTATCTCAAATATATCAAGAAGCTGAGTGGCGGTCAGAGCGGTTACACCTGCTTCCTCTCCATCCAGAACCCCAGGGGCTGATCCGGTGGCCGCTCCGCGCTATCGCGCGGCGGAGGCAGCGCTGCTGATCGTCGAGCCGCTGGATGTCTTTACGGCGGTCTTTCACCGGCCGTCCGGCGTGACCCATCTCCTGAACGAGCCCGCTCCGCAGATTCTGGAAGCGCTGGGCAACGAACCGCTCGAGATGGAAGCGTTACTGGCCTGGCTGGCGGAGCGTTACGACCTCGGCGATGCCGATGGCAGCGGGACAGCCTTGCTGTGCGCCCGGCTGGACGAACTGGAGGCGGCCGGATTGGTCGAGCGGACGTGAAGCACCAGATCACCCTAGGCGTCGGACCGGTCAGCTTCCGGATCGGATCGGATTGGCATGGGCCGATCGCCGCGCTTGACGCCCTTTACCATGATTATCCCCGCCCGGGGTTCGCCGACTATTCCGTCCGACTGGAAGCCATATCGCCCTGGCGTCGATGGATACGCCCTTCGATCCGGGTCCGGGGCGATTACTGGCTGCCGGATGCGTCGCCCCTCCCACGGGCGCAAGGCCTGTTGGCCGCCGAAATGGGCATGAACCTGCAGGTCGCGCTGGGGCATCGCCGCCATCTGCTGATCCACGCCGCCGTAGTCGCGCGCGGCGACCGGGCGATCCTGATGAGCGGCGTGTCGGGGGCGGGAAAGTCGACGTTGGCGCTGATGCTGTCACAACGAGGCTGGCGGTTCCTGGGCGACGAGTTCGCGATGATCGACCCCGAAACCGGCTGGGTGCATCCTTTCCCGAGGCCGGTCAGCCTGAAGAACGAAAGCCTCGAGCTCATTCCCGACGAATATCGCGTCGGGCCGTTGCTGGCGGGAACGCCGAAGGGCGATGTGCGTCACGTGGCGCCGCCCACCGCCGCCATTGCTGCGATGGACGAACCCGCCCGGCCCGCGCTGCTGGTCTTCCCGCGCTTCGGCTTTCCTTCTGCGTTGGGCGGGCTGGCGGCGAGCGAAACCTTCGTCCGGCTGACCCAGGCATCGACTAATTATGTCGCCATGGGCGAGGCGGGCTTCCGAACATTGGTCCGGTTGCGGGGACGGATACCGGCCGTGGCGCTAGATTATCCCGACGGTGCGACGGGCGTGGCCGCCGTAGAGGCCTTGTGGGACGCGCTGTGACGGCTGCTCAGACCTTGGTCGAGGTGCTGCGTGACCCGGCGCGGGCGATGGCGATCGACCTCACGCGCTGGACCGAGCTATTGACCGTCGCCCGGGCCGAGACGCTGGCCGGGACTCTGGCGCATAGGCTGGAAGGGTTGGCGGTACCCGATGCGGTGGCAAAGGCGCTGGCCGAGGCTCGGATCGACGCCGCCGAGGCGCGCCGGACCGCATTATGGGAAGCGAACCGTATAGCGAAAGCGCTCCGTCCCCTGGCGCACCCGGTCGTCTTGCTGAAGGGCACCGCGTTCGCCGCCGCAGGGTTGGCGGCCGGGCAGGGTCGCGGCATCGGCGACTGTGATATCCTTCTGCCCAAGCCGATGCTCGATCATGCGGAAAAATTGCTGGTCGACGCCGGGTGGCAGTGGATCAAGTCCGATCCTTATGATGACCTCTATTACCGCCGGTGGATGCACGAACTTCCCCCGCTGATCCACGCCGAGCGGGGTCGTATGGTGGATGTGCACCACACGATCCTGCCGCTGACGGCGCGGCAGAAGCCCGACGCACAGGCCCTGATCGCCGATGCCGTGCCGTTGGACGGTGGATTGGCCGTGCTGGACCATGCCGATATGATCGTCCATGCGGCAGCGCATCTGTTCGCCGATGGCGAACTGGCGGGGGGCTTACGCAACCTCTGGGACATCCATGCCCTGATCGAGGAGCGGGGACTCGAGGGATTGGAGGCGCGTGCGGCGCGCCACGGCTTGTCCTCGACGGTCGACCGGGCGCTCAGATTATCCCATGCCCTTTACGGCACAAGCGTTCCACGCCGATGCCGGCATCTGACCACGACCGATCGGCTCTACCGGCGTCGCCTGATGGCGCGCGACGGATGGGGGCGTGAGCGGCACACGGCCTTGCGCACGGCTTTCTATATCCGCTCGCACCTCATCCGAATGCCTTTGCCCCTGCTCTCACGGCATTTGTGGATCAAGTGGCGGAAAGGGAAAGCCGCGTCAGCGTCGGGATGAGGTCGGCATAGCCATCGATGATCGCATCGGCCCCCAGCGCCTCGACCGGCAGGCTGAGAAACCCGAAGGAACAGGCGATGACCGGCAATCCGGCCGCGCGCGCTGCCTGAACGTCGAAGATCGAATCGCCGACGAATGCGGCGGGGCCTCCGCCGCACTGCTCCACCAGTGCCTGAATGGGTCTGGGCGACGGTTTGGACACACCCAGCGTGTCACCCCCGATGATCGAGGCGAACCGTTCGGTCAGCCCCAGCGAGTCCAGGATCGCCCGTGCAAAGCGTTCCAGCTTGTTGGTCATAATGCCCAGCGTGACGCCGCGTGCCGCCAGTTCGTCCAGCGCCTCGATCGCGCCTGGGAAGGGCGCGGTGTGAACCGCCAGATTGGCCTCGTAATAGTCGAGCAGAAGCCGATGCAATCGATCGAGCGTGTCGGCGTCATAGCCGCCGGTCGCATCCAGACCGTGCTGCAACATCGCCCGGGCACCACCGCCGATCATCGGCTTGACCGCCTCGACGCTCAGGGGCGCCCGGCCGATCGTGGCCAACGCATGGTTGACGGCGGCGGTCAGGTCACCACTGGTGTCCAGCAAGGTGCCGTCCAGGTCGAAGCCGACGATGGCGAAGGGAAAACCATGCGGTGAATTGGCGTCCATCTTGGGTTCCGATGCAGTCTCCCGCTGGCTTTGGCCGGAAATCCATGGCAGGCGCAACCGTCATGACGAGACCGATCGCCGCCATCATCCTCGCTGCGGGCAAAGGCACCCGCATGAAATCGGACCTTCACAAGGTCCTTCACCCCATTGCTGGGCGGCCGATGCTGCTGCATCTGATCGATAGCGTGAAGGCCTTGTCGCCCGAGCGCATGGTCGTGGTGACTGGCGCGGGTCGCGAACAGGTCGAGGCTGCGGTAACGCCGCTGGGCGTCGCCACCGCCCTGCAGGCCGAGCAGTTGGGTACGGGCCACGCCGTCGCGCAGGCACGGGGCGCCCTGGCGGGGTTCGACGGTGACATCCTGATCCTATACGGCGACGTTCCGCTGGTCGAGGCGCGGACCATGCGCGCGATGATCGACCGGCTGGGTGAGGCGGATAAGCCTGCCACGGTGGTGCTGGGCTTTCGCCCCGCCGATCCGGCCGCCTATGGCCGGGTGATCGCCGACGCCGACGGCAGGGTCGAGCGGATGGTCGAGTTCAAAGATGCCAATCCTGACGAACGGGCCGTTACCCTTTGTAACTCAGGGCTAATGGCAGTCCGTTCGAACGATCTGTTTGGTCTGCTCGACAGGGTCGGCAACGACAATGCGGCAGGCGAATATTATCTGCCTGATATCGTCATGCTGGCCGCTGCGGATGGCCGTCATTCCGCGGTCATCGAGACGGCGGCGGGTGAGGTCGCGGGTGTCAACAGCCGCGCCGAACTGGCGGTTGTGGAAGGGGACTGGCAGGTTCGCCGCCGAGCACGAGCGATGGCCGAGGGGGCGACGCTGATCGCGCCTGACACGGTCTGGTTCTCGCACGATACCCGTTTGGGACGCGACGTGGTGATCGAACCGCATGTGGTGTTCGGCCCGGGCGTCCATGTCGCCGACGGCGTGACGATCCATGCCTTCAGCCACCTGGAGGGTGCCACGGTGGCCACGGGAGCCGATATTGGCCCTTATGCGCGGCTGCGTCCCGGCGCGGACGTCCGCGAGGGCGCGCGTGTCGGCAATTTCGTCGAGATCAAGAAATCCGTGCTAGGTCGCGGCGCCAAGGCCAATCACCTGACCTATCTGGGTGATGCCGAAGTGGGTGCGGGCGCGAACATCGGCGCAGGCACCATCACCTGCAATTACGACGGCTTCCTCAAATATCGCACCGTGATCGGCGAGGGGGCTTTTGTCGGCTCAAACTCGGCATTGGTCGCCCCCGTGAGTATCGGCGCAGGTGCGATTGTCGGCGCGGGATCGGTCGTCACCAGCGATGTCGAGGCCGACGCCCTCGCGCTGGTCCGCGCCGAGCGCCAGAGCAAGCCGGGTTGGGCGAAGCGGTTCAGAGACATGAAGACGGCCCAGAAAGCCGCAAAGAAGGGCGGGGAGTAAGACTATGTGCGGTATCGTGGGAATTCTGGGCGGCGATGACGTCGCCGAACGGCTGCTCGATGGCCTGCGTCGCCTCGAATATCGAGGCTATGACTCGGCCGGCATCGCGACGATCGATCAGGGTAAAATCGAGCGCCGTCGCGCCTCGGGCAAGCTGGTCAACCTCGCCAGGGAACTGGCGGCCCATCCGCTGCCCGGCTCGATCGGCATCGCGCATACCCGCTGGGCGACGCATGGCGGCCCGACGACCAACAACGCGCATCCCCATGCGACCGATCATGTCGCGGTCGTGCACAACGGCATCATCGAGAATTTCAAGGCGCTTCGCGACGAGTTGATCGGCCGTGGCCGCGTCTTCACCAGCGAGACCGACACCGAAGTGGTCGCGCATCTCGTAAGTGAGAAGGTCGAGCAGGGTCTCGATCCCGTAGCAGCCGTCCGGGAAGTGCTGCCCAGGCTGCACGGTGCTTTCGCGCTTGCGATCCTGTTCCGTGACCAGCCTGACATGCTGATCGGTGCGCGGCTCGGCTCGCCGCTGGTGGTCGGTTACGGGGATGGTGAAACCTATCTGGGCTCGGATGCGCTCGCGCTGGCGCCGCTGACGCAGCGCATCGCCTATCTCGACGAGGGCGATTGGGTCGTCTGCACCCGCGAGGGCGCGCAGGTGTATGACCGCGACAACAACCCTGTCGATCGCCCCGTCACCCTGTCTGGCGTCACCGGCGCGTTGATCGACAAGGGCAATCATCGACATTTCATGCAGAAGGAAATCTACGAGCAGCCGATCGTCGTTGCCCAGACGCTGCGCTCGTACCTTCAACGGCTGGAAGGCAAGATTGCGCTGCCCATTCCGGAATTCGACCTGTCGGGCATCAAGCGCGTCACCATCGTCGCGTGCGGCACCAGCTTTTATGCGGGCATGGTGGCCAAATACTGGTTCGAACAGTTCGCGCGCGTTCCCGTCGACCTCGATGTCGCCTCCGAATTCCGGTACCGTGCGCCGGTCATGGAGCCGGGCGGACTGATGATCGTCATCAGCCAGTCGGGGGAGACCGCGGACACCTTGGCGGCGCTTCGCCATGCCAAAGCCGAAGGGCAGACGATCGCGGCCGTGGTCAATGTGCCCACCAGTTCGATGGCGCGCGAGGCTGACCTGTTGCTGCCGACGCATGCCGGGCCGGAGATCGGCGTGGCATCGACCAAGGCCTTTACCTGTCAGCTTAGTGTCCTTGCGGCGCTCGCTGCCAATCTGGCCAAGGCCAAGGGTCGGCTGTCGGCGGATGAAGAACGCCAGATCGTCCGTCACCTCGCCGAAGCCCCTGCCGCGATCAACGGCGCGCTTGCCTATGATGAGGCGATCGAGGCGATGGCAGGTGCGGTCGCGGGCGCGCGCGACGTGCTCTATCTGGGGCGCGGCACGGACTATCCGCTGGCGCTCGAAGGCGCGCTGAAGCTGAAGGAGATCAGCTACATCCACGCCGAGGGCTATGCAGCCGGCGAAATGAAGCATGGCCCGATCGCGCTGATCGACGAGTCCGTGCCCGTTATCGTCATTGCGCCCTCAGGACCGCTGTTCGAAAAGACCGTTTCGAACATGCAGGAAGTTCAGGCCCGCGGCGGCAAGGTGATCCTGATTTCCGACTATGACGGGATCGAGGCGGCCGGTGAGGGGTGTATCGCCACCATCACGATGCCCAAGGTTCACCCGCTGATCGCGCCGATCGTCTATGCGGTGCCGGTCCAGCTGCTTGCCTATCATGTGGCCGTCGCCAAGGGCACCGATGTCGATCAGCCGCGCAATCTGGCGAAGAGCGTGACGGTCGAATAACTGACCATTTACGTCACTTTAAGCCTCTTTGGTTACCATCCGCCCTCACATTGAAGACTGATGGGCGGATGGTAGCCGGATGCGTATTCTGATCGTTGACGACGAACCGGCCATTCACGAAAGCTATGAGCTGTGTCTGTCAGGCGAAAGCCGACCGCTGGACGCCATGGCGGCCGAGCTGTTCGGCGAGCCTGCTGAGCAAGGCGACGCGGACATCGTGTTCGAGCGCCGTCACTGCCATCAGGGACTGGAAGCGGTGGCTGCCGTCGAGCACGCCAAGGCGCAAGACTCGCCCTTTGCCGTGGCCTTCATCGACATCCGTATGCCACCCGGGATCGACGGACGCGAAACGGCGCGCCGTATAAGGGCGCTCGATCCCGACATCCATTTGGTCATCGTGACGGGCTATTCGGACTTTTCGCCTGCCGAGATAGGCAAGGTCGCCGGGCCTGCCGACAAAATATTTTACATAGCCAAGCCCTTTGAGGTGAACGAGGTCCAGCAGATGGCCCGTGCGCTGTGCCGTCGCTGGGACAATGACCGTGCGCTGGCCGCTGCCCGCGCGCTGCTCGCCCAACAGGTCGCCACGCTCGAGGAAAAGAGCGCGGAACTGGAAGCGAACGAAAGTCGGGCGATGCATATCGCCACGCACGACGCGCTGACCGACGCGCCCAACCGCGTCGCCTTTCTGCGCGGCCTGACCGAGCGAGGGCGGCGGGGTGGCGCCTTCGTCACCGCAATGCTCGACCTCGACCGGTTCAAGCTGGTCAACGACACGCTCGGCCATCTCGCCGGAGACGAGCTGATCCGCGCGGTATGCACCACGATCCAGGCGCAGGCGCCGCAGGGCGCGATGGTCGCGCGGCTGGGTGGCGATGAGTTCGGCATTTTTTTCGACACGGACGATGTCGAGTTCGCCGTGGCGGCGTGTGATCGGATCGTGAGCGCCTGCGCATCGACCTTCAACATCCTGGGCCATGCCGTACGCTGCGGCGCCTCCTGTGGGTTGGTGATGAGCGAGGCGGGCAAGGAACGCGATCCTACCGACCTCCTTCGCCAGGCCGATATGGCGTTAAACGAAGCCAAGCGTTCGGGGCGGAGCACGGTGCGGGTGTTCGACGCGGGTATGGACGAAGGCCACCGCGTCCGCCGCGACATCGAGGCCGGGCTGAACCAGGCCATCGTGCGCGACGAACTGAGTCTGGCCTTTCAGCCGATCGTCGGTCGCGGCAGCCTGGAAATCGTCGGCTTCGAGGCGCTGGTACGCTGGACAACGCCGGACCGCGGCGCGATCAGCCCGGGAATCTTCGTTCCGCTGGCCGAGGAAAGCCATCTGATCCACGAGCTGGGCGATTGGATCCTGGACCACGCGCTGGCCGAGCTTCGGCATTGGCCGGGCCAATATGTCTCGGTGAACTTTAGCCCGATCCAGTTTCGCCGCTCCCACTTCGTCGCCTCGATCATGGATCGCGTGCGGCGCGCCGGAGCAGAGCCGCAGCGCGTCCAGATCGAAATCACCGAAACGGCGATTTTCGATGACGCCGAACACGCCGCTCAGACCTTGTGCGAATTGCGCAAGCTGGGCTTCCGCATCGCGCTCGACGATTTCGGAACAGGCTATTCCAGCCTGTATAATATTCGCAAGTTCGCCCTCGACTGCCTGAAGATCGACCGCAGCTTTATCGACGGGATGGGCCGCGAGCGGGAGTCGGCGGCAATCGTCCACTCGATCATTCATCTCGGCCGCGCACTGGGGTTGGGCGTGATCGCCGAGGGTGTGGAAACCGAATCCCAGGCGCAGGCCTTGCGGGTCGCGGGGGCAAGCCATCTGCAAGGCTATCTGTTTTCCAAGCCGGTTCCGGCAGCGGAAGCGCGCGCGCTGGCCGAGCGCAAATTCATGTCTCTCTCCGGTGAGCATCGGGCACCCCCGTCGCTGGTCGCGGGTGCGCGGCGCTGACTGGCGTGCGCCTGATACGTCAATGGCATGAGGCACGGCGGCGGCCCCGGTCACTGCGCGAGATCATGGTATCGATCCTGACGCTGACCGGAATCGGGGGCGCGATGGCGCTGGCCTTGCTGCTCACCCTGGTCATTTCCCCGGGGTTCGCTGAACTGGAAGACCGGGCAGCCGAGGGCTATCGCGCACGGGCGCTGACAGCGTTAGCCGAATTTGCCGCGATGACCGAGGCTATGGCCCGGGAACAGGCCAATGCCGGACCGGATAGGTCCATGCGGGCTTCGTTTGCCCATGCCCTGGTCTATCGCCGCGTGCCGCATGGGGGTTGGGCGTCGCAGCACGCAACGGCTAAAGGCGCACCCGGCTTGGTCGAAAGGCAGGTTGGCATCGCGCTCGATCGGCTTAATCTGGAAGTACTCCTGCGCTCGGGCCATTCGGCGCGCTTCTACCTCCCTGTCGGGCGTAATGTCATGGCCGTCGCTCTGGCGGAGAATGCCGAAGGGAACGATTATGTCGCGGTTGTACGGCGGCTGACGAGCGACCATTTGTCGAGCCTGCTGGGGCGGCCCGTCACGATTTCCCCGGCCGTTCCGATCAATTTCGATATGCACAAGCGAGCGCGGTGGATCGATATCGTCGTCCCGATTGGCGGGGCCGATGGGCGGCCAGTAGCTGCGGCGCGTTTCGAGGTGTCGCGCGAAGTCGTGCTGCTTGGCCGCCGGGTTCTGCTGCTGGCGGCGGCCGCATCGATCCTGTTACTCGTCCTGCTGCTACTGATGCTGCGCCGGGCGCTGGGGCGGTTCGTCCTGGCCCCGCTCGACCGGGTGGAACGTCATATGCAGCGGGTGCAGGCCTCGGGCGCCCTGTTGCCGTTCGAGGACGGTCACAGCCGATGCGAGGAGTTCAGCTCGTTGGGCGGAAGTTTCAACGCGATGCTGAGCCAGCTCAAGGACCTGCGCGAACGCAACGAAATTCAGAGCTTTGCGCTTGGTCGTTCGGAAAGCGCGGTGGCGGTGCTGCACAATGTCCGCAACGCGCTCGCCCCGCTCGCGACGATCCTGAGCCACGGGGTCGGGCAGGGGGACACGGTCAGACGCGATCTGGTCGACCGGGCGTTCGCCGAACTGGCGCAGGCGGACGTCGATCCGGAGAGACGCTCCAAACTGATCGCCTTCGTTATCACCGCCTTCGAGTCAGAGGCCAAGGCGCGCGACGAGGTTCGGCGGCACCTGGCGGTCGGGCGAGACGCCATGCGCCAGACGCTGGAGATCATCGGCGCGCAGCAGGCCCGCGCCCATGAGCGCCCAGCCCTGGAACGCTGCGATATCAGCGACATCGTGGCGCGCAACGCCATAATCGCGCGCTATGCCCAAGCCGTCTCGGTTGGGTTTACCGTCCCGGCGCAGCCCGCTTATGTCGTCGCGAACCGCGTGATCCTGAGCCAGGTGGTCGGCAACCTCCTTTCCAATGCGGTAGAAGCGATCGTCGCCACGGGACGCGGTCATGGATCGATCACGGTGGACGTCGCGTCGCCCAGCGGGGGGCGTCTATCGGTGCGGATCATCGACGATGGCGAAGGATTCGAACCGGCCGAGGCAAGGCGGCTGTTCCAGCCGGGCTATTCGACGCGTACCGGAAAGTCGGGCGGCCTCGGGCTCCATTGGTGTGCCAATTCGATGGCGGTCATGGGCGGCACGCTCGAATTGCGCAGCGCAGGGCGTGGAACGGGCGCGGTAGCGGTCCTGACCCTCGCGGCGGATGGCGAGCTGGAACGGCGGACCGAACTCGCCGCTTGACCGGTCCTTAGAACGGCAGTTCCGGCTGGGTGGGGCCGGGGCGTTCGCTGTCATCTTCGAGACAGAGGCCGGAGAGTGTCAGCCCCAGCAGCCGCACGCCGCGCGACACGGGCAATTGCTGATCCAGCAGGTCGAGCCCGATCGCCAGGAATTCGGCTCGGTCGCTGATCGGGTGCCCCGTCGATCGCGCGCGGGTGATCGTGCGAAAATCGCTGTGCCGCAATTTCAGCGTCACCGTTCGGCCCGCCGCACCGCTCCGCGCGATCCGTGTCCAGGCGGCCTCCACCACCCGCTCCAGCGCGACGCGCAGCTCGGTGCGATCCGACAGGTCCGTCTCGAACGTGCGTTCGGCGCCGACCGACTTGGCGATGCGGTGAGCACGGACGGGGCGATGGTCGATCCCGCGCGCGGCGCCGTAGAGATAGTCTGCATAGCTGCCGAAATGGCGTTGCAGGAATTCCAGCGGGTGATTGCGCAGGTCCTGCCCGGTCAGAATGCCGAGGGCCTCCATCTTGCGGGCCGTGACCGGACCGACGCCGTGGAAACGCTTGACCGGCAGGCTTGCCACAAAGGTCGCGCCATGGGCGGGTGGAATGACGCACAGGCCATCGGGCTTGTTTTGATCGGACGCCAGCTTCGCGATGAACTTGTTATAGCTTACCCCGGCCGATGCGGTCAGGTCCGTCTCGGCACGGATCGCCTCGCGGATGGCATTCGCGATGGCGGTGGCCGAACCCAACCCCGCCAGGTCCTCCGTCACGTCGAGATAGGCTTCATCAAGCGACAAAGGCTCGATCAAATCGGTATAGCGCGCAAAAATGGCGCGGATTTGCTGCGACACGTCGCGATAGACATCGAACCGGGGCGGCACGAAGACGAGTTCCGGACATCGGCGCAGCGCCGTGACCGAGGGCATGGCCGAGCGGACGCCGAAGGCCCGCGCCTCATAGCTTGCCGCAGCGACGACGCCGCGCGCTCGGGATCCGCCCACCGCGACTGGCCGCCCGCGCAGCGTCGGGTCATCGCGCTGCTCGACCGAAGCATAGAAGGCGTCCTGATCGACGTGGATTATCTTGCGGATGGGTGGAGGCTTATCCTGCTGGCTGCTCAATGGCTTAGCTCTCTGACGACTCTGACCACGATCGACCCAAATCGCTTCGGTTTCCTCCGTGGAGATTACCCGGCGATTGCCTAGAAGGCCAGCGAAGACTGAGAACAGGAAGAGAACCCGGCCGGTCGATGCCGCCATGCGATCGCTACTGACCACCAGCCGGATAGGTGGGTGCTGTTCCGGCAGCTGCAAGTCCGCCCAGGTGTACGCAGCAGTCCCGACTTACGGCACTGGATGCCATGGGGCGCACCGCCTTCAGGCCGATGCGATCCTGCCTCCGACCAAAAGAAGGAGCACCCATCTTGCCGCGAGAACGCCGCACCCTAACGAAGGACACCGTCAAGTCGATCCCGCCGTCCGCGCCAGGCCGCAAGGAATTCGTCTGGGATGACCGTCTCCTCGGCTTCGGAGCCTACCGCCGAACCGATGGCATCGTCGTGTTCGTCTACCAGTACCGCGTGCCGATGCGGCCCGCGCGCCGCATCACGATCGGCAGGCTCGGCGACGTAACGCCCGCGCAGGCTCGCGACATCGCGCAGGAGCATGCCTTCCAGAAGAGCCGTGGCATCGACCCCGTCGACAAGCGTCGCGCGGAGGCCAAGGAGGCCGACGCCTCCAGGTCCCTGGTCATGAAGACGTACGTCGCCGACTACATCGAACGGCGCAGGATCGAGCAGCGTCCGCTCATCCTGCAGCACGAGCGCATCCTGTCACGCGATGTGGCGGGCCTCATGCCCGACGTCCGCGTCGATCGCATCACCACGTCCGACATCGACGCGTTCCTCGCCGAACTCGCGAAGCGTTCGATCTCGGCCCGGACCTGGGGGCTCATCTACCTCAAGGTCATCATGAACGACGCGAAGCGGAGGGGTACGATCGTTCGGTCCGCGGCCGATGCCTACAAGGTGCCCGACAGGGTCGAGCGCGAGCGGGTGCTGAAGCTGTTCGAACTGCAGCGCATCCTCGAGGCGTGCAGCGACATGCGCGACACGCACGGCCTCGTGTACGAATGCATCCTCCGCACCCTGCGGCGAAAGGAGGAGATCGCAGCGATGGTCTGGGAGGAGATCGACCAGGCCACCTGGGAATGGATCGTACCGGCGGAGCGGACGAAGCAGAGCGAGCCGGTCGTCATGACCCTGCCGCCGCAGGTCGTCGCGATCATCGAGCGTCTCCACCCCGACAAGAGGAGGAGGAAGGGCTTCGTCTTCACCTACGATGGGAGCAAGTCGATCAAGGTCGGTGCGGAACAGGATCGGAGGCGCATCGACGCCCACATCCAGCGGCGCCTCGATCTGGCGGAGGAGAAGAGCGGATCCGCCTTCACGTTCGAGCACTGGGTCCCTCACGACAGCAGGACCACCGGCGCGACGATCCTGGCCGACGAGCCGTTCGACGTGCCCACCGACGACATCGAGCTCGCGCTCGGCCACAAGGTCCCGAAGAGCAAGTACAACCGTGCGCAGCGCAAGGCCGCGGTCAATCGGGCGATCGCGATCTGGAACGGCTATCTCGACGGCATCATGGAACGTCCAGACGCCTGGCCCGGAGGACGTGACCTGCCCGAACTGGGCAGGTTCGAGACGAAGCCGCTGTGGACGCGCATCCGCGCCACCTGGCCGCAGCGCAAGGCCGACGATGCACGGGTGAAGAAGGCCCGGAAGGGGAATGCGAAGTAGGACCGGGCGGTCAGGCCATCGGCACCGTGGACACAGGAAGGTCGAACGCTCTACCTTCATGGGATGCCGTGGAGGGAGGAAAGAATCCATCCGCTCGGCAGATTCCTGAACGCCGGTCGGAGAATGACGGATGTCCATCGAACAGTCGGTTGCGCGAGACCCGATCGAAGCGGCCGACTGGGAGAAGTGGTACGGCGATCCGGCCAAGTGGCCCGCAAGCAGGCACGCCTTCCTCGCCGACGTCGCCATGCGACTGGCGCGGGTCATGTGCCATCCCTGGTACGACGACCTCTTCGTGGCTGCAGGGCGGACGGAGATGGCGCTCCCAAGACCCGATCTGTTCCTGAAGCATCCGGACTGGTCGCCCTATCGCGACGGCTCGGGCGTCGTGGCCGTCGAACCCGACGTCGAAGCAGGTCTCTGGCGTCCTGCCGACTGGACCGAGGAAGAGGAGGTCGCCCTCGATCGAGCCGACGCCCACAACAACTACCGTCACGCGGGACGGGTGGCAGTGAGGGCGGTCGCACGCGGGATCGCCCTGCTGGCGGCCAGCGGAAGGATCAGCACCATCGGGATGCCGCAGGACGGCTCCCCCTCGATCCCGATCGATCCCGGCGACTGGGAACTGGTCGATCCCATCGACCGCATCGCGACCTGCCGGCTGACGCCGGGCGATCGCACGGCGCCGGGCTCATCCGGCACCCACCTCGTGTTCGTCGACGGGAACCAGCTCGAGAAACGGCTGCGCGCGTATGCCCGTGACAACCAGGTGTCGTTGAACGACGGCGGCATCACCGTGATCGACGACGGACTCCTCGGTGCACCGAAGCAGGCTCCTACGGCGTACGTGGAGAAGATCTGCGAGGACGCCATGCGCGAGCATCTCAGCGAAGCGGAGAACAAGGACATCACCAGCGAAGCGCTGAAGAAAGCGGTCGAAGTGCGGACGAACCGGGAGTTCTCGGCGAAGGTCTTCCAACGGGCCCGCGCCAGACTGCTGCCGGACTTCCCAGAGTGGGCCAGGCCAGGTCGACGTCGAGGACCGCAGGGGCCGCGCAGGGGGCACTGAAGGACGCGGATCTTCGGATGGACGAGAGAATCCATGGAAAGACATCCGGGATGCATTCCCAGGGATGAAATAGAAATGGCCAAGGTTCAGCTCACCGACCGCGAGTATCCGCACATCGTCGAAACCGGTCTGGACCGGAACACGCACGTGCGTGTCGATCTGTTCGTCGACCTCCAGGGCGACGACGTGGAGAGGATGCTGCATGCGTTCGGCATGCTTCAGGACACGCCGCCGACCGAAGCCCAACGCCTGCTGCTGATCAACTACGTCTGCCGGCACACCACCCGTAGCAACACGTCGCATTGCATCGTCTGGTCGCCGACGTCGTGCACCTACGTCTCCGCCAACGGCCCCGCCGTCGATGGCGACCGGCCTCCGGTCGCAGATCACTGCGACGCGCGCGATTACGATCGCGTTCCCTTCCGAACGGTGGACTGCACCGTCATCGCGCTGCCTGAAGGCCGCTACAACGAGTACCTGTCCGTCCGCCTCCTCGACGCGGATCACGTCGAGGTGTCGTCGGCATCCCCCGCGATGATCGGCTACCTCGATGAGACGCCGACCTTCGGCACGGATCCGATCCTGCCGTTCCTCGATGCGGACGGCGACTTCGTGCCGCCGACGCACTTCCGCGGCGTGAAGGTGACGGGGGTCATGAAGGGGCCGATCCTGCTCGGCCCGATACAGCCGGACGGGACAATCCGTCACGTGGTCCGACGCTGGCCTGCCGACGTGTGGGACGCCTGTCGCAAGGTCGCCGAGGGCACACTGCCCAAGGAGACCCTGCTCGCCGCCTGGCACGCAGTCGCGCCGTCCAGTGACACCCTCAATCTCGTAGGCGTGCGACTGGCCGCATAGTCGACGCCCCACTCCGGTTCTGATCCAAGGCCCATCCGCCAACTGGCGGGTGGGCCTTTTCGGTATGCCATTCCTCTGACAGATCCAGGTAAATCTCCTGCTGCAATCTCACCCCCTGCGGGACGACATTCGGACTGTTTGAACGAGATTTCCGCCTCCTACCACGGACTTGCCAGGCCATTCCGGTCCGGCAGCCAAGGAGGCGAAGCATGAACGTCAACTACATCAGCCCGAACACCGCCAGGATGGTCAGCCCGAACGGCTACGTCGTCTCGATCGGTGCTGCGGGTTCCGGGAAGAACCGCCCCGCCAGGACGCCCGATGCCGCCGATCACGACGACGAGGCGCCGCGCCGCCGGCTGATGACCACCACCGAGGCCGCGACGTACTGCGGGCTGGCCAAGAACACGTTGGAGAAGATGCGCCTCTACGGCCGCAAGGGCGACAACTCGCCCCGCTTCATCAAGCTGGGGACGGCCGTCAGGTACCACCCGGACGATCTCGACGTCTGGATCGACCGCAACCGCGCCATCACCACCAGCGAGTACGACTCCACCAACTGATCCGCCTGCCTCCGCTGGCCCACGGCTTCAGTCGTGGGTCCGCGACCCGCCGCGGCGTCGGCAGAACGCAGCAAGTCAGCAGCGACCGGCTCCGTCCAGCGGGCCGGCGACAACGAGGACATCGTCATGGACAACGTACACCGCCTTCCGCTCGCGAGCGGAAACCTCTCGCCCGACCAGATCGCGCTGATCCACCGCGCATCGAAGACCAGCTCCGAGCCGCCCGCGCTGCTCGTGCGTCTCGCCACCCTCCTCGGATGTTCGGCGTCCAGCATCGCGGCGGCTCCGATCGAACTGATCGACCGGCAGCAGGGTCTGCTGAAGCTGCCCGATCCGTCCGGCAGGATGACCGAGGTCGCGGTGGGATATGCCGCTGCGGCGGCGGTGGTCGCGGCTGCGGGGACCAGGACGCGTGGCCCGCTCGTCGTCGACACCTACGGCAAGGTGGTGACCTGCGACCTGGACACTGAGGACTACGCGAAGGAGATCCTGGCGGCGAACGTGCCCGCAACCAGCACCTTCGACTGGAGCCTGGCGCTCATCCGGGACTCCATCTTCGGCCAGCTCGTCGACTTCGGAACGCCGATGCTGGTGGCGGCTGCGCAGGCGGGCATCGGCCCGGAGTGGCCAGAAGGCACGAAGCGCGAGGACATGCTGCTCAACCAGCGGGCGGCCGCCGACTGGTGGACGTACCGCATGGGACTGCGTCCTCCGTCGCCGTTCGTGCTGGCCCATGCCGTCACCCGGGTCATTCTCGGCGGCGGTGGTGCGAACGACCTGCATTCCCGCCGCTCGAGCTGAGTTCGTGAAGGGTGCCCGGCGCCATGGCGCCGGGTCGGGATGGTTGCGCCCGCGCGCGGACGCGCGGGCGGATCTCCGATGAAAGTGACTGCGGCGCGGAGGCGCCGGCCGGCTTGAGCCGGGCGGTGGAGGCAGGGGCCGAAGGAAAGAGGCCCCAGACCACCGCGAACGTGGCGATTGACCAGCGAAGGAGCATGCACATGGACAGCATCGGCCTCCCGGCCAGATACATGGACGGGAAGGGGCGCATCGACGTCGCCCGCATCAAGGCGGAGACCTCGATCGCCCGGGTCGCGGCAGAAGCGACCGACCTGAAGAAGAGCGGCGACGAACTGAAGGGGCTGTGTCCCTTCCACCCGGAGGACACCGCCAGCTTCTTCGTCAACGAGGGCAAGCGGGTCTTCCACTGCCACGGCTGCGAAGCCGGCGGCGACGTGATCGAGCTCCACCGGCGTCTCCATCACGTCGACTTCCGGCAGGCATGTTTCGATCTCGTCGGCACCGCGATCGTCGTGCCGACGATGCTCGAGAACCCGGACCTCGTCGCGATGCGTCGCGCGGAGTCGGTGAGGCGAGCGCGTCAGATCTGGCGGGAAGCGATGCCGATCGCCTGGTCGCTGAGCGAGACGTACTTCATCAACCGCGGGATCGGCGACGATATTCCCGGATCGATCCGCCACTCGCACGTCGCGCGCTGGTGGGATGCGGACGGTCGAGAGGGTCGACGCGAGCCGGCGATGATCGCGGCGCTGCAGGACCGCGATGGCCGGGTAGGTGGCATCCAGCGCACCTTCCTCGACCACGAGGGGCGCAAGTCGACGCGGGGCACGCCGAGGCTGTCGCTCGGCCGGGTGCGGGGCTGCGCCGTCCGCTTCGGTCCCGTCGCGGAGACGGTGATGCTGGCGGCGAGCGTCGAGGACGGACTGGCGGTGAGGCTCATGTTCCCGGGCGCCAGCGTGTGGGCGGCGGTGGGCGACGGCAACCTGCCGCACGTCCGGTTCCCGGCGGCGGTCAGACGCGTGATCGTCTGCGGTGATGCGGACGAACCGGGCAGGATCGCCGCCGCCGCTGCGATGGCGGCGTACGCCAGTGTCGGTCTCACCGTGGAGGACCTCGTCCCCCGTGCCGGCAAGGACTTCAACGAGGAGTGGCTGCTCCTCCACGCCTGAGCAGCGACCCCGATCCAGTCGGCGATGCACCATCGTCGCCATCCATGCGCCGCCGTGCGGATGACATCCCAAGGAGAATGACATGCCGAAGAAGAAGCCCAACGCCGTCTCGCTGCCCGCTATCGTCAAGCCGCCCGCTGGCGCACGCCTGCCGCTCAGGGAGGACGGTGGCCTCGTGAAGGTCGATGCCGTCTACCGCATCGCCGACGTGCACCCCACCGCGGATGGGCCGTGGAGCGGCGAGGCGAACAAGATCGCCTGGACCGATCCGGCGTCCGGATACGCCTGCATCATCCGCCGATCGCCGCTGTATCAGCACCTCTGCGGATACGTCGCGGTCCCCCCGGGCCATCCGCTGTTCGGTCGTGAATACGGCACGATGCTGGGCATCATGATCGGCGTGCACGGCGGTATCGACTATTCGCACGTCTGCGAGCGCGATGCGCCCGAGGATCGCAGCATCTGCCACGTCGCCGTGGACCTCGGATCCCGGCGGGAGGTCCGCAGGACCGTCGCGGACGATCGTGATGGCCACGACGATGACGACGCATGGTGGTTCGGCTTCAGCTGCGACCAGCGGGACGACCTCGTCCCGCTGGACACCCGCCATCCAGGCAGCGACAAGACCCCGGCGTTCGGCGTCGACGATCCCACCTACAAGACCGAGGCATTCGTCTACGGCGAGTGCGTGCGCCTCGCGGCACAGCTGAAGGCGATCGGAGAGGACCGCGACCCCCGGGCAGCCGATCCCGGTCCGACACTCATCCCCGCCTCGAACCTGGAGTACAGACGTTGACCCCGCGCGTCTGCGATCCCGAGCTGCCCTGGGGCAACTGGCTGCGGGGCGAACACGTCGATGGCGAGACGGTCTTCGTCGACGAGGAGACCGGCGAACGTTGGCCATCGATGCGCGCGGCGTTCTGGAACGGTCGGCTGCGGATGCCGGACCATTTCGGCAGGACGCCGCACGAACTGCTCGAGACGATGCATGCCGTGCTCGTCGCTACGATCAGGCGCAAGCCGACGATCGGTGAGCAGGCGGGAGACATCTTCCAGTCCAGCAAGCTGTACCTCCTCCTGTTCCACCTCTGGCTCGCCCGGGAAGGACTGGTCGAGCTGACGGAGGATGGCCGCGGCGCCAAGACCGTGACGGCGGAGGGCATGGCAGTGATCCACATGCTGCTCGCCACCCGCCCGTACGACGTGCGGAGGCAGCGACCGTCCGCCGCCACGATCACCCAGCTGTGCGAGCTCGGCCTCGGCCCGGAGACACGTGAGGACAGGCTGGCGCGCGTCGAGAAGGCCGCCGCCCGCTGGGACGTCGCCTTCCTCCGCCGGCACGAGGCCGGGCGTCCGTCGATCATCCTGTCGAAGCGCGGGGACGGCGTCGTGCCGATCTTCGAGACGGTCTGGACGCTTGGGCTGGACACGACGGAGCGGCGCGACCGCTTCTACGAATGGATCTGCCACCGGATGGACCGGTGGCCGGCATGGGGCGAACTGGCGACCCGCTACGGATCGGACCGGCTGACCCATCATCTGCTGGAGGTCGCCGCGGCGGCGCTGATCGAGACGGACGATGCGCCAATCTAAGACTGGTGACTGGTTTTCGACATCGGCCGGCGAATGCGAGAGGGTTGGAGCTCCGTCTTGATCGGACGCGAGCCCTCTTGGCACGGGATCGGCAGGGCAGGACTCATGCCCTGCCGATCCCCACTAATATGACGCCTTCTCCGTGACGACCGCCTCGTCACAACGCTATCGGTTCGGACAACAATACGTTGCGATACCGTTTTGCTTCATATATTTATGAAGCCGTGGATGGGGGCGAACTTCTCATGGCGGCGGGGCACGCCTTGTATGGTGATCGGTGGCAGACACCGCTCGCCCGCGATCTAGGTACGACCTACCGTACTATTCGTAACTGGATGAGCCATCATCATCCCACACCACCCGACTTGAAGGAACGCCTGGGCTCACTGCTGCGCGCCCGAGGCTTGGAAATTGATACCGTGCTGGAACGCATCGGCATGAATACGGAAGAAAGCAGAAACGCATGACGGATGCTCGAGCGCCCCGGACCACCTCCTTGGTGGACTTCATCTGGAAGAACGCTGACGACCTTTGGGGCGATTTCAAACACGTCGACTTCGGCAAGGTCATCCTGCCGTTCACCCTGCTGCGACGTTTGGAATGCGTCCTCGAAGCGACCCGGGATCAAGTGCTGTCGACGCATGAGTCCATCTCCGGTCAAGGCCTCGACGAGGACGTCGTGCTCCGCCAGATCTCCGGCTACCCGTTCTACAACACGTCGAACTACACCCTGGCGACGCTGGGCGGCAGTCGGACGCGCCAGAACCTCGAAGACTACGTCGCCCGCTTCAGTGACAACGCGCGCGTCATCTTCGAACAGTTCGATTTCGCCGCTACGGTGGCGCGGATGGACAAGCAGAATGTGCTGTTCAAGATCTGTCAGAACTTCGCCGGCATCGACCTGCATCCCGATACGGTCCCTGAGCGTGAGATGAGCAACGTCTACGAGCACCTCATCCGTCGCTTCGGCGCCGAGGTGAACGAGGCGGCCGAGGACTTCATGACGCCTCGCGATGTCGTCCACCTCGCGATCGAACTGCTGCTTGATCCGGACGACGATCTGTTCGTCAACAACCCTGGCCTGATCCGCACCCTCTACGACCCGACCTGCGGAACCGGCGGCTTCCTCTCGGACGGCATGGAGCACGTCCAGAACCTCCGCGACCGCTACAGCGTCGCGCCGGTCATCGTCCCGTACGGACAGGAGCTCGAGCCGGAGACCCATGCCGTCTGCCTCGCGGGCATGCTGCTGAAGACGCTGGAGTCGGATCCAGGCCGAGACCTCTCGCGCAACATCAAGCTCGGCAGCACGCTGTCCAACGATCAGCTCGGCGACGAGCGGTTCCACTACTGCATCTCCAACCCGCCCTTCGGCAAGAAGTGGGAGAAGGACCAGGCCGCCGTCGTTCGCGAACACGGCGAGAAGAAGTTCGAGGGTCGGTTCGGACCCAAGCTGCCGCGGGTCAGCGACGGGTCCATGCTGTTCTTGCTCCACCTCATCAGCAAGCTGGAGACGCCTGAGCGCGGCGGTGGCCGCGCTGCCATCGTCCTCTCCGGATCGCCGCTATTCAACGGCAACGCGGGCCAAGGCGAGTCCGAGATCCGGCGGCACCTGCTCGAGAACGACCTTGTCGAGGCGATCATCGCACTGCCGACCGAGATCTTCTTCCGCACCGGCATCGGCACCTACGTCTGGGTTCTCTCCAACAAGAAGCCTGCGGCCCGGCGGGGCAAGGTCCAGCTTATCGACGCCACGAAGTCGTTCACGCCCATGCGCAAGAGCGAGGGCAACAAGCGGCGGATGATCAGCCCCGACCAGACGCGCCAGATCGTAGAGGCGTACTCAGCGTTCGAGCCGACGAAGACGAGCCTCGTCATCGATCAGGAGGACTTCGGCTACCGCCGCGTCCGCGTGCTACGACCGCTGCGCATGAAGATCGTCGTCTCCGACGAAGGCATGTCGAAGATCGTCGACGACAAGGCCTGGGGGAAGCTGACGGCCGAACAGCAAGCCGCCTGGCTCGCCGCCATCGGCGGGCATGCCGGTGAGGAGCACGAATACGACTGGATGGAAGCCTTCGTCCGCTCCTCGGCCCGGAAGAATCCGGCGCTTGGCAAGGCGTCCAAGCCTCTCATCAAGGCGTTCGTCGCCGCCTTCGGCGTGCGCGACCCCGACGCGGAGCCGGTCGTGGACGACGATGGCGACGATGTGGTCGACGACGCGCTGACCGACTACGAGAACGTGCCGCTTCGCACCGCCATCGACGACTACATGGGCGCCGAGGTTCTTCCCCACGCACCCGACGCCTTCGTCGACGAAGGCTATTGCGACGGGCAGGATGGCGAGGTCGGCGTCGTCGGCTACGAGATCAACTTCAACCGCTATTTTTACCAGTATCAACCTCCACGGGATCTGCGCCTGATTGACGCGGATCTGAAGGCCGTTGAGGCCGAGATCGCGGCCGTGCTGCTCGAGGTGACGGAATGACCGCCGCCCTTGCTTCTGAGCAACCCTCACCGTCAGAGAAGTGGTTCGGCGTCGTACCGTCGCATTGGACGACGCCGCGCGTGGCAACCCTGTTCAGAGAGGTCGATCGCCCGGCCGATCCGAAGCTGCCGGTCCTCTCAGTCTCGATCCACAGCGGCGTGTCGGACAACGAGCTCGCCGACGAGGATCGCGATCGCAAGGTCAACCTCAGCGAGGACCGCAGCAAGTATCAGCGCGTCCAGCCGGGCGATCTCGTCTACAACATGATGCGCGCCTGGCAGGGCGCGTTCGGCACGGTCGCCGTCGATGGCTTGGTGAGCCCCGCTTACGTGGTCGCCGAGCCTAAGGTTTCGTTCCGAACAAGGTTCGTCGAACTGCTATTGCAGACGGCCAGCGGCATGGAGGAGGTCAGGCGCTTCTCCAAAGGCATCGCCGACTTCAGAATGCGGCTCTACTGGGAGCACTTCCGCAACATAGTTGTCTGTCTGCCGCCGCTCGCGGAGCAGGACATAATTCTTGCGCGACTGGATCGGGAATGTGCGAAAATCGACAGGCTCGTCGACAAGAAAGGTAGGTTCCTTGAGCTGCTCAGGGAAAAGCGGCTTGCGCTGATCGCTCGTGCAGTAACACAGGGCATTGACCCCGACGTATCGATTAAATCGTCGGGCGTGAAGTGGCTCGGCAATGTGCCAAGCAACTGGACGGTCACGCCACTCAAGTATCTCTGCCGGGTGCGAACTGGGAGTCGCGACACTGCGCATGCTGTCCCGGGGGGCGGCTATCCGTTCTTCGTTCGATCCCAGATCGTCGAGGAGATCGACACCTATTCCGCCGATTGCGAGGCGATCCTCACCGCCGGAGATGGAGCCGGTGTAGGAAAGGTCTATCACTACTACACCGGTAAATTCGACTACCATCAGCGTGTCTACATGCTGTCCCAGTTCGAAGGCGTCCGGGGTCGCTACCTCTTCTACTATCTCTCCGCACTGTTTGCAGCGGTCGCACTCGATGGTGGCGCTAAGTCGACGGTCGACTCCTTACGCATGCCCGTCTTCATGGGATTCGCCGTCGCCTATCCCAGCCTGTCGGAGCAGGATCGCATCCTCGCCTTCGTCGATGGGCAGCTGAAGAGGATCGACGACCTCGTCACCACAACGGAGCGGAGCGTCAAGCTCCTCAAGGAGCATCGTTTTGCCCTCATCACCGCCGCCGTCACCGGTAAGATCGACGTACGCGGCCTCGCCGCCAAGAACATGAAGGCCGCCGCATGAGCCACTCCCATCACGAGAAGCCGTTCGAGGACTACGTCGTCGCCAAGCTCGTCGCCCAAGGCTGGCTACTCGGCGAAACCGGCGGCTACGACAAGGAGCACGCCCTCTACCCCGAGGATCTCGTCGGCTGGCTGCAGGACACGCAGCCGACGAAGTGGGAGCGGCTCGTCGCGCTGAATGGCGACAAGGCGACGAAGGTGCTGATGGACCGCCTCGCGTCGGCGCTCGACAAGCAGGGCACCGTCCAGGTGCTGCGCCGCGGCTTCGACATCGCCGGCTGCGGCCACATCGACGTGAGCGAGGCCGCGCCCGAGGATCAGCGCAACAAGGACATCCTCCACCGCTACGCCGCCAATCGCCTGCGCGTGGTGCCGCAGCTCCGCTATCACCCGAGCAAGGAGTACGCGATCGACCTCGGGCTGTTCGTCAACGGCCTTCCCGTGGCGACGATCGAGATCAAGACCGACTTCACGCAGTCGGCCGGCGCCGCCAAGGACCAGTACCGGCGCGACCGTCTGCCCGTCGACCCCGTGACGAAGCGCAAGGAACCGCTGCTGACGTTCAAGCGCGGCGCGGTCGTCCACTTCGCCATGTCCGACAGCGAGATCTGGATGGCGACGAAGCTCGCCGGCGAGAACACCTTCTTCCTGCCGTTCAACAAGGGGCGGAACGGCCGCGCCGGGAACGAGGCGCGCGACGATGGCGATTATCCGGTCGCCTACTTCTGGGAGGAGGTCGCCCAGCGCGACGCCTGGCTGCGCATCTTCCACAGCTTCGTCTACGTGGAGAAGAAGGACGTCGTCGACCTCAAGGGCAACTGGACGCGCAAGGAGACACTGATCTTCCCGCGCTTCCATCAGTGGGCCGCGGTGAACGCCATGATCGCCGACGCCGCCGAGAAGGGGCCCGGACAGGCGTATCTGTGCGAGCACAGCGCAGGTTCGGGCAAGACCTCGACCATCGCCTGGACCGCGCACGACCTCATCAAGCTGAGGAAGTCGGACGGCACGCCCATCTTCAACTCGGTCATCGTCGTCACGGACCGCACCGTGCTGGATGGTCAGCTGCAGGACGCCGTCCAGCAGATCGACCACCAGTCAGGCCTGATCGCCGCCATCGACCGCGACACGTCGTCGAAGTCGAAGAGCCAGCAGCTCGCCGAGGCGCTTCTCGCCGGCGTGCCGATCATCGTCGTCACGCTGCAGACCTTCCCTTACGCGATGGAGGCGATCCTCACCGAGCAGTCGCTCAAGGAGCGCAGCTTCGCCGTGATCATCGACGAGGCCCATGCCTCGCAGACCGGCGCCACCGCCTCGAAGCTGCAGGCCACGCTCGCCATGACGTCCAAGTCGGGCATGGAGAAGATGACGGTCGAGGAGCTGCTGACGGAGATCCAGAACTCCCGCGTCCGCCCGGCGAACGTCTCGCAGTTCGCCTTCACGGCCACGCCCAAGCATTCGACGATGATGCTGTTCGGCCGCCCGGCCGATCCGACTAGGCCGGCAGCCGACGACAACCTGCCGGAGTCCTTCCACCGCTACCCGATGCGGCAGGCGATCGACGAGGGCTTCATCCTCGACGTGCTCGAGGGCTACGTACCGTACAAGACCGCCTTCAACCTGGGCAAGGATCTGGTCGACGCCAAGCGCGTCGACGGCAAGGCCGCGAAGCGCGTGCTCGCCAAGTGGATGACGCTGCATCCGACGAACGTGACGCAGAAGGTCCAGTTCATCATCCAGCACTTCGCCAAGAACGTCGCCCATCTCCTCGATGGCAAGGCCAAGGCCATGGTCGTGACGAGCTCGCGGGCGGCCGCCGTGCGATACAAGCGGGCGTTCGACGCCTTCATCGACACCCACCCCGACTACAAGGGCATCCATACGCTGATCGCGTTCTCGGGCCAGCTGTCCGGACGAGAGGTTTCGCATTCGGACGACTCGATGCTGAAGGGCGACGTCTTCGTCGCCGACGACGAGGCCGTCTTCACCGAATCATCGATGAACCCGGCGGTGAAGGGACAGGACCTCCGCATCGCCTTCGATAGACCCGAGTACCGCATCATGCTCGTCGCGAACAAGTTCCAGACGGGCTTCGACCAGCCCAAGCTGGTCGCCATGTACGTCGACAAGAAGATCGCCAACGACGTAGAGATCGTCCAGACGCTGTCCCGCCTCAACCGAACCTTTCCCGGCAAGGACCGGACCTTCGTCATCGACTTCGTGAACGATCCCGAGGTCGTCCGTCGCGCCTTCGCCAGCTACGATTCCGGGGCTGTCATCGAGCAGGCGCAGGACCTCAACGTCGTGTACGAGCTGAAGGATCGTCTCGACGAGGCCGCGATCTACGCGGCCAGCGACCTCGACGCGTTCCGATCCGCCCGATTCAGCACGGCACAGGACTTCGTCTCCGACGGAAACCCGCAGCACAAGGCGCTGTTCGCCGCCACGCAGGGGCCGACCGATCGGTACAACGGGCTGCTGGCCGACATCCGGGCCGACGTGCGATCGGCCGAGAAGACGTACCAGGCCGCACGCGAGGCAGAGGACGCGGACGGCATGAAGGCCGCGGAGCACCGTCGCACCGAAGCGGACGCCGCCGTCACGCGGCTCACCGATTTCCGTGCGGGCCTGGACCGCTTCTCCCGCACCTACGCTTACATCGCCCAGCTCATCGAACTGAACGACCCGGACCTGGAGAACTTCGCCACCTTCGCAACGCTGCTCGCCAAGCGGCTGGACGGCGTGACGCCCGACGAGATCGACCTGAAGGGCCTGACGCTCACCGGCTTCGAGATCACGATCCGCGACGAGGTCTTCGACAGCCCCGATGGCGGCGACGCCCCCGACATCGTGCTCAAGCCCGTCGGCTCCGGTGGCTCGACCGCGCCAGGAGGCACGCCCGTCTACCTGCAGGATCTCATCCGGCGTCTCAACAGCCTGTTCGGATCCGCCGCACCGCTCGGCGACCAGATCCACTTCGTCAATCAGATCGCCGCCATCGCCGAAGAGAATCATCACGTAATGGCTCAGGTCGGCAAGAGCGAGAAGGAGCTGGCGATGAAGGGCAACCTTCCGGGGGCCGTGGAGAAGGCCGTGGTCCGAGCGATGTCCTCGAACAGCGCGTTGGCGACGCTACTACTCAAAGAGGACAAGCAGGCAATGGGTATCCTCACCAACCTCGTCTACGACATGCTGAAGTCAGGCGATCGGCTTGATGCAGGCCTGCTCGATGGCGGCGGCGCATGAGATATCGGCAGCCAAGACACATCACACGAATGTCGGCAACTGGCGGCGGAATGGGACAGCGGCCATGAGCAACGACGACAGCATGAGGGTCTGGGTCGGTGACCTCGACGATTACATCGACATCGACGCCATCAACGCATGGAATAAAGCAGAGGAAGAACAGGAATATCTTCAATCCCTTTACGATGATATCGGTGATCTGCGATTGCTAGGCAGTCTGCGATCCGCCTCGCGGGCTCTCGGCCCTGAAAAACATGACCCTAGAGCATGGAAATGGGCAATTCATCTGGCCAATACGACACTATCCTCCCCAAATAGCGCTCATGATCTGGAGAGATCATTGGTCAAGGCACTCGTTGGAATAGGACGTCGCTACGCTATCGCGCGATACGCCAAAATGGAAAAGCTGACCTACCCTTCGGCGCTGACTGCCAGCCTTCCGCTTGGTCTCAAAGCACTACTCAACCAGTACCTCCAAGGCCAGGGACTCCGTCAAGTTCCGGAAATATCCTCGCGAGTTGGCGCGCTGCTTCATCAAGTTGCAGAAATGTCGCTCATCTTGGCCTACGCACGTGTCACCATGCTACAGACGCTCATCCATGAGTTTGCATACGAGATGAGCGGGCCGAAAGGGCCAGCGTCCCTTGATCGCGAGGCTACACGAACCATGCTTTCGTTGGCGAGGCTCCACTACTCGGTCAGGGAGATCAACTTCGAGTCCTTTGCCGATATCGCAAAGCTGAACTCAGCATATAATTCGATCAAGGACGAAGAGGGAGACCAAGAGGCATATCCGCCCCATGTCGGACGCTTCATCCCAAGTTGGCGGTTACGCCACCTGCAGCCCCTCACCTACTTTTTTCCCATCGCAATCCGCAGCGCCCTCATTCGGGGCGCCGAGTGGGCTGCTAGCGGGGAAAGGATATCATGGGCCGCTGCGATCAATGAACTCGCGCTGGCACACTATGCCATCGATGCAATGCGGACCCGGGCGAAGGCGGCGCGGTGAACCAGACTTTCCGGTTTCATCGCGCGCCTAACGACGATCCTTCGGAATCGATGATCCTACTTCGAAAACGAAAGAAGGGTTCGAGTGCGGGTTTTCACCTAATCGCTGCCGACGAAGAAACAATCACGGATCTAAATGGTACCCGTGCGATCGAAACGTTCGAAGAATTACCCAAGATACCAACCCTGACCCTTACGAGGCGCGAGTCCGATCTCATCGCGCTGGCGAACCCTGGGTCGCGACCGCCCGCCGTTCTCGAGGAATTGCATCCTTGGTTGCCGAAGCGATCATACGTTCCTGACTCAAACGTCGGTTACGGAGCGATAAAGGATATGCATGCTCGCTATGGAACGCACATCGTTTCAGCTGCAGAATACTGCGGCGACCGTTGGCGTACCATCTGCAACACGCTGCGACGCAAGACGACACTCGACGCCCGCTTCTATGCCGCTTGGCACCTGCCTATCCAGGACGTATTCGTTCTTGAGGAAACTCGGTCAGATCGTCGGGTCGTCGCGATAGACGTCAACGCGATGTACTCGGCCTGCATGCAAGCCGAGTTTCCCGACCCCTCCAAGCTGCACAAAATCGTCCTCGATCGTGAATACGAGCACGGCGAACGACTGGCAGTTGGGCTCTACCGGTGCCGCCTGAGCGAACCGACCACCGCTTTCATCAACGCTCACAATCCCTTTCGAACGTTCTTCTGCGGCAAGCGACTTGGCGTCACCGCATCCGAGCCGATCGAGGTCGACCTGAACGAGTTCGAGATCGATTACTATAGACGCCACTTCAAAGGCATTCATCTGGTCGATGCAGTCGTTTCCGACAAGGTCATCGCCCACCCGCTCGCAAGAGAGGCGAAACGATGTTTCGCCCGCAGACGCGCATACGAGGCTGGAGGCAACAAGCCGCTGGCACATCGAGAGAAGTTCCTTGCGACACTTCTTTCGTCGTGCGCTGCTAGGCCCCGCCGAAAAGTCAAGACATTCGCCGACCGTCAAGGTGCTCTGTCTTTCCTGCGGCAAACGCACGGTGTGGAGCCGCTACCGGACGAGCCAGATGCCGCAACAGATGCATGGTTGGCCCGAGGTCGGGGTATCACCATGAAGAGGGAAGGCCGACAAACGATGGTTGAGGCGCCCATCACCGACGATGGGGAGACCTGTTTCATGCTCGGACAACGGATTGTCGCCAAGGGGCGCGTGCGACTGCTCAATCTTATGGAAAGAGTGCTTGAATTCGGTGACGACGTCCACGTCTGCTATGTGAACATAGACTCGGTGCACTTTTCAGTGCCTGCAGCAAGGCTGGACCCGATCCTGACAGAACTTCATCACGAAGCATCGGACTTGATGGGATCCTTCAAGATCGAGGCCGTTACCTCACACGGGCTATGGCTCGAGCCAGGCCGCTACTGGCTCTATTCCGAGACCATCGAGAAGTTCAGAAACAGAAGCATCGGCGATCGTGCTCGACCATTCAAGGACCGCCGCCATCACGTGACGAGCCGATGCATCGACGATCTTCACATACCTGTCCGTACTTCGATCAGGTTGGAACGATCCATGTCCGATCTGCGATCGTTAGACGTCCAAGATGACCTTGAGGGCTCAATCATTCTCCAACGCTTGACCCGGCGGGACTCATCACATTCCTTCGTCAGCACGCTGCTGCAGCTAGAGCAGAACCGTCATGCAGCGATACCTCACCGCCTTCGCGCTTTCGCCGACCTCAAATTCCGTCTCGATAGCATTGGGCCCGCTGCCTCGGGACCGAGCTGAGTTCCTACATCGTGTGAAGCGCGGAGCGCTCCGAGAGGAGCGTGTTCGAAGAACACTCGCTGCAGAAACGGACGAGCCGGGCAGATCCTGCCTTACCATTGATACAAAATCAGATATAAGTCGGCCAGCGGTTTTTTACGGCACCACAGGCACCAGATCCAAGCTCGACGTGCCTGGATGCAGTGGGTGGGCAGCGCGCGAGAACACTTGCGTGATAGACGAACCATCCCGATGATAACGGCATGGGTAAGATAGACTGGTAGAACGACGTGTCGAAGACATCGAATTGGGCAGTTAAGATCCTGCGTGTCTTAGTGCAGCAAGCCCAACGCCAAAAGCCGCGAACTTATGGCGCTATAGCGGTCGAAGTTGGGATGGGCCATCATCGGACGGTTCAGCGAGCCGCAGGACGCATCGGGTTCGTATCGGTTCGTCTCGACCAGGGTCGGAGGTCGACGGTGAACGGAAGTGCCTGCAGATGAAGGGCCGCCGTCCATCTAAAACGAGGAAGGATCCGGCGCGCCTCCGGATGGTCGAGGCCGCGATCAGGCACGCCGAGCAGGTCGTACGGACTTCGGGACAGGCCGGACCGGTCCTCTTCCATCCGACGACGGCCAAGGAACCGCACACGAAGGCGACCGCCCGCGGCGATTCCAATGCATCGCCCATCAATCCCGCCATGGGATTGGCGGTACGAAGCGCCCTGGGCATGCCCAGTCCTGACACTCCCGCGAAGGCCGACGCCGGCAGGGCCGCTCACCCGAAGGCAGCGATCGATCCTCGTGCTCAAACCCGAACGGCATCGAGCAGAGCTCAGAAGACCAAGACGCCAACGGACGCCGGCACCACGCTAGCCCAGCCGATCAAGAAGCAGAAGGCGCCCAGGAAGAGGACGGGTCTTGTCCTGCAGCCGACGGCATCCAAGAAAGCCAAAGCACGAAGAGTCGGCAGATCGCCGATCGCCGTCCCTCCCGCCGCCTCCGAAACCACCGGCGTCCGACGGAAGGGTGCCGCCTCGAATGCGGCATCCCGACTGGCGATCAACGCACGGATGAGGACGGCGGCCGGCATCGAAGCGCCAAAGACCGTTTCACCGTTCCCCGAGCTGCAACGTCGCTGGCAGGCGGCCTTCAGCTATCTCCAGCGGTTCGCCGAAGCCAATCCGGATGCCGCCGATGTCGTGGAAGCGAGGCGCCGGCTGGCAGAGGTGGAGCGGGAATGGGAGCGTCTCCAGGCTCTCGATCCGAACAGCCCCGACTGCTTCCCGTGGCCCTCGACCGATGCTCCCGCCGGTGATGGCGAGGGCCACGGGGCCACCGGTGCCTGGCAGGAGATCGGCATGCTGGCCTATCTCGGCTACCACGTCGGTCTGTCCAGCACGTTGACCGCGGCACAACGGATGCGGCTACTCGAGCACGTCTTCGTCATGCGTCTGCCGCCGCTCAACGGCATCGCCTACATGCGACAGTGGGGCGTGCCCGACACGGGCACGCGCCTCAGGAAGATCGCGGAAGGTCTCGCCTCGTTCGCGCGGAACGCGAAGCGCCGCAGGAACCCGAACCTCGCCGAGGTGATCCGCCAGTGGGAGGACGAGCTGGAGGGCCTCAGGCGCGCCCACTACGTGGGCCGCTTCGACTTTCCCTGGCCCGCTCCATGATCGAGTGGCTCGTCCTGGGCGCCTTGGCGCTCGCCGGGGGCGCTTCGAGTTCCGGAAGCCGCTCGTCGTCCTCAGGCAGTCGATCGCCGGCCCCCTTCGACACCGGCGAATATCGGCGCAAAAAGGAGGCCGACGAAGCGGCCTGGCGGGCAGGCTGGGAGCACGAGGTCGACCGGACCCGATGGATCCCGCAGAGCGTCGCACATCGCATCATCGAGACGTACCCGCTGCCGGGCGCCGATCGAACCTACTTCATGACCTCGATCGAGAAGCCGGCCAAACTGAAGGAGCTGCTCGCCGAGTTCGCCGCTCACAACCTCCAGCATCTCGCCGAGCGGAAGGCGGCGCTGAAGCCGTTCTTCGACACCGTCGAGAAGAATCCGTTGACTGACGAGCAGATGGACGCCTGCATCTGCTTCGACGACGCCGTGCAGATCGTCGCCGCAGCAGGTTCCGGCAAGACGTCGACGATGGTCGCTAAGGCCGGGTACGCGCTGCAGGAGGGGCTCGTCGCGCCAGAGCAGATCCTGGTCCTCGCGTTCAACAGGGATGCCGCCAAGGAACTGGATGCACGCATCCAGACGCGTCTTGCGCAGTTCGAAGGCGTCGATCGCATCATGGCGCGCACCTTCAGCGCGTTCGGCCTAAGCCTGATCGGCGAAGCGACCGGCCGACGACCATCCCTCGCTCCCTGGGTGGGGTCCCAGACGGATGAAGTGGCCAAGATCGTCGAGATCGTCGAAGACCTGCGCCGATCCGATCCCGCCTTCCGCAAGGACTGGGACGTGTTCCGCACCGTCTATGGACGGGACCTCGATCGCTGGAGCGCGCCTCGGGACAAAGCCAACCCGTCCATCATCACCACAAACGGCGAGCGGGTGAAGAGCGACGAGGAGAGGATCATCGCGAACTGGCTCTTCCACCACGGCGTGTCGTACGAGTACGAGCGCCGGTACGAACACGACACCGTCACCTCACGCCATGGGCAGTACAAGCCGGACTTCTACTATCCAGACGTGCGGCTCTACCACGAGCACTTCGCGCTCAACCGGGAAGGCAGGCCGCCGCCGCACTTCGATGGCGACTACCTGGGAGAACGACGCTGGAAGCAGGGCCTCCACCAGGAGCGCGGCACGGATCTGTTCGAGACGACGTCGTACGAGATCCGCAGCCCCGGATCGTTCGACCGCCTCCGGCAGGAGCTCGAGGCCCGTGGCCTGTCCCTGCATCACGATCCGGATCGCACGGGAAAGGGGCCGCCACCGCCCACCATCAGTCAGCTCGCATCGACCCTGCGGACCTTCCAGCAGCACGTGAAGGGCAGCGGGCTGACGATCGCCCAGATCCGCGCGGCGATCCCGGCCGGGTCCGACGACGCCTACACGGCACGCCTCACACGGTTCGTCGACCTGTACGAGCGGATATCGGCGGAATGGGAGGACCGGCTTCGAGCGATCGAGTGCATCGACTTCGACGACATGATCGTGGCGGCGGCCGAGCATCTCGAGGCCGGCTACGAAAGCCCGTACACCCTGATCCTCGCCGATGAGTTCCAGGACAGCTCGCGCGGTCGCGTCAGGCTCCTGAAGGCGCTGCTGAAGAGCCGTGGCCACGACGCCCGACTGTGCGTCGTCGGTGACGACTGGCAGGGCATCAATCGCTTCGCCGGCGCCGACCTGTCCGTGATGAGCCACTTCAAGGCGTCGTTCGAGCACTCCACCAGGGTGATGCTCAGCACCACCTTCCGCTGCCCGGCAAGGCTGTCCGAAGCGGCGAGCGCCTTCGTCCAGGCCAACCCGCGACAGATCCCGAAGACGGTCGTCACCACCAACGACTACGAGGGCCCGTCCCTGGTGGCGTATGCGTCGGAGACGAGCGAGGCGTCCACCTCCCTGCTGCACGATCATCTCGACGCCCTGCGGAAGCAGGTCGCTTCCGGCGCCCTGCATGGATCGAACGGCCACCGGCCTCGCGTCATGCTCCTCGGGCGCTACAATCGGGACCGACCCGCCGACATCGGACGATGGCAGCGCTCCTTCGCCAGCGCATTCGATCTCGAATTCCGGACGGTCCACGCCTCCAAGGGCCTGGAGGCGGACTACGTCATGCTGGTCAACCTCACCGAGGGCCTGATGGGGTTTCCGGCCAAGCAGACAGACGACAGCGTGCTGGATCTCGCCATGCCTGAACCGGACCCGTTCCCGATGTCCGAGGAGAGGCGGCTGTTCTACGTCGCCCTGACCCGCGCCAAGCGGCAGGTCCGGATGTACACGACGATCGGTGAACCCTCGCGTTTTTTGATGGAGCTCGCGAACGGCGGACACCTCAGGATCAGAACGACCGGGGGTCTCCTGGAACCATGCCCCTCGTGCCGGTCAGGCCATCTGAAGCTGATCGATGGGAGGAACGGCACCTTCCAGGCGTGCAGTCGGTCGCCATCGTGCCGCTTCAAGCGTAACATCGCCGTTCGGAGCGGCAGTCCGTCGGCCGGGAACGATCGCATCGGGGCGCCCATGAAGGCCGGCTGCCGTTGCCCGATCTGCGGGACCGGCACGCTGATCCTGAGGGACTCGGGACCCTACGACCCCTTCCTGGGATGTTCGGAGTACCCGAGGTGCCGAGCGCGCGCGCTACCACTGGAAGCGGCGCGCATTTGATCGCGCTACTGAGGTTCCTGCCGCGAGGATCGGATGTGAAGGAAGGAAAGAGGAAGTGGGCGTCTACGTCAATCTGAAATGCCGAGGCTGCCGCGAGAGCCTGACGGGCGGCTACGTGCGCACCTACGCGGGGATAGGCGAGCCGCTCATCGACTGCCCACGCTGCAAGACCGTCAACAGTCATGCCGACCGGGTCACCGAATGGCAGCTGATGGGCGGATTCAGGAGGTTCTGGCTCCTCCTCACTCTGGGATGGTCGACGCTTTTCTTCTACGGCATCGGCGGAACCGTGCTGGCCACGTTCCTGCTCCTCAAGGAAGCGATCCGATCAGAAGAAGCCGTGTTCGCGATCATCGCGGCGGCCCTGGCGATCGGTCTGCTCCGCCTCTTCCTCTACTTCCGCAAGGGCATTCGCCTCTCACGCGAACGCATGTCCAGTCCCATGTACCGTGAGAAGCTCAGGAGACATGGTCTGAACTGAAGAAGGGCCGATGACGTCCGGCTTGCCGCCGGCCATGTCAGAGGGAAGACGAAATGCCCAAAGTCAGAATGAAGGACGGGAACGAGGTCCTCGTGCACGATGACGCGATCGCCGCCGTGCTGGTCACCCTGAAGATCGAGATCACCGACGCCGCCAAGGTCCGCAATGCGGCCGAGGACGTCTATCGTGGTTACGAGGCGCGAATCGGACAAGAGCCGACCGAAGGCGAGGTTGACTCGATGTTCGGAAGCCCGGACGCGCCGGATCTTCCCGCCTGCATCAACTTCCTGTTCCCCTCGCACTGGTCAGGAGCGGACGTCTTGGACATCGGGATCGATGTCGTCGATGTTCACGGCGAAGCCGATGGCACGAGCAAGAACGCCGATGCCGACGAGGACGGCGCAACGACGAGATCGCCGACCGAGCCTGCCATGGAGCCGACGCACCCGGTCACCTTCCAGCACGTCCTCGACGGGATCTCCGAGGTCATCAACGCGCCGGCCGATCCCGACAAGACACGTGCAAGCCTGAAGCACCTCAGGCGCAAGGGCTTCCCGAGCGCTGGCAAGGGATCGGGACGCGCTCTCGAATACACCAGGGACGAGTTCGTCCTCATCCTGATCGCCTACCATCTCATGTCGATCGGACTGACGCCGGAATACACCGCCGCGATCGTCACCGCGAACGCGGAAGGCATCCTCGCCGATCATGACGAGGTGGAGGAGCCCTTCATGTTCTTCCAGCCGCGAGCGGTGAACGACTCCTTCGACGGGACCGTCCCGCCGGTGAGCTTCATCGCCAGGCAGGACATCCTGGCCGCGATCACGGGCAGGGGAGCGATCTTCCTGCCGCTGAAGCCGGTTAAGCGACTGGCCGCACGCATCGCGCCATGAGACGGACCAGTGAAGATCGAAGATGTGAAGCAGCTCTCGTTCAAGACCTCTCGAATGTGTTACCATAGACGATCGAAAAGATCCGGGGCGGCGGTCAGGAGATGCTGAGCATCCCGACCCACCCCTTACGATCGCAGGTCGGAAGGATTATGATCGAAGCGAATGGAGGCAGCAGAGCCCGGAGCAGATGACGATGATCGATGGCCACGCCGTCAACGAACGGTTTCGACTGATCACCCATCAGCACTATGCCGATCGCATCGCCGCCGACCCCGGTATCGTGAACGCCGCGAACGACCTCGTCAGTTCCCGCCTTGCGGACGGAAGCATCACCCTGGCCGACAGGATGTGGGGCGTGCTTCTGACGATGAGCGTCGACGAGATACGATCGGCGATGCTGAAGGACGACCCCGATGGTCGACTTCTCAGATCGGGCAGTCCCTTCTCCGAACTGCTCGGTGAGCAGGACCAAGGAGCGAGGAGTCGGCTGTGGAACAGGGCAAGGGCCGAACTCGCGGCTTCGCGAACATAGCTCAAGACGAAGAAAGCGGAGTGTCGCCATGGGAATGCCGGCCGAGCAGCAGGATCGAACGAAGGGGGACGGGTTCGGTCACATATTCCAGAAGAACAGGTGGTGGTCGAATCCCGGACTCTCCGACGTCGATACCATGATCGCCATGATCCTCGCCGACCCGACGAGGGTGGATCTGGCTCTCGCAGCCGCGCTCTGGGGCATCGATCGCATGGAGCGCGTCAGGTCCGACATCGATGCCGAACTCACGCCGCTCCACAGGCAGGTCCTGGATCCCATCTACGCGTCAGTCCTGCAGGGGGTCCGTCATGCGCACGAGCGCGCTGCCTGAGGCCACAAGACGCGTACTCGAGCGCGCCGGCCGCGTCGTCGATCTCGCAACGGACCATCTCCTCATCGGCGGCACCGCGATGACCCTGCACGTCGCCCATCGCGTCAGCGAGGATCTCGACTTCGTGCAATTCGGCAAGGAGCTGGACCGTGCCCGCATCGGGCGGATACTGACCCAGCTTCGAGCTGCGGAACCACCGGAACTGGTGACCAGCCTCGTTGCCAGACAGCATTTCGACAACGAGGGCTACGACATCGACGACGTCCATCAGGACTGGATGGTCGACGGCGTCAAGGTCACCTTCTTCTGTCCGGACCGTCGAGAGGAATTGGACGTGCTGAAGAAGGCCGCACCCGAATCCCACGGCGCCGTGCCGGTCGCCGATCTCGATACCATCTTCCGTCTCAAGGCCATGGTCGTCGCAGAACGCTGGACGTCGCGGGATGCCTTCGACCTACTTCACTTCGTCGAACGGCAGGGTCGCAGCATGTCGGAGATCGATGAGGTCCTCCGACTCAAGCGCCCGCACTATCCGTTCGACAGCCGCATGGGTCTCCTCACAAGGCCGTTCACCTCCTTCGATCCAGGATTCCAGTCGATCGAGCCCAATGCCCCGCAGACGATGGCGGAGCTGGCCGAGAGGATGAAGGCGACAGTGAATGGATACATGCGCAAGACGAAGAAGGCAGCCCTATCCTCGGTCTCCAAGGGCATGGACGATCTACCGCCTCCCGATGCCCGCGACACCTCTCGTGAACGGTGACGGATAGACACAGCGAATGAACGCCCTCCAAGAAGTCATGGCGAAACTGTTCCGGGGTATCCACCGGGTCGACGCGGTTCGAGCAACCACCGCTTCGGAAAGGAGCGAGGCGGAGAACCGTGTGCTGAACCTCATGTACGATCCGGTTCGTGAAGGGGTTTGGGAAGCCCCTGGACATACCCACGACAAGGCCGCCGACTGGCATGGTCCTCAAGGTTCTTCCCCGCCCATGATCGACCCGCCAGAGGGTCACGCGTACGGCTTCCCGAAGTCAGCGCCGACCTCAGCCGAAGCAGGGCCGTTCCTTGCAGGACTGAAGGAATGGCTCGTCGAGAACGGTTATCCTGAGGAATTTATCGATCGCTACGACGCAGGCCGGACCACTCGCATCATCGGCAGATTCACGGACGAGCCAGAATGTTGATGCGACTGCCCATCCGCGTCTGGCGCCGTGAGATGACGATTGCCTGGCGATTGCCCATACGTCCAAACGCCACTCCCTGACCGCATTCCACAAGGGGTGGATGACCGGCATGCATAGAAGGCGTCCATGTCGACATGGATGATCTTGCGTCCGTCATGCCGCGCCGCTTCGTCAGGGGAGAGGGTGGGCGCGGGCACTTGAAAACCTAAAACGATCCTCGCTCCCGCACTTTGCAGGCGCGAAAACGAAACAGGAACATTACGATTTCGTCAACCCCTTTGCGGTAAGCCCGCCGCGTCGCTGATCGACCCTGATAACCATTTATCGGTCCTGCTGTATCGGGGCCGCCGGAGAAGGATTTGAAACGCACCCGGACTTTCGGCGCCGCTGCCCTATTGCTGTTCCTCTGTCTGCCTGCCATGACGTTCGGGACGACGCGAGGCGACCCGTGGGCGGCATGGCAATCGCCGAGCTTCACCCGTTTGGGCGATGCTGTCGGCCTGCCTCATATCACCGCCACGGCGGTCGTCCGGGCCAGCGACGGGACGATGTGGATCGGCACGCGGGGCGGTCTGACCCGCTATGACGGCCAGCGCGCTCGCAGCTTCAAGGCACGTCGAACCGATCCTTACTCGCTGCCCGACAATTATGTCCGCTCGCTCATGGCGTTGCCCGATGGTGGGCTGCTGGTCGGGACCAATGTCGCTGGGCTGGCGCGATACGAGCCGGAGACGGGCCGTTTTGTTCGGCTGAAGTCGAAAAACGGGCCGATCGGAAGCAGGATATTTGGCTTTACGTCGGACGGCGCCGGTGGTGCCTATATTGCATCCGACGGGGGCATTCATCACTATCTGGCCGATACCGACCGCGTCGATTCGATGGCGGGAGCCGGGATCAAGGATCCTGATGGCCGCACCGACGGAGCGTTCGCCGTCTATCGTGATGCCGACGGCACACTTTGGGCCGGATGCGAAGGCGGGCTGTGGGTACGCCCGGCGGGCGCCATGCGCTTCCGGCGGACCACGTTGGTCGACCGCGAGGATGGCCACGACATCTGGTCGATCATGCGAGATCGGCGAGGGCGGCTTTGGGTCGGAACCGGCTCGAACGGCATCTATATGTCGACCGATCGCGGCCTGGATCCCCGCTTCACTCAGTTACCCGCCCTTCGTGGCGGGGCGCCGCTGATCGGCCATCGGACCATCCGAGCGATGATCGAGGATAGCAGGGGGCGGCTGTGGGTCGGTACCGACGGTATGGGGATCGTGCTGATCGATCCGTCCGCCGGCTTTGCCGCTACCGCGCTGCGGCACTTGGCGGCCGCCCCCATGTCGCTGGCGAGGGATACGGTGCGCGCACTGGCGCTAGACGGATCGGGCGGAGTCTGGGCCGCAACCGATCTAGGCACCGCCCGCACGCAAGGCCCGGGGGGAGGCACGCTGCGGATCGGATCGGCGATGCCCGATCCGCGCATGTCGCTGTCGGACGACAATGTACGCGGTATCATGGTCGATCGCCATGACCGAATCTGGTTGGGCATGGGCAACGGGACGGTCGACGCGATCGACCGCGACGCAGGCCGGGTTCGTCGGTTGATCCTGCAGGGACAGCATCGCGGGCAAGATATCAAGGCGCTTCTAGAGTCGTCCGACGGCACGATCCTGGTTGGCGCACGCGGGGTGGTCGCGATCAATCCCCGGACCTTGTCCCAGCGTGCGCTGACGGTGGAAGGGCTCGGCGACCTGCCGGTGATTGCGCTGGCCGAGACGCCGAAGTTTCTGCTGATCGGCACCTATCGGGGACTGTTCGTCCGCCGTCGCAGCGATGGGCAGGTCCGGGTGTTCGAGCATGATGACGCCGACCCGCAAAGCCTGCCCAACAATGAGGTCATCAACATCGTGACCCGCCCGGACGGGGCCATCCTGATCGCCACGCCAGGTGGAATTGCGCAGCTCGACTTGACACGCGGGACGTTCACCAATTTCTCCAGCCGTGCGGGCGGGCTGGGCAACCTGCCGCAGGACTATGCCGGTTCGATCGTCACCATTGGGCGCGACCTATGGGTGGGCACCTATGGCGGCGTCGCGCGGGGGCGTGCTGTTCCCGGCGGCTGGCGCTTCCGCGCGATTTCGGAAGGTCAGGGCCTGGCGGGCGACAATGTGGCATCGGTCGTCCTCGACGCGCGCCAGCGCCCTTGGGTCGCAAGCGCGGGCGGTATCTCCGTCATCGATGCTGCCGGCCGCTCCGTCCGCGTCATGAGCCAGCGTGACGGACTGAGCGCCAGCGCCTTCAATCAGCGTGCCGCGGCGCGTATGGCGGACGGGTCGTTGCTGTTCGGCGCGCCCGATGGCTTGATCGTGCTGCAACCCGATATCCTGCTGGGCAGCTTGGGCCATATCCGGCCGGGACCGCGGATCGTCAGTTCGGTCGACATCGACGGCCATGCCGTCGCCGTGAATTCGGCCGTCAAGGCTTTGTCGCTCCGTTGGGGGAAAGACAGGCGAACGTTGCGGATCGGTTTCGCGCTGGCCGATTATGAAGCGCCGGACGAGATCCGATACAGCTATCGGCTGGATGGGTTCGACCGGAACTGGATGACGATACCTGCTGGGACACCGGCCAGCGCGACCTATACCAACCTTCCTGCGGGAAGCTATGGGCTCGAACTGCGCGCCCATATCCCGGGACTGGGAACGCACAGCGTCACGCGACGGGTCGAGATTACGGTCGATCCTCAATGGTATGAGAGTTGGCTCGGACGGATCGGCATGGCGGTGCTGTCTCTGCTGCTGCTCAGCGCGGCATTCTGGCTCGTCACGGCCGTCATCCGCCGACGCGCTCGAATGCTGGAGAGGATGGTCGAGGAGCGAACGAGCGCCTTGCGCGCCGCCAATGAACAGTTGGACCGGCTGGCAAGCACCGATCCGCTGACCGGGCTGGCCAATCGCCGGACCCTGATGGCGGCGCTGCAAAGCGCGCGCGACCATGCCATCGTGCAGGATGACGGCTTTGCCTTTGCGCTGCTCGACATCGACCATTTCAAACGGATCAACGACGGCTATGGACACGGCGCTGGAGACGAAGTGCTGGTGCGTCTCGCGGCCCGTCTGCAAAATGGTGTCCGATGCGATGACATCGTCGCCCGCTATGGCGGGGAAGAGATCGCCATCTTGTTCCCCCGCGCGACCCTGGACGACGCGACGGTGATCGTCGAACGCTTGCGGTCGGAATTTGCCGGGACGCCACTCCTCGTTGGCAGTCAGGTGATCAGCGTAACCTTCAGCGCCGGCGTCGCCGAGTGGCGCCCCAGCGAAGATGTGGCGGCGATGATCCGCCGAGCCGACGAGGCGCTTTATGGCGCGAAGCGGGGCGGACGGGATCGGGTCTCCAAGGCCGCGTAATTTCGGAACCCACAAGCGCGCGTCGGGGTTGGGGGGGCATGACGATGAATGGCCCTCCCGATGCCCCAACATCGCAGATCAAAACTGGTCGGCTGGTCCGCCGGGGCGGCGCTTTCGTGCTGGAAGGCGATGACGGCAAGACGGTGGAGCTGCGCCTGAAGCGAGTGCCCGTCGACCATGTCGGCAAATCCGTGGCGGTCACCGGCCACATGCTTACGCCCGAGGTGATGGAGGTTGACGGGGTCAGGGCTGCCTGAGCCGGCTCAATGGGAACCCTTGCGGGGCAGGATGTGCAGGATGCCGACGATGACTGCCCCGACGACGAGGCCAACGATGGCCGCGCCGGTTGCGCCGACCAGCCACTCCGCCACCGGACCGCCGACGGGCAGCGCCTGGCCGACATGATGGGCGGTATCGTGGATCAGATGGGGCAGGCCGGTCAGCCCGAATTCCTCCATGCCGTGCACGATGATTCCGCCGCCGACCCATATCATTGCGGCGGTACCTACCACTGCCAGCACCCGAAGGATGACCGGCATGGCCTTCACCAGTCCCCGTCCGATCGCCTTTGCCGTGGCATTGTCGCGTCGTGCGAGATGAAGGCCGATATCGTCCATCTTCACGATCGCCGCCACCACACCATATACGCCCACGGTGATCGCGATGCCGACCAGCGCGAGCGCGATCGCCTGCGTCCCGATCGACAGATCCGGCAGTTCCGACAGCGCGATCGCCATGATCTCGGCCGACAGGATCAGGTCGGTCCGGATGGCCCCCGAAACCTGCTGGTCCTCCAGCGACTTGGGGTCGCCCGGCGCGGCGTCTTCTGCCTCGGCATGATGACCGGTCAGCGTTTCGAGGATCTTCTCGCTCGCCTCGAAGCAAAGAAAGGCGCCGCCCGCCATCAGGATCGGCGTGATCGCCCAGGGAGCGAAGGCGCTCAGGAGCAGTGCTGCGGGAAGTAGGAAGATCAGCTTGTTGCGCAGTGATCCCAGTGCGATCTTGCCGATGATCGGCAGTTCGCGCTGCGGCGCCAGCCCCACGACATAGCGCGGGGTGACGGCTGTGTCGTCGATGACCACGCCCGCCGCCTTCGCGCCCGCCCGCGCCGAAGCGCCCGCGACATCGTCCAGCGACGCCGCCGCCAGCTTGGCGATCGCCGCCACGTCGTCCAGCAATGCGACCAGACCACCTGCCATCGACCCGTATCTCCCTAAACCCTGTTGCCCCGTGCCTAGAGGCTGTGCCCGATCGATGCACGGAAAAATGACGGAGCCGTCATCTCATCCAAGGCGTATCTCGCCACACCTCGCTGAGATGAGCGAGCAAGGCGGGCACCGCCGGAGGTGCGCCCGTGGCGGCATGAATGGCCCAGATGCCGACGGCGGCCGAACCCTCGTGATCGGGCAGAACCCGAACAAGGCGTCCGTCCGCCAGCGCATCACCCACGTCCCAGAGCGAGCGCAACGCCACCCCCGCCCCGACAAGCACCAGTTCGCGCACTACCTCGCTGGACTGGGTATGGACGCGGCTTTCGCCGTTCACCGTCGCTCCGGTCAGCCGCCAGGGCAATTGCCCCTCGGCGGCGAGAAGCGAATGGCCGTCCAGATCGGTAATGCTTCGGGGCGTTCCGGCCTTGGCGAGATAGGCGGGGCTGGCGCAAAGAAGCCGCCGATTGTCGGCCAGTCGGTGCGCCGCCAGACCGGCTGGCGGCGAGGCCGTGATCCGGATGGCCAGATCAATGCCCCCGTCGATCAAATCAACGAAATCATCGGTCAGGTCGAGCCGCAAGCGGATCGACGGATAACGATCGAGAAAGGCGGTGAGATAGGGCGCTATCCACATCCGGCCGAACGATGTCGGGGCGCTGACCCGAAGCGGGCCACCAGGCCCTTCCCCACTTTGCGTCGCGCGTGCCTCCGCCGCGCGGAGCCCGGCGACCAGCGGCGCGACCTCGGCATGAAAAGCCGCTCCGGCCTGGGTAGACGCCAGACGGCGGGTCGTCCGGTGGAGCAGGCGTACCCCCAATCGGCTTTCCAGTCGTGCGATCCGTTTGGACACCATCGCGGGCGACAGCCGCCACAGGCGCGCCGCGCTGGCCAGACTGCCTTGGTGGACGACATCGACAAACAGGGCGATATCAGGGTCCATTCGTTCCTTCCACGATCGACAGCCCCGCCATTATGCCGACTACCGAAGCAAAAGGCGATGCCCTATCATGGCGATCATCGGGTAGAAGGAGAATTTCCATGTCACAGGAAAACCGCATGATCGACCGCCACGGCCTGTCCTTGGCCCCGGCGCTGGTCCGGTTCCTGGAGGATTGGGCGCTTCCCGGCAGCGGCGTTGAAACCGATCGCTTCTGGGCGGGTATGGCCGACATCTTCGCCCGCTTCGCACCGGAGAATGAGACCCTGCTGCGCCGGCGCGACGTGTTGCAGGCGCAAATCGATGCCTGGTATCGGCAAGGTGGAGCATATGGCGGTGCGGAGCAGCGAGCATTCCTGACCGAGATTGGATATCTGGTTCCAGAGCCCGCGCCCTTCACCATCGAACCGACCGATGTCGATGAGGAGGTTGCCTCACGCGCCGGGCCGCAGCTTGTCGTGCCGATGCTCAACGCGCGCTTCCTGCTGAACGCCGCCAATGCCCGATGGGGCAGCCTGTACGACGCGCTCTATGGCACCGATGCCATTGCCCCCATGTCGCCCACGAGCGGCTATGACCAGGAACGCGGGGCGGCGGTCATTCAATGGGCGCGCGCGTTTCTCGATGAAACATTGCCAATTGCCGGCGGGTGGGGGGACGTAACCGATCTCGAAGCCGCCATCGACCGGCTCGAAGACCCGTCGCTGTTCCGGGGGCGGAGCGAGAAGGGCTGGCTGTTTCGTCATCACGGCCTTCATATCGAGATCGTGGTCGATCCCGATCATCCTATCGGCCGGACCGATCCTGCGGGCATCGCCGATATCGTGCTGGAATCCGCGCTGACGACCATCTGCGATCTGGAGGACTCCGTTGCCGCGGTCGATGCGGAGGACAAGGTCGCGGGCTATGCCAACTGGCTGGGTCTGATCGACGGCACGCTGTCGGCAGAGATCGATAAGGGCGGCCGCACGATCAGGCGCACGCTGGCACCCGACCGGATGTATCGCGCGCCCGATGGATCGCCTTTCGCCTTGCCCGGACGCAGCCTGTTGTTCGTGCGCAATGTCGGCCACCTCATGACCACGCCCGCGCTGCGGCTGGCCGATGGCGGCGAGGCACCAGAGGGCATTCTGGATGCGATCGTCACCAGTCTGATCGCGATGCGGCGGGAAGGCTCGATCTATATCGTCAAGCCCAAGATGCATGGGCCGGAGGAAGTCGCTTTCGCCAACCGCCTGTTCGACGCGGTGGAGGACATGCTGGGCTTGGCCCGACATCGGATCAAGATCGGGGTGATGGACGAGGAACGGCGCACTTCCGCCAATCTCGCGGCCTGCATCCATGCGGTGAAGGACCGGATCGTGTTCATCAACACCGGATTTTTGGATCGCACGGGCGACGAGATCCACACCGCGATGCTGGGCGGCCCGGTCGTTCGCAAGGCCACGATGAAGGAATGCGATTGGATCAAGGCCTATGAGGATCGCAACGTCCAGATCGGGCTGACCTGCGGCTTTGCGGGACGGGCTCAGATCGGCAAGGGCATGTGGGCGGCGCCGGACCGGATGGCCGACATGCTCGCGCAAAAGAGCGCGCATCCGCTATCGGGTGCCTCGACCGCATGGGTTCCGTCACCGACCGCGGCGACGCTTCATGCCATCCATTATCACCGGATCGACGTCGCCGCCCGCCAGGCGGAACGCGCTGCGGAACCGGTGGCGGCGCTGGAACGCCTGCTCACCCCACCCATCGCTGGCGCGCCCGATTGGACGCCGGAGGAGATCGCCGACGAACTCGACAATAATGCGCAAGGCATACTGGGCTATGTCGTGCGGTGGATCGATCAGGGCGTGGGATGTTCCAAGGTGCCCGACCTTCACGATATCGGCCTGATGGAGGACCGGGCGACGCTGCGCATCTCGTCGCAGCATATCGCGAATTGGCTGCATCATGGCATCGTCTCCTCCGATCAGGTCGAGGAAGCGCTGAGCCGCATGGCGGCGAAGGTCGATGCACAGAATCAGGGCGATCCAGTCTACCGCCCGATGACGCGGGACGGCTGGGCGATGCAGGCTGCCCGGTCCCTGATCTTCGACGGGCTGGCGCAGCCCAACGGCTATACCGAGCCGCTGCTCCACCGCTATCGTGCGCTGGCCAAGTCACAAGCGATGCCGGAGAAGATGGCCTGATGCCGATTTATGCGCTAGAGGACCGCGAGCCCGTCATTCACGACACCGCCTGGATCGCCCCTTCGGCGGATGTGATCGGCGAGGCGGTGCTTGGCGAGCAGGTCAGCCTGTGGTTCGGCGCCGTCATCCGCGCCGACAACGGTCCGGTGCATGTGGGCGCGCGGACGAATATCCAGGACGGCGCGGTCCTCCATTCCGATCCGGGTAGTCCGCTGACCATCGGGACGGACTGTACCGTCGGTCATCGCGCGATCCTGCATGGCTGCACGGTCGGGGACGGGTGCCTGATCGGCATGGGGGCGACGGTGCTGAACGATGCGGTGATCGGTGCCGGTTCGCTGGTGGGAGCAGGCGCACTGGTCACGGAGGGAAAGGTGTTTCCGCCAGGCAGCCTCATCGTCGGAGCCCCCGCCCGCGCGGTCCGCACGCTGGAGCCTGACCAGAGCGAACGCCTGCACGGTTCCGCTGCCGGCTATGCAGAGCGCGCGGGGCGATATGCCGCAGGCCTGACGCGCCTGGACGTGAACCGGCCCGGCGCGGACGTTGACGCACGGACGCGACGTGCCTAGCCAACGGGCGTGACCCCGCCCACCATTCTGATCGTCGAGGACGATCCCGCCCTTCGCACCCTGACCGCCCGCGCGTTTCAGGAAAATGGCTTTGCCGTCAAGCTGGCCAACGCCGCACCCGAAATGTGGCAGGCGCTCGAGGTGGGGCAAATCGACTTGATCCTGCTCGACATCATGTTGCCTGGCACCAGCGGCATCGACCTGTGCCGACAGGTGCGCCAGAAGAGCACGGTCCCGATCATTTTCATCAGCGCCAAGGGCAGCGAGGTCGACCGTGTCGTCGGACTGGAGCTGGGCGCGGACGATTATCTTGCCAAGCCGTTCGGCACCCGCGAGCTGGTAGCGCGCATCCGCGCCGTCCTGCGCCGCGGTGGCCTGGAGAATACCCCCGGTGAGCGCGAGGCGGGGATTTTGGGCTTCGATGGCTGGACCGCCAACCTGCCACGTCGCGAGTTGATGTCGCCGTCGGGCGCGCAGGTAGAGCTGACCGGGGCCGAGTTCGACCTGCTGGTCGCCTTTCTCGACAATGCCCAGCGTGTCGTGGCACGGGAGCGGCTGATCGAGCTGTCGCGGGCTCGGATCGGCGACAGTTCGGATCGCAGCATAGATGTGCTGGTCAGCCGCCTCCGGCGGAAGCTTTCGGGGGCGGGCGGGGCCGCACCGATCGTCACGGTGCGCGGCGTCGGCTACATGCTTAATGTGCCGGTGGAGCGACGGTGATCCGGCCCTCGGTCGGCCTGCTCGGCCGGATCGTCGCGATCCTGCTGCTTGCGGTTACGATCGAGTTTGCGATCTCCACCTATCTTTACGAACGAGCAAGCCATGTCTCGGTCCGCGACGATGAAGCGCGCCGCCTGGCCGAGCATCTGATCGTCGCCCGTCGAGTCCTCAACGAGCGCCCCTCCATCGAACGCCCTGAAGTCGCCGAGGAACTGACCACCGACCGCTATATCGTCAGCTGGTCGTCCTCCGCACCGCCCCGCCCGGCGATCGCACCTGCCATGGACAGTATGCGCCGCCAGATCGTCGACTGGGAGCCGTCGCTATCGGCAACCGACATCCATCTGCGGCTGACCTCGCCCGGGCGGACCTCGGTCGTATCGGGCGACCTGCGGCTGGACGACGGATCGCTGCTCAGCTTCCGGATGCGCGAGGGGGTGCGGACGCTCGATCTGGCGCTTGGGCGGGTCTTGCTCGCGCTGATCCCGGCGATCGCACTGATGCTGCTGAGCGGGGCGTTGATCGGGCGTATCCTGCATCCGCTACGGATGCTCGCGCGGGCCGCCGACAAATTGGGTCGTGGCCATGGCGGGCAGGGGGCGGCGCTGATCGTGCCGGAGCGGGGGCCGGGCGAGGTCCGCCATGTCACCCGCGCCTTCAACCGGATGCAGGCGCGTATCGGACGATTGATCGACGAACGCACGCGCGCACTGGCGGCGGTCGGCCATGACCTTCGCACGCCGCTCGCCCGCCTGCGCCTGCGCGCCGATGCGATCCGCGACGACGAGGTCCGCGAGGCGATCGGTACCGATATCGAGGAAATGGAGGCTATGGTCTCCTCGCTGATGGCCTTTCTGGGCGGAGAGGGGGATGTCGAGCAACCCGAGTTGACCGACTTGGCCATCCTATGCGCCAATCTGGCCGACGACGCCGTCGATCATGGCCGCGATGTCCGCTATGTCGGGCCAGACCATTTCGACTGCCGCCTACGCCGTTTCGGTATGAAGCGCGCGCTGACCAACCTGGTCGAGAATGCCCTCCATTACGGCGAACATGCGATCATCACCTTGCAGGTCGATCCGGGCGACGATGTGCGTATTCGTGTCGAGGATGATGGTCCCGGTATCCCCTACGAATCGCTGGAGTTGGTGCTGGAGCCGTTCGTCCGGCTCGATACCGCACGCCGCCGCGATACGGTGGGGTTCGGTCTGGGACTATCGATCGTGGCGCGGGTCGTCGCGGCCGAGGGTGGCGAGTTGACCTTGGCCAACCGGCCGGAAGGCGGCCTTTGCGCCGAAATTCGCCTTCCTCATTGTCGGACATAATTTGTCACGCATTCGCTGCACGGCAGCAAAGATCGCCGCCTATATCTTGAACGCAGAGGACGAGACGCTGTTTGCGATGCGCGCAAGGCCGCTCCTCTACGAGTTTAGGCAAGATCAATCGGGAGAATGACCGATGACGATGGAGTTCGATTTGACCGCACTGGAATTGCAGGGTGCCCTGCTCGTGCTCGCGGTGATCATCACCTTCGCCGCGATCGAGGGCTGGAAGGCCCGCTAACCCACCTTACAGGTTTCGCAACGGCTCCTCTGCTGCCCCCTCTGGCATGAGCCTGCGCGAGATGGGGTAGGCGATCCGGCTCAGCGCCGGGTCGCCTACCCCACGATTTCCAATCGGCCGCGGATCGCGCGGATCAACTGGCCCGCCGAATAGGGCTTGATCAGCAGCGCAGCATCCATATTGGCCGCCTCGGCCGCCATGCCGCCATCTCCTGTTGCAAACACGATCGCCAGACTCGGCCGCAACTGCCGAGCCCGCGCCGCGAGCTCCACGCCGGACTCGCCGGGCAGGTTGAGGTCGGTTACCAGCACATCGATCTGTGCGGTCTGAAGCGCGGTCATCGCTTCCTCCGCCGTGACCGCGTGTACGACCACGAAGCCCGCCTCCTGAAGCGTTTCGGCCGTGTTCGTGCGGATCAGATCGTCATCCTCAACCAGCAATATGGTCCGGCCGTCATGTAGCGGTTGCCGCGCCGCCTTGTCGTCCGACGAGGTGTCCCGCGTGGCCGAAGGCGCATCGCCCTTGGGCATGTTCCGCTGCCGCTGGTTGGCGAGGACGTGCCGGAACTTCCGCGCCAGCGCCTCACGCGTATAGGGCTTGGACAAGAGCTCGACCCCCTTGTCCAGGCGTCCGCCATGAACGATCGAGTTCTCGGTATATCCCGAGGTAAAGATGACCGCGATGTCAGGTAGCCGTTCGCGGGCCTTGCGGGCCAGCTCGGGGCTCTTGAGCGTACCGGGCATCACGACGTCGGTGAACAGGATGTCGATCGGGATGCCGCTTTCGACGACGCTGAGCGCGCTCTGCGCATCGACCGATTTCAGGACGCGGTACCCCAGATCGGACAGCAGCTCGACGACGGTGGAGCGCACTTCCGCATCGTCCTCGACGACCAGCACGGTTTCGGTGCCACCTGTGATCGGACCGGTATCGACGGCTACCTCGACATCTTCGGCTTCCATGGCGCGAGGCAGGTACAGCTTGATCGTGGTGCCTTGGCCGACCTCGGAATAGATCTTCACATGGCCGCCGGACTGTTTGACGAAACCATAGACCATCGACAGGCCCAGCCCCGATCCCTTGCCCTCGCTCTTTGTCGAGAAGAAGGGTTCGAAGACCTTGTGGATGATCTCGTCAGACATGCCGCTGCCCGTGTCGGAGACCGCCAGCATGACATATTGACCCGGCGTCACTTCATCATGGGTGCGCGCATAATCATCGTCGAGATGCGCGTTGCTGAGTTCGATGGTCAGCTTGCCGTGACCGTCCATCGCGTCGCGCGCGTTGATCGCCAGATTGAGCAGCGCATTCTCGATCTGCGCCGGATCGATGAAGGTGTTCCACAGGCCACCGCCCACGATCGTCTCGATCTCCACGCCCTCGCCGATGGCGCGGCGCAACATGTCGTCCATGCCTTGTACGAAACGGGTGACGTTGACGACCTTGGGCTCCAGTGCCTGCCGGCGTCCGAAGGCGAGGAGCTGCGAGGCGAGCTTCGAGCCGCGAGACACGCCCGCCATGGCGTTGGCAACCCGCTGCTCGGCACGCTGGTTGCCGGCGACATCCTTGCCGAGCAGTTGCAGATTGCCCGACACGACCTGGAGCAGATTGTTGAAGTCGTGCGCAACACCGCCGGTCAGCTTGCCGATCGTCTCCATCTTCTGCGCCTGGGCGAGCTTCATCTCGGCCTGACGTCGTTCCGTTATCTCCTCGATGACGCGGGTTTCCAGCGTCTCGTTGAGTTGACGAAGCTGCGCCTCAGCGCGTTCGCGGTGGTGGACCTGGCGGGCGAGCAGCGTAGCCTGATCGCGAAGCGCCTGTTCCGCCGCACGCTGCTCGGTGATGTCGGTATGGACGCCGACCCACTCGATCAGTTCGCCGTCGGTCCCGGTGATGGGCAATGCGCGGATCGCATAGGTCCGCCACACGCCGTCATGGCGGCAGACGCGGTGCTCGTGGATGAACATGCTTTTGGAGGCGACAGCCTCGTTCCAGGCGACGATCGTTGCGGCGGCATCGTCCGGATGGACCGCGCTCGACCAGCCGAAGCCCTGATATTGTTCGGGCGTCTGGCCGGTGATCGCCGACCAGCCAGGCTGCTCGCCGATCATCCGCCCATCGGCACTGTTCGTCCACAGGACGCCGTGGACCGCATCCATGGCGGCGCGGAAGCGGCGGTTGCTGCGTTCGATCGTCTCGGCATGGCGGGCGCGTTCATCGACGTCGAAGACCAGGATATGGAAACCGATCACCGCGCCACCCTCGCCACGACGCGGAATATAGCGGGTTTCGGCCTTGCGCCGGCTGCCGTCACGGTGATGCAGATGCACATCGGCGACGATCGTCTCACCGGCAAGCGCGCGTTCAATGAGCGGGCGACGCTCGGCATAATCCGCCGCGGTCAGGACGTCGCCGATCCGATGGCCCAGCATAGCCTCCGGATCGACGCCCAGGAATTCGCGATAATAGTTATTGGCGAACCGATAACGCTCGTCGCGATCGACAAAGGCGACCAGTACGGGAAGCGAATCGGTGATGATGCGAAGTTCGGCCTCGCTTTCGGCCAGTCGCCGCTCGGCCGCAACCCGGCCGGTATTCTCGACGACGGTGCACATCACCCCGCCGACCTTCCCGCATTCCAGATAGACGGGCGTGTAATAGAGGTCGAACACGACCTCCTCCTCCACGCCTGCCCGCGTGACGATCAGCGTCTGATCCCGGTAGGCGATGTCCTCCCCCCGAAAGCAGCGGTTCAGGACATCTCGGTTCCAGTCCCAAATTTCGGGCCACACCTGCGGCACCAGTCCGCCAAATGCCTCGGGATGGCGCGGCCCGGCGATGCTGCGATAGGCATCATTGTAGATCATGACATGGTCGGAACCCCACATCAGGACCTTGGCGATCGGCGAGTGAACGATATTGGCGATCGTCGTGCGCAGCACGCTCGGCCATGTGCCGACCGGTCCCAGCGGGCTTGTTGACCAGTCCCTGTCGCGAACCCGCTGGCCACATTCGCCCCCACCGATCAGCCAGGTGTCGACATCCGAAACGGGGCCATCCGCGCGCATCCGCTCGATCGCGGCGACGAACAGCGCCTGTTCGTCGGGAAAATCGCCCGCCTTTACGGCTTCGGCGACATACCGGTCTAGCTGCGGCGGGAGCGACAGCGTTCGCGACAGGGGATTGGTCATGGGTTGACGCATGAGTAAGCTATACCGTCAAGTCAATCGGCTGCGGCGCCAATCGCGTTAAGTTTCATCACTTTGCGTAGCATTTCTGTCATGACCGCTCGGTTAATGGCTGGGGATGGTGCGGCTCCAGAATGAGGGTCGCACCTTCGACCCTCCAGCTTTTGAGCCGGGACAGGAAATTCATGCCCAGCACATCGGTCTCGCCAAAGGCCGGCGACACCACCACGGGCACCTTGCTGGCGCTAATGGTACCGATACGCAACGAGTCGACACGGGCGGTGTCTGCGCGGATCATCCCGTTCGCCGTATTCAGCACCACCGGAAAGGCGGGCTTGGCGGGGTGCAGGCCTGCGGCACGTGCCGTTTCGGTGGACAGCGCCGTCAGCGTCGCGCCGCTGTCGACCAGCATCCGCCGGCTGACGCCGTTCACCGTCACGCGAGCCCAGAAATGGCCGTCCGGCGCCATGCGTATGCGCACCGTGTTACCGACGACGCTTTGGTCCTGCAGATCAAGCATCTGCATCGCGCGCTGGATATAGGGATCGAACTGCTGGCGCTGTTGCAACAGGATGAACAGCAGGCCGCCCAGCAACAGCCATGTGAACAGGCTGATTGCGACCCGCAACACCGGAACCCGGCGGGCGAGGAAACCCGCCAGCACCACGGCAACGACAACGGCTAACAGGGGTAGGGGGACGCCCAGATTGGCAAACATCTTGGTTCCATCTCTTCGTCCATCCCATATGGGGTGGACGAAGACCCGGACATAGGGGCGTCCGTCTTTACCGTTGCTGACCGTGCTCGATCAGCCTTGTTCCGGCATCCCGATTTCGGATGCACTGAACCGGCGGCCGCCATACCACCGGCGAAAACTGCCGTCCGGCTGGCGAAAATAGCGGGAGCCCTTATGAAGAACTGGCGAACCCAATGAGCGATACGCCGCCCAGATGCCATAGACCATGGCAATCATTGCCAGGACCTTGATCCACTCCATCGACTCGCCCTCTTTTCAAATATTTGTCGAGGCTCGCTGTTGCCGTGGTGAAGATCAAGCAAATTAGTTGCTGCATTGCGGCAGGAACATGCTGCAATGCCATATTCAAGCGATGATCTCTCGGCTAAGCCATGGCGAATCCTTCCATCCAAAGCGGCGCGGGCGTTCAGCCGCTTTCGAGATGCCGATCCGTCGTCCGACGATCACGGGGACGGCCGTCGGCGCTTTGCGCACATCGAACGGCCGGGACGCGAGCGATACTCCGTCGAGCCCGAGATTTATGCCAAGTGCAGCGCACAGCTTGCCGGGTCCCGAGCAGAGTTGCTCAACGCGCAGCGCCGAACCCCGTCGTTCGCGCATGATGTCGATGCCATGCCGTGGCTCCAGCGCACGGATCAGAACCGCACTTCCCGAAGTCCCGCATACGAAGTTCAGGCAATGGTGCAGGCCATAGATGCGATAGACATAGGCATGGCCGACTGGCCCGAACATCGCCGCGTTACGGGCGGTGCGCCCCGCAAAGCTATGTGAGGCAGGATCGGCGGCATCATAGGCCTCCGTCTCGACGATCACGCCCCCCACGCCGTCGACCGTCAACGTGGCGCCGATCAGCGCGCGCGCCACCCGGTCCACGTCCTGCTCGTAGAAAGAAGGGGGGAGCGGGTTCATTCGCCGTCAGCGAACAATCCGTACCACAGGGGACCCGCCGCCAGCAGATGATCCAAGCGAAGCGCGCCCCCCTCGGATACGACCGTCGTGTCACGCCAGTCGACGGCGCCGTGCTTATCTCTCAAAGGCTCCAGCCTTAGACCGAAGACGCACGTCAGGATGTTGCCACTATGTCGCCGCTCGAAGGCGATGACCCGGTCGCGACCATGGCCCGTGACGGCAAGGGGATGGTAGCTGCCGTGCGTGAACAAGTCCGGGTGGCGGCGCCGAAGGCCCAGCAGGTCGGCAATCAGCGTCTGTTTCGGGGCCGGATTTTCGGCAAGCGCCGCCTCCCGAGCGGGATAATCGACGGGACGGCGATTGTCGGGATCGACAAGGCTCCGATCGACGAATTCGGTCCCCTGGTAACAATCGGGAATGCCCGGCACCGTATAGCGGAGCGCAACCTGCACCAGCGAATTGGCCTCGGCGGAGGGGCCGATATGATGCAGGAGGGCGGCCATGCCCTCGCGGAAAGGTGCCCCTTTTTCGTCATCGATCAATAGCTTCGCGAGACGGTTGCAACGCCCCTCATATTCCGTGTCGGGGGCTTCCCAGGAGGAGCGCAGCTTGGCCTCGCGCAGCGCCTTTTCCTGCCAAGCAGCAATGCGCTCGGCGAAATCGCCCCGTTCGTCCGGATCGGGCCAGGCACCGACCAGCGTCTGGATCAACATGTACCAGTCGGCCGGATCCACGCCCTCGGCGATGGCCTGTGTCTGCGTGCGCCACGCCTCGACCTGACGCCGCCACGCCTCCGGCATCGCGCTCAACACCGCCAGACGCGCTCGGACGTCCTCACCCCGCTTATGGTCATGGGTGGCGGTCGTCAGCATGGCCAGTGGGAAACGCTCGGCCCGGTCCTTCATCCGATCGTGAAACCCCGCAATCGACAGGCTCAGCCGCCCCGCATCGAAACCGACATCGTTGCGTGAAAGCAAAATCGCATGACGGTAGAAGGCGGTATCCTCGACCGCCTTGGCGGCGATGGGGGCCGAAAGCTGCTGGAACCGCCGCACCGCCTCGTGCAGCCGTTCGCGATCGCCGGAGCCGGTGCCAGCCAGCCAGCCGAGTATCTGATCGATGACGAATGCTTCGCCGGGCGGCAGCAACGGCTCCACCCGTTCGCGTGCCATCTGCCGGATCACGGCATCGGATGGCGGCGCGTCCGGGCCATAGGTCCGATAGACCGGAAAAACCCATAGCAGCCGCTCGATCGCGCGGCGCAGCATCGGGGTGGTGATTGATCCTTCCAACTCGGGGGCGGAGGCAAGCAGCGACGCGAAGGCCGCGACACACTGGTCCAGCTGCCCGGCAAATTGCCACGCCAGCAAATCTTGTCGCGCCTGCAACTCCTCGGACGCAAATTGGTCCGACCGTCCGCTCAACTGCGCCCAGAGGTCGGCCAGCGGTTGCGTTCCCTCGGGCGCGTGGAGCAGGGCCGAAATTTCTTCCATGAAGTCGTAGCCGCTGGTGCCGTCGACGCCCCAATCGTCACCCATCGGCTCGGTGGCGGCGAGGATTTTCTCGACGACGATATAGGCGCGGTTTCCATCGGACCTGTGGATCGCATCGAACCGCCCCCGTAGCTTGCGGCAATAGTCGATCGGGTCGGTCAGCCCGTCGACATGGTCGATACGCACGCCGTCGATCAGCCCTTCTGCGTAAAGCCGGAAGTATAGAGCGTGGGTTTCCTCGAACACCTCATCGTCCTCGACCCGCAGGCCCGCCAGATCGTTGATCGTGAAGAAGCGCCTCCAGTTCAGTTCATCGTTCGACACCCGCCAGGACGCCAGCCGATAGTGCTGGCGGTCGAGCAGCGTGTCGAGATCAAGGGCCTCGGCTTCTTCCTGATCGTCGTCGCGGATCGGCAGGCGATGTTCGCCATAGGCGACGATCTCGGCGCGACCGTCGCGGCGCTCTATCGTGATCTGCCCTTCGGCCAGCACCTTGCGCAAGGAATCGCCCAGGATCGGCAGGACCAGCTTTCGCGACCAGTCGATGTCGAAGAAGCGCGCGAAGCGGCTCGCCTGGCCATGGGTCAGCACGTCGTTCCACCAGCGATTGCCGCCACCCGCGACACCCATATGGTTGGGCACGATGTCGATGATGGTGCCCATGCCCCGCGCTCGGGCCGCCTTGGCGAGCGAACGAAACGCTTCCTCGCCGCCGAGTTCGGGATTGACCCGCGTCGGGTCGATCACGTCATACCCATGCATCGAGCCCGCCGGCGCCGTGGTGATCGGTGAGGCATAGACATGGCTGATCCCTAAGCGGTCGAGATAGGGCAGAAGGGCCTCTGCGCGCGCGAAGGGAAAGTCCTTGTGAAACTGAAAGCGATAGGTGGCGCGCGGCGTCATGGTCGGCGTCCTTTGAAAAGGCGGGTCAGCGGGCGTTGAGCGCGGCGATGCGGGCGGCGACGTCCGGGGTGGTAACCGCACGGTCAAGCGTATCCGGCAGGCGGCGACACCAGTTGGGATGCTCGTCGATCGTGCCAGGCAGGTTCGGCTGCTCATCCAGCCCCAGCAGATCCTCGACCGGCACGATGGCCAGCGGGCAGGGAGTCCGGGCAACGGCGGCAATGGCGGCGTCGACGACGGTGCCCGGGTCGTCCGGCTCCTGCCCGTCGTCTCCGATCGCTCGCCACAGCGCGGAACGTTCCTGTTCGCGCCCGTTGCTGTCATCCGGCGACACCGCATGTCCGGCGATCCGGGCACGCCATTCCAAGTCGCGACCTTTCCACCATCCGGCGACGGTCGCGATGTCATGGGTGGCCGTCATGGCAATGGCCTGCCCGCTCCAGGTCTCGGGCGAAAGGAATCCGCCTTGCGCGTCCCGCTCGAACGGCAGGACGCGCATCCCGAGCATCCCGGCCTTGGCCATGATGTCGCGGAACCCCGGCGGCACGGTACCGAGGTCCTCCCCGATCACAATAGCCCCGCGCCCCTCATTCGCCCGCTGCGCCTCGATCCTCAGGATACGCAGCATGTCGGCAAAGGGCATCGCCAGATACGCCCCCTGATCGGCGGGGGCGCCGTCCGGCACTATCCACAGGCGGCACAGCCCGAGGGCGTGGTCGATGCGGACGCCGCCCGCATGCGCGAAGACGGCGCGAAGCGTGTCGATGAACGGCGCGAACCCCTGCCGACGCAGCGCGAAAGGCGATAGGGCGGTGATCCCCCAATTCTGCCCATCCGGACCCAGCGGATCGGGGGGCGCGCCGATGGACAACCCGGTTAGCAACTCGCCGCGTCGGCTCCAGCCATCCGCGCCGTCCATCGCGACGCCGATGGCAAGGTCGGCGATCAACCCGATCGCCATGCCGCTGTCCCGCGCAGTGTCCGCCGCATCGCGAAGCGCGCGGTCGGCCCACCATTGGGCAAAGGCGTAGAAACGGACGGCGTCGCGGTGTTCGGCGGCGAAATGGTCGACCGCCTCGCTCGCCGGATCGCGATAGTCTTCCGGCCAGTCCGGCCAGCCGCTCGCCCGGTCGCGGGCATGGAAATAGGCGTGAAGCGCATCGAACCGAGCCTGGGCTTCCAACCGCTCGCCGCGCGCCTGTCGCCAGCTATCAAAGGCGCGGCCTTGCGCTTCGTCCAGCCGGTCATAGACCAGCCGCAGGTCCCGCATCCGATCGGGCGCGGCGTTGGCCCAGTCGATCAAGGAAGGTGCGTCGGCAACCGGATCGCCTGCAGGGGCGAGCCAGACATTGCGGAACAAGCGGCTCGACGGCGCATAGGGGCTGAAGAGGGTAGCATCGGCAGGGAACAGCGCATGGGCGGGGCTGATGGCCAGTGCGGCGGCACCGGCGTGGCCGAGCGTCCTTGCCGCGCGCGCCAAACTGGCGAAATCGCCGAACGCGCCGCCACCCTCGCGCAGCGACGGGATCTGGACGGCACTCCCCCAATGCCGGCCCGGCGGTGGAGCGGGACAGTGGGGCGGGGCGACCGCGACCGTCCAGTGCCGCTCGCCCTGTTCCAAGCGATGATAGCCTGGCTGACCGATGCCCGACAGGGCGCGGTCTCGCAACATCACCGAGACCGTTTCACCGTTTTCGAGGATCAGCCGTGCCGCCCCATCGCGGCAGGTGTCGGGCAGGGCCATGGTTTCGTGCAATTCGCCCGACACGAACGTGACCTCGTCCACACCGGTATCCAACCGGTCGAAGATCGCCGCCAGTGCCTCGTCGGAAACGCACTGATCCTGGCCCTTGGCGTCCTGCCACTGACGCGACAAGCCGGCGGCTTCGGCACGGGCATGGAGGTCGGTCATTCGACAATCCATGCGGCGAAGCGGTCGCCTTCGCGGTAGATCAGTTGGCCCGCCTCCTCGGCGATTGGCTCGGGCGCATGGCCCAGATCGATCACGATGGTCAGCGTCGCGCCATCGGCCATGCGCCAGCGAGCCCTCACCCGCGCCGGGCCTGTGACCTCCGCTGCCAGGCCGACGGTGCCCTTCAAGCGCGGCACGATATGAACTTGCCGCAGCGCCAGCAATTCCCGGTACAGCGCCCGCCATTCCCCGGCTTGCGGCCCCGGCTCGGGGATCGAGGCATCGAACGTGCGGCGCGCATTGGGGTCGGGGATGCGCGCGCGGGCTTGCTCGTCGGCAAAGGCGTCGAACTTGGCGAACTCCCGCCGACGCCCCTCGCGCACCGCGTCGGCGAGTTCATCGTGAAAGTCGGTGAAGAACAGAAAGGGACTTTCGCTGCCCTCATCCTCACCCATGAACAGCAGGGGAATTTGCGGGCCGAGCAGCAGCAAGGCGGTGGCCGCACGTAGCCGCTCGCGGTCGGTCAGATGGATCAGCCGTTCGCCCATCGCGCGGTTGCCGACCTGATCGTGGTTCTGGAGAAAGGCGACGAAGGCGGTACTGGGCAGATCGCCCGACGGCTTGCCGCGCGGCTTGCCGTCGTGGTTGGGCGAACCCTCGCCCTGATAGATGAAGCCTTCCTTCAGACAGCGGGCCAGCCGCTCGGCCGGACGATCGGCGAAGTCGCCATAATAGGCGCTGGTCTCGCCGGTCAGCAGGACATGCAGGACATTGTGAAAGTCGTCATTCCACTGGGCGTCATAGCATCCGGAGCCGAGCCGATTGGCGTCGTTCCTCTCATTCTCCAGGACCAGATGAACCTGCCGCTCGGGCAGGGCGGAGCGGATTTCGCTTGCCATCCGGTCGAGGAAGCGATCGTTTTCGATGGCGTGGACGGCATCGAAGCGCAGCCCGTCGATCCGGTAATCGCGCAGCCACATCAGGGCATTATCCACGAAAAAGCGATGCACCGGATCGGCATCGACCGCCACCGCGCCGCCCCACGGCGTATCCGCCTCCTGGTGAAAGAAAGCGCTGGCGTAGGCATTCAAATAATTTCCGTCCGGCCCGAAGTGGTTGTAGACCACGTCGAGAAAGACCGAGAGACCCAGCCCGTGCGCGGTGTCCACCAGCGTCTTGAGCTCGGCTGGTGAGCCATAAGGTTCAGCAACCGCATAGGGCAAGACGCCGTCATAGCCCCAGTTGCGCGTGCCGCCGAATGCGTTGATCGGCATCAGCTCGATCGCCGTGATACCGGATGCGGCGATGGCGGGGAGCTTTTGGCGAAGGCCCTCAAAGCCGCCGAGGGTTCCGGCATGGACTTCGAGCAGCACCATTTCCTCCCAGGGCCGCCCGCGCCATTCGGTTGCGCTCCAGGTGAAAAACGGATCGACCACCACGCTCCACCCGTGGACCCCGCCCGACTGAAGTCGCGAGGCGGGGTCGGGTACGATCAGATCATCATCCAGACGAAAGCGGTAGCGCGTCCCGGCGGCCGCCGGAGCGGTGGCGGAGAACCACCCCTCGCCGTCGCGTTCCATCGCCACCGAGGGCGCGCCATCGATCTCCAACGTCACCGCATCGCGATCCGGCGCCCAGAGACCGAACCGGGTGTCTGCGCCGGCGCGCAGCTCGGGACCCCAATGCGTCATGCCTCGACCGTATCCCGCCAGGTGATGAGCACCGCGCTCTGCGGCCCGACCTCGTAGCTGTCATCGATCTCGACCTCACCCTGTTCGGGCTTGGCGCTGTCGATCAGGACGACGCGCGCGGCATGGGGCGCGGGCAGGGTGAAGGCGATCGGATCGGGCGAGGCATTAAGCAGCAGCGACACCGCCTCCACTCCGCCATCCTCGGTTGCAGCCGCACGGCGCATCATTAGAGCACGCCCCTCGGGATTGTCCCAATCCTCCGGGCTGAGCTGTTCCCCGCGCTCGTCCCACCATTCGATATCGTTGATACCGTGTCCCGGTGCATCGTCGCCATAGAGGAAGCTGGGCGCGCGCAGCACCGGGTAGCGGCGGCGAAGCTCGGCCAGTCGCGCGGTGAACGCGATCATTTCCTCGCCTTCTTCGGACGCTGCGGCCTTCCAGTCGAGCCAGCTGATCTCATTGTCCTGGCAATAGGCATTGTTGTTGCCCTGCTGGGTTCGGCCGAACTCGTCGCCCGCGACGATCATCGGCGTGCCAAGCGAGGCGAGGAGCGTCGTCATCATCGACCGCATCACGCGCCCCCGCGCGGCCTTGATCCCCTCATCGTCGGTCGGACCTTCGGCGCCCCAGTTGCGCGAGTAATTCTCCGAATGGCCGTCGCGATTGTCTTCCTTGTTGGCCTCATTGTGCCGCTGCTCGTACATGACCGTATCGGCCAGCGTGTAGCCATCATGCGCGGCCAGCATGTTGAGGCTGGCCCAAGGACGCCGAGCGCGCCGGTCGAACAGGTCGCCCGAACCCGACAGCCGTGCCGCAAGTTCGCCGCGCTGGCCGGGATCGCCGCGCCAGAATTTGCGGACGGTATCGCGGTACTTGTCGTTCCATTCCGAAAAGCCCGGCGGGAAATTGCCAAGCTGATAGCCGCCCGGCCCGACATCCCAAGGCTCGGTCAACAGCTTCAACCGGCCCAGCACCGGGTCCTGCCGCAGCACGTCGAAGAACGCCGCACCCGGATCGAATCCCGTCGCCTCGCGTCCCAGCGTCAGGCCCAGATCGAAGCGGAAGCCGTCGACGCCAAAGCTTGTCGCCCAATAGCGCAGCGAGTCCGTCACCATCTGGATAACCCGCGCCTTGGACAGGTTCAGCGTGTTGCCGGTGCCGGTGTCGTTGATGGTGTAGCGCGGCTGATCCTGCACCAGCCGGTAATAGCTGGCATTGTCGAGCCCGCGCCAAGAGAGGGTCGGCCCCTTCTCCGATCCCTCGCAAGTGTGGTTGTACACCACGTCGAGAATGACCTCGATCCCCGCCTTGTGCAGCTTGTACACCGCGCGACGCAGCTCATCCTGGGTGTCGGTCGCGAAATAGGCCTGTTCGGGCGCGAAGAAGCCAAGGGTGTTATAACCCCAATAGTTGCGGAGCCCCTTTTCCTGAAGAAAGCGGTCCTGCGTGAAGCTGTGGATCGGTAGCAACTCGATCGCGGTGACGCCGATCCGCTTCAGATGCTTGATAACCGCCGGGTGGCCAAGGCCGGCATAGGTGCCGCGCTCGCGTGGCGGCACCAGCTCCATCAGCTTGGTCAGCCCCTTCACATGGGCTTCGTAAATCACGGTTTCCGACCAAGGGGTGTTAGGCTTCACATCGCGCGACCAGTCGAAATGGTCGTCGACCACGACCGCCTTGGGCATGGCGGCGGCACTGTCGCGCTTGTCGAAGCTCAAATCCTCTTTCTTGGAGCGGATCTGATACCCGTGCAGCGCGTCGGTCCATTTGATCTCGCCATGGAGCTTGCGGGCATAGGGATCGAGCAGCAGCTTGTTGGGATTGAAACGATGCCCGGCCTCGGGCTCGTAGCGGCCATGCGCGCGGTAGCCATAAAGCAGGCCCGGCCCGACATCCGGCAGATAGCCATGCCATACCTCGTCGGTGCATTCGGGCAGGGAATAGCGCCGCAATTCCCGCTTTCCCTGGGGATCGAAGATGCAAAGCTCGATCCGGTCCGCATTGGCTGAAAAGACGGCGAAATTCACCCCCTCGCCATCGAAGGTCGCACCCAGCGGATAGGCGGAGCCGGGGAGAATCTGGTCGGGCAAATCAGTCAAAAGGGCTCTCCGGCAAAAGTCGAAGGACTATGCGTGTGGCAATTTCGATGTGGATCGGGCCACTAGGCCCCGGCGGCGCTCCCTGCGGGATGCGCCGCCGGATGCGCTCATGCGGTTTTGGTGCGAGGTTTCCGCCCTGTCTTGGGCTTCGCCTCTGTCGGCTCCGCCGCAATCGTCTGAGGCACGGTGTCGGCCTTTTTGCGACGCGGGTTTGGCTTGGCAGTCGCCACGGGTTCTTCCGAAGCGGTGTCGATCAGCTCTCGCTCGGCCTGTTCCCAATGGTCGCGGTCACGACCATGCGGTTCGCCTTCCGACTGCCAGATTCCGTATGCGCGTTGCCGAAGCTGTTCTTCCCGGTCGTTCACCAACACCTCCCTATCGTGACGCTCAATCTGCTATCGCGAGCGTAACGATTGGACCGGCCATTCCGCTCCGCGAAAATTGTGTTGATGCGGATCAATTGCCTGTCGGCGATTTCGCCTTCACCGGCGCAGGCGCGCTTACCGCCGACAGGGTCTGGCGCTGGCTTTCCGGGTCGATGCGGCGGGTACGGGTAAAGGGCGGCAGTTCGACGCGGCTTCCCGTTTTCATAGCTTTCACGATGCCCTCTATCACCCGCAGGTCGGATAGCCCTTCCTCGGCATCGGGCTCGGGATCGCGCTCATTGAGAATGCAGTCGGAGAAATAGCGCATCTCTCCGCCAAACTGGTCGGTATGCTTGAATTTCTCATGGCTCTGCTGATCGCCGATGGTAAGATTCTGTTCGATCCCCGACTGGAAGCCATAGGCCGGGCTCATGTGAATCGAACCCTTCATCCCCGCAACGATCAGGCTGTCGACATTGTTCATCGCATAGCTGACCGTGAAGCTTGCCAGCCTGTCACCCGGCATTCGCAGCACAACGGCAAAAGTATCATCCAGATCGCCCAGTCCCGCGCTCGGCTGGCGCGTGGCGACCGCGCTCTCCACCGCGACCGGCTCGGCGCCGAACAGATAGCGGATGGCGTTGATGGGGTAGGGGGCCATGTCGAACAGCGGCCCGGCTTCCAGCCCGTGCTTGGCGCGGTGATTGTCGGGGTCGAGCTTCTGCCCGAAGCATGAGGTGAAGGCGACCAACTCACCCAGCTCGCCACTGCGGATCTTTTCGATCGCATCGAGCGTGCCGGGCTCAAAATGCAGGCGATAGGCGGTCATCAGCTTGGCCTTGGAACGCCGTTCGGCGTCCTGGATAGCGCGCGCCTTTTCGCTCGATACCTCCAGCGGCTTTTCACACAGGACATGGATGCCCGCGTCAAGGGCGGGGATGGCGAACTCGGCATGGCGCCAATTGGGCGTGCCCAGATAGATCGCGTCACAGACTCCGGCGGTCAGCAGCTTGTCGAATTCATTATAGGAATAGACATGCTCGACGCCGTATTTCTCGGCCAGCAGCCTGCCCTTTTCCGCATCGCCGGTGACGATCGCGGTCAACTCGGAGTTGCCGGTGTGCTTGATGCCGGGCAGCATCGCCGATTGGGTGATGTCGCCTGCGCCCACGACCGCATAGCGAACCTTCTTCGTGCCGAAACCGAATGCCGATGCCAGGCTCATGGCCGTTCTCCCAAATGTCGTAACGCCAAATCTCGTAACGGCTGCTGCAACGCGCCAATCCTAGGAAGGTCCCACGGAGATTTAATGCTTCTGGTGAGTTTCCATGCGCCCTACCTGCATCAGCGGAGACGTGCCCTCGTGACCTTGCCCGATCAGCATCCCGATCCGCTTCGTGACGCCGACGGCTTTCTGGACCTCGAAAACTACGCCGCGCTGGGCGATGGTCGGAGCGTGGCATTGAGTGGCGCGGACGGTGCGATCGACTGGTGGTGCGTGCCCAACATGGATTCTGCGCCTCTATTCGACCGGCTGGTGGACGGCGAGCGCGGCGGCACCTTTGCGATCACGCCGGTTGAGCCCTTTACGGTCGAGCGGCGCTATCGTCCCGACAGCAACGTGCTGGAGACGATCTTCACCACGGGGAGCGGCCGGGCCAAGCTGGTCGAGTCGATCAACAGCGGCCCGGCCGGACGGCTGCCCTGGGCGGAACTGGCGCGGCGGGTGGAGGGTCTGGACGGCTTCGTCCGCTTTACCATCACCCTGCGCTTCAGTCGCCGCGCCGATACGGTCAGTCCGTATTTCGCACAGGCAGGGGGGCATAATGTTTTTCATGTCGACCGCGTGCTGGGGGTGTTTCGCCACTGCGACCATGTGACGATCGACGCGATGGAGGATGGCCTCGTGACCGGTACGGCGGCGGTCGGGCCGGGGGACCGCGCCCGGATCGCGATCATCGCGGGCGAGGACGAGCCGCTGGTGTGCCAGGACATCGAGCAGATCGACGACCGGATCGACCTGTCGGATTTCGAATGGCGGCAGTGGACGCAGGGGCTGAAAGTGCCCGAGATGCACCGCGATCGCATCCTGCGCAGCGCATTGGCTTTGAAGCTGCTGCTCTATTCACCCACCGGCGCGATCACGGCGGCGGCCACGACCTCGCTGCCCGAGGGGATCGGGGGTAAGAAGAATTACGACTATCGCTATGCCTGGGTCCGCGATGCGGGCTATACGATCAAGGCGTTCCTGCGCATCGGCGCGCATGGCGAGGCCAAGGCGGCCTTCACCTGGCTGCTCAAGCGGCTGGGCGAGGGCGATCCGCAGGTCTGCTATACGCTGGACGGCGGTCGCGTCCCGCCGGAGCGTGAGATCGCCGTCAGCGGCTATCGCAATACCAAGCCGGTCCGGACCGGCAACCTGGCGGGCGGCCAGCATCAGCACGGCATCTATGGCGATATTTTCGAAACCGCGAGCCGTTTCGTCGCCTGCGGAAACTTCCTCGACACCGCCAGCGCCGAGACTTTGTCGCATCTGGCCGATAGTTGCGCCGACCGGTGGCGGCTTCCCGATGCGGGCATATGGGAATTGCCGGAGGAACGTCATTACACCATGTCCAAGCTCAGTTGCTGGCAGGCGCTGGCCCGAGCGGTCGAACTCGCCGATCAGGGGCAGATTCCGACCACCTGCCGCGACCGCTGGGCGCGCGAGCGCGATCGGATCGAGGCATGGATCGGCGAGCATTGCTGGTCGGAGAAGCGCGGCGCCTATTTGATGCATCCCGACAGCGAAGCGCTGGACGCCAGCCTCGCGCTTGCGGTCCGGTTCCGCTTCAACGGACAGGACCGACTGGCGCGCACGCTCGACGCGCTCGACCGGGAACTGGCCGCCGGAGCCTTCCATTACCGCTATTCGGGTATGCATAAGGAGGAGGGCTGCTTTCTCGCTTGTACTTTCTGGATGATCGAGGCGCGGGCGATCCTTGGACAGCACGAGGCGGCGCAGCTGGCGTTCGAGGCCGCGACCGAGGCGCTCGATAGTCGCGGTGCCGGGCTCTATGCGGAGATGATCGATCCCCGGACAGGCCATTATCTGGGCAACATGCCACAGGGGCTGACCCACCTCGCCGTCATCCAGGCCGCCGCTACTCTGGCGGGCGAGGAATTGTGACGGTGGCGGGCAGGCCTTCCACTTTCTGACAGGCCCGGCAATCCAGCAGGGAGGGGTGAGGCGACGCGCCTGATCCTGGCGCACGACTGGACCAGCCATCCGCTATGCGGCCCGGGTATCACCCTTGACGTTGATGTACCGGAGGCCGCGTGTCACGCGCATGTCGACAGCAGCCAGTTCGACACCGCCATCGTGAATATGGCGGTCAACGCCCGCGAGGCGATGGCTGGACAGGGCGATTGACCACTCGGGTTTGCCGTGCCCCGGCGCCGTCGAAGTCCGGAGCCGACAAGTTCGACCTCGTCTTTTCCGACGTGATGATGCCGGGCCAGTCGGGGATCGACTTCGCCCATGACATCAGCGTCGTCTACCCCATCTGAGAATTTCGGTGACGAGCGGCTATAGCCAGGTCATCGCCGATGAGGGTAGCCATGGTTTCTCTCTGCTGCGTAAGCCATATACCTTGTCGGAACTTGCGCAGCAGATCGATCGGCTTTTCGGTACCTGATCCGTCTGGACGGTCAGTCGAGATCGTTCTCGCTGACGACAACCACCGCCTGTTCCATGTCGCGGCCGAGCGCGGACAGGGCCGCGTCCAGAATGTCGTCCGAGTAGCGATCGAACAGGTCGACCGCGTCGCCGTCCGGCACATCGCCGCTCAGCGCTTCCAGCAGGTCGTACTGAACCGCGAACTGATATTCCTCGCCGTCCAGTTCCCCGACGAATTCGACCTGCCGGTCCGAGACATTGTCCTCGACCGTACCACTTACGACCGTCAGCGTTTCTTCCGCCATGGCATTCCTTCCAAGAGTTGCTGCGTCGGGGACGCCGCAAACGACCAGGGGTTCCCTGGGATCGTGCCTATTTAACCCGGTGCCAGCGCTGCTCGCGGCAACCCAGGCGTCCCAGCAGACAACCCTCGCCGACCAGCGTGCGGGCGTCGACCTGGGTGATAGTACCCTGAACCTCGCGGCCGATATCGGGGACGTAGACGGTGCCCGACCAGCGGCCCGGCTCTTCCTCCTCGAAATCGCTGAACAACTGCGTACCGACCAGACGGGGCGAGCCGCCACGCGCCGCATCGGCCTTGGCCTGTTCGCTCGCCCAGATGACCGTGCCGCACATCAATTGCGCGTCACGCCCCCGGCCACATGGCGCGAAGCGAACCTGCACGGTGTTGGACGGGTTGGCCCATGTTCCCGCGGGAACCCGCGCCTCTGCCGCACCAGCGGTCAGTCCGGTGCCGATCAACGCCGCCGCAATACCCGCCGTGCGCATGAAACCCTTGCTCATCTGCCGTCCTATCCGATCAACATCGCTGTCGTTGATTGATGTAGGAAGCCGCGTTGACGAAAGCAAAACGGCCGACGGATTGCCCCGTCGGCCGCTTCGTTCAGACCAGATCCGCGCGGATTACGACGCGCGCTTGGCGAGTTCCTTGTTGATGCCGAGTGCCGCGAGCGTGCAGACCGCGCCCGACAGCAAATAGACGCCGACCGACAGCAGACCGAAATTGCTCGACAGAAGCAGCGCCGCCAGGGGGGCAAAGCCCGCGCCGATCAGCCAGGCGAGGTCCGACGTGATCGCCGCACCGGTATAGCGGCGCAGCGGCGAGAAGCCCGAGTTGATGATACCCGAGGACTGACCGAAACCGAGGCCCAACAGCAGGAAGCCGAGCACGATGTAGATCGTCTCGCCCGTGCCACCCTGATCGAGCAGCTGCGGCGCAAATCCGGCATAGGCAGCGATCGCGGCGGCCGAGGCGCCCAACAGCGTGCGACGGCCGACGCGATCGGCAATCTTGCCCGAAGCGAGGATCGCGAACACGCCGACGATGCTGCCGATGATTTCGATCATCATAAAGTCTTGCGGACGTTCACGGTTGAACAGAACGACCCAGGACAGCGGGAACACCGTCACGATATGGAACATCGCGAAGCTGGCAAGCGGGGCGAAGGCGCCGAGCAGCACCGTGCGACCCTCGTTGCTCAGCGTCTCGCCGACCGGTGCTGGCTGAAGCTCCCGGGTCTCGAACAGACGCTGAAATTCCGGCGTCGCGACGATGCGAAGACGGGCAAATAGCGCCACGACGTTGATCGCGAACGCCACGAAGAACGGGTAACGCCAGCCCCAATCGAGGAAATCGGCGGTGCTCAGCGTCGTCAGGAAGAAGGCGAACAGGCCGTTGGCGACCAGCAGGCCCAGCGGCGCACCGAGCTGCGGAATCATCGCATACCAGCCGCGACGGCGCTCCGGCGCGTTCAGCGACAGCAATGACGGCAGCCCGTCCCAGGCCCCGCCCAGCGCCAGGCCCTGCATGATCCGGAAGATGCCGAGCAGCACGGCGGCCGAATGCCCGATCTGCGCATAGCCCGGCAGGAAGGCGATCGCCATGGTCGATCCGCCCAGCAGGAACAGCGCGATGGTCAGCTTGACGCCGCGCCCGAGATGGCGGTCGACCGCCATGAAGATGAAGGTGCCGATCGGCCGTGCAATGAACGCCAGCGAGAACAGCGCGAACGAATAGAGCGTGCCGGTCAGCGCATCGACATAGGGGAAGATTAACGACGGGAACACCAGCACGGAGGCAATGGCGTAGACGAAGAAGTCGAAGAACTCCGAGGTGCGCCCGATGATGACGCCGATGGCGATATCGCCCGGCGCGACATGGTGCGGATCGCGGGCATTGACCAGGCGCGCGTCCCGCTCAAGGGGCGTCGAGGTCGATGCGGTTAACTCTGCGCTCATCGGCTGCCAGTCCTGACTTCTTGCTATTCCCATTCGGCGTTCCGAGCGCGGTGCAAAAGGACCGCGCAAGCCCGCCATTCTGCTGCGCCTATGCGCCTTTCGTCGGCCTGCGGGGATTGGACAAACTGTCCAATGTGCGCACGTGCAGCAAAGGCGTAGCGGCGCACACCATATGCCTCACTCGTCGAGCCTTGCGCGCCTGCGCCCTCTTCGCTGGGCCGCCTTGCCCCTCCTGGCCATGCTGGGGGGATGCGACGCGGTCGTGCTCAACCCTGCCGGTGACGTTGCCGTGCAGCAACGCGATCTGGTGCTAATCGCGACGGCCCTGATGCTGCTCATCATCATTCCGGTGATGGCGCTGACGGTGCTGTTCGCGTGGCGCTATCGCAAGAGCAACACGAATGCCGAATATGATCCGGAGTTCGACCATTCCACGATGCTGGAGCTGGTGATCTGGTCGGCCCCGTTGCTCATCATCATCTGCCTGGGCGCGGTGACGTGGACCAGCACCCATCTGCTCGACCCGTATCGCCCGATCGAGCGTACCGCGCCGGGTCAGCCGGTCGCGGCGGGCGTCAAGCCGCTTGAGGTTCAGGTCGTCGCGCTCGACTGGAAATGGCTGTTCATCTATCCCGAACAGGGGATCGCCACGGTCAACGAGCTGGCGCTGCCGGTCGATCGTCCGGTCGAGTTCCGCTTGACCGGTACCTCGGTGATGAACGCCTTCTACATCCCGGCCATGGCGGGCATGATCTACACGATGCCCGGCATGGAGACGAAGCTGCACGCGGTCCTGAACCGCGAGGGCACGTTCAAGGGGCTGTCGTCGCATTACAGCGGCGCGGGCTTCTCGGGCATGCACTTCCCCGTCTTTGCGCTCCAGCAGAACGGCTTCGACCAGTGGGTCGAGAAGGTCCGGACGTCACAGGCCGGGCAGGGCAAGGGGCGGGGTCAGCTGACCCGCGCCGCCTTCCTGACGGTCGAGAAGCCGAGCGAGTATGTCCCCGCGATGTACTATAACGGCGTCCAGGGTGGCCTGTTCGATCGCGTCGTCAACCGCTGCGTTGCGGAGAACACGCCCTGCATGTCCGACGTGATGATGCACGACCGGAGGACCGGTGGCGGCGACCCGCACAAAATGAAGGTCGGCGAGGGCAATCCGCCCGTCAACAACACCGGCCCGATGCACGGGGAACGGACCAAGGGCGCGCTTGAGAAGTCGCCGGAGGAATTCCAGACGTCGCCGCACCAGAGCAAGGAACCTCTGCCGTCGAACGGTGCGCAGGAGCCCGGCGACATCAAGAACCGTCGCATGTCCTTCCTTTCCATCCCGCAGACCCCCGGCCCGCAGACCCTTGGTCATGCCGGTGCGGGTCGCGGCTGAGGCACGCCATCATGGACAACATCATAAAGACCATCTTCGGACGACTATCGATCGAGTCGCTACCGATCCACGAGCCGATCGTCGTCGGCACCTTCCTGGGTGTCGCGGTTGGCGGCATCGCGGTGCTGGCGCTCATCACCAAGTTCAAGCTGTGGGGCTATCTCTGGAAGGAGTGGTTCACGACGGTCGATCACAAGCGCATCGGGATCATGTACATGATCCTGGGCATCGTGATGCTGCTGCGCGGCTTTGCCGACGCGCTGATGATGCGCGGGCAGCAGGCGATCGCGTTCGGTGACAATCAGGGCTTCCTGAATTCGCATCACTACGACCAGGTCTTCACCGCCCACGGCGTCATCATGATCTTCTTCGTGGCGATGCCGATCATCACCGGCCTGATGAACTATGTCGTCCCGCTCCAGATCGGCGCGCGCGACGTGTCCTTCCCGTATCTCAATAATTTGAGCTTCTGGATGACCGCGGGCGGCGTGGTGCTGGTGATGGCGTCGCTGTTCATCGGCGAATTCGCCCGCACCGGCTGGCTGGCCTTCCCGCCGCTGTCGGAGCTCGACTTCAGTCCCGATGTCGGGGTCGACTATTATATTTGGGCATTGCAGGTGGCGGGTGTCGGTACGACCCTGTCGGGCATCAACCTGATCGCGACCATCATCAAGATGCGCGCGCCGGGCATGACCATGATGAAGCTCCCGGTGTTCTGCTGGACCTCGCTGTGCGCGAACGTCCTGATCGTCGCCAGCTTCCCTGTGCTGACCGCCACGCTCGTGCTGCTGTCGCTCGATCGCTATGTCGGCACAAACTTCTTCACGAACAATCTCGGCGGCAACCCGATGATGTACGTGAACCTGATCTGGATCTGGGGTCACCCGGAGGTGTACATCCTGATCCTGCCGCTGTTCGGCGTGTTCTCCGAAGTCACCTCGACCTTCTCGGGCAAGCGGCTGTTCGGCTATACCTCGATGGTCTACGCCACGATCGTCATCACGATCCTGTCGTACCTGGTGTGGCTGCACCACTTCTTCACCATGGGTTCGGGTGCCAGCGTCAACTCGTTCTTCGGTATCACCACCATGGTGATCTCGATCCCGACGGGGGCGAAGATCTTCAACTGGCTGTTCACCATGTACAAGGGGCGCATCCGGTTCGAGCTGCCGATGATGTGGACCATCGCGTTCATGCTGACCTTCACCATCGGTGGCATGACCGGCGTCCTGCTGGCCGTTCCGCCCGCCGACTTCGTGCTGCACAACTCGCTGTTCCTGATCGCGCACTTCCACAACGTGATCATCGGCGGCGTGCTGTTCGGTGCCTTCGCCGCGATCAACTATTGGTGGCCCAAGGCCTTCGGGTTCAAGCTCAACCAGTTCTGGGGCAAGGTGTCGTTCTGGCTGTGGGTCGTCGGCTTCTGGGTCGCCTTCACGCCGCTGTACGTGATGGGCCTGATGGGCGTGACGCGTCGCCTCCATCACTTTGACGATCCGTCGCTCCAGATTTGGTTCGTCATCGCCGCGTTCGGTGCGCTGATGATCGCCGGCGGCATTGGCGCCTTCCTGGTCCAGATCGGCGTGTCGATCTGGAAGAAGGAAGAGCTGCGCGACGTGACGGGCGATCCCTGGAACGGCCGCACGCTGGAATGGGCGACGTCGTCGCCGCCGCCGGATTACAACTTCGCGTTTACGCCCGTCATCCATGAACTGGATGCCTGGTACGACATGAAGGACAAGAAGGCGCAGGCGCCGACCGAGGGGTATCGCGCCATCCACATGCCCAAGAATACGGGCACCGGCGTCATCATCGCCGGTCTGTCGACCGCCTTCGGCTTCGGCATGATCTGGTACATGTGGTGGCTGGCCGCCATCGCGCTGATCGGTGTCGTCGTCGTCGCCATCTGGCACACGTTCAACTATGACCGCGATTTCTACATTCCCGTGGAAGAAGTCGTGGCAACGGAAAGCGAGCGGCGTCGCCTGCTCGGTCAGGGGGCCTGATCCATGTCGACCGACGTTCTGAGCGCCGATCCGGCCAAGAACCCGACCTATTATCTGGTCGAGGACGAGGATCATCATCACGAATCCGGTGGCTCGACCGCCATCGGCTTCTGGATGTACCTGATGAGCGACTGTCTCATCTTCGCCATCCTGTTCGCCACCTATGGCGTGCTGGGCACCAGCTATGCGGGCGGCCCGACCCCTCGGGAGATTTTCGAGCTTCCGCTGGTCGCGCTCAACACCTCGATGCTGCTGCTGTCGTCGATCACCTATGGCTTTGCCATGATCGCGATGGAGAAGAACCAGAAGTCGAGCACGTTGATCTGGCTGGGTATCACCGGGCTGTTCGGTCTCGCCTTCCTGTCGATCGAACTCTACGAATTCGCCAACCTCATCCATGAGGGCGCGGGACCGCAGCGTTCGGCCTTCCTGTCGTCCTTCTTCACGCTCGTCGGCACGCACGGGCTGCACGTCACCTTCGGCTCAATCTGGCTGGTCACGCTGATGGTGCAGGTCGGTCGCTTCGGCCTGATCGAAGCGAACAAGCGCCGCCTGATGTGCCTGTCGATGTTCTGGCACTTCCTGGACGTCGTCTGGATCGGCGTCTTCACCTTTGTCTATCTGCTCGGAGTTCTCCGGTGAGCGCGCATCATCCCCACGGTCATGGCGACCACGCCAATCTGGACCATGATCTCCATTCGCATGGCGATACCCATGGGCATGGTTCGCTCAAGGGCTACATGATCGGCTTCGTGCTGTCGGTGATCCTGACGGCCATTCCGTTCTGGGCGGTCATGACCGGCGCGCTGGGCGATACCCAGACGACCGCGCTGGTCATCATGGGCCTGGCCTTTGTCCAGATCGTCGTCCACATGATCTACTTCCTCCACATGAACACCAAGTCGGAGGGTGGCTGGACGATGATGGCTTTGGTCTTTACCGCGGTGCTGGTTCTCATCACGCTGAGCGGATCGATCTGGGTCATGTATCACATGAACACCAACATGATGCCGGACATGGCCGCCCAGATGGGCGGCGGCATGTAATGGCCGATGTCGGCGTGAGCGGCGGGCGGCCCGGCCGTTCGCCACTGACGCTGGCAATCCTGACCGCGATCGGCGTGGCGCTGATCGCGGTCTTCCTTTCGCTCGGTGTCTGGCAGTTGCAGCGCCGTGTCTGGAAGTTGCACCTGATCGCGACGGTGGAAGCGCGGCTCAAGGCGCCGCCCATCTCGGCACCCTCGGTAGCCAGCGCCGCTGACGCCTATACCCGCGTGACGGCGGAGGGGCGTTTTCGCAACGACCGCGAAACCTATGTACAGGCCGTGACCGAACGCGGGCCGGGCTTCTGGGTGCTGACGCCACTGATCACCACCCGCTTCACGGTGCTCGTCAATCGTGGTTTCGTGCCCGCCGAGAAGCGCGCGGATCATAATCGACCTGCCGGTCCCGTTCGCGTTACCGGACTGATCCGGGTGACGGAGCCGGGCGGCGCCTTCCTCCGATCGAACGATCCCGTCGCCGACCGCTGGTATTCGCGCGATGTCGCCGCGATCGCCGGGGTCAAGCGGCTCGGGCCGGTCGCGCCCTATTTCATCGATGCCGATGCCACGCCCAATCCCGGTGGCTATCCAGTCGGCGGATTGACCGTCGTGGCGTTCCGTAACAGCCATCTGTCTTATGCGCTCACCTGGTTCGCGCTCGCGATCCTGACGCTGATGGGTATGGTCATCCTCTGGCGGCGAGGCCGGGAGTGACGCCGGGCGATCCGCCCTTTCTGCCCTTCACCATGCGCCCGCGAGAATCTGGCGCGGCTGCGGGCACCGCCAATATGCGCCAGCTCATCCATCTGCGCTGGCTGGCGGTAGCGGGGCAGTTGGTGACGATCCTGTTCGTCAACCGGGTCATGGGGGTGGAATTGCCAGTCCCTGCGATGTTGGGCGTGCTGGCGATGGCGGCCGCGCTTAATCTGCTCAGCCATTTCCGGCTGCGTTTCCACCGGATCACCAATACCGAATTGCTGTTCGCGCTGATGTTCGATGTCGGCACGCTGACGCTCCAGCTGTTTCTGGCGGGCGGGGCGACCAATCCGTTCATCTCGCTGTATCTGATCCAGGTCGTGCTGGGCGCGGTCCTGCTGGAAACTTGGTCGGCCTGGGCGCTGGCGGGGATTACCGGGCTATGTTTTGGATTGCTGTCGCTCCACCATCGGCCGCTTGCCTTTCCGCCATGGCTGTTCGGAGACATTGCCGGGCTGCATACTCTGGGCAACTGGCTGGGCTTCGCGTTGGTCGCGGGGCTGCTCATCCTGTTCGTCACCCGGATTAGCCGCAATATGCGTCAGAGCGCGGCGCGGCTGGCGGACCTGCGCCAGCAAGCGTCGGAGGAGGAGCATATCGTTCGCATGGGCCTGCTTGCGTCCGGCGCTGCGCATGAACTGGGCACGCCCCTCGCCAGCCTGTCGGTGATCCTGAGCGACTGGCGTCGCGTTCCAAAGCTGCGTGATGATGCCGAACTGATGGGTGAGATCGCCGAGATGCAGGCGGAGGTTCAACGCTGCAAGGCGATTGTTACCCGCATCCTGCAGTCGGCGGGCGAGCCGCGCGGAGAGGCCGCGGAGCTATCCGAGGTGGGCCGTTTCATCGACGCCATCGTCGAGGAATGGCAAGGCAGCCATGGTCAGGTCCGGCTCGATTATCAGCGCACCGATGACGATGCCGCGATCGTATCGGACCCCGCGATCAAGCAGGCGGTATGGAATGTGCTGGACAACGCGGCCGAAGCGTCGCCACATTGGGTGGGCCTTACGGTCACGCGCGAAGGTGGCGCGGTGGCAGTGCGCGTAACCGATCGCGGCCCGGGCTTTACCTCGACGACCTTGTCGCAGGTCGGGCGCCCACAACGGTCGACCAAGGGCGAGGGCCACGGAGTCGGCCTGTTTCTGGTGTCCAGTGTGGTGCGCAAGCTCGGCGGCCGGGTCGAGGCGGCGAATCGGGCGGAGGGTGGCGCAGTCGTCACGCTTACCCTACCCTTGAGCATGATCGGCGTATCGGATCGGGAGTAAAGATGGACGACGAACGCTCATTGGTCATCGTCGAGGACGACGAGACCTTCGCGCGCACCCTGCAGCGCTCGTTCGAGCGGCGCGGTTATCGCGTATGGGTGGCGGGCAATCCCGATACGCTGCGCGAGGTGCTGGCCGAAATCTCGCCGCGCTATGCAGTGGTCGATCTAAAACTGGGTCAGGCGTCCGGTCTGGCCTGCGTCCAGACGCTGCACGCGCATGACCCGGCAATGCTGATCGTCGTCCTGACCGGCTTTGCCAGCATCGCGACGGCGGTGGAGGCGATCAAGCTTGGCGCGTGCCATTACCTCGCCAAGCCGTCCAATACCGACGACATCGAAGCCGCCTTTCACAAGGCGGGCGGCGATACCACGACGGCGATCACCGACCGGCCGAGTTCGATCAAGACGCTGGAATGGGAGCGGATCAACGAGACGCTGGCGGAGACCAACTTCAACATCTCGGAAACCGCAAGGCGGCTCGGGATGCATCGCAGGACGCTCGCGCGGAAGCTGGAGAAGCGCCACGTTCCCTGACGCGGCGCTTGCTCCCGATCAGCGGCGCTTTTCGGCCGCGATCCAGTCGGCGATCTTCTTTTCCAGCACCGGCATGGGCAACGCGCCGGTGTCGAGTACCTCAGCATGGAAGCGGCGGGGATCGAACTTCGCCCCCAGATCCGCCTTGGCCTGCGCCTTGAGGCGGCTGATCGTCAGCTGCCCGATCTTGTACGCCAGCGCCTGGCCGGGAATGGCGATGTAGCGTTCGACCTCGGCGGTCGCATCGGTGCGCGCCATGGGCGAGTTGGCGAGCATATAGTCGATCGCCTGATCGCGGGTCCATCCCTTGGCATGGATGCCGGTATCAACGACGAGGCGCATTGCACGCAGCATTTCGTCGTTCAGGCCGCCCATGCGCTGATAGGGATCGGTTTCCATGCCCAATTCGGGCCAAAGCGTCTCGGCATAGAGCGCCCAGCCTTCTGCATAGGCGGTATTGCCACCGAACCGCATGAAGGCGGGGAGGGCGGTGTTCTCCTGCGCCAAGCTGATCTGGAAATGATGCCCCGGCACCGCTTCGTGCAGATAGAGCGTCTCCATCTCCCACATGTAGCGCGAGGGAAGGTCATAGGTGTTGTAGTAGAAGACGCCCGGCCGCGTCCCGTCCGGCGTACCGCCCTGATAGGAGCCACCGGCATCGGTCTTCTCCTTGAAGGCCGGAACGGGGCGGATTTCCAGCGCCGTCTTGGGGATCAGCGAGAATTGTTCGCGGATGCGCGCATCAACGCGGCGGCCGATCGCCTCATAGCCTTCGCGAAGCTGCGCCGCGCTCTTTGGGGCGAAACGCGGGTCAGTGCGCAGGAAGGTGAAGAATTCGGGCAGACTGCCCTTGAAGCCGACCGCCTGTTTCTGAACCTCCATCGCCTTCAAGATTCGGGCGACCTCGGACAGGCCCAGCTGGTGCACATCCTCGGCCTTGAGGGGCAGGGTGGTGTTCTGCTCGATCAGATAGGCGTAGAGCTTGTCGCCGCCCGGCATCCCCGACAGGCCGACCGTGTCGCGCGCCACCGGCAGGTAGGTGTCAGCCAGGAAAGTCCGCATCCGCTTTTCGGCGGGCACGATGACGTCGCGGATCTGCGCAGCATAAGCGGCCCTGAGGCGCGCCTGCTCGCCCGCCGGGATGGCGGCCGGGAAATTCTGGACGGGGCCGTAGAAGGTCGACTTCTCGACCGGCGCGGCCAACAGATTGTCGAACTGCGCAATCATGTTGCGGACGACCAGCTTGGGCTGGACGATGCCACTCGCCATGCCTTGGCGGAAGCGGAGGATCGCTTCGTCGAGCAGATGGGCATATTCGACGTTGCGCTTCAGATTGTTTTCGTAATCTGCCAACGTGTTGAATGGTGCGGCGCCCTGGCCCGAGGCGAATTCGGGGTAGAAGGTCTGGATACCATAGAAGTGGTCCATCGGCCGCACGATCGTCAGCGCCACAATGGCGGGATCGAAGCCCTTGAGCGCCGTCTCGGTCTGCTGCCTGAACACGTCATAGGCGACCTGGTTGGTCGGGGTCAGCTTGGCGCGCTCGATCTGGCCCAGTTGCTTCAAGTCGTTTTCGGCCGCTGCCCGCTCGGCCGCGATATAGGCGTCGGAGAAGAAGTCGCCGATGCGGTCAGCCCGGCGCATATCGCCGCGGAAAATGCCATTGATCGGATTGCGCGCAAGGCTCGCTTCGTCGCTGTCATGAAAAAGCTTCTTGAGCCGGGCATCTTCCTTGCCCTCGCCAGGTTGGGGTGCCGCGATGGGGGTCGCCTGGGCCGATGCGATGGCAGGCGCGCTCAAAGCGAGGGCGGCGAGAACGATGGCGAGTGAGGAGGAGCGCAAGCGGATATCCCGGTGAGAGCGATGAGGCGATCTTGGTAGAAAGCCCGTGTTCCACCCGCAACCCATTGCCGCGCTACGCCGATAAAAGAAGCGCCCCGCGACCGGCATCCGATCGCGGGGCACCTCATGCCCAGTAGAATGGGACCGTCTTCAGATCGAGGTCTTGTTCGTCGCGGCCTTGGCAGCGGCCGAACCGGCGTTGCTCGCGGCCTTTACGACATCGTCGAACAGCGACTTTGCGCGATCCTTGGCGGCATCCTTGGTCAGTCCCGCATCTTCCAGCTCACGAAGGCCGGTCTCGCGCGCGGCCTGGGTCGCTTGGCGGATCGTCTCGCCCAGCTTCTTGCCCAGCGGAGTCAGCAACTCCTTCTCGCGGGCCGAACGGGGGATCAGCGCTCCGGCGATCACGCCGACCACAAGACCGCCGACCAGGATTCCGAGCGGATTGGTTTCAATGGTCCGGGCAGTCTTGTGGGCCAATTCGCCCGCCTTATCCTTGGACGTATGAAGCGCGGAAGCTGCCTTGTCCTTGGCGTCATGATAGGCCTGAGACGCGGTTTCGCGTGTGTGATCGATCTTCTCGCGGAGGCCTTCAGTCTGCTGATCCTGGTGGGTTTCGGTGGTCATTGCGAACATCCTTCTGGACAGTGCCGCGAGGGAGATTGCCCCCGCGAACCAAATCAGCGTTTGCGCTTGAACAGGCGGGCGATCCGCCGACGATTGAGAAGCAGGCCGAGCACGGCGACGCCGCCCGCGACCGCGCCGGGGTTGCTCTTGGCGGATTCCAACCCGCATTTGGCGGCCGTCACGCCCGCCTCACGCGCCTGGGCCGCCAGTGCCTGCGGCTCCAGCTTGGCCTGGATACGCGACGCGGTGTTGTTCAGCCGCTCGCGAGCCTCAGCCGCCCGAATTTCAGCCTCTACGACGGTCATGCACCACCCCCCGACAGACGGGACTTGCCCATCATCGCCAAGATTCCTGCGACGATGACGACGACACCGACGACGATCAGCGTCGCGGCAAACGGGCCGGTCGACGGAGCAAGGGCGAAGATCAGACCGACAAGCAGCGCGATCAATGCCGCCAAGCCCAATATTGCCGCGATGCCGAAAAACACGGCCGCGCTACGATAGCGACCGATTTTGTCGCTAGCACGGGCTTTTGCCAGGTCGATTTCGGCAGTGATGAACGAACGCCCATCATCGACAAGCTGCGACACCAGCGAGGTCAGCGTCTCCGGCTCGGTCGTTGCCGCCGTCCGCAGGGGTTCGACGACGCGCGTCACGCGGAGGCGTCGGCCGACTGGCGGGTTTCGATACCCGACTGGATGACACGGGCCAGGGCAAAACCGACGGCCGCCGCGACGCCGATCGCCACCGCCGGGCTCTTCGTGACGAACGCGCGAGCGTCGTCGAGCAGTTCCTCGACGTCCTTGTCCTTGATCGCCCCCGACAGCGACGTGACGGTATCGGCGGCCGAGCGGGCATATTGGCCATATTGGCTGCCCAGCTTCTCATCGACCTGGCCAGCCGCGTCGTTCAACAACTGCGCGACCTGATCGAGCGCCGACCCGGCCTTTGCCTTGCCGTCGCCAGCCAGCGCCTGAATTTTGTCGACCGCCTGCTGCTGGAACTTGGTGGCGCCGTCCTTCACTTGCTGCTTGGCATCGGCCAGCCCGGCCTTGGGCCTGGAGTCGTCCGTGTCCAAACCGGTAGAGGCGCCAATCGCGGCATTGGGCGCGGCCACTTCGGGAGCGACCGCGGTATTGGCGCCAAAGCCGGGCGTGACGGTATCTGCGGCGGGAAACGTGCTGTCGGTGTCAGCCATCGAAGAACCCTTTCGTTTCGGCCCGGACGAACGGGCGGTTTGTCTCTTAACCCCGGCACCGGAAGCACGGTTCCATGCTTTTACCGCAATTGCCCTTCGCACAGTCACGCGATATGCCCGCGCCGAGACCTTCAAGGCTGATGTAGGAGCATCGTTACGTGACCGCAATCATCGACATCCACGCGCGTCAAATCCTGGACAGCCGCGGCAACCCCACGGTGGAAGTGGACGTGCTGCTCGAAGACGGCAGCTTTGGCCGCGCCGCCGTGCCATCGGGCGCGTCCACCGGCGCGCATGAGGCGGTCGAAAAGCGGGACGGCGACAAGACTCGCTGGATGGGCAAGGGCGTCGAAGCGGCGGTCGAGGCGGTCAATGACGAGATCACCGACGCGATCCTGGGCATGGACGCCGAGGATCAGGCCGATCTCGACCGCACCATGATTGAACTGGACGGCACCGAGAACAAGGGCCGGCTGGGCGCGAACGCGATCCTGGGCGTCAGCCTGGCGGCGGCGAAGGCTGCGGCCGAAGCACGCGGCCTGCCGCTCTATAAGTATGTCGGTGGCGTCTCTGCGCATCTGCTGCCGGTGCCGATGATGAACATCATCAATGGCGGCGAACACGCTGACAATCCGATCGATTTCCAGGAATTCATGATCATGCCGGTCGGCGCGGCGAACATCATGGAGGCGGTCCGCTGCGGCTCGGAAATCTTCCACACGCTGAAAAAGGCGCTGCACGAAAAGGGTCTGGCGACCGGCGTCGGCGACGAGGGCGGCTTTGCGCCGAACATCGCCTCGACCACCGAAGCACTCGACTTCATCATGGCCTCGGTCGAGAAGGCGGGATACAAGCCGGGCGACGATGTGATGATCGCGCTCGACTGCGCCGCGACCGAGTTCTTCAAGGACGGCAAGTACAATATCTCGGGCGAGGGCAAGATCCTGTCGAGTCATGAGATGGCCGAATATCTGGCCAACCTGACCCGCCAGTACCCGATCCTGTCGATCGAGGACGGCATGGCGGAGGACGATTGGGAAGGCTGGAAGGCGCTGACCGATATGATCGGCGACAAGGTCCAGCTGGTCGGCGACGATCTGTTCGTGACCAACCCGAAGCGCCTGAAGCAGGGCATCGATGGCGGTTATGCCAATTCGCTGCTGGTGAAGGTCAACCAGATCGGCACGCTGACCGAGACGCTGGAGGCCGTGTCGCTGGCGCAGCGTTCGCGCTACACCGCCGTCATGTCGCACCGTTCGGGCGAAACCGAGGACGCGACGATCGCCGACCTGGCGGTCGCCACCAACTGCGGCCAGATCAAGACGGGTTCGCTGGCTCGGTCGGACCGGCTCGCCAAGTACAACCAGCTGATCCGCATCGAGGAAGAGCTGGGTGACTCGGCGCGCTATGCCGGTCGCGATATTTTGATCCGCGCTTGAAATCGAAAGGCGTCGGTAACATTATGGCCGCTGTGACCAAGAAACCGTCGCCTTTCATCCGGACAATGCGGCGGGCCGCGCTGCCCGCCCTTGGCCTGACGATCGTTGCGTTCTTCGGCGCCTACGCGGTGCTGGGGCGCAACGGCCTACTCGCTTATGGCGAATATCAGCGTCAGTTGGTGAAGCGCGAGCATGATTATGCCGCGCTCGACAAACGGCGGACGGTGTTGAAGAACCGGGTTGCGCTGCTCGATCCCGATCATGCCAACCCGGACATGGTGGATGAGATGGTCCGCAAGGAACTGAACGTCGCCCATCCGGACGAGGTCATCGTTCCCCTGAAGTAAAAAGGGCAGCCCTGCGGGACTGCCCTTTTCGTATTACCGACCCAGAAAGGTGAGGAGGTCGCTGGTCAGGCGATCGCCATGCGTGACGTTCAGGCCATGCGGCGCACCGTCATATTCCACCAACTGCGAATGGGCGATCCCCGCAGCGGCCGCACGGCCCGCCGGGTCGATCGGCACGGTCTGGTCGCCCGTGCCATGGACGATCAGCGTCGGCACACGGAAGGCGGGCAAGTCGGGCCGGAAATCGGTCTGGCTGAATGCCTCGGCGCAGGCCAGCGTTGGCTTCAACCCCGCCTGCATCGCCACGCTGGTCGCCCAGTCGAGTACGTCATCGCTGACCGGGCTGGTCAGATAACCCACGCCAAAAAACTGCTTGAAGAAGGTGTGGCGAAGAAAATTGGCCCGGTCATCTCGCAAATTCTGCCCGATCTGGTCGAACACGGACTGATCAGTGCCTTGCGGATTGTCATCCGTTTTGGGCATGTACGGCACGACGGAGGCGATCAAACCGGCCGCGATCACGCCCTTGCCGTCATGGCGGCTCATATACCGGGCCACTTCGCCGCCGCCCATCGAAAAGCCGATGATCGCTGCGTCCTCGGCGCCGGTCGCTTCGAGCACGTCGGCCAGATCGTCCGACAAGGTATCATAGTCGTAGCCCGACCAAGGCTGGCCCGAACGGCCGAAGCCGCGCCGGTCATAGGCGATGGCGCGGAAACCCGCCTCCGCCAACGCCATCATCTGCGGATCCCACATGTCGGCAGACAGCGGCCAACCATGAAGCAATACGACGGGGCGGCCCTCGCCCCAGTCCTTGACATAGATGTCGGTGCCGTCGCGGGTCTTCACATAAGGCATCGTCTGCTCCTGAACATTTCGGTCGGTTCTGCGCGGGTTGAACGGGTCGATGCGATAGCCGTTCCGTATGCCCGGCGGTTGCGGAGCGCGTTGCAGACGCCTTCCCCCTCTCGGCATGGGGCCAATCCAGGCCGCAATAAAACGGCGACCGAGCATTGCCAGAGCCACGTGATGAAGTCACATTCCCGTCATTCGCGAATGAGACGGAGCATGACGGAATGCGGGGATGGCGTGGACTGCTGGCGGGCACGATGCTGGCCGGACAGCTTGTGGCAGGGGCTGCCATGGCCCAGATGAGCCCGATGACCGAAAACGATCCCTATATCTGGCTGGAGGACAAGGACGGAGCGAAGCCGCTTGCCTGGGTCGAGGCGGAGAATGCCAAGACCCTGCCTCGTCTTCAGAACGATCCGCGCTACCAGACCTTCTATGCCGAAGCGCTCGCCATCGCGTCGGCCAAGGACCGCATTCCGATGCCCGGCCAGCTTTACGGCCGGATCGTCAATTTCTGGCGCGATGCCGACCATCCGCAGGGCCTTTGGCGCTGGACGACCGAGGCCGACTATGCCTCCGCCAACCCGAAATGGACGACGCTGCTCGACCTTGATGCGCTCAGCAAGGCGGAGGGGAAGAAATGGGTCTGGAAGGGCTTGAGCTGTCTCAGCCCCGAGGATCGACTGTGCCTGATCGCCTTGTCGGAGGGTGGCGAAGACGCGATCGAGTATCGCGAGTTCGACCTGGAAACGGGACAATTCGTGCCGAACGGATTCCGCCTCTCCACCTCGAAACAGGGTGCAGCGTGGCTCGACAAGGATACGCTGCTGGTCAGCCGTGACTGGGGGCAGGGGACGCTCACCCAGTCCAGCTATCCCTTTGTCGTCAAGATGGTGAAACGCGGCCAACCGCTCGACCGGGCGACCGAGATTTTCCGCGGCGCACCGACCGACGAACTGGGAACCTATGCCAGCGTCCTGACCGATGCGAAGGGCAACCGCGCCGTCGTTATCGAACGGCGGCAGACCTTCTTCGGCGGCAGCAAGCTATTTTGGACACCGACCAGCGGCGCCACGCCCATCACGATGCCCGCCCGCGCCTTTCCCAGCGGAATGGTCGACGGCCGGGTGATCTTTCAGACCAGCGATGCCTGGGGTCAGCATCCCGCAGGCTCGGTCGTATGGGCGCCGCTGTCCGAACTGGAAGCGGGGCAAATCACGCCACGCGCGCTGTTCACACCGACCGATCGTCAAGCCGTAGAGGGCGTTTCGACCACCAAGGATCGGGTTGTCGTCACCTATATCGACAACGTCCGGGGCCGAGCGCGCGTCTTCGCCCCGACCGGCAATGGCTGGTCCGCGACGGCGGTGCCGGTGCCCGACAACATGACGGTCGATGTGGCCAGCACCAGTGACCGTTCCGACACCGTCTATCTGTCGACGTCGGGCTTCACGACCCCGACCGTCCTGTCGCGCTTCGACGCCAGCCGTCCGGGTACGCCGCAGGTGCTGAAGACACTGCCCGCCCGTTTCGACGCGGCCGGCACCACGGTGCATCAATATGAGGCGACCTCAACCGACGGGACCAAGATTCCCTACTTCGTCGTGCTGCCAAAGGGCGCCAAACTCGATGGGACGACACCGACCCTGATGACCGCTTACGGCGGGTTCGAGATCGCTCGGCTCCCCTATTATCTGGGTTCGACCGGCAAGATCTGGACCGAGCGGGGCGGAGCGTTCGTGCTCGCCAATATCCGGGGCGGCGGCGAGTTCGGGCCGAAATGGCATGACGCGGGCCGCAAGACCAAGCGCCAGATCATCTATGACGACTTCGCATCGGTCGCGAAGGACCTGTTCGCGCGCAAGATCACCAGTTCGCAGAAGCTGGGCATCTATGGCGGTTCGAACGGCGGCCTGTTGATGGGCGTCGAACTGACCCAGCATCCCGAGTTGTGGAAGGCCGTTACGATCCAGGTGCCGCTGCTCGACATGGTCCGATACCAGAAGATCGCGGCGGGCAATTCCTGGAAAGACGAATATGGCTCGATCGACGTGCCCGAGGAGGCCGCGTTCCTGCGCAAGATTTCGCCCTATGCCAATGTCCGTAAGGGCGTCGATTATCCGGAAGCCTATATCTGGACGACTACCAAGGACGATCGTGTCGGCCCCCAACACGCGCGCAAGTTCGCCGCCCGCCTGTCGGAATATGGCATACCCTATCTTTTTTACGAGGATACGGCAGGCGGCCATTCGGGTGATGCCGACATCGCGCAAGGTGCGCGGCTAAGCGCTCAGCAGATGGTTTATTTCGCCCAAAAGCTGATGGATGCGCCCAAACCATAGCCGAAGGGGCCGGGCGTGACGCGCGCCCGGCTTTTTCCTTGACCCATGGGGCAATAAGGCTCTTGCTGCGTTGCCACAGGATCGGCAAATGCAGGGGATGACCGACATGACGACGACCGAGCGCCGTCCGGCTGAACCGGCGGCAGGCGCTCCCGCCATCATCTTCGAAGCGATCGTCAAGATGCAGGCGGTGTCTGCTATGTACAATCGCGGCGAAGTAGTGCTGGCGCCCCATGTGATATTCACGCGCCATGACGAATTGTACGTCGATGCCACCACCATCGAGCGGGACGGCAAGCCACCGCGCGAGGAGAAGATGGGCACGTTCAAGCTTGCTGGCCTCGGCGCGCTGCGCCTGACCCCCCGACGGTTCTCGGCCAGTGCGCTGTTTGAGCGCGACGCCGAGAAATACCAGGGCGCCGCCTTGATGATGGTCGAGCCGGCTTGATCTTCGAATAGTGAGGCACCGCGCCTCGATCGAAACGCGGTGCCCGTAACGGTCTTTAACGGCAGCGAAGCTGGTTCTGCTCGATCGAACGACCGGCCAGCGCGCCCCCAGCGGCGCCGAGCAGCGTCGCGATGGTGCTGCTGCGCCCACCGACCAGATTGCCGAGGATACCGCCCGCCGCGCCACCGATGATCAGACCGGTCGTGCCGTCCGGGCGGCGACAGTAATAGCGGCCATCGGTACCCGCATAGACCCGGTCCTGCGGTTGCAGCACCCGCTCGCGATATTGTGAACCGTCGCGATAGTCGCCGACCGGATCATAATAGGGCTCGGCATTGCGGTCATAGCCGTCGGCGGGAACCGGCGGGGCGACCCTATATCCCCCAGGTCCGGGTTCTGGGGGCGGCGGGGCAGGGCGATAGCCGCCATCGGCATAGTCGCCACGGTCGCGCTCGGACTGGTACAGGTCCACTTCCTGACGATAGATCTGATATTCCCGGTCGAAGCGCGCCTGTGCCGCCCGGAAACGCGCATCCTGAGCAGCGGTCTGCGCCGTCGCCGGAATAGCCGTTATCGTAACGGCAGTGGCGACCGCCAAGATGGTCAGACGACGAAAGCCCATCGTTCCTATCCCTTCCATGCCCCGACAATCGGGGGAGGTGACCGATACGGACGCGAATCGATATGGTTCCTGAATGACCATCAATTCACCCCTTGGTGACGAAGCTGTCCATCACCCGCTTGCGTCCGGCTTGCTCGAAATCGATCTCCAGCTTGTTGCCTTCGATCGCCGCGATCTCACCATAGCCGAACTTTTGGTGGAATACGCGCTCGCCGACAAGCAGGTCGCCGCGCCCCTTCTGCCCGAGCCCGACCGAAGGCGAGCGCGACTCGACGATCCGCGCTGGGCGACCAGAGGTGGCGTTCTGCCCCGTTGCCGCGCGTTGCCAGCCCGGACCCCGCCCGTTGCCGCGCGCGACATCCGAGAAGGGATCGGCATGTTCGGACCAGTTGGCGCGCCAAAGGCTTTCGCCGCCGGTCATGCTGGTCTCGCTGTCGATATGCTCGGGCGGCAGCTCGCCGACGAATCGGCTTGGCAGGCTCGACGTCCACTGGCCGTAGATGCGGCGATTGGCAGCGTGGAGGATGATGGCCTTTCGCCGTGCGCGGGTGATCGCGACATAGGCGAGCCGCCGCTCTTCCTCGAGGCTGCGCGTGCCTCCCTCATCGATCGCGCGCTGGGATGGGAACAGCCCTTCTTCCCAACCCGCCAGAAAGACCGTGTCGAACTCCAGCCCCTTGGCGGCATGGATCGTCATGATCGTGACTTCGGGCTCACGCCGGTCCCCGTCGCGGTCCATCACCAGCGACACATGCTCCAGGAAGGCGCCGAGCGACTCGTAATCCTCCATCGCCCGGACCAATTCGGACAGGTTCTCCAGCCGCCCGGCCGCCTCCGCCGACTTCTCGTTCTGATACATGGCGGTATAGCCGCTTTCGTCCAGCATCTGCCGTGCCAGTTCGGGATGGGCCAGATCCCGCGCCATGTCTCGCCACCGGGCGATGTCGCCGATCAGATTGCCCAGACTGCGCCGTGCCTGCGGGGTCAACTCATCGGTATCGAGGATCCGCGCCGAGGCGATGGTCAGCGGCAGCCCCTCGGCTCGTGCGAGCTGATGGATCTTGGCCAACGCCTTGTCGCCTAAGCCACGCTTGGGCACGTTGACGATCCGCTCGAAAGCCAGATCATCCGACGGCTGATTGACCACCCGCAAATAGGCCAGCGCATCGCGGATTTCGGCGCGCTCATAAAAGCGGAAGCCGCCGACGATCCGATAGGGCAGGCCGATCGCGATGAAGCGGTCTTCGAACTCGCGCGTCTGATGCTGGGCGCGGACCAGAATGGCGACGTCGCCATAGGAGGTGCCGGAGCGCTTTGCTGCCTCGATTTCCTCCCCGACACGCCGCGCCTCTTCGGGGCCGTCCCATACGCCCAGCACCCGAACCTTTTCGCCCACGTCGAGTTCGGTCCACAGCGTCTTGCCCAGTCGCCCGCCATTGTTCGCGATGACACCCGAAGCTGCGCCCAGGATGTGGGGGGTCGACCGGTAATTTTGCTCCAGCCGGATCACCTTCGCGCCGGGAAAGTCCCGTTCGAACCGCAGGATGTTTTCGACCTGCGCGCCGCGCCACGAATAGATGGACTGGTCGTCATCGCCGACGCAGGCGATGTTCTTGCGGGCCTGCGCCAGGAGCCGCAGCCAGAGATACTGAACGCTGTTGGTGTCCTGATACTCGTCCACCATGATGTAGCGGAAACGCTGCTGATAATGCTCCAGCACGTCACGATGCGTCTTGAGGACGGTCAGCATGTGAAGGAGCAAATCGCCGAAATCGCAGGCATTCACGCTGCGTAGCCGTTCCTGATATTGGCGATAGAGTTCGGCGCCCTGGCCGTTGGCGTAACGCTCGGCCTCGCCCGCATCGATGTCTGCGGGCACCAGCCCCTTGTTTTTCCACTCGTCGATCAGGCCGCCTAGCGCGCGTGCCGGGAACCGCTTCTCGTCGATGTCCGCCGCGACGATCAATTGCTTGAGCAGCCGCAACTGGTCGTCGGTGTCGAGGATGGTGAAGTTCGACTGCAGCCCGACCAGTTCGGCATGACGGCGCAGCATCTTGGCACCGATCGCGTGGAAGGTACCCAGCCAGGGCATCCCTTCCACGGCATCGCCGACCAGCCGCCCCACGCGCTCGCGCATTTCGCGTGCGGCCTTATTGGTGAAGGTGACGGACAGGATCTCCGAAGGCCAAGCCTTTCGGGTATAGAGCAGATGCCCCAGCCGCGCGGTCAGCGCCGCTGTCTTGCCTGTCCCCGCACCCGCCAAGACCAGGACCGGGCCATCGGTCGTCAACACCGCTTCGCGCTGCGCCGGGTTCAGCGAACGCAGATAGGGATAGTCGGCCAGCGAAGCGGCGGGATCATGGGGAGCGACGGTCATCGCGAACAGTTAGGGAACGTTTGCAATTGGGGCAACCACTCGAGATCATGGCCCGGCATTGTTTCACTGCGGGACTCGTCATCCGGCCGTCTTTTGCCCGACGCGAAAGCGACATGTCGGATGCCTAGAGGCTCTGGCGTGCCGGCGAGCGGCAGGGCGGTTCGACAACGTCCATGCCGCCGTGACGGGCATGACCCGATGCAGGAGCTACACCGATGAAGATGTTCACGGCGGCCGCCATGGCGGCTTCTCTTTTCGTGTCCGTCGCGGCGCAGACCGAAATGCGCGAGCCTGTGACCGTTACCGTCCGTCACGCCGACCTCGATCTCCACCGCGCGGATCATCGGGCGCAATTGCATGCCCGTATTCGTCGCGCCACGATGATGGCGTGCGGCCCGGTGACGGTCGATCTGCGCCGAAATCTCGACGTTTCGCGCTGCCGTCGGGAAATGATGGCGGACGCCACGACAAAGGTCGCCGCGCTATCGACGGCGCCGGTCGCGCTCGCCAGCAAGAATTGAGATCTGGACGGCTCGCGGCCGGGCGGCGGGTGAGCCGCCCGGCCGCACTTCAAGGCAGGGCCGTCGTCATCAAAATGTCACCGGAAAGGCGCAACCCGATTTGGTCATGACATCCTATGCGCTCGCCGGTGGCCAATCCCAATCACGCGTTCGAGGACCCCGTCTCGATGCCGGGCTTCACCCCATGGGCCGCTGGGTGTTTGCCGCCCTGCTGGTCGGCGGCCTTGCCTATGCGGGCTATAGCGTCGCGGCGGACACGGCGAGCGTCGGCGAGCCGATGGCGATCGGGGTCTTCGCATTTCTGGGACTGGCACTACTGATCGCGCTCGGCTTCGAGTTCGTGAACGGTTTTCACGACACCGCCAATGCGGTCGCGACGGTCATCTATACCCACTCGATGCCTGCACCGCTGGCGGTGGTCTGGTCTGGCTTTTTCAATTTCCTCGGCGTCGTGACGTCGAGCGGTGCCGTCGCCTATTCCATCATCACCCTGTTGCCGATCGACTTGATGCTGCATGTCGGCTCGGCGGGCGGGTTCGCAATGATCTTCGCGCTGCTGCTCGCGGCCGTGCTGTGGAACCTGACGACCTGGGCGGTCGGATTGCCCAATTCGTCCAGCCATGCGCTGATCGGGTCGATTCTGGGCGTCGGGCTGGCCAACCAATTGCTGTCGAACATTCCGGGTACCTCGGGCGTCGACATGGCGCAGGTGCAGAAGGTGCTGTCCGCGCTGCTGTTCAGCCCCTTGGTCGGTTTCGCCGGCGCACTGATGCTGCTCCTCGTCATGAAGCGGTTCCTGCGCGACAAGCAGCTGTATCGCGAACCGGAGGGCAATACGCCTCCGCCCCGGGGCATTCGTGCCCTTCTGATCTTCACCTGCACCGCGGTCAGCTTTGCACATGGCGGCAATGACGGGCAGAAGGGGATGGGGCTCATCATGCTGATACTGATCGGTTGCGCCCCCACAGCCTATGCCCTGAACCGTACGCTGCCCGAAAGCGCGATGCCTGCTTTCGCGCGGAACGCCGAAGTCGCCGCCGCGGCCTATGTCGCTCATGGCGCGCCGGGCCAGGTTTCGGTGGATCGCGCGCGGCAGGCGGTCGTCGCTGGCGTTCGCGCCCGGACGATCGACACGCCGCAGGTCTATACCGGGCTTTCCGTCCTGTCGCGGGATATTGGCCAGCGGATCGAGAATTACGGCACGTTCAGCCGCGTACCGGCCGCCGTCGTGCCCAACCTTCGCAACGACATGTACCTGGTCCTGGACACCACCCGCATGGTGGCCAAGAGCGAAGCGGCCAAGCGGCGCTTCACCGCTGCTGAAATCGAATCGCTCAGCGCTTACGCCGGGGCGCTGGAACGCGGGACCCGATACATCCCCCTTTGGGTGAAGGTCACGGTCGCGCTCGCGCTAGGCCTGGGCACGATGGTCGGTTGGCGCCGGATTGTCGTGACGGTCGGTGAGCGGATCGGCAAGACGCACCTGACCTATGGCATGGGCGCGGCGGCGGAGCTGATGACGGCCGCGACAATCTTCGGCGCGGAATTGGTGGGCCGTCCGGTATCGACGACCCATATTCTGACGTCGGGCGTCGCGGGTGCATCCGTCGCCAATGGTTCGGGTCTGCAATTCCGCACGATCCGCAACATGGTTCTGGCCTGGGTCCTGACGCTGCCCGCTGCGATGCTGTTGTCGGGCACGCTTTACTGGCTGCTGCTGCAATTGGCGGGTGCGATCGCGAACTGACCGGCAAAATCGGGCGGCAGGGTCTTTACGGAGTCGCTCCGCTTCTGCACGAGCGAACCATGACCCAAGGATCGCCTCCGTCACACCGCCATATCCTGCTGGCCAGCCTGACCGGCACGGCGGTCGAATTCTACGATTTCTATATTTATGCGACGGCGGCCTCGCTCGTCTTCGGCCCCTTGTTCTTTCCGGCATCCTCGGCGGCGGCGCAACTGCTGCTGTCCTATGCCAGCTTCGGCCTGGCTTTCATCGCACGGCCGGTGGGGGCCATTGCCTTCGGGCATTTCGGCGACCGGGTGGGCCGGAAATCGACCTTGGTGGTCAGCCTGATGCTGATGGGGGGCTCGACCGTCGCCATTGCCTTCCTGCCGACCTATGCACAGGCCGGCTGGATCGCGCCCCTCCTGCTATGCATCGCACGCCTGGGCCAAGGGCTGGGTCTGGGCGGTGAATGGGGCGGGGCAGCACTCCTCGCAGTGGAGAATGCGCCGCCCGGCCGACGCAACAGCTGGGGCATGTTCCCGCCGCTTGGCGCGCCGGTGGGCTTCATCCTCGCCAACGGCTTCTTTCTGATCCTGGGCCTGATCCTCACCGACGAGCAATTCCGCACCTGGGGCTGGCGCCTACCGTTCCTGGCCAGCGCGGTATTGGTGCTGCTGGGCCTGTGGGTGCGCCTGCGCCTGACCGAGACGCCCGACTTTGCCCAGGCGAAGAAGGCCGAGGCTTTGCCCCGGGTTCCCATCGCCACGCTGCTGCAAGGGCATGGTCGCGCGCTGCTGGCGGGGACGGGCGGGGTGGTTGCCTGTTTCGCGATCTTCTACCTCGCGACCGCCTTTGCGCTGGGGCATGGCACCACGGTGCTCGGCTATCCCCGCGAGGCTTTCCTGGGCATTCAGCTCGCCGCCATCCTGTTCCTGGCGCTGGGTGTGGTCGTGTCGAGCGTCATGGCCGATCGACACGGCGCGCCGCTGATGCTGCGGCTGGGTTTCGCGGGTTGCGTGCTGGTCGGGATCGTGATGGGGCCGATGCTGGGATCGGGATCGCTTACGATCGTTTTCGTTTGGCTCGCGCTGGCGCTGTTCGTCATGGGTTTCGCCTATGGGCCGCTCGGCGGTTGGCTGCCCGCGCTGTTTCCGGCCGGCGTGCGCTATACCGGCGTGTCGATGACCTTCAACCTGGGGGGCATCATCGGCGGCGCGCTCGCGCCCATTGCCGCGCAGGCGTTGACCGAGCGCGGCGGGCTGAACTTCGTGGGCGGCTATCTGGTCGCTGCCGGTCTGCTCAGCCTCGCCGGACTCACGCTGATGCGCGGCAGGATCAGCGATCAGGCCTGACGCAACAGTGTCAGGCGCGCCTTGCCATGAACACGCGAGGCGTCGACGGTAAAGCCTGCGACCTCCACCTCCTCCTGCTTGGCCGTCTCGATGCTGACCCAGGTGCCGGCCCCAACCCAGCCGAGCCGGGCCAGCTTGTCCAGTGCAACGCTGCCGGCACCCGTCGCATAGGGGGGATCCATCAGGATCAGGTCGAGCGGCGCACGGGCAGGGCCTAGCGCCATCACCGAGGCGGCCCGGACATCGCCCTTCGCCTCCAGCTTGGCCAGATTGGCGCGCAGCGCATCGAGCGCCGCGCGATCCTGTTCGACGAACAGGCAGGATGCGGCGCCACGCGAAAGCGCCTCGATTCCCAGCGCGCCGGAACCCGCGAAGAAATCACCGACTGCCAGCCCTTCGAAATCGCCCAACCGCGCCGCGAGCATCGAAAACAGCGCTTCCCGCGTCCGGTCGGCGGTCGGGCGGGTAACGTCACCCTTGGGAGCGATAAGCGGACGCCCGCGCCACTGTCCGGCGATCACGCGCATCAGCGGCGCCCTCCCGGCCCGCCACGACGGGAGCCGCCCCCGCCCGGACGTCCTCCACGCGGGTTGGGCTGTGAGGGGCCGCCTGGCCGGGCGGGTGCGCCCTGCGGCCCCCGCGACGGCCGGCCAGGCCGCTCGCTGCGACTCTCGGGTCGAGACGAGCGCGGTCCGCCGGAGTCGGAACGCTCACCTGCAGGGGAGGATTTGGCAAAAGGCTTGGCATCCCGACGCGTTTGGTCGGAGCGAATGCCGTCGCGCGCGGGCCGATCGGCGCGATCATCATGGCGTGACGGCCGCTGTCCGCCGAAGCCGGCGCGCTCACCGGTCGGAGACTTCGCATAGGGCTTGGCACCCTGACGCGGACGATCGGAACGGACGCCGTCGCGGGCGGGGCGATCATTGGCATGGGACGATGCCGGGCGACCATGGTCACGGCCGCTCCGCTCGCCCGGCGCCTTGCGCTCCAGCGGCTTAGGCTGGCCGCTGGTCCCGCCCGGCGCCTTCACAAAAGCCCCGCGAGACGCGGGCTCGCTCGCGACCCGGGCAGGCGGGGTACGGAAGCCGGGCTTGGGCTTGGTCGGCTTGATCGCATCGGCCGGAATGCCGCCCGCCAGTGACCGTCGGAACTCGACGATGTCGTGCCCCTTCACCTCGCCAATTTCTCCGACGGGCAGTTCATCCAGCACGAACGGGCCGTAACGAAGCCGGATCAACCGGCTGACCTGAAGCCCCAGATGTTCGAGGACGCGGCGGACCTCGCGATTCTTGCCTTCGCGCAGCGTCATCTCGATCCAGACATTGGCGCCCGTCCGCCGTTCCAGATTGGCGTCGATCTGGCCGTAGCGGATGCCGTCAATCTCAATTCCGTGGATCAGTTCCTCCAATTGCGCCTGACTGACCTCGCCATATGCCCGGGCACGATAGGTGCGCTCGACACCGGTCGCGGGCAGTTCCAGCTGGCGCTTGAACCCCCCGTCCGTGGTCAGCAGCAGCAGTCCCTCGGTATTGAGGTCGAGCCGCCCCACGGGCACCAGTCGCGGCAGTCCGGGCGGCAGGCGATCATAGATGCTCGGCCGCCCCTTGGGATCGCGCTCGGTGACGAGCAGGCCGTTGGGCTTGTTGTACAGGAACAGCCGGGTCGGTTCGGGCGCCGCTACGGGCTTGCCGTCGACGGTCACGCCATCGAGCGAGGACAGGAGTGTCGCGGGAGTGTCGATCGCCACGCCATTCAGCGCGATCCGCCCGTCCGCGATCATCCGCTCGACCTCGCGGCGCGACGCCACGCCGGCCCGCGCAAGCAGTTTGGCTATACGTTGATCTGATGTCATGATCGACGCTGATACATAGGGTGTTGACCAAAGGAAATTAATTGCGTCGTTTCAGGCTGACAAAGCGTTACGCGAGCGAGTGGGGCAGCAGAGACAGGCCGGTAAAGGGATGAGATTCTTCGGACGAAAGAAACGACAGCTGGTCAAGCTGCTCGTCGTCGAGGACGAGCCGCTGGTCGCGTTCGACACCGAACACGTCCTGACCGACGCCGATTACGAGGTGGTCGGTACCGTCGACCGGGTCAGCAAGGCGGTCACGCTGATCGATGGCGGTGCCGATATCGATCTGGTCCTGGCCGACGTCCGGCTGGCGGATGGCAGCGGAGTGGACGTCGCCCGTGCTGCCCATGCCCGCAACATTCCCGTCCTGTTCATCACAGGCACGCCCCCCGACGGGGTAGAGCAACTCGCCGAAGGGATCCTGATGAAACCCTTTGGCTCACGCGAATTGCTGGGCGCTATCGACGCGATCGAGGAACGCCGCGCAGGCAAGCCGCCGAGTCGGCTGCCCTCGGGCTTTCGTCTGTTTGCCCGCGCCTGATCGCTGGCCCCCGTTGCCCCTGGTGGCCAAGCCTTATACGGTCCCCGCTTTCCGATAGGCGGGACGGTTATCATATGGCGAGTGGGCGGTGGTGGGATGGAGTGCGGCCCTATGTCGAGCCCGCGCCGCTGGCTTCGCTGGCCCTCGGCATATCCTCCGCTTTCCCGCTGACCATGATAAACGCCACGCTGGCCAGTCGCCTGGCCGAGGCGGGGATCGAGAAGAAGAGCGTTACGGCCTTCGCGCTGGTCATCCTCGCCTATAATCTCAAATGGCTGTGGGCCTGGATCGTCGAGGGGGTCAAGATTCCCGTCCTTCACCGGCTCGGCCAACGCGTCTCCTGGCTGCTGGTGGTGGCGGCCCTGGTTTGCGTCGCTGCGATCGGGCTGGGCCTTGCCGATCCGCGCGTATCGCTGGCGCAGACGGCGATGGCCGCCATCGCGCTCGGTATCGCGGGAGCGACCTTCGACATCGTGATTGATGCCTATCGCATCGAATTGCTGGAGCCGCGCCAGCTCGGCGTAGGCGCGGGCATGGGGCAATATGGCTGGCGGATCGGATCGGCGCTGGTCGCTTCGCTGTCGCTGGTCATCGCGACCCGTGCGGGGTGGAGTGTGGCCTATATGGTCAGCTGCGCCTTCGCTCTGCCCGCCGTGGTCACGGCACTCGTCATGGGTGAGCCTGCCCGCCATAATGAGATCACCGCCACACGTCCGACCGAGGGGATCGTCAGGGCGGTGGTCGGGCCCTTTGCCGAGTTCTTCCGCCGCCAGGGCGCACTGATCATCCTGGCCTTTATCCTGGTGCACAAGATCGGCGACACGCTTGCCAACCTGACCTTCCGTCTCCTGTTCAACGACCTCGGGTTCACCAAGGACGAGATCGCGCTGTACGATGTGGGCGTCGGCTTCTGGGCGCTGTTGATCGGCGTGTTCGTCGGCGGCGTGCTCTATGCGCGACTTGGGATGAAGCGATCGGTATTGATCAGCCTCGTTCTGATGGCGGTATCGAACTTGTCCTTCGCAGGCCTGGCCGGGCTGGGCCATTCCAACTGGGGTATGGCCGGTGCGATCGGGTTCGAGAATTTTTCGAGCGGGATCGGTGGCGTTACCGTGGTTGCCTATTTCTCGGCCCTGACCGACCTGCGCTTCACCGCAGCACAATATGCCTTGATCTCGGCGGCGGCCAGCGTCGTCGGGCGTATCCTGAGCGGGACGACGGCAGGCGCGTTGGTCGAAGAATTCGGTTATGTCGATTTCTATTTGCTGACCACTGCGGTAGCGGTCCCTGGCATCGCCCTGTTCTGGTGGATGGCGCGGTCGGGCCTGGTCGATCGCTCGATCGGCAGCGCGGGCACCGATGGTGAAGGCGACGCCCATCGCGGCTCGCCGGTCAGTAGCTGATCGGCCGCCCCTCATCGGCGAAAGCGGCGCCGACGGCGGCGGCGCTCGCCAACACCCCATCGACATGCCGGATTCCAAGCAGATCGACCATCAGGAAGCGCGCCTTTTGCGGCGCAATTTCCAACTGGGCAAGGATGGTGATGAGGGCGGCCTCCGCCACCGTCATCCGCGCGCAGCAACACGGCGCGATGGCGATCTGGCCAGACGCATGGGACGCCAGATCCGCCATCAAAGCGCGCATCAGGACGAGGGGACGCCGGAAGTCCTGTCCGAACATCGTGAATAGCGTGTGGGTAGCCCGTGCATCCGCCAGTCCGTGCGCGCCCATACGACGTATCGCAAACAGCGCGATCCGGGCGTGCGGACAGGCCGGCAGCATGTGAGGCAGGACTGCGGCTAGGGTCGTAGTTTCGGCCATCGGCGGGGACTCCGTGATTACGGCCCCATGCTAGACGGTCGCTATTGATAGTCAATCGCAAATGAGGGCGGTGTGGCCATCCGCTCGTCGCGTCATTGCGGCGCCTCGTCATTCTGGCTCAGGACCTGCCCGGCGAGGTAGAGCGACCCCGCGATCAGGACGTGTGCCGGATTTTCCAAGCGCTGGGCGATCGTTGTCAGCGCATGGGCGGGATCGCTGGCTGTGAATGCCGTCAAGCCGAGCGCGCGCGCGTGGCTGGCGAGGCTTTCGGGCGGGTGGCAGGCGTGATCCGGGACCGGCACCGTGACGATCAAGTCGACCATGCCACCCAGCTTTTCGAGAACGGGACCAGCCTCCTTGTTCGCCAGCATTCCCAGCACCAGCGCGGTCGCTCCCTCCACGCGCCATCCCGCCATGGTCCGCGCAATCGGTGTCGCCGCAGAAGGATTATGCGCACCATCGAGCCAACATTGGGTCATTTTGGGCAGGTTTGCAGTAAGCGGGCCGGGCGCCAGCAGCTGCATCCGCGCGGGCCATTGCGCGCCGCTCGCAGCCCGCTTCATCGCCTCTCCGGGGATTAGGACCGCCTGCTGATGCCGCAGCATTGCGACGGCCAGCGCCAGATTGCGCGACTGGTGTCCGCCCGTTAGGCTCGGTCGGGGCAGGGTGAGTTGTCCCTGTTCGTCCTCATAGGTCACTGCGTACCGGGCCGAAGCGCTCGACCAGGCCTGCCCTCGCGCAAAGACCGGCGCGCCCGCCGCCGCCGCGACCTCGGCAATCGCCTCGCGCAAGGGGCGCGCATAATCCATGGTGACGAGCGGCGTACCCCGCTTTGCGATCCCCGCCTTTTCGCGCGCGATGCCCGCCAATTTGGGCCCGAGAAACGCCTCATGGTCGATGCCGAGCGCGGCGATGCCACAGACGGCGGGCGGCGGCAGGACATTGGTCGCATCGAGGCGCCCGCCCAGGCCCACTTCGATAATCGCCGCCGAAGCCGGGGTACGAGCAAAGCACAGGAACGCGGCGGCGGTCGTCACCTCGAAAAAGCTTGCGCCGATCCCCTCGGCATGGACCAGCACTTCCTCGAGTACCGACGCCAGCGCCTCGTCGCCGATCAAATGGCCGTTCAGCCTTATCCGCTCGTTGAAGCGGACGAGGTGGGGGCTGGAATAGACATGAACGCTTTGCCCGGATGCCTCGATCGCCGCGCGCAAAAAGGCACAGGTCGATCCCTTGCCATTGGTTCCTGCGACGTGAAAGACCGGTGGCAGATGCTGCTGCGGATCGCCCAGCCGCGCGAGCAAGGTGGTGATCCGCTCCAGCCCTAATATGTCGGCGCCCGGTGACAGGCGCCACAGCCGGTCGAGTTGCGCCTGGACGGCCGGATGATCGGAACGGGCATGGTCGGGCATCGGCCGGTCTCTTGGAAAGCGGATATGAAAGAGGCGGACCTCTCGGCCCGCCCCCTAATGCGATCGGTGCGAAAAGGCGACGGCTCAGGCAGCCTGACGCGATCCGGTCAGATAGCCGATGACCGTCGCCAGACGCTCGCGCAGGTCGCGGCGATGGACGACCATGTCGAGCATCCCGTGATCCAGATAATATTCCGACGTCTGGAAATCATCGGGCAGCTTCTCGCGGATCGTGTTCTCGATCACCCGGCGGCCCGTAAAGGCCAGCGTGGCCTTGGGCTCGGCAATCTGAACGTCGCCCAGCATCGCATAGGCCGCCATCACGCCGCCCGAGGTCGGATCGGTCAGCACGACGATATAGGGCAGGCCCGCATCGTGCAGCATCTGGATCGCGACAGTGGTACGCGGCATCTGCATCAGGCTGAGAATGCCCTCCTGCATCCGTGCGCCGCCCGACGCGGTGAAGATGACATAGGGGCAGTGATCGGCGATCGCCGCCTCAACGCCGCGCACGAATGCCTCGCCGACCGCCAGGCCCATCGAGCCGCCCATGAAGGCGAAGTCCTGTACGCCGATCACGACCTTGTGGCCCAGGATGGTGCCGCGGGCGTTGACCAGCGCGTCGGTTTCGGCAGCGCTGGTCCGCGCCGCCTTCAGGCGATCGGCATAACGCTTGGAGTCGCGAAACTTGAGCGGATCCTCCGGCACCTTGGGGGCGGGCAGTTCGTTGCAGCTGCCTTCATCAAGCAGATGCCGGAAACGCGCCTTCGGCCCGATGCGGTCGTGATGGTCGCATTTCGGGCAGACGTTCAGATTGTCTTCCAGTTCCTTGGTGAAGACCATCTGCCCGCATCCCTTGCACTTGTGCCAGAGATGATCGGGCGTCTCCTTCTTGACGACGAAGGGGATGACGTTGCGGACGCTGTTGAGCCAGCTCATGCGAGTTCCTTGCGTGCATCGGCCAGTGCCGACGACAGGGTTTGAATATAGGCGCGGACCGGGGCGGGGGCAGATGCGCCATGCTCGCCCACCAGATCAACAATCGCCGAGCCGACGACGACGCCGTCGGCCACGCGACCGATCGCCGCCGCCTGTTCCGGCGTGCGGACGCCGAAGCCGACCGCAACCGGCAAACGGGTCGCCGCCTTCAGCCGCGCGACCGCATCCTCGATCGAGGCTTGCGCCGCCTGTTGCTGGCCAGTGATACCCGCGACCGAGACATAATAGAGAAATCCGTCCGCGCCCGTCAAAATGGCCGGCAGGCGCGCGGCGTCGCTGGTTGGAGTGGCGAGCCGGATCGACGCCACACCCTTGGCCCGAAGCGCCACGCCCAGCGCATCGTCCTCCTCCGCCGGCACGTCGACACAGATCACGCCGTCTACCCCCGCTTCGGCCGCCGCATCGGCAAACCATTCGGCGCCGCGCACCGTCATCGGATTGGCATAGCCCATCAGGATCAGCGGCACCGACGGATGGCGTTCGCGGAACGACTTGGCGATCGCGAGCACATCGGCGGTGCGCGTACCTGCGCCGAGGCTGCGGATATTGGCCTTCTGGATCGCAGGACCATCGGCCATCGGATCGGTGAAGGGCATCCCCAGCTCGATCACATCCGCGCCCCCGTCGACCAGCGCGTCGAGGATCGCGGCGGTGTCGGCCGGCGTTGGATCGCCCGCCGTCACGAAAGCGACGAGCGCGGCGCGGCCTGCATCAGAGCAGGCCGCAAAGGCATCGGCGATCCGGCTCACATCTTCACTCCCATCGCGTCGGCGACGGTGAAGATATCCTTGTCGCCCCGACCAGAGATGTTGACCAGCGCGATCTGGTCGCGGTCCATCGTCGGGGCCTTCTTGATGAGCCCGGCCAAGGCGTGACTGCTTTCCAGCGCGGGGATGATCCCCTCGATCTTGCAGCAGAGCTGGAAAGCGTCGAGCGCCTCGCTATCGGTAATGCCCTCATAGACGACGCGGCCGGTGTCGTTCAGCCAGCTATGCTCCGGCCCGATGCCTGGATAATCCAAGCCCGCCGAAATCGAGTGCGCCTCGGCGATCTGGCCGTCCTCGTCCTGCAGCAGATAGGTCTTGTTTCCGTGCAGGATGCCCGGCTTGCCGCCGGTGAGGCTGGCGGCATGCTGGGTAGTGGCGAGGCCATGGCCCGCTGCCTCGATGCCCAGCATCTTCACGTCGGGATCGTCGAGGAACGGGTGGAACATGCCGATCGCGTTCGAGCCGCCACCGACCGCCGCGACCAGCAGATCGGGCAGACGGCCTTCCGCCTCCAGCATCTGCGCACGCGACTCCGTGCCGATCACCGACTGAAAGTCACGGACCATCTCCGGATAGGGGTGCGGACCCGCCGCCGTGCCGATGATGTAGAAGGTGTCGTGAACATTGGCGACCCAGTGACGCAGCGCCTCGTTCATCGCATCCTTGAGCGTCTGTGCGCCCGAAGTGACCGAATGCACCTCCGCGCCGAGCAGCTTCATGCGAAAGACGTTGGGAGCCTGCCGCTCGATATCACGCGCGCCCATGAAGATGGTGCAGGGCAGGCCGAAACGCGCCGCGACGGTCGCGGTCGCCACGCCATGCTGGCCCGCGCCCGTCTCGGCGATGATGCGGGTCTTGCCCATCCGCTTGGCGAGCAGGATCTGGCCGATGCAGTTGTTGATCTTGTGCGCGCCGGTGTGGTTCAGTTCCTCGCGCTTGAAATAGACCTTCGGCCCCTTGCCCTCGGGGGCGCTGTTGCGCAGCATCTCGGTCATACGCTCGGCATAATACATCGGGCTAGGGCGCCCGACATAATGGGTCATCAGGCTGTCGAACTCGGCCTTGAATGCCGGATCAACCTGCGATGCGCGGTATTCGCGTTCCAGGTCGAGGATCAGCGGCATCAGGGTCTCGGCGACGTAGCGGCCGCCATAGTCACCGAAATGGCCGCGCTCGTCGGGCTGGGCGCGGAAGGAGTTGGGGGCGTTCATCTCGTATCCCTTGGGCGTTGCGTGGCGAAGCCTGCAAACGATCCTGTCACTGATTTGTCGCAACGGCTTTAAGGAACGTCGCGATCTTGTCCATATCCTTGACGCCCGGCGCGCTCTCGACACCCGAGGATACGTCGACCAACGGCGCGCCGGTTCGGCGGATCGCCTCGGCGATGTTACCGGCGTCCAGGCCGCCCGAAAGCGCCCAACGCAGCGGATGGCGGACTCCGTCGAGCAGACTCCAGTCGAAGCGCAGGCCCATGCCGCCGGGCAGGGATGCGTCGTCCGGGGTCTTGGCATCGTAAAGGACTAGGCTTGCCGCCCCCGCATAGTCTCGGGCTTTCTCGACATCGGCGCGCAGCTTGATCGCGACCGCCGCCCAGACTTCCCGGTCGAACTTTGAGCGGATCGCGGCGACACGCGCCGGGGCCGTGCGGTGAAGCTGGATCGCGTCCAGCATCCCGGCGCGCACCGCCGCCTCAAGAAGCTGATCGTCGGGGTCTACGAATACGCCGACCCGCTGAACGTGATCGGGCACCCGCCCGGCCAATCCCGCCGCGACATCGAAGGTGAGGTGGCGGGGCGAGGCGGGGAAGAAGACGAAACCGACATGGCTTGCCCCACCGCCCAGGGCGGCGTCGAGCGTGGCGGGCGTCGTCAATCCGCAGATCTTGGCAGTGGTCGACATGATCGTTTCCCGAATGGGAGGGTCCGAAAAACGTGCTTAGAGCGTGCCCGCGATCGCCCGCGCGGCGGCGTCGGGGTCTTCCGCCTGGGTGATCGGACGGCCGATGACCAGGATCGAGGCCCCGGCATCGACAGCCGCGCGCGGCGTGACGACGCGCTTCTGGTCGCCGATCACGCTATCGGCCAGGCGCACGCCAGGAACGACGAAAAAGCCTTTCGGCCACGATCTCTTTGCCGCCGCGACCTCTTCGCCTGAGCAGACGATGCCGTCTACACCCGCCTCGGCAGCCAGGTCGGCCAGGCGACGGACATGATCGGCCGGCGAGCCGATGACGCCGGTTTCGGCGAGGTCGCTCGCGTCAAGGCTGGTCAGCATGGTAACGGCGACCACCTTGGTCCCTGTGGGCGCGGCCGCCTTCGCATCCTCCAGCATCGCGCGCCCGCCGCTGGCATGGACCGTCAGGATGGCAGGGGCAAGCGGACCGAGCGCCTGAACCGCCTTGGCCACCGTATTGGGGATGTCGTGCAGCTTGAGGTCAAGGAAGATGGGCAGACCGATATGCGCCATCTCGCGCACGCCTGTCGCGCCGTGGGCGCAGAAAAACTCCAGCCCCAGCTTCAGCCCCCCGACATGGTGGCGGACCTTGTGCGCCAGCGCCTGAGCGCGGGCCAGATCAGGGGTGTCAATGGCGACGTAGATGCGATTGCTCATGAAGGGATCAGACCGTCGGCTGGGTGTTGGGGGTGACAGATTGGACGGGCGCCACGTAAGCGCTGGTCTCAGTCGACACGGCGGCCAGCGAACGCTCGGCAGCGCTCAACCGCTGGCGCAGCTTCCAGCGTGCGGTGTGCTGCCAGATCAACGTCGGCACCAGCCCGAGCAGAAAAGTCAGGAACAGCAGCAGCGGCAGGTTCACGTCCGCCACGAGGCCGCCAACCAGCCGGATCGGCACGGTCGTCCAGTTCCCCAGCGTGAAGGCCGCGGCCAGAAAGGCCAGCAGACACCAGAACAGCATTTTCAGGAACTGCATGGGTTTCTCCGCATCACTGTGTCCGCCACCCACCTGACGGGGCGGCAGAACCTCGCTTGGCGATGCGGTCTAGCCGCGTTGGTCGGGCATGACCAGCCTTCAGCCGATCTCGCGGCGAAGCGAGGCAATCAGCGGGGCGATGGCGGTGAGACGTTCCTCCTCTTCGTCCAGGATGGCCAGAAAGGCCCGCCGTTTGAACGCCGCGACTGCGCCCGGTTTCAGTCGAATGGTCGATGGCAAGGTGGAAACGGCAATGTCGATCATCCGCTCCGCCCCGTGCAGCCGCCCCCAGAGATAGTCGTTCTCGCGGTAGCTCCGACTGAAAAAGGCGCCGAATGTCAGGAACTGGATGCCCTTGAGCGTCGCCTCCGCCCCGCCGGCGCGGATGGCGGGGGCGTCGTCGGGTGAAATGCGATCCACCTTGATGGGGTCGAACTCGTCCAACCCCTCGCCTTGAAGTAGGGGCAAGGTAGCCACGTCGAAGTAGGGAAAGCCCAGATAGGTGAGCAACATGGTCCGCCGCGCTGCACGGGGAAGGCCCGAAAAGGCGGCCGCCAGCCGGGCATCGGTTTCGCCGTCGAGCCGGATTAGGTCGAGCCTGGCTTGCAATTGATCCAGCACCGGGCCGCCATCGTCACGGATCGCTCGGATGTCATCGGCCCATTCGGCCTGCGCGCTGCCGCTCTGGCGCTGCAAGAACTCGGCAAGCGATTCGTAGATGGCGTCCCGGACAGGGGCCAGTTGCGCCTCGCTATGCTCGGCCTCCAACTCGGTCAGTCGTCGGGCGAGCAGTCGAAGACGGCGGATGCGATAGCCGAGGTCGAAGGCGCGCAAAAAGGCGCGGGCACCGTTGCTCGATCCGCCGGTGAAACTGATGGCGTCCGCCCCCACGGATCGGACGGCGATGGTCCGCTCGATCATTGCGCGCAGACGGTGGCGGCGTTGGGGCACCTCGTCGCCGATCGCTTGCGCTAGGATCACAGCCATGCCGTCGATGACATTGGCCAGCTTCAAATGGCCATAGGCGGCATAGCTGAACCCCGCCTTCGCCGCGGCTGCGGCCTGCGCTCTCACTCTCCAAGAGGCGAGGCGCGTGGCGGTCGGGCGGTCGAGGAAGAAGGTGCCGCCGAACAGCTGCTCGACCTCCTGTTCCACCTCTCCACGGATCGCGGCGAGGATCGCCTGCATCCGGTCGATCCTCGCCGAGCGCGCCGCGATCGCCTCCAGATTGTCGCGGATCGGCTGCTGGCGAGGCAATTCGCTGATCGCCCCGATGATCGTCTGGAAGAAACCGGGATGCCCCCCGCCGCCGGGCAAGCGGAAGTGCATCCCCGGAAACGGATCGATATAGACGAAGCGGCGATCGACCTGCCGCCGGGCTGGACGCCGGCCGAGCGCGTCGATGGCGGGCCGAAAGGGCGCATTGACCAGCACCGATCCGTCTATAAGCACTGCTTTGTCCGCCGCGCCCGCCGCATGATGGCGAGGCAGGACACGGCGAAGGAAATCGTCCCGCTCGGGCCAGCTCTGATCGCGCGCTGTCAGCACCCGGTCGAGTTCGCCCACGGTAAAGGGTGGGAAAGCGCCGGGAAAGCTCGACGTCGCGCGCGCGGCGAACACCAGTTCGGGGATCGCCCCCAATTTGCCATCGCCGCTGTCGGTGAAGTCGACAACCATCCGATGCTCGGTCTCCACCACCTCGCCCGGCGAATGGAGGCGCAGCCGCTGCGGCTGACCCGTAAAGTCCGTAACCGTGACGAACAGATCAAGCGGCTGGCCCGGCGGCAACAGCCGCTTGCCCGCCGGTGCCTCTGCCATACGGTCGAACGCTTCCAGCAGACGCCCAGTAAAGGCGTCGGCGGCAAAGGGAGGCTCGAACCAGCGTGATCGGACCAGATGGCCGAGCTTGGCGCGCACTTCCTCACGCGTGTCGTCATCCAGAGCCTCGACCTTCTCGCCGCTGCGCCCCGCCGCCATCCAGGCGATGGGCAGCGCCCACATCTTGGAAAAGCGCGAAGTCGGAGCAGCTTCGGGCGCGATCAGCGACTCGATATCCGCGGCTTCCAGCCACAGGTCGGTGAGCGGATCGAGCGACTGGCCGGTCGACATGGCATGACCGAGGAAAATGCCGTTGATCCCGCCCGCGCTGGCGCCCGCGATGATATCGGCGAGGATGCGCACGCGGATGCCCCCGCGCTCCGCCATCTCGTCCAGAAGTTCGTGATAGACGGCATCGACCGCCGAGGCAGGGGGGTCGCCTTCATGCGAAGCACGGCTGGCGCGTACGATGCGCCAGATTTCCTTAGTGATGCCGTGCATGTAGACGGCCAAGCTGATTCCGCCATAGCAAACCAGCGCGAGCCGCAGTTCCTTTTCGCGCATCAGCGGGGGCCGATCGTCGCCCAGATGGGCAGATGGTCGGACGCCCGGCGCGAGGCCGCGGTCGCGTGGACGCCACACGCGCCGATCCGCAGTTCGGGCGACACCATGATCCGGTCGAGCCGCCCGATTGGCCGCATGGCGTGAAAGCTCGGCCCCGTCTCCGCCACGAGGAAATCGCGGGTAAAATCCTTCAGGCACCCCGCCGCGCGGGTCCATTCGTTGAGATCACCCATCATGACGGTCGGATGCCGATGCAGACAGCTCGCCAGATGCGCGAGGATCGCCGCTGCCTGCCTCCTCCGCCAAAGCCCCGACAGGTCGAGATGCATGCCAACGACCCGGATCACCCCGGCCTTGGTTCGCAGATCCGCCATGACGGCGCCGCGCGGTTCCAATGAGGGCAGGTGGATCGCCTCGAAATCCAGAACCTGAGTCGACTTGCGGACCAGGATCGTATTTCCGTGCCAGCCCATCGAACGGGCCTTCATGCCATAGACGATGGGTTTCCAGTCGCTATGGTCATCGAGGAGGCGGAGCGGAAGCACCCCCTCGCGCTCGCCGAAGCGCCGATCCGCCTCCTGAAGCGCGATTATATCGGCATCGACCTCCCGCAGCACGTCCAATATGCGGTCGGGATTGCGCCGTCGGTCCGCGCCGATGCCTTTTCGGATATTGTAGCTGGCAACCTTGATCATTCCGCCACTGTAACGCAGTGCCCGGCTTTTGGTGCCGTTTTCGAAATGGTCAGGAAATGGAAAATGGTGCCGGATGAGGGGATCGAACCCCCGACCTTCGGTTTACAAAACCGCTGCACTACCGCTGTGCTAATCCGGCGTTGCCCATCCCCCTAGCGTCAAGACACGCCGAAGGTCCAGCCCTCCGTTTGTGCGACTTCGCAGGAGAGGCGCGTCGGATGCCAGAGGTCATCACGCATTACCATGGTCCGCAGCCAGGCAGCGGTCAGGATCGCATCAGTGCTATGGTCGTCATAGCGGTCGAGCGGATCATGCACCTGGCTGCCCAGCGCGGCCAGGGCATCATCCAGCGCCTGGGCGTTTCGCATCTTGCTTCGCCCTCGAGGGCGTCCGGCGTCGCGGGCGGCCACGGACGTGTAGATTTCAACGACCAGCGCGCCGGACGGCGGCACCGGATCGAACGGCCAGATCGCGATTCGCCCATCCAGACGCCGGAGCAGCCGCATTCCGGCAAAGCTGGCCTTGGCGACTTGAGACGCGCCGATAGCGTCATAGACGGTCGAGGGCTTGCGCCCGCCATCGGCGGCAATTTCACATGTACGCCAGTGGAGGAAGTCCGCCTTCGCCCCATCTGCGGCGCTAAGGTAGAAATGCCGCCCGCGCCGCGCCTCTACGAAACTGCGTGCGCCCAGGTCTGGATCGTCGCTGTTCTCGTCCACATAAGCCCAGAGCGCTCGCGCGTCGGCCGTGGGCGGATCACCCGGAAGATGCGCGCCGCGCGTAACGAACGGAGCCGAAAAGCTGAAGTCGAACCCGATCAGCAGCGGCTCGTCGGCCCGCGCGAGCAACCACTCGGCGACGCCCTCGCGCGACCAGGCCCGGCCCGGGGGCGCGACGATCGTCGGGGCCGCGTTACCGATTTGACAGCTGGCAAGCCTGATACCGGGGTGCGCGATGCCATGCGCGCCCGACCAGTCAATCGCGACGAAGCCGCTGAACCGGTCAGGCGCGATGGTCATCGCCGCCGTCCTGCACGGCGCGGCGGCGCTCGTCCCACCAGGCCATGCGCTCGGCGATCCGCTTTTCCAGGCCACGCCCGGAAGGCTCATAAAAGCTCTGCGGCGGCAGCTCCTCGGGCCAGTAATTCGCCCCCGAAAATCCGCCATCGGCATCATGGTCGTACTGATAGCCCGCACCATAACCGATCTGCTTCATCAGCTTGGTCGGCGCGTTCAGGATATTGGCGGGCGGCATCAACGACCCGGTTTCCTTCGCGGTCCGCCAAGCCTGTTTCTGCGCCTTGTACGCTGCATTCGATTTGGGGGCGGTTGCGAGGTAAAGGCACGCCTGGACGATCGCCAATTCTCCCTCAGGCGAACCCAGGAACTCGTAAGCGTCCTTGGCCGCCAGACATTGGGTCAGCGCCTGCGGATCGGCCAGCCCAATATCCTCGATCGCCGTCCGGGTCAGCCGCCGCAGCACGTAAAGTGGCTCCTCGCCCGCCGTCAGCATTCGGGCGAGATAATAGAGCGCGGCCTGAGGGTCCGATCCCCGGATCGACTTATGCAGCGCCGAGATCAGGTTGTAATGCCCCTCTCGATCCTTGTCATAGACCGCGACCCGGCGTTGCAGGAACGCCGAAAGCCCGGCGGCGTCGAGCGGCTCCGGTAGGTCTACGGCGAACAGCGTTTCAGCCTGGTTGAGTAGGAAGCGACCATCGCCGTCCGCGCTTGCGAGCAGCGCATCGCGTGCGGAGGGTTGCAGGGGAAGGGGGCGCTGCATCAATGCTTCCGCGCGCTCCAGCAACTGTTCGAGCGCCGTCTGGCCGAGCCGGTGCAGGATTAGAACCTGGGCGCGGCTGAGGAGCGCCGCGTTGAGTTCGAAAGACGGGTTTTCCGTCGTCGCGCCCACCAAGGTGACTGTGCCATCCTCGACAAAGGGCAGAAAGCCGTCCTGTTGCGCCCGGTTGAAGCGGTGGATCTCGTCCACGAACAACAAAGTTCGCTGCCCGAGTCGGGCATGGTCGCGCGCCTCGGCAAAGACCTTCTTCAGGTCCGCCACGCCCGAAAACACGGCCGAGATCGCAGCGTAGCGCAGTCCCACTTCCGCGGCGAGCAGTCGCGCGATCGTCGTCTTGCCGGTGCCCGGCGGCCCCCAGAGGATCATCGAGGACAGTCGCCCGGCGGCGACCATCCGCCCGATCGCGCCCTCCGGCCCCGTCAGGTGATCCTGCCCGACGACCTCGGCCAGCTTCGCGGGACGCAGCCGATCCGCCAGCGGCGCATCGGGTGACAAGGAGGACGGGGCAGGGGCAGGGTCCATACCGGCGAAGAGATCGGCCATGGCCGACATGTAGGGGCGCTGACCCGGTCCGTCACCTTCTTGGTCCACGATATATCGAGGAGCATCTTGAAACGCGTTTCATAAGATGTATCTTGAGCCCATCATGATCGGATATGGAGTATCGCAATGAGGCACTTTCACAGGGAAGGCCACGACCATGGGCAGCGGCATAGCCGGTGGAATTTTGCGCCGGTCGAAGGGCAATGGGATTTCGGGGATCCGCGAAGCGGGCGGCGCGGGCCAGGCGGCGGTCGCAGGGGGAGGATGTTCGACGGCGGCGAATTGCGGCTGATCCTGCTCAAGCTGATCGCCGACGAACCGCGTCATGGATATGACCTGATCCGCGAAATCGAGGCGATGACCGGCGGCGCCTATGCGCCTAGCCCCGGCGTTATCTATCCGACGATCACCTTGCTCGATGAAATGGGCTTTATCGAGGAGCAATATTCCGAGGGTGCCAAGAAGCGCTTCGCCGCAACCGATACCGGGCGCGCGCATCTGGCAGAGCGTGCCGAACAGGTCGAAGCGTTGCTCACTCGGCTCCGGGCGCTGGGCGAACATCGTCAACGAGTCGATGCCGCACCAATCCGGCGGGCGATGGCGGGATTGAAGATGGCGGTGGTCGAACGCTTCGGCGGCAGCGAAGCTCCGCAGGACATGGTGTATCAGGTTGCCGCGATGATCGACGACCTGGCCCAGAAGGTGGAGCGACTGAAGTGAGCATTTCCGTCGCCCGCGTACCGACCCTGTCGGCTAGTCGCTATCTCCAGCAGCTCGCCAAGCATTGGAGCCATAAGATGCAGGTTTCCTTCACCGCGGAAGAAGGCACGATCCTGTTTCCCGATGGATCGAAGCTCGCCATGCGCGCCGACAGCGACACGCTCGACATCGTGCTGACCGTGCCCGAGGACGGCGACGTCGCACGAATGCAGGACGTCGTCGCCAGCCATCTTGACCGCTTCGCCTTTCGCGAGGCACCGCTGACCTTCGACTGGCGCGACGGTTAAACGATCAGCGCCCGGCGAACATCATGCGATAAGCGTGCAGCACCGCATCATTCACCTTGTCCCACCGGTAATCGGCGACGCGAGCCTGTCCCGCGCCGCTGAACCGGCGGCGCAGGGCCTGATCGGTGGCGATCCGCTCCAGCGCGTCGGCATAGCCCTTGATATCGCGAGCGCCGACCAGATAGCCGGTTTCCCCGTCCGCCACGAGGTCCATCGCGCCCGTGGCGTTCGCAGCCACGACGGGCACGCCCGCCGCCATCGCCTCGGTCGTGACGTTGCCGAACGTCTCGGTCACGCTGGGGTTGAAGAAGATGTCCATCGACGCCACCGCGCGGCCGAGATCGTCGCCCGTTTGATAGCCAGCGAAAATCGCATCGGGTGTCGCCTTCGCGAACCAGTCCTGTGCCGGACCCTTGCCGACGACCAGGACCTTGTGGGCCACCTCGCGCCGCCGCAACTCGGCCAGGGCGTCGGCAAACACGTCGAGACCCTTTTCCTTGACCAGCCGCCCCAGAAACCCGATCGCCACGTCACCGTCCGCGATGCCCAGCGAACGCCGCCACTCCAGGCTTCGGCGCGAGGGGCGGAAGCGGTCGTGATCGATACCCCGCGACCAGATGCTCATCGGCGGCGTCACGCCCCAACCGCGCAATAGCGTGATCATGCTGGGGCTGGGGGCGACGATCCGGTCGAATTTGTTGTAGAAGCGGGTCAGCAATTTGATGATCGCCGGCTCCAGAAAACCCAGGCCATAATAAGCCGGATAGGTCTCGAACCGGGTATGGACCGAAGCGATCGACGCAACGTCCTTTTCCCGAGCCCAGCGCACGGCGGCATGGCCCAGAAACTCCGGCGCGGAAACGTGGACGATATTGGGCGCGAACGCCTCGAGATCGGCGCGGACCTTGGCCGGAAGCCCGCGCGCCAGCTTATAGTCCGCACGGAAGGGCAGGCGAATGGCCGGCACGTCGACCAGGTCGCCGACGGGGGGAAAGGCCGGGGTCGACGAGGTCGGCGAATAGACTCGCACGGCGACATCCCGCTCGAGCAAATGGCCGACCAGCAGGTTCAGGCTCTGGTTCGCGCCGTCGCGCGTGTAATTGTAGTTGCCGCTGAACAGCGCGACACGAAACTTTTCTGGGATCATGGAGGCCGCCCCATAGCCGGGCGGCGGCGCAAAGGCCACTCCTGCTGGCCGATCAAATCCGTTCCATTTTCGTTCCGCTCCCGCTAGAAGAACGACATGGCCAAGATCCAGAAGCGTTATGTCTGCCAATCCTGCGGTTCGGTGTCGTCACGCTGGCAGGGGCAATGCCCCGATTGTTCCGAATGGAACACGATGCTCGAAGAAGCGCCGGTGCAACTGACGCCGTTTGCCGCCAAGCATAATCTGCAAGGGGGCGGCCGGGCGATCCAACTGGTCGGCCTGGACGCCGATATTCCGCTGCCCGACCGGATGGCGACCGGCATCGCCGAACTGGACCGCGCGCTGGGCGGTGGTTTCGTGGAGGGTTCGGCGACGCTGATCGGTGGCGATCCGGGGATCGGCAAGTCGACGCTGCTGCTTCAGGCGGCAGCCAAGCTGGCACTGGCGGGCAAGCCGGTGGCCTATGTCTCCGGCGAAGAAGCGGCCGATCAGGTGCGACTTCGCGCGCGCCGGCTGGGTCTTGGCCAGGCACCCGTGAGGCTGGCGGCGGCAACCTCGGTTCGCGACATCCTGACCACCTTGTCGATCGGAACGCCGCCCGCGCTTCTCATCATCGACTCGATCCAGACGATGCATTCCGACTTGATCGAGGGCGCCCCCGGCACGGTCAGCCAGGTCCGCGCCTCGGGTCAGGAACTGATCCGTTTCGCCAAGGAACGTGGCACCGCCGTCGTGCTGGTCGGCCATGTCACCAAGGACGGTTCGATCGCGGGTCCGCGCGTGTTGGAACATATGGTGGACACGGTCCTCGCCTTCGAAGGCGAACGAAGCCATCAGTATCGCATCCTGCGTGCGATCAAGAACCGTTTCGGCGGCACCGACGAGATCGGCGTCTTCGCGATGCAGACCGAGGGGCTGACCGAGGTCGGCAATCCATCGTCGCTATTCCTCACGAGCCGCGAGGAGGGGGTGACCGGCGCGACCGTATTTCCCGCGCTGGAGGGCACGCGGCCGGTGCTGGTCGAAATCCAGGCGCTGACCGTCCGGCTGGCATCGGGCGCGACGCCCCGGCGCGCGGTCGTCGGATGGGATACCGGTCGACTGGCGATGATCCTGGCCGTGCTGGAGGCGCGGTGCGGACTGAGCTTTTCGTCGGCGGAAGTCTATCTAAACATCGCGGGCGGATACCGGGTGCAGGACCCCGCCGCCGACCTGGCGGTGGCAGCCGCGCTGATCTCGGCTTTGTCCGAGCGGCCGGTGCCTGCCGATGCGATCGTCTTTGGCGAAATCGCACTGTCGGGTGAGATCCGTTCGGTCGCACACGGCGCGCTCCGATTGAAGGAGGCAGGTAAACTGGGCTTCGAAAAGGCGATGTTGCCGCGGGCTATGGCGGGCGACGAAGGAGGCTTGCGCATGACGGGCTTTCGCACCCTGGCGGAGTTCGTTGACCATATGCTGGGTCGCGGTTAGCGAAGGGCCAGGCGACGCCATGCCCGTTCCTTGCCCCATGGCGGACTTGGCGATCCGTAACGGGCGTGGTTCATGGGCGAACCGAGATATGGGATAGCAGGCGTTGACGGCCCTAGATATTCTTGTCCTGATCGCGGTGTTCGGCGCGGCGATACAGGGTTTCATGCGGGGCTTCGTCACCGAAGTGCTCGCCCTGTTCGCCTGGGTCGCGATCGTCGCGGCGCTGAAGATGTTCCACATCGCTTTGGCGCAGACGCTGACCGGGGTGGTGGGTACCGTGTCGGGCGCGGCGGTTCTGGCATTTGCGCTGATCGTCGGCGTCACCTATCTGGGCGGACGAATGATCGCACGGGCCATCGGACAGCGGACGCGCACCTCCGTGTTAGGCCCGGTCGACCGCGCGCTGGGCTTCGGCTTCGGCGCTTTGAAGGGACTGATCCTTGCCAGCCTGGTCTTCCTCGTCGTCGCCCTTCTGATCGACACGGTCAGCGGCGGCCCCGCGCGCAGGCCCGAGTGGATGGTCAAGAGCCGTACCTACAAGCTCTTGAACGCAACCAGCGCCGGGATCGCCGATTTCGTCGATCGTCGCCGTCGCGGCTTGCCCGTTTTCGGCGCGCCCACCCCCGGCGCCGGTTCGGGCATGACCAACAGCAGCGAGACCTCGTCATGAACGCGCCCCTCTACAATGCGGAAATCCTGCGGCTGACCACGGCGATTCCGCACGACCAGCGCCTGCGCGATCCTATGGCCAGCGCCGAGCGCCGGTCCCCCATTTGCGGCAGCCGGGTGACGGTCGACGTCAACCTCGACGAAGCGGGCCGCGTGGCGGAGGTGGGGATGCTGGTCCGCGCTTGCGCGCTGGGGCAGGCATCCGCGGCGCTGCTGTCCGCCCATGTCATCGGGCGCAGCGTCACCGAACTGGCCGCCGCACGGGACGAACTCGCCGCGTGGCTCGAGGCAGGGCAGGGCGATGCACCTGCCTGGCCCGGCCTGGATATCTTCGCCCCGGCGCTGACCTATACCGCGCGGCACCCCTCGATCCGTCTGGCGTTCGAAGCGGCCGCGCAGGCGGCGGAGGCCGCCGCCGCGGGATCGCACCGCTGATGCACGCCGAGGTATCGCTGCTTCGCGACGGTGCGATCCTGTTCGGGTTCGGACTGATCTTCGTTCTGATCTTTCGCCGGTTGGGGCTGGGCGCCACGCTGGGATATCTCATTGCCGGCGCGGTCGTTGGTCCTCATGTTCTGGGGTTGGTCGGCGATGCCGAGTCTAAGCTGGGCATCGCTGAGATCGGCATCACGCTCCTCTTGTTCATCGTCGGGCTGGAACTGAATCCCGCCCGGCTTTGGCGGATGAAGCACGAGATTTTCGGGCTGGGTTTGCTTCAGGTCGTGGCCTGCGGGCTGGCGATCACGGGCATCGTGATGCTGGCGCACTTCTCGCTTGAGGCCGCCTTTGCACTCGGCCTGCCGCTCGCTTTGTCTTCGACGGCGCAGGTGCTGCCGATGCTGCAATCGTCCGGGCGGATGCGAACGCCCTTTGGAGAACGGGCCTTTTCGATCCTCCTGTTTCAGGATCTGTCGATCGTCCCGCTCATTACGATCGTCGCGGCGATGTCGCGCAATCCTGCCGATCATGCCGGACCACCGGGCTGGATATTGGCGTTGGAGACGGTGGGAGCGATCATCGGTCTGATCCTGGCCGGACGTTTCCTGTTGCGGCCCCTGTTCCGCCTGATCGGCAATATGGGCGAGCGTGAGATGTTCGTCTTTGCGGGGCTGTTCACGGTCGTCGCCAGCGCGGCGGTCATGGAGTTGCTTGGCTTGTCGACCGCACTGGGGGCGTTCATCGCGGGCGTGATGCTCGCCGACAGCCCCTACCGGCACGAGCTGGAAGCGGATGTCGAGCCGTTCCGTTCGATCCTGCTCGGCCTGTTCTTTCTGGCGGTCGGCATGATGCTCGATCTGCCAGCCATCGCACATCGGCCGGTCTTCGTTGCGGTCATGGCGCTCGCGCTGATCGCGACCAAGGCGCTGGTGATTTCATTGATCGGGCTGGCGTTCAAGATGAACTGGCGCTCCGCCCTCGCGCTGGGTCTGCTCATGAGCCAGGGCGGTGAGTTCGGCTTCGTTCTCTTTGCTCAGGCGCAGCAAGGCTATCTGATCGCACCGGAAGCAGCGAGCCTTTTTGGCGCGATCATCACCTTGTCGATGGCGACGACACCGTTCCTGATGGGAGCCACGCGCCGCATCCGCGAAGAACCGGTCATCACCCGCGGCGGCCAGCGCGACGGGCCGGTAACCGATGGCGCCAATGCCCTGATCGTTGGCTATGGCCGGTTCGGCCAGACGGTCGCGCAAATGCTGATCGCCAGCGACATTCCGGTGACGTTGATCGACCGCGACATCGAGATGATCGACATCGCGGCTTCCTTCGGCGCCAAGGTCTATTATGGCGACGGCACCCGGCTCGACCTGCTCCGCCAGGCGGGTGCGGCGGAAGCGGAATTGATCCTATTTTGTCTGGACGATGACCAGATCACGCTGGAATTGCTGGAAAGCGTCCATGCGGCTTTCCCCGATGCGTCGATCTTCGTCCGCGCCTATGACCGGCGCGCCGTGCTTCGTCTGAAAGGGGGTCCCGCCTCCTATGTCGTGCGTGAGGTGCTGGAGTCGGCGGTGAAGATGGCCCGGCTCGCGCTGGGGAGCCTGAAAATCGATCATGCGGAGATCGACCGAGTGGAAACCATGTATCGCGCCCGCGACAAGGAAAGGCTCGCTGCCCAGGCCGCAGCGGGCGACCTGCGGGCCGCCAGCGATCGGATCATCACGCAGGACGAACGGAAAGGCTGAATCATGGGGCTGGTGGCGATTCTGGCAGCATTGTCCGGGGCGATCGCAATCGCGGCCGGCGCCTTTGGCGCGCACCGAGCGGAAGGTGCCGCCGTCGAATGGCTGCGAACCGGCGGCCAGTATCAGCTCATTCACGCCGTCGCTGCGCTTGTCGCCGTGCGGATGGAAGCAAGGGGCGTCGCCTGGACGTTCGTCATCGGGGCCGCGATCTTTGCGGGCACGCTCTATGCCATGGCCGTTGGCGCACCGCGCTGGTTGGGGGCCGTCACGCCGGTCGGGGGCACGCTTTTGATCCTGGGCTGGCTTTGGCTGGCATGGTCGCTTCGCGGCTGAGCATTTTCGCGCCTGGCGGGACGGGCTTCACCTGTGCGAGGGGATGTTCTAGGGACCGGCCATGGCCGACCCATTCTATATCACCACCGCCATCCACTATCCCAATGGCCGCCCGCATATCGGCCATGCCTATGAGATGGTGGCGGCAGACGTCATCGCCCGGTTCCAGCGTCAGGCAGGCCGCGATGTCCTGTTTCAGACCGGCACCGACGAACATGGTCTGAAAATGGCGCAAGCAGCGCGCGCGCGCGGCATTTCGACGCGTGAGTTCGCCAACGAAATGTCCAGCCATTTCCATGTGATGGCTGATCGCCTTGATATCTCCTATGATCGATTCCTCCGTACGGTCGACGCCGATCACTATGCCGCCAGTCAAGCCATCTGGCAGGCGATGCAGGCCAAGGGTGATCTGTATCTCGACCGTTATGAAGGCTGGTATTCGGTCCGCGACGAGGCCTTTTACGACGAGGGCGAACTGACGGTTGGCGAGGATGGCACCAAGCTGTCGCCGCAGGGAACGCCGGTGGAGTGGACGGCGGAGGAAACCTGGTTTTTCCGCCTGTCCAAATATCAGCAGCCGCTGCTCGACTTATACCGCGACAATCCTGATTTCATCCGCCCCGAAAGCCGCCGCAACGAAGTGATGCGCTTTGTCGAGGGTGGCCTGTCCGATCTATCGGTGTCGCGCACCAGCTTCGACTGGGGCGTGCCCGTGCCCGACAGTCCGGGCCACGTCATGTATGTCTGGGTCGATGCGCTGACCAATTATCTGACCGGCACCGGCTATCCGAACCGGGATGGCGATTTGGCGCGTTTCTGGCCTGCCAATCTGCACCTGATCGGCAAGGACATCGTTCGGTTCCACACGGTCTATTGGCCCGCCTTTCTGATGTCGGCCGACCTGCCGCTGCCGCAGTCGGTATTCGGCCATGGCTTTCTGCTCCACCGGGGCGAGAAGATGTCCAAGTCGGTCGGCAACGTCGTCGACCCGATGGGGCTGGCCGATGCATTCGGTGTCGATGCTCTCCGCTATTTTTTTCTGCGTGAAGTCAGTTTCGGACAGGACGGGTCCTATTCGGCGGAAGCCATCGTAACCCGCGTCAATGCCGAACTCGCCAACAGCTTCGGCAATCTGGCACAGCGCACCCTGTCGTTCATTGCCAAGAATCTGGAAGGCGCCTTGCCTGAAGCCGGGCGCAGCGATCCTGCCGACGCCATGCTGCTGGAGGAGGTGGTCGTCGCCTGTGCCGGACTGAAGACCGCGTTCGAGGATCTGATGCTCAGCCAGGGGATCGAGACCTGGATGCGCGGCGTCTATGCCTGCAACCAGTATATCGACGTCCAGGCGCCCTGGTCGCTGCGCAAGACCGATCCCGACCGGATGCACGCGGTTCTCGGCACACTGGTCCGCGCGATCCGGATGCTTGCCATCGCGATCCTGCCGGTTACGCCGCGCGGGGCAGGGCTCATCCTCGACACCCTGGGCGCCGACGATCGTAATCATGCCGCGATCGACGATGATGGATGGTATGCCCGCCGCGCCGATAGCGGCGTACCGCTGGCCGCGCCGACCCCGGCCTTTCCTCGTCTGGAAATGCCAGCGGAGGCGGAAGGCTGATGCTCGCCGACAGCCACTGCCACCTGAATTACAAGGGCTTGGCCGAGGATCAGGCGGGGCTCCTTGCCCGCGCTCGGGATCGCGGCGTCACGGCGATGCTCAACATCTCCACGCGAGAAAGCGAGTGGGATGCCGTTATCGCCACCGCCGAGCGGGAGCCCGACGTCTGGGCAACGGTCGGCATTCATCCGAACGAGGCCGATGCGCACCCCAATGTCGATACCGCCAGGCTGATCGAGCGAGCCCAACACCCGCGCGTTGTCGGCATCGGGGAGAGCGGGCTCGATTACTATTACGAGCATAGCGACCGGGCACGTCAGCAGAACAGCTTCCGCGCGCATATCGCCGCGTGCCGTGAAACAGGCCTGCCACTTGTCGTGCATACGCGCGATGCAGAGGAGGATACCGCCGCGATCCTGGCTGAGGAGATGGGGAAGGGGGCCTATCCCGGCGTCATCCACTGCTTCACGGCCAGCGGCGATTTTGCCGATAAGGCCTTGGCGTTAGGCTTTTATATATCTATTTCGGGTATCGTGACCTTCAAGAACGCGAAGGATTTGCAGGAAACCGCCGCGCGCCTCCCGCTTGATCGGTTGCTGGTCGAAACCGATGCACCGTTTCTGGCGCCCGTGCCGCATAGAGGCAAGGCCGGGGAACCTGCCTTCGTCGCCGACACCGCCAAATTCCTTGCCGAACTGCGTGGGGAAACGGTGGAACAACTGTCCCACGCGACAGCCGAGAATTTCCACCGGCTCTTTGCAAAGACGCGCGCGTGAAAATCCGGATCCTCGGTTGTGGAACGTCCTCCGGCGTCCCCCGGATCGGCAATGACTGGGGTGCTTGCGATCCTGCCGAGCTGCGTAATCGACGGATGCGTTGTTCGGCTCTTATCGAGGATGAGGGCACCCGCATCCTGATCGATACCGGCCCCGACATGCGCGAGCAGTTGCTCGTCGCTGGGATAGGGACGGTCGACGCCGTGATCTGGACCCACGATCATGCCGATCACTGCCACGGCATCGACGACGTTCGTCAGATCTTCCATGCCTTGGGCGAGCCCATATCGGGCTATGCCAGGCCGACCACTGCCGCGTCGCTCGAAAATCGTTTCGGCTATGTCTTTCGCGGCAAGACCGGATACCCACCGACTGCGACGATGACGCTGATCGAGGATGAACTGACGATCGGCAGGATTCGGGTACGAACGGTAGATCAGCCGCATGGGCGTATCCTGTCCGCAGGTCTTCGCTTCGACTGCGATGGCAAGAGCATCGGCTATGCGACGGATTTTCACGAGCTCACGCCCGAAATGGCGGAACTGTATTCCGATCTCGACCTATGGGTCGTCGATGCGCTTCGCCGACGTCCACACCCCGCCCATGCCGATCTGCCCACCGTGCTCCACTGGATCGAAATGCTGAAGCCCCGCCACAGCGTTCTGATCCATATGGATCAGTCGATGGATTATGCGACCCTGTGTCGCGAACTCCCAGCCCGTGTCGAACCTGCCTATGACGGCATGGAGCTCATTCCTTGAGCACGGACCGGGCCATGGACATCGTCTATTATGGCCTGATCCTCTTGCTCCCGCTCAGCGCTCTGGCGGCGCGGCGCATTCCTATCGGCCAGACCTTACGGATGGTCCTGATCTGGATCGGCATTTTCAGCGCTGCCTTATTGGTCGTCGGTCAACGGGAGCGGTTGGCCGAGTTGTGGCCGGGTAGAGCATCGCCTGACGGCATCGTTCGCATTCCCATCGCGCAGGATGGGCACTTCTACGCCGATGTCCGTATCAATGGCGTAGAGCGCCGGATGTTGATCGACAGTGGGGCGACGACCACCGCCTTGTCCGAAGCGACCGCGCGGGCAGCAGGGCTCGATCTGAACGAAAGTCCGTTCGGCAGCTTGATCGAAACGGCGAACGGCCGGGTCACGGCATCGCATACCACCATCGCCAGTCTGGCAATTGGCCCGATCCAGTTGAACGACGTCGGCGCGGACGTATCGCCGAGCTTCGGCAGGCAGGACATTATCGGAATGAACGTCCTTCGTCGGTTACGATCGTGGCGCGTCGAGCGGGGGGTTTTGATCCTGAATGCGACCACCTAATTGTTTTACATAATATATATTATCGACTTTGAAGGAGTGGCTTTGTGGATCGCCTGTTGACCATTATGAAGCGCCTACGCGACCCGCAGACGGGCTGCGAATGGGACGTCGCACAGAGCTTCGAGAGCGTCGCACCCTATACCATCGAAGAAGCGTATGAGGTCGCCGACGCGATCGCGCGCAGCGATATGGCGGATCTCAAAGACGAGCTTGGCGATTTGCTGCTCCAGGTGGTCTTTCATGCGCAAATTGCCGAAGACCATGGCCTTTTCGACTTTTCCGATGTCGTTGCGGCGATCAGTGACAAGATGGAGCGGCGCCATCCGCATATCTTCGGTGCCGATGTCAGTGGTGGCCATCATCTGTGGGAACAGATCAAGGCCGAGGAACGCCAGGCCAAGGCAGCGAACGGTACGTTGGATGGCGTGGCACTCGGCCTGCCCGCCTTGATGCGGGCGGAAAAGCTTCAGAAGCGCGCGGCACGGGTCGGTTTCGACTGGCCGGATACAGAAGGATCGCGCGCAAAGGTCGACGAGGAAATTCAGGAAATCACCGAAGCCCCGCCCGAGACGCTGGCGGAGGAATTCGGTGATCTGCTGTTCTCGGTCGTCAACTGGGCACGCCATTGCGGCGTCGATGCAGAAGCGGCGCTGCGCTATGCGAATGGCAAGTTCGAGCGCCGCTTTCGTGCAATGGAAGCCCAAGCGGGCGAAGCCTTTCCTGCGCTCGATCTGCAAGCCAAGGAAGCGCTATGGCAATCCGTCAAGCATCGCGACGGGTGAAGCGCTCATAGTCGGACTCCGCAAGGCGGACATCATAAACCGCCTGCTCGCCTTCGATAGCTTGATCCAACACCTCTCCATGCGCGTGAAGCCAGGCCGCCCCCGCCCCGTCACCCGCATCCAGTGTGACCCGGTAACGACGGTGCCCCGAAGTGAGCGCGGCCGCGACCTGTTCGATCAGGTCGTCAATCCCCTCGCCCGTCATGGCCGACACAGCCACGATATTGGCGCGCCGCTCGGCCTCGATCAGGACATCCTCGCGCGCATCGCCTTCGATGAGATCGATCTTGTTCCATGCCTCGAAGCGTGGGGTCTCCGGATCGACGCCAATCTCGGTCAGCACTGCCTCGACGTCCGCGCGCTGTGCCTCGGTGTCGGGATGCGCGATGTCGCGGACATGGATGAGCAGGTCGGCTGAAACCACCTCCTCCAGCGTAGCCTTGAACGCCGCAACCAACTGTGTCGGCAAGTCGGAGACGAAGCCGACCGTGTCGGACAGGATCGCCTTGTCGATACCGGGCAATGAAATCTGCCGCAGAGTCGGGTCGAGCGTGGCGAACAGAAGATCTTTCGCCATGACATGAGCGCCGGTCAACCGATTGAAAAGCGTAGACTTTCCGGCATTGGTATAGCCCACCAGCGCGATCACCGGCCAGGGTGCCCGCTGACGACGTTCACGATGAAGGCCGCGCGTCCGACTGACCTGATCCAGTTCGCGCCGCAACCGCGCCATCCGGTCACGGATCATGCGACGGTCGGCCTCGATCTGCGTCTCGCCAGGGCCGCCTAGAAAGCCAAACCCGCCGCGTTGCCGCTCCAGATGGGTCCAGCTGCGAACCAGACGCCCGGCCTGATAGTCGAGATGCGCCAGTTCGACCTGCAGCCGACCCTCAGCCGTCGCGGCGCGTTCGCCGAAAATCTCGAGGATCAGGCCGGTTCGATCGATGACCTTGGCCTCCAGCGCGGTTTCCAGGTTGCGCTGCTGAACCGGAGTCAGCGAAGCGTCGAAAATGACCAGCTGGGCCTCTTCCATCCGCACCTGCTGCGCAACCTGTTCGACCTGTCCGCTGCCGATCAGCGTGGCAGGCTTGGGCGCGCGGACCCGCAACGCCACGCGTTCGACCACATCCAGGCCGATTGCCATGGCAAGCCCGGCGGTTTCCTCCAGACGGGCTTCCGCGTCGCGCGCGGCATCGCCCTGATCGGGCAGGACGATGACCGTGCGGGCGCCGCGGGTGAACTCACCCCGGTCGCGATCGAAACCTGTGCTCAATCCTCGGCCGATCCCGCCTGCTCTTCGGCCAGGTTCAGCGGACGTGCCGGCTGAATGGTCGAGACGGCGTGTTTGTAGACGAGTTGCGCCATGCCCTCGCGTTGCAGCAACATGCAGAACAGATCGAAGCCCGCAATCTGTCCCTGCAGCATAACGCCGTTGATCAGGAACATCGTGACGGGGTCTTCAGACTTGCGCACCGCATTCAGGAAGATTTCCTGCAAGAGTGGGTTCTTGCGCTGATGTTCGTTGACGCCGTCTACGATCGCGGCGACGTCCAGCGGACCGGATGGCATGATGGTGGAGATGGCGTGCTTGTAGATCAGCTGCGACTGCCCGTCGCGGCGCAGCAGCACCGAGAAATTGTCAAACCAGGTTACGATCCCCTGGAGCTTCACGCCCTTGACGAGGAACATGGTTACGGGCGCCTTGGATCGGCGCAGTGCATTCAGAAACAGGTCCTGCAGCGAACCCTGTTTGTCGGCCATGGTCAAGCCCTTGTTCTTGGCGGATCCGTGCCCGCGAGTAGCGCCGTTTCCCGGCGTCGGAATTGCGCCCGTGTGCCGGGCGCGCTCAATATCTATGGTTTCAAGGAGCATTCGTCCAGAGGCGGCGCCCACCCCATCATCAATCCTCTCGCGTTTCGCTGATGCCCAATAGCTTCAGCTTGCGGTGAAGCGCCGACCGTTCCATTCCGATGAAGCTGGCGGTACGCGAAATATTTCCGGAAAAACGCCGGATCTGAATGCGCAGATATTCGCGCTCCCAGCTTTCCCGCGCCTCGCGCAAGGGCGCGCCCATGATCGCTGTCGCTCCGCCGCTACCCATATCGCCCCCCTCGCCCAGCACTTCCGCCGGTAGCAGGTCCATGTCGATCCGCCCGACCCGGTCGCCCGGTGCCAAGATGATCGTTCGCTCGACGACGTTGCGGAGTTGGCGGACATTGCCCGGCCAGTCATAGGACTGCATCGCGACCATCGCATCGGGTGCGATCTCGGGGGTGCGGACCCTCCGCTCGGTGGCATAGTGCGCCATGAAATGCTCGACCAGCGGAGGAATGTCCTCGCGCCGCTCGGCAAGCGAGGGGATGGTCACCGGCACGACGTTCAGCCGGTAGTAGAGATCCTCGCGAAAACGTCCCTCGGCGATTTCCTGGGTCAGGTCGCGCGCGGTGGCCGATACCACCCGAACATCCACCTTGACGACACGTGTGCCGCCGACGCGGGTAAAGCTCTGATCGGTCAGTACGCGAAGGATACGTCCCTGGGTCGCGATCGGCATGTCGGCGATCTCGTCGAGGAACAACGTGCCGCCATGGGCCTGTTCGAGAAGGCCGGTGCGGACCAAATCCCCCCCCTCTTCCACGCCGAACAGCTCCTCCTCAACCCGCTCAGGCGTCATGCGAGCGGCGCTGACCACCACGAACGGCGCGTCGGCCCGGTTGCTCCAGCCATGCAGCAACCGGGCGGCGACTTCCTTGCCTGTGCCCGCCGCGCCCATGATGAGCACCCGACTTCCTGTCGCCGCCACCCTCTTCAGCGTGGCGCGGATACCGTTGATCGCGCTCGACGATCCGGTCAGGTCGGTCTCGCGCCCCGCCGAGGCACGAAGTGACGCGTTTTCGCGCCGCAGCCGTTCCGTTTCGGTCGCGCGCCCCACCATCAACAACAGGCGTTCCGCCTCAAACGGCTTTTCAATGAAGTCGGCTGCGCCCTTGCGGATCGCCGCGACCGCCGTGTCCAGATTGCCATGGCCTGAAATGACCAGAACGGGGATCGAAGGATCACGCCGTTTGATCTCGTCGAGCAGTTCCAGCCCGTCGAGCTTCGACCCCTGCAACCAGACGTCGAGCAGGACGAGCGATGGCCGCCGCACGGCCACCGCCTCCAGCGCGGAATCGCTGTCCGCGGCGACGCGGGCTTCATAACCCTCGTCCTCCAGCACGCCCGCGACCAGTTCGCGGATATCAAGTTCATCGTCGACGACGAGGATGTCCAAAGCCATGATTTTTTACGTCCGGGTACGAGTCAAAGCGGTGAGCTGGCCCTCCCCAGCCAGTTCGGGTTCGGCGCCCCCATGATCCAGCGCCGCCAGGGCGCCGGCATCGAACATCATTGAAACAATGGTGCCGCCGGTGGGATTGTCGGAAAAGCCGATCGTGCCGGCATGTTCCTCGATAATCTTGTTGACGATGGCGAGGCCCAGACCCGTGCCCCGCGCACGCGTCGTCATATAGGGCTCGATGATCCGGTCGCGCTCGGGCGGCAGGCCGATGCCATTGTCGGTCACGGTAATGGTGACCATGCCGCCCTGCTGGCCGACGGTCATCACGACTTTGCCGCCCGTCATGCCTTCGGGTCGGGATTCAATCGCTTCGACCGCATTCTTGACGATATTCGTCAGTGCCTGACTCATCTGGCGGCGGTCGCAGACCAAGGTCGGTGGGGGTTCGTCCTGGTCCAGTTGGAACCGGACTTCAGGATGCGCGACTTCGTGCAGGAACATCGCCTGTGCACAGATATCGGCGATCGCCTCCTCGCGGAACACAGGCTTGGGCATCCGCGCAAACGAGGAGAATTCATCGACCATCCGGCGCAGGTCGCCGACCTGCCGCACGATCGTCTCGGTCAGACGCCCGAATGTCGGGTCCTCCACTCCGATGACTTTGCCATAGCGCCGCTGAAGGCGTTCGGCGGCGAGCTGGATCGGGGTCAGGGGGTTCTTGATCTCATGGGCGATGCGCCGCGCGACGTCCGACCAAGCGGCGCGCCGCTGGTCGAGCAGTTGCTGGGTAATATCGTCGAACGTCAGAATGGGGCCATCGCCAGTCTGCGCGATGCGCACCGCCAGAGTCCGCATGTCACCGTGCAGCGCCACTTGTACGGTGGCCTCACGCCGGCCTTGATCGAGCAGCTCGTCCAGCTCGGGCGCGACCTCTCCTAGCTTACGGCCGACAAGCCCGTCTTGATCGGCGCCCAGCAGGATATCGGCGGAGTTGTTCGCGATCCGCACCTGCCGATCACGGCCGACCGCCACGACCCCGGCCGATACGCCGGCCATGACCGCCTCGATCAGCGCGCGCCGGTTGTTGAGCTGTGCATTCGCAGTGACAAGTTCGGTATTTTGGCGCTCCAACTGGCCGGTCATCTGGTTGAAGGCGTTAGCGAGCGTACCGACCTCATCGCGGGTCTTGGGATCGGGCACGCGCGCGGTCAGATCGCCGCCCGCGATCCGCCGCGCGGCATCGACCAGCTCGCCGACCGGGCGGACCAGCCGGTCCGCCACCGCCAAGGCGATCCAGACGGCAATGCCGACGATCAGCAAGGCGATCGCAAACAGGACGAGGTTGAACTTCAACTGGAGCGACCGCGCCCGTCCCTGAAGCGCGCGATAGTCGTCGAACACATCCTCCGCGGCGAAATGCTGCTTGCTGAGGAATTCGGCGTTCACCGGCGTGCCGATATAGAGCATCAATCCGTTGCCCTCGGGCAAGGGCGTGACAACCCAGACGCGCTGTTCGTTGATGCCTACTTCAGGACGGCTGAGCTTACTCGCCTGCTGGATCATCTCGGGCGTCACCAACTCGCGGAAGGTGGTGTCCGAGGGCTGATTGAAGAAGTCGTAGAATTTGAAGCCCTGCTTCGGGTCGTAGGAGAAGAGGACCGACTCCACCGTGTCACGCACCACCGTCTGCTGCACGAGGTAATCGTGGAAATCGCGGCGGTTCTCGCGAAGCGCGGGCAGGTTACGTCCAAGATCCTGCGACATGGCACGACCCGTATCGACCCAGCGCTTGATGATCTGCTGCTGGGATTGACGCGCGATGTCCATGGCGTCGCCGAACGCCTTGCGCGCGCGATCCGAAATCCAGAACTCTGCCGACGACTGGAACAGCACCGAGGCGGTGACCACCGTAAGCAGGATTGGCACGCTTGCGGTCAGAGAGAAGAGCGCGACCAGACGGACATGGAGCCGTCCTCCGCCGCCGACCGGCGAACTGGCAGCGCGCCGCATCGCCACCCGCCGTCCGAGCAGCATCAAAAGGAGCACGCCGGGTACCAGATTGAGCGCCAGCAGCCCCGCCATGACCGGCGGCGCGATCAGGCCCTGCGTGTCATGGCGACTGGCGATATAGACATAGGTGCCGATCGCGACCGCGACCGCCCCCAGGATGACTGCGACCTCCATAAGCGGGGTCACCGCAAAGCGAGAGCGCGGTCCTTCGGCAGGTTCAGCGGGCTTCAGGGGCGCCAACATCGTTGCAATCGTACAACGTGAGGCGTGTCCTGCAAGCCACAATTCGAGAAATTTATGCCAAAGCCTCACCGCCTTCGTCATCGCCGCTGACGGGGATGTTCAGGCTGTCGAGGCGCTTGCGCAGCGTGTTGCGGTTGATCCCCATGGCACGGGCGGCGCGAAGCTGGTTGCCGCCGTGGCGCCCCAGCATCGCCTCGATCAGCGGACGCTCGACCTCGGCGATGACCCGATCATAGAGCGTGCCGTCGTCCAGCGCCGCCGGATGCGCCAGTGCAAGACGCGCGATATAGGCGCGTACCGCAGCCGACAGATCGCCATCGGCTGCGGCCACCCCGCTCGGCGCGGAGGCAGACCGCGCTTCACCCAGCATCGTTCGCACCGCCTCGGCATCGATCACCTCGTCGCGTGCCAACACGGCCAGGCGGCGCATCATGTTTTCCAGCTCACGGACATTGCCCGGCCAGTCATGCGTGACCAACACGTCAAGCGCATGGGTGTCGATCCGGCGTTTGGGCAATCCCTGGAGCGCGGCGTTTTCGAGGAAGTGCCGCGCGAGCAGCGGAATATCCTGTCGCCGTTCGCGAAGCGCAGGCAAGGCAATCGGCACGACGTTCAGACGGTAGAACAAATCCTCGCGGAAATGCCCGGAGGTGACTTGCTGGCTGAGGTCGCGGTTGGTCGCTGCAACGATCCGGACATTGGTGCGGATCGTCCGCGCGCCGCCCACGGTAGTGAACTCGCCGGATTGCAGGACTCGCAGCAACCGGGTCTGCGCTTCCATCGGCATGTCGCCGATTTCGTCGAGGAACAAAGTGCCCCCCGCCGCCTGCTCGAACCGCCCCGCATTGCGCTGTGCGGCGCCGGTAAATGCCCCACGTTCATGGCCGAACAGCTCTGCCTCGATCAATTCGCGGGGAATGGCGGCCATGTTGAGGGCGACGAAGGGCGCCGCGCGGCGGGGACCCAGGTCATGGATGGCGCGCGCGACGAGCTCCTTGCCGGTACCCGATTCGCCCGAAACCAGGACGGTGAGGTCCGTGGAGACCACGCGGGCGATGACGCGGTACACCCCCTGCATGGCTTGAGACCGTCCGATCAGCGGCAGTGCACGATCGTCATCGCCCACCCCCTCCTCGACAAGGACGCCGCGCCGCGCCAGGGCTCCGGCCACCGCATGGGTCAGCGCATCGAGATCGAAGGGCTTGGGGAGATATTCATACGCGCCGACCTCCGCCGCCCGAACGGCCGTCGTCAGCGTATTTTGTGCCGACAAGACGATGATCGGCAGCGCCGGAAACTGCTCCGCCACGGCCCGGATATGGTCGATCCCGTCGCCATCGGGCAGGATGACGTCCGTAACCAGCACGTCGGGCGCACCGCCCGCCAGGATACGATCCAGCCGCGCCAGCGTTTCCACGGTCGTGACCTCATGCCCGGCCCGTCGCAGCGCCTGACCCACGACGGTGCGGATCGCAGCATCGTCATCGACGACCAAGACATGACTCATGGATGGGCTCTCGGCAGAAGCAGGCGAAGGACCGTCATTTCCGGCGTGCCCTCCCTGGCATATTGAATGATGCCGCTCATGTCGCGGACGAGCTTGTCGACGAGCGCGAGACCCAGCCCCTGCCCCTCGCGGCGGCCGGACACGAACGGGTCGAACAGGTGGTCGGCAATGTCGGCGGGTGCACCCGGTCCGTTGTCGATCACGCAGATTTCGATCGGCAGCGGTAGGCGGGGCCGCCCTTCCCCGGCGCTGACCGACATGCCGTGACGATAGGCGGTGGTCAGCACGATCTGTGGGTTACGAACCGCCCGGACCGCCTCGCGGGCATTTTTGAGCAGATTGATGACGATCTGGAGCAGCGCGTCCCGATTGATCCGCGCCGGGGGCAGCGAGGGGTCGAAACGCTCTTCGATCGGAATGCCGCGCGCGAACCCAGCGAGCGCGACGCCCCGCGCATGACCGAGCAGCGGATAGATATTTTCCGACGCCAGCGGGAGTGGCCGGGTATCGCTGAAATCCTGCATCCGGTCGATCAGGGCGGCGATCCGGTCGACCTCGGTGGTGATGAGCGTCGTCAACTCGCCGCCGTTCAGCAGCTGCGCCGCGCCCCGGATACCGGATAGCGGATTCTTGATCTCGTGCGCCAGCATTGCGGCCGCACCCACGGCGGCGCGTGCGCCCGCGCTGCGATCCGAGGCATGGGCGAGCCGTCGCGATGGTCCCGCGCTGTGAAGCGTTATGGCACGCCAGCCGGGATGGTCGGGAACCTGCGCTTCGACGAAGTCGACCCGGATCTTTGGACCATGGGGCATGGCGATCACCGTGTCGTATACGGCAAAGCCATGGCCGTCGCGACTGCGCGGCGCATCCGGCGGCGGCAGGATCGCGGCCAGTGGCTGTCCGATCATCAAGCGCTCGGACAGGTTGAGCAACTGCTCCGCCAAGCCATTGGCGTGAGCGATCCGGTCGTCGGGGTCGACCACGACCACGGCCACTGGCAATGCGGCAAATAGCGAGCCGAAGCCGGGACGGCCGTGACCGGCCGTGTCAGGCAGCCGCTGCAAGCTCGATCTGCGGCAGGTAGAAGTCGCGCAGCATCGTCTTGACCCGCTCGGCGCTGGCTTCCTGGTTCACCTTGTTCCGGAACTCGGCCGAGCCGTGCAGCCCGCGCGTGTACCAGCCGATATGCTTGCGCGCCATGTTGACGCCTGTCTCGGTGCCATAATGGTCGAGCATCGCGTCATAATGTTCGGTGACGGCGCGATATTGCTCGTCCAGGGGGGGGTCCTCGCGCCGTTCCCCGGTCGCGAACCAGTGCATGACCTGGCCCAGCAGCCAGGGACGCCCATAGGCCCCGCGGCCAATCATCACGCCGTCCGCCCCCGACTGGTCCAGCGCCGCCCCGGCATCGTCAATCGAGCAGATGTCGCCATTGGCGATGACCGGAATGCTGACCGCCTCCTTCACTTGGCGGATAAAGGCCCAATCGGCGCTGCCCTTGTACATCTGGTTGCGGGTGCGGCCATGGACGGTGATCATCTTGACGCCGATATCCTCAGCGATGCGCGCCAGTTCGGGCGCATTGAGGCTGTCATGGCACCATCCCATCCGCATTTTCAGCGTGACGGGCACATCGACCGCCGCGACGGTCGCGCGGATGATCTCCGACGCCAGCCTCAGGTCGCGCATCAGCGCCGAGCCCGCATCGCCATTGACGACCTTGCGGACCGGGCAGCCCATGTTGATGTCGATGATCGCGGCCCCGCGATCGGCATTCAGCTTGGCCGCCTCGCCCATCTCATAGGGAGTGCAGCCGACCAGCTGCATCGACACCGGTTCTTCCAGCGGATGCCAGGCGGCCTTCTGGACAGACTGGCGTGTTTCGCGGATCGCAGCCTGGCTGGCGATCATCTCGGTCACGTTCAATCCCGAGCCGTAGCGGCGGACGAGGGTGCGGAACGGCATGTCGGTGACGCCGGTCATCGGCGCCAGCACGACGGGGCTGTCGATCGTCACCGGACCGACCTGGATGGGAGCGAGATTACGCATCATACTGCCTGAAAACTAAGCAGCCGCCATAAGGGAAGAGGCTCTGAATGGCAAGGTTGGCGAGCCCGCTCAAAAGCCGCTACGCGAGGGCCATGAACCAGGAAGGAAAGATCGCCGCGCTGATCGTTGCGGCTGGCGGCGGGTCCCGCATGGGCGGCGGCGTGCCGAAGCAGTTTCGCGACCTGGGCGGCCGGCCGATGCTCGGCTGGAGCTACACCGCCCTGACCTCGCATCCGGCGATCGACACGGTGCTGACCATGGTGGCGAAGGAACAGATCGATCATGTCCGGTCGATCCTGCCCGGCGGCTGGGTCGAAGCGGGGGGCGCGAGCCGACGCGAGTCGGTCTCGTTGGGCCTTCGACATCTGGCGCTTGCGGGCGTGACCAAGGTCCTGATTCATGACGCTGCCCGACCCTTTTTGTCGGCGGAGGTGATAGACCGTGTGCTGGCGGGCCTGGCCTCGGCGGACGGTGCAATGCCCATTCTGCCCGTCGCCGACACGCTGGCGCAATCGGACCACGAGACTCTGGGCGCGATCGTGCCGCGCGAAGGCGTGGTGCGGGTCCAGACGCCGCAGGGTTTCCACCTGCAATCCATCGTCGCCGCGCACGCCGCATGGCCAGCTGATGCAGAAGCGACGGACGACGCGCAGATGGTGCGACGGCTTGGCGGGCGCGTCGCTTTGGTGCAGGGCGATGTCATGCTCGAGAAAATTACCTATCCCGACGACATGACCGGAGCTGATCTGCGCCTGGCCTGGGAAACCCGGACCGCGATGGGCTTCGATGTCCACCGGCTTGAGGATGGCGAGGAATTGTGGCTGGGTGGCGTGCTTATCCCGCACCATCAGGGGCTGTCGGGGCATAGCGACGCCGACGTCGCGCTTCACGCTCTGACGGACGCCCTGCTCGGCACGATCGCGGCAGGCGATATCGGCACCCACTTTCCGCCCAGCGATCCGCAGTGGAAGGGCGCCGAGTCGGGCCAATTCCTGCAGCACGCCGCCAGGCTGATCGCTGACAAGGGCGGGCGGATCGATTTCGTCGACCTGACCATCATCTGCGAAGCCCCGAAAATTGGCCCGCACCGTGCCGCCATGATTGAGCGGATCTCAGACCTGCTCAATATCGAGCAGAGCCGCGTCAGCCTGAAGGCGACCACGACCGAACGGCTGGGTTTCACCGGCCGCGGCGAGGGCATTGCAGCTCAGGCGGTGGCGACGGTCCGCCTGCCTGGCGGAGTAGCGGCATGAAGCGGCTTGGCCTGATCGTCGCGCTGATCGCGTTGGCCGCCCCCGAAATGGCGAGCGCGCAAGCCCGCGCCTGCATCACCGCGCCAGAGGCGGAAGCGATGACGCTGGTCGCCATGCCGGACATCCTGCGCGAAACGGGCCGCGTCTGCGGCGCGCGTCTGCCCGGAACGAGCTTGATCCGGGGTGGCGGCTCGCTGATCTCGAAATATGAGAGTGCCGCCCAACAGGCCTGGCCCGCCGCACGCGCCGCGATCGTCAAGCTGTCCGACCCGGCGATCGACACGCTGCTTCAATCGGATTATGCCCGGCCGCTGCTGACCTCGCTGCTGGTGCCGTTCATCGTCGGGCGCATCGGATTGGAGGATTGCGGGACGATCGACCGGCTGGTGACGCAACTTTCCCCCCTGCCCCCGCGCAACATGGCCGGAGTCGTCGTAACCGCCCTTCAATATCTCAAGACAGAAAAGACACGCGGGCGGCAGGTGGCCGTGCCCGACCTGCCGCTTTGCGCCAACGGAAACTGATATGGACGTTCTTCTTCCCCGGGAGCTGACCGAACTGGCCGAACGCGTCGTCGTCGCGAACCGCGCCGCCGGTCGTCGCGTCGCGCTTGCCGAGAGCTGTACCGGTGGCCTCGTTGCGGCGGCCCTTACGGAAATCCCCGGATCGTCCGACGTGGTCGAGGCGGGTTTCGTGACCTATTCCAATCAGGCCAAGATCAACCTGTTGAACGTCAATCCCGAGGTCATCGACACCTTTGGCGCGGTGTCGACCGCCACCGCCTGGGGTATGGCGCAGGGCGCGCTGGCGGCAAGCGACGCGGACGTGGCGGTCGCCATTACGGGCGTGGCAGGGCCTGGCGGCGGCACTGCCAAGAAGCCGGTCGGCACGGTCGTCTTCGCCCAGGCGCTACGCGGTGGCGATCCGGATGACGTGAAGGCCGAACGCCATGAGTTCGGCGATATCGGGCGTGGCGGTATCCGGCTTCAGGCCGCGCTGTTGGCGCTGGAACTGCTAATGCCGTAAAGCTTGGCGGCGCGATCCTCGAATGCGCCGATCATGCGGCGCAGCGCGGTGCCGAACACCTGCCCCGCCAGCATTTCGAACACCCGGTTCTTGAAGGCAAAGTCGACCGTGAAGTCGACTGCGCACCCCTGTTCCTCGGGGCGGAAACGCCAATTGTTGCGCAGATATTTGAGTGGCCCGTCGAGATATTCGACGTCGATCACGCCGGGCCGTTCCTTGGTCACGCGACTGGTGAACGTCTCGCGCAGGCCCTTGAAGCCGACGATCATGTCGGCGACCGTCTCGGTCGGCGTGTCCGAACGGACCCGCATCGCCGAAACCCAGGGCAGGAACTCCGGATAACGCGCGACATCCGCGACCAGATCGAACATCTGCTCCGGCGTATAGGGCAGATGCCGCGTCTCACTATGTTTGGGCATCAGCGAACGCTTGCGAGCTTCGCCTCGCGCGCCGACCGCAGCCGTTCGAAATCGTCGCCCGCGTGATAGCTGGAGCGCGTCAACGGCGAGCTTGCGACAAGCAGGAAGCCCTTGGCCCGCGCGATCGCGGCATAGGCGTCGAACGCCTTGGGCGTCACGAACTCGGCGACCTTGGCGTGGCGCGGCGTCGGCTGGAGATACTGGCCCATGGTCAGGAAATCGATGTCGGCCGAACGCATGTCGTCCATCACCTGATGGATTTCCAGCCGCTCTTCGCCCAGGCCCAGCATCACCCCCGACTTGGTGAAGATCGACGGATCATGGCGCTTGACGCTCTCCAGCAGGCGGAGCGACGCATAATAACGCGCACCCGGCCGGATGGTCGGGTATAGCCTGGGGACCGTCTCCAAATTGTGGTTGTACACGTTGGGACGCGCCTCGACGATCGACTCGATCGCCGCCTGCGCCTTGTTGCGGAAGTCCGGCGTCAGGATCTCGATCGTGGTGTCGGGCGTCGTGCGGCGGAGCGCCTGGATCACCTTCACGAACTGCGACGCGCCGCCATCGGGCAGGTCGTCCCGGTCGACCGAGGTGACGACGATGTGCTTCAGCCCCATCTGCGCGGCAGCATCCGCGACATTCTGCGGCTCCATCGCATCGACCTTGCGCGGCATACCGGTCTTCACGTTGCAGAAGGCGCAGGCACGGGTGCAGGTATCGCCCAGGATCATGACGGTCGCGTGCTTCTTCGACCAGCATTCCCCGATGTTCGGGCAGGCCGCTTCTTCGCAAACGGTCGTCAGGCTCTTGGCCCGCATCAGCTCGCGGGTGGCAGCGAAACCGGCGCTCGTCGGGGCCTTGACGCGGATCCAGTCCGGCTTGCGCGCGCGCACCGGCGCGGCCAACGGTGTCAACTCGTTCATGGCTTGCGAAATAGCGATGGTGAGGGCTGGACACAATGCCTGCCGCACGCAACGCATGGCGGCATCAGACACACTTTGATATGGAACCGAAACGGCCGTGTCCGGTTCGCGTGCTAGAACGTACGTTCCCTCACTGCATAAGAGAGACCAATGACCGACTTTAACGACCTCGTGGATGGCTATCAGCGCTTTCGGACCTCCGATTGGCGTCGCCAGCGCGACCGCTGGGCCGAGTTGAAGGAAGGCCAGAGCCCCAAGGTGATGGTGATCGCCTGCTCGGACAGCCGTGTCGATCCGGCCCAGATCTTCGACACGCTGCCCGGTGAAATTTTCGTGGTGCGCAACGTGGCGAACCTCGTGCCTCCGTTCGAGACGGGCGGCGGTCATCATGGCGTGTCGGCGGCGTTGGAATTCGCGGTGACGCAGCTGGAAGTGAGCGATGTCGTCGTCATGGGCCACGGCGCCTGCGGCGGCTGCAAGGCGGCGCTGACCCAGGGGTTTGCGCACGCCCCGCAAGGTGAAGGCGGTTTCGTGTCCGATTGGGTGAGCCTGCTCGACGAAGCGCGCGAAAAGGTCATCGCCAAGCATGGCGACGCGGCCGATGCCGACGCGATGCGCGAGATGGAGCTGGAGTCGGTTCGCACCTCAATCGCCAACCTGCGTACCTTCCCCTTCGTTACGAAGCGTGAGGATGCGGGCAAGCTGACCCTGCGCGGCGCGTATTTCGCGATTGCCGATGGCGTGCTGCACTTGATGGACGAGAATGGCGAGTTCAAGCCCGCCGCCCCGGCCCTCGCTGCGGCGTAAGGAACTCGGTCCGGGTCCCCGACCCGGACTCGAGACTAAAAAAAGGGCGGACGCCGCATCCGGCGCCCGCCCTTTTCATTGCGCTCTTGGGAGGATCAGCTCGCCGGAGAGGCGACGACCTGATCCACGTCCTTCTTGGTTTCCGCGGTCGAGCGCAGCGACAGTTCGCGCATCTGCTTGTTGCTCGGCAGGCTGGGAGCGCCCATCAGCAGATCCTCGGCGCGCTGGTTCATCGGGAACAGCGAGATTTCGCGAAGGTTCTGCGCTCCGCAGATCAGCATGACGATACGGTCGACACCGGCGGCCATGCCACCATGCGGCGGCGCGCCATATTGGAAAGCGCGGTAGAGGCCGCCGAACCGTTCCTCGACATCCGCCTTGGACAGGCCGACCTTCTCGAACGCGGCAACCATCAGTTCCGGCGATTGGTTACGGATCGAGCCCGATGCGATCTCGAAGCCGTTGCACACCAAGTCATACTGATAGGCCTTGAGCGACAGCGGATCGGCGGAGTTCAGCGCCTCCATGCCACCCTGCGGCATCGAGAAGGGGTTGTGCGCGAACTCAACCTTCTTCTCGTCCTCGTCCCATTCGTAGAAGGGGAAGTCGACAATCCAGCACAGGCGGAACGCGCCCTCCTCGATCAGGCCGAGCTGCTCGGCGACGCGGGTGCGTGCGAGCCCGGCCAGCTTGGCCGCCGCCTCGACCTTGCCCGCCGCGAAGAACAGGCCGTCATCGGGTCCGAGACCGAGCGCGGCGTAGATAGCCTCCATGCCCTCGGTGCCGTGGTTCTTGGCGATCGGGCCGCCGAACTCGCCGCCCTTGCGGGTTACATAGCCCAGGCCGGCGTGACCCTCGGCGCGCGCCCATTCGTTCATCTCGTCGAAGAATTTGCGGCTCTTCTCGGCGGTCTTGGGCGCCGGGATCGCGCGGACCACGCCGCCCGAACCGACGATCTTCTCGAACAGGCCAAAGCCCGAGGTCGTGAAATGCTCGGACACGTCAGTGATGATCAGCGGGTTGCGGAGATCGGGCTTGTCGTTGCCATATTTCAGCATCGACTCGGAGTACGGAATGCGCGGAAACTCGCCGATCGGGGTAACGGTCCGGCCATCGGCGAACTTCTCGAAAATGCCGCCGATCACCGGCTCCATCGTCTCCCACACCTCTTCCTGGGTGACGAAGCTCATCTCCAGGTCGAGCTGGTAGAACTCACCCGGCAGACGATCGGCGCGCGGGTCTTCGTCGCGGAAGCAGGGCGCGATCTGGAAATAGCGGTCGAAGCCGGCGACCATTAACAGCTGCTTATACTGCTGCGGGGCCTGGGGCAGCGCGTAGAACTTGCCCGGATGGATGCGGCTGGGCACCAGGAAGTCGCGCGCGCCCTCCGGCGACGACGCGGTCAGGATCGGGGTCGAATATTCGGTGAAGCCCGCCGTCTCCATGCGACGACGCATGTCCGAGATCACCTGGGTCCGGCGCACGATGTTGGCGTGCAGCGTCTCGCGGCGCAGGTCGAGGAAGCGATAGCGCAGGCGGATATCCTCGGGATATTCCTGCTCGCCCGCCACCGGCATCGGCAGTTCCTCGGCCGCCGACAGCACGGTCGCGCCGCGCGCGAACACCTCGATCTCGCCGGTCGCCAGGTTCGGGTTGATCGTGCCCGCCGAGCGCGCCTTCACCACGCCGTCGATGGTCACGACCGACTCGACACGGATGCTCTCCAGAATGGCGAGCGCAGGCGTGTCGCTGTCGGCGACGATCTGGGTGATGCCGTAATGGTCGCGCAGATCGACGAACAGGACGCCGCCATGATCGCGCTTGCGATGGACCCAGCCGGACAGGCGAACCGTCTCGCCGACCGCCTCAGCAGTCAGCGCGGCGCAGGTGTGGGTACGATAGGCGTGCATGGCGGACATTCTCTGTACGTCTGGGGAAAGTGCTGCCGCTTCCCCGCCTGCCCGGTTTTTGTCAATCCTAATGTGCCCAAATGCGTCAGGCGCGCCTTCCTCTTTGTCAACCTGCGCGCGCCGGGCTATGTGCGGACGATGCACGTTCATCCGTTGATTACCGACAGCGCCACGCTCGCCAATCTCTGCGCCCGCCTCTCCCAGGCCGACTATGTGATGGTCGATACCGAGTTCATGCGGGAAAGCACCTATTGGCCCGAACTCTGCCTGATCCAGATCGCCGACACCGAAGAGGCCGCCGCGATCGATCCCAAGGCGCCGGGGCTCGACATGACGCCGCTGCTCGACCTGCTGGTCAACAATGACGAGGTCCTGAAGGTCTTCCATGCCGGTGGGCAGGATATCGAGATCATCTACAACCTGACCGGCAAGACTCCGCATCCGCTGTTCGACACTCAGATCGCGGCGATGGCGCTGGGTCAGGGCGAGCAGATCGGTTATTCCAACCTGGTCGACAGCTGGCTGGGCATCGCCGTCGACAAGGGTGCGCGCTTCACCGACTGGTCGCGACGCCCGCTCGACCAGCGTCAGGTCGATTATGCGATCGGCGACGTCACCCATCTGGCCGCCATATTCCCCAAGATGCTCGAGCGGCTGCGCAAAACCGGGCGCGGCGCGTGGCTGGATCAGGAAATGGAGAGGCTGGCCGATCCGGCGCATTATGCCAACGATCCCGATGTCGCGTGGAAGCGGGTGCGCGTGTCGGGGCGCAAGCCCGATATGCTCGGCCGGTTGAAGGCGCTTGCCCGCTGGCGCGAGCTGGAGGCGCAGGCAAAGGACCTGCCGCGCGGTCGCATCGTCAAGGACGAGACGTTGGCCGATCTCGCCGGGCATCCGCCGCGCAAGCAGGCTGATCTGGCGAAGGTGCGTGGGTTGTCGGCGACATGGGCGAGCAACGATATCGGCGCGCGCCTGATGGATGCACTGGAGGGGGCCGAGCCGCTGGGCGCCGACGAGCTGCCGGCGCGTGACGACCGCAAGCCGGGCTTGGGGCGTGAGGGCGCGCTGGTCGCCGATCTGCTCAAGCTGCTGCTGAAGATCCGCGCGCGTGACATCGACGTCGCGCCACGCCTACTGGCCCGCGCCGATGATCTGGAGATGCTGGCGGCGGGTGTACGCTCCGGCCTGTCGGTGCTCGACGGGTGGCGGTTCGAGCAGTTCGGCCGTGATGCGCTCGATCTAGTCGAGGGGCGCACCGGCTTCGTCGTGAAGGGCGGCAAGTTGAAGATGGTCCGTACCGTCGAGGAAGAGGCGTGATTCGCGCGACGATCCTGCTGGCAGCGCTGCCGCTGGCCGCGTGCGTGACCACGCCCAAGGCCGCAGTGACGACCGAAATGTCGGAATGCGGCAGCGGCAAGGCTACTGACCTGGTCGGCAAGCGCTGGACCGAGGCGATGAGCGCGCCGACGCTGAAACGTACCGGCGCGCGGGGCCTACGGGTTATCGCGCCGGGCGATGTGGTGACGATGGATTATCGACCCGACCGACTGAACATCGAAACCAATGCCGAGGGCCGGGTCGTTCGTCTCAAGTGCGGCTAAGCCGAACCGGCGTCTTGCCCAGTGCAGTCGCCAGCGTCGCATGGCGACGCTCCACCGCTTCCCCGTAAAAACCCCGGTCAGCCTCCAGCATCTCCAGACCCAGACGGCCGTCGTCCAGCACCAGGGCCGTCCGCTCCAGAGGCCCGGCCAGCCCGCCGCTCAACCGCTGGCCCAGCCGGATCGCGAGACCCCAGCTTGTCGCCAGCTTCAGCTGTGCGGGGCTGGCCAGCTCGGCGAGCGGCGACGGCACGTCCAGGCCACCGCCCAGACTGGTGTGAAGCGCCTGCGCCAGCATCGCACGCCCCTCCGCATCGATGCCGACCCAATTGCCATGCAGCGCAATCTCAACGCCGCGTTCGGCACGAAATTCGGGATTGGCGCGCCAGCCCACATCGGCGAGCAGGCACGCCGCGTGACGGAGCCGGGGTTCCGCCGCTGCTTCGCCTGCGAATAACGGCGCGATCCAGCTTTCCAGCAAATCGCCATGTTCGGGGAAACGGCCGAGCAGCCGCCCTTCCTCGCGTGCCGCGACGATCAGCGGGTCGAGAGCGCGGGTCCTGGCGTCCAGCCCACCGTATAGGAGCCCTTCGCGCAGGCCGAAGGCGGACACGACCGTCGTGCTGCTGCCCAGATGCTTCAGCAACACGCTGAGCAGCGCGGTCGCGTCGGTCAGCGTCGCGGCACGGCTGGACGACAGCCCCTTCACTTCGCGAAGCCGCGCCTTGCCGAGATGCGGAATGGTGCGCGACAGACGCAATATGTCGAGCGGGGTCAGTTCATAATGATGGATGATCGGCAGCGGATAATCGGCCAGCGTCATGTCCAGCCGCGCGAGCGCCCGCCACGATCCGCCGACCATGTAGAAAGGCAAGCCACGTCCGCGCCCTTCCCAGCCTGCGTCCTCGATCAGGCGACCGATATGCCGCTCGAAAGCCTTGCTGCCCTTCTCGCGCAGCGCCGGGATACGCAGCACGCCAAGCGGAAAGGACACCCGGTCCTCGACGCCGCCGTCCCGAACGCGAACCAGCTCCAGACTGCCGCCGCCCAGATCGCCGACGATCCCGTCGGCATCGGGAATGGCGGAGATAACCCCCTCGCCCGCCGCCTTGGCCTCCTGTTCGCCCGACAGTAGCTCGACCTCCAACCCCAGCGACTCGGCGCAGGCAATCAGTTCGCCGCCATTGGCCGCATCCCGCACCGCCGCCGTCGCAACGGTGCGCAGCGTCGCAACGCCCATCTCACGTGCCAGACTGGCAAATCGGGCGAGCGCGACCTGCGCCTTGTTCAGCGATGCCGGGTCGATCGCCCCGGTCGCGGCCAGCCCGCGCCCGAGTCCCGCCATCACCTTCTCATTGAACAGGATAGCGGGCAGGCGCGGCGGTCCTTGATAGACGACCAGTCGCACCGAGTTGGAGCCGATATCGATGATTGCCGTACGCGGCGCGCGGGGACCTACCATCGCTCAGCGCGCGCCGGTCAACGCTGCCGCCGAAGCGACAAGGTTGGCACCGCCTTGCTGGTGTCGAGCGCGGCGCCGCGCCCCGAAAGCGAGGGATTGGTCATGAAATACCGATGCAGGTTGAAGGGGCGATCGCCGGGCTCGTCCCGGACATAGTGGCCGTCCGGCTCCAATTCCCAGCTCTGTTCGTTGTCGAGCAGGTTGGCGACCATCACCTGATCCAGGATCTGGTCGTGAACGGTGGGGTTCAGGATCGGCAGCATATATTCGACCCGGCGGTCGAAATTGCGCGGCATCCAGTCGGCCGAGGAGATGAAGACCTTGGCCGCGTCATGGGGCAGCGCCTTGCCGTCGCCGAACGCCCAGATGCGGCTATGCTCCAGGAAACGGCCGACGACCGACTTGACCCGGATATTCTCCGACATGCCGGGCACGCCGGGACGCAGGCAACAGATGCCGCGCACGATCAGGTCGATCTCGACCCCGGCGCCACTGGCCTCGTAAAGCTTTTCGATCACCTGCGGGTCGACGAGCGAATTGACCTTGGCCCACAGGCTGCCGGTCCGCCCGGCGCGAGCATGGGCGATCTCGGCATCGATCAGCGCCATCAGATTGTGGCGCAGGTCCCGCGGCGACAGGCTGACCCGGTTCATCGCCGCCGGTTCGACATAGCCGGTAATGTAATTGAACATCTGCGCCGCGTCGCGCCCGATCAGCGGATCGGCGGTGAAGAAGCTGAGATCGGTATAGATTCGCGCGGTGACGGGATGATAATTGCCGGTGCCGAAATGGCAGTAGGTGCGAAAATTGCTGCCCTCGCGCCGGACGACCATCGACACCTTGGCATGCGTCTTCCAGTCGATGAAGCCGTACACGACCTGCACCCCTGCCCGCTCCAGCGCCGAGGCCCAGTAGAGATTCTGCTCTTCGTCGAACCGCGCCTTCAACTCGACGATAGCGGTCACCGACTTGCCCGCCTCGGCCGCCGCAATCAGCGCGTTGATGATCGCCGACTGCTTGCCGGCGCGGTAAAGCGTTTGTTTAATCGCGACCACATCCGGATCGGCAGCCGCCTGTTTCAGGAAAGCGATCACCACCTCGAACGTCTCGTAAGGATGGTGGACGACAATGTCCTTGGATGTGATCGCGGCGAAGCAATCGCCCGCAAATTCGCGGATTCGTTCAGGAAAGCGTGGACTATAGGGCGGGAATTTCAGATCCGGCCGATCCTCGTCGACAAGCATGTCGAGATCGCCGATGCCAAGCAGGTTGCCGCTTTCGGTGATGATCGCGTCGGCACCGCCCAATTCGCCGCGCAGCACATCGGCCAATTCGTCAGGCATCCCGGTTTCCAGCTCCAGCCGTATCACCCGGCCGCGCCGCCGCCGCTTGATGGCATTGGCGAAATAGCGGACCAGATCCTCGGCCTCTTCCTCAATCTCGATATCGCTGTCGCGCAGCACGCGGAAGGTCGCCGCGCCGTTGACCACATAACCGGGAAAGAGCAGCCCCGAAAAACGGCGCAGGATCGTCTCGATCGAGACATAGCGCGCACCCTCCCCCGGCAGGCGGACGAAGCGCGGCATGGTCGCCGGGATCATCACCAGCTCGCGAATCGGCGCCTTGTCCGACACGCGGGTCAGGTCGAAGATCATCGACAGGCCCTTGTTCGGGATGAAGGGAAAGGGGTGCGCCGGATCGAGCGCCTGCGGGGTCAGGATCGGGAAAATCTGTTCGCGGACATGCGTTTCCAGCCAGGCACTCGCCTCCGCGTCGATCGCGTCGCGGCGCAGGACGAAGATGCCCGCCTCGTCGAGCAGGTTGCGCAGGTCGCCCCAGACCTCCTGCTGGCTGGCCATCAGACGATCCGCCTCGGCGACGATCCCACTCAGCTGCTGCCCTGGCGTAAGGCCATCGACCGAGCGCTGCTCGACATCCTGCGCCTGCTGCCCCTTCAGCCCCGCGACACGCACCATGAAGAACTCGTCCAGGTTCGAGCCCGAGATCGACAGGAAGCGCAACCGCTCGAGCAGCGGATGCGCCGAGTTGCATGCCTCCTCCAGCACGCGGCGATTGAACGCCAGCCAGGAGAGTTCGCGATTGAAATACCGTCCGTTCGGCTCCGTTGCGAAATGGTCGTCGTCAGGCTCTGACATTTGCGCGATATGGGCGGGACGGGTCATGGTTACTCGCTCGGGCGGCTCACGGTTCGGCGATCAGGCCGGCCGCAATCAGGGTGGATCGTGCAAGGGCAATCGACAAGCGCGCGCGGCGTTCCATCGCTCCCTGATCGAGCATATCCACTGCGCGGATGACAGAAAGGTGACTACGCTCGATCCTCAGCGTCAGCCACTCGATCAGATCGGGCCGAGCATCCAGGCCACGGCGCTCGAACAGATGCTCGAACAACCCGGCAACCAGTTCATCATCCGGCGGGCCGATCTCGGCCAAGCTGCTGTTGGCCAGGCGCGAACGGAGGTCGGGCAGCTTGACCTGCCAGCGCGGCGGTGGCGAGTCGGCGACGATCAGCAGAGGGCGCCGCTCCGCCTGGGCGATATTCCATGCATGGAAGATCTGAACTTCGGGCACACGCTCGGCGTCGTCGATGATTGTGCCCCCGCTCTTGGCCGCAAAGATGCGCGCCAGCAGCGACCGTCCCGACTTGCGCGGACCGGTCAGGATCGCAGCCATGGTCGGCCACGCCTGCCATTGCTCCAGCATCCGCGCTGCCATCCGATTGGACTCGGTCAACAGGAACGCATCGGATCGGGGGTCCGCCGGCCATTGCAGCGGCAGCGCCATCTGGTTCATCCGGTAACTACGCCGTCCGATGGAGGCACCGGCGCGGGCACTTGCGGTGCGCGCCGGATGCGAAGGGTGGTGCCCGAACCGGACACCTGAAGGCCGCGCTGCTCCAGCGCGCGGCGAAGCTGATCGGGATCGCCGTCATAGGTGACGGCCATGATCGACACGCCGCCCAGCGCCAGGCTGGTCGTGCCGGCTCGAATCACTCCGGGGATACCCCGCACCAGGCTTTCGGCATTGGCGACGGCACTGGCGGTCGGCGCGTCATATTGCAGCGTGACGGTGATCCCCGCGCCCGACGACGCGATGGCCGCATCCAGTCCGGCAATCGGCTCCTCGCCCGGTGCGGTATCGTCGATGATCGTGGCCTGCGGCTTGGGCGGCGGGCTGAGTGAGACGTCGGGTTGCAGCGTACCGCTCGCCAGCGCCTTTTGGTAAAGCCCGTCCAGCCGCATAACCCCCGTGTCGAGCAGTTGCGGCAAACCATCGGTGCTGCCGACCCGCAAGGTGACCGTGCCCAACAGCGTGTTGTCGGGTCCATGCCGAGCCTCGAACACGCCGATCACCGGCCCGCCCGGCCATTGGCGATAGAGATGCACCACCGGGATCAGGATGTCGGACGCGCCATATTGATCGAGAATCGCCCGCCACCAGCCACGCGACCGCCGCCCGATCTGCCCGGCATCGAGCAACAGGGGCTCCGCTCCCGTTCCCGCCGGGCGGATATAGTCGATGGTGGTGTTGCCAGTCCGGAACCGCGCCCAAGCCTGTTGCCAAGGCGTCCGCGCCTCGAACATCTGGGATACGCCGCCCGAAATCTGAAGCGGCATGACCAGCATCGGCGGCGAGCGATCGGCATAGGCCGACACGCCCAACACCGATGCCGCGCGAACCCGGTCGAACAATATGCCGAGCTTGGCGACATAGCGGGTTGGACCGATCTGTTCGTTTTCCACCACGATGCCGCTGACCAGCGAATCGAGCAGCCCATCCGATGCAGCCGTGCCGCCGCGTCCCAGCCGTTGAGCCAATATCGCCCAGCCCTTGCGCTGCGCGATCCGCCAGCCGCCGAGCCGCGCGGCTTCCGCCGTCTTGCCTGACACGTCGACCGCGACGCCCGTCACTTCGTAGGAGCCGCCATTGTCGACCGGCGCGACGCCGCGCGCCTGCCCTTCGATCTGGGCAAACACCGCACCGCCTCCCATGCCTAACCCGGCAAGGGCAGCCAGACCGGCCATGATGGGGGGCAATCGCAAACGCATCGCGGCCTTTTGGCGAAGCAGGCGTGGAAATCCAAGCGCGATATAGCTAACGGGCAAACATGACCGACAACAGCACGCCGTCCACCAGCCCTTCGCCCGCCGAAAAGGGTGCGTCCTACACCTATGCAGATGCTGGCGTTTCGATCGCCGCGGGTAATGCGCTGGTCCGTGCGATCGGCCCGCTCGCCAAGGCGACGCGGCGGCCGGGCGCGGATGCGGACCTGGGCGGCTTTGGCGGCTTCTTCGACTTGAAGGCTGCCGGTTTCACCGATCCCCTGCTGGTCGCGGCCAATGACGGGGTCGGCACCAAGCTGAAGCTCGCGATCGAGCATGACCGCCATGACGGCGTCGGCATCGACCTGGTCGCGATGTGCGCCAACGACCTGATTGTGCAGGGTGCCGAGCCGCTGTTTTTCCTCGATTATTACGCAACCGCCAAGCTGGAAGGCGATGTGCCGGAGCGTGTCATCGCCTCGATCGCCGAAGGCTGTCGCATCGCGGGATGCGCCCTGATCGGCGGCGAAACGGCCGAGATGCCGGGCATGTATGCGCCAGGCGATTACGATCTGGCGGGCTTCTGCGTCGGCGCGGTCGAGCGCGATCAGGTGCTGACCGGCGCGACCATCGGCGATGGCGACGTGATCCTGGGCCTCGCCTCGTCGGGCGTGCATTCCAACGGTTTCTCGCTGGTTCGTCGTCTGGCGACGGACAAGGGCTGGAAGCTCGACCGTCCGGCGCTGTTCGATCAGGACATATTGCTGATCGAAGCGCTGATGGCCCCGACTCGGATCTATGTCCGCTCGCTGCTTCCCTCGATCAAGGCGGGCGCGATCAAGGGACTCGCGCATATCACCGGCGGCGGCCTGCTCGAAAACATTCCGCGCGTGCTGCCCAAGGGCGCGCACGCGGTGGTCGATGCGGACGGCTGGGAACAGCCGCGCCTGATGGCGTTCCTGCAGGCGCAGGGCGGCATCGAGCCCGAGGAAATGGCGCGCACCTTCAACTGCGGGGTCGGCATGGCAGTGATCGTCGCCGCCGACCAGGCGGACACGCTGGCCGAAGCGCTGCGAGCAGAAGGCGAGACGGTCGTCACGCTCGGCCACGTCGAAGCGGGCGAGCGCGGCTGCACCGTCAAGGGGTCGGCAGGCACCTGGAGCGCCAAGGCCGACTGGACCGCGACCCATGTCGGCTGACCAGCCGGTCAAGGTCGGCATCCTGATTTCCGGCCGGGGCTCCAACATGCAGTCGCTGGTTGCCGCCGCGAAGGTGCCGGACGCTGCCTATACCGTCGCGCTGGTCGCGTCCGACAAGCCCGACGCAGCCGGGCTGGCCTGGGCGAAAGAACAGGGGATCGCCACCTTCGCGCTGTCACCCAGGGGGATCGGCAAGCCAGCCTATGAGGCCGCCATCGACCAGGCCCTGCGCGACGAGGGCGTTCAGGTGATCGCGCTGGCGGGCTATATGCGACTGCTGTCCGGCGATTTCGTGTCGCGCTGGCGCGGGCGGATCCTCAACATCCATCCCTCGCTACTGCCGCTCTACAAGGGGCTCGACACGCATGAGCGCGCCATCGCAGCGGGCGATGCCAAGGCAGGCTGCTCGGTTCATGTCGTGACCGAGGAACTGGATGACGGCGAAGTGCTGGGTCAGGTCGAGGTGCCGATCCTGCCCGGCGACGATGCGGCGGCACTTGCGGCCCGTGTGCTCGTTGAAGAGCATCGATTGTACCCGCAAATACTCACGGAGTTCGTACGTCGATGACCGATTTCCTGTCCAGCATCCGCGACATCGCCATGCAACTGCCCGGCACGGCCGAGGAAGCTGGCGATGGCGACACCCGCTTCCTGGTCGAAGGGAAACCCTTCCTCCGGGTAAGCGGTACGTCGTCGGCCATCCATCTGCGCGCCGCCGATAAGGACCGGGAACCGCAATGGAACGCGCTGACGCTGACCGCCGACAGCGACTGGACGCTGATCGAGGACCAGATTGCGCGGAGCTGGGAACTGGTAGCGCCGACCGAGCTGCTGGAAGCGGGCGGGCGATGAGCGGGGCGGCGGGCGAAGAGGCCGCCGAGCGCGCCAAATCGCGGCGGCGCCTGCTGACGCTGGCAGAATTCGTGGCGGTCGCAGGATTGATGGTGGCGGCGCTGACCCTGTACCTCAACTGGTCGCAACGGCGTAGCGACGCCGAGGACAAAGCCGCTTCGGCCAGCGCTCAGCGGCAGGAGCGCGCCCGGCTAAATCTGACCGCGACGGTCGAAGGCGACGGCCGCCGTCTGCTTCTCCGCGACGCGAACCATGATCTTCAGGATGTCGCGATCGATTTCCCCAAGGCCTCGGGCATCGGACGTCAGATCCCGGTGGGCGACCCTGCCATAGAGGCAGAGCCGATCGCCGGGCCGATCCTGGCCTTGACGGACGGAAAGACCGACACCCGCGAAGGGCGACTGCCCGCGCTCATCACGGTCCGTTACTGGGACGGCGATACCGCGCGGACCGTGACCGGACTTTATGACATCATCTGGGGCACGCATGGTCGCCTGTTTCGTGGACGAGCGCTGCGGCTGGAGGGACTGCGGCTACGCGATCGAAACGGCACGACCGCAAAGCTCGACGCCGCTTGGACGGCCCGTCGCGGCTAAAGGTTTCTGGCATAGACGACATCGTCAAAGACGGTGTCGCCGACCTGGAATTGCCGGGTTCCCACAAGGGCGAAGCCTTCGCGCTCGTAAAAGGCGCGGGCACGTTCGTTGATGCCGAGCACGCCCAGCAACATCCGGCGGCGGCGCCTCGCACGTGCGTCATCGATCGCCATCGTCATCAGCCTGTGGCCCAGGCCGGTGCCGTTGGTCAAGGACAGGGTGTAGATGCGGCGAAGCTCGATATCCCGCGCATCCGTCTCAACCGGCAGATCGGGAGAGGTGAGCAGCGTATAGCCGACCGGCGCCGCACCGTCGGGATGCTCCGCCAATGTTGCCACGCAAGCCGGATCGGCAATCCAGGCATCGAACTTGGCGGGCGAGCTGTTCAGGGTGCAGTGACGCACCATGTCGGGACCGGCGATGGTCCCGGCAAAAGTCTCTAGGAACGTGGCGGCCGCGACGAGCGACAGCGCGGGCGCATCGCCCGGCCCGGCCCGTCGCAGCCGCCATTCCATCAGCCGACGATTTCTTCGGGCTTGAAGAAGTACGCAATCTCGATCGCAGCATTCTCGTCCGAATCCGAACCGTGAACGGTGTTGGCTTCGATCGACTCGGCCAGTTCCTTGCGGATCGTGCCCGGCTCGGCGTTCGCCGGGTTGGTCGCGCCCATAATGTCACGGTTGCGCTGCATGGCGTTCTCGCCCTCGAGAACCTGCACGACGACCGGACCCGAGATCATGAATTCGACCAGATCGTTGAAGAAGGGGCGCTCCTTATGCACCGCATAGAAGCCCTCGGCCTGCTCGCGAGTCATCTGGATGCGCTTCGAGGCGACGACGCGCAGGCCGGCCTCCTCCAGCATCTTGGTGACGGCGCCGGTCAGGTTGCGGCGGGTCGCGTCGGGCTTGATGATCGAAAAGGTACGATTCGCGGCCATGATGGTCACGCAGCTCCTGATAAATGTGTTGGCTGGAAGTGGCGCCGCCCTAGTCGGGGCGCGGATGCAATGCAATGTCTTATAAGGGCGGACCTGATCCTCCTCGGTACGGGGAGGTGGCAAGGCGAAGCCCTGATCGCGGGGGGGCTTCCGTAAAGGCCGTACCTTGAGGCACGCCCCCTCCACCAGCTTCGCTGGTCCCCTCCCCGTGCCGGGGAGGATCAAGTCAGGCCGCCTGTTCCCAGCGACCCTGGTCATTCTGCTTCCAGTAACGCCGCTCGACGCCTTCCCGATCGGCCAGCGCCTTCCACGCGGCACGCGCTTCGCCGATGCGGTCGCCGTCGAAGAAGTGGAACGCTCGGTCGAAGGTCAGAACCTCGTCGCGCCAGACGCCGTCCGCCAGTGCGACATGCCGCGCGCCATTGGTCGGCTGCACCTCGCCTGCGATCAGGATGGGTTGTGCGGCATCGTCACTCTCCCCCGCCTGGGCATGAGGAAGAAAGCCGTCCGCCGGTATCATCCATAGCTGCCGGTCGAGCGCGGCGCGCTGGTCCGCGTTACCGCTGACGATCAGCAACCGGCCGCCGCCCGTCACCACCCGATCGGCGATGACGGGCAGCAGCCGGTCGAGCGGCGCGATCGTCAGATGATAGAAATCGACCTGCATCGCGCCGCCTCGTTTTGCTTACGCCTCGAACCGATCCGCGACGAACCGGTCGAGCAGGCGCACACCATAGCCGGTCGCGCCCTTGCCATGGTTGACGCCCGGCTTGTCCGACCAGACCATGCCCGCAATGTCGAGATGCGCCCAAGCGACGCCCTCGTTGATGTAGCGCTTCAGGAACTGCGCCGCCGTGATCGAACCGCCGCCACGCGGGCCGACATTCTTCATATCGGCGATCTGGCTCTCGATCAGCTTGTCATACGCCTCGGACAGCGGGAAGCGCCACAGCTTCTCGCCCGTCTCCGTGCCTGCCGCCAACAGCGATTCGGCCAGCCCGTCGTCATTGGCGAACAAACCGCCATGCTCATGGCCCAGGCTTATGATCATCGCACCCGTCAACGTCGCGAGATCGACGATGGTCGAGGGCGAATGCGTCTTCTGGACCCAGGTCAGCGCATCGCACAGGACCAGGCGGCCTTCGGCGTCGGTGTTGATGACCTCGATCGTCTGACCCGACATGGATGTAACGACATCACCCGGGCGTTGCGCATTGCCGTCCGGCATGTTTTCGACCAGGCCCATGACGCCGACGACGTTGGCCTTGGCCTTGCGCGCCGCGATCGCCTTCATCGCGCCCGCGACCGCGCCGGCGCCGCCCATGTCCCACTTCATGTCTTCCATGCCGGCGGCGGGCTTGATCGAGATGCCGCCGGTGTCGAAGGTCACGCCCTTGCCGACCAGCGCCAGCGTCTCCGCATCCGGAGCACCACCGTTCCACTTCAGGACCAGCAACCGCGCTTCGCGCACCGAACCCTGGCTGACACCAAGCAACGCGCCCATGCCCAGGTCGCGCATCTGCGCTTCGTCCAGCACGGTGACTTCAAGGCCCAGGCCCTCGACGTCCTTCAGGACGCGCTCGACGAAAGTTTCCGGATAGAGCTTGTTCGGCGGCTCGGACACGAGCGTGCGGGTCAGTTCCAGCCCGCCATTGACGGCATGAACGCGCGCATAGGCGGCTTCCGCATCCGCCCCGGCATCGACGATCGCGAGCTTGGTCAGCGTCGGCTTGGACGTTTCGGGCAATTTCGTCCGATAAACGTCATGGCGCCAGCCGCGCTGGACGGCCGCGCCTGCGAAGCCCGCGACCGCCTCGGCGGAAGGCTTGTTGCCCATCCCGGTCAGAATGACCGCGGCCGAGGTCGCACTGGTCAGCAGCTTGGCGGTCAGCGCGCCGCCCGCCTTGCGCCAGTCGGCATCCGTGCCCTCACCTACGCCCAGGAGAATGACCCGCCGCACTTCATCATCGAAGGGCACGAACGCCTCGACCAGCGATCCCGCTTCACCCTTGAAGCGGGCCGCGTCGGCCGCAGCCTTGGCGACCGCCACCATGCCGTCGCCGCCGACAACTCCGGTAACTGCGCCGTCCTTGGGAATCGGGACGACGAGCACATCGTTCGCATCGGCGGCGGAGGTAAAGACGATCTGCATGGGTATCCTCGGCTAAACTCGTAACAGTTGCTATCATCTAGGCTCTTGGACCGTCGTGGCAAGCACGCGATTGCAGCGAGCCGCCGGTGATGCGATAGGCAGGCCTTTCAAGGCGTCGCCCTGCCGGGGGGAGGCTTCGTGATCGTGACGGCAAGGACGGACCAGATATCATCGTGCGCAGAATGACGCTTCTGACTGGCAGCGCCCTGCCCTTCGCGCTTGGGATCGCGACCGTGATGGCCAGCCCGGCCCTTGCCGCGCAAGACCTGCAGGACCGCCCCGTCACCCCGCCGCCCAGCGAAGGGGCAGCCCCGACCGACCCCGATCAGGTTCGTTTCAGCGCCGAGCAGCTGGAATATGACATTGACGCCGATATCGTGACCGCGACCGGCGAGGTCCGCATGATCCGCGAGGGAGAGCGGCTGCGTGCGGACAAGGTCACCTGGAACCGGAAGACGGGCAAGGTCCTGGCCACGGGCAATATCGCGGTCACCAACCCGCAGGGCGATATCGCCTATGGCGACCAGATCGAGCTGACCGATTCGTTGAAGGACGGCGTCGTCGACAACATGCTGGTCGTGCTGGAGCAGGGTGGCCGTCTGGCCGCCGAGCGCGGAACCCGCCAGCAGGACGGCACGGTCAATCTCGAACGCGCCGCCTACACGCCTTGCGCGGTCGAAACGTCCGAAGGCTGCCCCAAGGAGCCGTCCTGGAAGATCACTGCCGTCCGCGTCACCTATCGCCCGGACCGTGAGCGCGTCTATTTCAACGGGGCCAAGCTCAACCTGTTCGGCCTGCCCACCATTCCCCTGCCTCGCCTGTCCGCGCCGGTCGGCCCGGGCGGCGACAGCGGTTTCCTGACCCCCGATATCCGGCTCGACCGGGTGAACGGGGTCGAGGTCGCCGTCCCCTATTATTGGCGTCTGGCCCCCAATAAGGGCCTGACCGTCACGCCGCACGTCTTTACCGCCGTGCTGCCGATGATGCAGGCGCAATATGAGGAGCTGAACACCCTCGGCGCATTCCGCATCACCGGCTATGCCACCGCCAGCCGCCGCAGCGACGATCTGAACACGCTGAACCCGACCGACACGTCGCAGGCGTTTCGCGGCTATCTGGACGCCGTCGGCCGCTATCAGTTCTCGCCGGAATGGAGCCTGTCGGGCTCGATGCGGATCACCACCGACCGCACGTTCCTGCGCCGCTACGATATTTCGCGCGACGACCGGCTTCGCACCACCGCCAGCCTGGAGCATATCGACGCCAACAGCTATTTCGCCCTCACCGGCTGGTATGTCGAAACCCTGCGCGTCAACGATCCGCAGGGTCAGCAGCCGATCGCCCTGCCCGAGCTCGACTATCGCCGCCGCTTCGACGACGGCCTGCTCGGCGGCAAGTTCGAGATGCAGCTCAATACGCTGGCGATCAGCCGCACGGCCGGACAGGATACCCAGCGCGCCTTCGCCAGCCTGCGCTGGGACCTGCGTCGCCTGACCAACTGGGGCCAGGAGGTGACCTTCACCGCCTATGGCCGCGCCGATGCCTATAACGCCAACAACATCGCCACGACGCCGTTGGTCTATCAGGGGCTGGCCGGGTTCCAGGGGCGCGGCATCGGGGCGCTGGCGGTCGACGTCAAATGGCCGTTCGTCGGCGAATTGTGGGGCGGCAGCCAGCGGTTCACCCCGCGTGTCCAGATCGTCGCGAGCCCCCAGATCCGCAATATCGAGATCCCCAACGAGGATGCTCGCGCGGTTGATCTGGAGGATTCCAACCTTTTCGCGCTGAACCGTTTCCCCGGTTACGACCGATTCGAGGATTCGACCCGCATCACCTATGGTGCCCAATGGGCGCTGACCCTGCCGGGCTTCACGTTCGACACGATCGTCGGACAGAGCTTCAGGCTGAACGATCGGCCGACGATCCTTTATCCGGGTACCGGCTTGTCGGACCGCTGGTCGGATATCGTCGGGCGGACGGAGCTGCGCTTCCGCGACTTCGTCTCGCTGACCCATCGCTTCCGGCTGGACAAAGACAGCTTCGCGGTGCGCCGGAACGAGATCGATGCGACCATCGGTTCGCGAACCACCTATGTTCAGGCGGGCTATCTCCGGCTTGACCGTAACATCTTCACATCGATCGAGGATTTGCAGGATCGCGAGGAGCTTCGCCTGGCGGGCCGGGTCCAATTCGCGCGCTTCTGGTCCGCCTTCGGCTCGACGGTGATCGACCTGACCGACCGGGCCGAGGACGCCTTGTCATTGTCGAACGGCTTTGATCCCATTCGACACCGGCTGGGCGTGCAATATGAGGACGACTGCCTGCGGCTCGGCTTCACCTGGCGGCGCGACTATGTGAACACGGGTGACGCGCGGGCCGGCAACAGCTTCCTGTTGACTCTGGCGTTCACCAATCTCGGTCGCTAAGCCGGTATTCAGCATGGTCGACCCATATTGCGACGGTTACGCGCCCCATCAGGCGCGATGAGGATCACAGACACGGTGAAGCACGACATTCGTACCAAGGGCCGCGGCATTCGCGCGGGCGCAACGCTGATGCTGATCGCGCTGGCAACGGGCGCGCTGGCGCAGACCGTTCCGGATCAGGCCGTGCCGGACACCGGCGGCCTCAACATCCCGTCGAATCTGCAATTGTTCGGCAAGCTGGACCCGAATGTCCGCAAGCCCACGGCGATCGTCAACGACACCGTGCTGACCCAGACCGATATCGACCAGCGCATGGCACTGGCCATGGCGTTGAACAACGTGACCAACCTGTCGGCCGAGGATCGCGACCGCCTGCGCATGCAGATCCTGCGTCAGCTCATCGACGAGACGTTGCAGATCCAGGAGGCCAAGACCGCCGAGGTCACCGTCACTGCGGACGAGATCAACCAGGCCTATGCCCGTTTCTCCAAACAGTTCGGCAAGACGCCCGCGGAGATGAATACCTTCCTGCGGCAGGTCGGTTCGTCGGAAAAATCGATGCGTCGTCAGATCGAAGGCGAGCTCGCTTGGAGCCGCTATCTGCGCAAGCGCGTGGAGCCCTTCGTCAATGTTGGCGACGAGGAAGTCACCGCGATCCGCGCCCGTCTGGAAGCCGCCAAGGGCACCGAGGAATATAATCTCAAGGAGATTTTCCTCTCCGCCAACGAGGCGACCGGACAGCAGGTGTTCAACAACGCCCGCCAGATCATCGCCGAAATCCAGAAGGGACAACAGCCCTTCGAGTATTTCGCACGCAGCTTCTCGGAGGCATCCACCCGCGCGGTGAATGGCGATCTGGGATGGGTTCGCGCGGCGCAGCTGCCGCCCGAACTCCAGGCTGCGGTACAGCAGATGCAGGTCGGCCAGGTCGCCGGGCCGATTCAGATTCCGGGCGGCTTCTCGATCCTGTACCTGACCGACAAGCGCCAGGTGCTGACGGCCGATCCGCGCGATTCGCGCCTGTCGTTGAAGCAGCTGACGGTCAAATTCCCGGCGGGCACTACCCAGGCGCAAGCCAGCGCCCGTGCGGCGGATTTTGCCAAGGCTACCCAGGCCATCCGCGGGTGTGGCGACGTGCAACGTGTCGCGACCGCCTTGAAGGCCGAAGTCGTCGACAACGACCAGGTGACCATTCGCCAGCTGCCCGCGCCGCTTCAGGAAATCCTGTTGAAGTTGCAGATCGGCCAGGCCACCCCGCCCTTCGGTTCGCCGGAGCAGGGCGTGCGCTCGCTGGTGCTGTGCGACCGCGAGGAGCCGCGCTCGGGCAACCTGCCGACCAACGATCAGATCCAGAATCAGGTCGAGCAGCAGCGGGTCAATCTGCGCGCCAACCAGAAGATGCGCGACCTTCGTCGCGACGCGGTAATCGAATATCGTTGAGATGATCCGGCCGCTCGCGATCTCGATGGGGGACCCGGCCGGGATCGGGCCGGAGATCATTGCCAAGGCCTGGGCAGCGCGCCGTCAGACGGGGTTACCACCCTTTCTGGCGGTCGGCGACGCACGCGCCATCGAGCGGGTCTGGAACGGCCCGATCGCACGCGTGTCGGATATGGCGGATGCCGTGGCCACCTTTGACGAAGCGCTGCCCATCCTGACGGTCGACGACGCAGGCGAAATCCGCCCCGGCCAGCCCGATGTCGAGGGTGCACGGTGCGCGCTCCACTCGTTGGAGCTGGCGGTAGGGCTCGTGCGTTCGGACGCCGCGAGCGCGCTGGTGACCGGGCCGGTCAGCAAGGCGCAGCTCTATGACATCGGCTTCACCCATCCGGGCCAGACGGAGTTCGTGGCCGAACGCTGTGGCGTCGCTGGCGAGAATGCGGTGATGATGCTGGCCGGCCCCTCGTTGCGGGTCGTACCGATCACCACCCACGTCCCGCTGGCGGCGGTTTCGGGCCTTTTGTCGGTCGAACTGATCGTCGCCAAGGGACGTGCGACCGCTCGCGGACTGTGTAAGAATTTCGGCATCCGCGAGCCCAGATTGGTCTTTGCCGGATTGAATCCCCATGCGGGGGAAAGCGGCGCGATCGGGCGAGAAGAGATCGACTTCATCGAGCCCGCCATTGCCCAGCTTCGTGCGGAAGGCATCGACGCGAGCGGCCCGTTCGCCGCCGACACGCTGTTCCATCCACGCGCCCGCGCTCGGTATGACGCCGCGCTCTGCTGCTATCACGATCAGGCGCTGGTGCCGATCAAGACGCTCCATTTCGATGAGGGCGTCAACATCACGCTCGGGTTGCCGATCGTGCGGACCTCGCCCGATCACGGCACGGCCTTTGGTCTGGCGGGGCAGGACAGCGCGCATCCTGGCGCGATGATCGCCGCCATCGCGATGGCGGGCGACGCTGCCCGACGCCGCGCCGAAGCGGCAGCCTGACATGAATCCCACCACGCCGCTCCCGCCATTGCGGGAGGTCATTGCGCGCCACGGCCTGTCCGCGGCCAAGTCGCTCGGCCAGAATTTCCTGTTCGATAGCCAGTTGCTGGCCCGGATTGCCGCCATTCCGGGCGACCTGACCGATCAAGAGGTGCTGGAAATCGGCCCCGGCCCCGGTGGCCTGACCCGTGCCCTGCTCATGGCCGGCGGGCGGGTCACTGCCATCGAACGCGATCGCCGTTGCATCCCCGCGCTGGCTGAACTGGCCGAAGCCTTTCCCGGCCGGCTTAAGGTCATCGAGGGCGATGCCCTGCGGATCAGTGCGCCGGAGCTGTTCGAGGGGCAGCCGCACATCGTTTCCAACCTGCCCTATAATGTCGGCACGCCTCTGCTCGTCGGCTGGCTGTCTGGGGCGTGGCCGCCCTGGTGGCGATCCTGCACGCTGATGTTTCAGAAGGAAGTGGCGGAGCGGATCGTCGCCGCGCCCGATCAGTCATCCTATGGTCGCCTCGCCGTTCTGACCCAGTGGCGCAGCGAGACGCGGATCGCGATGCCGGTCCACCGATCGGCGTTCACCCCGCCGCCCAAGGTGATGTCGGCAGTGGTGCATATCGTGCCCAAGCCTGCACCCGAGGAGGTCAGCTTCCGCACGCTGGAGCGTCTGACGGCTGCCGCCTTCGGTCAGCGGCGCAAGATGCTGCGCCAGAGCTTGAAACCCGTCGTCGGCGCGGTCGAGGCGATGGAGTCGATCGGCCTCGATCCCGCCCGCAGGGCCGAGACGCTATCGGTCGCGGAGTTCGTGGCCCTGGCCCGCGCGCTCGGTTGAGGCAGACGCATTCCTCCCGCTGCAAAGGGGGGAATAAAGACAAGGCCTTACGGCGTAGGCGGCGTCTTGCTGTCGACTTGCGCCGTCGTAACCGTCGCAGGCGGACCCTTGGCGATCTGTGCGGCCAGAGCGCTCGCATCGGCGCATTCGCTTTTGCAGAGCGTCTTAATCTTCACGAGATTGTCCTTCGCGCGCGCGACCGCGCCGCGCTGGACCAGCGCCTCACCCTGACCGCGCAATGCGCGGGTATCGTTCGGGTCGAGAAGCAGCGCCTCGCGATACAGTCGGATCGCCTTGCCCGGCAAGCCGCGGGCGTCCGCGACTTCGGCAAGCAGGACGAACGCTGACCGGTTGCGCGGATCGACCGCCACAGCCGTTTCCAGCATGTCCGTCGCGCCATCGAGATTGCCCGCCGCCTTCAGGCCACGCGCCTGTTCTAGCAACTGCATGGAACGGGCGTCGATCTGATTATCCGGGCGCTGGCCGCTGAGCGAGGTGGAGAGCGAAACCACCGCCAACGCGGCGGCAGCAGCCAGGGACGACAAACGCATGAGGAACTCCGGAGGTGGCACTGGGCCGGATGCTAGCATGGAGCCCGGAGGCAGGCGACAAAAAAGCCGTCGGTGCCATGGGTGGCCGGATCGAGCCTTTGGCCAAACCCACGAGGCGTACCGATTCCCGGTTCGACAGGCTCGGGCGACCAGCCGGGATGGCTGGCGAGGAATCTCGCAACTTGGTCGCTTCCCTCGGCATCGAGAAGGGAGCAGACGATATAGACCAGCCGCCCGCCAGCTTTGACCAGTCCCGCGCCGATCTCCAGCACCTGCATCTGAGCCGCTTCAAGCCGCGCCAGTCGCTCCGGCGTCAAGCGCCAGCGAGCCTCGGGATTGCGCCGCCACGTTCCCGTACCTGAACAGGGTGCATCGATCAGGACACCATCGGCCTTGCCCGCCCAGTCCGCCAGCATTTCGGCTTCGCGCCCCGGATTGAGCAACCGGCTCTCGATGATTGTCGCCCCGGCCCGCTCGGCGCGAGGGGCCAGCCTTTGCAGCCGGGCTCGGTCGATATCACAGGCGAGCAAGGCGCCCTGATTGCCCATCGCCGCCGCGAGCTGAAGCGTCTTGCCGCCCGCCCCAGCGCACAGATCGACCAGCCATTCGCCGGGTTGAGCCGACATGGCGGCCCCGACCATCTGGCTGCCCTCGTCCTGCACCTCAACCAGCCCCGCCCGATAAAGATCAGACGGCTCGACCGGCGTTCCGTTGGGAAGACGTATCCCCGTCGGCGCATGCGGCGTAGGCGTGGCGTCGGCCCATTGCTCCAGAACCGCCGCCCTGGTCGTCATCAAACTGTTGATGCGGATATCGAGCGGCGCGCGGTCTATCAGTGCCGCAAGCTGCCGATCATCCAGGCCCGATGCGGTCAGCGCCTCGACGAGCCAGGCCGGGGCGACGCCTCCCTCGGCGCGGGGTTCGTCGGCCGCAATGGGGGCAGGGCCATGGGCCGATCCGTCGAAGGTTGCCGCGATCGCCGGATCATGATCTGCGACCGCCAGCATCGCCGCCCGCCCGTTCACGGGCAGTGCCCCGGCTTGACGGATGGCGGCATAGACGAACTCGCGCACCGCCCGCCGATCCTTGGATCCGGCATAGCGGCGCGTCGAGAAATAGCGAGCGATCAGCGTGTCCGCCGCCGCCCCGCCGCTAGCGGCAGCGGCGACGATCTCGTCCAGCAACTCGATCGCCGCCTGGGTTCTTGCGGCGGGGGTCATGCGAAGCGCTCCGGCAGTTTAGCGGGTCGGGTAATTGGGCGCTTCCCGCGTGATCGTCACGTCATGGACGTGGCTTTCCTTCAGGCCCGCGCCGGTGATCTGGACGAACTGCGCCCGCTCGCGCAGATCCTTCAGCGTCGCCGAGCCGGTATAGCCCATCGCCGCCTTGATGCCGCCGACCAACTGGTGGATGACGTCGCGCGCCGGCCCCTTATAGGCGACCTGCCCCTCAATACCCTCGGGCACCAGCTTCATCTGGTCCTTGATGTCGCCCTGGAAGTAGCGGTCCGCCGAACCACGGCCCATCGCGCCGACCGAGCCCATGCCGCGATAGGATTTATACGCGCGGCCCTGATACAGGAAAGTCTCGCCCGGCGCTTCCTCGGTACCCGCCAGCAGCGAGCCGACCATGCAGGCACCGGCACCCGCCGCCAGCGCCTTGGCAAGGTCGCCCGAGGTGCGCAGGCCGCCATCGGCGATCACCGGCACGCCCGATTTCCAGCCTTCCTCGGCGCAGTCCATCACGGCCGTCAGCTGCGGTACGCCGACGCCCGCAACGACGCGGGTGGTGCAGATCGAACCCGGCCCGATGCCGACCTTCACGGCATCCGCACCCGCGTCGATCAGGGCGCGGGTAGCTGCTGCGGTGGCGACATTGCCCGCGATCACCTGAACCGTGTCGGACAGCTTCTTCGCCGCCTCGACTGCGCGAGCCACGTCGCGGTTATGACCGTGCGCGGTATCGATGATGACGCAGTCGACCTCCGCCTCGATCAGGGCACGAGTCCGCTCGAAGCCCTTCTCAACCACCGTCGAGGCGGCGGCGACGCGCAGGCGACCGGCGGCGTCCTTGGTGGCGGAAGGATAGGTGACGGCCTTTTCGATGTCCTTGACGGTGATGAGGCCAACGCAGCGATAGCTGTCGTCGACGACGAGCAGCTTTTCGATGCGACGGGCGTGGAGCAGGCGGCGCGCCTCGTCCTGGCCGACGCCGACCTTGACGGTCGCCAGATCCTCATGCGTCATCAGCTCGGATACCGGCTGCTGCGGGTTTTCGGCAAAGCGCACGTCGCGGTTGGTCAGGATGCCGACCAGGCGGCCGTCGAACTCGACGACGGGAATGCCGCTGATCCGGTGGCGCGCCATCAAGGCCTGCGCTTCGGCCAGCGTCGCGGTCGGCGAGATGGTGATCGGGTTGACGACCATACCGCTTTCGAACCGCTTGACCTGCCGCACGGCGGCGACCTGCTGCTCGACGGTGAGGTTGCGGTGGAGCACACCCATGCCGCCCAGCTGCGCCATCACGATCGCCATGTCGGCCTCGGTCACGGTATCCATTGCCGCCGACAGGACCGGGATGTTGAGCGCGATCGAGCGGGTCAGTTGCGTCCGCGTGTCTGCGGTGCTCGGCAGAACGTCGGACTCCTGGGGCACGAGGAGCACGTCGTCGAAGGTGAGGCCGAGGCGGATATCCATGGGGCTGCCAAATCCTGCGGAGGGAACAAGTGGCGGGCCATGTAACCAAAGCAAGCCGTTCCGGCTAGGCCCTTGGTGCATCGCCATGCTAGAACAGCATCGGACTGATTAGGGGGAAGCCGTCCATGGGCCTGATTATCGCCGCGCTCACCGTCCTGCTGGTGTTGATGTACCTGATGATGTCGATCAAGATCGTCCGCCAGGGCTATCAGTACACGATCGAGCATTTCGGCCGCTATACCGGCACGGCCGTCCCCGGCTTCAATTTCTATCCCGCCTTTTTCTATCGTGTCGGCCGCAAGGTGAACATGATGGAACAGGTGATCGACATCCCGGGACAGGAGATCATCACCAAGGACAATGCGATGATCTCCACCGACGGGGTCGTCTTCTTCCAGGTGCTGGACGCGCCCAAGGCGGCCTATGAGGTGTCGGACCTGTATGTCGCGCTACTGAACCTCGTCACGACCAATTTGCGTACCGTCATGGGGTCGATGGACCTGGACGAAACCCTGTCCAAGCGCGACGAGATCAACGCGCGGCTGCTCAATGTCGTCGATCACGCAACGACGCCCTGGGGCGTGAAGATCACCCGAGTCGAGATCAAGGACATCCGCCCACCGGTGGATATCGTCAACGCCATGGCCCGCCAGATGAAGGCCGAGCGCGAGAAGCGCGCCAACATCCTGGAGGCGGAAGGCTCACGCGCATCGGAAATCCTGCGCGCCGAGGGCCAGAAGCAGGCGCGTATCCTGGAAGCCGAGGGCCGCCGCGAGTCGGCGTACCGCGACTCGGAAGCTCGCGAGCGGGCGGCCGAAGCGGAGGCCAAGGCGACCCGCGTCGTGTCCGAGGCGATCGAGTCGGGCGGCACGCAGGCGATCAACTACTTTGTCGCCCAGAAATATGTCGAGGCGATCGGCAAGTTCGCCACCAGCCCCAATGCCAAGACGATCCTGTTCCCGGTCGAGGCGACGCAGCTGATGGGCACGCTGGGTGGGATCGGTGAACTGGCCAAGGAAGCGCTGGCACCGCACAACGGGACGCCCGCCCAACCCGCCACCCCGCGTGTCACTAGCAAGCCGGGGCCGTTCGACCAGTCGCCGTCGTGACGATCGTCGAACTCGACCCCGCGGCGCTCTGGCTGGCGGGGGCGCTGGTGCTGGGCATTGCCGAGTTGCTGGTGCCGGGGGTTTTCCTGATCTTCCTGGCCATTGCAGCGGCCGTGACCGCGCTCACCACATGGGCGCTGCCGCACTTGCCCGTCGGATTGCAACTTGCCGATTTCGCGGTCTGGAGCGTCGTGTGCGTCATGATCGGGCGGCGATGGTATCGCGACTTTCCGGTCGAGAGCGATGCGCCCGTCTTGAATGAGCCCGCCCGGCGGCTGCGTGGGCAGATCGTCACCGTCACCACGCCGATCATCGATGGCGAGGGTCGCGCGCGGCTGGGGGACGGCGAATGGCCGGTGCGCGGACCTGATACGGACATCGGAACGCGGCTGCGTGTCGCGCATGTCGATGGCGGGACGCTGCTGGTCGAGCCGATCGAGCCCGAGGCCTGATCCCGCCGGTCAGCCGCGCTGCTGCGCCAGTACCTCATAGGCCATGACCGCCGTCGCTACCGCCGCGTTCAGGCTGTCCGCCTTGCCCAGCATCGGAATCTTGACGAGCGTGTCGCAGGCAGCGGCATATTCGGCAGGCATCCCATGAGCCTCGTTCCCGGTGAGCAGGAAGGTAGGCGCGGCATAGCGCGCGGCCCGATAATCCGAATCGGTGTCGAGGCTGAGGCCAACCAACTGGCCCGGACCCTGCCGCAACCAATCAAGGAAAGGCTGCCATTCGGTCTTGACGATCGGCACGGTGAACAGCGCGCCCATGCTCGCGCGAACCGCCTCGACCGAAAAGGGATCGACGCATTCGCCGACCAGGATCAGCCCCCCTGCCCCGACCGCGTCGCCGGTACGCAGGATCGTCCCCAGATTGCCCGGATCGCGCAGACGCTCCGCGACCAACCAGATGCCGGACGCATTGCGGTCCAACTCATCGAGCGTGACGCCCAATTCCTCGAATACGCCGACGACCGCCTGCGGATTGTCCTTGCCCGACAGCTTCGACAGGATGTCGGGGGTCGTCTCGATCGCCTCGCCTTCCGATGCCTCGACCGCCTTGATCAGATCGCGGACCAGCGGATGGCCAGCGGAGGGCTTGGCGTAGAATAGCAGGGTCGGCAGCCGACCCGTCTCGCGCGCCTCGGTCAGGATGCGCAGCCCCTCGGCCAGAAACTGGCGGGATTGCTTGCGGTGACGCTTGTCACGCAGGTCGCGTGCCCACTTTATCAGCGGGTTGGAATAGGCGGTAATCTCACGGGGCATCAGTCTTCGCCGAACTTCGCTTCCACCAGCGCAGCCAGCGCCTCGACCGTTTCGTCAGCGCCGTCGCCGGCCGCGCTGATCGTGATGGTGTCGCCCATCGCGGCACCCAGCATCATCAGCCCCATGATCGAGGTACCGGTCACCGTGCTGCCGTCCTTGGCCACCCGCACTTCACAGGGCTGGGTGGAGGCGAGCGTTACGAACTTGGCGCTGGCGCGGGCATGAAGACCGCGGCGGTTGGTGATGAGGACGGCTCGCGTCTGCTCCGTCATGCGGCGGCCTCGCCCAGCACTTCCGACGCGACCGAGATATATTTGCGTCCCGCCTCGCGCGCGGCCGCGACCGCATCGACCACCTGCATCGACTTGCGCGCCGAACCCAGGCGGATGAGCATCGGTAGATTCATGCCCGCAATCACCTCGACCCGTCCGCGCTCCATAAGCGAGATGGCCAGGTTCGACGGCGTGCCGCCAAACAGGTCGGTCAGAACGATCACGCCGCGCCCGGCATCAACGGTGGCGATCGCCGCCGCAATGTCCGAGCGCCGCTCTTCCATATCGTCTTCCGGCCCGATCGCGATGGTCGCGATCCGCTCCTGCGGGCCGACCACATGTATCATCGCGGTCACGAACTCATCGGCGAGCCGCCCGTGCGTCACCAGAACCAGACCAATCATGTCAGACACGCATATCCATCATTGCTTGGCCGGCCCGGCTTCCAGTGAGTCTTTCGGCACGGCACTCAAATCACGATGCACCACCGTGGGGGAAAAACCGCTCTGGCGCAACCGTCCCGCGATCCGTTCGGCGACATGAACCGACCTATGTCTCCCTCCGGTACAGCCGATCGCGATGGTGATATAGGATTTTCCACTTGCGATGTAACGCGGGACCAGCGTGTCGAGCAGCGTCTCGATCTGAGCCAGGGCGGCGTCGTAAGCGGGATCGTGGCGGATATAGTCGATGACGCCCTTGTCCAACCCGGTGCCCGGTCGCAATTCCGCCGACCAGTGCGGATTGCGCAGGAACCGCATGTCGAAGACGAGGTCGGCGTTTCGCGGCAGCCCCTTGGAAAAGCCGAACGACATGACGGTCAGCACCGGCTCGCTCAGTCCCTCGACGGCATAATTGGCGCGCAGCCATTGCCCCAGATCGTTGCTGGTCATGTTCGTCGTGTCGAGCAGCCGATCGGCCATGTCGCGAACAGGTGCCAGCAACGCGCGTTCATGCGCGATCCCGTCATCAGCGGCCCGATCCGCCGCGAGTGGATGGCGATGGCGGGTCTCGGCATAGCGCCGCTTCAATTCCGCGCCGCCGCAGTTCAGGAACAGCGTCTCGATAGCCAGATTGGGACTTTCGTTCAGCCGCCTGATGCTCTGCGTGATCTGTTCGGGGGCGAAGTCGCGAGTGCGTACGCCGATACTGATCGCCAGCGGCCGGTTCTTGCCTTCCATGCCCTTGGGCGGAGCGGCTTCGAGCAAGCCGTTCAGCAGGAAGAGCGGCAGATTGTCGACCACCTCCCAGCCGAGATCCTCCAGCGTCTTGAGCGTGGTCGAGGTGCCGGCGCCGGACATGCCGGTCACCAGCAAAATGCGTTTTCGATCCATCACGGCAATTCCTTCAGGCGCGACGCCAGCAATTCGACCTTGATCGGGGCCGAGGCCGGAAAAGGGTTGAGCCTATAGATAGGGATGCGCACGCCCGCGATCACGGTCTGGCGTGGCTCGGGCAGACGCTCCTCGATGTCCGGCTCGACACCCAATTCGATGACGAGGCGGATGGTCGCGCTCGCGCGGTACGGCGCAGGCATGATGCCGACGCCGCGCACCTCGATCAGTCCGGCGATCCGGTCCGGCACCGTGACGCGCAGGCTGCCATCGATGACTTCCGCTTCGACATAATCGTCGCCGATCAGCATCGCCCCCCGATCGATCAGCCGAAGGGCCAAATCGGATTTACCGCACCCCGAAGGACCGCGCAGCATAACCCCCATATCCCCCATCAGGACACAGGTGGCATGGATCAGCGCCCCCGTCATGCGATCGCAGCCAGCGGCAGGCGGACGACGAAGCGCGCGCCGCTCATCCGATCCTCGCGTGATTCGACGTGGATCCGCCCCTGATGCGCTTCGACGATGGTCCGGGCGATGGCGAGGCCAAGTCCCGAGTGACGCCCGAAATTCTCTGAGCTTGGGCGGATCGAATGAAAGCGGCGGAAGATGGTCTCGCGCGCCTCCTCCGGCACGCCGGGTCCCTCATCCTCGACCCGCACGACCCAGTCTTCCGGCTCGCGCGCCAAGCTGATCGCCACCACCGCCTCGTCCGGAGAGAAGGACAGCGCATTGTCGATCAGATTTTCAAAAACCCGTTCGAGCCGCGCGCCCTCGCCCGACACCATCGCCTGGCCCGGCTCGGTCGAATCGAAGAGGAGGCGGATATCCCGTTCGACCCCACGCGCCTCTCGCTGCGCGATCAGTCCGGCGATCAGCGCGTTCAGATCGACCGGATCGAATTTGGCCCGGCTGAGCTGTGCATCAAGTCGCGAGGCGTCGGAGATATCGGTGATGAGCCGGTCGAGCCGCCGCACATCGTCGCGAACGATCGCCAGCAACTGCGCCTGGAGCGCCGGGTCGTGGATCGTCTCCAGCGTGTCGACGGCGGAGCGGAGAGAAGCAAGCGGGTTCTTCAGCTCATGCGTCACGTCCGCCGCAAAGGCCTCGGTCGCGTCGATCCGCGCGCGCAACGCCAGGCTCATATCGGACAGTGCGCGCGCCAGCATTCCCAGCTCGTCACGCCGATCGGGCAGACGCGGCACCACCACTTCGCGCGCCCGGCCCAGCCGGACTCGCACCGCCGCTCGCGCGAGCCTCCGCAGCGGCCGGACGATGGTGCGCGCGAGGAACAACGACAGCAGAACGGAAATGAGCGCCACCAGCGCCAGCAGCACACCCAACCGGAACCGCTCGATGCGCACGGTCTCGGTGATGAAGCGGGCATTTTCGGTCGCCATGATCGCCCCGCCACTGGGCAGCGGAGCAGCCGCGGTGATGACGGGCGTACGGTCAGGGGCGCGCCAGACGGAGCCGGAAACGCGTCCGTCCCGGGCCTCGCGGACATCGGGCCATTCCGCGCCCCCGCGACGCTCACGGTAGAGCGGCGGACGGGCCGCGCCGACAACCGTGTCGATCCCGGCATCGAGGAAACGGGCAATCGCCTGCCCCCAATCCTGCTTGTCCGGATCGCGCAGCACCACGTTGCGAATGCCCAGCGCGCGGCTGTCGGCCATCAGTCGCCCCCCCGCATCGAACAGCCTGATACGCCCGCCAGTATCGCGTGCCAGCCGCATGACCAGCACGTCGCGCTCCTCGCTGCGCACCGAGGTCAGCGCCTCTCCCATCAGCCGCACCTCGCGCAGCGACTGCGCAACCCGGTTGTCGAGCAACCGGGCACGGTAGGAGTCGAGATAGAAAAACCCGCCCGCCAACAGCAGCAGCGCAAAGATGTTCAGCGCCAGAATCCGCTGCGTCAGCGAGATCTGGCCCGACCAGCGCAACGCCAGGTCGGGGGCTTCACTCCTCGGAGAATCGGTAGCCGGCGCCATAGAGCGTCTCGATGGCGTCGAATTCGGGGTCTACCTGCCGGAACTTACGCCGGAGACGCTTGATATGGCTGTCGATCGTCCGATCATCGACATAGATGTCGTCCTGATAGGCGGCATCCATCAGCTGATTGCGGGTGCGCACGATGCCGGGGCGCTGCGCCAGCGTTTCCAGGATCAGAAACTCGGTGACGGTCAGCGTGACCGGCTCGCCCTTCCATGTCACCCGATGCCGGGCGGGGTCCATCGCCAGCGCGCCGCGCGTCAGCGGCCCCTGCACTTCGGCGGCGGGCGTGCCTTGCGGCGTGCCGACATATTCCGATCGCCGCAAAATGGCGCGGATACGGGCGATCAGCAGCCGCTGCGAGAATGGCTTGGCGATATAATCGTCCGCGCCCATTGCAAGACCCAGCGCCTCGTCCAGCTCATCGTCCTTGCTCGTCAGGAAAATAACCGGGATCTGGCTCTTCTCGCGCAGACGGCGGAGCAGCTCCAGCCCGTCCATACGCGGCATCTTGATGTCGAAGATTGCCAGGTCCGGCGGGTTATCGACCAGCGCCTTCAACGCCGCCTCGCCGTCCGCATAGACGCGGGTCACGAACCCCTCGGCCTGAAGCGCGATCGACACGGAGGTCAGGATGTTCCGGTCGTCATCGACCAACGCAATAGTTGCGGTCATGCGATCAACCTCAGACCCGTCTCATGCGAAGGAACCGCCATGGCCATCGGTTAGGCTAAACCGGGACACGGCTCAACCGTCTTCGCGAAAAGCGGTGTTTGACGTGTTTAACAAACAGGCTATGAAAGACTGATCGCGCACGTCCTATCGTGCGGTACAACAACGCCGGGCCATCGCGATCCGGCACCTTTGGGGAACGAGGAAGCTCCTATGAACGAACGGATTCCCGAGATTGGTTTGCAGGCGCAGGGCATCGAAACGCGCGCCACCTTGCACTGGAATCTCGTTACCGCACGGCTGATCGAAACGGCCGTCGCCCGTGGTGAGGGCAAGCTGTCTGCCGATGGCCCGCTGGTCGTCGAAACCGGCGAGCATACCGGCCGCTCGGCGCAGGACAAGTTCATGGTCCGCGACGACGAAACCCGCGACACCGTCTGGTGGGGCAAGACCAACAAGCCGATGAGCCCCGATGATTTCGCCGCGCTGAAGGCTGATTTCTTCGCCGCGCTCGGCCAGAAGGAAGATCTGTTCGTTCAGGACTTGTATGGCGGATCGCAGCCGGAACACCGCGTTCGCGTGCGCGTCGTGACCGAGCTGGCCTGGCACAATCTGTTCATCCGTACGATGCTGGTCCGTCCCGAAGAGCATGAGCTGCGCAAGTTCGCCGCTGAATACACCATCATCGACCTGCCGAGCTTCCGCGCCGACCCCGCGCGTCACGGCTGCCGCTCGTCGACGGTGATTGCGGTCAACATGACCGAGAAGCTGATCCTGATCGGCGGCACGCGCTATGCTGGCGAGATGAAGAAGTCGGTCTTCGGCCTGCTCAACTATCTCCTGCCGACGACAGGCGTGATGCCGATGCACTGTTCAGCGAACATGGGCGCGGACGGTTCGACCGCGGTGTTCTTCGGCCTGTCGGGAACCGGCAAGACCACGCTGTCGGCCGATGCCAGCCGCACCCTGATCGGTGACGACGAACATGGCTGGTCGGACACGGCGGTCTTCAATTTCGAGGGCGGCTGTTATGCCAAGATGATCCGCCTGTCGCCCGAGGCGGAGCCCGAAATCTTCGCCACGACCAAGCGCTTCGGCACGGTGCTGGAAAACGTCGTGATGGATCCGGTCACGCGCCAGCTCGACCTGAACGACAACAGCCTGGCCGAGAACAGCCGGGGTGCGTACCCGATCGACTTCATCCCCAATGCGTCGAAGGACAATATGGGGGGCGTGCCGCGCAACATCGTCATGCTGACGGCGGACGCTTACGGCATCCTGCCGCCGATCGCCAAGCTGACGCCCGAACAGGCCATGTACCACTTCCTGTCGGGCTATACGGCACGCGTGGCGGGTACCGAGATCGGCGTGACCGAACCGGACGCGACCTTCTCCACCTGTTTCGGTGCGCCCTTCATGCCGCGCCATCCGTCGGTCTATGGCAACCTGCTGAAGGAGCGGATCGCCAAGGGCGGGGTCGATTGCTGGCTGGTCAACACCGGCTGGACCGGCGGCAAATATGGCGTCGGCCATCGTATGCCAATCAAGGCGACCCGCGCGCTGCTCAACGCTGCGCTGGACGGCAGCCTCAACCAGGTCGAGTTTCGAACCGACCCGAATTTCGGCTTCCAGGTTCCGGCCTCGGTCCCCGGCGTCGATACGGCGATCCTGAACCCGCGCGACACCTGGGCGGACAAGACGGCCTATGACGCGACGGCGGCCAAGCTCGTCGATCTGTTCAACGAGAACTTCAAACAGTTCGCCGACCATGTCGACGAAGGCGTCCGCGCCGCTGCGCCGAAGGGTACGGTCGCAGCCTGACGATATGGGAGGCGTTCCAGTCGAACGCCTCCCCTCTTCATTTCAGCTGGTCTCCAAGATCATCAGCACACGACAACCCTCCCGGCGAAGGCCGGGATCCAGTTTAGTTGATGCCGACAACCGCTCCAGGCACTTGGCAACTGGACCCCGGCCTTCGCCGGGGTGAGGCGCATAGGTTGACCAAAGCCCATTGCGAGATAAGCCTTTTGAAGCGGTAGCTTCAAAACGTTGCGCGGCTCAAAACAACGCGCCGCCCCTATCGGCTGACGTTCGCCGCTTCCCGCCTTCTGGCTGAAAACCTTACTCCGCCTCAGTCTCGGCAACGTCCGCAGCCGGCATCAACTTGGTCAGCGGTCGCACCGCCTGTTCGCCCAGCGGCGGCGAATCGATGCTCTTGCCGCCCGTATCGATATTGAGCGTCTCGAAACGGCGGGCGCTGGTCAGCACCTGGCTTTCCAGGCTACCGACAAAGGCATTGTACGCGGTCATCGCGGTATCGAGATTCTTGCCCAGCCTGGACACATGACCGCCCATCACCGCGAGCCGGGCGTAGAGTTCCTTGCCCAATGCTCCGATCTGTCGCGCTTCCTGCGCCAGCTTTTCCTGCCGCCAGACCGCCGCCACCGTGCGTGCGATCGCAATCAGGTTGGTCGGAGTCGCCAGCAGCACGCGCTTCTCGAAGGCGAAATCCCAGAGCGTCGGGTCATTCTCAAGCGCCGCCGACAGGAAATGTTCGCCGGGCACGAACATGATGACATAGTCCGGCGCGTCTTCGAACTGGTTCCAATAGCTCTTGTTGCCGAGGCCATTGACGTGCGCGCGCATCGCCGCGGCATGGCGCGCCAGACCTAGCTGCCGTTCGGGCTCGTCGACCGCGCCGAACGCATCCTGATAGTCGTTGAGCGACACCTTGGCATCGATGACCAGCGCCTTGCCGCCGGGCACGCGTATGATCGCGTCGGGGCGCAGGCGGCCGCCCTCGCCATCGTCAACGCTGACCTCGGTCTGGAAATCGGCATGTTCGGAGAGGCCGCAGCTCTCCAGCACGTTGCGGAGTTGCTGCTCGCCCCAGCGTCCGCGAGCCTTGGGAGCGTTGCGCAGCGCGTTAACGAGCTTGGCCGCCTCGCCCGAAACGCGCTCCTGCCCGATCCGCATCGCCTCGATCTGTCCCTTCAGTTCGCCGAATGCGTCGCGGCGCTCATCCTCTACCTTGCGAACGCCTTCCTCATAGCGCTGGAGCCGCTGATGAACCGGGTCGAGCAACGCCTTGAGCGTCTGGCCGGACGCCTCCTCGGACTGGCGGAAGCGCGCCTCGGCACGCTCGAGAAACTGGCGCTGAGCGACTTCCAGCGCGCGCGCTGCCGCTTCGCCGAATTGGGCATTGATCTGCTCGCGTGCCTGCCCCAGCGCCTCCAGCGTCTGGGCATAGGCCGTTTCGCGCTCCTGCGCCCGTGCCCGCTGCTCGGCCAGCTCGCGATGCGCAGCGTTGCGCTCCGCCTCGACGGCATCGCGCGCCGCGCGGATGACATCGAGATCGGCGGCGCGTCCGCGCAGTTCGGCCAGCGCCTGCAGCGCCTCGCTCCGGTCGCGTTCGGCGGCGTCCCGGGCCGCCCGCAGCGGCTCGACCTCCGCCGCGCGGGTCGTGGCGGTCGCCAGTTCGGCGGCCAACCCATCGGCCTTTCGCCGCGCGGCCAGCCAGCCGACAACACCCCCCAATAAGAGGGCGAGCAGGGCAACGGCGATCAATTCCGGCATTGGAAAAACCTGTCAGACAGTAGGACAGGTCGGAACATAGAACGAACGAAGCCGGTCGAACAAGGCCATTCGACCGGCCTGGTCGGGAAAGGTCAGCCCTTCCGGATCTTGTTCAACTTGCGCATCAGCATGTCGCGCTTCAACCGGCTGACATGATCGATGAACAGCACGCCGTTCAGATGGTCGATCTCGTGCTGCATACAGGTGGCGAGCAGACCGTCGAGTTCGGCCTCATGCGCATCGCCCTTTTCGTCCAGCCACTTCACGCGGCAGGCGGCCGGCCGCTTCACCTCGGCATATTGCTCGGGGATCGACAGGCAGCCTTCGTTATAGGTCGACAGCTCTTCGCTCACCGACAGGATTTCGGGATTGATATAAGCCTTGGGGTTCTTGACCGGCTTGCCTTCCTCGTCCTCTTCTTCCTGAAGGTCGATGACGAGGATACGCTGATCGACGCCGACCTGGATCGCGGCCAGGCCGATCCCATGCGCGTCATACATCGTCTCGATCATGTCGGAGATGAGCTGACGAACGCTGTCGTCCACCGTCTCCACGGGTTTCGAGACAAGACGCAGGCGGGGGTCGGGAACTTCGACGATCGAGAGAATGGCCATAACGGTTTCGCTACGGTCAGGGGCTCGAACCGTCAAGCGGGCCGATCAGACGACCGGCCGCCGCGCGCGCAAGGCCTGGGCCAGCGTGCCTTCATCGAGATAATCCAGCTCGCCACCGACCGGCAGCCCATGGGCGAGTTGCGTCACGCGCACCGGAAAGCGCTCGATCCGTTCGGCAAGGTAATGGGCGGTGGTCTGCCCCTCCAGCGTGGCGTTCATCGCCAGCACGACCTCATCCACTCCGCCTCCCTCTATCCGCCGAACGAGGGCGTCGATGGTCAGATCTTCGGGCCGCACCCCTTCCAACGCGGATAGCCGCCCGCCCAGCACATGGAAGCGTCCCGGGAACAGCCGCGACCGCTCCAGCGCCCAAAGGTCGGCGACCTCCTCCACGACGCAGAGCGCACCCGCGTCCCGCCGGGGGTCGGCGCAAATCGCGCACGGATTGGCCGTGTCGATATTGCCGCAGGTCGAACAGGTCTCCAGCCGTTCTTCGACCGCCCCGAGCGCGGTCAGCAGCGGCACCAGTGCCGCTTCCCGTTTCTTCAACAGATGCAGGACCGCGCGACGTGCCGATCGGGGGCCAAGGCCAGGAATACGCGACAGCGCCTGGGTCAGCGCCTCGATTTCGGGGGATGCCATGTGGAAACAGATAGGGGGTTGCGCGCCGTCCCGCCAGCGCAGAGAGGCGTTGGGATGCGGATCATCTTCATGGGTACGCCGGGCTTTGCCGTCCCGGTTCTGCAAGCGCTGGTCGAGGCCGGGCATCAGGTCGTCGCCAGCTACAGCCAGCCGCCGCGTCCCGGCGGACGGCGCGGGCGGCAGCTAGTGCCGTCGCCGGTGCAGCAGAGGGCGGAAGAATTGGGCATAACGGTGATGACGCCGGTGTCGCTGCGCTCGGCCGAGGAACAGGCGCAGTTTGCCGAATTCGAGGCGGATGTCGCGGTGGTCGCCGCTTATGGCCTGATCCTTCCGCAGCCGATACTCGACGCGCCTCGCCTGGGATGCCTGAACGTGCATGGCTCGCTATTGCCACGCTGGCGCGGCGCCGCGCCGATCCAGCGGGCGATTCTGGCCGGTGACGTGGTGACGGGGGTCGGCATCATGCAGATGGAAGCCGGGCTCGACACCGGGCCGGTTCGGCTGGAGGGCTCGACTTCGATCGGGCGCAAGACGACGAGCGAACTGACCGAGGAACTGGCCGCGATGGGGGCGGAACTGATGGTCAAGGTGCTGGCCGACCCAGCTCGCTATCCGCCGCGACCCCAGCCCGTCGAAGGCATCACCTATGCCACCAAGATCGACAAGGCGGAAACCCGCCTCGACTTCACGAAGAGCGCGATCGAACTGGAGCGGCAAGTCCGCGCTTTCCATCCCGCGCCCGGCGCCTGGTTTGAATATCAGGGCGAGCGGATCAAATTATTGTCCGCCGAGCTGACCGAGGACCGGGGTGCGCCCGGCGAGGTGCTGGATGACCGGCCGACCATAGCCTGTGGCGAAGGGGCGCTTCGGCCGGTCATCGTCCAGCGCGCGGGGCGCGGCGTTTCGAGCGCCGCCGACCTGTTGCGCGGTTTTCCCATTCCGGCGGGGACCCGGCTTTGACGCGATTCGCGCTGACGGTCGAATTTGACGGGCGCCCCTTCATGGGCTGGCAGCGTCAGTCGCATGGTCCGAGCGTCCAGCAAGCGCTGGAGGATGCGGTCCACGCCGTCACCGGCGAGCGCACCGCGGTCCATGCCGCCGGGCGTACCGATGCGGGCGTGCACGGCCTAGCGATGCGGGCGCATGTCGACATCGCCAAGGCCATCGCACCGTTCCGCCTGATGGAAGCGATCAATGCGCGGGTGCGCCCCGCCCCCGTCGCGGTGCTGGACTGCGTCGAAGTCGCACCCGATTGGCACGCGCGCTTTTCATGTATCCGGCGATCCTATGAATATCGCATCGTCAACCGCCGCGCACCGCTGACCCATGAAGCCGGACTGGCGTGGCAGGTGCCACAACCCTTGGACGAGGCCGGCATGGCGGACGCCGCGGCGCGGCTGGTCGGGCGGCACGACTTCACGACCTTTCGTTCGGCCCATTGTCAGGCGGACAGCCCGGTGCGGACGCTCGACCTGTTATCGGTCGAGCGGGTCCGGGATCGGCTGTTCATCCGGGCCGCCGCCCGCTCGTTCCTGCATCATCAGGTTCGGTCCATGGTCGGGTGCCTCGCGCTGGTCGGTATGGGCCGCTGGTCCCCCGACGATGTAGAGGTCGCCCTCCACGCCCGCGACCGCGCCCAGCTCGGGCTGAACGCGCCGTCGGACGGGCTGTTCTTTGTCCGGGCGGATTACCCGGACGAAGGCTGACGCGAGAAGCGCGCGGCCAGTTCGACATGGGTCGACCAGCGGAACTGGCCCACCGGCTGCACCCAGTCGAGCTGCCAGCCCTGATCGATCATCGCCTTGGCATCGCGTGCGAAGCTGGAGGGATTGCACGAGACATAGGCGACCGCGCCCACCTCCGCGCTGGCCAACGCATCCGCCTGATCCCGCGCGCCCGCACGCGGCGGATCGAGGACGATCGCGTCGAAGCGGTCGAGTTCCGTCTTCATCAACGGACGGCGATAGAGATCACGATGCTCGGCAAAGACCATACGCCCCGCACCGTTCGCTGCGCCCTTTAGCGACAGGATCGCGTCGCGCGCGCCCTCGGCTGCATAGACCTTGCCCGGCAGCGCGAGCGCGAAGGTGCCGAGCCCCGCGAACAGATCGGCCGTGGTGCGGGGATTGCCCACCGCCTCGCGCACGGCGGCGACTAGAGCGGCCTCGCCATCGGCCGTCGCCTGCAGGAACGCCCCCGGTGGCAGCGGCACACCAACGCCACCCAGCGTGATCGTTATCGGCTCCGGCTCCCAGCGCGTCTCCGCCCCCAAGCCGTCATCGACCGAGAAGCGCGCGACGCCGTGCCGCTGGCAGAAGGCGATGATCGTCTCCGCCGCCTCTAACCCATCGGGCGAAAAGCTGGTGACGAGGATATCCGCGCCCTGATCGGCCAGCGCCAGATGCACATCGCCGCGCCGCTTGAATCCCAGCCGCTGGAGTAACGCGCGAAGCGGCGCGACCAGCGCAAACAGCGTCGGGTGGAGGATATGACACTCGGCCATATCGACGATGGCGTGGCTTTTTTCCTCGGAAAAGCCGATCAGCACGCGCCCACCTTTCGCCTCGGCATGGAGCGTCGCGCGTCGGCGACTGTGCGAGGGCGAGAGGTGCGCAGGCCGGAGCGGCGCGGTCAATCCATGGGCATCGAGCGCTGAGGCGATCCGGTCGGTGACGAAACCGGCATAGCTTTCGTCGTCGAGATGCTGGAGCTGGCAACCGCCGCAGCGTGGGAAATGGCCGCAGGGCGGAGTCTGGTGATGGGGGCCAGGTATGACGCTGCCGTCGGCGGACAGGGTGTCGCCAGGTGCGGCAAAGGCGGCGTGACGGCCGTTCGCGGTCACGCCGTCGCCTCGGGCGGCAACGCGGATGATGGTATCGCTCATGCGGTCAGCCTCTGACGGCGGAAAGCGCATCTGCCAAGTCGTCCGCGATGAAAGCCTTGCCGCAGGCCCGCGCTGCCTGGGCGTGAAGCCAGACGCCCGCTTCCGCCGCCCTGAACGGTTCCAGCCCTGCCGCCAGCATCGCGCCGATCGCCCCCGCCAGCACGTCGCCGGTGCCAGCGGTGGACAGCCAAGGGCTCGCTTCAGGGCACAGGATCGCCCGGCCATCGGGGGCGGCAATGACCGTATCGGCACCCTTGTGCACGACGACCGCTCCGCTTTGCCGGGCAGCGCGGCGCGTCGCGGACAGTTTGTCGTCCGCCGTCTTACCGAACAAATGGGTGAATTCGCCGCCATGCGGGGTGAGGATCTTGGAGCCATCATGCTCGGCCAGCGCCTCGATCTGGACGAGTCGAAGCGCATCGCCGTCGACCACCAGCGGCCGCCCGCTGACGAGGGCCGCATTCAACCGCTCCGACGCATCGCCATCCCGCCCCAGACCGGGACCGATGACGATCGCGCCGATCCTCTCCTCGCTCAGCGCGTCGGCCGCATAGCCCCGGCGAACGACGGCATGGAGCGAGGCGGGGCCGCTCGGCCCTGCGGATGCAAGGTGAAGCACATAGCCCGCGCCCGCTCGCAAAGCTGCCAATGCTGCCAGCTCAGAGGCTCCGGACATGCTGCCCGCAACGACCGCGACCATGCCCCGGCTGTATTTGTGCGAAGTCGCATTTGGCTCAGGCAAACCCGGCCGCGCCAGAATGTGCGCCTGCGATTCTGTCGATACGCCAATGTCCAGCAGGCGAACCTGCCCCATCAGGCTGGCAGCGGGTTGCAGCACATGCGATGGCTTTACCGCCCCAAGGGCAAGCGTGACGTCAAAGCGCGGCATTTCGCCCAGCAATTTTCCGTCGTCGGTGGCCACCCCGCTCGGCAGATCAACCGCGATCCGCAGCCATGCCGCCGATGCGAGCCGGCAAAGCGCTTGCTGTACGGAATGGTCGAGAGGTCGTGACAGACCGGTGCCGAATAGGGCATCGAGCAGAATGGGCGCGGGCTTGGCCTGAACCAGCGGTTCGACCGCTCCATCCCACAAGGCGGCGGCACGACGCGCGCCGTCACTGCGGGGAGCTTCGCTCGCCGCGACCCGGACCGGCAGGCCCTGCCGCCTGAGCATGGCCGCCGCGATATAGCCGTCGCCGCCGTTATTCCCCGGTCCACACAAGACCAGTATTTCCCGCCCCGCGGCCAGCCGGGCCACCGCCCGTGCGATGGCGGCCCCGGCACGGTCCATAAGCGTGGCTTCGGTCACGTCCCCGACCATCGCGGCCAGTTCCGCCGCACGCATTTCGGCGGCGGTCAGGACGGGAAGGCCGTCGATCGGGATCACGGTGTTCCCACCGTGGCAGGCAGGCGATACCGGTCGCCCCCGACCGCTACCTCGATCTGTCGGTCTCCTGCGATCGATACCGAGGCGGGCTGCGCTCCGTCGGCAGCCGCGACACCATGACCGTCCTGCGTGACCCTAAGCCGCCGAAACCCTCCATCGCGATGCCGTAGGGTCAGGACAACCACATTCCCGGTGCCCGATTGCTCCACTGTGCAGTCGCGGGCAAAGGCGGCTGCTCCCGCGAGTGCGCAGTCGATCGGCAGGCCCGATTTCTGCTCGGCGGCGGGACCATTTTGGGCTGCGGCCTGTCGGTCCCCCTGCCCGTCCGAGCAGCCGGCCAGCGCCAGAGCGCCGACCAGCCACCGGGGGTCAGATATCGGCATAGACATGGCGCTCGGACTTGGCGCCGGGATGAGTGACCGCGCCTTCATGCGCCGGTCCGACATTCTGGGCATAGCGCCACAACACGCCGGACTGGTAATCGTTCACGCGCGGGCTCCACCGGCTGCGGCGCTCATCCAGCACCGAGGGTTCGACCATCAGGTCGATCGTCCCCGCCTCTGCGTCGATCCGGATGGTGTCGCCGTCTTCGACCAGGGCGATCGGACCACCGTCAGCGGCTTCGGGTCCGACATGGCCGATGCAGAAACCCCGTGTACCGCCCGAGAAGCGTCCGTCCGTAATGAGCGCGACCTTCTCGCCCAGTCCCTGACCATAAAGCGCCGCCGTGGTCGACAGCATCTCGCGCATCCCCGGACCGCCCTTCGGCCCTTCATAGCGGATGACGACGACGGTACCCTCGGTGATGGCGCGCCCCTCGACGGCGGCGAAGGCTTCTTCCTCGCAATCGAAGACGCGCGCTGTCCCCTCGAACTGGAGGCGCTTCATGCCCGCGACCTTCACGATCGCGCCCTCGGGTGCCAGCGATCCGCGCAGACCCACGACGCCGCCGGTCGGGCTGAGCGGCGTCTTCACATCATAGATGACCTTCTGGTCGGGGTTCCAGGTGATCTCGTCGATATTCTCGGCCAGCGTCTTGCCGGTGACGGTCACGCAGTCGCCGTGCAGGAAGCCGCCCGCCAGCAGGGTCTTCATCAGCATATAGACACCGCCCGCCTCATACATGTCCTTGGCGACATAGCGGCCGCCGGGCTTGAGGTCGGCGATATAGGGGGTCGTCTTGAAGATTTCGGCGACGTCGAACAGGTCGAAGTCGATCCCCGCCTCGTTCGCCATCGCGGGCAGGTGAAGCCCGGCATTGGTCGAGCCGCCGGTCGCGGCCACCACGCGCGCGGCATTTTCGAACGCCTCGCGGGTGCAGATGTCGCGCGGACGGATATTGCGTGCAATCAGCTCCATCACCTGCTCGCCCGCTGCCTCGGCGATGCCGTGACGGTCGAGAAAGGGCGCGGGCATCATGTTGCTATTGGGCAGCGACAGGCCGATCGCCTCGCCTACGCAGGCCATAGTGTTGGCGGTGAACTGTCCACCGCACGCCCCATGCCCCGGGCAGGCGACCTTTTCGAGCGCAATCAAGTCGTGGAGGGGGCAGTTGCCTGCCGCATGCTGGCCCACCGCCTCGAACACGTCGACCACGGTCACGTCGCGATCTTGGTGACGACCCGGCAGGATCGAGCCGCCATAAACGAAGATCGATGGCACGTTCAGGCGCAGCATCGCCATCATCATGCCGGGCAGCGACTTGTCGCACCCTGCGAAGCCGACCAGCGCGTCATAGCAATGGCCGCGGACGGACAATTCGACCGAATCGGCGATCACCTCGCGGCTGACCAGCGAGGACTTCATCCCCTGATGGCCCATGGCGATGCCGTCGGTCACGGTGATGGTGTTGAACCGACGCGGCATCCCGCCGCCCCGAATGACGCCCGCCTGGGCAGCATCGGCCTGTGCGTCCAGCGTAGTATTGCAGGGAGCCGAGTTGTTTCCGGCACTCGCCAGCGCCACGAAGGGCTTGGCGATGTCCTCTTCCTGGATGCCCATGGCATAATAATAGCTGCGATGCGGCGCGCGCTCAGGACCGACCGAAACATGGCGAGACGGCAAGCGAGATTTGTCGAATTGGCGTGTCATGGCGCAGGCCTATGTCGCCAGACCACCTCTCTACGCAAGCAAATTTCGTAACGCCCCGGAATTTGAAGCCTTCGCGACCGTCAAGGGATCAGAGGGAACCCAGCGCCTTCGCTACGCCATCCATCGTGAACGGCTTTTGCAGTCGGGGACGATCGCGGAACCGCTCGTCCAACGCGTCGTCCGCGCCGCCAGTGGCGAAGACGAAGGGCACGCCGCGCTCGGCCAACGCTTCGGCGACGGGGGTGCTCTTCTGGCCGCCCCGCAGGTTGACGTCGAGGATAGCGGCATCAATACCGCCCTCAGCCACCCGCGCCAATGCGTCCTCGACGCTGTCGACGGTTCCCGCGACCTGTTTGTCCAGGACATCCAGGAAATCCTCAAGCATCATGGCGATCAGGGGTTCGTCCTCGACGATGAGGATCTGCACGGGCTCTGTCATCGTCATCGCCATAACACGCTTTGCGCCCTGCGCCAGCCGCTAGTTGCGCTTCGCACCCTGCGCGCTCATCTGGGCAAGCGCTGTCTGGGTCGCCTCGGCCAGTTGCTGGACGGAGAAGGGCTTGGGCAGAAAGCCGACATTGGGCAAGGTGATCGACTTGCGCAGTTGCTCCTCGGCATAGCCCGACATGAACAATACGGCCAGGTCGGGATAACGCTGGCGAACCAACCCGACCATCGTCGGCCCGTCCATCGTCGGCATGACCACGTCGGAGATCAGGAGGTCGGGCTTGCCATGCTTGTCGAGCATTTCGAGCGCGGCCTCGCCATTCTCGGCGGCGAGCACGGTATAGCCCTGCCGCGATAGCGCCCGTTCGGCGACGGCGCGGACCATGTCCTCATCCTCAACCAGCAGGATGGTACCGGACCCCCACGGGGTCGCCGCCTTTGGCGCAGGCTTGGCAGGGCTCGCCGGGGCGGACGACACGGCCGGGGCCGCATGGACCGGCAGATAGATGGAGAATTTGGCGCCGCCACCCGGCGGCGAGTCCGCAAAGATATATCCGCCCGACTGCTTGATGATCCCATAGACGGTCGACAGACCCAGGCCCGTGCCCTTGCCCATCTCCTTGGTGGTAAAGAAGGGCTCGAAGATTTTGGGCAGGATTTCGGCCGGGATGCCGGTGCCGTTGTCGCTGATGATGAGCGCGGTATAGTCGGCGGCGGGGAGGATTTCGTTGTTCAGGGCGCGGGCATCGGCCATCGAAACCGCCCTGGTCTGAATGGTCAGGATGCCGCCGCCCGCCGGTTCGTTCTCCAGGATCGCGTCGCGGGCATTGACCGCGAGATTGACGACCACCTGCTCCAGCTGTCCCGGATCCGCGCGCACCGGCCCCAGATTGCGGCCATGGCTGACGTCCAGGCGGACCCGCTCGCCAAGCAGGCGCTTGAGAAGGTTCGACACTTCCGACACGACATCGGGCAGTTGCAGGATTTGCGGGCGGAGCGTCTGCTGCCGCGAGAAGGCGAGCAACTGGCGGGTCAGGCTGGCCGCACGGTTCGAATTGGTGCGAATCTGCTGGATATCGTCATAGTCGCTGTCGCCAGGCGAATGGCGCATCAGCATCAGGTCGCAATGCCCGATGATAGCGGTCAGGATATTATTGAAGTCGTGCGCAACGCCGCCCGCAAGTTGGCCGACCGCCTGCATCTTCGTGGCCTGGGCGACTTCGCGCTTCAGGCGACTTTCCTCGGAATTGTCCTTCAGGCTCAGCAACACCGCCGCCTCGCCCAGCCCGCGCGCACCCGCGATGGTCAACGCAACCGGCTCCTCGGGGTGATCCTTTAACCGGACCGCCATATCGGCCGAATGGGTCGCGCCGCTCGCAAAGCGTCGGATCGCGTCGGCAACCGCCGCCTTGTCCTCCCGTACGACCAGATCGCCCGGATAGAGCGGCTGAGCGGTACCATTGACGCCAGCGGCGCGCATGAAGGCGGAGTTCATCTGGATGAATCGTCCGTCCCGGTCGACCAAAGCGATGCCGAAGGGCATCAACGAGACGAGGCCACGCACATGGCTGCCCGCGCTGGCGCCGGCCGGCGCGACCAGTTGCTCCTCCTCGTCAAGCAGCGCGACCAGCATCGGTGCGCCTTCCCCCTCCACAAAGGGGATCTGCAGAATGCGCAGCGGCTTGCCGTCGCCTTTGGCAAGCTCGGCAGCGAAGCGGACCTGGCCGCCCGGATCATGCGCCAGGAACGTCGCGAAATCCCGGCCTACGATCGAGATCATCTCGCCGCCCATCGCACGGGCGCAAAGCACCCGGTTGGCGGCGCGCACCCGGCCATCAGGTGCGATCAGCGCGGCCATGACGCCCGCCGTGCCCAACCGATCACCGTGAATGCCGCCAATCAGCCGCTCGACCGTCTCGGCCAGATCCTGTTCCTCGGCAATGGCAAAACGCCAGACGAGCAGGTCGGCCTCGTCACCGGCGCGCGTGACCAGCACCGACAATTCGGTACCCATCACCGCGATGCGGTCCGCGCGCCCAAGGCCATCTCGCCAGGCGGTGCGCCCGGCCTGCGCCAAGGCATCGACCGAGGCCGCGTCGAGTGGCACACCCGGCGGCGTGGGCATCATCGGGAACAGCGACGCGTAAGCGTCATTGGCGCAGACCAGGCGCCCTGCCCGGTCGGTCACCGCGAGCGCATCCAGGCTGGCATCCGCCACGACCCGCGCGAAATCCCAGTCTATGCTACGTCGCGTCTGCTCGACCCTGGGGGTGAGCACACGCCAGACAAGGATCAGGCCAAAGGCCAGCAACGCTGCCGCCAGAAACCCCGCCGCGACAACCCAGCTGCGGATCGCCACAAACAACAGCGTGGCCGCGCCCGTCCCGCTGGCAACCGCCACGGCGGCCGCGACGCGGGTGGGATGAAATCTCTCGAAGGACGCGATCGCCATGATGAACTCTTCATCCGGCAACCCGGCATGGGTCAAGCGTGATCCTTATATGGGGCCATGCCGGGGACGCGAGGACGGTTACCAGATCCGGACACGCTGCTCCGGCGTCAGATACAGCTTCTCGTCCGGCTTGGGGCTGTACGCCGCATACCAGGGGTCGAGATTGCGCACGACCCAGGCGCGCTGCTGCGACGGCGAATGCGGATCGGTCAGCAGGCGGTTGCGCAGGTTCGCCTCGCGATAATTGCGCCGCCACACCTGCGCCCAACCCAGATAAAAGCGCTGGTCGCCGGTGAAGCCGTCGATCACCGGCGCGGCCTTGCCCTTCAACGACGCGTGATAGGCGTCATAGGCGACCGACAGGCCCGCCAGGTCAGCGACATTCTCGCCCAGGGTCAGCGCACCCTTCACATGCAGGCCGGGCAGCGGCTCGTAAGCGTCATATTGCTTGACCAATGCGCCCGTGCGCTCCTTGAACGCCGCCACATCCTTGGCCGTCCACCAGTCGGTCAGCTGACCCTTGGCGTCGAACTTCGATCCCTGGTCGTCGAAATGATGGCTCAGTTCATGCCCGATCACCGCGCCGATGCCGCCATAATTGACGGCCGGGTCGGCCTTGGGATCGAAGAAAGGCGGTTGGAGGATCGCCGCCGGGAAAACGATCTCGACCATGCCGAAATTGGCATAGGCATTCACCGTCATCGGCGTCATGCCCCATTCCCAACGCTGGATCGGCTTTCCGAGATGGCTGATATTGTCCTCATGCCGCCACTGCGCGGCACGCAGCGCATTGCCGAAGGCATCGCCGCTGACGATCTTCAGGCCCGAATAATCCTTCCAGCGGTCGGGGTAGCCGATCTTGGGCGTGAACGCGGCCAGCTTCACATGAGCCTTCGCCTTGGTCTCCGGCGCCATCCAGTCGAGCTGGTCGATCCGCTTGCCCATCGCAGCCAGGACGTTCTTGACCAGTGCATCGGCCGCCAGCTTGGTCGCGGGCGGGAAATAGCGCGCGACATAAACCTTGCTTACCTCATCGCCGAGCGCACCGCTGGTAAAGTCGACTGCGCGTTTCCAGCGTTCCTGCTGCTGCGGCGTGCCCGACAGGACGGTGCCGTAAAAGGCGAACTGCTCCTGATCGAACTTCGCAGGCAGGACGTCGGCGAACTCGTCGAGCGAGCGCGCCAGCAACTGGTCCTTCAGCACCGCGATCGGGGTCGACTGGATCAACGCCGCGATCCCCGTCACGGCCGTCGGCTGCGCAACGACCAGCGTTTCGACCGGCGTGCCCACGCCCTTCAGATAGGTCGCGAAGTCGAAGCCGGGCGCGGTCTTCGCCAGATCGGCGACGCTCATCTTGTTATAGGTCTTGGTCCGGTCGCGGCTGTCGATCCGAGTCCAGTGGACCTTGGCGATCTGCGTCTCGAAGGCGACGATCGCGGCGGCGCGCGCCTCGGCATCCACTTCGCCTGCCATGGCCAGCATCTTGGCGAGATGCGCCTGATAGGCCGCGCGGGCGGCGGCGAGCTTGGGATCATCGCTCAGATAATAGTCGCGGTCCGGCATCCCCAGACCCGACTGGCGCAAACCAACCGTATAGAGATCGGGCTGGCGCGCATCCTGTCCGACACCCGAGCCGAACGGAATGCCGACGCCGTTGCGATCCGCTTGGGCGAGCAACGCGGCATAGCCCGACTTGTCCTGCAATCCCTTAATCTGGTCGAGCCATGGCTGAATGGGTGCAAGCCCCTTCGCCTCGATCACGGCGGTGTCGAGATAGGTAGCATAGGCGGTCCCGATCTGGTTCCGCTGCCCCTTGGCCTGCTCCAAAATCATGTGTGTCCGCTCGCGCGACAAGTCGGCGAGTACGTCGAACGCGCCGTAGCTGGCCTTGTCGGCGGGGATCGCAGTCGTCTTTGCCCATTCGCCATTGGCGAAGGCATAGAAATCGTTACCGGGACGAACGGACTTATCCATGCCCTTCTCGTCGAAGCCGAAACGCCCATAGGTCGGCCCTTTGGCGGTGGCGGGGCTCGTCTGTGCGTTGAGCGCCACAGCACCCGTGATCGCGGTCGCGCCGAGCAGCGCGGCGATGGCCAAGCTCTTCATCATTCTCTCCGAAACAGAAAAAAGGCCCTCCGGTCGGTACCGAAGGGCCTGTCATTCAATTAGTTACCAGATACGGACGCGCTGCTCGGGTGTCAGCGCCATCTTTTCGGTCGGCTTAACGCCGAATGCCGCATACCAGGGATCGAGATTGCGTACGGTCAGAACACGCTCATGCCCCGGCGAGTGCGGATCGGACAGCAGCGCCTGGCGCAGCGCCGGTTCGCGCCACTTGGTCCGCCACACCTGCGCCCAGCCATAATAGAAACGCTGGTCGCCGGTCGTGCCGTCGATGATCGGCGCGGGCTTGCCGCCGAGCGACTTGTGATAGGCGTCGAGCGCGACGGTCAGGCCCGCCAGATCGGCGATATTCTCACCCAGCGTCAGCTCACCCTGGACATGCTGGCCCGGCAGCGGCTCATAGCCGTCATATTGCTTCACCAGCGCATCGGTAAAGGTCTTGAACCGCGCCACGTCTTGCGGCGTCCACCAGTCGGTCAGCTTGCCGGTGGCGTCATATTTCCGGCCCTGATCGTCAAAATGGTGGCTGATCTCATGCCCGATTACGGCGCCGATGCCGCCATAATTGACCGCCGGATCGGCCTTCGGATCGAAGAAGGGCGGCTGGAGGATCGCTGCCGGGAACACGATCTCGTTCATCGGCGGGTTAGCATAGGCGTTGATCGTCATCGGCGTCATGAACCACTCGCCGCGATCGATCGGCTGACCCAGCTTGTTCAGATCCCGCTGGAATTCGAAGGCATTGGCGCGCGCGACATTGCCGACGAGATCGCCCCGCTGGATGGTCAGCGCGGAATAATCCTTCCACTTGTCGGGATAGCCGATCTTGGGCGTGAAGGCGGCCAGCTTGGCCAGCGCCTTCTGCTTGGTCTCGGGCGCCATCCATTCCAGATTGCGGAGGCGATCGCCCATCGCCGAGATCAGGTTCTTGACCAGCGCATCGGCCGCGGCCTTCGACTCCGGCGGGAAGTATTTGGCGACATATTGCTTGCCGACTTCCTCGCCCAGGCCGTTCGAGACAAGCCCCACACCGCGCTTCCATCGCGCCTGCTGCTCGGGCGTGCCGGACAGGGTCGTGCCGTAAAAGGCGAAGTTGGTCTTGTCGAAATCACTCGACAGATAGCCCGCATAGCTGCGCAGGACCTTCAGCATCGCATAGTCCTGAAGGACGTTCAGCGGCGCTTCGCTATAGAGCTTGGCTTCGCCGGTGATCGCGCTGGGCTGCGCGACCAGATAGGCCGGGCGCCCCGCGACGCCCAGCGTCTGCATATATTGCGCCCAGGGGAATCCCGGTGCCTTGGCGGCGAAATCGCCCGCCATCCACTTGTTATAGGTCTTGTCCGCGTCGCGGCTCTCGATGCGGGTCCAATGCACACCCGCCAACGCCTTTTCAAAATTAAAGACGGCCGCTGCCCGGGCTTCCGCATTGGGCTCGCCCGCCAGCGTCAGCATCTTGGCGAGATAGGCCTGATAGGCGGTGCGGATCGCCGCCAGCTTGGCGTCATCCTTCAGATAATAGTCACGGTCGGGCAGGCCCAGTCCGCTCTGGCCGAAGTTCGGGATGTAGGTGTCGGGCGCCTTGTCGTCCTGACCGATATAGACGCCGAAGGGCGCACCGACGCCCTGACGCTGGAGCTTGGCCATCTCGATGGCCAGCGCGTCGCGGTTCTTGGTCGCCTTGATGGCGTTCAGCCACGGTTTGACCGGGGTCGCCCCCTTCGCGTTGACGGCAGCCTCGTCCATGAAGCTGGCATAGAAGTCGCCGGCCTTGTTCCCAGGCTGCTTGGTGGCTTCGTCAAGGATGGTGCGGGTCTGCTCCAGCGAGCGATCCTGCAGGACATGGAACATGCCGTAGGACGAACGATCGGCGGGAATCGTCGTGTTCTTGTACCAGGTGCCGTTCGAATAGTCGAAGAAGTCGTCGCCCGGCTTCACCGCCGTATCGCGGCCAGCCATGTCGAAACCGAAATCGCCGATCTCGGGACCGTTCTTGGCATTGGGCTTGACCGGCCCGACCGCCGCCTTGTCGACGGGGTTCCTGGTCTGGGCGGCGACGGGGGAAATGGCGGTCGTGAGAAGGGCGGCGATCAGCAGAGAGCGCATCTGAATTCCCGAAAAGGACATTGATGCGACTGTTGTAGCGAGACGATACGCCCAGTCAAACCGATAGAAACGCGCGTCCAACCGAAGGTGGGTTAGATCACCATGCTATTCTGGCGGTTACGCCACTTGCGCGCGATCCACACCCGCCAGCCCAGTGCCGAAGCCGCATACCCGATCACCGCACATCCGGCCGTTAGCACGCAGAGCCCCAGGCCGAACACCGGCCCCTGCTCCCACAGCCAGTGAAAGGCGCTCAAAGCCCATTGCAGCCATCCGGTCGCTGCCTCTGCCACAGGCTGGGTGTTGATCGGCGTCTCGCTGCGCAACAGGAAGGTGCCGATGCGATAGGCGATCACCCAGATGATCGGGGTCGTCAGCGGATTGGTGATGAACGTCGTCAGCGCCGCGACCGGCACGTTGGCGCGAAACGGCAGCGCGAAAACCGCCGCGATCGCGATCTGCGCGACCGGAAACAGGAACCCCGCCACGACGCCCAGGGCAACACCGCGCGGCACCGACCGCCGGGTGAAGCGCCACAATTCGGGCGCGAGTACCCGGTGGGCGACCGGCCGGAGCAGCCGGTTGTTCTCCATCGAATCGCGGGTGGGCATGTTGCGCCGAACCCATCCCAGCGTACGGCCCCACATGGAGGGCGCGGCGGACGCCATCAGCCGCGATCGCGCAGGATACGACCCTGCTCACGCTTCCAATCGCGTTCCTTGATCGCATCGCGCTTGTCGTGCGCCTTTTTGCCCTTCGCCAATGCCAGCTCCACCTTCGCGCGACCGCGCGAGTTGAAATAGATCATCAGTGGCACCAGGGTCATGCCCTCGCGCGCCACCGCACCGTGGAGCTTGTTTATTTCGCGCTCATGAAGGAGCAATTTACGCGGGCGCTTGGCCTCGTGATTAAATCGGTTCCCATGGCTGAATTCCGGTACGTTGGAATTGACCAGCCACACCTCTTCGCCGCGCACCTCGGCATAGGATTCCGCGATCGACCCCTCGCCGAAGCGGAGCGACTTCACCTCGGTCCCGGTCAGGGCGATACCGGCCTCATAGGTTGTCTCGATGGCATAATCGAAGCGGGCGCGCCGGTTCTCGGCAACGATCTTCTTCTTGTCGAAGGTTTGGGGTTTCGGGCGCATGGACGGGCCGATGTAGGCGCTCGGACGCGCCATGAAAAGCCGCTGATGATGGCACCATCCCGTTTCTGGGACGAAACATTCAAGGCTTGCGGCGGCCACCCAACGGGATGGTCAGCCGGATCATCGCACGCTTGCTGGGCGTACCGCCCACATCCGCCTGCTCGACCTCCGCCGACACCGCACCGACGCCGGGAATTTCGGCGCGTGCCCTGGGCAGGGTCATGGGCGCAGAATAATCGGGGATGGTGCCGATCCGATCCGCGTCGGAGGAACGACCGCATACCACCACGTCGCCACCGCCATCGTCGGGTGGGCAACGGCGCGCGGTCGGCGCCTTCCGGGGCACGGGCAGGACGGGTCCGGCCACCGCGCCGGTCTGCAAGGCGATCATCACCAAGGCCCACATCGGCCGCTCTCCCTGTGCCGCCCATCGTCCCAACCGATGGTCGTCCGGGATTGCGGCCGAAGCAAGGCCGGGTCAGATCAATCCGGCATGCGCCAGCGCCGCATCGACCTGCGCGCGCGAGGCCTGGGACGGCCAGGTCATCGGCAGGCGGACCCCCATGGGGAAATGCGGCATGATGCGGCTCAGCGCATATTTGACGGGTCCCGGGGACGCGTCGGTAAACATCGCCTCGTGCAGCGGGAACAGCCGGTCGTGCAGTTCCAGCGCGCGGGCCATGTCCCCGGCCGCACACGCCGCCTGGAATTCGGCACACAGGCGTGGCGCGACATTGGCCGTGACCGAGATGCACCCCACCCCGCCCATCGCGTTGAAGGCGAGCGCCAGGTCGTCATTCCCCGAAAGCTGGCAGAAATCTGCGCCGAGCGCTCCGCGATGATGCGAGATGCGGGCCAGCGCGCCGCTGGCATCCTTGACACCGACGAACACGTCCGGCGCGGCTTGGACGATCCGGATCAGCGTCGCGGGCTGGATGTCGGTGACGGTTCGGCCGGGCACATTGTAGAGAATGATCGGCAGCGGTGCGTTCTCCGCCAATTTGGCGAAGTGGAGCGCGATTCCGTCCTGGCTCGGCCGGTTATAGTAAGGCGGCACCATCAAGGCGGCGTCCGCGCCTGCTTCCTGCGCGGCTTTCAGATTTTCGATCGCGACGATCGTGTCGTTCGAACCCGCGCCCGCGATCACCGGTACCCGACCCCGGGCCTGGTCGACGCAGACGCGCACGACATGGAAATGCTCGTCCTTGGGCATGGTGGCCGCCTCGCCCGTTGTACCGCAGGCGACGAGCGCGGTGGAGCCCTCGACGATCTGCCACTCGACGAAATCCCGGAATTTCGCCTCGTCGAACGCTCCGCCGACATGATCGCCCCGATCGTCGAACGGCGTCACAAGCGCCGGAATAGACCCTGAAAACATGAGAGGAAATGCGCTCCTGCTGCGCCGAATGGGACAATTTGTTCAGGACATGTACGGGTAGAGTCCCTATCCTGTCCACCATGATGGCATTGACGAAGGCGGGGGCGATCCTCGCAACGCTGGCGGGATCGATCGTGGCACCGGGCGGGCAAGACCAGCTCGATCGGTATCGCACGCAAATGGCGAATATGAGCCCCAACCAGGCGACGCAGGCTATGCCCGCGCCCGCCGACGGCGCGATCGCGGCGGCGCTGGCCCAGTGGCGCGCGCTGCAACAGACCGATTCGCTGCCCTTTGACAGCTATGCCGGGTTCCTGATGGCGCATCCCGGCTGGCCGGGCGAAGCCGGCAATCGCCGGGCGGCCGAGAAACAGGCCGCGAACTTCACCGCCGCGCCGTCGAGCATCGTCGCCTATTTTCGCCGCTTCCCGCCCCAGTCTGCGGCAGGCGGGGTCGCCTATGCCCGCGCGCTGCTCGCCACCGGCGCTCCTGCGGAAGCGGCGCAGGCCGCGCGCACGGCGTGGCGGCGCGGCGCATTGTCCCCGACCGACGAGGCGCTGGTCATGTCGACCTTCGCTTCCGCACTGACGCCCGAGGATCAGGATGCTCGGATGGATGCGCTGCTCTGGTCCGGCCAGACGAGTGCTGCAGCGCGCCAGCTCAACTATACCAGTACGGCGCGGCGTCCGATCTTCGCGGCCCGACTCGCCTTTCGCACCCGGTCGGCGGATGCGCCCAGCCTGTCGGCCTCGACCGCCGAGCTTTATGCCAATGACGCGGGCTATGTCGCCGATCGGGCCATGTGGTTGCGCGATACCGGCGACAGCCTGACCGCGCGCTCCTGGCTCGCCCGCTCGCGCCAGCTGGCCACGCGGCCGGGCAATGTCGAGAAATTCTATGAGGCGCTGCTGGTCAATGCGCGTGCAGCCGCGGCCGACAATCAGCTGCAGACCGCCTATGACATCGCCCGACAGGTCGACGACGCCTATCCCGTCGGCACCGATGTTTCGACCAAACCTTATGGCGAGCGCGACGATTATACGAGCCTGGTCTGGCTGGCCGGGCAGACCGCGATGAAGCTCGCCCGCCCGGCCGACGCGATGACGCTGTTCGACCGCTATGGCCGAGGCAGCCAGTCGCCGCAGACTCGGGCCAAGGGCTTTTACTGGGCGGGCCGCGCGGCGGAGGCGGCGGGGCGGTCGAGCGAGGCGGCGGCTTTCTACAACCGGGCCGCGCAATATCGCGACCAATTCTATGGCCAGTTGGCGCTGGAGCGGACCGGCCGTCCGCTTGTCGCCCCGCCCGCCATTGCCGCCACCAACGTAGCGCCTGCCGTCCGCGCCGCCTTCGACGCACGTGAGACGGTGCGCGCCGCCCGGTTCCTGGGCCAGATCGGCCAATGGCAGGACCAGACCGCCTTTGTCCGTCAGATCGCAGCGGACGCGGAAGACGAGAACGACCATTTGCTTGCCGCCGACCTTTCGCGCAGCATCAACCGTCCCGATCTGGCGGTCATGGTCGGGCGCAGCGCGATGCAAAACGGCCTGACGGAATATTCGGCGGCCGGTTTCCCGACCGTGCCCGTCCCCAGCGGCTATGAGCAGAGCTGGACGATCATCCACGCCATCGCGCGCCAGGAAAGCCAATTCGACCGCGCCGCCGTCAGCCATGCGGGCGCGCGCGGGCTGATGCAGCTGATGCCCGCCACCGCCGCCGAGCAATCGGGCAAGATCGGACTGTCCTACTCGCCCGCCGCGCTGACCACCGATCCGAACCTGTCGATCCAGCTGGGCGCCAGCTATTTCGAGAGGATCCGCAACAATTATGGGAGCTATCCGCTTGCGATCGCCGCCTATAATGCAGGTGGCGGCAATGTGAACAAATGGCTGCGCGCCAATGGCGACCCGCGCACCGGATCGGTCGATATCGTCGACTGGATCGAGGCGATCCCCTATTCCGAGACGCGCAACTATGTGCAACGGGTGCTAGAGAATGCGGTCGTCTATGACCTGATGAATCCCGCCCGCGCGACGAGCCGGGGACCGACGCCGCTCAGCTGGTATCTGGGCAAGTCGTCGCGGCCGGGTTGATCGCGGCGGCATAGGGAATAGAGGGGGGCGATGGATCGTCCCAACTATATCACCCCGGCAGGCTATGCCGCGCTACGCCAGGAATATGAGGCGCTGTTTGCCGTCGAGCGGCCCAAGTTGGTCGACACGATCGCCTGGGCCGCCGGCAATGGCGATCGCTCGGAGAATGGCGACTATATCTATGGTCGCAAGCGGCTGCGTGAGATCGATCGGCGACTGGGCTGGCTGTCGAAGCGGATGAAGGCTGCCAAGGTCATCGATCCCGCCCGGCAGGAAGACCGGAGCAAAGTGTGGTTCGGTGCTACCGTCACCATCGTCGATGACGACGATAACGAACGGGTCCTGACTTTGGTTGGCGATGACGAGGCCGATGCGGGCAAAGGCCGGGTCGGCTGGAACGCACCGCTGGTGCGGGCGCTGCGTGGGGCCTCGGTCGGCGACCTGCGGCGCGTCACCCTTCCGGCAGGCGAAAAGGAATATGAGGTGATTGCCATCACTTACCCGATCGAATGAGGAACGCATGGCCATTCTCCTGCGCTGTAGGGGACAGTGATACAGGAGAGCGATCATGGAACATCCCCGCACCACCAGCGCCCGCGAGCATGATGATAGCGCCATTATCGAGGCATCGGAGCCGGCCCCCTCGGCCGTAGGCAGCACAGGCGGCATCGCCGCTGATGTCGCCACCCGCGATGAGTTGAGCCGCGCCGTCGATGATCCCGAAAACCATGAGCGCGTGACCAAGGGCATCGAGATGGCGAACGGACAGGTCCGCAACGGCGGACGTCGCTGAGCCGCCTTTCAACCGATGGCCCGAGCAGCGCGGCTTTGCTAAGCTGGGCTCATGAACGCCCCGACCCGCAACATCGCGCTGCTCATCGATGCGGACAATGCCCAGTCCGCCGCCATCGACCCCGTTCTGACGGTTTTGGCCGAGCTGGGCACGGTCAATGTCCGCCGCGCCTATGGCAACTGGTCAAAGCCCGGTCTGAAGGGCTGGCGCGACGTGATGGTCAAGCATGGCATCGAACCGCAGCAACAGTTCGACCTCACCAAGGGCAAGAACGCCACCGACATGAAAATGACCATCGATGCGATGGATTTGCTGTTTCGCGGGCGCATCGACGGGTTCGGCATCATGTCGTCCGATAGCGACTTCATGCCACTGGCCACCCGCATCCGGCAGGACGGCTTTCCGGTCTATGGCTTTGGCAACAGCCGCACGCCCGAGGCATTCAAACAGGCGTGCAGCCGCTTCATTGATGTCGGCGCGCTGATCGGCGAAGCCGCCCGCCCCCCCAGTGCCAAGCCCACGCCCGCCGATGTGCCCTTAGCCGATTCGCTGCCGCCCTCGATCGAACAGTCCAAGCGGACGGCGGGCACACCGCGCCCGATCGACGAGGAACTGCTCAAGCTGCTGGTCGACGCCTATAATTCGGTCAAGCGCGACGAACGCGGCTTTGCCAGCCTGTCGGCCATGGGACAGCTTGCCGGCAACCGTTCGAGCTTCGACACGCGCAATTATGGTTTCAAGCGGCTGTCCGACCTGATCGAAGCGGTCCCCAATTTCCAGACCGAGCGACGCGAGGACGGCCGGACCTTCGTCAAGCGGGTCCGGTGAAAATGGCTTACCTTCGACGGGAGGACTGATTCACCCCTGATCTCGAGGATCGGGCATCGTCAGCGTCGCGCATGTACCCGGTCCGGCATCGTCAAACCGCACTTCGCCGCGCAATTGCCGCGCGAGGCTGGCGATCATCCGCATCCCCAGACTGTGGCGCGACGCGACCTTCATATCGAAATTGGCGGGCAGACCCTTGCCCTTGTCGCGCACCGACAGGATGATCTGACCATCGCGCGCGTGGAGGCCGACATCGATCACGCCGCCTTCCTCGCCATAGGCATATTTGATCGCATTGGTCAGCAGCTCGGTCAGCATCAGGCCGATCGGGATGGCGATATCGGCGTTCATCTCGATCGCGTCGATATCGCAGTGGACCCGGTGCTTTTCCGACTGCTCCGCCAGATGCTCGGCAATACCGCAGGCCAGGTCGTCGAGCGACACCATGCCCACCCGCTCGCTCCGCCAGAGCCGGTCGTGCGTCTGTGCGATCGCCGCGATTCGCGCCTGCGCGTCGTTGAGCATCCGCAGGACGCGCGGATCGTCATCCTCCTGCTGCTGCAGATTGAGCATGGCGGAGACGAGCGCAAGGCTATTCTTGACCCGGTGGCTGGCCTCGCGGGTCAGAAGCTGCTGATGCTCGACCGCTTCGGCCAAGCGACGCTCCGCCTCCTGCCGCTCGATCGCAACCCCGATCAGGTTGGCGAAACCCTGCATGAAGGCGAGGTCGGCCTCTTCGAAGCGCCCCTCATCGGGGCTGTCGACCTCCAGCACGCCATAGCGTTGGCCGGACGCCTCGACGAGGACGTTGATCGCTCGGCGAATCCTGTGGTCGGCCATGAATTGCGGGGTACGAAACCGCTCTTCCTGTTCGAGATGGTTGGAAATGACGCCCTGACCCGTCTGAAGGGCGAAGCCTGCGGGCGAGCCCATGTCGGTCCGCATCTCGGTCGAACCGACGACGCCCGGCCCCCAGCCGACCCCGGCACGGACCAAGAGAGTATCTTGATCTGCCTTATATTCCAGAAACTTGCAGAATGACGATCGCATCCCCTCTGCACATAGCTCGGTCGCGCGCTGCAACATGGGGTCGAGATCACGAGCCCGCAGCGCCTCGATGCCAAAGGCGGCGAGGACGGACTGCTGGCGGAGCCGGTAATGCAACTGCCCTGCGCTGGCGATCTCCTGATCGTCGCCCTGCGCCTGTTCCACTACCGCCATTCCCGATCGCGCCCTTTGTTTCCCTGTCGTTATAACGACCCAGATGGGATTTGGCCGCATCGGTTTAAACCCACCCGCTTACCGTCGATGCGACAACGCCCTCCCCGATCGCTCGGGAAGGGCGTCGCGCGGAACCCGTAAAGCTGGGATCAGCGGGTCAGCTTCTTGTACGCCAAACGAGTCGGACGATCGGCGGCATCGCCCATACGGCGACGCTTGTCCTCCTCATAGGATTCGTAATTGCCCTCGAACCATTCGACATGGCTGTCGCCCTCGAACGCCAGGATGTGGGTACAGAGGCGGTCGAGGAAGAAGCGATCGTGGCTGATGACCACGGCGCAGCCCGCGAACGTCTCCAGCGCCTCCTCGAGCGCACGCAGCGTTTCCACGTCGAGGTCGTTGGTCGGCTCGTCGAGCAGCAGGACGTTGCCGCCCTCCTTCAACATCTTGGCCATGTGGACGCGGTTGCGCTCACCGCCCGACAGCTGGCCGACCTTCTTCTGCTGGTCGGGGCCACGGAAGTTGAACGCACCGACATAGGCGCGCGTGCCAAGTTCCTGCTTGCCGAAGCGGAAGACCTCCAGCTCGTCGGAGATTTCCTGCCAGACATTCTTGCTGGGATCGAGGTCGTCGCGGCTCTGGTCGACATAGCCGAGCTTGACCGTCGAGCCGATCTCGATCGTGCCCGCATCGGGCTGTTCCTGGCCGGTGATGAGCTTGAACAGCGTCGACTTGCCCGCGCCGTTCGGCCCGATCACGCCGACGATGCCGCCCGGCGGCAACATGAAGTCCAGGTTCTCGAAGAGCAGCTTGTCGCCGTACGACTTGGTCAGGCCCTTGGCCTCGATCACCTTGCCGCCCAGACGCTCAGGGATCTGGATCAGTATCTGCGCCTTGCCCGCGACGCGGTTCTCCTGCTTTTCCATCAGCTCCTCGAACGCACGGATACGCGCCTTCGACTTGGTCTGACGGGCCTTGGGCGTCTGACGCATCCAGGCCAGCTCGTCGGCGATCGCCTTCTGCTTGCCCGCCTCGTCGCGCTCTTCCTGCTCCAGGCGCTTGGCCTTCTTTTCCAGATAGCCGGAATAGTTGGACTCGTAGGTGTAGTAGCGGCCGCGATCGAGCTCGAGCACCCAGTTCACGACGTTATCCAGGAAGTAACGGTCGTGGGTGACGAGGATGACGTTGCCCGCATATTCCTTCAGGTAATTTTCCAGCCACGACACGCTTTCGGCGTCGAGGTGGTTGGTCGGTTCGTCGAGCAGCAGCACGTCGGGCTTTTCGAGCAGCAGCTTGCACAGCGCCACGCGGCGCTTCTCACCGCCCGACAGGCGGGTGACGTCGGCATCGCCCGGCGGGCAGCGCAGCGCTTCCATCGCCTGTTCCAGCTGGCTGTCGAGCGACCAACCATCGACCGCGTCGATCTTGGCCTGAAGCTCGCCCATCTCCTCCATCAGGGCGTCGAAATCGGTGTCGTCCTTCGGATCGCCCATCTCGGCCGAGATGGCGTTGAAGCGATCCACCAGATCGGCGATCGGGCGCACGCCGTCCTTGACGTTGCCCATGACGTCCTTCGACGGATCGAGTTGCGGCTCCTGCGCCAGATAGCCGACGCGGACGCCTTCGGCGGCCCAGGCCTCGCCGGTGAAGTCGGTGTCCATGCCCGCCATGATCTTCATCAGGGTGGATTTGCCCGCGCCGTTCGGGCCGATGATCGCGATCTTCGCGCTCGGCAGGAACTGGAGGTGGATGTTGTTGAGGACAGGCTTGTTGGCGCCGGGGAAGGTCTTGGTCAGACCCTTCATCACATAGGTATATTGGACGGCCATGGCGGCGCGGGGCTCCGTGCTTTTCTTGCGACTGTGGAAATTTCCCGCTCATGTAGTGGTTGCGCGGGCGGTTGGCAAACAGGACGCTGTGCGCAACAGTCCCACTCATGAAGTGCTTGATCCTCGCGGCCCTGACCGCCTCCGCCCTACCCTCGCCCACCCTGGCACAACGGACCCCGCCGCCCCCACCCGCGGCGGTCGCGCCCGAAGTCGAACGCCTGCGCGATGCGGCGCTGAACGATAGGGTCGCCTGGGACATCGTCGAGGGGCTGACCACCGAAGTCGGCCAAAGGCTGGCGGGAACGGAGGCGGAGGCGCGTGCCCGGCAATGGGCCGTCGCCCGTTTGACGGCGCTCGGTTTCAAGAATGTGCGGATCGAGCCCTATCGGATGCCGGTTTGGGAACGTGGGGCGGAGAGCGCCGAGATCCTGGCCCCTTTCCCGCAGAAGCTGACGCTGGCCGCGCTCGGCAACTCCGGCGCGACGCCAGCGACCGGACTGACCGGTGAAGTCGCGGTGTTCGCCAACATGGCGGCGTTCCAGGCCGCGCCCGACGACGCGGTCAAGGGTCGGATCGTCTATATCGGCAATGCGATGCCCCGGACGCAGGATGGATCGGGCTATGGCGCTTATGGCACGGCGCGCTTCACCGGTCCCGCCTTGGCGGCCAAGCGGGGCGCGATCGCGATCATCATCCGTTCCATCGGCACCGACCAGCATCGGTTCCCCCATACCGGCACCACAAACTTTCCCAACGGCCTGAAGCCGATCCCCGCCGCCGCGCTTTCGGTGCCCGATGCCGAGCAGGTGGAGCGCATAGCGAACCGAGGGCAGCCGATCCGCATGAAGCTGGTTCTCACCCCGCGCATGGTCGGTATGCGCGAATCAGGCAATGTCATCGCCGAGGTACCCGGCAGCGATCCGTCGGCGGGCATCGTGTTGGTTGGCGGCCATCTCGACAGCTGGGATCTGGGGACGGGTGCGATCGATGACGCCAGCGGGATCGCCATCACGGCCGCCGCCGCCAAGCGGATCATGGATGCGGGGCAGCCGCGCCGCACCATCCGCGTCGTCTGGTTCGGTGCCGAGGAAGTCGGAGGGATGGGCGGCGAAGCCTATGCCAAGGCCCATGCCGACGAACGCCATGCCACCGCATCCGAAAGCGACTTTGGCGCCGATCGGGTGTGGCGGTTCGAGGTCAATCTGCCACCGTCTGCCGCGCCGGTCGCCGACCGGCTCCAGACCGCGCTCGCGCCGCTCGGCATTGTCCGGGGCAGCGGCGTCGGAGGCGACGGCACCGATATCGCACCGACTTTGAAGCTCGGCACCGCTGCGATCGACCTGAACCAGTCGGGATGGGACTATTTCGATACCCACCACACGCCCGATGACGTGTTGGACCGGGTCGATCCGGCCGCGCTTCGCCAGAATGTCGCCGCCTGGACCGCGATGCTGGCGGTGGTGGCGAACGCGCAGGAGGCGATAGGCCCGGTCAGCCCCCGCTGATCGGTAGGTCTTTCCCCTACATTTTGAAAACGCCAACGCCTTGAAAAAGCCCGATCCATGCCATCGGTTCGTCGCGAACGTTGCGATCCGATGAATTTTGCGGATTGACCGCGATGAACCGCACGTTATTTGAGCCGCTTCGCGACGGCATTCGGGTCGGCCGCGATGATTGCTTATGCTTGGGAGCATTCGAATGAAGAAGATTGCCTTTGTTCTCGCTGCCGCCGGCCTGATGTCCGTGGCCGCCTGCAACAAGTCGCCGGAAGCGGCCGCCGTTGAGAACAACGCGGACATGCTGGCCGACAACATGGAAATGCAGGCTGACAACATGGAAGCCGTTGCCGACAACACCTCGAACGCTGCTGCTGCCGCGACCCTCGAGAACGCTGCCGACAACATGAACACCGCTGCCGACAACGTCCGTGACGCTGCCGACGCCAAGGCGGACAACATGCAGTAATGCCGCCTCGGACCTTCGGGTCCGAAGTGCCGACTGCTATGTCGGAAAAGGGCGCTTCCCATTGTGGGAGCGCCCTTTTTCTTTGATCGATTTCCCGTGTAAAAGGTACGGCGCAGCGCTTGCGAAGCCCCGGCCTATCACGCTAACGACGGTTTCGGTGGGGCCTGTAGCTCAATGGTTAGAGCTGGCCGCTCATAACGGCTAGGTTGCGGGTTCGAGTCCTGCCGGGCCCACCAACATTTTCCGGACATCGTTTCGTTCACTTGCCGGCGATCTGCCGGGATCAGGCATCGTGCCGTTGATCCAGCTGATCTCCGTCCACCAACGGCTTTTGCGATACGCTCGGACATCCGCCTGTCGCCCTGACCTAGACAGAAGCTTCTTCAAAGCAGATGAAAACGCGAAGCATTTCTACTTAGGAAATGCGCCTTGTCGCGGCCGCCCGAGCTCTTCTAAGGTGCCCACCAACGCATCCATGAAGGACTGAAGCAATGGCGGTTAAGGGCGACCCGAAGGTCATCGAATATCTCAACGAGGCGCTCAAGAACGAGTTGACCGCGATCAACCAGTATTTCCTGCACTATCGGTTGCTGGACCATTGGGGCGTCTACAAGCTCGCCCAGTTCGAATATCACGAATCAATCGATGAGATGCGCCATGCCGACTGGTTGGCGGAGCGAATCCTGTTCCTGGATGGCCTGCCCAATTTCCAGCTGCTCGGCCGCCTGCGCATCGGCGAAACGGTCGAAGAGGTGCTCAAGGGCGATCTCGCGATCGAGGTCGAAGCCGTGGCCCAGCTCAAGGAAGCCATCGCCTATTGCGAGCAGGTCCGCGACTATGTCAGCCGTGACCTGTTCCAGCGCATCCTGGCGAGCGAGGAAGAGCATGTCGACACATTGGAACGTCAGTTCGAAATGATCGCGCGCATGGGCATCCAGAACTACATCCAGTTGAACGCCATGGCGGAAAACGACACGCCCAAGTCGGGCGCGGCGCCCCATCTTCAGGGGTAAGGGCTGCGGGGCGGGTCCAACGGCCCGCCCTGACGCTTTGTCTATACCCACACACCGTTCAGCCTGAGCAAAGTCGAAGGCTCCGGAAAAACGCTCGTCACGCCCGAGTTTTGACGCCGCTCCTTGGCCTTCGACTTCGCACAGGCTGAACGGCGGGTCGGGGGCCTTCTCAGTCGTTCTTGGCGAAGGGGTTCTTCGGCGCCCGCAGCGTCAGCCGCACCGGCACAGCACCAAAGCCGAGTTCGCGCCGCATCGAATTGACCAGATAGCGCTCATAGCTGGCGGGCAACTGATCGACCCGCGTGCCAAAGATCACAAAGCTCGGCGGACGCGACTTGATCTGAGTGACGTAGCGCAGCTTGATTCGCTTACCGCCGGGCGCAGGCGGGGGATTGGCGTCGACGGCCTTCTCGAACCAGCGGTTCAGCTCGCCGGTCGGCACGCGCTTCGACCAGGCGGCCCGCGTCTCGAAGGCGACTTCGATGAGCGTATCCAGCCCTTTGCCGGTCGCACCCGACACGGTGAGCAGCGGCACGCCCTTGACCTGGCTGAGCCCGTCTTCCAGCGCCTTGCGAACGCCGTTGAACAGCGACGACGGGTTTTCGGCGACGTCCCATTTGTTGAGCGCGATCAGCAACGCGCGCCCCTCTTCCAGCACGCGGTCGGCGATGCGCAAATCCTGCGATTCCAGCCCCAGCGTCGCGTCGAGCAGCAGCACCACAACCTCGGCGAAATCAACCGCACGCAGCGCATCGGCGACGGACAGCTTTTCCAGCTTGTCCTGTACCTTCGCCTTCTTTCGCATACCGGCGGTGTCGATCAGGCGAACCTGTCGCACCTCACCGTTCCGGTCGTGCCATTCCCAGTCGATCGCAATCGAATCACGCGTAATCCCGGCCTCAGGCCCGGTAATCAGGCGGTCCTGGCCGAGGAAACGGTTGATGAGCGTCGACTTGCCCGCATTGGGCCGGCCGACGATCGCCAGCTTGAGCGGCGCATAGGGGTTTTCGAGGTCGACCTCCTCCTCTTCCTCGACCTCCCGGTCGATATAGGGGAGCAGCGCCTCGAACAGATCGCCCACGCCTTCGCCATGTTCGGCCGAAAGCTGAACCGGATCACCAAAGCCAAGCGCCAGCGCTTCCAATATGCCTTGTTCGGCCGCACGGCCTTCTGCCTTGTTCGCCGCGAGCACGATCGGTGTGTCGGAACTGCGCAGCCAGCGGGCGATCTCCTCGTCCAGCGGCATGACACCGGCGCGGGCATCGACGAGGAACAGCGCGACATCGGCCTCGCTGACCGCCGCCTCGGTCTGGCGGCGCATCCGGCCGGGCAACGTGTCGGGGTCTTCGTCTTCATAGCCCGCCGTGTCGATCACACGGAAATCCAAGCCGAGTAGATGCGCGTCGCCTTCGCGCCGGTCACGCGTCACGCCGGGCCGGTCGTCGACCAGCGCCAGCTTCTTTCCGACCAGACGATTGAACAGCGTCGACTTGCCGACATTGGGACGGCCGACGATCGCGACGATAGGGAGTTGTGCCATCGCCGTCCGTTAGCGAAAGGCGAGCCTTTCGTCACGGTACAAACGTACCGTCCCTTGGGGAACGGCCCAAGGGACGGACGCGCATTACTTATAGGCGGCGATCCGCCCCTTCTGGTCGAGGACGTAAAGCGTCCCATTGGCAACGATCGGCGGCAGTGCGAACGGCGTCTTGGTATCGACCGTCGCTTGAATCGAGCCGTCACCCGGATTGGCGTAGACGATCTGCCCTTCCGAATTGGTCAGGATCAGGCGGTTGCCCGCCAGCACCGGCCCAAACCAGGTTATCGCGCCGGTCTTCTTCTTTTCCTTGTGGAAACGCTGAAGCTGCGCGATCCAGCGCGCCTTGCCGCTCGACCGGGCGAGCGCGACCAGACGCGCATCGTCGGTAACGAGGAAAATCCACTCGCCGGCGATCCACGGAGTCGAAAGTCCCGCGAAATTCTGTTCCCACAGACGCTGGCCCGTCGATAGTTCGAGCGCCACCATACGTCCGCCCTGACCGAGCGCGTAGACCCGGCCCTGGTCGATCACAGGCGCGGCGTCGATGTCCGAGAGCGTCGACACGGACGTCGATATGCTGGTCCGCGACAGGGCGTCCTGCCACAACATCCGGCCGTTTTCATAACGATAGGCGTTCAGCTCACCGCTGGAAAAGCCGGCGACGACGGTGCCCTGGCTGGCGGCGGGCGCCGCGACGCCGTACACGCCCTGCGTCTCCAGCGTTCCCTGCCCGGCCCATACGATCTTACCATCCGCCTGGTTGATCGCGTAGAGCTGATTGTCCTGAGTCAGGACATAGACATTGCCGTTGGCGATGGTCGGCGACCCGCGCAGCGGACCGCTGGGCTTGGCGCGCCACAGCACCTTGCCGTCAGCGGCGCTGGCCGCAATCACGTCGCCCAAACCGTCGGTGGCGAACACGGTCCCGCTGTCATAGCTGGCACCGCCGCCGAAGCGCACCAAGCGATTTTCGTCACCCTCGGTGATCCCCGTCGACCACAGACGCGCGCCGGTGTCGGCGTTCATCGCCACGAGATTGCCCTCGACATCGACGACGAACAGTTTGCCCTCGGCCACGACCGGCGCAGCGCCCAGCGGGTCGCGGGCCGAACCGCCGTTGATCGTGGATGTCCACAGACGCTGCGGCTGCTCCGCCAGAGCGAGTTGCCCCATCGACTTGGAGGCATTGCCGCCCGGCTGCGACCATTCGGGGTTCGTCTCGGGCGCGGGCAACAGGACCTGCACATCGGCGATCGACTTGTCCGCCTCGACCCCCGTTTCCGAAACCAGGATCGGAATACGGTTGCCGACGGTCGGCGTCTTCTTGGGGGCGCTCTTGAATACCCCGCAGGCGCCCAGCGCCATCAGCGCGGCGAGCGCTGCCGAGGTGCGGAATTGCTTCGTCATTGGGTCTTGGTGTCCTCACTCTGGCCGACCGCGTCGACCCCCAATACGCCGGCCATCTGAACCGCACGTTGCCGCAACGTATCGGGCACATCCTTGTCGCTGGCAATCTGGCCGAACAAACGGCCCGCCTGGTCGCGCTTGTTCATCCGCAGATAGGCCACCGCGACCATCTCCCCCGCGCTGCCGAAATAGGCATTGCCGGGCACCGCCATGCCGCCCAGCCGCGCGACGACGGCCTCAGGCTTCATCGTGTCATATTCCGCCATGGTCTGGCGGATCAGCGCCAGGTCACGAAAGGGCTGGGCCAGCGACGTGTCGTTGGCCATGGCCGCGAAACGCGTCGCGGCGCCCTTCATGTCGTCGCGCTGCAACAGGATGTCCGCCTGGGTAAACTCGGCGAGCGCGCGGTAGGCGTCGATATTGGTGCCGGACAGCGCCTTGAGCTTCTCGTCGGCCGTCTTCGTGTCGTTCTGACCCAGCGCGTCATAAGCGGCCTGCAATTGCTCGCCATCGACGCCCGCTGCCTGATGCTGCCGGTGCTGCCAATAGAGATAGCCGCCGAACGCCGCCAGCGCGATGACGATCGCGGCGCCGACGATAAGGCCCCAGCGGGTCCAGAAGGTCGTCAGCCTTTCGCGACGCAGTTCGTCGTCGACCTCGCTCAAAAAGGCCTGGCTGGATTGGGGCGTTAGGGCCAAGATGGGCTCCGCTATTCTGGATCAAGGCAATAAGGAAGCCGCGACCTTTAGCGAGGAGCGGCCCCTGTGGGAAGCGGGCTTGGCTTATCCCCCATCACGCGGCGCATAGATCTGCTCCGCCCCAGGAAAGCGGCGTGCCCGCACATCCTCGGCATAGGCGCGCGCCGCCTCGCCGATCCGATCGCCCATCGTCTCATATCGGCGGACGAAGCGCGCGGTCCGTTCGAACAGGCCGAGCATGTCCTCACCCACCAGCACCTGCCCGTCGCACTCGGCCGATGCGCCGATGCCGATCGTCGGACAGGCAATGCGCTTGGTGATCTCGATGGCGATCGGCTCGACGACGCCCTCGATCACCACCGAAAAGGCCCCGGCCTCGGCGACGGCGATCGCGTCGGCGATGATCTTCTCGGCTTCCTCGGGCGTGCGGCCGCGCGCGCCGTAGCCGCCGAGCACGTTCACCGCCTGCGGCGTAAGCCCGACATGGCCCATGACGGGAATGCCGCGCTCGACCAGGAAGCGCACGGTCGACGCCATCGCCACGCCGCCCTCCAGCTTGACCGCCGCCGCGCCGGTTTCCTTGAGCAACCAGGCGGCATTCTCGAACGCCTTTTCGGGGCTAGCCTCATAGCTGCCAAAGGGCAGATCGATCACGACGACCGAATGATAGCTGCCCCGCACCACCGCCGCGCCGTGCGCCGCCATCATCTGGAGGGTCACCGGCACCGTCGAGGGCAGGCCATAAATCACCTGCCCCAAGCTGTCGCCGACCAGCAGCATGTCGCAATGCGGGTCGAGCAGCTGCGCCGACCGCACCGTATAGGCGGTCAGCATGACCAGCGGCGTCCCGCCCTTGGCGCGGCGGATGGCGGGCACCGTCAGCCGCTTCATCGGCGCGGGCGTGGGATTGGCGCGGCTGGTCGCGGTATCGAGCGTGTAGGTCGTGGACATGGCAATGCTCTAGCCGGTGCAAGCCCCTCGCTCCACCCCCTCGGTCCGTCAGAAGATTTCGGCGTAGACCTCCGGCTTGAACCCCACCGTCAGCGCGCCGTCCCGGTCGAGCACCGGTCGCTTGATGAGCGAAGGCTGCGCCTGCATCAGCCGGATCGCCTTGTCCGCGTCAATATCCTGACGATCGGCCTCGTCTAGCTTGCGAAAGGTCGTGCCCGCGCGGTTGAGCAGCTTTTCCCAGCCGACCTGATCGATCCAGCGGCGGAGCGTGGCTTCATCGATGCCGTCGGTTTTGTAGTTATGGAAACGATAGGTGACGCCGTGGTCGTCCAGCCAGACGCGAGCCTTCTTCATCGTGTCGCAGTTTGGGATGCCGTAGAGGATGTTCGTCATAAAACCTCAGCCGAGGGGTATTGCTCGGCCTTATCCCAGCGCGGGTCGAATTGCAGCAGGATAGGTTGAAGCTTGGCCTTGGACGACCCTCACAGGCTGAACGGCGGTTTCGACAACCTACCCCTCATCCTAACCCGGAGCAAGCCACGTGGGGTAGCGCCCCCCTTCCCACGCCGCTATCCCGACAGGATGCAGGATCACCCCTTTTACGCGCTTCACACTCATGGTCTGATCCGCGTCGCCGCCGCGACGCCCGCCGCCTCGGTCGGAAATGCCGGGGCCAATGCGCGGGCCATGCTGGACCTTGCCCGCAAGGCGGACGACGATGGAATCGACCTGATCGTCTTTCCCGAATTGTCGCTGACCTCCTATGCGATCGATGACCTGCATTTGCAGGGAGCCATGCACCGGGCCACGCTGGCAGCGCTGGGCGAAATGGTCGACGCCAGCGCGGCGCTGTCACCGGTCATGCTGGTCGGCGCGGCGCTGCCCCGCAACGGGCGGCTGTATAACTGTGCGGTCGTCATCGCTCGCGGGCGGATATTGGGTGTCGTCCCGAAAACCTTCCTGCCCAATTACCGCGAATATTATGAGAAGCGCTGGTTCGCCAGCGGCGCGGGGCTGACCGGACTGACCATCGAGCTGGATGGGCAGAGCGTCCCCTTCGGTACCGACCTGATCTTCGCCGCCGAAGACGTACCGGGCTTCGTGATCCATGCCGAGATTTGCGAGGATTATTGGGCGCCCACCCCGCCTTCGACGTTGGGGGCGTTGGCCGGAGCGACGATCTGTTGCAACCTGTCGGCGTCGAACATCGTGATCGGCAAGGCGCGCGACCGGGCGATGCTGGCCGCCGCGCAATCGGCCCGTGCGGCCTGCGCCTATGTCTATTCGGCGGCGGGGATCGGCGAGAGCACGACCGATTTGTCCTGGGATGGTCAGGGCCTGATCCACGAACTGGGCGAGACGATCGCCGAGTCCGAGCGGTTCCTTCGCGAACCGGCGCTCACCACCGCCGATATCGATGTCGAGCGGATCGCGCAGGAACGTCTGCGCTTCGGCACCTTCAACGATGCCGCCGCTTTTGCCGGTCATCCCGAACAGCGTTTCCGCCGGATCGGCTTCGTGCATGGAGCGGAAGCCAGCGACCGGGGCCTTCGCCGCGCCGTTCACCGCTTCCCCTTTGTCCCCGACGATCCTGCACGCCGCGATGCGGATTGTTACGAAGCCTATAATATCCAGGTCGAAGCCCTGGCCAAGCGGCTCGATGCCAGCCGGGCCACTTCACTCGTCATCGGTGTCTCGGGCGGACTGGATTCCACCCATGCGTTGATCGTCGCGGCCAAGGCGACGGACCGGCTCGGCTGGGCGCGTGACCGCATCCTCGCCTTCACCATGCCCGGCTTCGCCACTGGAGAGGGGACCAAGGCCCATGCCTGGGCGCTGATGCGCGCATTGGGCGTGACCGCCGAAGAAATCGACATCCGCCCCGCCGCGCAGCAGATGCTGTCGGACATGCGGCACCCCTTTGCGCAGGGGGAACCCGTCCATGACGTGACCTTCGAGAATGTGCAGGCGGGCCTCCGCACCGACTACCTGTTCCGCCTGGCCAATCAACGCGGCGGCATCGTGCTGGGCACGGGCGACCTTTCGGAATTGGCGCTGGGGTGGTGCACCTATGGCGTCGGCGACCAGATGAGCCATTATGCGGTCAATGCGGGCGTGCCCAAGACGCTGATCCAGTTCCTGATCCGCTGGTGCATCCGGACCGGGCAATATGACGACGAGACCAATGAGGTGCTCGCCGCGATCCTGGCGCAGGAAATCTCGCCCGAGTTGGTCCCGGCCGATGCAAGCGGTGCGATGCAGTCGACCGAGGCGATGATCGGCCCTTATGCGCTTAACGATTTCTTCGCGCATTACGTCGTCCGCTATGGCCTGAAGCCATCCAAGATCGCGTTTCTGGCATGGCACGCCTGGCGCGATGCCAAGGCCGGCGGCTGGCCCGAGGACCTGCCACAAGATGCGCGGGTCGCCTATGACCTGGCAACGATCCGGCATTGGCTGGAGCGGTTCCTGACGCGCTTCTTCCAGACGAGCCAGTTCAAACGCTCGGCGCTGCCCAACGGCCCCAAGGTGTCGCCAGGGGGCGCCTTGTCCCCGCGCGGCGACTGGCGCGCGCCGTCGGATGGCGCCGCCACGGTCTGGGTGCAGGAGCTTCGCGACGCCTTGCCTCCAATGGTATGAGCCGGACTTGGCATGGGGCGGCGAACCCGGCTATGCTCAGCCCCCGTTCGTTACGGTGATCCATAAATTGCAGGCTTCTCCCGGCCTGTCGGCACGAGAGAATTCATGAGCCTTGTCGTTCGCACCCTGTCGGAGCAGATCTTCACCATCATTCGCGAGCGTATCATCAGCGGCGATCTGCCCGAGGAGCAGCCGATCCGTCAGGATGCGCTGGCCAATGAGCTGGGGGTCAGCAAGATTCCGTTGCGCGAGGCGCTTGCGCGGCTGGAGCAGGAAGGGCTGCTGACCAGCCAGGCCAATCGCGGCTTTTTTGTCCGCTCGCTGGGCGCGGGCGAGGCGGAGGAGATTTACGAACTCCGGCTGGCGATCGAGCCCGACGCTGCCGCCCGTGCGGCTCGCGTCGCGACAGCAGACGACCAGGCCGCCGCGAGGGATGCGTTGACCGCGCTCGATGTCGCGGCGCGCGACGCGCTGCACGAGGTCGCTCACCGCAACCGCGCCTTCCATCTGGCGCTGGTCCGCCCGCTCGGCGCAGCGCTGACCTTTCAGTTGATCGAGCGCCTGCAGGTCCTGGCGGAACGTTATGTCGTTCAACATCTGAAACCCGCCGGTCGCGAGGACCGCGCGCATGAGGAGCATCAGGCGCTGCTCGATGCCTGGCTGGCGCGGGATGAGGCACGGGTCGCGGGCTTTCTGACCGACCATATCGGCGCGACCCTGGTCGATTTGCGGACGCAGCTGTCCCGCTGACCGCAGTCAGCCGGACGGGCGGATATGGGGCGTGGTAATGATACGTGCGCCGCGCCGATAGGTGAGATAGCGCCACAGCCATTGCAGGCTGACGCGAATGCGCTGCGCAAAATTTACCAGCAGCACGACATGGACGATCGCCCAGAGCATCCAGGCCGGACACCCCTTCATCCGGAAACGTCCGAAGTCGAAGATCGCCGCATGACGCCCGATGATCGCCGCATTGCCGCGGTTGTGAAAGCGGAACGGCTTGGGCGCGGTGCCCCGGGTCAGTTGGACGTATAGCGCCTTGCCCAGATAATCCCCCTGCTGCTGCGCGACCTGCGCCAGGCCAGGCAGCGGCTTGCCGTCATCGTCCAGGCAGGCGGCGACGTCGCCGAGCGAATACACATTCTCCAGCCCTTCGACACTCAGATCGGGCCTCACCGCGACTCGCCCACCCAGCCCTGGCGATACACCAAGCAGCCTGGCCGCCCCCGTGGGCGCGACACCCGCGCCCCATAGGACAGTGTGCGCCGGAATGAACCGCCCCCCGGCGGTCAGCCCCGCAGCCGTGATCGACTCGACCGGCATATTGGTCATGACCTGAACGCCCAGCCGTTTGAGCGCGCGCTCGGCATAGTCAGCAAGGGAGTCGGGAAAGGCGGTCAGGATACGCGGCCCGCCCTCGATCAGGATAATCCGCGCCGTTTCGGGACGGATGCGGCGAAAGTCGGAGGTCAGCGCATAACGGGCCAACTCGGCCACCGAACCGGCCAGTTCGACGCCGGTAGGACCGCCGCCGACGATCACGAAGGTCATCAGCGCTTCGCGGTCGGCTGTCCCGTCACGCTCGGCCTCTTCGAACGCCCCCAATATGCGCGATCGGATGCCGCGCGCTTCCTCGATCGATTTGCAAGCGGGTGCATAGCGACGCCATTCGTCATGGCCGAAATAACTGCTCGTCGATCCCGTCGCGACGACCAGCCGGTCATAGTTCAGCGTCTCGCCGGTCGCCAATGTGATCTGTTGCGCATGGGTTTCGACCTGCACGACCTCGCCCAGCACCACTCGGATATTCGGGTGGCGGCCAAGGATATGCCGGATCGGCTCGGCGACGTCGGCGGGCGATAGGGCGGCGGTCGCGACCTGGTACAGAAGCGGCACGAACAGGTGATAGTTGTTGCGGTCGACGACCGTGACCCGCACCGGCGCGCGGGCCAACCGTTGCGCCGTCGCCAACCCGCCAAATCCCGCGCCGACAATTACGACATGCGGCCAGTCGGGATCGACGCCCGCACCTGCCATATCGCGCACCTCGGCCATCAGAAGGTAACGGCGATCTTGCCGAAATGCCCACCGCTTTCCTGAAAGCGGAAGGCATCGCCCAACGCGTCCAGAGCGAAGCAGCGATCGATGACGGGCCGGAAGGCCGCATCGTCCAGCGCGCGGACAAATTCCATCTGCATCCGACGGCTACCGACGATCAGCCCCTGGAGACGCGCCTGCTTGCTCATCAACGTCGCGGTAGGGACATTCCCGGCGATGCCGGTCAGCACGCCGATCAGATGGATATGACCGCCGATCCGAACCGCGTCGATCGACTGGGCGAGCGTGCCCGGTCCACCGACTTCGATGACATGATCGACGCCGCCATCCGCCCAGTCATGGACAAGCTTTCCCCATTCGGGATGGTCACGATAGTTGATCGTGTGCGCCGCCCCCAGCGAGCGCGCACGCTCCAGCTTCTCATCGGACGACGAAGTGACGACGACCTGCGCGCCCATCATATGTGCGATCTGGAGTGCCCAGATGGACACGCCGCCGGTCCCCAGCACCAATACCCGGTCGCCGGGTTTGAGCCCGCCATCGGCCACCAGGCTTCGCCAGGCGGTCAGTCCGGCGGTGGTGATGGTCGCCGCCTCGGCATGGTCATAGCGCTCGGGCGCGCGCGTGAAGGCCGTTGCGGGAGCAACCACTATTTCGCGGGCATAGCCGTCAATCCCATCACCCGGCACGCGCGAGAAATCCCCGATCCGGGGCGGCCCTTCGTGCCAATCGGGAAAGAAGCACGAGACGACGGCGTCGCCCGCCGCAAAATCGCTCACGCCCTCGCCTGCCGCCTCGACCACACCCGCGCCGTCCGCCATGGGAATACGGCCGTCCTCGGTCGGCATGTTCCCGGAGACCACGCCATAGTCGTGGTAGTTGAGCGAGGTTGCGTGCAGCCGGACCCGGATCATGCCGGGTCCGGGCGCGCCAGGATCGGGTCGGTCGACTAACCGCAAACGGTCCAGTCCGCCGGGTGCGTCGAGGATCATCGCCTTCATGCCATCGCCTTCATCGCTGTCCATCCATGGCAAAATCAACGCGGCAACGGCGCGATGCGATCCCTCAGCCGGTCGCCAGCGCCCACCCGTCGGGCAGGAAATCGACTGACATGTAATAGTATAGGGCGCAGCTGTCGTCCCCGCCCCGGTAGCTGCCTCCCTTGACGATGCCATAGGCCATGCCGCCCAAAAATACCGGCCCGCCGCTGTCGCCGCTTCGGCAGGTGGGTCCGCGGACCGCCACCCAGGTCGGGGTGCATCCGCCGCCGCACAAGTCGCCGGCCGGAGCAAAATCCGGGGTCCAGACTTCGGCGCAGCTATATCCCGTACGCTCGCCACGATGGCAAAGGATATCTCCTCCGCGCGTCGAGTCGCGGGACCGGGCACCCGTGACGGTACGGCTGATCGTCTTGGCCGTGTCGCTCCATAAGGCGGGCGGCAGGGGTGTCGGGCTTCCGTTCACCTGGACGTCCTGATAGCCCCATCCCCATTGCCCCAAAAAGGGCAGCGGATGCTCGCGCCGTTCGGCGTCCGTCCAGGCCAGATTGTCGGGACAGTGAGCGGCCGTCACGATGGCGCTCGCCTCGCCGCGCCGGACGGCAAAGCCCCCCGTGCAGGCATAGCGGCGGCCATTGGCAGGGTCGATGCCGGTCAGCCGCGCCCCGCCCTGGAGGTCTGCCAGATCGGCGTCGGATGCATCAAGCGTCGCGATCCGCACCGGTACACCCGCAATCCGTGCGATCCGGTCTCGCAGGGCGTCGCCCGGCTCGGCCTCCGCGTCGGCGGGGGACACCATGACGACCAGCGCGCCGATCCGGGGATCGACGCCCATGCCCGGCGGCTGAGTCAGGATCGCGCGGATCTCGGTCTGATGAAGCGCCAACGCGACGACCAGTTGCTGATGCGTGGCATATGCCCCGGTACGGAAGCGGACCAGCACCGGGCTACCTGCCACCTGCACCACTCGGTCGGCGACCGGGGTGTCTCCGGTCAGCAATATGTCGATCCGGAAGGGCGCATGACCGACGGACAGCCCGGCCAGGCGATCGGCGAACTCCACCTTGAGCGCATCCGTGAGCGGCACCGAAGCCTCTTGCAGCACCAATTCGCGCGCTGCGGCGGCCAGCGTCTGGCCAGACGTCGCGGCATATTCCGCCGCATCGAGCGCCAGTGCGGCGTGCTCATCCAGCGGCACGGCTTGGGCGCGAAGCCCTCCCGGCATCAGCAGGAACGCCACGGCCCATATGGACAGGAAAGCCGATCTATACCGACGCCAAGATTTGTACTGGTTATATCCCATCGATTTAGTATGTATTGACCATGAGGCGTGGTGCCGAGCGCGGCGAACACGAGCTAGATTTTCCTCGGCGGCGGGCCAGTCCGGGCCTTGTCACCACTTCTGCTTCGTCAAAGGAAGCTCCCTCTGGCGAACAACTGGCCCGGCGGTATGCACCTGCCGGGCCTTTTTGTGTCAGTGCTCGGCAATGCCCAAGGTGCGCAGGACGCGCAAATCCTGCTCGACGACCCCGGCCGAGAAACGCTCGATCAGCCGCTGTGCCTGGCGCCACATGCCCGTCGGAGCGGGGGCGGCGCGGGGCGGCTTCAGCAGGCCTCCGCCGCACATCGCGGCAAGGGCCGAACCATGCATGGCACCATCGACCACCAGCGAGGGAAAGGGCAAGGCGGCGTCCGGTGAGGCGAAGAGCTGTCCGCCTTGCCGGTCTAGCGCATCGGCGGAGGGCGGCTGGAAGAACAGCGCGCCAGCGACCTTCGCGACGTAATGGCTGGGCGACAGCCGCGCCCACCAAATGCTGGCAAGACAAGCCGCGCCTTCGGCGACCAGCAACACCGCCTTATCGGCATGGCCCACCGCATGATCCAGTCGGGTCGCCCAGATATCGCGTGCTTCACGCGAGTCGCCATCAAAAGCGAGTTGGAGGTCGCCCCGTCGGGGCCAGGCGAACAAATCCTCCCACGGCATGACCCGCTCGCCGTCGGGCTTACCCGCCAGGGGTAGCGTGATGATCGAAAAAGGATCGTTCAGACGCAGTCCGGCCGCCATGCATCTTCTCCGTCACTAACCCGTCCAAGGTACGTCAGTCTCGGGGAAGCACAAGAGGGCACGGACGCACGCCCGCCTCACCCTGCCGCGACAGGCCGGGCCAGCCGACGGGAATCGGACAGTGCGGTCGCAATGCTGTCGACCATCAATTCATATTGATCGGCCGAATAACCGGCCGCCAGGAACGCGCGGACCTCGTGCGACGGCACGCTATAGCCATGATGCCAGCTCAGCACAGCCATCCGACGCAGGGCCTCCAACGAAGGATCGGCCAGACGCGGGTTGCGAGTGTCGCCGAAGATGCTGCCGATCGCACGGATCAGCTTGGTCGGCTCGCGCAGGCTAGACAGCCGATCGCGGCGCGCCAGTGCGACCACCTGCCACTCCAACGCTGACAGGCGGGTATCGGGGCGAATGGCCGCCGCACCCTGCTGCGCGACGACGGCATCGACCGCGCTCAGCGCGGCACCAATTTCCTGAAATGCGACATAGGCCATGATGCAAACCCCTTTTTCGCCGCGCGACATCCCGCCCCGGCCAGCATCACGCCCGCCCGAGGAAAACGGCATCCCGCCGCCCGTCCTGCTGTCTCGCTATTTTGACCGCCGAAGGTGACCATCACCTTCCATACCAAGCGGTATATTAATCAACCATCCAGCCGTCAACGACTTTCGTACCAAGCGGTACTAAAAATTTTTCCTTAGCGTGACGGCCATAGCGCCAGGGCGGAATCGACAAGGGCATCGAGCTGATCGCTCGGCACGCCCGAGCCCGCTTGGACCGCCATGCCCTGCAACACGGCATAAAGCAGGTTCGCCAGCGCCTCGGGGTCAACGTCGGGGCGAAGATCGCCTTCGTCCACGGCGCGTTGGAACCGCGCCGTAATCGCCGTCTGCACCGACGCGCGGCGTGCCACCACTTCAGCCTTGATGGATTCGGCCTCCGATCCGCAAGCGACCGAATGAATCACGCCCAGACACCCCTTTGGCTCTGTCTGGCTGGTCATCGCCTTGAGTGCGCCACGCAGCAGATGCTCGGCGACGCCGCGCGCGGTCGGCTGATCCAGCGAGTCGCGGATATAGGCGAGCTTCTCTGCCTCATAGAGGTCGAGCGCCTTGTGAAACAGCGACTCCTTGTTGCCGAATGCCGCGTACAGGCTGGGCTTGGTGATGCCCATCGCCTCGGTCAGATCGGCCATCGAGGCACCTTCATAGCCCTTGCTCCAGAATACACGGAGCGCAGCGGCCAGCGCCTGCTGGGTGCAAAATTCGCGCGGGCGGCCCTTGCACGCGGGCAAAGCATTTTCCATAACGCTCGGTATAGAATCTTGGGGCGGGTTTGGAAAGCCCTTAGGCGAGCCGCCAGAATAACGGCGCCCCAAAGCGCCCGGGATTGCCGAAAGGCATGTCCCAAGGCTTCATCGATCTGTGCGGCCCACCCGCCCGACTCTGGTCGGGCTCAGCCCTTCGCCAGTGCGCTGCGCTGACGCCCATAGGCGAAATAAAAGGCCAGGCCCGCCAGGTTCCAGATGATGAAGCGGACGATCGTCGCGCTGGGAAGGCTGAACAACAGGTAGATGCAGCCCAGAATGGCCAACGTGCCGACCAGATAGGGCTGTGGGCAGCGGAACAGTCGCTTCGCATCCGGAGCCTGGCGACGCAGCACCATCAGGCAGGCGCCGACCGCGATGAAGGCCAGCAGCGTTCCCGCATTGGCCAACTCGGCGATCTCGTCGAGGCGGAAGATGCCCGCGACGATCGCGATCGACACCCCGGTCACCAGCGTGATCCGGGTCGGAGCGCCGCTGCGCTTGCTGACCACCGCCAAGGACTGGGGCAAAAGACCGTCACGCGCCATGGTGAAGAAGATGCGGCTTTGGCCGTACATCATCACCAGGATGACCGAAGGCAATGCGATGACCGCTGCCAGTGCGATCAGGTGCGCCGCGGTCGGCTGACCCAGCGAGCGCAGCACCAGCGCCAGCGGCTCGGGCGAATTGGCCAGTTGCAGGAAGGGCAGCGCGCCCACCGCCGTCACCGCTACCGCCATGTAGATCAACGTGCAGACCAGCATCGACCCCACGATGCCGATGGTCAGGTCACGACCCGGGTTCTTGGCTTCCTCAGCAGAGGTGGCGACCGCATCGAAGCCGTAAAAGGCGAAGAACACGATGGCCGCCGCCGCCATCACGCCGCGCTTGGCCCCGTCGACCTCAGTGGCGCCAAAACCATAGGGCATGAAGGGATGGAGATTGGCATTGTTGAAGGCGGGAAGCGCGAAGGCAACGAACACGCCCAGCGCGACGAGCTTCACGACGACCAGAATGATGTTCAGCGTCGCACTCTCACGCGTGCCCGCGACCAGCATTCCCATGACCGACAGCGCGACCAACACTGCCGGCAGGTTGATGATGCCTCCGCCATGTGGCCCCGACAGCAATTCGGGCGGCAGATGCACGCCCGCCGCTTGTATCCAGCCAACCAGATAACCCGACCAGCCCACCGCCACGGTCGAACAGGCCAGCGAATATTCGAGGATCAGGCTCCATCCGACGACCCAGGCCAGCGTCTCGCCCAGCGCGGTATAGCTGAAGGTATAAGCGCTGCCCGCCGCCGGGATGAGCGTCGCCAGCTCCGCATAGGCGAGCGCCGCACAGGCGCAGACTGCTCCCGCAATCGCAAAGGCCAGGATGACGGCAGGTCCGGCGCGCTCCGCCCCGACACCGGTCAGCGTGTAGATGCCGGTACCGACGATCGCGCCGACCCCCAGAGCGATCAGGTGCGGCCAGCTGAGCGTCTTGGCCAGCGCCTGCCCCTCCGCGTGCTGGGTCACGCTGCCCAGCGCTTTTCTTGGTCCAAACATCGTCGAGAATCCCCCGCCCTATTGGCTTATCATTGTCAGTCGACGGGCGCGAACCCGCCTTTGAGGTCCATCAGGGTGGACCGAATATGCATCTCAAGCAATGCCTGAACCCGGTCCGCATCGCGCGCGAGAAACGCGTCGAGCTGCTCACGATGCTCCAGATGCGCCCGCGCATCACGCCCCGCAGGCTGCAAATGCGCCACGACATAGCGTTCTGCGAGCAGCGCCAGCTGTCGGATCAACTGGATGGTCAGCGGCCGACGGGTCGGACGGACCATCGCCATGTGGAAGCGGCGGTTGCAGATGGCGACGCGCGCCAGATCAGTGGCCGCCGCCTGGTCGAGTGCCTCGAACGCTGCGACGAGTGCTGCGCGGTCCTCGTCATCGGCGACCAGCGCGGCGCGCGCCGCCGCCGACGGCTCGAGCTTCAGGCGAAGGCCGTAAATATCCTCGGCCTGCGCGGCGGACAGCGCGCTGATCATATAGCCCCGATTGGCGACGCCGTGGAGCAGCCCTTCCTGCTCCAATCGTGCCATCGCCTCGCGCAGCGGTATCTTGCTGACGCCCAATTCCGCGGCCAGCGCGTCCTGGCGGATCGGCCGATCGGCGGGGATCGCCCCGGCGATGATCCGTTCGCGGACGATCGCGAAGATGCGATCCGCAAGGGTCTGCACGACGATGACGCCCTCGCCCCGATGACGCCCGTCATCTCGGGCGCTGTCCAGGGGCGAGGACGTCGTCGCCATCAGGCGGCCTTGGCCTGGCCCAGCGTCGGACGGGTCGCGGCGGCCTTTTCGACCATCGCGATCACCTCGGCGCGGCGCTCGCCTTCCAGGACATAGCGCGGCGGCAGGACGCGCTCCGAACCACGGCCCATGACCTGCTCGGCCAGCTTGATCGACTGGACCAGGTCATGTTCGGCGTCGAGGTGGAGAAGCGGCATGAACCAGCGATAGATTTCCATCGCCTTGGCATGATCGCCACGGTCGAACGCCGCGACCAGCTCGACCGACTCCTTGGGGAAGGCGTTGGTCAGGCCCGAGACCCAGCCCTGCGCACCCAGATACAGACCTTCGAGCGCCACATCGTCCAAGCCCGCGAATAGCGTATAGCGATCGCCGAACGCGTTGCGGAAATCGGTGAAGCGGCGCGTATCCGGGGCCGATTCCTTGACCGCCACGATGTTCTTTACCTCGACCAGCGCTTCCAACACCGTCTGGTCGATAACCGTGCGATAGGCAGGCGGATTGTTGTAGAGCATGATCGGCAGGCCGGTCTGGTCCGCCACGCCCTTGAAGTGGTTCACCAGCTCATGCGACTTGGGCACATAGACCATCGGCGGCAGCAGCATCAGGCCATCGGCCCCGGCCTTTTCCGCCGCCTGTGCGTAACGGACCGCTCGGCGCGTGTCATATTCGGAAACGCCGGTGATGACGGGCACGCGGCCAGCCACCGCCTCGACGATCGCGGTCAGGACGGTGACCTTCTCGTCATAGTCGAGCGAGTTGTTCTCTCCGACAGTGCCCAGCGCGATGACGCCGGTCACGCCGTCGCGGACCAGATCGTCGACGACACGCTGCGTGTCGACAAGATCGATCGACAGATCCTCCCGGATCTGGGTCGTCACTGCGGGGAATACGCCGCGCCAGCCGATGCTCACTATCAGTCTTCCTGCTATTGTTTTAGATACCGTATACTGTTTAACGCGTCATCGCTGTTGGGTCAATCGTCATTCCTCATCCGGATAGGGTCCTTTGCCCCCTTCCGCTATGAGCCGATCCGTCCGCTGATCGATGACCGGTAACGGCACGTAACCCAGTTGAAGCATCGCATCGTGCCAGGCGCGAATGTTGAACTTGGATCCCAGCGCCTTTTCCGCCTTGGCCCGCGCCCGCTGAAAGGCAAGCTGCCCCATATAATAAGACAGCGCCTGACCGGGCCATGCGATGTAGCGGTCGACTTCGGTCTCGATCTCATGATTCGACAGGGCGGTATTGTCGCGCAGATAGGCCTGCGCCCTCTCGCGGCTCCAGCCCAGGGCATGAATTCCGGTATCCACGACCAAGCGCGCTGCGCGCCATGCCTGATAGGACAACATACCAAAACGATCATAGGGGTCCTTGTAGAACCCCATTTCCTCGCCCAACGCCTCGCAGTAAAGCGCCCAGCCCTCGCCGTAAGCCGACAGGTAATTGTCGCGACGGAAGGCGGGCAGGTTCTTGTTCTCGGCGGCCAGCGGCATCTGGAAGGCGTGCCCCGGCGCGCTTTCGTGCAGGGTCAGCGCGGGCAGTGCGTAAAGCGGACGCGACGGCAGGTCATAGGTGTTGACCAGATAGATGCCCGGTCCGCCGCGCCCGGAGGTGTAGAAGGGCGCCTGATCCGCGGGCACGGGTTTGATCGCAAAGCGGCTGCGCGGCAGATGGCCAATCCACTGCGCAGCGACCCCGTCAAAGCCCTTTGCGATCCACGCCGCCTTGTCGAGCAGCTCCTGCGGCGTCTTCGCGTAGAATCGGGGATCGGTCCGCAGGAAGGTCAGGAATGCGGGCAGGGCGCCCTGGAACTTCACCTCCTTCATCACGCCGTCCATCCGCGTGCGAATGCGCTGCATCTCGGACAGGCCGATCGCATGGACCTGCTCCGGTGTCATGTCGGCGGTCACATATTCGCGGATCTTGGACCGGTAATAGGCCTGTCCATCCGGCAGGTCATAGGCCGCCGTACTGGCCTGCGCGTGAGGGATGTAATCATTGCGCAGGAAGGTCAGCAGCCGCTGATGCGCGGGCAGCACATCGTCGCGGATCGCCGCCTTCGCCTCGGCCCGCAACGCCGCAGCGGTCGCAGGCGCCATGTTGGTAGGCATCGTCTTGAAGGGCTCGTAAAAAGGCTGGGCATCGCCGACCCCGGCTTCGACCACCTGCGCCACGCCGATCTCACGCCCCGTCAGCGTGATACGCGGTACGGTAAAGCCGCGCGCGAGCCCGGCGCGCATGTTCGCGATCTGCTGATCGTAATAGCGTGGCATCTGGCGCAGCATGGCGATGTAATCGCGATACTGGCTTTCCTTGGTGAAGCTCCCCCGCGCCCAACTGGCCAGATTGCCCCAGAAGCTGGTGTCCGAATTGAGCGGCTTTTCATATTCCCGGAACCGCTGCGCAGCGAGGAGCGCGTCGATCTGGCCGCGATAGACCATATAGTCGGTCCGCACATCGGGGGAGAGCCTGGCCGGATCGATGGTGTCGAGCGCCTTGGCGGTCGCTTCCCAGCGCGCCAGTCGCGCGGCCTGGGCGGCGGGGCCGACATCGGGCAATTGCCGCGAGCCCGCGCTACCGCTGTCCTGATCGGCGGCATTCTGGCGGATACGCCATTGATATTCGGCATCCGACAGCGCGCGGAACTGGGCATCCGGCGTGGTGGCCTTGGGGGCGATCTGGGGGCGGCCCTTGGCCTGCACTGCGCCGAGCGGCATCGCCGCGATGGCAGCCCCTGCCAGCAGCCATCCGATCCGGTTCGTCATGTTCATATCCCCTTGCTCAACCCTTCAGCGCGGTCACGTCGCGGTAGAGATCGGTCGAAATCTCGACCCCCTCGACCAGCGAGACTTCCCGCGCGGTATAACGACGGGCGGAGGGCAGACGCGCCCCCTGCCCCGTGATCGCCGCGAACATGGCCTCGGCCCGATCCTGATGCTCCGGCAGAAAATCGCCGAGGAACCCCCTGGGATCGATCGCGATAATCAGTTCACCACCCAACGGCGAGCCGCCACGCCCAGCGTCCCAGTCGATCGACTCCCGGCTGGTCATGTCGCCGATCAGCGGCCCGGCCAGCAATTCGATCATCGCGGCCAATGCCGATCCCTTATGCCCGCCAAAGGTCCGCATTGCGCCCGCCAGCATCGCCGCCGGGTCGGTCGTCGGTTTGCCCTCCGCATCGACGCCCCAGTCGTCCGGCACGCTCCTGCCCGCCCGGCGATGCAGTTCGATTTCCCCGCGCGCGACCATGCTGGTGGCGAAGTCGAACACGAAAGGCGGCCCGTTGGGGCGCGGCCAGCCAAAGGCGATGGGGTTGGTACCGAACACCGGCTCGGTCCCACCCGACGGCGCGACCCAGGCATGGCTGGGCGTGAAGGCGAGCGCGACCAGCCCGGCTTCCGCCAGTTCCTCGACCTCGGGCCAGAGCGCGGCGAAATGGACGACATTGTTGAGCGCCAGCGCGGCGATGCCGTTGGCCTTTGCCTTTTCGATCAGCGCAGGCTTTCCGGTCTGAAAGGCGAGTTGAGCAAAGCCGCCGCCGCCATCGACCCGGACAAGCGCGCGAGCGGGATGCGACAGCACCGGCTCGGCATCGGGGACGACGACCCCTTTCTCGATGCTGGAGACCGCGACGAGCAAGCGGTAGATGCCGTGCGAGGTGCATCCATCGCGCTCGCCCGCCACCATCGTCTCGGCGACCGCCTCGGCATGGGCCGGGGCAAGACCGGCACCCCGCAACTTGGCCCGTGCCAGCGTCCGCAATTCGTCCAAGGCCATCCTCACCCCGGTCACGCCGTCGCCCCCGCCTTGGCCGCGAACAGCCTCATACCAAAGATCGGCCCCGCCGTGCTGCGGTCATGCGGCACGATCCGCACCCGCACGCTCTTCTTGCCCGTCGTCAGCGCGGGCGGCAGCGGATACTCCACATCGAAAAACGCGCCCGGCTTGTCATTTTCCAGATGCTGGGTCGCGACCTTCACATTGTCGACCAGAATATCGAAGTCGCGCGCCCGCTCCTCACCCCAATAGGTGCCTTGCAGGATCATCGGGCCGGGGCGCACTGCCATGGTGAACTCGAAATAGCCCCCCGAGCGCGCGTCACGCCCCTGCCGCCCGCGATAGGAAACGGGGTAGGAAATGTCGGAGGTCAGCCCATGGTCGCGCTCCGGCTGCATTTCGCCCAGATGCATGACATCGACCGAACGAGCGGCGATGTCGCGGGCCTTGGCTTGATCGGCCAGGAACGCCGCCTCCTGCGCCCTCCACCCTGCGTCGGTGAAGCGCTTGAAATAGACCGCGCTGCGGCGGTCATACTGGCTAAAAAAGGGCACGAAGCTCAGATCCGCCGGACGGAAGATGCCCGCGGTGGTGTAGCGCGCGGCCGCCGGATCGGCGGCGGCGAAGCCTGCCAGCGGATTGGCTCCCACCAGCACCGGGTCGGGCGAGTCCCACTTGCCTTCGCGACCACCCAGGTCGGCCGCCATCACCATCGGCCCGCGCAGGACCGCGACGACCGTATCGTCGCCCGGCGCCGTCTCGACCCGCAGTTCGAGCGGCAGGCGGATCGCCACCTTGTCCCCGACCTTCCACCGGCGATCGATGACGGCATAGCCCCGCTCGAAGCGCGGCGTCACCGGCTGTCCATTGACCTCGACCTGTGCCTGCCCATTGGCCCAGCCGGGCACCCGCAGCGCCACTTGGAAGCGGCCCGAACGGTCCAGCCGCGTGAAGCTCAGCGTCGCCTGGCCGTCCATCGGATAGGCGGTGTCGAGCACCACGGTCGCGCCGCGCTTCTCCCACCGCGCTTCGGCCGGGATGTAGAGATTGACGAAGAAACTATCGCCACCCTGCCAGAAGATGGACTCGCCATGCTTGGCATGGGCTTCCATCCCCGAACCGACGCAGCACCAGAAGGCGTCGTCCTTGTCGGTCGAAAACTCGCGAGCCGCGCCGCTCATCAGCGGCGTCATATAGGTGAAGCCGCCATGGGTTGGATGCTGCGCGGCCATCGCATGGTTCAGATGCGCGCGCTCATAATAGTCGAAATAGCGCCCGTCCGGCTGCCAGCCGTAGAGATGCCGGGTCAGCTTCATCATGTTGTAGGTGTTGCAATGCTCGCACGTCTGGTCGGTGATGTGCCGCGCGATCGTATCGGGCTCGGAGAAATATTCGCGGTCGGCATTGCCGCCGATGACATAGCTGTGATGCCCGGTGACGGTTTCCCAGAAGAAGCTCGCACCCCTGGCGGGTTCGGGCTTGCCGGTAATCTCGTGGATGCGCGCCAGGCCGATCAGCTTGGGCACCTGGGTGTTGGCGTGGAAGTTGGCGAGCTTGTCCTCGCCCGCCACCAACGGATCGAGCACCTTGCGGTCATAGATACGCTCGGCCAGCGCCAGCCACTGGCGATCGTTCGTCCGCTGGTAGAGTTCAGCATAGCTCTCGTTCAGCCCGCCATATTCGCAGCCGAGGACCGTCTGCATCTGCGCATCGTCGAGCGCGGCGAAGACCCGCGCGAAATAGCCGCCCAGCTTGACCGCGACATCCAGCGCCTGCGCATTGCCCCAGCCGCCATGGATGTCGAGCAGCCCGGCGAACAGCTTGTGCACCGTATAGAGCGGCGACCAGGAACCGTTGAGGTCGAAGCCGCCCGACTTGATCTTACCCGCTATGATCTCGGGGAAAATCTCCTCGCCGTCGACTACCTTGCCATCGGCCCGCTTGCGCCCCAATGCGCCGACATAACCGGTGCCGCGCTTGGCCTGTGCCTCGGCCAGCTCGGCCACGATATAATCGGCGCGGCGGCGCATCTCTGGATCGCCGGTCTGCTGCCAGGTCAGGACCAGCGCCGACATGTAATGGCCCAGCGTATGGCCCGCGATCGTGTCGCTTTCCCACCCGCCATAGATCGGCGCCTTCGGCTCCAGCCCGGCATATTTTCGGAAATTATGGAGCAGCCGGTCGGGGCTGAGGCGATAGAGATAGCGTCGGTTCGTCTCGACCGCTGTCGCATAGACCGACGGCCGCAACCGCACCGCCGACAGCGGCAGCGGCTCCGCCTTGGCCGGGAGGATCGACGGCGCTGCCCCGACCGCTCGCGTCGCCATTCCCATCAGCGCGACACCGGCCGCCCCCTGCATCCATTCCCGCCTGCTCGACCGCAGCATCTTGCTCTCCCTGTAATACTGTATACCAATATAGCTAGAACGGGAGGGGGGTCAATTGCGATGGTCCCGTAGAGGAGCTTCCCGGGGTCAGGGATTTATCGTCATGCGCCAAAGCCTTATCCGCCTTTTGCCAGTCATGCTGGCCACCCTTTCGATCGCCGCGAGTGCGCATGACGCAGGCGTCCCGGCGGCGCGCAAGGCCACCAATGATTCGCAAAAGGCGGCGCGTTCGCGATTTCGGATCGGGACGTTCCAACTGATCCTCGATCCCGCCAGCCAGACCGCGCGCGGCCTTTCGCCGGCAGCGACGCCCCACTTCGACTTCCTGCCGATCGACCGCGCCAGGGAACGTGCGGGCAATGGCTATAATCATCTGGGCGACATCCATCTGCGGCTGCGCCGGGCCAGCGGCGCATGGCAGGATTATTCCTCGTCGCGCGAACGCCGGCCGGTGCGGGCATTGCCTGCGCGAGGCCCGGTGCTGGCGGCGGCGGATATCAGCGCGTCCTTGGGGGCCGGCCTGCCGCTGCGCATCGTGCGCGAATGGGTGAACGACAAGGGCGCTCCCGCCCTGCGCTTCACGCTGACCAACACGTCCAACGCGCCGGTTGAGGTCGGCGGGCTCGGCTTGCCGATGGTGTTCGACAACATCATCACCGACCGGACCTTGGAACAGGCTCATGCGAAGGCGAGCTTCGCCGATCCCTATATCGGGCGCGATGCGGGCTATGTGCAGGTCACGCGATTGAACGGCGCTGGCCCCGCGCTTCTCGTCCTGCCCGAACGCGGGACGCCACTGGAGGCTTATGTCCCGATCCCGACGCTGCGTGAAACCAAGGGCCGCGCGGTCATCTCCGAGGCCAGCCCGCGGGCGCAGACCTCGGAAGGCTTTTACGACTGGACCATCGCCAGCGCAGCCTATGCCCAGACCGATTGGGTCAAGGCAGGTGCCCCCTGGAACGAGGCGACCAGCTTTACCCTCTCGCCAGGCCAAAGCCGCAAGATCGGCTTGCGTCTCGTCACCGCGCCAAGCATCCGGGCGATCGAACCGACGCTGACGGCGCAGGGACGCCCCGTGGTCGTCGGGGTGCCCGGCTATGTCGTGCCGACCGACCTGGACGCAACGCTGTTCGTCCGAGCACCCTCGGCGATCGCCGGCATCGCCAGCTATCCGGCGGGGGCGCTCGATGTCACGAGGGCGCCGGGCAAGCCGGGCTGGACGCGCCTGTCGGTGCGCGGCCGCCGATGGGGCCGGGCGCGCCTGACCCTAACCTATGCCGATGGTCAGGTTCAGACGGTCCAGTATTTCGTCACCAAGCCGCTTGAACAGACCATGGCCGATCTGGGCCGCTTTTCGACCACGAAACAATGGTTCGAGGGCAAGGGCGACCCGTTCGGCCGCTCGCCCGCCATCCTGACTTATGACCGCGAAGCCGATCGCATCGTCACCGCCGACCCGCGCGTCTGGATTTCGGGCATGAGCGACGAGGGCGGCGCGGGCAGCTGGGTCGCGGCAGTCATGAAGCAGCTCGACAACCCCAATGCGGCGGAAATCGCGCGCATTGAGGAGCTGGTCGACAAGACGGTCGTCGGTCGACTCCAGGTCGCCGACGGCGCCCATGCGGGTGGCGTGAAGAAGAGCCTCTTCTACTACGACCCGGCCGCCTTCCCGAACCTATACCAGCCCGCGAAAGACTGGCAGAGCTGGACCTCTTGGAAGAAGGATCAGGCCGACGATCTGGGCCGCGCCTATAACTATCCGCATGTCGCGGCGGGGCATTGGGTGCTTTATCGCATTGCGCGCAACCATCCGGGCATGACCAAGGTACATGGCTGGGACTGGTATCTGGACCATGCCTATCAGACGATCGTCGCGATGATGCGCGATGCGCCGCATTATGCGCAGTTTGGGTTGATGGAAGGCGATGTCTTCGTCGACATCCTGACCGACCTGAAGCGCGAAGGCTGGACCGGCAAGGCCGCCGAGATCGAACGCCTGATGAAGCGGCGAGCGGACCATTGGCGCACCCTGCAATATCCATTCGGAAGCGAGATGGCCTGGGACTCGACCGGTCAGGCGGAGGTCTACGCCTGGATGCGCTATTTCGGCTATGGTCCGCAGGCCGATGTCACGCGCGAGGTGATATTGGGCTATGATCCGTCGATCCCGCATTGGGGCTATAACGGCAATGCGCGGCGCTATTGGGACTTCCTGTACGGCGGCAAATATCCGCGGCTGGAGCGGCAGATCCATCATTACGGATCGACGCTGAACGCCATCCCGCTGTTCGACTCGTTCCGCCGCAATCCCGCCGACATGCATCTGCTGCGCGTGGCCTATGGCGGCCTGATGGGCGGCATCACCAATATCGACCAGAACGGCGCATCGTCCGCCGCTTTCCACAGCTGGCCCGACCGGATGGAGTGGGACCCGTATAGCGGCGATTATGGCATGGGCTTTTTCGGCCATGCCTATGCCGCCGCGACCTATGTGGTGAACGACCCGACGCTGGGCTGGCTGTCCTATGGTGGCAATTTGTCGCAGAGCGGCGGGCGGGTGCATGTCGAGCCGCATGACGGCGCGCGGGCGCGCGTCTTTGTCGCCCCTATCGGGCTTTGGCTGACGCTGGAGGCGGGCAAGATCAAGGCGGTCGATTACGATCCGGCGACGGGCGCGGTGCGCCTGACGCTCGATCCGGCCAACGGCAATACGCCCGCCGCACGCCTGTTCGTCGAAACGCCGACGCCCGGCGGCCGCGCCTATCGCCCCGAGCGGGGCTCGTTCGAACGGGGCGGTTACACTGTGCCGCTGTCTGGCGCGACGTCCGAACTCGTATTGTCGGCCAGATAGGCGGCGAGTTGGCGGACGAGTGGCCCGTCGGCGGGCGGCATGGGCCAAGCGCCCATTCCGGCGGGCTGGCACCAGGTCAGCCCGTCCGCCTCCAGCGCGACCGGCGTACCCGACCATGACCGGATGACGTAGAGCAGCAGGAGCAGATGGCGACCGGGCAACGGCTCGGTCGCAAAGCCCGCCGGTTCCAGCGCATCCGGCGCGACGGTGATCGCCAGTTCCTCGTGCAATTCCCGGACCAGCGCCGCCTCGGGCGTTTCACCGGGCTCCAGCTTGCCGCCGGGAAACTCCCATAGCCCCGCCAGTGCCTTGCCCCCCGGGCGCTGTTGCAGCAGCACGCGTCCCTCCTCATCCACCAGAGCGGCCGCGACGACGGGAAACAGGGGGAGCGGGGTCGAGCTATCGATCATTTCTTAACCTCGGGCGCGTAATCGGCTGGCGTCATGAGAGCACGCGCGATCAGGAATATGCTGCAACGCCTGTTGACCGATACGCGGGGGGCATCGGCGGTGGAATATGGCTTGATCGTGGCCGCCGTGATGTTGGTCATGACCGTTGGGCTGTCCCAGTTCGGCATCAGCCTGGAAAGTCTGGCGCAGCGCATCGCCAGCGAACTGAACCTCGCGAGCCGCTAGATTCGGCTGGGGGATGATACCCTTCAAACCTTTTTAACTACTGGCAGACTAGACCGCCGGAAGCTGAACCGGCGCTCCGGCTCAGCCGGGTGATCGATCAAACCAAGACTGAACGGAGACCGGAATGAAGACGTTTCGCAAGATGCTGAAGAACAACAAGGGCGCAACGGCCATCGAATACGGCCTGATCGCAGCCTTGATCGCCGTTGCCGCCATCGGCGCGATGAAGACCGTCGGCACCTCACTGAGCGGCACCTTCACCAATATCTCGACCAAGGTGGCGAATCCGTCGGGATAAAATCCGCCTGACGGGCGGCGTTCGATCGTCGCCCGTCATGGATTCCGATACATTCGGGGGCGGATCGATCCATTCGACCCGCCCCTTACTTATGCCACTAAAGCCGCCCCATCGCCAGGAACTTGGCGGCACGCCCGCGCTTCAGCTCGTCCCGGCCCAGACCGCGCAGTTCGCCAAGCGCCTTTTCGACGGCATCGCCCAGATTGGCGATCGCGCCCGCATGATCGCGGTGCGCGCCGCCCACCGGCTCTGATACGATCGTGTCGATCACGCCGAAATTCTTCAAATCCTGCGCCGTGACCCGCATCGCCTCGGCCGCGTCCGCCGCCTTGTCCGCGGTGCGCCACAGGATCGAGGCGCAGCCCTCGGGTGAAATGACCGAATAGACCGCATGCTCGAACATCAGCACCCGGTTACCCGCCGCCAGCGCCACCGCGCCGCCCGAGCCGCCTTCGCCGACGATCGCCGAGACGACCGGCACGCCAGCGGCCAGACAGGCTTCGGTCGAACGGGCAATGGCTTCGGCCTGACCGCGCTCTTCGGCCTGGATGCCGGGGAAGGCACCCGAGGTGTCGACCAGCGTCACGATGGGCAGGCCGAAGCGATCGGCCAGCTCGACCAGACGAATCGCCTTGCGATAGCCCTCTGGCTTGCCCATGCCGAAATTGTGACGCAGCCGGCTGACGGTATCCTCACCCTTTTCATGGCCCAGCACCATGACGCGCTGGCCGCGAAACTGGGCGAAGCCGCCCATGATCGCCTGATCGTCGCCGAACGCGCGGTCGCCCGCCAGCGGCACGAACTCGTCGAACAGCCCGGCGACATAGTGCTTGAAGTGGGGGCGCTGCGGATGGCGCGCGACCTGCGTCTTCTGCCAGGGGGTCAGCTTGGCGAAGGTATCGCGCAGCAGCTTGTCCGATTTGGCCTGAAGCTTGGCGATCTCCGCGCCGATATCGACCGTCCCTTCGGCGGTCGTGTCGCGCAGCTCGTCGATCCGGCTCTGAAGCTCGGCGATGGGTTTTTCGAAATCGAGGAAGGTCGTTGACATGGCGCTAGCGCCTAAGGGTGCTTCGTCCGAAAATCAACGAGTGGGTGTCGGGTGTTGACCAGTTCGACGAGCCGGGCCGCCTCGACATGGGTGTAGATTTCGGTGGTCGCGATATCGGCATGGCCCAGCATCGCCTGCACTGCGCGCAGATCGGCCCCGCCGCCGAGCAGATGGGTGGCAAAGGCGTGGCGCAATACATGTGGGCTGACCCGATCGGGCGGAATGCCCGCCTCCGCAGCGAGCGCCTTGATAAGCTGATAGAGACGGATCCGGGTCAGATGCCGCTTCCCGCCGGGGAACAGCCATAATTTGTCGGCCGGGACGTGCATCCGCCACGCCGCCACCGCCGCCCGCGCGCGATCGGAAATGGGCACCATTCGCTCGGCCCCGCCCTTGCCCTTCAGGATCAGGAAGGGGCGGTCGGGATGAACGGCGTTGCGCGGCAGGGCGACCAGTTCGCTCGCCCGCAGGCCAGAACCGTAAAGCAGTTCGACCAGCGCGGCGAGCCGCAGGTCGTTTGGCCGGGGATGCGTTGCACCCGTTCGCTGGGCGATCGCATCGAACAGCCGATCGATATCGGGATGGCTCAATATCTTGGGCAGCGCCCGCCGCTGCCCCGGGCGCGGCAGCACGGACGACGGATCGTCGCCGCGCAGCCCCTCCTCATGCAGGAAGGCATAGAAGCGTCGAAGCGCCGCCGCCTTGCGCGCGACCGTGGCGTTGGCGAGCCCCGACCAGCCGTCGGCGAGTCGCCGGAGCGATGCCTGATCGGCCTCGACAAGCCCTTGCATCGCATCCGCCGCAAGCCGCAGGTCCGAGCGATAGGCGGCCAGCGTATTGCCTGCCGCGCCAGCCTCCGCCGCCATCATTTCCAGAAAGCGGTCGACCAGCGCGGCGTCGCGGACGTTCATGTCCGCGCGATCGCCTCCGCCGCGATCATCCGTGCCTCGGTATCCAGCCCGACCGAGCGCAGCGCCTCGACGATGCGATAGAGTGCCTGGGGCGGCACCCCGCGCCAATCGCCGGTCTGCATCCCGACCGCGCACAGCAGGACGACCATGCCGGTCTGCTCATCCGCCACCGCCTGATCCAGCGCCTCGGTCCAGGCGTTATGCTGACCGACCCGAACGTCGAGCGCCTCCGCCCCCTTCTCGATATCGGCGCGCGCCAACCGTCCGAGCCCTGCGAGCCCGGCAAAGAACATCCGCTGCTTGAACGCATCGCCGCTGCCATAGCCGGTGACCTGGTCATAGGCGAGCTGGCCCTGCCGGTCGGGATCGCTCAGGACGATCATCGCCCAGGCGTCGCTGTCCTGTTTCACCGCATCACGCCAGCGAGCAGCGCTGCGATCGAGGCCAGCGGAAAGCATCGACGCCACCAGCCGGTCCGCGTCACGTCCGTCGCTCATCACCGGTAGCCGTGCAGCGGCACGGGCGGTCAGAACCAGCCGTCCATAGGGCGTGCGCGCGTCATCGCCCCAGAGCGAGCGGATCGCCGACAGGCGCTGCCCTTCGTCTCCGGCGGCATAGGCGTTGCGCAGATCGTTGCCGATCGCGGCCTGCCCCCGGCTCGCCTGATCGTCATCGGCCAGCCCCGCATAGAAATCGACCAGCGCCGCGTTGGAGATGACGCCCAGGGTCGCCGCCTGATCGATCACCCCCGCGCGCTCGGTTGCGGGCACAGCTGGCGAGGTCGCCAGCCAGCCGCGCACTTGTGGGCCGACATAGGACAGATAATCGGGCGGCACCGTCACGCCGGTCGCGGTCGCCAGGCCGAAGCGCCAGACGGTCAGCCGGTCGGCCCCGCCCCAATCGACGTTCACCGCCTTGCGTGCCGAACCCGCGCCGATCAGCTTTTCGGCAAGCTTCAGGTCGATATCCTCGGCGATCCGCTGGCGCCGCATCTGCCGGACGATCCCGCTGGCCTGCGCGCCATCGCCCGTCAACGCCGCGCACCAGCCTTGCGCCAGCCGATAACCGCCCAGCCCCGTCACGGCGCTGCCGCGATCGGCCAGCGGGCAAAGCCCCGCCGGATCGCTGGACGCGAGCAGCGCGTTGATCGCCACCTGATAAAGTTTGGGCGTATAATTGCCCGGATCGACCGACTGGACGACAGCGCGCGCGACCTGCGCCTCGCCCATGCGCAGCAGCAGCCAGGCGCGCTCGGCGGCGAAGTCCGCGCCGTTCACCCCACGCGGCGTCACCAGACGGGCGGCCAGCACGCGGCGCAGCAGGATCGAGGTCCAGCGCGACGGCAAAGGCGCCGACAGTCTGCGCATCAACGTCTCGGCGACGCGTCCATCGACGCCGGCAAAGACGTTCTCGTCCAGCGCCCCTTCGCGCGGCCCCGAAGGTCCGACGACCGACAGCGAACGCCTGGCGAAAGTCGGCAACTCATATTCGGCCAGCGTCGCGGCATCGATGGTCGGTGTCGGCGATGGGGTCGGCGTCGGCGCGGGGCTGGCGAGCGAATCGAGCAGCGCCCCCACCGGATCGGCGCGGGCCGGGGTCGGAGCCGGCGTGGGAGAGGCCGCCGGGGCGACGCCGGGCACGGCTCGCGGCGTCGACCGGGACGTCGGCCGGGCACTGGGCTGCGCGGCGGGCTGGCCGAAACCGGGGGGCAGCAGCGATTCGGGACGGTCCTGCGCCGCCGCGATCGCGGCAGCCCCGACCATCAGCAGGGCGACCGCCCTCGGCAGGTGGCGAAAGGCGCCGCCCCGCTTATTGCAGGTTGCCAAGCGAGACCGCCTTTTCGACCTGGGTGGTCGGCCGTTCGGTCGCCCGGCCCGAGAGCAGGAACAGCCCCCCGACGATCACGACGAGGAGGACGATGAGCGAAACGACCATACGGGACATGAAACGCAAACCTTATAATGGACCCGTGAAAGCCCGGCCGGTGTTGCCGGGCGCGCGCCCGCTGTATAGCGCAGAGTGCAATGTTGCAAAGCCACAACCCTGTAGATGCAAGCTGGAACGGGTCGCCCATAGTGCTCGTCGGCCTGATGGGCGTGGGCAAGTCGACCGTCGGGCGCCGTCTGGCGAATCGGTTACGGGTGCCCTTCGTCGATGCCGACCACGCGATCGAGGAAGCCGCCGGCATGAGCGTCGCCGAAATCTTCGAGCAATTCGGCGAACCGTATTTTCGCGACGGCGAACGCCGGGTGATCGCCCGGCTGGTCGATGGTCGGCCCAAGGTGATCGCGACCGGCGGCGGCGCGTTCATCAATGACGAGACGCGCGCCCTGATCCTGGAACAGGCGACCGCCATCTGGCTGAACGCCAGTCCCGAAGTGCTGGCCGAACGGGTCAAGCGGCGCGATACGCGCCCTCTGCTGCGCGGCAAGGATCCGCTCAAGGTGCTGCGCGAGCTGTCGGCGGTGCGCAACCCGATCTATTCGCTCGCGCCGATCCATGTTTCCAGCAAGCGCGGGCCGCACGAGGCCACCGTCAACGCCATCCTGAAAGCCATCGGACGATGAAGACCGTCACCGTGTCGCTCGGCGACCGCAGCTATCCCATCCATATCGAGGCCGGGCTGCTACCCCGTGCCGCCGATTATCTCGCCCCCCTGGCGCGCGGACGACGCATGGCGATCGTCACAGATGAGAATGTGCGGCCGCATCTGGCGGTGCTTCAGGCGTCGCTGGAAGCAGTCGGTGTCGCCAGCGAGGCGATCATCCTGCCGCCGGGCGAAAAGACCAAGAGCTGGGCGATGCTGGAGCATGTTTGCGACCGGCTGCTGGAACTGGGCGTGGAGCGTTCCGATCACGTCGTCGCCCTGGGCGGCGGGGTGATCGGTGATCTGGTCGGTTTCGCCTGTTCGATCGTCAAACGCGGCTGCCGCTTCGTGCAGATCCCGACGACCCTGTTGTCGCAGGTCGATTCGTCGGTGGGGGGCAAGACCGCGATCAACACCTCGGCGGGCAAGAATCTGATCGGGGCGTTCCACCAGCCCGCCATGGTGCTGATCGACCCGGACGTGCTCGACACCCTGCCCGCACGGCAGGTGCGCGCCGGTTATGCCGAGGTCGTGAAATACGGCCTGATCGACGATTTCGCCTTTTTCGAGTGGTGCGAGACGAACGGCTCGGCGCTGCTGGCGGGGGATGCCGATGCACGCGTACATGCCATAGCGCACTCGGTCGCGGCCAAGGCGCGGATCGTGGCGGCGGACGAGCATGAGACGAACGGCATCCGTGCGCTGCTCAATCTGGGCCATACCTTCGGCCATGCGCTGGAAGCGGAAGCCGGTTTCTCCGACCGGCTGCTTCACGGCGAGGGCGTGGCGGCGGGCTGCGCGCTCGCGTTCCGCTATTCGGTGCGTCACGGGATTTGCGATCGCCAGGATGCCGAGCGGGTCGCCGCGCATTTCCGTGCGATCGGTCTGCCCGATGGCCTTGCCGCCGCCGGGATCGATGCGCCGTCGGCGACGTTGGTCGAACATATGCGGCACGACAAGAAGATGGCGGCGGGCACCCTGCCCTTCCTGCTCGCGCGCGGGATCGGGCAGACCTATCTCGACAAGACGGTCGATCTGGCTGACGTCGCCGCCTTCCTCGACGCCGAGCCGCGCTGATGCCCAACGGCGTCCGCAAGCAGGATTTGCCGAGCAAGACCTGCCCGGCCTGCGGGCGCCCGTTCACCTGGCGCAAGAAATGGGCGCGGGATTGGGATCAGGTGGTCTATTGTTCGGACGCGTGTCGGAAGAAACGGTGAGCGTTTCCCGTGGTCTTCGACTTCGTTCACGCCGAGCGACATCGAAGCGCACGCCCCGTCCTATCCCCGCATCGTCTTCGCCGCCGCCAAGGCCCGCTCACGCCCCTCGCGGTGCCCGATGATCTTGGCCGGATAGTCCTTCGGCCGACACCCGGCCTCGTCCGGATCATGGATCGCGGCGTCGCCAACGTTCTTCAACTCCGGCACCCATTGCCGGATATAGTCGCCCGCGTCGAATTTCTCCGACTGGCTGAGCGGCGCCATGATCCGGCCGAACATGTTCGAATCGATCCCCGTCCCCCCGACCCATTGCCAGTTGACCGCATTGTTCCCGTAATCGGCATCGACCAGACAGTCCCAGAACCACCGCTCCCCCTCGCGCCAGTCGATCAGCAGATGCTTGATGAGGAAGGAGGCGGCGATCATCCGCACCCGGTTGTGCATCCAGCCCGTCGCCCACAGCTGGCGCATTCCCGCGTCTACGATCGGATAGCCGGTCCGCCCCTGCTGCCATGCCGTCAGGTCGGCCTGGGCTTCCGCGCCCGTACGCCACGGCATTTTGTCAAAGGCATCACGGCCATTATGATCGGCATAATCGGGCAGCGCCATGACCACGCCATCGGTGAAGTCGCGCCATGCCAGTTCCTTGCGGAACGTCTCTGTGTCACCGTGCCGGGCTAGCGAATGCCAGACCGCGCGCACGGAAATTTCTCCGAAATGGAGATGGGGGGACAGCCGCGAGCTGCCTTCCTCTGACGGCATGTTGCGCGCGGTATCATAAGCAACGGCTTTCTCGCCGAATTCTGCCATTCGTTCCCGCGCCGTCGCCTCGCCCGGTATCCAGTCCTCGTCGAAGCCCGTCGACCAATCCGGTTTGGTCGGCAGTAGAGACCAGTCGGCCAACTTCTCGCTTGTCGGCCAGTGCGCAGGTGCGGTCACGGCCTTGGGTGGATCGAGCGGATATTCGGGTGGCAAATGCTCCTGCAAACCCTTCCAGAAGGCCGAATAAATGCGGAACGGCCTGCCGCTGCCCGTCGTGACAAGCTCGGGCCGCGCCAAGTGATTGCCGTCATGCAGGTTGAGGCAGTCCTCCAGCATCTGCTCCGCTCTTCGCCACCAAGGCTCATAATGGCGGATGGCGTGAACCTCGGTCGCCCCCGACTCGTCCATCAGCGCGCGCAGGATTTCGACCGCATGGCCCCGGCGCAGGATCAACCGGCTACCCAGATCGTCCAGATCCTTCGCAAGGGCGATCAAGCTGTGGTGCAGCCACCAGCGCTGCGCCGCGCCCATCCGCCAGTCGCCGGGACTCTCGTCATCAAGGATATAGACCGGGATGACAGGCCCCGCCCCCGCGGCCGCGACAAGAGCGGGTTGATCGTGAAGGCGGAGATCCTGGCGGAACCACAGGATCGTGGGGGATGCAGTCATCCAGCCGCTACGCCTCGATCGTCGCCGGGTTCCGACGGGACAGCTTTTCACCCAAAGTCAGGATCGCGGTCACATGCCGCTCGGCGATCGCCAGGACGTCGTCGCCATAGCCGCCACCCACCGTGCTCGCGAGCGGCAGACCACGGGCCAGCGAGAGGTTGGCGATCAGCGTCTCGCGCGCGATCAGCCCTGCCTGGGTCAGCGCCAGCCGTCCGAGCCGGTCATCGACAAAGGGATCGACCCCGGCCTGATACAGAATGATATCCGGCCGATGCTCGTCGAGAAACGGCGCCAAGGTCGCCTCGAGCTGGGCCAGATAGCCCGCATCATCGACGCCGTCGGGTAATCCGACATCCAGGGTCGAACGTGCCTTGCGAGCCGGAAAATTCTTTTCGGCATGGATCGAATAGGTCATGATATCGGCGCGCCCGGCGGTCAGCGCGGCGGTGCCGTCGCCCTGGTGAACGTCGCAATCGATGATCGCCACCCGCCCGACGACGCCTTGTTCGACCAGCCGCACCGCCGCCACCGCCAGGTCATTGAACACGCAATAACCCGCCCCCGTGGTCGCCAGCGCATGATGGCTGCCCCCGGCGGTGTTGGCGGCAAAGCCGTGCTTCAACGCCAGCATCGCGGCGACCCAGGTTCCCCCCGGCACCGCCCGTGCCCGATGCGCGACCTGCTCGGTGATCGGGAAGCCGATGCGCCGGGTCTTGTCGGGCGGCACCCGCGCCTCCAGCACCTCGGCGACATAATCGGGGTCGTGCACCGCCTCCAGCCAGCCGGGCGGGATCAGCTCGGGCTCGGTCCACACCACCGCGTCGCCCCGCGCGCACAGCAGGTCGCGGATCGCCCCGTTTTTGCCCCAGCGATAGGTGGAGCGGGCCGGTGCCTCGGTGACATAGGCGGGGTGATGGACGACATGGATCATCGTCCCTAGGTAGGAAGCCATGACCCGTGATAGGAGGGCCACGGCCCCGCTGCCCGAACTGCGAACCGATGTCGCGCGCTTCCTGGGCTATTACAACCGTCTCCCCGGCCCGCCCCAGGAGGAATTGGGTCCCGAGACCGCCCGCCAGATGATGCGCGCCGCGCGCGACCTGACCGATCCGCCGATCGGCGCGCTGGGCACCGACGAAACTTTCATGATCCAGGGACCAGCAGGACCGATCCCTGCGCGGCGCTTCGACCCGCGCGAGCGGCGTGGCGCGGGGCCGGTCGTGCTGTTCTTCCATGGCGGCGGCTTCGTGATCGGCGATATCGACACCCATGCGCCGCTCGCCGCCGAAGTGGCACGGGCGCTCGACCTGCCAGTGGTGTCGGTCGGTTACCGGCTGGCGCCCGAACATCCCTGGCCCGCCGCGCCCGATGATTGCGAGGCAGCGGCCCGCTGGCTGGCCGGACAGCCCGACACGACCGCGTTGATCGTCGCGGGCGACAGTGCGGGCGGCACGCTCGCCACCGTGACGGCCATGGCGTTGCGCGACCGACCCGCTACCGTCCCGGTTATCGGGCAAGGGCTGCTCTATCCCGCCACCGACATGGCCCGCGCCCATCCGTCGCTGCGGGATTTTGCCGAGGGCTATTTCCTGACCCGCGCGATGCTCGACTGGTTCGTCGCCTGCTACGCCGCCGATCTGGGCGATGTGCGCGCGGCACCGATGCGCGGCGAACTGGCCGGGATGCCGCCCGCCGTCATCATGACTGCCGAATGCGATCCGATCCGCGACCAGGGCCGCGCCTATGCCGCCGCGCTGGCAAAGGCTGGCGTCGCCGTCATTTTCCGCGAGGCGCGGGGCACGATCCACGGCTTTGCGACGCTGCGCAAGGCGATCCCCTCCGGCGTGGGGGATCTCGCCGCTTTCCTGCTTGCCTTGAAGGCCGCGATCGTGGAGGCGCAGGGCATCGGCCAGATGGGACAATGATGATGACCGACCTTCCCTATCGCCCCTGTGCGGGCGTCATCCTGATGAACCGCGACGGCCGGGTCTTTGTTGGCCAGCGGATCGATTCGACGCTGGAGGCTTGGCAGCTTCCGCAAGGCGGCATCGACCCCGGCGAGGATGCCGATGCCGCCGCCCTGCGCGAATTGTTCGAGGAAACCGGCGTCACCGCCGACAAGGTCGAACTGATCGCCCGTGCGCCGCACGAACTGACCTATGACCTGCCCGAGGACATGATCGGCAAGGTCTGGAAGGGCAAGTGGCGCGGCCAGCGGCAGAACTGGTTCCTCTATCGCTTCCTGGGCGAGGATAGCGAAATCCGCATCGACACTGATCACCCAGAATTCCGCGCCTGGCGCTGGGCCGAGCCGGAGACGCTGCCCGCGATGATCGTGCCGTTCAAGAAGGCGCTGTACGAGGAACTGCTGGTCGTCTTCGCGGCGCACTTCACCGCACCGCATGGGGACGCGGCGGTATCGGTCGACGGGGTGAAGGGCTAAGGCACCCGACCATGAAGACGCGGCTGCTCCTGATCCCGATGGCGCTGGGCCTGCTTGCCAATGCCGAGCCCAATGACCCAGACCCCGCGCTGATCCCGCCCCAGATCCGCGCGATGCTGGAGGCCGCGATCGCCAGCGGCAATGAGAACGACATCACCACCGTCGTCCGCTATGCCCGCAACGCCGTGCCCGAGGCCGCCGATGCGATCGACGCGATGGCCGATGTTTGGCGCGACGAAAAGACCGCCAGCCGCAGCCGGACCCTGCGCGAGGCGACCTTCTTCGACCTGTGGCATGGCCGCATCGAGCTGGGCGGCTTTGCGACCACGGGCAACAGTCAGAATATCGGCCTGACCGGCATCATCGACCTGACGCGCGAAGGGCTGCGCTGGCGGCACAAGGTCCATCTGCAAGGCGATTATCAGGAAAGCGCGAGCATCGTCAGCCGCGAACATTATGTCGTGTCCTACGAACCGAACTTCAAACTGAACGCCAACAACTATGTCTATGGCGCGGCGCAATATGAAAGCGACCGTTTCCTGGGCTATTTCAACCGTTTCTCCGCGTCGGGCGGCGCGGGCTACAGCGCCATCCGCAAGCCGCGCATGACCCTGGACGTCGAACTCGGCCCGGCCTTCCGGCACACCGAGTTCACCGACGGTCGGATCGAAAGCGCATTGGCCGCGCGTGGCAACCTGAACTTCGTCTGGAAGCTGACCCCGGCCATGTCGTTCAACCAGAACGCCTCGGCCTATGTGCAGAAGTTCAACAGCACGGTCAGCACCAATTCGGCGCTGAACGCCAAGCTGTTCGGTCCTCTGTCGGCGGCGCTGTCCTACAATGTCCAATATGAAAGCGAGCCGCCGCTGGGTCGCCGGACGACTGATACGATCACCCGCGCCTCGGTGGTGTACAGCTTCTAATTTCGGCGGCGGGGTTCACCTTTGCCGTCTCCATGGCCTAGGTTGTCGGCCATGGAGAGACTGAACACGATCGAGCGGGACGCCGTAGCGTCCGCCGCCGCTTATCCCATGCTGCCGCTGGTGGAGGACTGGGCCGCGATCAACAGCGGGACGCGCAACCTTGCCGGGCTGGCGACGATGGCCGACCGGCTGGCCGAGCATTTCGGGTCGCTGCCGGGTAAGCTGACCATGGTGGAGCCGGAGCCGGTCGAGCGGATCGGCCGTGACGGAAGCCCCGCCCCACTAGCGCATGGCCGCCACCTACTGCTGTCCGTCCGCCCCAACGCACCCCGACGGATGCTGTTCACCGGCCATATGGACACGGTCTATCCGGTCGATCATCCCTTTCAGACGGTGACGCGGCTCGATGACAACCGGCTCGGCGGACCGGGCGTGGCCGACATGAAAGGCGGGCTAGCGGTGCTCCTTTCTGCGCTGACCGCCGTGGAGGCGAGCCCGGCGGCCGAGCGGTTCGGCTATGACGTGCTCATCAACTCGGACGAGGAAACGGGCTCAGCCTCCTCCGCCGCGTTGATCGCGAAATCCGCAAGTGGCAAGGTCGCGGCGCTGACCTATGAACCGGCGCTGCCCGACGGCACGCTGGCAGGCGCGCGGGGCGGCACGGGCAATTTCACGATCGTCGTGCGCGGACGCAGCGCCCATGCTGGCCGCAATCCCGAAGAGGGCCGCAACGCCATCGTCGCCGCCGCCCGGATCACGCTGGAACTGTCGCAGCTTGCCGCCGACGACATCACCGTCAATCCGGCGCGGATCGACGGCGGCGGGCCGAACAATGTCGTGCCCGATCTGGCGGTGCTGCACGTCAATTTCCGCCCCCGCGCGCTGGCCGCGATCGAGCGCACCGGCGCGGCGATGAAGGCCATCGCCGAGCGGATCGCCGCCGAGCATGACGTAAGCGTCGAGGTGCATGGCAGCTTCAACCGCCCGCCCAAACCGATCGACACCGGCGCCGCCGCGCTATTCGAGACGGTGCGAAGCGCAGGTGCCGATCTGGGCCTGTCCATCGGCTGGCGGGCGACCGGCGGGGTGTGCGACGGCAACAATATCGCGGCGGCGGGGGTGCCCGTTGTCGACACCATGGGCGTGCGCGGCGGCGCGATCCATTCGGCAGACGAATATATGCTGATCGACAGCCTGCCCGAACGCGCGGGCTTGTCCACGCTGACCATCCTGCGCATCATCGGTGCCGCATGAACAGCTTTTGCATCCGCCCCGCGGTCGATAGCGACCTTCGCCACCTGTATGAAATGGCCAAGCTCACCGGCGGCGGCTTCACCAACCTGCCCCCCGACCGCCGCGCGCTGACCGCCAAACTGGCGCGCAGTCATGACGCCTTTGCGGGCGACGGCGATGGCAAGGTAAAGGACGAGCTGTTCGTCCTGATGCTGGAGGACCGTGCGACCGGCGAGGTACGCGGCACCTGCCAGATCTTCACCCATGTCGGCCAGAAGCACCCCTTCTACAGCTATCGCATCGGCACGCTGACCCAGCATAGCCGCGAGCTGGACCGCACCTTCCGCGCGGAAATGTTGTCCCTGACCACCGATCTTGAGGGCGCGAGCGAGGTTGGCGGCCTGTTCCTGCATCCCGGCGAGCGCGCGGGAGGGCTAGGCCTTTTGCTGGCGCGCAGCCGCTACCTCTTCATGCGCGCCAACCGGCCGCGCTTCGCCGACCGGGTGCTGGCCGAGCTGCGCGGCGTTATTGACGAAGCGGGGGGATCGCCCTTCTGGGACGGGCTGGCCGGGCGCTTCTTCGGCATGAATTTCCAGCAGGCCGACGAGTTCAATGCGATCCACGGGCATCAGTTCATCGCCGACCTGATGCCCAAGCACCCGATATACACCGCGATGCTGACCGAGACGGCGCGCGCTGCGATCGGCCTGCCCCACCCATCGGGCCGGGCGGCGATGCGGATGCTGGAGAATGAGGGTTTCGCCTTCGAGCATTATATCGACATCTTCGACGGCGGCCCGACCATGACCGCGCGCACCGATCAGGTGCGGACCATCCGCGATGCGCGTGAGAGCCGGGTCGTCGGGATCGAAGCGCAGCCGGGACGCGAGGCCCTGGTCGCGGTCGGGAAACTGACCGACTTCCGCTGTGCGCTCGGGGAAATTCGGGAAGGCGATGACGGGATCATCGTCTCCGAGGATACGGCACGGACGCTCGATCTGACGATCGATGACACCGTCCTTCACATCGATCGGTGAGTATGATGCTGAGAGAAATCAACTTCGACGGCATCATCGGGCCAAGCCACAATTATGCGGGCCTCAGCCACGGCAATCTCGCCGCCACGCGCAATGCGGGCAAGACCTCGCACCCCCGCGCCGCCGCGCTACAGGGAATCGCCAAGATGCGGGCGAACCTCGATCTGGGGCTGGTTCAGGGTATCCTCCTGCCGCATCCCCGGCCGGACCATGATTGGCTGAAGCGGCTCTCGACCGATTATGAAAGCGCCTCCCCCGTGCTGAAGGCGCAGGCGCTGTCGGCCTCGGCCATGTGGGCGGCCAATGCCGCAACGGTCTCGCCTGCGCCCGACGCTCGTGATGGGCGCTGCCACCTGACCGTGGCCAATCTGCTGACCATGCCGCATCGCAGCCATGAGTGGCCTGCGACCCTGGCGCAGTTGCGGATGATCTTCGCCGACCCGGCCTTCATCGTCCATTCGCCGGTGCCCGCTCCATCCGGCGACGAGGGCGCGGCCAATCACATGCGGCTGTGCAGTGGACACGACCATCCCGGCGTCGAGGTCTTCGTCTATGGTGAGGGCGGCGGCCCCTTTCCCGCCCGCCAGCATCGTCAGGCGTGCGAGACAGTCGCGCGCGCCCACCGCCTGTCGCCCGACCGCGTGCTCTTCGTCCGCCAGTCGGACGCGGCGATCGCGGCGGGGGCCTTCCATAATGACGTGGTCGCTGTCGCCAATGAACGCGTGCTGTTCGCGCACGAACAGGCCTTTGCCGATTGCGAGCAGCTTTATGCCGACCTCCGCACCCTGATGCCCGATGTCGAGATCGTCGAGGTGCCCGCCGATCGGGTGAGCCTGGGAGATGCGATCGCCTCCTATTTGTTCAACGCACAGCTGGTGACACCGCCCGGGGGTGAGCCGACGCTGATCCTGCCGCAGGAAGCGCGCGACAATGGCCCCGTCTGGTCTTGGCTTCAGGATCATGTCGCGGGCAACGGCCCGATCCGGCGGCTGGAGATCGTGAACGTCCGCGAATCGATGGCCAATGGCGGCGGGCCAGCCTGTCTGCGCCTGCGCGTCGTCGCCGACCCGGCGACCATCGACCCGCGCTTTCTGGTCGACCATGCCCGGCTCGACCGCATCGCCGCCGTGATCGAGGCGCATTGGCCCGAGGCGATCGATCCGACCGAGATCGGCGATCCGGCCCTGATCGCAACGATCGAGGCGGCGCGAACCGCCCTTCTAAGCGAGCTCGACTGTCTCAATTTGGCAAGCGTTTGACCCTTGGCGGCGGGGCGATCCGGTGGTGTAACCACGTCATGTGGTCCCGCCTGGTCGCCCTGTTCACGATCAAGTCGAAGTTCGAGGCTTTCCTGGTCATCTATGGCCTGGGCCTGGGGGCGGTCGAGCGGGGGATGCATTATCTGACCGCTTATCCGGGAATGGCCGGAAAGATCCTGTTCGCCGCCTGCCCTATTGCCGTGTTCATGGCGGGCGCGCGCATCCTGGACTCGCTGGAGCGGGACTATCGCGATTGACAGGATAAGTTGGTCGCACGGTTCGCTGGCGACATTATCTGACAATCCGATGACTGGCCTTACCCACCTGCAACGCCTCGAAGCCGAGAGCATCCATATCCTTCGCGAAGTGGTCGCCGAAACCGAGCGTCCGGTGATGCTCTATTCGGTCGGCAAGGATTCGGCCGTGATGCTGCATCTGGCCAAAAAGGCGTTCTTCCCCGCACGCCCGCCCTTCCCGCTGCTCCATGTTGACACGACCTGGAAATTCCAGGCCATGTACGAACTCCGCAACCGCGCGGCAGAGGCGGCGGGCATGGACCTGATTGTCCACCGCAACCCGGAGGCTGAGGCACAGGGGATCAATCCCTTCGACCATGGCAGCCGCCACACCGATATGTGGAAGACCGAAGGATTGAAACAGGCGCTGACCGCAGGCGGATACGACGCCGCGTTCGGCGGCGCGCGCCGCGACGAGGAGAAGAGCCGTGCAAAAGAGCGCGTCTTTTCCTTCCGCTCGGCCGCGCATGGCTGGGACCCCAAGGCGCAGCGGCCCGAGCTATGGAACCTCTATAACAGCCGCATTCATAAGGGGGAGAGCATCCGCGTCTTCCCGCTGTCCAACTGGACCGAACTCGATATCTGGCAGTATATCCTGCAGGAGGGCATCGAGATCGTGCCGCTCTATTTCGCCGCGCCGCGCCCGACGGTGGAGCGCGACGGAATGCTGTTGATGGTCGATGACGACCGTTTCCGCCTGCGGCCCGGAGAAGTCCCGGTCGAACGCTCGATCCGGTTCCGCACGCTCGGCTGCTATCCGCTGACCGGCGCGGTCGAGAGCGAGGCGGCGACGTTATCCGAAGTGATCCAGGAAATGCTGCTGACCACCACGTCGGAGCGGCAGGGGCGCGCGATCGATCACGATCAGGCCGCCAGCATGGAGAAGAAGAAGCGCGAGGGGTATTTCTGATGACCGCCTATCAACCCGATGCGCTGATCGCCGCCGATATCGACGCCTATCTCGCGACGCACGCCGCCAAGTCGATGCTGCGTTTCATCACCTGCGGCTCGGTCGATGACGGCAAGTCGACGCTGATCGGGCGGCTGCTCTATGACTCGAAGACCATCTTTGAGGATCAGTTGAGCCAGTTGGAGGCGGACAGCCGCCGTGTGGGGACGCAAGGGGCGAATATCGACTTCGCGCTGCTGGTCGACGGTCTCGCCGCCGAGCGCGAGCAGGGCATCACCATCGATGTCGCCTACCGCTTTTTCGCGACCGAGAAGCGCAAGTTCATCGTCGCCGACACGCCCGGCCACGAACAATATACCCGCAACATGGTGACGGGCGCCTCGACCGCCGATCTGGCGGTGATCCTGATCGACGCGCGCAAAGGCGTGCTGACCCAGACGCGGCGGCACAGCTATCTCGCGCATCTGGTCGGGATCAAGGAGATCGTGCTGGCGGTCAACAAAATGGATCTGGTCGGCCATGACCAGTCGGTCTTCGACGCCATCGTCGCCGACTATGCGGCCTTCGCGAAGACCATCGGGATCGAGCGGTTCACCGCCATTCCGCTGTCGGGCCTGACCGGCGCGAATGTGACCACGCCCTCGCCCGACATACCCTGGTATGACGGCCCCGCGCTGCTTCCGCGTCTGGAGACGGTGGCGATCGACGGCGACCGTGCGGCGGCGGCGTCCTTCCGTATGCCGGTGCAGTGGGTCAATCGGCCCGACCTGGACTTTCGCGGCTTCGCGGGCCTGATCGCCAGCGGTCGGGCATCGGTCGGCGACCGGGTACGGATCGCGCCTTCGGGCAAGACGACCAGCATCGCGCGGATCGTCACCTATGACGGCGACCGGCAGGAAGCGATTGCGGGCGAGGCGGTGACGCTCGTCCTTGCGGAGGAAGTCGACTGCTCGCGCGGCGACGTGATCGCGGCGGCCGAGAACCCGCCCGAGATCGCCGACCAGTTCGTCGCCAGGATCGTCTGGATGGCGGACGCGCCGCTGGTACCGGGGCGCAGCTATTCGCTGAAACTCGGCACGCAGCTGGTGGGTGCGACCGTCCAGCCGCCGCGCCATGTCGTCGATGTCAACAGCCAGGAAGAACGCCCGGCCGACACGCTGGCGCTGAACGATATCGGGCTGGCCGAAGTCTATGCCGATCGCCCCATAGTGTTCGAGCCTTACGCACAGGGCAGCGCGCTCGGCGGCTTCATCCTGATCGACCGCGCGACCAACGCCACGGTCGCAGCGGGCATGATCGACCATGCGCTGCGCCGGGCACAGAACGTCCACTGGCAGTCGGCGGTCATCACGCGCGAAGCCCATGCCCGGCAAAAGGGACAGGTCCCCCGGGTTCTCTGGTTCACCGGCCTGTCCGGCTCGGGCAAGTCGACCATCGCCAACATGGTCGAACAGAAGCTGCACGCCATGGGCCGTCACAGCTTCCTCCTCGACGGCGACAATATTCGCCATGGGCTGAACCGCGATCTCGACTTCTCCGAAGCGGGACGGGTCGAAAATATCCGTCGGGTGGGTGAGGTCGCAAAGCTGATGGCCGATGCCGGGCTGATCGTGCTGACCGCCTTCATCTCGCCGTTCAAGGCGGAGCGGGACATGGTGCGTGCGCTGCTGCCCGAGGGCGAGTTCGTCGAGATTTTCATCGACACGCCGCTGGCCGTCGCCGAGGATCGTGACGTGAAGGGTCTATACGCCAAGGCACGCAGCGGAGAGATTGCCGAGTTCACCGGCATTTCCAGCCCCTATGAAGCGCCCGAGCGCCCAGAAATCCGCATCGACACGACGAAGGAAACGGCGGAACAGGCCGCATCCCGGATCGTCGAGCATGTGCTGGGTATCTGGAGTTACGATCTGTGACCGACGCCGAACTCGCGCGCTCGGTCGCGGTCGAGGCGGGCGAACTGCTCAAGTCCATCCGCGCGTCGAGCGGACTTCAAGACGCGGCGCTCGGCGCGCTGGGCGACCGGGATGCCAACACGCTGATCCTCGACCGACTGCGCGCCGCCCGGCCCGACGACTTCATCCTGTCGGAGGAATCGGTCGACGACCGCGCCCGCTGCGCCGCGAGCCGCGTCTGGATCGTCGATCCGCTTGATGGCACCCGTGAATATGCCAGCGGGTCGAGCGAGTGGGCGGTGCATATCGGGCTCGCTATCGATGGCCGCCCGGTGCTGGGCGCGGTGGCGGTGCCCGACCGCGATCAGGTTTTCGCCACCGACGATCTGCCTCCCAAACATCCCCCCTGCCCGGCGGGCCTGCGCGTCGTCGTCAGCCGCAGCCGCGCGCCCGACATCGCACGCTGCGTCGGCGACCGCCTGGGCGCGATCATGATCCCCATGGGCTCGGCCGGGGCCAAGGCGATGGCGGTCGTCGAGGGCCGCGCGGATGTCTATCTGCATGACGGCGGTCAATATGAGTGGGACAATTGCGCTCCCGCGGCCGTCGCGCTGGCGGCGGGACTCCACGCCTCGCGCATCGATGGCAGCCCGCTGGTCTATAATTGCGAGAACCCGTTGCTGCCCGATCTGCTGATTTGTCGACAGGAAGTTGCGGCCAGCGTGCTGGAGGCGATCGCGCGCGGATAAGGCGCATCGACCCACACAGGTTGCACAAATGTGATCTTGTAACGTCTCATGGCTTGGTTCATGGGTCGATGATGCCGCACCTTCCTTCCGTCGCCTTTGTCGTGCGGACGATCCGATGACCCTTGTTCCCCTCGCTTTCGGCCTGGCGGCCATGGTGGCGACGCTGGCGGGCGGAATGCTTGCGCTGCGACTGCGTCATCGGATCGGTCTTGTGCTGGGCGTGACGGCGGGGATCGTGGTCGGTGTCGCGCTGTTCGATCTGGTGCCGGAGGCGCTGGAGCTGGCGGGCGATGGCTGGACGATCCGCGCGATGATGGCGTTCACGGCGCTCGGGCTAGGCGGCTATATGCTGCTCGACCGACTTCTCGCCCGGATACCGCGCGCGACGGCGGCGTCTTGGCGCGGCGATCTTGGACCTGCCATGCTGTGTCTGCACAGCTTGATGGACGGACTGGGCATCGGCATCGCTTTTCAGATCGATACAGCGGCCGGATGGATGATCGCGCTGGCGGTCCTGACTCATGATGTGGCCGATGGCGTCAACACCGTCAGCCTGAGCCTTGCTGCGCGATCCGAAGCGGCGGCGCGGCGCTGGCTGGTGCTCAACGGTGTCGCCCCGATGCTGGGTGTGCTGATCGGCCTGGGTTTGTCGATCCCTGCCGCGATGCTGGCGCCGTTGATGGCGCTCTTCGCCGGAATTTTTCTGTATATCGGCGCGTGCGAGCTGGTGCCGCGCAGCCAGTCCCTCGACCCGAGATTGCGGACCAGCCTGGCCACACTGGCAGGTGTCGCCCTGATGCTGGGCGTCACGCACTTCGCGCACTGATCGGAGTTTTCGGGCACCGTCGCCGGGGAAGGGTAACCAACCACGGTGCCCGCGACCTCAGGCGGGTTGGGCAGCCTCCGCCGCCGCATTCGCACCGCCTTCGGCCATCCCGGTGAGCTTTTCGTCAGTCGCCTTTTCCTCGGCCAGCGTCTCATCGAGAATCGCGGCGCAGTCGCTGCGCCCGAGCTGGCGCGCCCAGGAGACGAGGGTGCCGTAGCGGGCGATCTCATAATGCTCGACCGCCTGCGCCGCCGCGATCAGGGCAGCGTCGAGCACGCGCTTGTCGGCAACTTCGCCTGCCACTTCATTGGCTTCCTTAATGATGCCGTCGATTGCAGGGCAGGTGACCGCCTTGGGCGTCTCGCCATGCATCTCGAACACCTGTTCCAGCCGCCGGATCTGTCCTTCGGTTTCCCGCAGATGCTGCTCGAATCCGGCCTTCAACTGCGGGTCGGTCGCCTTGTCGATCATCTTGGGCAGCGCCTTGGTGATCTGATGCTCGGCGTAGTAAATGTCCTGAAGCTGATGGACGAACAGGTCGTTCAGCGTCGAAATGTCCTTGGTAAACAGGCCCATGATCCGTCTCCTTTTATAGGGGGTCAGCGGTTCGCCGAGCCAGGCTCGGCGATCTTGCGGTGCGCCTCGGCCAGGACCGATTGCGGAACGACGCCGGAGCCCGCGACTTGCAGCTTGTTCTTCAGGCCGGTCGTAATATGCCCCTCGCCCGCCTTCATCGCGTCCCAGCCCTTACGCGCCACCCCCGCAGGATCGTCCTTCTTGCTTTGGCCGACATTGGTATCGAGCATGTCGGCGCGGGCGAAGAACTCGGTCTCGGTCGGACCCGGCATCAGGGTTGTCAGGGTGACGCCCTTCTGCTCCTTCAGTTCATTGCGCAGCGCCTCCGTGAAATTGTCGATGAACGCCTTGGTCGCATTGTAGATGGCGTTGAACGGCCCGGGAATGAAGCCGACGATCGAACCCGTCACCAGGACCTTGCCCTCGCCGTGCCGGACCATCGCCGAAAGCACCCGCTGGAGCAGATAGACGGTGCCCGTCACATTGGTATCGACCGAGCGCCGCCAATCAGAAAGCGATTGGTCGAGAAAAGGTCCGCCCTTGCTGTTGCCTGCATTGGCGCAGAGCACGTCGATCGTCCGGCCATCGGCGGCAGCCAGAAGCGTATCCACACCCTTCAGCGTCGACAGGTCCGCCTCCACCGCCTGCACTTGAGCACCCTCGGCGGCCAGCTTGGTCGCAGCGCTATGAATGGCCGGTTCGTCGGCGACGATCAGAACATCATATCCTTCTCGTGCTGCACAGGCGGCCAGATGATAGCCGATGCCCGTCGAGGCCCCGGTCACGATTGCGAATTTTCCTGCCATGGCGTGGCTCCTTATTGACCGGGCTTCAGCACGATCTTGGTCACTTCATTCTGCTTGTCGTGGAACATGCGATACCCTTCAGGCGCCTGTTCCAGCGGCAGGCGGTGCGAGATGAGGAAGGTCGTATCGATCTTCCCCTCCATGATCGCGTCGAGCAGGCCCGGCAGGTAATGCTGGACATGCGTCTGCCCGGTCTTGAGCGTCAGCCCCTTCTGCATCACCGCGCCGAGGGGGAATTTGTCGACGAAACCACCATAGACGGCAGGCATCGATACCCGGCCACCCTTGCGGCAGGCGATGATCGCCTGGCGGATGGCGTGAATGCGATCGGTGCCCAGGAAGGTCGACGCCTTGATCTGATCGATGGCGTTATCGACGAACAACCCATGCGCCTCCAGACCGACCGAATCGATCACCGCATCGGGGCCGATCCCGCCGGTCATCTGCATCAGCGCATCATAGGTTGCGGTCTGCTCGAAGTTGATCGTCTCCGCGCCGAACTTGCGCGCGAGTTCGAGCCGATGCGGGAAATGGTCGATGGCGATGACCCGCTCGGCGCCCATCAGGAAGGCCGACTGGACCGCGAACAGCCCCACCGGGCCACATCCCCAGACCGCGACCGTATCACCCGGCTCGATCTCGGCATTCTCCGCCGCCATCCAGCCGGTGGGCAGGATGTCCGAGAGGAACAGCACCTTCTCGTCATCGACGCCGTCGGGGATGACGATCGGGCCGGTGTCGCTGAACGGCACACGGACATATTCCGCCTGCCCGCCGGCATAGCCGCCGGTCATATGGCTATAGCCGAACAGCGCGGACATCGGATGGCCGTACAGCTCGCGCGCGATATCCTGATTGTCGGCGGGATTGCCGTTTTCGCATCCCGAATATTGATGCTTGCCGCAATGATAGCAGGAGCCGCAGGCAATGGTGAACGGCACCACCACCTTCTGGCCTTTTTTCAGCGTCGAGGCCGATCCCGTCTCGACCACCTCGCCCATGAACTCATGGCCGAGGATATCGCCCGACTGCATCGTCGGGATATAACCGTCGTAGAGATGAAGGTCGGAGCCGCAGATCGCGGTCGCCGTCACCTTGATGATCGCGTCGCGCGGATTGACGATTTCGGGGTCGTCGACATTGTCGATGCGGACGTCATGCTTCCCGTGCCAGGTCAGCGCCTTCATGCGTCCTGCTCCTCGAACTGCTTACGGTTCATCGCGTTGGTCGCGACCTCGCCGGTTTCCATCAGCTGCTTGAAGCGCGCGAGGTCGCGACGGACCTGGATATTGGGCTCGCGCTGAAAGAGCTTGGCGACCAGCTTGCCGATCACGCCCGCGGGTGGATCGTAGAGGATGGTGGCCGTGACGACGGTGCCGCGCGCGCCTGCATCGCGAAAGGCCACGCGTCCCGAATTGGCGATATCGGCGCCTTCCGCCGAGGCCCAGGCGATGAGCTCACCCTCACGCTCCTCGGTGACGATCGCGTCCCATTCGACCGTCGTGCCGCCAGGTGCCTTGACTACCCAATGCGAGCGTGTGTCATCGAGAACATCGATGCGCTCGACATTCTCCATCACGCTGGCAAGGTTCGAAAAGTCGCGCCACCAGGTGTAAAGCTCGGCGGATGGGCGGCTGATCGTCACCGCCCATCCGGCAAAGCTGTTCCCGCGATCCTCTACCGCCTCGGCGGTGGCGATCCTGACGGCGGCGTCCTTGTCCTTGGAAGTCGACACAGGCGCGTCGTCATAGGGTCTGTCGGCGATGTCCGGCATAAGCCTCTCTCCTCATTCCTTGCCCGGACAGCGTTGGATGAGGCCGGATGTTCCTTATTTTCTCATGTTTTTCCAATATCCTGATACATATCAACAACGCCTGGCGGTCAGCCTGCCGTCACCCGGATCGATGCACGCCCGACCTTTCGGGCCAGAGCCTGCGGATCGGGAATGGTCATCGAGCGCGACGACCATATCAGGTCGCCCCCGCGTCGCGCCGCCTGCAACATGCGGTTCACATGCACCGCGGTCAGCCCGAGCGCATCCGCCAGCGTCTCCTGCGTGATCGGCAGGTCGAAGCTTCGGCCATGGGTCAGTTCGCTGAGTTCGAGCCGCTCGTGCAACTCGAGCATCAGGTCGCCGATCCGCTCCATCGCGTTCATCCGACCCAGCCGCGCGATCTGCGCCAGCAGATAGGCCTCGTCCAGCGCGTGGGAGATAGCATAGGCTTCGTCGAGCGCGGGCAACGCGCCCAGGTCAGGCGGTACGCACGTCGTCACCTCGGTCAGCGTGATAATGCTCGTCGGGGCGACGGGCCGCTGGTGATGATAGAGGCCGACGATATCGCCCGGCAGCAGGAAGTTGAGGAATTGCCGCCGTCCATCAAGGAGAATGCGGACGCGCGCCGCCCAGCCCGACAGGATCAGATGCGGGCCGGCAATGTCGCGTCCTTCGACCATCAGGTCGCGACGCGGCCGGAACAACTGAGGCCGACCTATTGCTTCGTTGAGCGCCGCGATTGCGGCATTGTCGAGGGGCGCCAGTCGGGACAGGCGGTGGCGTGCAGGAGGGATCGGCCGGGCGCTGCGGGCAAGCGAGATACTCACGGTTTGCCCTCCGCCGAGAGGCGCGCAGACCGCTCAGGGGCAGGCCGGCAGGGTCGGAATACGCAGCGGAGCAGGGATCGCGATAGATTCATCACAAATGTCCTCATCTTGCCGCCGACCGAAATTAAGCGTGCGGCGGGGGCGATGACGCGACGAACGCCACCGGGGTAATAGCGAGAGGGACTCGACCAGGTCGAACCGACGCCGAGTCACCACGTCAATTCACCACCACGGTCGTGGTGAACGGACTGGGCACCGCGAAACATTTCCGTGTCAAAACTCTACGAACAACCGTTCGTCAGGCTCCATAATGCACATCAATATCCTGCCTTTTTCGTGAGTTAAGCTATAAAATACGTCAAAACGTGTAAAATAGGCGGTATCGCGCGGCCGATCCGTGCGGTCGTTCAGACGTTTTCTCACGCAAAACTTTGGATGCCCGACCGCCAGCGACGCGAATCGTGGCTATCCGTCATTCCCTTTCGGGCCTGAAACCCTATGGTGCGCGCCTTTCCTTCCAAGAGGCCTTTCCATGCGTTTCGCCACCCTAACCCGCCAACCCGACGATCCCCTGTTGCGGATCATTGGCCAACATGCCGCCGACCCGCGCGCTCGGAAGATCGATTTGGGCGTAGGCGTGTTTCGCGACGAGGAAGGGCGCACGCCCGTGATGACGGCGGTCAAGGCTGCCGAGACACGGCTGCTGTCCGAACAGTCGAGCAAATCCTATCTCGGTCCGGAAGGGGACACCGGCTTCGTCCGGGCGCTGGCCAAGCTGGTGGTGGGCGATGCGGTTGCGTCCGATCGGGTCGTGGGACTTCAGACACCGGGCGGTACCGGCGCATTGCGCCTCGCCGCCGAGCTAATGGCGCGCGCTGGCGTCGCGAGAATCTGGATCGGCAGCCCGAGCTGGGCGAACCATGCGCCGCTGTTCCGGCAGGCGGGGGTGGAACCGGCCATGATCCCCTGTTTCGATCTGGGAACCCAGACCTTCGACCTCGACGGCTTCCTGACCGGGCTGAATGCGGCAGATTCCGGAGACGCCGTGCTGCTGCATGGATGCTGCCACAATCCGATCGGCATCGATCCCAACGCGGCTGGTTGGAGCGTCATCGCGTCCCATATTGCCGAGCGTGGCCTGCTGCCCGTCGTCGACCTGGCCTATCAAGGGCTGGGGGACGGCTTCGACGAGGATGCCGCCGGCGCGCGGACGATCCTGTCGACCGTGCCCGAAGCGCTGCTTGCCTATTCCTGCGACAAGAACTTCGGCCTCTATCGCGAGCGGACCGGCGCACTCTTTGCCATCACGCCCGACCGGGACAGCGGCGCGACGGTCTTTTCCAACCTGCTGGGCCTGGCGCGAGCCAACTGGTCGATGCCGCCGGATCACGGCGCGGCGATCGTCCGCATCATCCTGGAAGACGAAGCCCTGACCGCGCAATGGCGCGACGAGTTGGAGACGATGCGGCGGCGGCTGGAAAGCCTGCGTGCCGCACTGGCAGCCGGGGGTCGGATCGGGGCGATCGATCTGGGCGCGGTGGCGCATGGCAAGGGCATGTTCGCCACCCTGCCCCTATCGCCTGCGCAGGTGGAATGGTTGCGCGATCGTCATGCGATCTACATGGCCGGGTCGGGGCGGATCAACATCGCCGGGTTCAACCTGGCGGCGATCGCAACCTTCCATGACGCTTTGCGGGATATGGTGGCGAACGCGGTGGTTTGATCGGACGTTCCCCATCGTTCGGCTTGGACGGTGGGGTTCCGTTGGCCAACAAAAAGGGGCGCATCCGAATGGCCGGATGCGCCCCTTTCGATGTGTGAAGCAAGGCCGGAAATCCCGGCCCGCCCCGCCTTATTTGCCCGAGTGGACGATGCGGTTGACGATGTTCTCGATCCGCTCCTGACGGCCCGAACGGGGCTTGGGATCGATCGCCTTCTGCTCGGCAAGGTCGGCGATCCCGGCCAGGTCGAGCCCGCCGATCTGCTGGCCGAACGCACCGTCCCAACCGGCATAACGTTCCGACTTGATCGCATCGAGGCGACCATCCTCGATCAGCGCCGCGGCGTTGAGCAGGCCCTTGGCCACCACGTCGATCCCGCCGACATGGCCGTGGAACAGGTCGACCGCATCCATCGACTGACGGCGAACCTTCGCGTCGAAGTTGAAGCCGCCGGTGGTGAAGCCGCCCGCCCGGATAATCTCCAGCACCGCCAGCGTCAGCTCCTCGACCGAATTGGGGAACTGGTCCGTATCCCAGCCATTCTGGTGATCGCCGCGATTGGCGTCGATCGAACCAAAGATGCCCAGCGCGCCCGCCGTCGCGATCTCATGCTCGAAGGTATGGCCCGCCAGCGTGGCGTGGTTCGCCTCGATATTGACCTTCACCTCGTTCTCGAGCCCGTAAGCCTTGAGGAAGCCGTACACGGTGGCCGTGTCGAAGTCATACTGGTGCTTGGTCGGCTCGTGCGGCTTCGGCTCGATCAGGATGGTGCCGTTGAAACCGATCTTGTGCTTGTGCTCGACGACCAGCGACAGGAAGCGGCCCAGATTGTCCAGCTCGCGCTTCATGTTGGTGTTGAGCAGCGTCTCGTAACCCTCGCGACCGCCCCACAGCACATAGTTGGCGCCGCCCAGACGATGCGTGGCTTCCAGCGCGTCGCGGACCTGCATCGCGCCGAAGGCATAGACTTCTGGGTCCGGGTTGGTCGCGCCACCGGCAGCGAAGCGCGGATGGCTGAACAGGTTGGCGGTGCCCCAGAGCAGCTTGCGGCCCGACGAGGCCTGGAGCTTTTCGAGGTGATCGACCGCTTCGGCGAAGTAACGGCGATGCTCGGCGACGCCCTGCGCATCGGCCATCACGTCGACGTCGTGGAAGCAATAATAGGGGATGTCGAGCTTCGAGAAGAAGTCGAACGCCACTTCACGCTTCTGCGCGGCGGACGCGCTGTCGTTGGCGCCCGCGTGCCACGGGCGGTTGAAGGTACCGCCGCCGAACACGTCCGAACCCGGCCAGCAGAAGGTGTGCCAGAAGCAGGCGGCGAAGCGGAGATGCTCCTCCATCGTCTTGCCCAGCACGACGCGGTTCTTATCGTAGAAGCGGTAGGCGAGTTCGTTCTCGCTGTCCGGCCCCTCGTAACGGATCGTCGGGATGTCGGCGAAAAAGTCGGTAGCCATTTAACGGTTCCTCGGAGTGATACGGGAATAGCTGTCGCGGAAGCGCGCGATCTTGGGGGCGAAACGCTCGGCGAGCGCGGCGTCGGGGGCGATGGTGTGGCTGATCGGCGGCGGTGCGCAGACCTCCTCCGGCGAGCCGCCATCGACCGCCAGCTGAGCCAGCCGCGCCGCGCCCAGCGCGGGGCCGACCTCGCCGCCCTTCAGATAGACGAGCTCGACATTCAGCGCGGCGGCCAGCGTCTGGCCCCAATAGGACGAACGTGCACCGCCGCCGATGACCGACAGCTGCGACAGCTCGGTCCCGGCGTCGCGCAGTACCGACAGGCCATCGGCGAGCGCAAAGGCGACGCCCTCCAGCACCGCCTGCGCCAACCGCTCGGGGCTCGTGTCGTGGTCCAGCCCTAGGAAGGCGCCGCGCACCTCCGCATCGTTATGCGGCGTCCGCTCACCCGACAGATACGGCAGGAAGATTTCGGGGCCGCTTGCCGGGCCGACGCTTTCGGCGCGCGCGAACAACTCGGCGGCGCCCGGCGTGCCGGTCAGTCGCGCGACCCAGTCGATACAGGCGGCGGCCGACAGATGCACCGACATCTGGTGCCAGACGCCGGGCAGACAGTGGCAGAAGGCGTGAACCGCCCCCGCCGGATTAGGCCGAAACTCCTTCGTCGCAGCGAAGATCACGCCCGACGTGCCCAGCGATAGCAACGCGTCGCCGTCCTTGACCACGCCCACGCCAGCGGCTCCGGCGGCATTGTCGCCACCACCGCCCGCGACGGGCACCTGGTCGATACCCCAGGCCTCGGCCACCTCGGCGCGGAGACGGCCGGTCTGCGCCGTGCCCTCCACCGCCCGCGGCATCTGCGCGCGGGTCAGGCCGGTGGCGGCGAGGATGTCGTCGCTCCATTCGCGACGCTCGACGTCCAGCCAGAGCGTACCCGCCGCATCCGACACGTCCGACGCCTTCTCGCCGGTCATCCGCAGCCGGACATAATCCTTGGGCAGCAGCACGGTGCGGATCTTGGCAAACGTTTCCGGCTCGTGATGCGCGACCCATAGCAGCTTAGGCGCGGTAAAGCCCGGCATCGCCAGATTGCCCGCGATCCGGTGAAGGTCGGGGGCCTTGGCCTCCAACTCCGCGCACTCGGCATGGCTGCGGCCGTCATTCCAGAGAATGCCGGGACGCAGCACCTGGTCGTCCGCGCCCAGCAGGGTCGCGCCATGCATCTGCCCGGCGAGACCGATGCCGCGCACCGCCCGGCGGACCGCCGGGTCGATCGCGCGGACGGCGGCGGTCGTCGCCTGCCACCAGGCCTCCGGGTCCTGTTCGGACCAGAGCGGGTGGGAACGCTGCACGGTCAGCGCCGCCGTCCCCTGCCCTACCACGGCGCCATGTTCGTCCAGAACGACGGCCTTTACGCCCGACGTACCAATATCAATGCCAAGGAACATCGTCGTCCTTACTTCACGAACGGGTCGATGGTCGGGATCGTCCCGTCCGGGTTGAACTTCAACTCGGTCATCTTGACGTTACGCAGATGGTTCTTATCCGACAATTGGGTGTCGGCGTAGAAAAGCCACCACTTGCCCTTCCACTCGACGATCGAGTGATGGGTGGTCCAGCCCTGCACCGGCTTCAGGATGTGGCCCTTGTAGGTGAAGGGGCCGTAGGGGCTGGTGCCGATCGCATAGTTCAGGAAATGCGTGTCGCCGGTCGAATAGGTGTAATAATATTTGCCGTCGCGCTTGAAGACCCAGGATGCCTCGAAGAAGCGCTTGTCATGGTCGCCGCCCAGGACCGGCTTGCCCTTTTCGTCGAGGATCACGACGTCGCGCGGGGTTTCCGCGAAGGTCTTCATGTCCGGATTCATCTTGGCGATCTTGCCGGAAATGGCGAGCTGGCCGTCCTGCTTCAGATCGGTGTCGCTGCCGTTCGGATCGTACTTACCGTCCTTCCAGCGCTGAAGCTGGCCGCCCCAGATGCCGCCGAAATACATGTAAGCGGTGCCGTCCGCGTCCTGGAACACCGCCGGGTCCATCGAGAAGCTGCCGGGGATCGCCTCCGGCTCCGCCTTGAACGGCCCCATCGGGTTCTTCGAGGTCGCGACGCCGATGCGGAACGCGCCTAAGCCGTTCCTGTCCTTGCTCTTATCCCGCGCCGGGAAATAGAGATAATAGGTGCCGTCCTTATAGGCGGCATCGGGCGCCCACATCTGCTGCGAGGCCCAGGGCACGTCCTTCACGTCGAGCGCGACGGGACCGACCGTGACCTTGCCGCCCGGCTCGTCCATGCGCAGCACGCGGTAGTCGCGCATGGCGTACTGGTTACCCAGATCGTCATTGGGCGTGTCGGTCGGCACGTCATGGCTGGGGTAGATATAAAGCTTGCCATCGTTCCAGACATGCGCGGAAGGATCGGCGGTAAAGATTTCGCGCACCAGCGGCTGCGACAGGTAATGACGGCCGTCCGGCGCGGTCGGGTTGGTATCGTTCGACGCCGTCGCCGTGTTTTCCGCCACGGCATTGTCGGCCGTATGCTGCGTTCCGCAGGCCGCGGTGCCGAGACCCAGCACCAGACTGGCCATCATCAAGCGCTTCATCGCTTTTCCTCTCCAAGCGCTCCATCTTCGGAGCTTTGGTCAGACGATAGCGCTATCAGGATGCGGGATGCAAGGCCGGTTCGGCGTTTTGCGATGGGACAATTGGTCGCGTCGCCTTCAACTTCGCTCAGGCTGACCGGAGTTTGGTGTGAGCGGCATTATACACCGCACCGTTCCGCCGGAGCGACATCAAAGGCGGAGGGAATCCCACGCTTGACAACATCTGCCCCAGATAGTTGGTAACGATACCCGGCCCCGCCCCCTATCGCGGGTTGCCCTAAAGAAGACCGACACTCCTATGTCGGCACGCATTCAGGACAGAGGATCACCCGCATGGCCCTTCGCTTATCGTCCACCCGCTGGCTGTTCGCCGCTGGCGTCGTGCTGCTGCCGATTGCGGCCGCTTCCGCCCAGATGGCCACCCAATCTCCGACCATCGTACCCGGCGCAAAGCCCGTCACCGTCGAGCGGATCAAGGTCCATTCCGCCGCGATCGAGGGCAATCTGGAGGGCAACAGCGCCGACCGCGACGTCATCGTCGTCCTGCCGCCCGACTATGCCAGGAACCGGACGCGTCGCTATCCGGTCGTCTATGCGCTGCACGGCTATTCGATCGGCGCGGACCAATGGACAAAGGAAATTCACGTCCCCGCCTCGGTCGAAGGCGCCTTTGCACGCGGCGTGCCGCCGATGATCCTGGTCTTCCCCGACAGCAAGACGATGCACAACGGATCAATGTATTCCTCGTCGCAGACGGTGGGCGATTTCGAGCGGTTCATCAGTCACGACCTGATCGCCGCGATCGACGCCCGCTATCGCACCATCCCCCGCCGCGAAGCCCGTGGCCTCGCCGGTCATTCGATGGGCGGATATGGCACCGCGCGCATCGGCATGAAGCACGCTGATATGTACGGCGCGATCTATATGATGAGCCCCTGCTGCCTGTCGCCGCGTACGATGGCGCGGCCCGAAGGCACCGACGAGAAGTTGCTGACCGGCCTCGCCTCGCCCGCCGAGTCCGTCAAGCTGAACTGGGGCCAGCGCGCGATGCTGGCCGCGTCCGCTGCCTGGTCGCCCAACCCGAAGAACCCGCCGCTCTATCTTGACCTGCCGGTGAAGGACGGCAAGGTGCGCGACGATATCGTCGCCAAGTGGCTGGCCAACACGCCGCTGGCCTTCGTCGATCAATATGTCACGCCCTTGCGCAGCTACCGCGCAATCGGGCTCGACGTCGGATCGCAGGACGGGCTGAAGGGCGATGCGCAAGGGTTGCACGAGGCGTTCGACCGCTATGGCATTGCCCACAAGTTCGAGATTTACGAAGGCGATCACGTCAACCGGATCGGGGTCCGCTTTCAGGAGCAGGTACTGCCGTTTTTCGGGCGGGCGCTGGCGACGAAGTGACCAAAAGCCTCCCCGCACGGGGAGGTGGCAGGGCAAAGCCTTGATGGAGGGGCCGGGCCGCAGAGCACGTCCTTTGTGGTAAGCCCCCTCCACCATGCTACGCATGGTCCCCCACCCCCGTGCCGGGGAGGATCAATCCGCGATGGGTGTCACCGTATCCATCCTGAACGGCGCGTTACGTACCGGCACCCCCGTATCCGGCTGGCCCGAGCCGACCGAGACTCGATAGTCGCCCTTCATCACCATCCGCTGGCCATCGGCATCAACCGCGCTCAGGTCGCGTGTGCTGAGCGTGAAGGTCAGGCTCCGCCGCTCGCCGGGCGCCAGATGCACCCGCTGAAACCCACGAAGCGCGACACGCGGCGCGCCGTCGACCTTGGGGAAATTGAGGTAGAGCTGCGCGACCTCGTCGCCCTCGCGACGGCCGGTGTTCCGCACTTCGGTGATGACGGTCATGCTCCCGTCCGCACCAGGCTTCACCGACAGCGGCGCATAGGCGAAGCTGGTATAGCTGAGCCCATAGCCGAAGGGATAAACCGGCGTGCCGGTGAAGTAGCGATAGGTCCGCCCCTTCATCGCATAATCACCAAAGGGCGGCAGGTCCTCGACCGAGCGATAGAAGGTCAGCGGCAGGCGCCCGGCCGGATTGGTCTTGCCCGACAGGACGTTCCCCACCGCGAGCCCGCCGGCTTGCCCCGGATACCAGGCCTCGACGATCGCGTCGGCATTCGCCTTGGCCCAGGCGAGGTTCACCGGACTGCCGTTCATCAGCACGACGATCAGCGGGCGGCCCGTCGCCTTGGCCTGTTCGAGCAGCGCCTGTTGGTCGGCCGGGAGGTCCAGCGTCGTTTTGTCGCCGCCCTTGAAGCCCGGTACCGAAATAGGCGCTTCCTCGGCTTCCAGGTCGGAGGTCAGGCCGACGACCGCGACCAGCGCGTCACTCGCCTTGGCCGCCGCGCGCAGCTCCGCCGTGGGATCGTCGGACACGCGCTTCCAGACCAGATTGATGCCTGTCAGGATGCGCGCCTCGGTCGTGACGGTGATGGGATAGCGTCGCCCCTTCTCCAGCGTGACGGTCTTCATCGTGGGCAGGCTGTTCCACGACGCCTTGGTCAGGTCGACGAACGGTTGGCCGTCGAACGTCATGACTCCGTTGAAGCCTGATATGCCCAGCCGGTAGCGTCCCGTTTCCGGTGGTACCAGATAACCCGTCCAGACCGCCCGGTGCACGTCACGGACCGACGACAGGTCCAGGCTGCGCGAGGCGGCATTGGCCTCGATACGCGTCACGACGGGACGATCCTCGAACTTGGCGGTCTTCAGCCATTCACCGAGGGCGTCCGGAGCGAAGCGTTCGGGGATGCGCCCGACGACATTGTAATAGCGGGCAAGCAGCCCCGCTTGCCCATCCTCGGTCCGAAGTGCGCTGGTCGGCACCGGATCGCCGTCGGTGAAGGTCTCGGAGAAGGGAACGTACCGGATGTGCGCCCCCGGCATGGCCTGACGGAGCCCCTCGACCACCGACACCTGCGGACCCGACAGCGACGACGAATAATTGCCGCGCAACACCCGCGTCGCATCCCCCAGCGGTCCGACCACGGCGATCCGCGCATGAGGCTTCAGCGGTAGGATGCCTCTGTTCTTGAGCAACACCAAACTCTTTTCCGCCACCTCCAGCGCCAGCGCACGGTGCGACGGCGTGTCGATATCAGCGGGGGAACTGGCCCGCGTCGACAGTGGGCGCAGACCCGGCAGATCGCCGGTGCGATAGCGGGCCGCGAACAACCGGGTCAGCGAGCGGTCGATATCCGCGACCGAAATCAACCCACGCGACAGAGCCTCGCGATATGGGTTGGTCAACCCATCCGTGTCGGTCAGGGTGGCATTGTTGCACTCATTGTCGACGCCCGCCCGCATGGCTGCCGCCACCGCGCTTGGCGCATCGGGAGCATAATGGTGGTTGGCGGCGATATCCTTCACCGCATCGCAGTCGGAGACGACATAGCCGCGAAAGGCCCAGCGTCCCCGCAGATAATCCTTGAGCAGCAGGTCGCTGGCGCAGGCGGGCTGGCCGTCGATCCGGTTATAGGCACACATGATCGATCCCGCCCCGCCCTCGACGATCGCGGCACGAAAGGCGGGCAGATAGGTGTCGACGAGATCATGTTGCGAGACATAGACATTGGCCTCGTGCCGCGTCGATTCCGGGCCACTATGTACCGCATAATGTTTGGGCGTCGCGACGACATCGATCCGGTTCGGATCGTCTCCCTGAATCCCGCGTACGAAGGCAACACCCATTTTCCCGGTCAGGAACGGATCCTCGCCATAGGTCTCTTGCCCCCGCCCCCAACGTGGGTCGCGGAAAATGTTGATGTTGGGCGACCAGGTATCGAGCCCGGTACCGATCCGTCCCATCCGCCCCGTCGTCCGCGCCAACGCGTGGAGCCCGCGCACTTCCGCGCTGATCGCCTTGGCCGCCTGGCCCACCAGTGCGTCGTCGAAGGTCGCAGCCAGTCCGACGGGTTCGGGGAAATTGGTCGTGGGTACCGGCCCCAGCGCGCCGTGCAGCGATTCCGTCCACCAATTATAGGCAGGCACCTCCAGCCGGGGGATGGCGGGCGCGGTGTTGAGCAGCTGGCCGAGCTTTTCGTCGGTCGTCATGCGCCCGACCAACCGCGCCGCCAGCGCCTCGGCCTGTTCGGCCGGAGCGGCGCTCTGTTGTTGGGCCAGCGCGACGCCCGAAGTCGATATCGCCAAAGCCGACAGGATCGCCGCACGCCATGCCTTCATGCCTTCTCACTCCCCTGAAACCATATTTTTGGTAACGGTATCATGAATACCGTCTCAGTCCAGCCTGAGAATTTCCATCACATTTTCAGCCACCCAGCGGTGGACAGCGGGACATTAGTCGGACAAGATTGGCGATAGACCAACATGGGGAGGATCATCATGCGGCCCGTCATCGCCAGGGTTTTCGCGAGCGCTATCGCCATTGCCTGGATGTCTTCCTCAGCGGCCGCGGCGGACAGGATCGATCCTCTGACCCCGACCGGCCGGTGGAGCGCCAACCAGGAGGGGCAGGCCGCATTGCCGCCCATGGGCTGGAACAGCTGGAATGCTTTCAACAGCGATGTTGATGAAGAAAAGGTCATGGCCTCGGCCCGGTTAATCGTCGACAAGGGCCTGAGGGACGCGGGCTATCGCTATATCAATATCGATGACGGCTGGTGGCTGCGCCGCCGTCAGCCCGATGGCCGTATGGTCATCCGCGCCGACAAATTCCCCTCGGCTGCCGCTGGCGCGAACCAGCAGACCAGTTTCCGGCCGTTGACCGACCGCTTGCACGCCATGGGGTTCAAGGCGGGCATCTATTCCGATATCGGACGCAATAGCTGCGGTCAGGTCTATACGCCCAATTTCGCGAACCAGCCCGAAGGGACGATCGCCGAGCGCGAGGTCGGATTATACGGCCATATCGACCAGGACATTGCACTATACTTCCGCGAATGGGGCTTCGATTATATCAAGGTCGATGGGTGCGGCATTCGCGGCCTCGGCAAGGATAGCGAGCACGTTCGCAAGGGCGATTACCGCGAACTGACCCCGCTGATCGACATGAACTCGCTGGCGCGCACCGACATTCCCGCCGTCCGCGCGCTCTATGACCAGGTGGCGACCGCGCTGCGCCGGGAAAATCCGGATGGTGACTACCTGTTCTCGCTCTGCCTTTGGGGTTCGGCGGACGTGCGCAGTTGGGGTAAGCAACTGGGCAATGTCTCGCGGACCAGCGACGATATCACCGCCCACTGGTCGCGGATGCTGACCAACCTGGACACCAGCGCGACGCGCGCGCTTTACGCGCATCCGCATACATGGAACGACCCCGACATGCTGTTCATCGGCTCGGGCGAATTCGATGCCAACCACATGATCGAGGCGCGTTCGCACTTCGCAATGTGGGCGATGATGAACGCGCCGCTGCTGATCGGCTTCGACTTGCGCAAGGCCAATGCCGAACAATTGGCGCTGCTGGGCAACCGCGCGATCATCGCGCTCAACCAAGACGCGGCGGCGAACCAGGCGGTGCCTGCCTATCTGTCCGACGACGTACAGGTGTTCGTGAAAAGCCTCGCCAATGGGGACAAGGCGGTGGCGATCCTCAACCGCACCGCCGGCCAGGTTCAGCCGGTGCTGACCGCCGAGCATCTGAAGCTGCGTGGCGACAAGCCGATCGCGATGACCGACCTGTGGACGGGGGCCAGGAGCGGCTTTTCGGGCGAGATGAAATTGACCATCGCGCCGCACCAGACGCTGATCTACCGGGTCACGGGCGTTCATCGTCTCGCGGACGGCCATTATCTCTCCGAGGCACCCGGCGACGTGAACCCGGCCGAAGATGGCGTGCCGACCCCCGAGGGCGATCCAACCATCCATCACGAGCTCAGCCCATGGGCTGGCAGCAAGGGGCCGGGTGACTTCCCGCAATATGCCGGTTGGGGCGGCGCGCAGGCGGACCGCACGCCGTTCGGGCGACCGCTGCGGCTGATGGGCAAAGTCTATGATACCGGCATCGGCATACTCGCCAATTCCCGGCTGGAAGTGCGCAATCGCGGCCAGGCGCGCTTCGCCGCCACAGTTGGCATCGACGATTCCGCGACCGCACGCGGCCGGCGCGTCGTGTTCGAAGTCTATGGCGACGGCAAGCTCCTTACCCGCTCCCGCGCCGTCGCGCTGAATGAAGCATCGGTGAGCGTCGAGGCGGACGTGCGCGGCCGCAAGCTGATCGAACTGGTCGCCCGCGCCGATAGCGCTCCCGATGCGGCGCTGCCCGTGGTCTGGGGCGACGCGCGGTTGACCGGCTGACGACTATTGAGGCGGACTTTCATGGCCTTGCCGTTTCGCGCGGGTCATGCAAATGTTCCGGCAAAGCACAAGGAGAGGGTGATGAAACCCAATGAGAAAGGGCCGCTGCTGACCCGTCGTCAGCAACTGGCCGGGATCGCGGGCGGTCTCGCGATGGGAGCGCTCCCGGGCGGGCTTTGGGCGGCCGGAGGCAACACGTCGCTCCGCGATCTGGCAGCGGAAAAGGGCATCTTGTTCGGCACCGCGATCAATGCGGGCCGGGGCTCGCCGATCAACGATCCGGGGTATGGCGCGGTCGTCGCGCGCGAATGCGCTGTGTTGGTCCCAGAGAACGAAATGAAGGTCTATGTGCTGGGCGCCGACCCCGCGCACCTGAACTTCGGCCCCGCCGACCGGATCGCGGGGTTCGCCCGGGACAACCGCATGAAGCTGCGCGGCCATACCCTGCTCTGGAACTACGAGAAATATATCTCGCCCGCCTTGGCCGAGACGGTGACGAAGACCGGGGCGGAGAAATGGCTACGCAGCTATATCGCGGCGGTGGCGGGGCATTTCGGGGACCAAATCTATAGCTGGGACGTGGTCAACGAGACGATCAATCCCAAGACCGGCGAGGTCCGGGGCACGGTGTTTGACCAGGCACTGGGCTTCGACGTGTTCAAGATCGCCTATGAGGCCGCGCGCGAACACGCCCCCCACGCGCAGCGCGTCTATAACGATTATATGTCCTGGGAGGTCGGCAACGAGACGCACCGCGCGGGCGTACTTCGGCTTCTGCAGCGGTTCCGCAAGGAAAACGTCCCCGTCGACGCACTCGGCATCCAGAGCCATCTCGGCAATGACGGCAGCCATTCGAAGGTCCAGCGCGCCGAGTGGAAGCGTTTCCTCGATAGCGTCACGGCCATGGGCTATCGCCTGCTCATCACCGAGTTCGACATCAACGACCGCGAGATGCCAAAGGACATCGCGCAGCGCGATACGCAGGTCGCCTCCGTCGCCAAAACCTATCTCGACATGATGCTTGCCTATCCGCAGCTCGACCAGCTGCTGTGCTGGGGTTTGTGGGACAAGCATAGCTGGCTGAACGGCTTCGCGCCGCGCGCCGACGGCCTGCCGCAACGTCCCCTGCCCTATGACGACGCACTCAAGCCCAAGCCGCTTCGCGCCGCCATCGCCGACGCGTTGCGCGCCGCCCCCGTCCGAAAGAGCATCGCATGATCCGCCTGCCCCTCGCCGCCCTGGCCCTGTCGCTGGCCATGACGGGCGCAGCGTCCGCCCAAACCGCGACCTTCGACCGCTTCACCTATCGAGGCCGCTCGATCGAGCAGGTGAAGCCAAAGGCGGGCGACTATCTGAACCCGATCGTCGCGGGCTATTATCCCGACCCGTCGGTGACGCGGGTGGGCAAGGACTATTATCTCGTCAATTCTTCCTTCGCGCACTTCCCCGGACTGCCGATCTTCCATTCGACCGACCTCGTCCACTGGACCCAGATCGGCAATGCGATCGACCGGCCGGGGCAGTTGGACTTTACGGGGCGCTCGGTGTCGGAGGCGGTGTTCGCGCCCGACATCAGCTATCACGACGGCACCTTCTATATCGTCAACACCTGCGTCCAGTGCCGGGGCAATTTCGTCATCACCGCGAAGAACCCGGCCGGTCCCTGGTCGGACCCGATCTGGCTGCCGTTCGAGGGGATCGACCCGTCCATCTATTGGGAGGGCGACCGCGCCTATATCGTCAACAACCGCGCGCCCGATGAGACGCCGCGCTATGACGGCCACCGCGCCATCTGGATCCAGGAATATGACTGGCGTGCAGGCAAGATGGTCGGCGAGAGCACGCAGCTGGTCAATGGCGGCGTCGACCTGTCCAAGAAGCCCGTCTGGATCGAGGGGCCGCATATCTTTAAGAAGGACGGCTGGTATTATCTGACCGCCGCCGAAGGGGGCACCAGCGTCAACCATTCGCAGGTCGTGCTGCGCTCGAAAGAGCTGCGCGGCCCCTATGTCCCCTTCGCGAACAATCCGATCCTGACCCAGCGCGACCTCGATCCCAAGCGTCCGCATCCGATCAGCGCAGCGGGTCATGCCGAGCTGGTCCAGACCCAGAATGGCGACTGGTGGGCGACCTTCCTCGCGACGCGGCCCTATTCGGACGACTATTACAATATCGGGCGCGAGACCTTCCTGCTGCCCGTGACGTGGAAGGATGGCTGGCCGATCATTCTCGATCGCGGCAAGACGGTGCCCTGGACCCACAAGCTGCCCAACCTGCCCGCAGGCGCGCTGCCCAAGCTGCCGACCAGCGGCGATTTCGGCTATACGGACGAGTTCGACGGCAACAAGCTGGCGATGCAGTGGATCGGCGTCCGCACGCCCAAAACGCCCTTCTACACCGTGGCGAACGGGACGTTGACGATGCGGGGCGGCGACGCGCTGGGCAATCGACAAGGCGTGCCGGGCTTTGTCGGGCGGCGACAGCAACATGCCATCGCCGATATATCGACCACGCTGCGCTTCACCCCGACCAGGGACGGCGCGCGCGCCGGGTTGGTCGCGATGCAGAACGACTATGCCTATCTGTTCTTCGGTCTTGCCCGGATCGACGGCCAGCCCCGCATCGCGCTCTACAAGCGCGAGGGGACGAACACGCGCGATGAAACGGCGAATGAGACGCTGATCGCTTCCGCGCCCTTCGCACCCAAGGGTCCGCTGACGCTGACCATCCATGCCACAGGAGGAACGATGGCGTTCGACTATGAAAGCGGTGGCAAGCGGGGGACGCTGAAGACCGACCTCGACACCCGTTTCCTCAGCACCGCGCGGGCGGGCGGATTCGTTGGCACGGTCGTCGGCCCTTATGTGTACACGCCGCGATGAACTGGCGGCGCTTCCCTATCATGCTGCTGGCGGTGCTGCCTGCTCTGGCAGGCGCGCAAGTCTGGCAGTCGGATCGCGGTGACGGCACCTATGCCAACCCCCCGCTCTATGCCGATTATCCCGATCCCGACATCATCCGGGTCGGGCAGGATTTCTATTTCATCACCACGACCTTCGCCAACGTTCCCGGCCTGACCATCATGACCTCGCGCGATCTGGTGAACTGGCGCTTCGTCGGCCATGTCATCGACCGGCTGGAGGGCTTGCCGCAATATGACCTGAAGGACGGCGGCGCGTACCGCAAAGGCATCTTCGCGCCCAGCCTGCGATACCGCGACGGCGTCTTCTATATCGCGGTGACGCCGGTGGGCGAAAAGACGCGGATCTATCGCTCGAAGGACATTCGCGGTCCTTGGGAAATGAACCGGATCAGCGAAGCCGCCTTCGATCCGGGCCTGTTCTTCGATACCGATGGCAGCGCCTATATCATGACCTCGGTGGGGTCGGACGGCACCAATACGCTGCTCAGCCTGGACCGCGACCTGCGCACCGTCACCGACAAGCGCGTCGTCTATTACAATAAGGGCGCGGAGGGGTCGAAGCTCGTCAAGCGCGGCGACACCTATTACATGTTCAATGCCATTCCGCGGCGGCTGGGCATGACCGTCTCGCGTGCCAAGAGCCTGTTCGGGCCGTGGGAAACGCACGACCAGATCGACGACAAGACCGGTGGCCATCAAGGCGCGATCGTCGATCTGCCCGACGGCACCGATTATGGCTTCGTGATGGTCGATGCAGGTGCGGTCGGTCGGATGACCAATATCAGCCCCGTCTTCTGGAAAGATGGCTGGCCGGTCTGGGGCACGCCCGACGCGCCGGGTCGGGTACCCACCACCGCGACCAAGCCGATCCGGGGGAAGGCGGTGACGGTCCTGCCCGCCTCGGACGATTTTTCGGGGCGCCCGCTCGGCCTGCAATGGCAGTGGAACCACAATCCCGTCGCGAGCGGCTGGTCACTGACCGAGCGGCCGGGATATCTGCGACTGCGCGCGGGCCAGGCCCCCGCTTTGTGGAGCGCGCGCAACACGCTGCTGCAAAAGGGGCAAGGGCCGTTCAGCCGGGGGACGGTGGCGATCGACACGACGCATATTGCCACAGGCGACCAGTGCGGCTTTGGCACCTTCGGAAAATATAACGGCCATATCGCGGTTGGCCGGGGGCGTGACGGCCGCCTGACGCTCACCATGCGCGTCATCGAGGATCTGGCCGACACCCAGAAAACCGACGTCCGGATCGATGCCCAACCCATCAGCGCCAAGCGGCTGTTCCTGCGCACCGACATGGACTTCAAGACCGACCGGGCGAGCGTCGCGTACAGCGTGGACGGACGTGACTGGCGGACCTTGGGCGGCGATTTCCCGCTCGCCTTTGACTGGCGAACGGGGACGTTCCAGGGACAGCAATATGCGCTGTTCTGTTACAATCCGGACGCGAAGGGCGGTTGGATGGATGTGGACAGCTTCACGCTGTCGGGGCGGTAGCCCCTTGGCCTTCGACTTGGCTCGGACCGAACGGATGTTGGGATGTGCGGCCTTCCCCCCGCCCCGTCCGTCCTGAGCGAAGTCGAAGGCCACATCCCATCAGATCGTCGGCAACCCCCGCTCCACGATCTTGCGGACGAGGTCGCGGTTACGCGGCAGACCGGCCAGCAATCGCCCGGTCTGCACGTCATTCTCCCGCCGTGCCCGCTCGGCGGTGACCGTCTCTGCGACCAGACTGCCGGGCGCGATCTCGGTGCGCTGCCCCATGCCGTAAAGGACATATTGATAGCTGGCCGAGGGGAAGACCTCCTCCACCCGATCGAACTCGTCATGCATCCACGGCGCCTGATAGCGCCATAGCTCCATCAGCGCCTGCAACCGGTCGGGCATCGTCTCTGACCGACAATTGTCGCGCCAGAAGTCGCTGTCGGTCCGCTTGGTCAAGGAATAATGGAGCTTGAGGAAATCGACGATCCGGCCCCAGCGATAAAGCGTCGTGTCGTTGAACCGCTTGGCAACCGTGTCCATCACCTCGCGACAGGCCGGCATCTGCTCGGCAATCAGCTTGGCCGACAACTCGATCAGGACGATGGCGGACGCTTCCAGTGGTTCGAGGAACCCGGCCGCCAGCCCGACGCCGACGCAGTTGCGCTCCCAGAACCGCTCGCGGTGGCCGGCCCGGATTTTCAACTCGCGTACCGGCAGGTCACGCCCCGCCTCGCCCAGATAGGCGCGCAGCTCGCGCTCGGCCTCGTCCCGACCGATATGGCTGCTCGAAAAGACATGCCCTACGCCGCGCCGGGTCGGCAGGCCGATATCCCAGATCCAGCCCGAGGATTGGGCGGTCGAAATGGTGTGCGACGCGATCGGCGCCTCGGGGTCGTCATAGGGGACCTGAATGGCAAGTGCGGTGTCGCAGAACAGCACGTCGTTCAGCGGCTTGAACGGCACCCCCACCGCCTCGCCCAGCAGAAGCGAGCGAAAGCCGGTGCAATCGACGAACAGGTCGCCCGCCACCTCGCCGGCCTGCGTGGTGCGCACCGCGCGGATGTCGCCGTTTTCGCGCTGCAGCACCTCTTCGACATCGGCGAGTATATGGCGCACGCCCAGTTGCTCGCAGCAATGGCGGCGCAGGAAATCGGCGAACTTCCCGGCATCGAGATGATAGGCGTAATTCGCCAGCGCCTCATATTCGGGGGTTGCGATGGTCTTGGGTGCAAGCCCCGCGTCGCAGATGCGTCCTTGCGGCGTCACCGCGTCGCAGAAGCTGCCGTCCTCACCCGCGGCCAGCCAATGGGTCGCCAGGTTCACCTGGGCGAAACTCTGCGGCAGCATCAGCGGATGGTAATAGCCGTCATCGGCCGCACCGGTCGTCCAGCGGTTGAACCGCGCGCCCTGTTTGAACGACGCGTCGCATTCGCGGAAGAACGCCGTCTCTGACACCCCCATTTTGCGCAAGGTGGTACGCAGGGTCGGCCACGTCCCTTCCCCCACGCCGATGATCGGCACGTTGGGCGATTCCACCAGTGTGACGGTGAAGCCATGCGGTCGCCGCCCCTGATGCCGCGCGGCGATGACCCCCGCTGTGAGCCAGCCGGCGGTCCCGCCGCCGACGATCACGATATGCTGAACAGGCTGAACCATGGTTGGAGAAGGTCCAAAAGAGAACGGGGATGTCAAGCCGAAGCCCGACATCCCCGCATCATGCTATCGTCAGAAGCGATAGCGTGCGCCGAGCGTGAAGCGCCGGCCATAGTCGAACACGTCGAGCAGCTGGTTCTTGAACCGACCATGCGTGCTCTGCTTGTTGTTGTTGAGGTTCAGGATTTCCCCGAACACCGAGAAGTCCTTGGTGACGTCATAGCTGCTGGTCAGATCGATCTGGAAGCTCTGGTTCACGAAGGTCGGCTCGGCACCATAGGCGCCGGTGTTCTGGTTCTGCCCGAAGCCCGCCAGATATTCGTCGCGCCAGTTGAGGGCGGTACGGATCTGGAAACCGTTCTTGTCGTAGAAGCCGACGAAGTTGGCCGAGTTCGCCAGACCGGTCACCGCAAAGCCCGTCTGCGAGATGTTGGTCGCATCATAAGGCTTGTTGGTGTTGACCAGCGTCGCATTCGCCTGGAAGCCGAAGCCGCTGTCGCCGAACACCTGCTGCCAAGCGATTTCGACGCCGCGTACCGTCGCGTCCGGACCGTTGACCTGTGCCGAGATGGCGAAGCTGGCGGGCTGGCCCGTCGTCGGGTCGACCACCCCGTTCACCGTCTGCCGCGTCACGCCGCCGACGATGAAGTTGCTGACGTTCTTCAGGAAGAAGTCGACCGCCAGATACGAGTTGCGCTGGTAGTACCATTCCGCCGCAACGTCGAAATTGTCGGCCAGATACGGCTTCAGATTGGGGTTGCCGCCGCTGCCCGACAATGCACCGACACGCTGGCCGACGCCGATACCCAGGACCGGGTTGAGCAGGTTGAGGCCCGGACGGGTCAGCGTGCGCGAGGCATCGAAGCGCAGTTGGAGCTTGTCGGTCACCACCAGGCGCATGTCGAGCGAGGGCAGCAGATAGGAATAGCTGCTACCACTCGACACCGGCTGCGTGTCGGAGAAGCCGATGGTCAGCAGCGTGGGGTCCGAGGTGCTGCGGGTGATCGACGTCGGCTGGCGCCCCTGACCCGTCGCGCTCAGCCGCGTATTTTCGTTACGCAGGCCAAAGGCGAGGTGAAGCGGCATCTCCGCGACCTGCGCTTCCACGGCCGCGCTGAAGAACAGCGACCAGGTCTTTTCCCGGACGGCCAGGATGCTCGACGGGTCGACCGCCTCGGTGAACTGGCCGGTAAAGCCGTTGACGCCGCCGGTATAGTTGAAGCCCGGTACGGTCTGCGCCTGCGGGTTGCCGAGACTGGTCAGATAATTCTGATAAGCCTGGGGGCTGTAGATCAGCACCGACGGGGGCAGGCTGCCGGCGAAGCCGGGGATGAAGTTGTTGAGGCTGATCGAGCCCTGATAGAGGCTGGAAGGCAGGGGCGAAACGCCACCGCCCTGGCCCGATGGTGCACCATAGCCCGAATAGGCCTGCCAGAAATTGTTGGTGAAGGTGCTGCGGTTCAGGAGCCGGAAGCTGTCGTCGACATACTGACCGCCCGCCTTCAGCGTCAGATTCTCTTCCTTCCACGTCAAGACGCCGCGGAATTGCTTGAGCTCGTCGGTATTCTCCTGGGTCTGATTAACCGTGACGTGCGAGCCGATGACCGTCGGGTCGGCCCAACGCGATGCATCCCCGGCGGGGCCGAAGTTGCTGATCGTCGGGAACGCCTTGTTGCTGTCACCCGTGATGTCGAAACCCAGATTGGTACCCAGGCGCCCGCCATAGCCGATGTCGCCGTTCGTGCTGCCGATAACACCGCCGGGGTTCAGCCAGCTCTTGGCATAGGCGCCGTCCGCCTCGACCGTCAGCTTTTCGTTGACGTCCCATTTGACGTTCAGGCCGGTCTGGTTGGTCTGAAGGATCTGGCGATTATGCGCGGTGACGAAGTCGGTCGGCGACCCCGCCTGGGTGAAGCTGATCGCCGTACCATTGGCGTCCTGCTTGACGTTGCGCAGCGCTTCCTGGCTGAACCATACGCCAAAGCCATAGACGTCGGTGTTGAGCGTCTGGCGCGAAAAGTTGTTGTCCAGCGTGACCATCACCTCGTTCGAGGGATGCCATTGCAGGGCAATGCGGCCATCGACGCGCTCGTCCTGCACCCGCTGCTGCTCGGCGCCATATTGCTGCGGGAACCAGCCGGTCAGGCTGCGAACCTGGCTGGGGGCAGCCGTGGTATCATTGGTGGGAGCACAGACCGTCGCAGTGCTGCCCTGCAGCTGGCAGGGGGCAAAGCCGTTGCCCGGCCAACCCGAAACGAAGACGCGATTGGTATCGGTATCACGCCGCGTATAGATGAAGCTCGACAGGATACCGAGCGTATCATCGGCGAAGGTGTCGCTGACCAGCGCGCCGATCGTCGGCACGACATGGCCCGCGCGGTCCTGCAACGAGCCCGAGGCGCTGACCGCAGCACGGAAGCCGGGATGATCGAACGGCTTAGGGAACTGGATATCGACGGTCGCGCCGATCGAGCTCGACGCCAGCGACACGTCGGGCGTCTTCAGGACGCTGATGCCGCCGATGAAGTCCGAGCCGACGGTGCTGAAGTCGATCTGGCGCCCGCCGGTCGCGGTCGAGATGCGGCGGCCGTCATAAAGCGTCGTGTTGAAGTCGCCGCCGAAGCCGCGAACGGTGATGCCGGTCGGCTCGCCGCGTGCGCCGGAGCGCTGGATCGACACGCCGGGCAGGCGCTGGAGAGATGCCGCGACGTTGGAATCGGGAAATTTACCAATGTCTTCGGCAGAGATCGCGTCGACGACGCCGGTCGCAGTGCGCTTGATGTCGAGGTTGCGTTGCAGCGAGCTGCGCAGGCCGGTGACGATGATGTCTCCGGTCGTCGCCTCGCCTGCGGGAGAAGGGCTGTTGTCCGCTTCGCTGGGGGCCGTCGCCTGATCCTGCGACGTTCCGGCTTGCTGCGCGGTGGTGGTGTTGGCCTGGACCGGCACATCCGGGCGAACCGTGCCGCTGGTCTGAGCAAAGGCCGTGCTCGGCGACACCATGGCAAGCGCCATGAGCGGCGAGACACCCGCCATCAAGGTCCGGCGCGAAACCAACGCGGCCACAAAAGCAGTGCGAGCCACCATTTTCCCCTCTCCTCTGTTTATCATGTCATGCGCGATCGGCGTTGCACCGCCGTACCGCTTCTTCGATGACAGCATGTTAGCGTTATAATAAACGCTTCACAAGCCATTTGTCAGAGCGGAGCAGACGGGTTATCCGGATGGCTTGACGGCAGTGCCGCGGGACGGACACAGTCCCGGCATGACGACCCTGTTCGCGCCAAGATGCGCCAGGGCAAGAGGGGACGAAGGGACCAACCATCATGGCCGAAATGGAATTACTCGATAGCGCACGTCATGCGGCCCTGCGCGTCTCCGCAGCACCCGATGCAGGCCGTCACTTCGTTCAGCTGGTGGCGGAGGAATTCCTGCCCGCCGCGCTTCATTATCCGATCCTGCTCGCGCGCCATCCCGAAACGGGCGACCTCTATGCAGGCGCCCTGATGGGGCTGGTGCCCGACGAGAATCTATGTCTCGGCCCGAACGGCACGCTGGTCGACTATCGCCCCGCTGATCTCGTACGCCAGGGCTTCTACGTTTCGGGCGAGAATATCGCGATCGACGTGCACCATCCCGCGCTGACCCAGGCGGAAGGCGCCACCGTGTTCGACGCCGATGGCGGCCCGGCTCCGGCGCTTCGTCGGGTGCAGGCGGCGCTTCGACAGCTTCATGTCGGCCTGCCGGAAACGGAAGAGTTCCTGCGCCGGCTGGAGGAACACAAGCTGATCGAGCCGATCGACCTGAATTTCCAGTTCGACAACGGCGAAAGCTTGCGCCTCGATTCGCTCTACACGGTCAGCCTGGATGCATTGCATGCGCTGCCGGATGCGACGGTACTCACGCTTTTCCGCGCGGGTGATCTGCAACTTGTCTATGCGATCACCGGATCGGTCCGGCATATCCCGACGCTGGCACGCCGCCGCAATGAGCGACTGAGCGGCCTGATCCAATGACCGAGGCGCCCATCGAGATCGACCGGGCGGCGCTCGACGGGCACGATGCCTTTCGACGCATGGTGGTGGATCCGTGCCGCCCTGTCGTCATTCGGGGCGCGGTGGCGGACTGGCCATTGGCGCAGATCGCGGCGTCGGAGGACGGGTCGCTGGCCGCCTATCTGGCGCGCTTCGATGCGGGTCGGCAGGTCGAAGCCTTTGTCGGCGATGCGGCGATCGCCGGGCGCTATCAATACAGCGAGGACCTGTCGGGCTTCAACTTTCGGCGACAGGCCATGCCGCTGGGCGACGCGGTGCGGCGTATCGCGGCAGGGTCGGACAGCGAAACGTTGTATGTCGGATCGCTGCCGATGGCGGTGGCGCTGCCCGGGCTCGCGGAAGACAATGCCCTCCCCTTCGCGCCCCCGGGCGTGGCTCCGCTGATCTGGATCGGTCATGCGTCGATCATCGCGTGCCACTATGACATGATGGACAATATCGCCTGCGTCGTGGCGGGGCGGCGAACCTTTACCCTGTACCCGCCCGATGCGATCGGCGACCTCTATGTCGGGCCGATCGACCACACCATGGCAGGGCAGCCGGTCGCGCTCGCGGCAGAAGCCGCACCCGGCGACCCACGCTATCCCCGATTCGAACAGGCGCGCCACCGTGCCGTCACCGTCGAGCTGGGGCCGGGCGACGCGCTCTACATGCCCAAATTATGGTGGCATCGGGTCGAGGCGACCGGGGCGCTCAACATCCTGGTCAATTACTGGTGGGACGCTTTCCCGGTCGGGCCGGACCAGCCCTTTCCAACCCTGTTGCTGGCGATGAGCGCGATCGCCGCCCGGCCGCCGGCCGAGCGGGCTGCTTGGCGGGCATGGTTCGACCATTATGTCTTCCGCCCGGACGGTCACCCGCTCGCCCATCTCCCGGAAGAACGCCATGGGATTTTGGGGGAGAGCCCGGCCAATGCCAAGATGGTCCGAGCCCATGCGATGCGAATGCTGCGTGGCGGTTAAAGGGGGCTGAGCGTCACCTCCTCGACCACCACTTCGGGATCGACCAGCCATAAGATGACGCGATGCTTGCCCGCCGAAAGCGCGGGCAGCGCGGTGGAGGCAGCACGCCGATTTTCGATCACCGATCGGCCCCAGCGCTCTTCCGTCTCACCTTCCATCAGGTTGAGGATGATCGGCGCGCCATCGTCGACCGACACTGCGATCCGGTGCTTGCCCCCGCCCCGCACGTCGAGGCCGGGTGCTGTGACCACGCCCAGCGTCACCGGGCTGCCGCGCGCCCAGTTCACGTCATAGACGATATGCGGGCTGTCCCCACCGGGCCGCTCGATCACGGGCACGGTATTCGGCGTCGCGACCATCGCCGCGCCCTCGGCCGTGAAGCCCGGCACGCGCTGCCATCGGATGCCGCGCCCGTCGACCGCCCGACCGGCATCGGCGGCGATCCGAACCGGCGGTTTCGGCGCGACCGGCGGCAGCGGGAGCGGCTTCTCGATGGTCGCTAGCGCGGGCATGACATCGGTATCGGGCTGCTGCCAGCCGGTATAGCCGATATGCGTCTGGGCCATCATGCTGGTCCATTTGCCGCCGGCCGTTTCGACCTCATAGCGGCGGCGGATCACAGCGTCCTGGGCAAAGTAACCCCGCGCAGCCTCGGCGAAGCGCCTCGCCTTGGCGGCATCTCCTGCCTGCGCCGCCGCCCGATTGGCCGCGACCGCCTCGTACAGACGGTGGAGGTTCGTCATCGCTTCGATCCGGTGGAGAACCAGCTCGTAATAGGCGTCCTTCAGCCCGGCGGCCAAAGTCGGTCCGACCCGGCGGGCCTGCGCGTCCAGCGCGTTCCACTCGCCCAGCACCCGCGCCCATTCGCCATCGGTATAGCCATAGGTCGTGGCGTCGATCAGCTCGGGCTTGCGACGGCTGGCCAGTTGGCCATAGCGGGTCAGGAGTGTACCGATCTCGGCTCCGTGGCTCGCGCCGAACTGCTCGGATGCCCATCTCGCCGGATAGGCCTGCATCGCGGCCAGACCCATGCGCTTGGGGTTCCACGCCATGTCGAGGAAGAAGCTGATGGGATATTCCATCGGCTTGAGATCGCCGACATTGACGATCCAGAGCCGATCCGCGCCATAGTCATCGGCCATCCGCATCTGTTGCCACACGCGCGGAATCGCGTTGGTATCGAGCCATTTGTAGTTTCGCGGACCGCCGACATAATCGAAGTGATAATAAACCCCCGCCCCCCCGGCGCGGCGCGCCCCGATCGGCGGCAGGCGGCGGATATTGCCCCAATTGTCGTCAGCAAACAGCAGGGTCACGTCGTCGGGCACGCGCATCCCCTTGTCGTAATAATCCTGCACTTCCTTGTAGAGCGCCCAGACCTGCGGTGTCTCGGTGGCGGGGCGCTTGGTCACGTCGGCGATGATCTTTCGCTGGTCCCGGACGATCCGCTGGAGCAGGTCGATTGCGGTGCCCTCGGTCATTGGCTCGTCGCCGTCGCCGCGCATCCCGATGGTCACGGGGTCTTCGGCCCTGCCGCGCCGTTCGATCCCCTTACGCCAAAAGGCCCGCAGCGCGGCGGCGTTCTTCGTATAGTCCCAAGGGCCGCTCCCCTCGCGCTTCCAATCGGCCTGCGCGCGTTGCATGGGTTCATGGTGCGAGGTGCCAAGCAGCACGCCCATCTCCTGCGCCAGCGGGGCGGAGGCGGGATCGTCCTCCCAGAGCGACTTGCCCCACATGGCGGGCCAGATGAAATTGGCCTTGGAGCGCAGCAGCAGGTTGAACACCTTCTCATAGGCCAAATGGTTGACCCCTCCGAGCTTCGTCCGTGCCCAGTTGCCGAAGCCCGGCTCCTCGTCATTGATGAAGATGCCGCGATATTTGACCACCGGACGATCCGCGACGCGTCCCGCCGTCAGATACAAAATTGGGTGACGCCGCGCAGGGACATCGGCCCACCAGGTCCAGGGGCTGACGCCCACTTTGGCGCTGATGTCGTACAGACCGAAAATGGTGCCGCGCCGATCCGACCCGGCTATGACCAGGGCACGGGCAATACCAGGCGCAGGGTTGTCGACCACCTGCTCGACATAGCCTTCCCACTGACCCGCAAGGCCGGAGACATCGAGCTTGCCCGCCGTCACCAGTGCATCGATCACTGCGCTGTGGCCGAGCGTTCCCGCGATGATCGTCGCATCGCCGGATACGTCCCTGGCCAGGCGGACATCGCCGCCGCCGACGGCCTTCAAGTCCGCGACCAAATCGGTCGCAGCCCGTGCCACGCCGGGCTCGTCACGCGCATCGATGACGATGGTTGCCACGCGCCCCGGCGTCAAGAGCGACAGCGCCCCCGGCATCGCACGCTTGCACGCCACGACCGGCCCGCTGCAATCCGGCGCAGCCCAGGCAACACTGGGGATCAGCGCCGTCAGGGCCGCCGACAGAAACAGGTCGCGCATCGTCTCTCTCCTGGCCCCGTCCTTGATAAGGGGCGTTCTTCATTGGATTTCCCCCCCGTTATCGCTACCATAGAGCCAAGCCGCAAGCGCGGACCGACGAAAGGGAGAGGATGGCCATGACGCCTTTCAGCCAGTTTTACCGGGCCGCCGGTCTGATCGCGCTCAGCGTGACGATGACGGCCGCGGCGCCCATAGGCGATGTCCGCTGGATACCGGCCTGGGGCTCATCCCAGATGCGGATAGACGGGCCGAACGCCGACAAGCTTGCCAAGGCCGGGCCAGCGACCATTCGCCAGATCGTCCACCTGACCGCCAGCGGCAGGACGCTCCGCCTGCGACTCTCGAACGTCGCAGGCACCACGCCGCTGAAGATCGGGGCAGCCAGCATCGGTCTGGCGACGCCAGGCCGCTCAGAGGTGCCAGCGATCCTGCCAGTACGCTTCGACGGGGCCGCCGAGGTGATCGTGCCGCCGGGCGCGGAGCTCTATTCCGATCCGATCCCCCTCCCCGTCGAGGCGGGACGCGATGTGGCGGTCAGCCTGTATTTCCCTGAAGCCGTTACCGCGCCGACCGGCCATTCGGGCGCGCGTTCCAAGACCTTTCTGGTCGCGGGCGACGCCACCGCGCGCACCACCCTGGCCGACGCCCAGACGATCGGCGGCTGGTGGCACCTGTCGGATATCGAGGTTCGCGATGCCGTACAGAAGCAAACGGTCGTGACGATCGGCGACTCGATCACGGACGGTTACGGCATCACCGACGACACCAATACCCGCTGGCCCGACGATCTCGCACGCCGGCTGGCGGCGTCACCCGCCACGCGGACCTTCTCGGTGGTCAATGCCGGCATCGGCGGCAACCGGGTGCTGCTCGACGGGCTAGGCCCCAATCTGATGGCGCGTTTCGACCGCGACGTTATCGCGCGGCCGGGCGTCACCCATGCGATCCTGCTGGAAGGCGTGAATGATCTGGGGGTGATGACGCGCGAGCATCCGGTTGACGCCGTCACGCACCAGCAGATGGTGCGCCGGATCACCCAAGCCTATCGCCAACTGGCCGAGCGCGCCCATGCGCATGGCATCCGCCTGATCGTCAGCACGATCACGCCGTTCCAGGGCAGCGAATATTATCATCCCGGCCCCGAAACCGAGGCGGATCGACAGGCCATCAATCGTTTCATCCGGACGGCGGGAATCTTCGACGGCGTGGTCGATTTCGACCAGGCGATACGCGATCCGGCCAAACCCGACCGACTGCTGCCCGCTTATGACTCGGGCGATCACCTTCATCCCAGCATGGCGGGCTATCGCGCCATGGCGGCCGCGATCCCGCTGTCACTGTTCACCCGCCGCTGATCAGAAGGTGGCGTCGAGCCCGATGCGAAGCGTGCGCGGCCGCAGCGGCGTCACCTGATCGCGCCCCGTCGTAAAGGGCGTGCCCAGCGCGAAGCGGTTGCCGCGCACGTCGGCGAGGTTGGTGATCCCCGCCGTCACGCCGTAACGGCCCAGCCCCAGCCGCGCGGTGACGCCGCTGTCGAGATAGCTGCCCTGACGCTCGCCCAGGACCGGGCCGACGCCCAGCCGCGACGATCCGACATAGCGCAGCCAGCCATCGACGCGCAGATCGCGCCCGCCCGCGAGCATCCGGCGATAGACCGCCCCAGCCCGCCCGGTGAAGCGCGCAATATTGGGGATTTGGCTGAGCCGCGCGAGGATGGCGGCCCGGTCGGCAGACTGTCCGTCCATCAGCGCAAACACCTGCGCGCTCGACGGCTCGTCGATGCGGCTATCATTATAGGACACCGCGCCCTCTACCCTCAGCCCCTCGGCGATACGGAAACCCGCCAGCGCCTCGATGGTCCAGAGCTGGCCGTCGCCGATATTGGCGGTGCTGGGCAGCCCGGTCGCGTCGATGAAATCGGCCTGGATGTCGCGCCATGCGGTATGCGCCAGCGTCAGCGATCCGTCGAAACGATCGCGTCCCGGTCGCCCGGCACGCAAGCCCGCCTCGATCGTGGCGACCCGGTCGTTGCGGAAACGGCGGACCAGCGGCCCCTCGATCGTGAGTCCGCCGGGCCGGAAGCCCTGCTGATAGCGCAGGAAAAGCTGCGCGCCGGACGTCAGGTCGATCAGCGCGGAGGCGGATGGCAGCAGGATGGTCTGCGCCCGCCGCGCCGTGACCTCGCGCAGCCTTGTCAGGGCCTGAAGGGACAAAGCGAGCGGCAAATCCTCGCCCGCGCCGTCAAGCACCGAGCGGGTGACGCGCAGGCCGCCGGTGGTCAGCAGGCCCGGTAACAACCGCAGGCTCGCCTCACCATAGAGCGTCGCCTCCTCCACCGTGTTGACGACGCCGGTGCGCGGAAGCAGCTGGCCAGGCTCGCCAAACAGCCGGGTCAGGCGGGTGCGGTTGTGGAGATAGCTGAACCCTGCCAGCCAGCCCGACCCGTCGGGGGCGGAATGCCAGGCGCGGGTCTCGTTGGCCTGCATCCGCGTCGCATTGGCTTGCGCGAAGAGCTGCACCGGGCCGCCCGGCGGGGTGGCGTCATAACGCTCCATCAGATCGTGCGCCGTGATGCCGCTGCTGGACCGTAATCGCACCTGCCCGATCTGACCCGACAGGATGAGTTGGGCCTGTCCGAAATCCGCCGAAAAACCTTCGGTCACGGGGGCGGAGCGGGTCAGTGGCGGACCATCCCGATCGGCATATTGGCTGTCGGCACCGCGAATGCGCTGGCCAATCCCGACCGCCTCGACGCTCCAGCCACCGCCCAGATCCGCCTTTACCGCCGCGCGGCCCCCGAAGATCCGGGTCCGGTTGACATCGGTGCGGCCGAGCAGCGGCTTGTCGATATAGCCGCCCTCGCTGGCGCTGTCGGCGACCAGGCGGATCGCCACCCGGTCGGCGATCACCGGCAGGTTTAGCACCGCTTGCGCGTCAGCGCCCGGCGCACCGTTGGTAGTCGCCGAGCCGCCGAGCATTGCCGATCCTCCCGCGCGGGTCGGATCGGGCGCGTTGGGCACCAACCGGATGAGGCCGCCCAGTGACCCGGCGCCGTAAAGCGTGCCCTGCGGCCCCTCCAGCACTTCCACCGCTGCCAGATCGGCAAGCCGCAGATCGGGGTCGGGCGCATTGTAGCTCAGCCGCAGGTCGCCGAAATACTGCCCCACCGTCGCCTGGGTCGGGCCGGTGAAGCTGGAGTCGGCGATGCCCCGGATAAACAGCTTGTTGCGCCCCGCGCCCAGATAGGTGGAGGCGATCGCCGTCATCCGATCGGCCAGCTTTGATGTACCCCCTGCGCCGCCCAGTTCCAGATCAGCCCCCGCCACCTGCACCACCTGCCCCGCGAAGTGATCGCGGGTCGTGTCGCGCTTACTGGCGGTGACAATGACATCCTCGCCCTGCACATCGGCAGGGGGTAGACGACGAGGGGGCGGCTTCGGAGCGGGCGAGCGGAGGCGGGGGGTCAATCGCCAGCTTCCCGGCCCCAGCGCCTCGACCCGCGCACCGCTGCCGCGTGCGATGGCGGCCAGCGCTTGCTCGACTGACAAGGCCCCACGCAAGCGGGGCACCGGACGACGCCACAGACCGGCGTCGGGCACGACGATATTGGCCCGCGCCGCCCGGCCCAGCGCCATCACCTGCACGCCGACGGTTCCGGCGGGCAGGTCGAGCGAGACGCGATCGGCGGCGGTCGCGGGTATCGCCGCCACCACCGCCATCACGCATCCGATACCACCCCCGACCGGTCTCACTCGCGCGGTTCCAGCGTCCAGCCTGATGCGACCCGCCGCACTTTCACGTCCATCAACGGCCCGAGCACCGCCGGATCGTGGCGCACTGCTTCCAGGTCGATCGTCCCCCGGAAGGGCCGCGTGGCGATGGCGGCCGCGACCGTCACCGGCTGGGCGAGGAAGCGCGACACATCCTCCGCCACCATGCCCAGCGGCGCCCCGTCAAAGGCCAGCCTGCCCTCGCGCCAGCCACCGACCTCATCGGGCTGGACGGTGGAGCGGATCAGTCGATCGCCTTCGACCGTCACCGCCTGCCCGGCGTCGAGGCGAAGCGCGGCGCCTTTGGGGTCGACCATCACCGCGCCTTCCGCGACAGCGACGCGGGTCTGCTGGCCCAGCCGCACGTCGAACACGGTACCCAGATCAACCAGCGCGACCGCCCCCGCCTGAACGGCAAAGGGGTGCCGTGCGTCATGCCGCACCTGAAACAACGCCTCGCCGCGCGACAGCATCGCCCGGCGCGGTTCGGCATGGTCCAGCTCGATCCGGCTCAAACCCGCCAGCGTCACGACGCTGCCGTCCGACAGCGGAATGCGGCGTGTCTGCCCGGCGGCAGTCTCGATGGCGTAGGGCTGGGGCCGGTCCTGCCACGCTGTCACGCCGATCGCCCCGACCAGCGCCGCCGCCACCGCGCCACCGATCCAGCGCAATGGTCGGCGTCGCACGGGTTCCGGCTCGATCGGGACAGGCACGTCGGGATGCGCGGCCAGCGCCTGCTCGGCGTCGAGCAAGGTCATGGCCGCCCGGTCGTACCGCTCGGCATGGCCGGGATCGGCCTCCAGCCAGTCGGTGAAGGCGTCCCAGTCGGCCCGCGCCGGATCGGCCATGCGCAGCGCCCAGTCGATCGCGACCGTATCGACGCCGTGCATGGGGGAGTTGCGGTCCTGGCTCATCCGATCCGTTCCTTCAGCGCGGCCAACGCATGGGCCGCCATACGGAGATCGCTCTCGATAGTGCTGATACTGACACCCAGTTCGGCCGCCACCTGACGCTGAGCGATACCGTCGACCCGGACGCGGCGAAATACCGTGGCTGTCCGCTCGCCCAAGCCCGCCAGCGTGGCGGCAACCTGTTCGGCGGTCTGGCGCGCCGCCACCGCGCGTTCGGTGCCGGGGGGCGCTTCGGGGCCTTGCCCCTCGGCCCAGTCCTGCTCGCGCAGCTCCGCCTGCCGCCGCGACCGATAGCGATCGATCATCAGCATGTCGGCGGCGCGGTAGAGATAGGCCAGCGGATTGGCGATCGGGCCGTCCATCCGGCCTGCGACCTTCAACCACAAATCCTGCACCAGATCTTCCGCCGCATCGCCCGCTCCGCGTGCCGTCAGGAAACGGACGAGCTTGTCGCGATTGGCAAGGAAAACGGCCTCAAGCCCGGTGGGCGGCATGGTGGAAACCGGCAAAATCAAATGGGAGTGCCGTCGTTTAGACGAACCAGCCTCCCGTGAAAAGGAGCCCCACCGGGACGCAAGGTGGGGCTCCCGTCGCCCGCGCACGCTACAGGGGGGATGCACGCGGACGAACCCCGTCAAAAGGCGAATTGCAAGGCGGCGCGTGCCGACAGCGCGACGTTGCCCAGCCGCTGTTCGGCATTTACTTCGCCGCTCAACCGGATTTCGCTGGTGCCGGTGATCGCGCGCACGCGCCCGACCCAGCCGCCGTCGCGGGCCTCGGGGTCGAGGATGAAGGGCGTGCCGTTGCCGAAGCTGGCGACCGTGCGGCCCAGCGTACCCGCGATCCGCTCGCGCCGACCGCCTTCGATCTCCAGTCGGCTCCACTGCGAATAGCGGTCATTGCCACCAAAGTTGATGCCCGCTGCAACGCTGGCGGTCAGCGCCAGTTCGTCGCTGGTCCGCTTGCGCACCGTCAGGTCATAGCCGGTGCCGCCGCCCGCCTCGCGATAGCCATCCTCGTTCAGCCGGTAATAGTCGACCGCCAGGATGGGGCGCACGTTGAACTGGCCGACCCAATGCTCCCACGAGACCGAGCCCGATCCCGAATAGAGCATTCCCTTCCAGTCGGCGGTCGCGCGGCGCTGCACCGCCTCGGTGCCGACCACGCCGTCGAACTGGCGCTGCGAGTCAAAGGACAGGAAGGCCGCCGAGCCACGTGCCTGCGCCGCCAATGCACCCCAACGGGCACGCCAGAAGCCGGCCAGCTCATATTGGCTGTGGTTGACGCGGTTGACCGCCGAACCCTCATTGTCGCGGCCGCTCATATAGGAGAGCGAAGCCCCGAAATTGCCCGCATCGGTCTTGTGCTCGATGCCACCGCTGACACCCCAGCCGCGCACGTCATAGCTGCGGGTCGAGCGCGTGCCCTTGGACGCATCCCAACCGAGCGGGGTCAGCCAATAGCCCCATTTGCCTTCCTCGCTGAACTCGCCCGCCGGTTCGCGAAGCTGCGCGGCGGCGGCGCGCGAGGCCAGGGTCACGCCCTCGAACACGCTGCCGGTATAGTTGGGCAGCATCTGTTCGACCGCACCGCGGAAGGCCGCGCCGTCATAGATGCCCCGGATCGCGTCCGACAGCTTGGCGTCGCTGCCGATCGCCGCATCGATCGCGTCGAAGGCGCTGACGCCCGCGTTGCTGAGGCCCAGTTCGGTCTTGGCCTTGCGGCTGACCTCGACCGCGATCTCGTTGGATTGCGCGGCAACGATCGCGCCCTTGTAAAGGAAGGGCATGGCCGAGGGCGCGAGCGTCAGGTTGCTCGCGCCCGTCAGCGTGCCCGAACGCAAAACGACATAACGGCCGGTCACGTCGGTTCCGCCCGACACCCGCAGCGCCAGCTGGCTGTTCGCGCCGATCGTCGTCGCACCGCCCACCTGGATCAGATTGCCCGTCGGATTGGCCTTGTCGAGCGCGACGCTCAAGATCGATTGGTCGCCCAGGCTCAGCGAGGCGATGTTGGTCACGCCAGTGGCCGCGAAGGTGCCACCGCCATTCGCGACCGTGACCGCGACATGGGCGGCATTGGCAAGCCGCCCCGAGAACACCCCCTTGCCGGTGATCGCCACCAGATCCTGGCCTTGCCCGGCAAAGTCCGCCACGCCGTTGAAACGCGCCGTGTCCGCGATGGTCAGCGTGTCGGCGCCGGTTCCGAAGGTGGCGGTGCCCGCATAGGTTCCGGTGCCGCTCATCTCCAGCCGGTTGTTGCCCGTACCAAAGCCGACATCCCCGCTGACCGAGCCCGCGCCGATCTGAAGCCGGTCGTCGCCGCTGCCGAATCGGATGGCGCCGGTGATGCTGGGCGCGGCGGCTCCGGTGGCGGGCGCGATCTGACGCACGACCGCGCCGCTGGTGTTCGCCGACAGGTCGATGGCGACGCTGCGCGAGCTGTCCGCGCCAGCGCCCGCGATCGCCCCGGCGTTCTCGACCAGGGTCAGGCCGCCGGTACGGTCGAGGATCGCGGTGGCGTTGGCCGACGCGGACGACGCCCGGATCGATCCGGTGTTGCGGATCGTGGGCAACGAAGCCCCCGCTTCGATCAGAACGGCGCTGGTCAGCACGCCCGGCGCGCCGCCCCCGGTCGCAGTGATGCTGCCGCCGTTGCGCAGTTCCGGCGTCGAGGCTCCGGCTCCGAACCGTATCGCGGTCGCCTCGGCACCGTTGGCGGTCGCCTGCACCGTACCGCCGATCGCGACGCCCTGCGCAATCTGGACGTTGCCGCCCAGGCCACCGATCGCCAGCGCGGTCGAGCGGATGCCGCTATACACCCCGACCGACGTGATGCGGCCGTTCACGACCAGTCCGGGCGCCGGCGTCGTCCCGCCAGTCGCGCCGATCACGACCGCACGGGTTGCCGCTCCGATCTGCATCGTCGGGGCCGCGCCGTTGGTGATGAGGTCCGCCGCCTTGCCGGTCGCATTCCCCAGCGTGACGCCGCCGGCGACATTGCCGCCGACGACCAGGGCCGATCCGCCCTGGAGCAGGTCATCCGGGTCCAGCTTCGACACATCGGCGGGCGGCGTCGTGTAGCGATAGCCGGTCGAACCGATCCCGCCCTCGATGTTCAGCGCGCCGCCGATATCGCCGTCGACCCGCGCGCCGACCGCGCCTTCGCCGACCGCGACGATCGAGCCGCCGATGGTGACATTGCCCGACACCGCGCCCGTACGCAGGCCGACCGAGCGATCGCCCAGCACGTTGATCTTGCCCGACTGGACCAGATTGCCGGTCAGCGGCCCGTTGAGCGCGATCCCGGCGGAATCATTGCCCTTGATCGTGATCTCGCCGCTGTTGGTGATGTTGCCCGTGAACGCGCCGGACGTGCGGATGCCGGTCCGTCGCGCCCCTTGCGCAAAAGGGCCGTCCAGGTCGCCGTCCTTGTCGATATCGACGGGCGTATAGGTCTCGTCGATGATGATCTTGCCGCTGTTGGCGATTTCGCCCGTCACGCCTGCGGCCGCACCGATGCCGATCGCATCATTGGCGTCGGTCGTCTGGATGGTCCCGGCATTGGTCAGCTTGTTGTTGCTGTCGATGGTGACGGCAGTGCCGCTGCCGGTCGTCACCACGCTGCCCGCCGCGACGATGCTGATGTCGGCGGCAGCCCCGTTATTCACGGTTGCGGTGCGGACGGGCGCGGTCCGCTTGGTGTCGATGACGGTCTGGGCCGAGGTGGCCGTCCCCGCCGCCAGGGCAAGCGTGGCGGTCGAGGCGAAGAGCAGGCGATGCACGGATAAGGTCCCCTTTATGTGCCTTTGTCCCTCCAGACGGAGCCGCCCCGCCGAAACCTTGCTGCCCAGATTAAAATTTTGTCAGGTAGCCTCCGGGTGTTGACGATTGCAGCGCGCAGGATCAGAGGGCGGCGCAGGCGCGGGAGCCCCCGCGTCGTTCCAGAAAGCGAGAACATGTCCAGCGACAGTTCCAGTAGCGCCGCACGCCTCGGGGTCGTCCGCTAGTTTCGCAACTGGCTTTCGTCCGCCCCGGGTCGTGCGGACGAAAGGTTTGAAATGGTCAACGATCTGATTGCCGGCGTGGCCGCCGGTTTCCGTTCCTCCCGGCGCGGCCTGTCCATCGCCGATCTCGTCGATACGTTGCAGTCGCTCCCCGTCGAGGAGGCAGCCGACGCGCTAACCCAGATGCCGGACGCTCGCGCCGTAGCCGTGCTCGACAGCCCGGAACTGCGCTGCGCTGCCGATATCCTGTCGCGCCTGGCCCCGGCCCGCGCGGTCGCCCTCCTTTCGCAGATGTCCGAGGACCGCGCCGCCGACGTGCTGTCCGACATGGAGGAGGAAGACGCGGCCGCGCTGCGCGCCGGGCTGCCTGCCACCGTGCGCGCCTCGATCGAGACTTTGCTCCGCTGGCCGCCTGACAGCGCGGGCGGCATGATGACGACCGAATATGTCGCCTGCCCGGCCGAAGCGTCGGTTGACGAGATACTGGCGCATATCCGCACCGTCGAACGGAGCCGCGAAACCGTCTATTCGGTGTTCCTGCTGGAACCGCAGGGGCGGCTGGTCGCCACCGTCTCGCTGCGCCAGTTGATCGCCGCCGAGCCGACCTCGCGCGTGATCGACCTGGCGCGCGGCCATGACCCGATCACCGTCGCGCCGACCACCGACCGCGAGGAAGTCGCGCATCTGATCCGCCGCCACGACCTGCTGGCGCTGCCCGTCGTCGACGAACAGGGCCGCCCTATGGGGATCGTCACGGTCGACGACGTGCTCGATGCGCTCGTCGCCGCCTATACCGAGGATACGCAGAAGTTCGGCGGCGTCGAGGCGCTCGACGGCCCCTATCTGGAAACCGGCTTCCTTGCGATGATCCGCAAACGCGCCGGGTGGCTCAGCATCCTGTTCTTCTCCGAGATGCTGACCGCCAGCGCGATGCAGCATTTCGAATCCGAGCTGGAACGCGCGGTCGTGCTCACCCTGTTCATCCCGCTCATCATGAGTTCGGGCGGCAATAGCGGCAGCCAGGCCACATCGCTCATCATCCGCGCGCTGGCACTCGGGCAGGTCCGCCTGCGTGACTGGTGGCGGGTGGCGCTGCGCGAACTGCCCGCGGGCATGGCCCTGGGTGCGATCCTGGGCCTGCTGGGCATGGCGCGGATTGCGCTGTGGCAGACGCTCGGCTTCTATGATTACGGACCGCATTGGGTGCTGGTCGCCACTACCGTCGGCACCGGATTGGTCGGCATCGTGACCTTCGGTTCACTGGCGGGCTCGATGCTGCCCTTCCTGCTGCAACGGATGGGCTTCGACCCGGCGAGCGCCTCGGCCCCGTTCGTCGCAACGCTGGTCGATGTCACCGGGCTGGTGATCTATTTCACCATCGCGCTGGCGATCCTGTCGGGGACGTTGCTGTAAATCCTCCCCGTGCCGGGGAGGATGGTCAGCGCTGCCAATAGCGCACGTAATCCACCTTCATCGCCTGGGGCAGCGCGGCGTCGTCGACGCCCTTCTGCCCGCCCCAGTCCCCGCCGACCGCCAGGTTCAGGATCAGCGAATAGGGCCGGGTGAACGGCCAGGCCGCCGCGCCGCCCGGCTGGTCGTTCTTCACCCGCATATAGGCCCGACCATCGACCCCGATCGTAATCGTGTCGGGCGTCCAGTCCAGCTGATAGCGGTGATAGTCCGTACAAGCCCCCGCCACGCGCACCTCGGCACCGCGCTGCGTCTTCAGCCGGTGGTTGAAGGCGGCGGAATGGACGGTCGCGTGGATCACGTCGGGGTTCCATCCGACCATTTCCATGATGTCGATCTCGCCTCCGTCGGGCCAGCGCGATCCATCCATGGGCAGCAGCCAAATGGCGGGCCACATGCCCCGTCCGCAAGGCAGCTGCGCGCGCACCTCATAAAAACCGTAGCCCAGGGTCTGCTGCGTCACCAGCTTGGCCGAGCTATAGCGCTGGCCGCCCCAATCGGGCTCGTTGCGCAGCGCCTCCGCCCGCGCCTCGATGACCAGCGCGCCTCTTTCGATCCGGGCGTTGGTCCGGTCCGGCCCCGCATAATATTGCAGCTCGTGATTGGGCCAGCCCGTCTTGTTCTGGCTTATGTCCCAGCGCCAGCGGCGCCTGTCGATCGTCTTTGCAAACTCGTCGCCGAACGTAGGGCGGGTGGCGGGTGCGGTCATCGCGCCGCCAAAGGCATAATTGGTTGCGCCAAGTGACGGGGCTTCCACCTGCTGGGCGGAAGCCCCGCCGGTGGCCAGCAACGTCAAGCCCGCCAGCCACCAAGCCATTCGTTGCATTTCCATCCCTCCCGAGCTTTTGGGAAGGATATAAGCCGATTGCTGGACGGACGCCAAGCTGGCCGGATCAGCCCGCGATGGTGAAAACCGAACCGGAATCGATGCGGAGCCCCGCCCCGTTGATGAAGCTTGCGCGCTCTGAGACCAGGAACGCGACCGCGGCGGCGACCTCCTCGGGCCGGCCGCGCCGCTTCAACACCATGCCGGGGCGCTCTTCGTCCAGGAAACTCGCAATCGCCTCGTCAAAGCCGACGCCCTTTTCCTTGGCGCGCTTTTCCATCATCGCATCCGTCATCGGGGTCGCGATGAAGGCAGGCGAGACGGTGTTCACCAGCACATTGTCTGGGCCGTAAGCCTTGGACAGTCCCTTCGCCAGGCTGAGGATGCCGGCCTTCGCGGCGCAATAAGGAAGTTCGTCGACATAGGGCTGCACCGCATCCTCCGAAGCGAACAGGACGATGCGCCCCCAGCCCTTGGTGCGCATCGCTGGGATCGCCTCGCGGCACATCCGCACCGCGCCCATCAGATCAATGTCGAGCGTGTCCTGCCAGCCCTTGTCATCGATCTTCAGAAAGTCGCCCGTCGCCCCCGTCACGCCCGCCGCGTTGATGTAGATGTCGGGATCGCCGAGCCGTTCGCGCACCATCGTCCAGATGTTCCGCACCTCGTCAGGCCTGGTGACATCGCCAGCGATCGCGATCACGTCCCCCAGCGGCAACAGTTCTTCCATCGCCTGGTCCAGCGTACCGTCCGGCTTGTCGGTCAGGGCAACCCGGACGCCCGCCTCCAGCAACAGGCGTGCAGTTTCCTTGCCCATGCCCGAGTCCGCTCCACTGATCAGCGCGATGCGCCCCTTGATACCCAAATCCATCGTCTCTCTCCTTGGGCAGTGCAGCCGGTGCTCGGGTGATGTCGATCATCGATAGAGATCAACCGTCCCCGCGATGAAGTGTCAAAGTCCGCTACGGTTCCGCCAAGCTGCCCCGATAAGTCTTTGATCCAGGCCGGAACGGGCGTTCCTCCTGCCCGTTCCGAAAAGTCCGCCGTCTTTGCTGGAGTGCTGTTCGTTGCGCATATTGTCCCACGCCGAGATCGCCACCATGCCCCCCTCCCGTGACGGACCCGCGCCGGCGCTGGGCGTGGCCGAGCTGGTAGCCGGCGCGGCAGAGATACTCGACCGGTCGGACATCCTGCTTGCCGTCACCGACGAGGCGCGTGCGCTCGGCGTGACGCGAATGCTCAGCGCAATGTCCCCCGACGCGACCATCCTGTTCTGCCCCGGCTCCGACGCGCTACCGGGCGACGACGCCCCGGCGTCCCCCGCCAATGTCGGGCAGCGGGTGTCGGCGCTGCATCGTATCCAGATGGCTTTGGCTGCGGAGGACCGCGGCCGCATTGCCGTCGTCACGTCCGGCGAGGCCCTGGCGCGCGCGCTGCCCCCGCCCGAGACCTTCGCCGCCGAGCCGCCCCGCGTCGCACTCGACGATCCCTGCGACCTTGCCGAGCTTCACGCGATGCTGCTCGACCTGGGCTATATCGCCGATGAGCGGGTCGACGAGCCCGGCGAGGTGGCGCTGCGGGGCCAGGTGCTCGACATATTTCCCGCCGATGCCGAACAGCCGCTGCGCATTGAGGTCGGCGATGGTCGGATCATCGCGATCCGCTCCTACGATGCGGCCGACCAGCGCAGCACGGGCGAGATCGAACGGCGCGAGCTGGGTCGGGTGGCCGAGCCGCCACTCGGCACGACACCGACCAGCCTGCTCGACCATCTGCCCAGTGCTTGCGTCATCATCGAGCCCGCCGCCGATGAGCGTCGGCGCCGTCTGCTGCTGTTGAGCGCCGATGTCGCCAGACGGGGTTCGAAGCGTGTGGCACGCGACATGCTCGCGGATGACGCCTGGCAAAAGGCGCTTGGCCAGCGCGAAACCTCCACCATAGCGCGTCTGGCCGAGCCACCCGCGCGCTTTGTCGAAAGCCGCGCGCCCCTGCGTGATTTCGCCGCCACCGCCCGTGCGGCGATGAAGGAGGGCGGCCGCGTCGTCCTGATCGGCAGTGAACGCGACCTGCGCTTTCTGGGCAAACGCTTCGACAATGTCCTGCGCAAGACTGCAACCCGCGTCGCAAGCTGGCAGGAGATCGCGAAGGCCAAGGCCGGATCGCTTCTGACGCTCGCCGCTCCAGCCGGGCGCGGGTTCGCGCGCGACGGCATATTGGCGGTCAGTGCCGCCGATCTGCTGGGCAGCCGGGCCGAACGCGAAGAAGGAATCGCGCCACGCGTCGACCTGTCGTTGATGCAGACCGCCGAGATTCGCGTTGGTGACACTGTCATTCACGAGGATCACGGCATCGCCACGGTGACCGGACTGCAGGCGATCGATGGCCAGGATGGCGTCACGAGCGACGCGGTCAAACTGGAATATGCGCGGGGTGCCACGCGCCTGGTCCCCATTGCCGAAACCGACCGGCTATGGCGCTATGGCGGGGAGGACGACGCGGTTCGCCTCGACACGCTCGACGGGAAAAGCTGGCATGAACGACGCCGCGGCATAGACGAGGCGATCGCCCAGACCGCCCGCCAGCTGACCGAGATGGCCGCCGAACGCGCCGGACGCCATGCCCCGGTCCTTGATCCCCCGGTCGCCGACTATGAACGGTTCGCGGCCCGCTTTCCGTACAGCGAGACGCCGGACCAGCTGACCGCGATCGAGGCGGTGCGGGCCGACCTCGCCTCCGGGCGCCCGATGGACCGGCTGGTGGTCGGCGACGTCGGCTTCGGCAAGACCGAGGTCGCCCTGCGCGCCGCCGCCATCGCCGCGCTGGCCGGGCGACAGGTGATCGTCGCCGCGCCGACCACCGTGCTGGCCCGCCAGCATCTGGACAGCTTCGCCACCCGGTTCGAGGAGGCAGGCATCGCCGTCGCCGGGCTGTCGCGCCTGTCGACGCCCGCCGAGAAGCGCCGGGTCAAGGCGGGTCTCGCTGACGGCAGTATCCGGATCGTGATCGGCACCGGCGCGGTCGCGGCCAAGGGTGTGACGTACAAGGATCTGGCCCTGGTCATCGTCGATGAGGAACAGCGTTTCGGCGCCGCCGACAAGGCGCGTCTTCAAGCACTGTCCTCGGGCCACGTCCTGACACTATCCGCCACGCCCATTCCGCGTACGCTCCAGGCCGCGCTGGTCGGGCTGCGCCAGCTGTCGATCATCGCCACGCCCCCCGCCCGGCGCCAACCGATCCGCACCGCTGTCTCGACCTTCTCACCCGAGACGCTGCGCGCCGCACTGCTGCGCGAGCGGTCGCGCGGCGGGCAGAGCTTCGTCGTGGTGCCGCGCATCGCCGACATGGCGCCGCTCGCCGAGAAACTCGCCTGGATCGTGCCCGAGCTGGAGGTCATGCAGGCGCATGGCAAGCTCCCCGCCGCCGAAATCGATGACGTCATGGTCCGTTTCGGACGGGGGGACGGCGACGTGCTTCTGGCAACCAACATCATCGAGGCGGGTCTCGATGTACCGCGCGCCAATACGATGGCGATCGTCCATGCCGACCGCTTCGGCCTGGCCCAGCTGCATCAGTTGCGCGGTCGGGTCGGTCGCGGCCATCGGCGGGGCCAGGTGCTGCTGTTCGCCAAGGGCGAGGATGCCATCGCGCCGCGTACCCTGAAACGCCTGCGCACGCTGGAGGCTTTCGACCGGCTGGGTGCGGGCTTTGCGATCAGCGCGCGCGACCTCGACATGCGCGGCGCGGGCGATTTGCTGGGCGAAACACAGGCCGGGCATATGCGGCTGATCGGCGTCGAGCTGTATCAGCAGTTGCTCGAAGACGCGCTGCGCACCGCGCGCGGTGAGACGGTCGAGCGCTGGACACCCGAACTGCGCATCGGTGTCGAGGGTCGGCTGCCTGAGACATGGATACCCGACGAGGATCTGCGCATCTCGCTCTATGCCCGGCTGGGACGACTGCGCGACGATGCCGCGCTCGATGCGTTCGAGGCGGAGCTGGAGGATCGGTTCGGCGAACTGCCCGAGGATGCCGCGACGCTGCTGATCCTTGCCCGGTTGCGCGAGCGGATGCGGTCGCTCGGCATCGCGCGGATCGATGCGGGGCCTGCTGCCATCGCGCTCACTCCGCATGGCCGCGATACCGATCTGGGCGGCCTTGAGGGGCTGGAGGAGAAGGACGGGCGCTATCTGCTAAAGGAACGCCTCGAAAGCGCCGACGACCGGCTCGCGCGGCTGAGCGAGTTGCTGGCTTGATCGAAGAAATTGGCGACAGCGCCCATGCGGCGTAGAGCCGCGCGTCAGAACGAAGAGGATTTGTGTCATGGCTTTCCCCGATCCCTATACCGCCGACCCCGCGCGCTATGACGGCCGGATGCCCTATCGCCGGACGGGGCGCAGCGGGCTGAAGCTGCCCGCGATCAGCCTGGGGCTGTGGCAGAATTTTGGCGGGACCGACGTGTTCGAGACCGGTCGCGCGATCCTGCGCCGCGCATTCGACCGGGGCGTCACCCATTTCGATCTCGCGAACAATTACGGCCCCCCCTACGGCTCGGCGGAGGAAAATTTCGGGCGCGTGATGGCCCGTGACTTCGCCGCCCACCGCGACGAGCTGATCCTGTCGACCAAGGCGGGCTGGGACATGTGGCCGGGGCCTTATGGCGATATCGGTTCATCCAAGAAGTATCTGATCGCCAGTTGTGACCAGAGCCTCAAGCGCATGGGCGTCGACTATGTCGACATCTTCTATTCGCACCGGGTCGACCCGACCACGCCGCTGGAGGAGACGATGGGTGCGCTGGTACAGCTCCACCGGCAGGGCAAGGCGCTGTATGTCGGCATCTCGTCCTATGACGCGGGTCTGACCCGGCGCGCGGCGGCGATCCTGGCTGAGGAGAAAGTGCCGCTGTTCATCCATCAGCCGAGCTATTCGATCCTGAACCGCTGGATCGAGCGCGATCTGCTGGCGACGCTGGAGGAACTGGGGACGGGCTGCATTGCCTTTTCGCCGTTGGCGCAAGGAATGCTGACCAGCAAATATCTGAACGGCGTGCCTCAGGATGCGCGCGCGACTCGGGGCGGGTCGCTTTCGCAGTCACTGCTGACCGACCAGAATTTGGCCGCCACCCGACGCCTGAACGAGATCGCGGCGGCGCGTGGGCAGACTCTGGCGCAGATGGCGATCGCCTGGGTATTGCGCGATCCCCGCGTGACCTCGGCGCTGATCGGCGCACGGACGGTCGAGCAGCTGGACGACTCGCTCGATGCGGTCGCGCGGCTGGACTTCACCGTAGAGGAGCTGGCCGCGATCGACCAGGCAGCGGACGATGGCGGCATCAACCTTTGGTCCGAATCCTCCGACATCGCCGAACTGCCGGCTGCGCAAGGAATACCGGCCTGAATAGGACGATGTACCCGGCCTCGGGGGGCGGGCGCATCACCCTTAAACGACAGCGCCGTTACTTGGCGGCGCTGGTGACTTCGCCCTGTCCCTGAGCAGAGACCAGCGCGCTGCCCGAGCCCGTGACAGCGCCACTGGCATTGGCGGCGCGCTCGGTCAGGTTGGAGACAGCACCCCGCGCCCGGTTGCCGACCGCCCCGGCGGTGTCGCGTGCCCGCCCGGTGACATTACCGACCGTGTTAACCCCGCGTCCCGCCACATCGCGCACCGCATCGGTGCCGATCAGCTGGACATCCACGCCGCCGCCGACGGTGCCCGAGGCCGAGCCATTGGCGCCGCCCGACTGGCTACCGACCCGTGTCGCGCTGTTCAGTGTCGAGCTGCCGGCGGCTTCCCCCGAAGCCGCTACTCGGCCACGGCGCAGGTCGACATTGCGGTCGCCCCGCACCGAAGCGCGCGTCCGGGTCGCCATGTCGGTCGCGGTGCGGCCGCTCTGGCTCGCGCCGTTCAATGTGCCGTTCGCCCCGCCGGTCAGGCCGCCAGTGACACCGCCGAGCCGGCCCGCCAGAGCGCCACCGCCGACCAGGCCACCGCCGCCACCAAGCAGCTGGGCCGAAGCGGGCATCGCGACAAATGCCGCAGCAAGGATCGCGGTGCCGGAAAAAAGGTTCTTCATCATCGTTCTCCTTAACTTCTGGAGAGACAACGAGAGGCACGTCCGATTTAATCCCTAGGGTCAGGACCCATTGATGTGAGCGTCGCGATCTGATTCAGGCTCCGTGAGGAGACTGGTAATGAGCGACCTGTTTTGGCTGACGGACGA